>JANQOR010000027.1 GCA_028285685.1 Cyclobacteriaceae bacterium | reverse complement strand
CGTGCGCCTTCAGCCGCTCGGCCACCTCTCTAATCAGCCGCCTTTTTTGACGGGCTACAAATAAATGATGAAAATTACCTTTATGCAAGTTTTGAATTACAAGTAGCACTATATTCTAACTTTTGGTCATTTTCATGCATCCATTTCTCCATTAATGGGCATGGTAAGTTTTTTCCTCAACATTGTTTGGTCGCTCTCACTTCCTAACAACAGCATCAGTTTTGCTGCTGCGGCCTCAGTAGTAATGTCTCCACCACTCAAAACCCCTACTTCATTCAACTTTTTACTCGTCTCATACCTTCCTTGCATCACCTCACCTCCGAGACATTGACTCACATTTAGTATAACTAGCCCCCCTTCAATCGCCTCACTCAGGCAGTTCAGAAACCAGTCTGATTTCATGGTATTGCCTGAACCAAACGTTTCCAAAACCAAGCCCTCGAGGTTGTTCGCAAAAATCGTTCCTCTTACAGCGTTTTCTGTTATTCCAGGAAAAATTTTCAAAATGGTAACATTGGGATTAATTTCAGTTATCACTCTCAAAGTGGCATTTTGGTCAAAGGGACGAAGCGCATTATGGTTGAATTCTATTGAAATCCCTGCTTCAGCAAGGTAGGGATAGTTCTCAGATTCGAAGGCGGCAAATTGACTGCTACGAATCTTTTGTGATCGATTGCCACGAAGTAAAATGAAATTAAAATAGATGCAAACCTCGCTTACGATTGGATTACCATTCGTTTCTGTCGAGGCTATTTCCAGAGCCGTTATAAGGTTCTCGCGCGCATCAGATCTCACAGAACCAATAGGCATCTGCGCCCCGGTAAGGATCACCGGCTTGTTTAATCCTTCGAGCATAAAACTGAGCATTGACGCTGTGTAGGCCATCGTATCAGTACCATGAAGGATGACGAAACCATCATACTGATCATAGTGCTTAGCAATAATCCAACCCAAATTCTTCCAATCCTCAATCGTGACGTTTGAGGAATCAATGGGTGTCGGAAATGATATTGCAGCGAGCTGAATACCCAGAGACTTCAATTCAGGAATCTTTTCAACCACCTGGCCAAAATCAAATGGGGCCAATGAACCAGACTCATCCCGGACCATGCCGAAAGTTCCGCCGGTGTAAATGATGAGGATTCTTCTATCTCCGACCTCATTGATGTTTACCACTTCAAAATTCACGAGCGGAAAAATAAGTCATTTGCATTTTTGGTCGTTACTGCTGCAACCTCCTCAACTGGTATGTCCAGGATTTCTGAAATTCTGGTAGCGATGAGTTTTAACTTCGATGGCTCGTTACGCTTTCCTCTCTCAGGTGCCGGGGAGAGATATGGGCTATCGGTTTCAAGGACCAGTCTGCTTCTATCTAGTTCAGGAATTACCATATCAAGGCCCCCATTTTTGAAGGTAGAAACACCACCCAGACCCATATGAAAACCCAGGTTCGCAATGATTTTTCCCTGATTTACATTTCCAGTAAAGCAGTGAAATACTCCCCTCAAATTTTTATCCATGACTTCTCTGATAAGGTGGATCGTCTCATCGATGGATTCTCGACAGTGGATCACTACAGGAATATTGTGTTCAATTGCGAATCCACATTGAATCCTGAATGCCTCCTTCTGTTGTTCCCAGTATGTCTTATCCCAGTACAAATCGGTTCCTATTTCGCCCACTGCTACAAAACTTCTCCTAGACAGCCATTCTTCGACGATGTACAATTGCTTTTCAAAGTCTCTTTCTACCGAACAGGGATGAAGACCCATCATTGCGTAGCAATAGTTGGGGTATTTCTGCTCAATTCGCAGCATATCATCTATAGTGTTCCGGTCAATGTTGGGAAGTAGGATCTTTTCTATTCCAGCCTCCATAGCTCTTTGAATGACCTCATCAATGTCCTCGCTGAACTCTTCGAGAAAGATATGAGCGTGGGTATCTACTAACATTTAAAGTACACTGAACTCATAATTCAAAGATGACCAATGTTCCAAGACTGGTGGTAATATTTTCTTCAGATTTCCAAAGGACTTTTCATTGTCGTGAAAAACAACAATACTTCCCAACTGAGCTTTCTGTAGGTTTTCGATCGAACTAGAAATATCAAGATTCTTTTTAAAATCCCAGGAGAGGTGGCTCCACATAACTATCTCATAGTTTTTTCGAACTTCCGAAATCTGATTTCTTTTGATTCTCCCATATGGCGGCCTGAACAACTGGTTAGAACAGTTAACCATTTCAGCTAACAGATCATTACAGGCAGATATACTCTTCAAATAATTTTTGCTTCGAGTCTTCCAACCGTTCTCATGCCTAAATGTATGATTCGCGAGCATGTGTCCACGGCTCCTCGTTTCTTCAGCCATTTCCCTGAATAAACTCAAATTTTCACCAACACAGAAAAAAGTCGCTTTAGCTTGATATTTGTCAAGTTCATCAAGTATCCACCTTGTGATAGTGGGATGTGGGCCATCGTCGAATGTTAGGAATATCTCGTTCTCGGACTCCTTTTTCCAAGTCAAGGAAGGATAGATCCTCTTCAGCAGGCCAGGTGTTTGTTGCAGGATCATTTATTCAAAACCCTGCAGGAGAGCATGGTTATATCGTCATGAAACTTTCGATCTCCTTTGAATTCCACTAGCTCATCCAGAATTCTATTGTGCAATCCTTGGAGGTTATCCAACTGCTCCTTGATTATCTTCTCTAATCGTTCAAATTCGAAAGCCTCGTCGTTTTCACTAAAAGTCTCTGTAAGTCCGTCCGTGTAAGCAAAAACGAAGAAATCCGATAGATCTTCAATGGTTTCAGTCTTGATAAATGGAAGCGGATCGAACATACCAAGAATGGTAGTTCCCTCATTCAAGAGAATAATCTCCTCATTTTTGATCAGAACAATCTCGTTGTGACCACAATTGATGTATTCTAGTGCCTTAGTCTTGTAGTCATAGATAGCCGCAAAAAATGTAATGAAATTTTCTGCATTTCCACTTCGGAAGGTGGTGTGATTGAGTTCATTGACAATTTCTTCTAAGTTAACCGAATGCCTAACAAGGGTTCTGAGTGAGGCTTGAAAGTTTGACATGAGAAGCGCAGCAGGAACCCCTTTTCCGGAGACGTCGGCAATACATATCAAGAATTTATCACTGTCAACCTTAATGTAATCGTAGTAGTCTCCACCAACGTCCTTGTGTGGTAGGTAGAAAGCTTCAATCTGAAGTTGCTCCGCCATCGGAAGTTGCTTTGGAAAAAGAAAGTTTTGGACTTTCTTGGCGATATCAAGCTCTCTTTGATATGCCTCTTGCTCAAGTTGCTTTCTCGAAAACTTCTTGTTCTCGATAGCCACAAGAATAAGATTCGTCAGTGCGTTCAAGAATCGATTTTCCACAACAGATTCTTCGCCAGTGGAGATAAAGACAATTGCTAAAAGTTTCTCTTTATGATAGACAGGGAACACTTGCTGAAATTGACCTTCGAATTTGTCGGATTCTTCTAGCTTTTCAACTTCCTTCAAATCCAAGAATTCGGGGCTCAGGCCGACATCTTCACATGATTCAGCTGTTCCAAAGTGCACGCGACACGTCCAATCACCGTCCAAATCTGTAAACAACGCTAATTTTTGAATTTTCAAATCGGCCAAAAGCGTGAACTTGTAGATTTTTAATAGATCCTCCTCAGACAAATTGTTATTTATTGCCTGCGTCACCTCCAAAAGGGCGTTAAGTTGTAAATCTTTTAGGTCAAGGGTGGTATTCATTGCCTGTTGTGCGCCAAGAGTCCTTTTTTCGAAGCGAGATAGAAATAAGACCTGAAGTTACGTATTAAATCAAAATCATCTAATTCTTTATCCGAATTTTCATAAACACGGATCCAACCTTTGGACGCCAGAGAAATAAGTGCTTTTTGTATTTCCTGCTCTGGCATATCCACATTTGCTTCTAATTCAGGGTAAGAAGTGACGAAATAAAGCTCGTCCAAAAGATCATACTCTACCTCATCCATATTTCCTTCCTTTCCAGGTATAGCCACCAAACATAGATTGTAAACCCATTACCAGCACATGAAATGGATACAGTACTTGAAGCAGCAGCAGCGGTTTGAGTACGATTGAATGTCCTAAAAAATTACTTACCTTCTTCAATAGGATATAGTTAGCCAAAAATCTGGAAGCAATGATTACTCCCATAAAAGTGGCATGGAAATAACCAAAAATCGTGCCTGTGACGACTGTCAGAAAAAGTAAATAATCAATGAAAAACAGAACAGCCGTTAGTCTCAATTTCCAATTCTTATTGTGTTTCCATTTGCTTATCCACCTTGATCTTTGATTGAGGAATTGTTGAAAAGTCGGCTGAGTTTTGGTGGTAACTGTTGCACTTTCTGATTTAAGAAAACGACCAGATCGTGGATATCTCTTAATAATATCATACAGCAAGAACTCATCATCCCCAGAGGGGATCCCGATGTTTCCTTCATATCCGCCAACTTCGATGAATGCCTTCTTCTTGAATCCCAAGTTCGCACCACTACACATGCTAGGATTATTCGACGAGAGGGTTACTCCTCCAAATGCTATAAGTCCTACAAATTCAGTTATCTGCATTTCAGCAAAAACCCCTTGTCCCTCCAACGCAACCGGACCTGCGACTATTTGTGTTTGGGATGAGAATGCCTTCGCATACGAATCAATCCATCTCTCGTGAAGTCTGCAATCTGCATCGGTTGTTAGGATCACCTCATGCTTCGCCTCAGCGATTCCACTAGTCAGCGCATTCTTTTTCCCGTGAGTGGACGGGTCTTTCAGGCCGGCAATTTTAAGATCTAAACTAGTATTGTCCCTCACTTCACTAAGTATGCTCCAGGTACTATCTGTCGAAAAATCATCAACAACGATAACTTCAAATCTGCTTTTGTCGAAGGTCTGAGTCTGGAGATCAGAGAGCACATTTCTGATGTTTGCCTCCTCATTTCTGACGGGAATGACGACCGAAAAAGACACTTTTTCTCCGTCACGAAATGGCTTGATTTGTGACCATTTCCACGCCAAGATCAAGTAAAAGAAAACGTGACCTATAGAAAAGATGCTGATCAGAAGAATCATCAGGCAATGTTAAAAGGAATCGTCTGAATTACATCTCTTTAATTTTCCATAGCAACAAGGCCCCAAAGATCGACGGTATCGCCGTATTCAAGACCCAAAGTAAAAACACGGGTAAGATGACAGTGCTCATATCCGAAATCAAGGGTTGAAAATAGAAAAACGCTGAGGTCTCTCTTAATCCCAAGCCTCCTAGTAGGGATGGAATAGAAGTGCGGACAAAGAAAATCCAGCCTATTCCAGCAATAATATCCTTTAAGAGAAGGCCTCCATTGAACAGTCTCAAGAGAATTATAAATTGTAGAAAAAAGACCAAGTAGCGGCCTACAGAAATTCCTATTATCTTGGTTAAAATCGATCTATCTAATTCCTTGAAGTAGGAAAGGAATTTTTCAGAGGTCATCTTCACGATAAGAACCAAAACCAAGATCACAATTCCCATCAGGACAATCATAGAAGCAGCATCAAACTTTATGTGAAGAAGGGAGACCATCCCAAAAATCCCTAGAGCGAATGTTAAAGAGAACATGATAGTCCTATTTAGAAGAATAGCGGAAGTCGTCTTGTATTTGTCCCGCTTTGATAGGATTCGAGTTAAGTAATCTCCAGCCGTAAATGGTAAAATCCAGTTCATTGTAAGTCCTCCTAAGACGTCAATGGCAGCCTGCTTCCACGAAATCCTCTCGACAAAATCCAGTGAAATTTTCCACCTTAACAGCTCCAAAGACCAGTTTAAAACCATCATGAAAAATTGTAGGACAAGGATTGGCGCAAGAAGACTGGGGAATTCAAAATTGCTAAAGGACACATTTTTGTTTTGAAATTGGCTAGTGAGAAAGTAAAAGCATAGTACGGTTACCGACGTTTTCAATAGAATCCATACCCACCTCCTAGGTTTCCTCAATTCCATTGTAGGGATGTTCTTAACTTGCATGCGTGACCAAAAAAGAGAATATCATATTGGGCATAGATCCGGGCACGAATGTAATGGGTTATGGTCTCATTAAATGTGTGGGTCAGCAAATGACTCTTATTCAGTATGGAGTTATTCATCTTTCCAAATACAAAAACCATGAAGTCAAACTTCAAAAAATATTCGAAAGGGTTTCCTCTTTGATCGAAGAGTACATTCCTGATGAAGTAGCCCTTGAGTCCCCGTTCTTTGGAAAAGATGTTCAGGCAATGTTGAAACTGGGGCGGGCCCAAGGAGTAGCAATGGCTGCTGCTCTAAGTAAAGAAATCCCGATTCAGGAGTATGCTCCTCGTAAAGTGAAGCAGGCAGTAACCGGGAATGGCAATGCAAGTAAGGAACAGGTGGCAGCTATGATCAAGAACCTCCTAAAATTTGAGGATAGCCCAAAACTGCTTGATGCAACGGATGCCCTAGCTGTGGCGGTTTGTCACAACTTCTCGTTTCGATTACAAGCTGGCAGTACGACAGGTGGTTCGAGCTGGAAATCGTTCATTTCAGACAACCCCAAACGAGTCAAATAGTTCTATAGAGCAGCATTGATCCTTTTCGCAGTCGTAGCAAGTTCCTCCTTGCTCGGGGAGAGTTTCATTCGCCCAAAATTCATGTCATCCACTGAATTGATAGGAATAAGGTGAACATGTGCGTGGGGGACTTCAAGTCCCACAACTGAGACTCCAACTCTTTCACAATCCGAGACGGAATCAATAGCCTTGGCTACCTTTTTTGCAAAAAGATTCAACCCTGCAAGGGTCTCATCATCAAGATCAAACAAATAGTCAACTTCCTTTTTGGGTATTACAAGCGTGTGTCCTTCGACCAGAGGATTGATGTCTAAGAAAGCAAGAAAATCATCCGATTCAGCAACAATATAGGCAGGAATTTCGCGGTTAATAATTCGAGTGAAAACTGACGGCATCAGACAGAAATATCAAGAATTTCAAACTCCATCTCCCCAGCTGGTACCTGAATTTTGGCTTTTTCACCCTTCTTCTTGCCAAGTAGTCCTTTTCCTATTGGAGACTGAACCGAAATCTTTCCTGACTTGAGGTCAGCTTCCTCCTCCGCAACCAACTGATAGGTAATCTGCATTCCGTTTGATTTGTTCTTGATCTTAACTGAAGAAAGGATAGAAACTTTCGAAGTGTCAATAGATGACTCGTCAATTTCCCTGGCATTGCCAATTACCGTTTCAAGTTTGGATATCTTCAATTCCATCAGACCCTGAGCTTCTTTTGCAGCATCATATTCCGCATTTTCACTTAGATCTCCTTTATCTCGTGCCTCAGCAATTTGCTTTGCCATATCTGCACGGCCCTTTGTTTTCAATTCCTGAAGTTCATCCTTGAGCTTCTGCAATCCGTCTTTTGTGTAATAATTAACTGCCATATGTCTCTCCCCTTTAAACAAAAAAGAACGGCCTCTGGTTGAAGCCGTTACTATCACATGTTTTCATTATGTTATGCAAATATAAAGGAATTAAGGCTGCTTAGTCAAATTTTTACCTTTCCTGCCTGATCTGCTGACCTAATTTCTAGCCTCTTAACCTTCGGTTTTAATTCGTTTATCTAGTTTTTATTTGTTGTCATTTGATAATATTTATCTTACCATGAATTAAGCGAAACCCTAATTAAATCATGCAAAGTAGTACTGCTAAGTTGACAACCAGTTTTGTCATACATAAAGAAATAAACCAGAACACCTTTGAGCTGGATAAAGACAACAACATTGCCAAAATAGCTTGGTTTGGAAAAGTCGATGTCTCCACAGCATCAGAACTACTCAAACTAGGTGGTGACTCTGTGGAATATAATGGATTCACCAAACTGCTCATTGATAGAAGTAAGCTAACAGAATTTGATACAGAGGCAAGAGTATGGATCAAGGATCTTTTAAAGACCAGGGCGAAAAGACTAGCTCGACAGGTTGAAAAATTGGCAATTATCAACGCTCAATCTTCCATGGGAAAGATCTTTAGTAACATGATGGCTACTGCCATTAGCCTGATTATTCCAAACATGAAAATGAAAAAGTTTGATGATCTGATTGAAGCAGAAAAATGGCTACTAGAGTAGTTAAAGTGTCCTGATTTTCTCCACCAACACCTGATTTATCCGCTTATAAGATTCATGTGTCCAGCCGGCAATGTGAGGTGTTAGAATGACCCTTTCATCAGTGCTCAACTTTTCAAAGATTGTCCTCTCGGCATAATTTAACTGATCTAGTTTTTCATTTTCCAGGACATCAAGTCCAAGTCCCATCAGCTTATCGCCTTCCAGCAGCTCTATTACGTCTTTTAGGACAAGAATGCCACCCCTGGAGGTGTTTAGAATGATTTTCAGCTTTGGATACCTATCTAGTTCGCCTTTTGAAAAAAGTGCTTTGGTTTCATCAGTTAGTGGTATGTGAAGACTTAAGATCTCAACATTCTGACGAAATTCCTCCTCAGTCGTTTCCCGAATCAAAGTTGAACCGAATCCGGCTTTGTATTTGTCGTAGGCCAAAATCTCACATTCAAGCCCGCTCAACTTTTTACCAAAAGAGGATCCTGTATTCCCAAAACCATAGATTCCTACCACCTTGCCCTTGAGCTCTATTCCACGGTTTTCCTCTCTCTGCCATATTCCCTTTTTGACCTCTTCATTTGAAATGGTTAGGCGATGCAAAAGATTTAGCAGCAAGGCTAATGTGTGCTCACCAACCGCATCTCGGTTTCCTTCCGGAGCATTTAAGATCTGGATATTTCTTGATTCAAGACATTCCGCATCAAGCTTATCAATACCTGCCCCAGCTCGGGCCACAAACTTTAATTGTCTAGCAGCATCAATCAATTCTTTATCAATCGTGGTTTTGCTTCTCACGATTAGGCCAGAATAGTTCTCAGCTAATCGTAAGATTTCTGATCGTGAAATTGAAGGCTTATACTCAACATTATAGCCAATCTCTTCAAGCATCGGCACAATACTCTCGTGCATTTGGTCGACAATAAGTACTCGGTTGTTTTTACTCATAGATTGTAAAGAAGGTGTGCTACTGAGAAGTAGACAGCTAAACCGAGTAAATCGTTCGTTGTAGTGATAAAAGGTCCTGAAGCAAGAGCTGGATTCACCCCAAATCTGTTCAACACAAGGGGTGTTACCGTGCCCATAAATGAGGCAAGAAGAACAACAGCGAATAGGGCTATTGACACCGTAGCGGCCAACGATTGATCACTCATAAATAGAATGACTGATCCAAAAACCATCAAAGCAAGGATGATACCATTCACCACAGCGACAAAAAACACTTTCAACAATCGCTTCAACATACTATCAGCGAACACATTTGGATTAGCGAGGCTTTGAACCACGATGGACGATGACTGAATCCCAACATTTCCGCCAGATGCAGTGATCAAAGGAATGAAAAAAGCCAAAGCCGGAACGATTATAATTTCTTCTCTAAAAAAGCCCATGAACTGTGCTCCAACCAGACCACCGGCCATCCCAATGATCAGCCATGGTAATCTTGCTTTGGAAATTCTCCAAACAGTGTCGTCCTCCTCAACGTCGGAACTAACACCCGTCATCAATTGTCTTTCTTCCTCTGCGTTCTCCGTGATCACATCGATCACATCGTCGATGGTAATTCTTCCAACTAGCCTGCCTCTTGCATTAACGACTGGAACAGCCTCCAGATCGTACTTCTGCATGATATTGGCCACCTCTTCTTCACCCGTGGAAGTCTCAACCGAAACCAACTCATCGTCGTATATATCAGCAACTCTTGATCGATCATTCGCCAAGATTATCTTCTTCAAACCCACCTTTCCGATCAACTCTCCTTTATCATTAACAACATACACCGAATAGATCTTCTCAATATTCTCGGCTTGCTTTCGTATTTCCTCAATGCATTGTAGGATATTCCAGTTGTGATTTGCCTTGATAAGTTCCTTGGCCATCAGTCCACCTGCAACATCTTCATCGTACTCAAGAAGTTCCATCAAGTTCGATGCCTTTTCCTCATCATGTATCTGCCGGATAACCTCATTCCGATCAGATACAGGCATATCATACAGCAAGTCCGTACCATCATCGGAATCCATATGCTCAACAAATGCAGCGATTTCCTTGGCGGTGAATTGCTTTATGAACTCCTCTCTAACATCTTCCTCAAGGTCTTCCAGGATCTCCGCCCCGATCTCGACAGAAAGAAGATCAAAGACATACTTGCATTCCTCAGAATTGAACTCATCAAGAAGGGCTGAGATATCAGCTGAATTTACACCTTCGAGGCTTGTCTGCACAAAAGAATCGTCATGCTGATCCAAGGCCTGCTGAAAGCGTTCCTTGAACTCAACCGATAATTCAAAAGTTTTCACTGCTTCCATCCTGAGGCGATTTTTGAGGTAAGCGAAATAAATTGTGCGACGGCCAACTGCTCAGCCCGAAAATTCAAGATTTCCAGATCGCTAACAGTGTCCGGCAAATTTATGTCTTTTAAGGCGTTGCGCAATGTTTTTCTCCTTTTGCCAAAACCTGCTTTGACCACTCGTTTGAACAACGCTTCGTCGCATTCCAATTTTTCGACCTGATTGCGTTTCAACTTGATCACCGCTGAATCCACCTTTGGCGGTGGCATGAAGACATGCGGAGGCACGGTAAATAAATAGTCAATATCAAAAAAAGCCTGGAGCAGTACGCTGAGAATGCCGTAGGTTTTCGATCCCTCACTTGCACAAATTCGATCAGCAACCTCCTTCTGGATCATACATACCACTTCTTTTACTTTATTTCTATCATCCCAAAATTTGAAGAAAAGCTGTGAGGAAATGTTGTATGGGAAATTGCCAATAACACCGTACTCCTTACGGTCCACATCAAACCGAAGAAAGTCTTTTAACTCAAATTGATCCGAATGTTCGGGGTACTTCTCCTTCAAATATTGAATCGATTCTGCATCAACATCAAATGCCACAAAGTCCGCTATCCTTGTCCCGAGCAGGTACTTTGTGAGTACTCCGGTTCCGGGACCAACTTCAATTATGGGGCAATCTCTGACAGTCAGTGATCCAACAATCTTCTGCGCAATGTTTTCGTCCTTCAAAAAATGCTGCCCTAAATGTTTTTTTGGTTTTACACTTGCCAACTTATCGGAGGTTGTTATCTTCAAATCTGTTAAAGTACACAATGAGCGACTCGCACCAAAAGAAAAAAAATGTAATCGGGATCACCATTGGAGACATCAATGGCATTGGTCCGGAGGTGATCATCAAATCCCTGGAAGATCCGAGGATTGTCAAGCAGTTCACACCGGTTGTCTATGGCTCTTCGAAGATCATTTCCTTTTACAGAAAAGCGCTAAGTAAAGAGGATTTCAACTACCATCAAATTCCATCCTTAGACAAGATCCATCATAAAAAAGTAAACATTTTGAATGTGTGGAGTGATGAAGTTGAAATTAAGCCCGGGCAAGCAAATGAAAAAGGTGGAAAGTATGCACGTCTCGCTCTTCAAAAAGCAACCGAAGACCTGAAGGAAGGAAAGATTCAGGCCATCGCGACCGCCCCCCTAAGTAAGGAGTTGGTACAGGATGAGAATTTTAAGTTTCCCGGTCATACTGAGTTTCTGACACAACAGGCAGATGCTAAGGATAGTCTGATGTTTTTAGTCCATGATGATTTACGAGTTGGTGTAGTTACTGGACATGTGCCACTTAAAGAAGTCAGCGCTAAAATAAGCCAGGAGAAAATCACCTCGAAGCTTAAGATCATGATCAAATCGCTGCAGAAGGATTTTGGCATAAAAAAACCCAGAGTAGCAGTCCTGGGTATCAATCCACATGCGGGAGAAAATGGCTTGCTTGGTGATGAAGAAGAAAAGATCATTGACCCTGTGATCACTCAGTTTAAAAATGAGCATAACCTCGTTTTTGGACCATTCCCAGCTGACGGTTTTTTTGGCATGGCCAGTTACAGGAATTTTGATGGGATTTTGGCAATGTACCACGATCAGGGGTTGGTGCCATTTAAGACCTTGGCCTTTGAAAGCGGAGTAAATTATACCGCGGGTCTATCCTTTGTAAGGACATCCCCGGACCATGGTACCGCTTTTGCTATTGCCGGAAAAAATGAAGCTGACCCAACTTCTTTCCGGAATGCCCTTTATGTGGCAAACAACATTGTCAAGCAGCGTGGAGAAAACGGTGTTGAAAAAACTGACTCACAAAGTCAATAGTTGCGAATAGCAATCAGATCTCCACCATAGCTCTTAAGTTGTCCATAGATTACTAACCCGCCTTCGTCCCAGACCGTAAATGCCGGATCATTTCCAGGGATACTTTTAGGCAAGCGAAGAATGTTACTAATGCTTTTTGTTTCAAAGTCGTAGAAACGAACCTGATTTTCCTTGTCACTGAAATAATAAATACCATCTTGTCCCACCATCCAACTCCCCCAGTCGCCGGAATTGAGGTCTTCAATAATCTTCTCTTCAGTGCCATCAAGCTTCATCTCCCAAATCCCATTCCGATGAAGTTTAGTTATGAAGGCAGATTCTAAGCTATTTGCTTCCTGTAAAAAATAACTGTCAGAATTAATCTTCCGCAATCTTCCATTTGATAGGGATTGAGCCCAGATACTCCAGTTACCGTCGATGTTCGAGGAACAATACACGAAACTCCCATCACGTGACCATGAAGGGTTGATGTAGTCGCCTTGACCATCGGTGACCAGTCTGAGGTTGCTACCATCCGCCTCCATCACATAGATCTGATGGCTTCCAATAGCATTGGACTCGAAAACAATCCATTTTCCATCAGGAGACCATTTGGGTTTTCCGCTGAATCCTTCTTCAAGTTTGGTGAGTTGATGCAATGACCGGTCTTCAAAGTTATACTTCCATATTTCATAACTCCCCGACCGATTTGAACTGAATACTACTTCCTCACCATTTTTCGAAATGTCCGGGTGGAGTTCCCATTGAGTAGAAGTCAGAATCATGGAATCGGCCAATGGTCGTCCATAGAGATCTGAAATGACCAGATCAATATCCTTCATCCACTTTTCACCTACAATCAGACCATCGTGCACGGTAGGATTCTGAATACTTTCGCCATACGGAATTTTTAAGATCCGCTTCATCTCAGCTGGGTTATTCTTATCTTTCACGTTCACTTTCCATAGGTTTTCTCCGCCATCTAAATTCGATGAGATCAAAAGTGTGGATGCATCCTCCCAGTCAAATCCAAAAATGTTGCGATTCAGTTGAGTAAGCCGACTGAGAGCCAACGTGGAAAGATCGAGGTTATAAATATCCTGATTTCCCTCTGAGACCGTCCTCACAAAGGCAAGAGATTTTCCATCCGGGCTGTACCGGGGATTGGAGTCTCCCCAGGTGTCCAGCGCTGAGGTTACTTGAATGACAGAAGTATCATCCTTCACAGAGTATTTGTAAACTGAATGCCGTGAAGTAGCAGAGTCATAAGCAACATAGGAGATCTCCTCTCCGTCGGGCGACCAGGCTAAACCAACATACTGTGTTTTGATAGCAATGGTTTTCTTAGATGCTTGATCACCAACCGAAAAAATGTAAATACCTCTCAAACCATCTTTAATTCCGAACGCGGCAATCGATTTTTCATCCGGGGACCATACTGGTTTCAAAAAATACCCATCCGAATCCGTTAACTGAACCAATGAATCGTCACTAATAGACTTTAAGTAAATATCGGAGACATTCTTATTCGCTTCGCTGCTAACATACGCAACCCATCCCCCGTTCGGGGACAATGACGGATGGAATTCCCAGCCCTTTTCAAAAGTCAAAGGGACACTCGACAGAGGTGGCTGAGGGTCTGATTGAAGGAATCCAAACAAAACCACAATCAAAGTCAAAGCTGCAGCAACAGGCAGCGTTAATCGCAAAGACCTCCTACTTCTTCTTTCAGGACGCTTTTTCGAAACCGGGGCAATTAACCTGTAGCCTGACTTGGAAATAGTATCGATGAATTTTGGATCGGTGGGTTTATCTCCAAAAACACGCCTTAGCTCCGAGATGGCTCTTGTCAAAACCATTTCCACCACAACGGTCTCAGCCCACACTATTTCAAAAAGGTGCTGCTTAGAAACCACATCGCCCTTCGCCTCGACCAGACACATCAGCACATTCATGATCTTGGGTTCAATTTTTACACTCTTCCCTTCCCGGGTTATGGTGTTGATCTTCGGATCAATCCGAACGTCCCTGATGTAAAAAAAATGGCTCATCTGACAGTAGGATCAATAGCAAGAGTAACGTATGGACACTTTTCAAGTTAATCCATTATGAAAACCTAAGAAAAACCTAAGGATTTTTAGTCGGTCGCACCTCCCTAACAATTTCCATAGTTTTTCCTACAAGTGCCCTAAGGTAATTCCGCCTCCAGTTCCATTCTTTTAAGGACAAAAAGTAATGGAATACAGGAAATCAAATTTCGGAAAGGGCTTAATTTTAGTTCTCAGTTTCAGCGCACTAAGCTGTCAATCTCAAAGGAAGGAAAGACTGGAGTACCCCTCGACGGTAAAAGAGTCACAATCGAAAACCTACCATGGCGAACAAATTATGGATGCGTTCTCCTGGCTTGGTGATGCAACCACCGACAGAACAAAAAAATGGGCAGCCGATCAGGACACGTTGATGCGTAGCTATGTAAGGTCATGGAACGGATACGATCAGTTAAAAGAAAAAGTCCATACACTGGTAAAAGTTGGAGGAAGATCAGAATTGCCAATGATTGCAGGCGAAAAAACTTTTTATCTCAAAGATGATAGTGAAAGGGGAGTATGGGATCTTTTTGTAAGGGAAAATGGCAAAGACCAAAGTGCATTGGGAGATGCTCCACCTTTTAATCCGAGGGCAATCTATTTCTATATTCCAAGCCCTGATGGAAAATACGTCGCAACAGCATTAGCTGGTAGATACTTCGATTGGAAAGTATTCGATGTAGAAGGGAACAGATTCCTGGATGAGACCCTTCCTGGAAACGCTCTGGGTGGAACAAGGCTTGCCTGGAGCAGGGATAGCAAATCCTTTTACTACGTAGGGAATTCAAAAACTGCTGAGGATGGATCCCGTTCGGGTTATGTTGTAAAGCGCCACATCCCCGGCCAAACCGCAGTTGAGGATAAAGTGGTGTTCACTCCTGATTCAGATGGATCAAAACTTGAATTAGCGGTCTGCGGCGGTGGGGATTATTTGACTATTGCAGAGCGAGAGGGTGCCGCAACTGCTTCAAAGATCCACTACATGGTCACAAACTCCGACGAAGTTGTTTCATTGATCGAGGATGCCACCGCTTCTTTCATTTTTTTGGGAAATGACGGAAAAAACTTCTACTTCCAGACAGATGATCATGCGCCCAAAGGTCGAGTAGTTAGCATCAACATTGATCGCCCTGATTCTTCCGATTGGAAAGAACTAATTCCAGAGCAGCAAAAACCAGTGATGGGGTATCAGTCAGCTGGAGGGACGTTCTTGCCATTGATAGCTGGGAATAAGTTTGTGATTCCGTACCAGGAAGACTTAAAGCAATTCCTGGGCGTATTCGATATTTCTGGAAAATTGATAAGGGAAATTGAGCTCCCAAGTGGTGGGCTCTACTTCAACACGAACGGATTAAATGCCCTCAGCGGAATTCGAGATTCAAACAAAGTTTTAACCCGTTTCATTGGGATCACTGAGCCAAATACCATTTTGGAAATTGACGTGAATTCTGGTGAAGTGAGGCCTTTTAGCAGAGCGGAGACCAATTTCGATGCTTCTCAATATGTAAGTGAGATCGTCTTCAGTAAAAGCAAAGACGGTACAGAGATCCCCATTTCCCTTACTTACAAAAAAGGACTAAAAAAGAACGGTCAGACTCCCCTGATTATGCAAGTGTATGGAGCTATTGCATTTACGAACTATCCATACTTCCAGGGTGACTACATCACTTGGCTAGAAATGGGTGGTATTCATGGAGTTGCCCATATCCGAGGTGGTGGAGCATTTGGATCAGGGTGGCACCAGGCGGGTATTGCCAGAAACAAACAAACTGGAATTGATGACTACATCTCCGCCATTGAGTATGTATCGACGGAGAAGTACTCCAGTCCTGAAAAGATAATTATCAATGGTGTCAGTGCGGGTACCATCCCGGTGGCCGCAGTTCTAACCCAAAAGCCAGAAATATTTGGTGCCGCTGTACTCCACTATGGAATGCTGGACATGATCTCTTACGCTGGGACATTCGCGGGTGATTCCAACCACGCATACATGATTCCTGAATTGGGCACAGCATCAAACAAAGAAGATTTTGACGCTTTGAAAAAGTATTCGCCCTACCAGAAACTTAGTGGCGACAGGTGCTATCCACCCGTGCTGGCGCTTACGAGTGAAGCGGACACACCTCTAGATACGGATAGCTACCGATTCATAGCAGCATTACAAAATTTGAACTCGAATTGCACAAACGAATATTTACTGCAAATGGCCTGGGGGTCAGGGCATTCTGGCTTTGGTTCTCAGACACATTCTCCTATTGACACTTTCACCGACGAAATAGCATTTTTAATAAAATCCATGAACCTTGACGTGGAGGATTGGCTAAAAAATTAGTGGATTAGTATTTGTTCGAATAGGCGCCCAACCAAAGGTTTATGCAAGGGCGCCTTTTTTGTTTATTCATACGATCATCCGCAAGTCCAAACAGCTGAGGATCAACCAGCAATTAAATAGAGAAAATGATCGCTACAAATGTTTTGTAGTCACTCTAATCTATCTAAATTTGCGGTTCTTTATCGGAAGGTGAGTAAAATGAAGAATTCAAGGCGCTACAAAATCGAGATTTTTGGCCTTAGTAACGATACTCATAACTTTGAATTTGAGTACGACAAAGAGTTTTTCTCAGAATTTGAAAACAGTCTGATAAGCGAGGGCAAAGGCTCTTGCAAAGTTGATTTAGTGAAATCTGATTCGATGGTGAATCTGAGTTTGAAAATAGACGGAACTGTAGAGTTGATCTGTGATAGAAGTCTTGAAAAATTCGATTACCCAATTAAGGTAAATCAAGAAGTGATTTACAAATATGGTGATGAAGAAATTGAGCTTAGTGAAAACGTATTTGTTATTACAAAGGATACCCACGAAATCAACATTAGTGATTTTTTGTATGAATCTGTCACGCTTGAAATTCCGATGAAAAAGCTTCATCCGAAATTCGAAAATGACAGTGAAGATGATGAACTAATCTATTCTTCCAAAGAAGAGGAAGACAATAAAAAAGAGGTTGATCCCAGGTGGGAAGCCTTAAAGAAATTAAAATAGCCTAGGCTAAAAGAGTATTACAGTTTAAGACAAAGAAGGAAATAAAATGGCGCATCCAAAACGCAAAATTTCGAAGACCAGAAGGGATAAAAGAAGAACCCACTACAAGGCGACACCTAAAAACTATGTGATCTGTCCTACTACTGGTGAGCCACATTTACCGCATAGAGCATTTTGGCACGAGGGAAAACTATACTACAAGGGAAAAGTAGTAATGGAGAAGGAAGTATTAGCATAAGCTAATCTTTTATGTCACGCATCCAAGCCGCAATAACCGGAATTCATGGTTATGTTCCTGAGCATGTGCTCACGAACAAAGACCTGGAATCAATGGTGGATACCAACGATGAGTGGATCACCACCAGAACAGGTATCAAGGAGCGGCGCATCCTAAAGGGTGAGGATCAAGGTACTTCTGTCATAGCGGTAAAAGCGCTGGAGGGGCTTTTGGAAAAAACCAACACCAAGGCGGAAGAAATTGATCTGATCATTTGTGCTACCACTACTCCAGACATGGTCTTTCCAGCCACAGCAAATGTTATCGCTGATAAAGTGGGAGCAGTAAATGCCTTTGGATACGATCTTCAGGCCGCTTGTTCCGGGTTTATATACGCTCTTACCACCGGCTCCCAGTTTATCGAGACGGGGAAATATAAAAAAGTAGTGGTTATTGGCGCCGATAAGATGTCGTCCATCGTCGATTATACTGATCGGACCACATGTATCATTTTTGGAGATGGTGGCGGAGCCCTGATGCTAGAACCTACCGAAGAAGACTTTGGAATTAAAGATTCGATTTTAAGATCCGATGGTTCCGGTGAGCCATTTCTTCACATGAAGGCAGGTGGAAGCCGTAGGCCAGCAACTGTTGATACAGTAAATAACCGGGAGCATTTTGCTCGTCAGGAAGGAGCTACGGTTTTCAAGTTCGCTGTAAAAAATATGGCCGACATCGCTGCACAGGTAATGGAAAACAATGGTCTGTCAAGTGATGACATTGCATTTTTGGTACCTCACCAGGCAAACAAGCGAATTATCGACGCAACGGCCAAAAGGATGGGAATTGGAGACGAAAAGGTGATGCTTAATATCCATAAATATGGAAACACTACCAGCGGCACCATACCCCTTTGTCTTCACGATTACGAACATCAATTGAAGAAAGGAGATAATCTCATCCTTGCAGCATTTGGTGGTGGTTTCACATGGGGAGCCATCTGGGTAAAATGGGCATATGATCCCAAGTAAAAAAATTTAAAAATGGCAACAACCGCAGATATAAAAAAAGGTCTGGTCATTGAGTTCAACAATGACTTGTACAGCATTGTTGAATTTCAACATGTGAAGCCAGGCAAAGGCCCCGCTTTTGTAAGGACCAAGCTAAAAAGTATAACCACGGGGAAAGTCTTAGACAACACCTTTTCGGCAGGACACAAAATAACCACAGCGCGAGTTGAAAGGCGACCTTATCAATTTTTGTATAAGGATGATGTGGGCTATCACTTTATGGATACCAGCACCTATGAGCAGATTTCGATCGAGGAATCTATGATCAACGCTCCAAAGTTTCTAAAAGACGGCCAAGAGGTACAGGTTCTTTTTCATGCAGAAGAAGAAAAGGTATTAGGTTGTGAAGTACCGCAGCATGTGGTTGTAAAGGTCACCTACTCAGAACCGGCGGTCAAAGGCAACACCTCAACCAATGCGACAAAAAATGCTGAAATCGAGACAGGAACGACCATCCAGGTTCCACTATTCATAGAGCAAGACGAATTGATCAAAATCAATACCGAGGATGGCTCTTATATTGAAAGAGTAAAATAATTGAAGTCAAATTTTTATAATACCTTAGTTCCCACGAGAATTCTATCAACAACTAACCTATGAAGGCCAAAGAAATCCAAGAACTTATCAATTTTCTTTCAGATTCCGGTCTGGAAGAAGTAAACATAGAGACAGCAGATTTTAAGGTAAGCATTAAGCGATCTGCTGAGCAGCAGGTAGTTGCTGCGGCTCCTGCTCCGGTACAAGCTGCACCAGCACCAGTACCTGCAGCACCGGCCGCAGCACCAGCTCCACAGCCAGCCGCTCAGCCTCAGGAAAGTGGTGGCCCCGATGCGAACCTTATTGAGATAAAATCTCCTATGATCGGCACTTTTTATAGATCTGCCAATCCAGATTCACCAGCATTCGTCGAAGTAGGAAGCACAGTCAAACCTGGTGACACCGTTTGCATTGTAGAGGCAATGAAACTATTCAATGAAATTGAATCCGAAGTTTCAGGCAAAATTGTGAAGGTGCTTATAGACAATTCACAACCGGTTGAATTTGATCAGCCACTTTTTCTTGTTGATCCCTCTTAAGCCATTTGTCGATGTTTAGCAAGATACTAATTGCCAACCGAGGTGAAATTGCACTACGTATCATTCGTACTTGCAAGGAAATGGGTATTAAGACAGTAGCAGTCTACTCTACAGCGGATGCAGAAAGCCTTCATGTTCGCTTTGCAGATGAGGCTGTTTGTATTGGACCCCCTCAGGGAAAAGACTCTTACCTAAACATACCTAACATTATTTCTGCTGCGGAGGTAACCAATGCCGATGCAATCCACCCGGGATATGGATTCCTGGCTGAAAACGCAGAATTCTCACGCGTATGTGAAGAATATAAAATCAAGTTCATTGGCGCCAGTGAGGAGATGATCAATTCCATGGGCGACAAGGCTACGGCGAAAGCCACCATGAAAAAGGCGGGAGTGCCAACCATTCCCGGATCAGATGGATTGCTAGAATCCGTAAAGCAGGGAAAAAGCCTGGCGAAGGAGATGGGTTACCCGGTTATGCTAAAAGCGACCGCCGGAGGTGGAGGAAAGGGAATGAGACTCGTGAAAAGTGAGAAGGAGTTTCAAAAAGCCTGGGACAGTGCCAAGCAGGAGTCTGGAGCTGCATTTGGCAATGATGGCCTTTACATGGAAAAATTTGTCGAGGAACCCCGTCACGTCGAAATTCAGATAGTAGGTGATCAAAAAGGCAAAGCCTGTCACCTTTCAGAAAGAGATTGTTCTATTCAGCGAAGACACCAAAAACTAGTAGAAGAGACCCCTTCACCTATTGTAAGTCAAGAGTTGAGGGAGAAAATGGGACAAGCGGCTATCAAGGGAGCTGAAGCTATAAAGTACGAGGGAGCGGGAACGGTAGAGTTTTTGGTGGATAAACATGGAAACTTCTATTTCATGGAAATGAATACGAGGATCCAGGTAGAGCACCCCATTACGGAAGAGGTCACTGACTACGACTTGATTAAAGAACAAATCAAGGTAGCTGCAGGCGAACTCATTTCAGGGAGAAATTACTATCCGCAGCTTTGCTCAATCGAATGCAGAATCAATGCCGAAGATCCAACCAACGATTTCAGACCGAGTCCTGGAAAAATCACTAACCTGCACTTGCCTGGCGGTCACGGCATCAGGGTAGATAGTCATGTCTACGCAGGATATACCATTCCCCCTTACTACGATTCAATGATTGCCAAACTAATTGTGACGGCACAGACAAGGGAAGAAGCGATCATTAAAATGAAAAGGGCACTTGGAGAAACCGTTATCGAAGGCATCAAGACAACAATTCCCTTCCATTTAAAACTAATGGATGACGAGAAGTTTAAGTCTGGGAAATTTACTACTGCATTCATGGAGAGCTTTGATCTAAACGATCTCTGATCTTCATCTCTAACTCGTGGTACCAGTCCACTCCAAACTTCCTTATTAAGGCTTCTTTCAAGAATTTGTAAACGGGAACCTTTAGCTCTTTTCCAAGATCACAGGCAGACGAGCAGATACTCCATCGATCATAGTTTAATGCCTCAAATTCGGGTAGCTTTGAAATTCTGACCGGATAAAGGTGACACGAAATGGGTTTCTTAAAGTCGGTCTTTCCGTCCTTGTGCGCTTGTTCAATACTGCATTTTAGAATGCCACCATCGTCATAGAAGGCGAATGCGCATTCTTTGTTGTTGATTGTTGAGGTAGAGTAATCCTTATCTTCATCCAGAATGTAGCCACCCTCCCTTTCTAAGACCTCAATAGCCTCCTCGGCTAAATAGGGCTTCACAAGATCAAGTACTTCCCCAATTAGCGGGAGTTCCTCCTCAAGCAATGGAGCTCCAAGATCTCCTTCCACACAGCAAGCACCTTTGCATTTTTGCAGGTCGCAGACAAATGCTTCTTCCACAACGTCATCGGAGATAAGGGTTTTCCCAATTTCAATCATCTCGCAAATTTTTAGAAAAAAAGTGAACCATTTTCACTAACTCTCGTTTTCTTTACACCTAAATAGATGTAGGTACATATATTTTTGTAAACAATAAGAAAACATGATTAAAGCATTTATCATTCTAGCTGCGTTCTTTAGTGGAGAGGCCAAAGAATTAGCAGTAAACACAAAAGCAAGCACTATTGTGTGGACAGGATCCAAGGTAGTTGGGAATTCACACACCGGAACACTACAATTGACAAGTGGTTCTCTGGACATTTCAAATGGAAAACTAAAAGGAGGATCCTTTGTTGTTGACATGAATTCGTTGACCGACACTGACCTGACCGGTGAGTGGAAAGGAAAGTTAGAGGGACATTTGAAATCAGATGATTTTTTCGGGGTAGAAACTTATCCAACAGCCGAATTCAAAATAACCAAGGCTAAATCGACAGGAGATGGATCGTATGATGTGACCGGAGATATCACGATCAAGGGGAAGACTGAATCTATTTCGTTTACTACATCTTTGACAGAGGCCGGTGGTGGCTATGAAGCTGCCGCAACAATTACAGTTGATCGGTCAAAGTTTGACGTACGATATGGATCAGGCTCATTCTTTGATAACCTAGGCGACAAAGCGATTAGTGATGATTTTACGCTTGAGGTAAAGCTGGTTACAGGAAGTTAGTTTAGCAGAAAATTGCAAGCTAAAGCCATTTGGAGTTGTCCGGATGGCTTTTTTTGTTGTGCTAGAGTATCCTCAGTCACGGAATTCCGAAACAGTGAGATTTTACCATTTAAGCTTCTACACCAATTCACATCAAAGAAAAGTAGCCCCTAGATAAGACTAACCTCATTCTATCAAGTCACGAGTAGGGTTTTCTCACTGCTGGATGTATCAAAATCACATCAACGCAAGTCCTATGAGAAATCCGCTCTCCTACTTTCAACTAAAAGCAACCGTTCTTGCTCTGAGCATCATTCCTTTCCTATTCAGTTGCCAGGATTGCCATTTGGAAACATACGATTCGTACTCCTACGATCCCATCTATTTGAGTTTGGATTCACTGGAAGGCATGGTTACAACCCTACCCGCAAGGGACGTCGAGAGACCAGGAGGCCTATACTACAAAAGTGGTTATGTCTACATCCTAGAGCTTGGTAAGCAGGAATATGATTATCAATATTTTGATGATGGATCATTTAAGTACAATCTTCGTCTAAATGAGACAGGCATTCATGTGATTGATGACACAGACCCTTCTTCTCCTGTGCATGTAGCATTCGTTCGTGTTCCCGGAATTAATGGTTTGACAGCTAAAGGCGATAAACTGTATGCCGATTCATTCACTGATCTGCTGGTCTTCGACATTTCCGACCCAGCAGCCCCCACCTTGCAGCAACGTGTAAAAAACGTGTACAACAACCTAGGTTACTATGGTTTTTACGTTGATGAGACCTTAGGAATCATTACTGGTTATGAATCGAAGCCTGTAACGTATGAACATGAAGTTTGTGATGACGTGGAAGCTATGCCGTTGTATTATGACAATTTCGCAACGTTGGAAAGTTCATCAGCCGACTTTGGTGGTGGTGCTCCAAACACGGGGACTTCAGGTTCAATTTCCAGGTTTGCAATAGTTGGTGACTACCTATACAATATCGACTATAGCGATCTTCATCTTTTTGATATCTCCGGACAAACGCCCGAAAAAGTAGGTGATATACACGTGGGCTGGCAGATTGAAACAATTTACCCCTACCAGGACAAACTCTTTTTTGGCGCCATGGACGGAATGTTTATTTATGACAACACTGACCCTGCTAATCCTACATTTTTGTCTAAATATCAACACGTCACAAGTTGTGACCCTGTCGTGGTCCGAGGCGATTACGCTTACGTCACATTAAGATCAGGAAGTGCTTGTCAAGGGTTTACAAACCAACTTGATATTGTGAATGTGTCAAATCCCGAAGTTCCTTTCTTGGAAAAAACCTATCAAATGGAAAATCCCCATGGGTTAGCCATCTATGATAACTGTCTCTACATATGCGAGGGAACAGACGGCTTCAAATCGTTTAGCGTCGACTTCAATGATCCAACCGAGGTTACTCATGTTTCGACGGAATCCTCGATTCATGCATTTGATGTTATAGCATTACCAAGCATGCTCATGGTCATTGGAAATGATGGTTTTTACCAATATTCCAGGTCATGTGGAGTCGCTCTGGAATATTTGGGGGTTATACCATTCTAAAGATTGACGCCCACAAACCCTCCAACTACGGATTGTATCAGTTTAACAACAATCATTATTCATTTATCGAACTAATTTTCATCTGGTTGATTTAACGTCTACATTCATTAAAAAATCAACCAATTATCATGAATTTACTATCAAAGATCTTCGGTTCAAATCAAAATTCAGGTCTTAAGATTCGATTTAGCAGGGCTTCAGACCAATGGCAAGTTTTCAAGGGAATGAGAATTGTGTATGTCGGTGAAAAAGTGCAGTGCGAAAAGTATGTTGAAAACTTTCGAATCAACTTCTAAAGAGACTCGAAATACTTCAATTTTCTCTTAGTTAGATACTATTTATTGAATTTTTTATATAAATTCACTGAATTGTTATAGCCATTATTTAATAGCCACTCTAGCCATGAATCTTTTTAAAAAAATCCTAGGTAAAAAATCTGAATTCAATATCCGTTTCAATAAGACGGATAATCAATATCAAGTTTATAGAAACAATCAACTCCTATATGTAGGGACTAAGGAGCTCTGTGAGCGCTATGTCGAGAACACTCATAGCCTAGCTTAGACATCTGGTACTCAAAAGTGTTTCCAACCTTGAGCTGTTAGCTCAACTACGTTGTTATTGCGAGTAACAAATGTCTTGCCTTTGTTCTTTGATTGCATGTAACCAACAGTGTGGATGTCAGAATGATTCTTAATTTTTTCAAAATCATCCTGATTGATCGTGAACAACAATTCATAATCTTCTCCACCATTCAGGGCACATGAATTGGGGTCAATGCTGAATTCCGCTGCTGTCTCGTAAGCCTGCTTATCAATAGGTAATTTGTCCTCATAGATAGCCACACCCAAGCCCGATTGTCTGCAGATATGGAATATGTCTGAGGCCAAGCCGTCTGACACATCGATCATTGCCGTAGGAAGCACATTGAGTTCCTTGAATTCATGGATGATGTCCATACGCGCTTTGGGTCGCAATTGGCGGCCGACGATGTATTCATACTTCTCAAGTTTAGGCTGCATGTCGGGATTGGCTAGATACTCTTGCTTCTCACGCTCCATCACCTGCAAACCCACATAAGCAGCACCCAGATCACCAGTGACACAGACAATGTCATTCTCCATCGCCTGATTTCGGTATACCACTTTTTCCTTTTCTACCTCGCCAAGAATTGAAACGGAGATCAGCAAACCTGAAGCGGAGGAAGTAGTATCTCCACCAACAAGATCGACTCCATATTCTTCACAAGCAATTTTGATTCCATCATAAAGAAGTTCCAGGGCCTCCACGGAGAAGCGGTTACTAATTCCCAGACTCACGGTGATCTGTTTAGGAAAGCCATTCATCGCTGCGATATCTGAGACATTAACTGCGACTGCCTTGTAACCCAGATGTTGCAAGGGAACATAGGACAAGTCAAAATGTACTCCTTCCAGCAGCATGTCGGTGGATATCAACGTGTATTTCTCGCCGGAATCCACCACCGCGGCATCATCACCCACCCCGAGGATTGTTTTATCGTTGGCTGATTCAAATCGCTCAGATAACTTTTCTATCAACCCAAATTCTCCAAGTTCACCAATTTCAGTTCTTTTCTCTTCACTCATAAGTTAAATTCTTTCCTGATGATCATAAGATCTTCTGGAGGCACCGTTGTTAATTCTTAATTCTCAATTTCCTGACACAATTCCACCAAAACACCATTTGCTGATTTAGGATGTATGAAGCATACCAACTTATTGTCTGCACCTTTGCTCACCTCCGGACGAGTAAATTGAAAACCCTCAGCCTGTAAGCGTTCTAGTTCATTATGTATGTCTTCGACCTCAAAGGCAATATGATGTATACCCTCTCCTCTTTTTTCTATGAATTTGGCAATAGCGCTCTCTGGTCCTGTTGCTGAGAGGAATTCAATCTTGGTATTTCCTACTTTAAAAAACGAGGTATCTACCTGTTCAAGTTCAACAGCTTCGGATTTGTAAGGGGGCTCACCAAATAACTTGGAATAGACCTCATTAACATGAGACAAGTCCCTCACAGCAATACCGATGTGTTCTACATTTTTCCACATTGTCTTCTACACTTAGTAATTTTGCAAAAATGCGGAACTTTCACGGTACCTGAAAAGTTCTATGAGGCTATAGGGTCAATATTTAGAAATTTGTTGAATAGGTACGATAGAAAGTAGCAAACAATAAAATTTGTCTCTGCTTAATTGAATGGAAATAAGAACGGACATCCATGTAGAATCTGCGAAGATCCAAAACGAGATCATGAATTTTCTTGGTCTTCGAACGGACGAACTGATGTTTGAGTATTCCGGTGTTGATGGAAAAACGAAGCTTGACCTTATCACCATAAACCCCCGCCACAATCAATCATTCTTGTTCAAAAGCATCAGTGGATTTGATAAAACAGACGTTTTGCACAAAATGCTTGACTATGTTCGGACCCACAAGGACAAGGAAAGTTCTTTTACCATTCAGTGGATGATGAAGGGCATGAATGAACTACAGACTTCTTATTTCCGGGCTAAAAACATGTACGATGCGATGGATAAATTGTATTATGGAAGGGACATGAATAATCTTACGGTTTTTAGCATTGTCTTAAACCCAGTTGCGTAATGATACTAGTAACAGATAAAGCGAAGGAACAAATAAATACCCTACTGGCTGACGAGGGTAAATCGACGGATCATAATATAAGAGTTTCTGTGAAGGGCGGCGGCTGTTCTGGCTTGATGTATGATCTATCATTCGACCCGGAAGTAAATGAGTCTGACGAGGTTTTTGAAGACAAAGGTGTCAAGATCCTCGTTGATAAAAAGAGCTTGCTTTATTTGCTTGGCACAACCCTCGATTTCTCAGACGGGCTCAATGGCAAAGGATTCCAGTTTGTCAACCCGAATGCATCCCGAACTTGCGGATGTGGAGAAAGTTTTTCCGTCTGATTTTCTTATTTTTCTAAGATGAAAAAATGGTCAGCCGATCGGATGCTGGGTATTACCGCTATTGTTGTAAGTCTTGGAACTCTGTTTACAATCGTCTTTCAGACCAACCTGATCAGAAAACAACAATACGCCTCAGTCCTACCTTATTTAGAGATTTGGCCCAGAATACAGCCTACATCATTCAAGCTAATTGTAATGAATAATGGAATTGGTCCGGCATTTATTGATGATGTTAAAATTCACTTCCAGGATAGTGTCTACGAAGCAGATCCCAGGATATTCACCTTTCAGGTAATCAAAAAAAAGGAAGATGTAAGCTTTTACTACTCAACTCTTAAAAAGGGAAGATTACTACCAGCGGGAGAAGTAATCGAGTTGATTGGTGTAGAAGAAGACTCGGTAAATGCTAGGAAGCTCTACAATTGGTTCGGGACTGACACACTAGAACTAGAGGTTACCTATAAATCAGTTTATGATGAGCGCTGGAGTACTCGTGGGATTGGAGCTGAGCCGATCAAGCTTAATTAGTAAGCTCTGACTTCTACTCCTTTCATGTAGTTTATGAAAGCTCGATTCACCACTCGATTCCCCCCTGGTGTTGGATAATCACCTGTAAAATACCAATCACCCAAATGATTCGGGCATGCCTTGTGAAGGTTTTCCACTGTCTGATAAACAACTTCAACTTCTGCATTGATCCCAGCAGGTTTGACAATCTCGGATATTTTCTCTGAGACTTCCTCGTATGTAAAAGGATCGTACAGTTCCTTCACATGATTTGCCGGGTTTTTCTCAGATTGACTTGCTAAGCACTTGTCGAAAACTTCATCCAGAAGTTCTTCTCTATTGGTGTCTCTTAAAAGAGTAAGCACTGCTCTAAAAGCCAGGAATTCCTTCATCTTGCTCATATCAATTCCGTAGCAGTCTGGGAACCTTATTTGAGGGGCCGACGACACAATGACAATCTTTTTAGGTTCTAATCGATCAAGAAGAGTTATAATGCTTTTTTCAAGGGTCGTGCCACGAACGATGCTGTCGTCGATCACAACCAGCGTATCCGTGTTCTTATTGATCACCTCATACGTGGTATCATATACGTGAGAAACAAGCTCATCGCGATGATCGTCATCCGTGATAAACGTTCTCAGCTTAGCGTCCTTCAGCACAAGTTTCTCTACTCTCGGCTGAAAGCTCAGCATCTCTTCAATTGAATCAGCAGTCGGCTTACCTTCAAGGATCACCTCTTTACGCTTGGAGGTGAGATAGTCTTCTACTCCACGCATCAATCCTAAAAATGAAGTTTCAGCGGTATTTGGTATGTAAGAGAAAACACTATTCCTAAGATCAGAGCTGATCGACTTGAGAACCTGCGGAACTAATAATTCGCCTAGTTTTCTTCGTTCATTATAGATATCAGGGTCGGTTCCTCTCGAAAAATAGATCCGTTCAAAACTGCAGGACTTCTTCTCTGTGGGCTCAATAAATTGGACCTCCTCAAAATCCCCTTCCTTATCGATGATCAACGCATGCCCTGGTTTGATTTCCTTGATATCAGAATATTCGCAACCGAATGCGGTCTTGATTGCAGGCTTTTCGGAGGTGACCACTACTACCTCATCATCATAATAGTAATAAGCGGGTCGTATCCCGGCTGGGTCTCTGGCAACAAATGAAGCGCCAAACCCAATAATTCCAGCCATTGTATAGCCTCCGTCAAAATCTCGACAGGATTTTTCCAACACCTTCTGGATATCAATCTCCTCCTCTATTTTCTCCGTTATTTCCTCATTGGATAGCTTGTCCCTATACTTATCAAAGATTCGCTGATTCTCCTCATCTACAAAATGACCAATCTTTTCCATGACGGTCACTGTATCCATCTTCGCTTTCGGAAATTGTCCTAGTCCAACCAGTATCTCAAACAGCTCTTCCACATTTGTCATGTTGAAGTTCCCAGCCATGACGAGGTTTCGGCTTCTCCAGTTGTTTTGTCTTAAAAATGGGTGACAGTTCTCAATGCTATTTTTCCCATGCGTGCCATACCTCAAATGTCCAAGCCAGGATTCACCGGTAAAGGCATAGTTGACTTTTAACCACTCTGCATCTCTGAAATCTCCCCTCTTGTCCTTCTTAGCCTTTTCGTACTTCTTACTAATTTTTCCAAAAATCTCTTCAAGAGGTTTGGTATTGATGGTCCTGTATCTACTGATATACCGATGTCCGGGAGGAACATCTATTTTAATGCTCGCAACACCTACTCCATCTTGTCCCCGATTGTGCTGCTTTTGCATAAGCAGATACATTTTCTTGGCTGCATAGGCCGGGGTGTCGTATTTATCAATAAAATATTGAAGGGGTTTTCTCAGTCTGAGGTGCGCAATGCCACATTCATGCTTGATCGCGTCACTCATAGGCAATGTGGCTATTAAGTAATTGTTGCATTACTGTTAATATCTGTGGTGCAAAGAACAACAATAACAGGACAATTGAAAAAAGAGTTGCAATAATTTTCGTCGAAACCGGAGTATTCTGAGTGTCCAATGTCTCAGCCTTTACAAGAAACATCTGATAAGGAATTCTTAGATAGAAAAACAGTGAGATTACCGTCGCAAATAGTGCTACAATCAGGTAGGTAATGTAAATGGCATCAGCTCCATTAGAATAAAACTCCCAAAGTGAACCGAAAAGCAAGAACTTGGCTGTGAAGCCAGCTGCAGGCGGAAGTCCGACCAATGAAATGAGGATGATCGTCATTGCAGAATTAAGTACCCAGTCGGTCCCACTCTGTCCACCATAGTCGCTGACTTGAACAACTCCCTTTCTCTCATATACATCTAGAAAAAAGAAAATTGCAACATTCATAAGAGCATACGCAGCAGCATACCACCAGAAAGCCTCATTAGAAGTACTGGACTCCATGATTACCAAAGGCAGTAAAAATCCCGAGTGTGCGATCGCACCAAAACTTATCATCCGACGTGCATTGGATTGTCTGAGTGCGGATAGGGTACCAAATACAATTGTCAACATACCCAACATCAAGCATGCTGTTGAAATCCAACTTTCATCAAAGCCAACCGACTGAAAGATTCTTTGCAAAAGCACAAAGGCGGCCAGCTTCGGCACTATCGATAAAATCGCTGTAGCATCGTTTGGTGCCGACTGATAGGTCGCAGGCACCCAGATATGGAAAGGGACAACTGAACCCTTGAAAAGGAGGCCAAAAACTATGAGCAACAATCCTACACTCGCGGGTAACGCTTTATTAATCTCATTTAGCTCAGAAATGAAAAATATGTCCGAGACCCCATAAACCAAACCAAAACCAAACAACATAATGGCTGTGGAGACAGCCCCAAACAACAAGTATTTGATGCCGGCCTCAAATCCAACTTTCTTGAAGGAAAAATTGGTAATAATGTAAGCGGTAAAGGAAGTTAGCTCAATGGAAAGATATGCAACTAGAAAGCTGTTTGCTTTCATCAACATTATGCCACCTACTAAGATGCTTAAAATAAAAAAGTAAAATTCGGTGGCATGCTCCTCTTCTCGATGATATAGCAAAATAAGTAAACCAGCTCCAAGGAAAATTGCAGTAAAATTCTGAGCTGTTGAAGCGATAAAAAGACTGTTTGAGAGAGCCAATCCCAAAGAAAACCCCTGCCAGTTATGGTAAAAGGCAAAAACGATCGTTAAGGCATAAATCGATTTTAGCAGCTGACCAGATTTGGTGATGAGACCAGCAATCAACAATGAAATGGCGCCAATAATCAGTGTGAATTCAACCTTAAGAGATTCCAGGTTAGCAAGGATTTCTAAAAGCTGATCTTGCAAATTCATGGATTGAAATTGCCAACGTGCTGAACAAAAAAGTTGATCGTATCATTGGAGCAATCAAGAACCACTCTTGGATAAATTCCAAGCAACAAGACCAGGACGGTCAAGGGAATTAACATCAACTTTTCTCTTGCTGAAAGATCATTCATATACTCCTCCCAGGACCGTTCCCTGACGAAGTATTTTCCAAAAAACATCCGTTGAATCGTCCACAAGAAATAGGCTGCGGAAATTGCGATTCCAAGTGTGGCCAGGATGCCTATCCAAATTGAAAGGCTGCTTGTTTTAAAGGCTCCAATAAGAACCATCAATTCACCAACGAACCCTGACAGGCCAGGAAGCCCCAAACCTGCAAAAAAGAACACGACAGTAAAAAAAGTATAAACGGGCATTTTGCTCGCCAAACCACTAAAATGCTCCATTTCTCGATTACTTGTTCGATCATAGATTACTCCCACCAAAATGAATAAAGCAGGGGATATCAGACCATGGGATATCATTTGAAACAGTGCGCCTCCAGCACCCTCTGTAGTCACGGCAGCAAGTCCCACAAAAACGAATCCCATGTGTGAAACGGATGAATAGGCAACCATACGCTTCAAATCATTTTGCGCCAGGGCGTTCATGCCACCATAAATAATAGACAGCACGCCTAGAAAGGCGATCCAAGCCGCATATTTAGCCGCCATATCCGGGAAAATACCGAAAGCAATTCTGAAAAAACCATAAGCTCCAACTTTCAGCAAAAGCCCTGCTAACACCACTGAAATCGGCGTTGGAGCTTCAACGTGCGCATCAGGTAGCCAGGTGTGAAAAGGCACCATTGGCAGTTTGATGCCGAATCCAACCAGGATGAACAGAAAAGCTGCTGCACGAGCAGAATAGCCAAAAATCAGTTCTCCGGAAGCAGGATCAAGAATACTCCCCGCATCATAGAACCCATCCATCATCCGAACCATACTAAACGTATTGGCATTGCCATCGACGACACTCAGGTACAGGCCAATCATCACAATCAGGATAAAAAGGGAACCAAAGAGCGTATAAAGGAAGAACTTTATGGAGGCATAGGATCGTTTTTTTCCTCCCCAGATCCCAATCAGAAAAAACATGGGGAGAAGCATAAACTCGAAGCACAGGTAAAAAAGGAAGAAATCGAGCGCAATAAAACACCCAATAATACTTGAACTAAGAATTAGATAGAGGATGAAATATCCTTTCGCTTTTTCCTTGATATTCCAGGATGAGATGACACCAACTGTTAGAACAAAACATGACAATACCACTAAAGGAAGACTGATCCCGTCAACACCCAGAAAATAGTCGATATTTAGCTTTCCAATGGAGCCTAGTTTCATGGTTATCCAATCCAGTTTTTCCACAAACTGAAAAGCTCCTGACCAGGTCGATATCGAGGTGTCCCTGTCGAATTGGATGAAAAGTAGGATGGAAAGTACTAGCTGAACACTAGTTGCAGACAAAGCCAGTCTTCTGAAAACAGAAGTCGCCTCTGAATGAATAAAAAGCATAGCGATAGCTACAAGTACAGGGAAAAGAAAAATGTACGAAAGTATGTATTCCATCAGCCGGCTAAAAAAACAGTATCCAACTTAAAATCAAAACAAAAGCAATTAGCAACCAAATTATCTGCCATTGAGATTCTCTCGCATGTACCAGTGATGTTACATTGCCCAAAACCCTGGCAATCCAAGCTAAGAAGTTCACGATTCCATCAATTATCAAACGATCCACAATCGCGAGAACTTTAGCCAGGACCACCACACTCATTGCCAAGAAGTGAAGTAAACCATCAATTCTCTTTTCAACCCAGGTAACACCTTGTGCAGTAGAATGGATAGTCGTACCTATCAAACGATAGGCATTTATTAAGTAAAAACCATTGTAGATCACGCGTCCACCAAATGAGTTTGGAAGGACATTGTCACGATATCCCAAGGAAAAAGCTGATTTGGGCTTGAAAAGGGAGAAGGCAAGAACCGCCCCTGCTATCGAAAGAAATATTGAAATACCTACCCCTGATTGAGCAATGAATGAATCGGAGTCGATACTTACCAGTCCGAAAAAGGAATCCAGTATGGAAGTATGTGCCAGTGGATTTATATTGTACACAAACCAGATCGAACCTATAGCCAAAACGGTCAATGGTATTTTGAAATATGCATTTTCATCAAATTTGATAGCATCTACGCTGGTACCATACCTACTTTCCCCTAGAAAAACCAATATAACAAGACGTCCAACATAAAAAGCAGTAATCAGAATAGTGACCAATGCAAGGTCAGGAACCAGGTAGGCCCAAGTGCCGATCTGCTCAGCCCAGGTCCAAGCGGCCAATAGAATCCCTTCTTTTGACATAAAACCGGAAAAGAAAGGAATCCCGGCAAGTGCTAAACTACAGACTAGAAATGAGACAAAAGTCCATGGCAGTTTACTCCGTATGCCACCCATCTGTCGCATGTCCTGGGGATCACTGTTTTCCCGCTGATGTAGTGTGTGAATAACAACTCCCGCCCCTAGAAATAGCCCGGCTTTGAAGAAAGCATGTGTCCACAAATGAAAAATCGAGGCTTCACCCGCACTCACTCCTATCCCCATCACCATGTATCCTAACTGGGAAATCGTGGAATATGCCAGGACTTTCTTTATGTCATTCTGAGTAATGGCCGACAGCGCACCATACATTGCGGTGGCTATACCGGTGATAGTAACTATGGCTAGTACCTGTGAATCCAAAAAGGGTCCTATTCGAAAAAGTAGATAAACCCCTGCTGCTACCATTGTGGCAGCATGTATAAGAGCCGAGATTGGTGTGGGACCAGCCATGGCTTTAACGATCCATCCGGAAAATGGAAGTTGGGCCGATTTCCCGAACGCACCAATTGCAATAAGCAATGAAGGCAGGAAGAACAGTGTTTCACCTAGTTCTGAAACGAAAGTCGAATCCCCCTCTCTCAGTAGCATTAGAATCCCCGCCAGAAGGGCTACATCTGCTACCTTATTGACCATAAAAGCCATTCTTGCAGAACCTGGTGCGGAATCTTTCTTAAACCAGAAACCAATAAGCAAATACGAAGAAAAGCCCACTAACTCCCAAAAAACGAACAGTAAGATTAGACTGTCAGAAACAAGCAATCCCATCATCGAAAATGTGAAAAAGGCCAGCTTGGCAAAGTATCGTTGCTTTGCAGTATCATCTTTCATATACTCCATGGAAAAAAGATGAACCAGCAGTGAAAGAAGACCAACTAACGCGAGCAGAATTGCCGCTGGCTTATCGGCTGAAATACCGACCTGCAGATTTGGGAGCCATTCCCATCTAACCATGTAGGGACTGTCTAATTGAAAAAGCAGATAGACGGAGCAAAAAAATGATCCTGCAATAAAGGCAGCAGAAACCCGCCAACCACTGTGATTCAAGGCATAAGTTGAGCCCAAACCCAGAAGAGGTAGAAGAACGATCAACGATATTAGTGCCTCCATGCTCATTCGTTGCGTAATTCCCGAACCTCGTCGAGGTTGGAGGTAGTATATTTTTTATAAATATTCAGTAAGATCGCAAGTGCAACGGCAACCTCACATACGGTAAGCACGATCGAAAATATAGCGAAGATTTGACCATTTAAGTTGCCTCTTGAAAAAGTAGCTATCAAAAGATTGGCTCCATTTAGGATCAACTCTATCCCAACCAAAACAAACACTACGTTTCGCTTAGACATTACAACAAAGACCCCAGCACTGAACAGGACTGCAGCTAGATACAGGTGATATATAGGATCAAGCTCATTCATTAGAAGATATTTTTGCTAGATAAGCTGCACCAACCAAGGCCACTAGTAAAATAAAAGCGATCAATTCGAAAGCAACGATATGATCAGTCAGAAATGAAATGCCAATGTCCTCCACCTGATTAGGCTGATGGAGTTCTATCCTTTCCGAAAAACTGACTTCAGAAAAAACAAAAGACAATGATGTAAAAATGGCAACAGACAAGATCAATGCTACAAGAGAGTTTTTACTTTTGGTCGCAAGCGTCCTCCCCTTCATCCTGCTGGTCATCATCACCCCAAATACTAAAAGTATAACTACACCTCCTGCATAAAGAAGAATTTGAACGATCGCTAGCAATTCTGCATTTAACAAAACATAAATTCCGGCAAGACTAACCAGAACCAAGGCCAGAGAATATACGGCGTGAATGACATTCTTTGTCCACAGGATTAGACCAACACCAATCAAGATCAATATGAAAAAAAAGTACTGAACTACTTGTATCACTTTCTCTTTGGAATTGGTCTTGGTTTAAACACGGGCTTAGCAACTGGTTTCTTCGGTGATACCTTCTCGCTTTCTTTTGAAGCGGACTCACTCTTGGCTGACGACTTCTCACTTTGAAATTTCTCCAATTCCGACCTCTTTTGGGCTATTTCATTTTCTGTCATTTTGCTAAAGGAGAAGTTATGATCGAGAATATTGTTCGTGCTATAGTCATATTCGTCGGTCATAGTCAAACATTCTGTGGGGCAAACCACCGTACACAGCCCACAGAAGCAGCATTTTGCCATATCGATATCAAACTTAGCAGCGTGAATTCGCAGGGGGGTTCCGTCTGATGTCCTTCCATACTCTTCCACAGCTCGTATCGGTTCTATCTCAATACAATCCACAGGACAGATCTTCGCACATTTATCACACACAATGCAATCATCAATTTCATTGTGCAGTTTGTAGCGTCCGTGATCAGGTACCGGAATTTCCTGTTTGGGATATTGCACGGTGAATGTTCCATTCTCACCGTCGAAGTAGTTGATTGAGGTAACAGGTTCCGCGTTTCTTCTGAATCGAATCTTGAAGAAGTAGCGAAGGGTCAACGCAAGACCTTTTCGAATTGTTCTGAAAGCATATGATATATTCTTGAAGTAGCTCAACTGAGTAACCAAAGTTTCCAGATTCCACAAATAAACAACATCAAAATAGACACTGGGGTAAGGTACTTCCAAGACAGGCTCATCAGTTGATCTACTCGCAACCGTGGCAATGTCCATCTCACCCACATTTGAACAAAAACAAGTAGCAAGGATTTTGAGAGGAGCCAAAAAACGCCCCAAAATGTTCCAGATGTCAAGTCACTTAGACTCAAAAATTCCATGTTTGGAAATGGGGAATTCCAACCTCCCAAAAAAAGGATCGAACCAAGAATGGAGAGCAGGAGCATCATACCATATTCTGAAAGCATAAATATCCCCCATCTGAATCCTGAGTATTCAGTATGATACCCACCAACCAATTCTGACTCCGATTCAGGTAGATCAAAAGGCGTTCGATTTGATTCAGCAAGGCCAGATATAATGAATATCAAAAATGGGATTACTAAGACAGGATGTTGAACAAGATTCCATCCCAGGAGACCGCGCCCGGTCTGTTGAATACTTGTCTCCTGCAGATCCAGTGTACCAGTTATGATAACTACAGACAATACGCTCAATCCTATTGGGATTTCATAAGAAATGATCTGTGCAACAGACCTCATTGAGCCAAAGAGGCTGTACTTGTTGTTTGAGGCCCATCCAGCCATTAGGATCCCCAGTACATCCAACGAAATGATAGCCAACAGCAAAAAAAGGCCTCCTGAAGCTGTGGAGCCAGACAATTCAGCATTTAGTGGAAGTAGAGAAAACCCAGTAAAAACAGCTACAAAGACGATTATGGGAGCTATGAGAAACGGTAATTTATCGACCGAACTAGCCTTGATATCCTCTTTCTGAAGCATTTTGAGCAGATCAGCCACGGTCTGTAAGATTCCCTTTGGACCTACTTCCATCGGTCCTAGCCTATTTTGAATAAATGCGGCAGTCTTCCTTTCACCATATACGGCAAAAACCACAAAAATCAACAGAAATGCTAGGTAAAAAGCTAGTGTAAGCACACTCGAAGTTAGTGCTCTTTATTTATTCAAAAAATGCCTTGTGAAAACGATCTCGGCACCCTTAACCAGGCAGCCAACCAACTACAACATTCTCCAATTGCAGGTAGTCAACAGTCAAATTTTCGAAAACAATATTCTTTAAAACAACAGTGACTTTGTAAGGTTGGTCATTTTCTTTTTTCTCCTGTTCCGAATCAATCACGGTAATGGTAATGGAACCTGTTTTTGCTACCTGATTAATAAGTAGCTCTGGCCGGTCGACAATTACGTCATTGCAGATTGAAGCGCTGATATCTCCACTGAATTTTTTCCATCTCACCTCAATGTCCTGAGCATCGACCTGAGCATATGAATCCTCAAATTCTATCTCGTTAGCATTTACAGAAACAGAAATATATTGAATGCCATCTGTCGAAAGCTTATAGACAATAAAATTCCCGCAGCCTGCACTTTCACCTTGAAAAAGGTTGAGCGAACTGGTCTGTTTTGAAACGGAGCAACTAAGCATTAACAGTGCCACCAATGCGTAAGAAGTGATTTTCATTTTCGGAGGAATTTAAGGATCGATCAATTTACTATAAAAAATCCTCTCACAACTATTGTGAGAGGACTGCAAACAAAGAGTTAGTATTTAGTTATATCAAATATACATTCAATCAGTCATAGCAACCAACAAGTCACTTTGAGTGATGATGTGTACGTTGTTTGATTCATCTCTTATTAAGAGCGCTTTTTTGTCTTTGCCTAACATTGAGGACATAACATCAACAGTATCATGTGGAGATACAAATTGAAAAGCAGAATCCATGATCTCTGCAACTGGCTTATCTTTTAGAGAAGGGTCTTCGATCAAGCCCTTAAGGATTTTACTATCGGAAACGCTTCCTACGAATTCATTCCCACTGATAACTGGCGCTTGATCAATACCTTTTTCATTCATGGAAATGATTGCCTCACCGATGGTAGTCTTCTTATCAATGGTAGTTAACTCAGAAGACCCATTTCTGTGGAGAATAATATCCTTTGCGGTCGCAAATTTTCTCTCCTCTAAGAAACCATGATCCTTCATCCAATTGTCGTTGTACACCTTTCCCAGATATCTGGTTCCATGATCCGGAAGGATAATTACCATCACATCACTTTCCTTTAAGTTCTCTTTTGCATACTCCAAAGCCCCAAAAACCGCTGACCCACAAGACCATCCAACAAAAAGTCCTTCTTCTCTTGCAAGCTTCCTTGTCATGATAGCAGCATCCTTATCGGTAACTTTTACGATATGATCCACAAGGTCAAAGTCCACATTCTTAGGTAAAATATCTTCCCCAATTCCCTCCGTTAAATAGGGATAGACCTCTTTCTCGTCAAAGATTCCCGTCTCCTTATATTTCTTAAAAACGGATCCGTACGAATCCAATCCAATGGTGACTAACGCAGGATTTTGCTCTTTGAGAAATTTAGAAGTTCCACTGATAGTACCACCAGTACCCATTCCTGCCGCATAGTGTGTGATCTTTCCATCTGTGTCCCTCCAGATCTCGGGACCGGTTGTTTTATAGTGTGCCGCCGTATTTCCAGTATTATCGTACTGATTTGGATAAAAGGAATTTGGAATCTCAGAGTTCAGTTTTTTGGCAACAGAGTAATAGGACCTGGGATCTTCAGGTTCAACATTGGTTGGGCAAACAATAACCTCAGCGCCTACTGCTCGCAAAATGTCAATTTTTTCCTGGCTTTGCTTATCAGCAAGTGTAAAAATGCATTTATAGCCTTTCGCAATTGCCACCAGCGCTAATCCCATGCCTGTATTACCCGAAGTACCTTCAATGATCGTACCACCAGGTTTCAGGACCCCTCTCTCCTCCGCCTCTTCAATCATCGTTAAGGCTATTCTATCCTTAATGGAATTTCCTGGATTAAAATATTCCACCTTGACCAATATGGTCCCAGGAATACCTTGATTAACACTATTTAGTTTCAGGAGTGGCGTATTGCCGATTGCATCAGTAAGGTTGTTTAGATAGTTCATTGTGAGTTTTAGAAATGAACTGCAAAGCTATCGAAAAGGAAATCAAGATCGTTTAAGGATTCCTAACTTATCGCCAAAAATTAGGAGTAGTCAAAAAAAAGGCCATCCCGAAGGATGGCCTGTCACCACTAATTAACCATAGCCACTCTATGGATCTTAAATGCTTTATGTTGTGCTTGTTCCCATGATCAACTATGCATACAAATTTGGTGGAGATCATACTTAATACAGAATAAAGGGGGTATACAATGGGTAAACAACTTCATTTATCTTTTTCTCTTTAGTCTACAGCCGGTAAACAAGTTACCTCAGATGAGTCCTATCGGCGGATTCCACAAAAATTACTCGCCAAATAGATCAAATCATTAGGGCTGTCTGATTTGATTTCAAGAGCAAGATCTTTTCTTTTATCCTCGTCAATTCTCGAATATTTCAGCTCAGAATCAGCAAATTCCCATGATTTTTGAAATCGTGATAGTACATCCTGTGAATCTTGCTCTTTTCCCTGATTCCGGAGACTGTGATATAGCCCATTTAAGGCAAAGCCGTTCTTAGGAAAGATGATCAAGTCTTTTCTAAAGACCTCCTCTGCTTTCACAGGCATCCCTTGATCAAGGTAGAGATCTCCTAAAAGATGTCTTACCGAAAAGAACCAATCAGGCGGTTCGTTGTAGCTCAAGCCATCCTCAATCTCGACAGCTTCAACCAAAAGCTTTTCTGCTGTTTTGAAATCGCCACCTCTTTGAGCTATCTCTGCAGACAGAACTTTCTCTGCAATATCCGCCACCTCTTGAACTGAGTTAATTCCAAAAACTGTGATCTTTTTCAATTCACCAGTCTCCTTGATCACTATCAATTTGTCTAGTTCTCTTTCTGCAGATTTCTGCTGACCTAAATTGATATAAGCCATACCTCTGGCAAACGACCACATGCTTGTTAAGTAAGGATATCTCTCATCGGGAGCTTCCATTGCCAGGATTTTCTCCCACTGCTCAAACTTCACCAGCACATTATATGGTATTGTCATGAAATGTTGTGTCGTTTCGAATCCTGGAACTGAAAGCAGCGACTTATCTATTGTCTCTACCATTCGCAACGAGGCATCGATGGCAAGTGCTCCTCTACCCTCCAGTGCTGCGCAGGCAGCAAGAAAATGATAATTATGGTAGTAGTAAAGAGGAAAGGCTCCCTGGGCCTTGCACTGTGCTGCATAGGCACTATCCGCACTCACTGCACTTATGTTAACCTCAGTACCCAGATGGTAATCCCCGGTATTAATATAGGTATGAGAAGGCATGTGAACTAAGTGTCCTGCTCCGGGAGCAACAGAGGCGAGTTTAGCAGAGGCTGTCAAACCCTCCTCCGGTGTACCAGAAGCCTCGGTGGCATGGATCATCAAATGATTTGCTAGCGGGTGATTGGGGTCTAATCGAAGGGCTCGATTTAGGGCCTCAAGAATCTCGGGAGTCCACGACTTGGCAGGGCCACCTTTATAATCATATAAGTCCCAAGGGTGCTGTAACATTAAAGCCTCTGCCAAAAAGGTTTGAAGATTGGCATCATTGGGAAGTTTTTGTACAGATGCCCGCAAAACATTGGCAAAGTCTTCTAATTGCGGATCCGTTTCTCCTTCTGAATATTTCGCCTTCATAGATTCGATCAGAAGTTTTTCCCATGGTTTAAGACTTGCTACTGTCTGATTTGCTTTGCGGACCGCCCAGTATACTTCGTCTCTGTCACCTTTCTCCATCGGGGCATTATAGTTTGGCCCCAATGTGTAGGCCAAACCCCAATACGCCATTGCAAAGGAACTATCTAATCGAATCGCTTCTCGAAAAGATCTTGCCGCCTCTCCATGATTGAAATTATACGTGAGAATCATCCCCTGCACAAAAAATCGATTGGCGTCCTTTGAGCTGGTTGTAGCTTCAATCCAATAGTTCCCCAAGTTATCAAACAATGGTGCTCGAAAAATAGCAGGTTGCTTTTTACATGAGACCAATACGGTCATGGCAATAATCACCCCTACAAGAATGATCATCATTTTTGCCCAAAAGTTAATTAGCTGCTTCATGTCTTTGTTTTTCATTAGTGACAATGCAAAACTGAAAAAGCAAAGACTTAGTCAATAAATTATGGGATAGACAATAGGTGTACTGGATTTTTGAACGAGGTAAACATTAAGTAAACATCTAGGCAATTTCGTTCAGGAAATCATTCAAATTCTGTTCCGACGGCAGATTTAATTTTTTCTTCAACCGATAACGCGCAGTTTTTACACTTTCGGGTGAAATACCAAACATCTCACTAAGTTCTTTTATGGAAAAGTTCATTTTGACTAAGACACTTAGGCGCAGGTCGTTATTGGTTAAGGAGGGGAATTTCTTATGTAGTTTGTCAAAAAAACCTTTATGAACGTTTTCAAAGCGCAATTTGAAGTCTTCCCAATCCTGATCAATCTGAATATGCTTCTTTACTGTCTTCTCGATGGTTATCAGATCTTTGTTCACAGCACTTGAGGATCGCTTCTTAATATCTTGAATCGACTCAATCAAATCTTCAAAAAGACGATTCTTCCTAACAAAGTTGACAGTATATGAAGACAACTCTCTGTTCTTGAACTCAACTTCCTGCTTAGCTCTTTCAGCTATTTCTTTTGCTTTCTCTTCACGACGTTTGGCAATGGTCTGTTTGCTCTTCACAATTAGAAAGGCCACAACTGCTACCAAAAAAATGATCCCAATCAAAATAACAATCCGGCTTTGTTGAAGTGCACTTTGCTGTTTGAGAATGACAATTTGCTGCTCTCTTGCTTCAATGAGTCTCTCCTGCTCAACTGTTGCTAGCTGAGCTTCCAACCTGGATATATTATTGATTGTCTCCTCATTGAAAATACTATCTCGCTCCTGGATGTACTGATCATAATAATAAATCGCCTTATTCAAGTCACCTTTCCTACGATTTACCACCTGAAGGTTATCGTAGATTTCCTTCAGCCATTTATGGGAACCTATTTCTCTAGCGAAGATCAATGCGCGTTGCAGAGATTCCTCCGCAGCGGAAAGCTGCTTCACTGAAAGCTGAATCGTTGCCAAATCGAGTAAGGTTTTTGCTTTCCCCTCCACATCATTAATTGTCCTACTTATCGCAAGAGACTGATTTAAATAAAAAACAGCACTGTCGTAGTATCCTTTTGAAAAACTCAACAACCCCAGCCTGTTGTAGACCTCCATCCTGCCATATTGGAATTTCTCTCGCGTATGAATTTCAATTGACCTTCTTAAAAAATCGTCGGCGGCTTCAAGTTTTTCCTGGTTGATAAAAATGGTAGCTATTTTCGTGTAGGTAGTAGCCGATCTGCTTTCCGCACCAATCGCTTCAAACAGAGTAAGTGCATCAAAATAAAATTCCAAAGCCTTATCATTGTCCGAGCGATCTGAATAGATCAGCCCAATGTTCATTAAGCAATTAGCTTCGCCGAGCGTATCCTGAGCGGATCTGTAAAGTTCCAATCCGTCAAGTAGATAAGTGAGCCCATCATCATAACTTCCCTTTGCCCAGTTGGCAACTCCTATTACTCGATTGGCAAATGCAAGCCCACTTGTATCACCGATAACAGAAGCAAGCGCCTTTGCCTGCTGCCCGTAAATTATCGACTGAATGGGATTGACAATCCAATATTCGTAACCAAGCTCGTTAAGCAATCCAACCCGCACAGAGTCTTCCACCTCAGGACTTGACAACTCCTTTTCAAGGCTGTCAATCTTCTGGGCAAAGGTGATCTGACTCAGTACAAGGCAAAGTAATATGGGAGCACTATTCCTCATTCACAACACAAATAAAACCAACAAATCCGGTCTTTCAATTTACGAAATGACATTGCAATCTGATTCAACTATATTTATCATTTAGCCATAAGTACTATGAGAAAAACACTATTCATTCCCTTTCTGTTCTCATTCTGTTTCGCTTTCTCTCAAAACCCATTTTTTCCTAAAACGCTCTCAATGCAAAAAAGAGCTGAGGTGATCGACCAGTGGCTTGACGATAAGGTCAAAAACTACCTGCCGGAGATAATGCGAAGGTCAGAGATTGATATGTGGATCATAATTGCACGCGAATACAATGAAGACCCTGTTATTAAGACGTTACTTCCTGCTACCTGGCAGTCCGCCCGACGAACCACCATGTTGATTGCCTTTGATCCCGGCGGTAACAAGCCGATAGAAACCTTTGGAATGTCTAGGTACAATACAGGTGAGCTCTTTAAAACTGTGTGGAACAAAGAAGAGCAGCCCGATCAATGGAAAGCGCTTGCTGAAATGATCATCGAAAAAGATCCCAAGAAGATTGGTGTCAATAAATCAGAGACTTTTGCACTCGCTGACGGTCTCTCTTCCACACATTATGATCAGTTGTTCACTGTTCTTCCCAGAAAGTATCAGTCCCGAATCGTTGGGGCAGAGGATGTGGCGATTGGATGGTTGGAAACTAGAACAGCAAGCGAGATGGCAGTTTATCCAAACATTGTACGAATGGCCCATCAGATAATCGCAGAAGGGTTTTCTGAGAAGGTCGTGCAGCCTGGAGTTACCACTACTGATGATGTCGTTTGGTGGTACCGCGACCGAATCAGAGAATTGGGATTCACGGCCTGGTTCCATCCATCGGTTTCTATTCAGCGAAAGGACCCGGAATCATTCGAACATCTTCGAGCATTTTCCGGTCGGCCTGGAAAGCAGGTAATCATTCCCGGTGATCTTCTTCATGTTGATTTCGGCATTACGTATTTGAGACTAAATACGGATACCCAACAACATGCTTATGTGCTGAAACCGGGAGAAGTGGAGCCTCCTTCGTATCTCGCTGAAGCATTTAAGGAAGGAAATAGAGTACAAGACATACTTACGTCCAATTTCAAGGAGGGAAGATCAGGAAACGAGATCCTCCAAGCTACTTTAGATCAATGTAAAGAGGAGCAGCTGAAGGGAGTAATTTACACTCACCCGATTGGGTATCACGGACATGGAGCGGGACCAACCATTGGTTTGTGGGATCAGCAGGGAGGTGTGCCTGGCCGAGGTGATTACCCTCTATACAAAAATACCGCACATTCTATTGAGCTTAATGCAGGTGTCTTTATCAAAGAATGGGATAAGGAGATTCGCATTATGCTTGAAGAGGATGCTTTTTTCGATGGACAGCAGACTAGATATATTGATGGCAGGCAAACAGAACTTATGACCATCCCTCGTTCACTATCTCCCAATCGGTGATGGTTTTTCTAATCCACAAGCCTGTCGGGTTTTTATCTCATTTTATTGAGTCCATGGCATTCTTTGAATATCTAACCCCGGGATATGAAGCAGAAAAGCTGCTGCCAGAAGGCTACCAGGATTTGATCATCGATCTTACCGAACGTCCAAAATACATTTTTGATAATGTCACTCTTCAGAAAAAGCAAAAATGCACATCCTCGTGGTTGTCGGGCGCGAGAAAAAAATTGATCACCATAGACGCTGGTGGAGTGAATTCCTCCATGATGGTGATTAGATTCCACCAAGGGGCCGCATACCATTTCTCCCATTTTCCGTTAGGAGAAATTACGGATCAAGTGGTCGACACTGACCTTCTGTTTGGCAGTTCAATCAATGAACTCAGAGATGATATTCTAAACACTACTGCTCCTGAAAATAAGTTCAGAGTCGTTGAGGAGTATTTTAGTAAGAGGCTTCTTCAAGAGGAAATCCCGGGGGTCATTACTTACGGTGTTCAAGTATTATCTTCTAGCCCATCTGAAAAGACAATAAAGGAGATCTCCGAGAAATGTGGGTATAGTCAAAAGCATCTGATCCATTTGTTTAAAAAACATCTAGGAATAACACCGAAAGAATTGCAAAAAATACAACGATTCCAGCGAGTACTTATGGAATTAGAGCATTCCAATTCTGTAAACTGGACACGATTGTCACTGGATTGTGGCTATTATGATCAGGCTCATTTCATTAACGAATTCAAGCACTACTCAGGTCTCAATCCTGAAAAGTACCTGGTAGAGAAGGGACCCATTCTTAATTATATTCCTGTAAACGTCAGAAGCTGACAGTAGTCCTCTCTAGTAAATTTTTTCCAAGACCGAAGGCCACTTGCAAGGTACATTTGCTGCCAAATAAAACTACAAGGATGAAAAGAGGTACTGCTATTTTATTGATAATTACAACACTTTGTCTCATTTCTCTCCTCTCGTCTAAATCAGTTAGCCGAAGGCAGCTGGAGCTTCCTCTTTTCATAGAAGGAACGTGGGTGGGGTATCCTGTAGACTCCTCCTTTAAATCAGTTCTGACGTATAGGCTATCTCCGAAAGGGAGATATTTCTATGCTGAAAATGAGTTATTCAATAAATCAAATGAACTCTTTAGAACCTATGAGGGGATGTACTTCACCGAAAACGATACCCTAAGGTACCATTTAAAAGGGCCAGGTAACGAAAGCCATTCCGGTTTCGCCATACTTGATGGGGATTCATTAACTCATTCGGCCAGAGTCTCACCCGGAACTTCAGTAAGGTCGTACATATCCAGGATTATCAAAACAGACGAAAATCAGTTTCGATACTTTGCCAAGTACTCAACTCAAACAAATCCACCTAAGGAATTAGAACTGGTAAATCCAATTATATACTCAAGGATTAGGGATTAGATTCAGGTAAATTTTTTCCAAGACAGGACCGCTTGTGCTTTCTACATTTGGCTGAAAAAAGAGAAATGGAAGAAATGTACATCAATCACTGGGCCGTTCTAGTTGCAGCAATATCCAACCTTGCCGTTGGCGCTCTCTGGTACTCCCCAGCTATGTTTTACAATGCCTGGAAGCATGAAAATAATCTCACGGACGAGGATATTAAAAAAGTCAATGCTGGTAAAGTGTACACCATTTCCACTATTCTGTCAATTATCATCTGCTACAATCTGGCAGCTTTTCTCGGAGATAGTAAAACCGATTGGGTCTGGGGTACCACTGCGGGGTTTCTTGCAGGACTTGGATGGGCAGCACTTATTTTCGCAATCATTGCCCTTTTTGAGCAAAAATCTCTGAGATACATCATGATTAATGGAGGCTATATTGTTGTATATTTCACATTAATCGGATTCATCATAGGCATTTGGAGGTGAGTATGCAGCATCATTTTTAAAGCCGGAATAAACTCAAAAAAAATTCTAATCCTTCTAAAATGAGAGCAATTTTAAGACTTATGGTACTCATGTTGGTCATTATTTCTACACATGCCCACGCCCAGAAAAATCCAATCAAAGCCTTTGAGACCTTAGCAGATGGAAGTTGGATCTCCGAAGGAATGCAGCTCGGAGGGTTTGAAGGGAAAACTGTCTACACTATGAAGTGGGACCTGAATAAGCAGATTGTAAGGGTGAATTCCTGGTCTACCGACCCAAAAACCAAAGAGTTTGGATTTAGAGCAGTTGGGGTACGGGCTTATAACAAAGAAGAAGACAGACTTGAATTTTACGAGTTTGACAGGTTTGGTGGCATCACTCAGGGAACAATCCTCGTCGATGGCAGAAACCTGCATTTTGAATACGAGTATAACGGTGCTTTTCTCAGGGATAGTTGGATCTATTTAGATGATAACAAATTCCAATTTATTGTTGGAATATGGGAGGATGGAAAATGGTCAAAGAAATTTCATGAAACCACATTTTTAAAAGAAGAAGAAGGAAAATAGCTTCATTTCTACTTAGGGACCACAGCCGTCCCAATTCGTGGTAAATTGGATTTACTTTCATCAGCAAGTCCCAACTGTAATCCCTAGATTTGCGCTATGGCAGAAGCGCGAGCAGACTACCTAGAGTCGCTGAATCCCCCGCAAAGAGAAGGTGTATTAAATATAGAAGGTCCTTGCATGATCATTGCAGGTGCAGGCTCAGGCAAGACTCGCGTGCTGACTTATAGGATTGCCCACCTGATAGAGAAGCACGGGATTGATCCATTTAGTATTCTCGCCCTAACATTTACGAACAAAGCTGCTAAGGAAATGCAGCACCGAATTGAATCTGTGGTGGGAAATGAGGCTAAGAATCTTTGGATGGGTACTTTTCACTCAGTATTTGCCAGGATCTTACGAGCAGAGGCTGGTCGGTTAGGCTATCCCAGCAACTTCACCATTTATGATACGGACGACTCCAAATCACTGATCAAACTCATTGTTAAGGAATTTAACCTGGATGACAAAGTATACAAACCGAATATTATTTATAATCGGATTTCCGGGGCAAAAAACCGGCTTGTCTCTTGGCGAGAATACCTAAACAATCCCATCTACTATGAGGATGACAAAATGAATATGCGTCCGGAAATGGGAAGGCTCTACCAGGCATATTCCGAGCGGTGCTTTGCTGCAGATGCGATGGACTTTGATGATCTCTTATTCAACACCAACGTCTTGTTCCAGGAAAACCCTGATGTGTTGAATAAGTATCAACAGCGTTTCCATCACGTCATGATCGACGAGTTTCAAGATACAAATATCTCTCAGTACATGATAGCCAAACGTTTGGCGGCGGTAAGACAAAATATTTGCGTTGTTGGGGACGATGCACAAAGTATCTACGCCTTTCGGGGAGCTGACATTCAAAACATTCTCAACTTCGAAAAAGACTATCCGGATTTGAAGATGATCCGGTTAGAGCAGAATTATCGATCGACCAAAACGATTGTAAACGCAGCAAATTCGGTTATAAACAAGAATACCGCACAGCTTAAGAAAAGCGTTTGGACTCACAATTCGGATGGCGACCTCATTGATCTGATAAAAGCTACTTCTGATAACGAGGAGGGCAAATTGATCGCTTCCTCGATCTTTGAAAACAAGATGCAGCATCAGGTTCCGAATAGGGATTTCGCTATTCTTTATCGAACCAATAGTCAGAGTCGAGCGATGGAAGAAGCGCTTCGAAGAAACAACATCAAGTACCGCATCGTAGGGGGTCTCTCCTTTTATCAAAGAAGAGAGATCAAGGACTTACTCGCTTACTTCAGGTACGTTGTGAATCCAAACGACGAGCAAGCCATGCGAAGGATCATAAATCTACCAAAGCGTGGCATTGGGCCAGGGACCATTAATAAAATGGTTGTAGCTGCATCGGAAGAGCAGAAACCGCTTTGGGAAATTATGGAGAGGGCAAGCTCTCATGTCGGAGGAAGAGGCGGAACCCAGGTTGAAAATTTTGTTACCCTGATCAAATCATTTCGGCTGACAAATGAAAAGAAGGATGCCTATGATACTGCCTCCCAGATCGCAAAAACCTCCGGACTTCTAAAAGAGCTCTATGAGGACAAGACAATCGAGGGAATGAATCGATATGAGAACACGCAGGAACTTCTCAACGCGATCAAAGAATTTACAGAACAGCCAGAAAGAGAAGACAAAAGCCTTGGCGCGTTTCTTCAGGATGTAGCATTGCTGACCGACGAGGACAGAAATGAAAAAACAGAAGATGCGGTGACGCTTATGACCATTCATATGGCCAAGGGTCTTGAGTTCGAATACGTCTATATTGTAGGGCTTGAAGAAGATCTTTTCCCGTCTCAAATGATGCTAAGTAGCCGTGCAGACCTGGAAGAAGAAAGACGTCTCTTCTATGTTGCCATAACGCGAGCAAAACAAAAACTATCCTTCAGTTACGCACTCAATCGATATCGTTTTGGTCGACTAAAGAACTGTGAACCAAGCCGCTTTCTAGAGGAGGTAGATCCAGATTTCATCAAGGTTAACCGAAAATTCTCTTCGAGCGATCCAGTATCGCCAGGGGTAAATTACGTAACCAAAAATTTTGTCAGAAACCTAAAGAAGGAATCGACAACCAAGAAATTTGCAAATCAGATCATAAATCATAAGCCTAGCCCCGACTTTGAGCCCAGCGATACTTCGAACCTTGCTGAAGGAATGAAAGTAGAGCATCCAAAGTTTGGGTTTGGAGTCGTTTCTGAAATAGATGAGCAGGGAGCCAATAAGAAAGCAAAAGTAGATTTCGAAAAAGCTGGAGAGAAGACGCTTTTGCTAAGTTTCGCCAAGCTGAGGATTCTGTAATCATAGCCAAATCCAGCCTTAGTTTTGAATCACAACTTTACGTTGGATCAGTTCTCCGTCAAGAAAAAGCACCAAGAGATAAATGCCATCCTTCAGTGCATTAAGGTTGCGCAATGAGATCACATCTGTGTTATCTGCTGTTCCATCAACAATCAAGCTCCTGTCTTTACCGCCAAGGTCAAATAAGCTAAATCGACCAAAATTGACATTTTTACTCAGTTTTATCTGAAGCACCTCTGAGACAGGAATCGGGTAAATGGAAACACTCAAGCTCGGTAGATCAAAATTGACTGTCTTAATGGCGGAGTAGGTGAATTCTCCATCATAATCGACCTGTTTTATCCTGTAGAATCCAACATTAAACAAAGGCTGGGGGTCAACGTATCGGTAGGAGTTAATCTGACTTGAGAGGTTGAAGGCATTGGTCTTACCAATTGAACTGAAATCAACACCATTCGTGCTTCTTTCAATTTCAAAGTTCTTGACATTGACCTCATTTGTTGTCTTCCATTCAAGCATGACCTTTCCTTCGGACAGCCTTACGCTAAAAGCCAGCCATGTTAGAGGAAGTGGAGAACTGGTTCTATCTACTGTTCCTATTGAAAAAAGATCGCCATCGTTGAAACTCGATAAATCAATGGATGAAAATGTGAATTCATCTCCATTCGTGCTGGCCCCAGTATTTAAAACTGTGGCATCACTAAAGTCACCATCATTATCAACTAGAATTCTCAAATCAGCACCTTGATAGTTGCTTACCAGATCGAAGGTCATCGTAACAGTGCCTGTTGGAGCATTGGTTTTCTTCAATTTCCACACCCTTCCCAATCTTGATTCGATCCCGGATGGGAAGTCAGATCCTACCGAAGCAATGGCATTGCCATTATGAGCCCAAGTGATATATTGATCGTTCCCGGTAAACTGATCATCTTTTGTTATTCTCAACGAAGCTGTGGTATTGCTCGACGCAGCAGTCAACTGCTTCCAGTTAGACTTATCGTCACGACAGATTCCGGCCACATCTGACCTATAACCAGCAAAATTTGTATCGGAATTTCCCGGATAGAAAATACTCCCCTCAGGACTGGTATAATCGTAATCACCCCCGTTCAAAGTTATCCCATACTTCAGCGCTAGATAAGACTCAACAGCCTCGGCGGTGATTGCATTGTGATTATCGCCATAGACAATTACCTCCGCAAGTTCACCAGCGAATCCACTATTTCCCGTATTGTCCAAGGCTCCAAGTGTTGTCGAAGAATTTGCAAAAAAAGTCCCATCACCTATGCCGCCTGTGGCATCTATGGATCCATTTAACTTTAGTTGAAACGAGTTTGCTGATAACCTCTGATAACCTGCTAAGAGAACCTGGCCAATATCAAGCGTCGTCGCCCCTACCATTTGATTGCCCGACAGCCGAAGATATGATAAGGTAGGAAGGCCAACCACACGTAGATTGTGCAATTGTGCATTAGCTCCAGATCCAAAAGCAAGTAAAATATCATTTCCAGTCTCAAGGTCTGCCCTTGCGACATAGTATGCAGTCACATCACCCATCGCACCTATCGACAAATCAGAACTTATGGTATAACTATCCAGGTCATTATCAAATTCGATTGCAGGGTGAAAATTAATAGCTTGCGAATTCGAGTCATCTAAATAAACGCCCTGCATTCCGCCCGATGCTTGAATGGCATGTGACCCATTGCCAGACTGATCTTCCCATTGATCTACGAGCTGCCCATCCGTCTCGTCTATCCCTGCACCAGCCTTTAACCACAATCTTAAGTTAGCGGACACACCTCCAGGACCAAACGTGTTGATTTTTGAAGTCGCAACCGTAAAAAACTCGCTATCGTTGAAATCAGCCTGGAACGTGACTATTTCATTCGCCGCATCGAAGGAGGTTGCTTCCAGGCTTTTGGTAAGTCCACTGTTGAATGTTGCTCCTGAATTAATCAATAGCAAAAAATCAGAAGCTGTGTTAGTTGTAAAATCAGACTCAGCTCCCAGAGGATCAATCCCAGCCAGATCCACCTGGATCGTGACCTCTCCCACCGTACCCCGCTCTTGCACGCGCCACTGCCGATCAAGTCTGCTTACCACGTTGGAGGGCAGGTCTGAAGCTACATCTTCGACAATGCCGTTGTCATCATTGTCATTTCCCCAGGCTAAAAATGAGAGGTTTTTAGTGAATGAATTCGGGTTTTGAAAAGATCCACCATTATCTGTAAGTGCAATTGTCAGTCGTGAATCCGCATTAGCACTCTTTGATTTTCGTTGATCCAGATTGGTTATGTCATCGCGACCAATTGCCGCAATATCGTGATTGTTGTCAATCTCTCCCCCAACTATCTTTTCATAGACAAAGTCACCATCAGAAGCAAGATAATCGGTAGCTACTCCCTCCAAAAAAAGTCCATACTTAATGGCAAGATAGGATGAGACCTTCAGTCTGTCTGTATCATTTAAACGTACATCATAACTAATAACCTCCCCAATTAAACCCGGAAAGGCTCCCGTTTCTGCCGGGCTATTCCCAAGAATATAATTTCCGCTTAAATTAGTAAAGGTACCCGAGCTAAAATTGTCTAGTTGATTCTCATTTAACAACAAATTCTGTCCGGTGCCAAGTGCATTGTTCCTGGAATTGATCAATGTTTCGTTAGAGACTGTCAAACCGGCATCATCCACAGATCTTCCAAACAGAGTGGCAAAGTGTGTTACAACATTGTTGCTTCCAATCAGGTTGCCCAGGAATAAACCGTTAAAATCAAAACCACCGAAACCAAGTATGTACGTTGGAGGAGAGCTTGAGGTAAAATCCTGATTTGGCCTAAAAACTGTCAAGTAGTCCACGGTACGGAAACCGTTTGATCCACTCAGGTCATCATCTGTCCCATCGAAATCTACTGCTGAATTGAAATTAATCGAGTTAGTCCTGAAAGTAGGTTGTTGTGGGATACTAAGATTTAATGCATCGTTTCCATTGCCACTCTGGTCTCCCCACCTTTCAACCGACTGACCATCGGAGGCCAAAGTAGCACCTTCGTTGTAGACTTCATCATTTGCACTTAACCATACACCAATTCCCGATGACACCCCACCCGGCGCGCTAGGCATCGTGGCAATAGTCAGTACTTCATCATCATTAATGGAGATATTGTCGAAGGTCGCAATAGTTCCATTCCATGTACTTGCTGAAATGGACCGTAGAAATCCGTTGCTAAAGTCACCATCCCCGTCAACAACCAAGGCCACATTGTCTGAGCCCGCTGGTGAATTTGTAACACCTGACAAGTCAAAAGAGAGGTCCACTGAGCCTGCTGAATTAGAGACTGCCACTCTCCATTCCCTACCAATTCTTGTACTAATCCCACCGCTTACCTCCGTGGAACTAAAAGCCAGCAATCCATCATCATTTCCCCAAATAATGAATTGAAGATCTGAATCAAAACTTTCAGAAGAGCCCGTCAGAAGCGCATCTGCATTTACACTCTTTGATCTAAGCTGGTTCAAGCCTGAAACATCATCCCGGCCAATACCAGATATATCATTGTCATAAGTGGCATAGTTTGCTGACTCGGTAACAACGGGAAAAATTGCTACGCCACTAGAGTTTAGATAATCCTGCTGAGAGCCTTGATCCAACGTTATCCCATATTTTAGTGCAAGGTATGAATTCACTTTCTGACGATCCGTTGCTCCCACTATTTGGTCAAAAATGATCAAGTCACCTATTTCAGCAGTCAGGCTACGATTGGCTTCAAACGCGGGAGTTGAAAAATCATCCAGATCTTGGCCAATGACAAATGTTCCATTTGCTGCTATTGATACAGGCGAAAATGTATTGCCTCCAGGATTGCCACCATTAATTGCAATGGTGGATCCATTACCATCAAATCTGATCGAAATGATTCTTGTGATTCCATCTCGTAAGTCTCCATTCAGACCCGAATTCGAATCTGCAGATTCAGTAAAAACCCCATCCATCCCACCATCATCGCTAATGCCTGCATCGAATTCGTCATTGTGGCTATCACTAGAGAGGTAGGAGAATATTGTTTGATCGCTGGAACTGGTGGCCGGAAAATTAGCAACTAAAAGAGCTGTAATTCCGCTCGCATCCACCAAGGTTGAGAAATTTTCGAAACCAAGGTAATCATCATTACCAACTTCATTGAATGAAATGGAAGAGTTGAAATTAAATGTTGGATTTGAATTGATTTCACTTTCAACGAATGAACCTGCAACAAAATCTGGCATTGACCCAGATAGGGTACTAATTCCAGTGTTAGAGGCCACAAAGCCACCAGCACTTATATCACTCCACGAATCAACTTGATTTGTGCCATCGTAACTAACATCACAATTTGGAGCAAGCCATAAAATAGCATTCGACACGCCTCCTGGCATCACAGAGATCGAAGCTTCTGGTGGTCCTGTATTCATTGGCCCAGAAACTAGCTCAAGGCTGTTTAACATCCCAGATCTCAACTCTCCAGAGGATTCGAATGACTGGTCTTGTGAATATCGGACCAGCTCGTAAAGTGCCATAAAGCACAGCAAGAACGGTAACTTCCACATCTTGAATAGCCGATTGATAGAGCAGAGGTAAGCTATTCGTCACTACACTATACAATGGTTCTAAGTTGAGTATACCGCTTGTATACAAAATACATTCAAAGGCGAACTTTATGGAAGCAAGTCGATCATTTTAGATTCATTGGCTCTCGAAAACAAAAAAAGCAGAAGGAATCCTTCTGCTTTCTATTTCTAACCGAAGCGAATTTCAAATTATCGGCGTATGACAATCTTATGCCGTTGAACTTCGTCGTTAACGGACACGATCAAGAAGTAAATACCTTCTTTTAAAATACTCACATCTAATGTGAGATTGTTGACTCTAAACGCTTCGTTCAAGGTTCTTCGAACAAGTACTCCCCCATTCATATCAACTAAAGTCGCAGCAAGTTCAGTCACATTTGTGTTCATACGAAGCACAAGATAGTCTTGAGCTGGGTTAGGATACACATCTAATGTGGAGCTTTCTCCTTCCACAATTACTCGAATTATTTGTGAATACTCATTTGCTCCATCAAAGTCCACCTGATTCAATCGATAGTAGTTAGCACCTTCAATCGGTTGAGAATCGACAAAAGAATACTCAATGGTTTGACTCGTGGTTCCATTGCCATCAATTCTCCCGATGTAGCTAAAATTCTTACCGTCAAATGATCGTTCGACATCAAAATGGCTATTGTTCAATTCTGTAGCTGTTTTCCAACTAAGCAATACTTCTCCATCGCTGAACTCTCCTCCGAAGAAATAGAGTTCCACCGGTAGTGCAACATTATCGCCTACGTCGTATTGATTAGGAGTACCATTGCTGTTATTATCCGGTTGGCCGCTTACTGCTCCATAAGCAACACCATTTTGATCCGGGTCAAAGAGATCTATAATACCATCGTTATCTGTATCCAAATAGTAGGTAGCATTATCGTGATCCAGGTAATTCGGTACTCCATCACCATCGGTGTCCTCCAGCCAATCAGCAATCTCATCATTAGGTGCGTTGCTATTTGTGTTTGGATATTGTCCAGGACTACCATTTGCGGTCTCCCATGCCGCAGCTCGGGCATCCAGGTCATCATGAGCCTCCCCATCTTCATCATCATCAAATCCCTCCACATAGTCTGGATCTCCATCGCCGTCCGATTCGGTATCAGCAAAGTTGGCATTTCCAGAACCATCCGTGTTTGCCACAGCTAATGCAGTCCCGCCATTGTCGGTGTCTACATTATCATGAAGTCCATCACCATCGGTATCAGTTAGTGACGAATATTGCCCATCTGCATCCATTCCGGCAGGAAGTGTTCCCCCTGTTCCCTCATAGGCATCGGCTATGCCATCGTTATCAGTATCCAGATCTTCGTTATTATTAAATCCATCGCCGTCAGTATCCAGCTCACTAAATGCTGTACCGGCGTTATCGCTATCATAGGTATTAGACCAGCCGTCGCTATCGTTATCGGTCGAATTGTCAGTAAGACCATCACCATCTGAGTCGATACCGCCCATTTCGACCACATCCGGTATGCCATCGTTGTCCGAGTCCAGATCTCTATACGTCGGCAGAGCATCGCCGTCGGCATTAGCAATAGTCAATGCTGTGCCACTATTGTCAGGATCATATGTGTCAACGATACCATCGCCATCTGTATCAGTCAAGCTATCTACTGTACCATTGTTGTTTGTATCAGCGCCACTATTCTCAGTTATATCCGGTATACCGTCATTGTCAGCGTCAATATCGATGTAGTCTGCCCCACCAATGCCATCTGAATTCGGTACAGTAAGTGCCGTTCCGGAATTATCAGTATCAACATTGTTTGCCAAGCCGTCACCATCTGTGTCATTCGCATTTACGTACGTGCTAGGATACTGACCGTCTGCGTCCATGTTTGCAGGAAGTGTACCACCGTTTCCTTCCAAGGCATCGGGTAGTCCGTCATTATCTGAATCAAGCTCAAGGTGGTTGTTTAACCCATCACCATCCGTATCGACGATCGTCAATGCGGTTCCACTGTTATCACTATCAAACGTGTCTGCCCAGCCGTCTCCATCTGTATCTGTTGCAGTATCTACGACACCATCTCCATCTGAATCTACTCCACCAGCCTCAATGATATCTCCTACTGCATCATTGTCACTGTCGACATCACGATAGTTTGGCAAATTGTCACCATCAAAATTGCTAATAGTCAGAGCGGCACCTCCTTCATTACTATCCACAAGGTTGATCAAACCATCTGAATTTGAATCGGTAGTGCTGTCAAGGACACCATCATCGTCGGAATCTGTTCCGCCAGCCTCAACGAGATCAGTAATGCCATCATCGTCACTATCAATATCAAGGAAGTCAGCTGATCCAGCTCCATCCGTGTTCGGATTTGCTAAAGCTGTTCCACTATTGTCCGTATCAACATCATTAGCCAGCCCATCACCATCTGTGTCATTATTCACGAGGTATGAGGACAAGTACTTTCCATTGGCAGTCTGATTTGCCGGAAGTGATCCACCATTAGCTTCAACTGCATCGGTGATACCATCATTATCAGAATCAAGATCCAGGTGATTCGGAATTCCGTCAAGATCCAGGTCAAAGTTGTCATTGACATTGTCAGCATTGCCATCCACATATCCGGCAATGTCAGGATCTAAGTAATTAAGTGTCCCGTCAATATCATCATCTGCACTAGGATCGTTAGCAAAACCTGTGATCTCGCTAACATCAGGAACTCCATCATTGTCATCATCTTCATCATTTCGATCTGCGACAAGGTCATTATCATCATCGACACTACAAATACCGATCGCATCAATTTCAAATTCATCATTTCCTCCAGCGTTGTCGTAAATGATCCTTATATATCGAGTATCGACTTCAGGAGTAAAGGTTGAAGTGATGAAATTCGTGTCGTCGCTCGTTGAAGGTGCAGTCGAACTAGTGGTATAACTGACATCATCATCTGATTCGTCAATTTGCAGCGTAGAAGTACCAGTTACACCATTCCTTAGTCTCCACGTGATGGTATATGTACCAGTTCCCGTCCCGAAGAAATGCTGCAAGTCAATTTCCAATTCGTCACCATTATCATACAGTTCTGCGAAGGACCCATCCGGTGCACCTGCAGCATTGTTCGGATTGGTCACACCTGCATTGTTGGTGAGATCTCCTGTTGCAGGATAAACTTGAATAGAGCTGCCACCACAAGGATTTGTAGTAGCCTCTAGGTAGTCCGGTGTTCCATTGTTTGGATTCACATCCGCATTCTCATCAGCGGTCGGTATTGTGTCTCCATCATCATCATTGTCCAGCCAGTCAACCGCTCCGGTAGCGTCCGTATTTTGGAAGGTAGGAATCGCACCCTCAAAGTTGTCATCTATTCCGTCCCCGTCAGCATCATTGTCAGCAGGCGTGACTCCTGAGACTCCATCCACAGTGCCTCCACCGGTCGTAGCGTTGCTGTTGCTATCGAAAGCCTCAATGGTATCAGAGACCGTATCATTGTCAGAATCCAGATCTATGTAGTTAGGGCTTCCGTCCAGGTCCGTGTCTGTGTATGGAAGAGCAGTACCACCATTGTTCGGGTCGACGGTATTACCCAGTCCATCTCCATCGGTGTCTGTGAAGCTGTCTATTACTCCATCTTGATCAGAGTCAGTGCCACCAGCTTCTACAATATCAACAATTCCATCAGCGTCAGCATCCAAATCAATGTAGTCGGGCTGATCTGTGTCTCCGCCCGTTAATCCATTGTCGGAGTTTGGATTTGCGAGAGCTGTTCCAGAATTGTCACTATCCAAGTCATCATGCAAACCATCAAAATCAGAGTCGTTGAAGGTACTGTAGACTCCGTTGGCGTCCATGTTGGCTGGAAGCGAACCTCCATTTCCTTCCACAGCATCTGGGATACCGTCATTGTCACTATCAAGATCCAATCGATCAACTATAGTATCTCCAGCTCCGTCCGTATCTGGGTCAGAAAGCGCTGTTCCGCCATTGTCGCTATCATTGTCATTTGCATATCCATCACCATCTGTATCATTGAATGTGCTGAATTGACCGTCGCTGTCCATATTCGCAGGAAGAACACCTGCATTTGCTTCAATTGCGTCTGGTAGACCATCATTGTCACTATCAAGGTCGGCAAAGTTATTTCTGCCATCACCATCTGTATCTGCATAGGTGTAGGCAGTTCCACCATTATCACTATCAAAACTATCTGGCCATCCATCACCGTCCGTATCTGTAACAGAAGCGGGTAGGCCATCATTGTTTGCATCTGTTCCATCTGTCTCCACAATATCTGAAAGACCGTCGTTGTCAGCATCCAAATCCTGGAAACCAAACAATCCATCTCCGTCAATATCAGTGACTGTTAGAGCGGTACCTCCATTGTTACTATCGAAACTGTCAGCCCAACCATCTCCATCTGTGTCCGTGGTCGGATTGGCAGGTAAGCCGTCATCGTCCGCATCAGCACCATTTACTTCTATTATGTCCGGAATGCCATCGTCATCGGCATCAATATCTCTATAATCCGGCAGTGTTCCGTCTCCATCGGAATTTGCAATGGTCAGCCCGGTACCAGAATTATCAAGGTCGAATGTGTCAGCGAGACCGTCTCCATCGGTATCAACGAAACTATCCACCTGCGCATCATTATTGCTATCTGCGCCATTTACTTCTAAAATGTCGGGAATTCCATCACTGTCACTATCCAGATCTCTATGATCAACGATACCATCACCGTCTGTCGAGGCGATTGAAGGGGTAGTTCCATCCGTATCATTGTACAATCCGTCACTGTCAGAGTCATTTGAACCAACTGCAACATATGCTGAAGTGTACTCTCCATCTGTTGTCATATTGGCCGGAAGTGTTCCACCATTTCTTTCGACAGCATCCGGGATGCCATCGTTATCAGAATCTAGATCACGGTAATCTTCATTTCCATCGCTATCTGTATCCGGCGCGGTTAGTGCTGTTCCTCCATTGTCGCTATCGAAGGTATCCACCCACCCGTCAGTATCGGTGTCGGTGAGGGCATCTGCCACTCCATCGTTGGTAGCATCCGTTCCACCAGCCTCGTAGAGATCAGAAAGTCCATCGTTGTCTGAGTCGGCGTCAATATAATTTGGTAGGTTATCCCCGTCCAAATCTTCGATTGTGTAAGCCGTGCCTCCATTGTCGCTGTCAACGGCATTGGCAAGACCGTCACCATCCGTATCACCGAAGGCATCGACTATGCCATCTGAATCGGCATCTATGCCAGCCGCTTCGATAATGTCTGCTATTCCATCGTTATCACTATCTAAATCAATGTAGTCACTAAGACTGTCCCCGTCCGAATCGGGTACTGCCAATGGTGTACCCCCTTGAGTGGCTTCTACATCATCAACTAACCCGTTGGTATTTGCATCATTAGCGGTTGTGTATGCTGCTGAATATTGTCCCTGTGAGTCCATTCCCGTAGGTCGTGTACCTCCATTGGCTTCCAGTGCATCCGGAATACCATCATTGTCGGAGTCAATATCAAGGAAATCTGCTTCCCCATCAAGTTCTGAATCGTATCGATCATCTACCCCGTCAGCATTTGTATCGACAAACCCAGGTTCGGACGGATCTTGAAATGCAGGAATACCATCACTATCTCCGTCATTGTAAGGATTTTGCAGCGCGCCAATTTCCGTGCTAGTAGGTATACCATCGTTGTCCGCATCAAAGTCAACATTGTCAGCAACACCGTCCGCATCCTTGTCAGCAAAGAACAGATAGTCTGGCCCAGCTCCTCCACCTTGGTTTTTGTCATCATACAGCACACCATTCGTGTTAAAATCTTCAGTCCTGGTGTCCACCCCGTCTCCATCGTCATCGTCATCTCGCCAATCCCGTGTACCGTTCGAATCGGTGTCTCCTAGTGTAGCTATCGTTCCATCAATATTACTAAGTCCAAAACCAGTATAGTCGTCAAAGAGATCAACAATTCCATCATTGTCACTGTCCGTATTAAAGCCAGTTTCCATGGTGTAGTCGTTGTCATCCTGGCCGGTGTCCCAGTCAGCAAAGCCATTGATATTCGCATCATGACCCTCAATTCGATCACTGGCACTATCTGCATCTGAGTCGAGGTCCCTGTAATCGGGTTCAGAATCTCCAAATGTCGGCACTGCCACATCGGTGTTCACAGGAGTTATCGAATCTCCGCCATCGTAGGCATCGTCCCATCCATCACCATTTGCATCTGTGCCGGTAGGTTCTATTCTGGTTTCGCCTTGCCCTTCCTGGTTGTCTGAAATTCCATCATCATCAGAATCGAGATCCAGGTAGTCATTAAGTCCGTCGGAATCAAAATCTTCATCAGCCAGAGCTGTTCCTGCCTCTCCGGAATCGTCCACAGTCGTGACAATTCCGTCACCATCACCGTCCCCAGAGGTGTATCTTCCGGTCGCGGCATTAAAGTCTGCAGGAGGAACGACCCCATTATTTGCTTCGACTGCATCCAGCATTCCATCATTGTCGGAATCCAAATCGAAGAAGTTTGGTACACCATCAAAATCCTGATCCACCCGATCATCAATGCCGTCAGCGTTGACATCTGTCAACGTGAAGTTTACATCACTAGCATCAAGATAGTTGTATATGCCATCACCGTCGGAATCTCCAAAAGGGGTTCCGGCATTACCAGAGACATCAGATCCTACGGCGTAGGTTGCGGTTGCATACTCTGAGGTGTTTGGCACCCCATCATTATCCGAATCACCATCCGCGTCATCAAGAACCGTATCACCGTCCTGGTCGGGTACAAACAAGTAGTCAGGATCGGTCCCACCACCTTGGGTAAAGTCGTCCGTGTAGTCACTGTTTGTGTTGTTATCTTCAGCGAGTGTATTAATTCCATCTCCGTCATCATCTGTATCCCTAAAGTCAGATTCCGCATCACCGTCGGTATCTTGAAAATCTGCATTCGTTCCGGTCACATCAGCAATTCCTCCCGTTGAATTGTCGGTATCGAAAATATCCCAGAAACCATCTTGATCAAAGTCTGTGTTGTATCCTGTCTCGTCAGTAATTACATTATCACCATCTGTATCCCAATCTGCGAATCCGTTGCTGTCAGCATCATGGCCCTCAATAATGTCATCAAGTCCATCATCGTCTGAGTCGGAATCAAGATAATCAGGTGTTGGAGTTAGATCACCGTCGGTGTTTACAGGTGCTAACGCATTTCCCGCAGAGACATCTTCATCATATACGTCAAGAATTCCATCTTCATCGGCATCGGCATCAACAGGAGCAGTGTAGCTAGCCGTAGCCTGTGCTTCCCTATTGTCCGAAATACCATCATTATCGGAATCAAGATCAAGATAATTGGCTATTCCATCAGAATCTGTATCCGGAATGGTGATAGGCGTTCCTCCTGGATTATTGATATTGTATGTGACTGAAATGTTTGTGATTAGAGAAGAGAACCCAGTACAAACACCGGTATCAACACCGTTGTTTGGTGTGGTTAGGACGATGGAAACTGTCCCATCGTCATTCATGGTATTCCAATTTGCCTGAGAAATTGTGATAGCAAAAGTCATCGGTGTTGTGCCACAGTCATCGTATGGATCACCTAAATCCGAATCAGTTTCACTAAATGTACCAAGATTGATTGCACCATCACCGGTAAGCAGAAAATCTTCACCAGCTCCTGTACCACCTCCGTAATCACCCTCAAGTTGGAACGCCAGCGTTACATCTCCATTCGTATCCGTAGTTGAAACGCTGAAAGCCAACGTATGACTAGGGTCATTCACATCTTGAGAATCATCAGCGACCGTAGCTACTCTCACGATTGGATCCGATTCGATCGTATCCTCCATCCCATTTCCATCAGTATCGGTTATCGCTCCATCGGTAGGACCGTCTATTTGTCCATTTTCGTCTGCGTCGGTTAGCCCCAGCTCTATTACATCTGCAATTCCGTCATTGTCGCTATCCCTATCGATCATATCAGGAATACCATCCAAATCATTGTCAAACTGATCAAAGATTCCGTCACCGTTTGTGTCGGTCAAGGTGAAGGTATCTAGAACAGAGTCACCGTCGACATCGCTGTCCAGTGTATTTAATGTTCCATCACCATCCATATCGGAATCCTGGTAGTTCAGAATTCCATCTTCATCAATATCTCCACCTGGATCAACCCCGGTACCACCATCTTCTCGTGCATTTGCAAGGCCGTCGTTGTCAGCATCAGCATCATTTGAATTCGTTATCCCATCTCCATCAGAATCAGGATCATTGAAAAGGTAATCCGGAATTGGGGTTCCACCATCTGCAAAGTCATTGGTAGGATCATCATCATTGTCATTGTCCTCATCACCAGCAGTATTATCATAGGTCACCTCTCCGTCCCCATCGTCATCTGTATCTTGAAAATCCCATGTACCATCAACATCAGTATCTTGAACTGCTGCACTGGACCCAGTCACTTGGGTATTGCCAGCATTTCCAACAACTGTGTCAAAAATATCCAATATACCATCTGAATCTACATCTGCATCAAAACCTGTGTCATCGAAAACAGCGTCAGCATCCGAATCCCAGTCCGCGTACTGACCTCTACCTGCATTGTTTCCTTCCACAAGGTCAGTTACATTATCATCATCCGAATCCGAATCGAGATAATCAGGTGTTGGGGTCAAATCTCCATCCGTGTTCACCGGGGTAATAAGGGTACCCATATTGTCAGGATCGTACGCATCATCTAAACCGTCATTATCCGTATCATTTCCGGAGTGAGCGATGTAGGCAGCCTTTGTTTGAGCTTCAAAATTGTCGACAATTCCATCATCATCTGAATCCAGATCTAAGTGGTTGTCAACGCCAAGTGGATCAGTGGCATTGTCTGTGTTTGTTGGTGTGATGGAGGCACCCTCTTGGGCATCATTCCAACCGTTAGTATTGGTGTCTGTAAAACTATCGATCTGGCCTGTTCCTGAATCTACTGTCAAACCGCCAAACTCCACCACATCCGTGATGCCGTCGTTGTCAGAATCCAAATCAGCAAAGTCGTCCACCCCATCACCGTCAGTATCAAGAACCGCCAATGGACTTGCCTCTACACTATCGTCATATCCATTGCTGTTTGCATCTGTGAACGTACCATCAACAATACCGTCATCATCACTATCGGTCCCTCCCGCCTCAAGAATGTCTTGCAGTCCATCATTATCAGAATCAAGGTCTCTGTAATTTTCCAATCCATCGCCATCAGCATCGTTAAAGTCAAGTGCCGTTCCACCATTATCCGTATCAACGACATCAGAGAAACCATCACTGTCTGTATCTACAAAATTGTCAAGCCGTCCATTTGCGTCAGTATCCAGTCCTCCCTGCTCAATGGCGTCTGCAATACCATCCCCATCTGATTCCGTATCGAAGTAGTCGCTAAGTGTGTCGGTGTCTGAATTTGGATAAGTAAGCGCCGTTCCACCCTCATTCGGGTCAACAATCGATGCCAGGCCATCAATATTCGCATCAACAAAATTATCAACGAGACCATCTCCGTCACTATCCGAACCTCCACCTTCGATGATATCTGGCAGCCCATCATTGTCGGAATCCAAATCCAAATAGTCACTGATTCCGTCAGAGTCGTGATCGGCATTTGCTAAGGCAGTACCGCCATCGTCCGGGTCAACATCCACTGGGAAACCATCTCCATCCGGATCATTTGCCATCACAATAACATAAGATGCCGGATATTGACCATTTGAGGTCATGTTGGCTGGTAATGAACCATTATTTGCCTCCACGGCATCAGGGATTCCGTCATTGTCAGAATCCAAATCCTGAAAATCAGGAATTCCATCTAAATCTTTGTCTGCTCTGTCATCAACTCCATCTCCATTCGTATCAACAAAGCCTGCAACATCGCTATCTCTATAGTTAGGTATTCCATCGACATCAGCATCCTGACTTGGATCGACACCAGAAGTTCCTCCCTCACTGGTATCAGGAATACCGTCATTATCTGAATCGGAATCACTTGCGTCGGCTATTGCGTCACCGTCAGTGTCTCCTTTGAATAGATAATCAGGTATACTAGAACCGCCACCTTGTCCGTCCGTGCGATCATCTGAGTAGTCACCGTTCCCATTGTCGTCTTCATCCTCGGTCAGGTCGCTATCATTGTCATCGTTAGTGTCTCTCCAATCCCTGTTATCCAGGCCATCGGTATTTTGAAGGGCAGCTGATGAACCGGTGATATTCGTTACATCGTCGATCGTAGCTACATTGTCAAAAGCATCCACCAATCCATCGGAATCACCATCCGTACTGTAGTCTGCTTCGTTTGTCGTACCGTCCATGTCATCGTCCCAGTCCCCGATACCATCGTTATCAGCATCACTTCCTTCTACTCGATCCAGAACATTGTCATCGTCGGAATCAGTATCTCTATAATCAGGCTCACCCCCACCGTCAGTATTAGCGGCAGTCAGCTGCGTCCCTCCGTCGTTTGGATCGAACGCATTGTCAACACCGTCTCCGTCCGAGTCAATTCCAGTTGGGGAAATGTAGCCGCCCTCGGCTTGAAATTCTACATTATCAACTATACCATCATTATCTGAATCGAGATCTTCGAAATCGTCCAGTCCGTCACTGTCAAAATCTGCCTTGGGTAAATTTGATGTTCCCCCGGCAGCAACTGTGTTACCATCTACCTGGTTCATCAACCCATCATTGTCCGGGTCATCCAGATTGAACTGGCCGGTGTTTGTGTCAATATTGTTAGGTTGAACGCCATTATTTGCTTCGTAAGCATCGAATAAACCATCATTGTCGGAATCTAGATCCAAGAAATCCGGCACCGCATCCTGGTCCTTGTCAAATCGATCATCAACGCCATCGGTGTTTACATCCGTAAAACCTGCCAAACTACTATCTCTATAGTTAGTTATTCCATCACCATCCGCATCGGCACTCGGATCCACACCGGTGTCTCCGTCTTCATCCACATCTAATATTCCATCGTTGTCACTGTCTAAATCAGTGACATCTGTAACACCGTCTCCATCATAATCACCATTAAAGAGATAATCTGGAGGTGAAGATCCACCAGACTGCCCTTGCGTTCGATCATCTGCAAAATTTCCATTTCCATTATCATCCTCACCTGATGTGAGAATGGTATCATTGTCATCATCGGTGTCCTGCCAATCGGCATTGTCTGCGTTATCCGTGTTTTGCAGGACTGAGTTTGTCGCGGTGACGTTCGCAATCCCTGCAGCGGCTCCTCCACCGTTTGTATCAAACACATCCCATAGCCCATCGCTATCCGCATCAACGTTGTAACCCGTTTCATCGCTGATGTCGTTGTTGCTACCCGTGGCGTCCCAATCACCGAATCCATCCAGATCTGTATCGAACCCTTCAATAACATCATCTACGCCGTCTCCATCAGCATCGGTGCTTATGTAGTCTGCATCTCCTGTTCCATCCGAATTGACAGGAGAGATGAAAGTCCCGCCATTGTTAGGATCGTAAGTATCGTTCAGTCCATCGCCATCTGTGTCGGTAAATGAACCTGGAGCAGTATAACTCTGTGAACTTTGGCCCTCTTGGTTATCGACAATTCCGTCATCATCACTATCGATGTCGCGATAGTTAGGTAACGTAACTGCATGTCCATCCGTGTCTGTCAGCGGCAAAGCAAAAATCTCCTCATTGTCATTCCACCCATTTCCATTTGAGTCGGTAAAACTGGCAATCTGGCCATTTGCAGTGTTGGCAGTCCCGCCTGCCTCGATAACATCGACAATTCCATCATTATCACTATCCAAGTCCAGATAATCGTCAACACCGTCATCGTCTGTGTCAGTTAAGGTTAGAGGTGTCCCACCAGCATTGTCCAGCAAGTACGTTACGCGCACATCGGAAATACAAGAGGCGGTGTTATCCGTACAGAAGTTTCCTACGGCAGCATTTACATCAACAGTGATGTTCACCACACCATCATCATTGTGTGTGTTCCAATCCGCTCTTGGAATCGTAATTGTGAACGTCATGGGAGTGTCGTCACACTGAGCATAGGTACCTTCATTGGAATCTGTATCAAGATATATTCCATCCAGGTTTCCATCGTCAATTATGGAAGTTGTTGCTTCCCCTGTCATCGTCAGCGTGAACGATTCATCCGTTCCGTTATCATAATCACCTGTGAGCCCAAACGTCAAGGTTACATCACCAAGTGCTGGAGCTACCTCATCGATTGTGGAAGTATTGAAAACCAGTAAATGGTCGCCACCATCTACAAATACACACTCATCTGGTGCAAGATCAATCCTCGTGTGCGGATCAGGATCGTCCTCGTCATTTAATCCATTGTTGTTGTCATCAGTGAAGGAATCCAACTGTCCGTCGTTGTCCGTATCAGTTAATCCGTTTTCCGCAACATCCGGTATACCATCATTATCACTATCAAGATCGTATGCATTTATAATGCCATCAAGGTCGGGATCAAAGTTGTCGTTAACTCCATCGCTATTGCTATCCGTAAAGCCAGCAAAGTCCGTATCTAGATAATTTGGAATCCCGTCTGCATCCGCATCCGCATCCGGATCCCCTTCTAGCGTATTTGAAATTCCGTCATTATCTCCATCTTCATCAAGATCATTGGTAACTCCATCGCCGTCTGAATCACAGTCATAATCAAATGGAATCACCTGGGTATTTATTTGGTAGTATCCAAATGACCAGGTGTTTATCAAATCACCATCTCCCGTATCACCGGTCCAAACGTGTCGATTTGTATTAGAACCTGACAGGTTAACGGTTGGAGAGGCATTTGTAATAGCTGCTGGAGATTCATCATCCCAATAAATAAGGTTGAAACTTGTGGTGGGCCTAACATCTTCCATGTTGATTCCGGTTGGAGAGTCTTCGACATCACCCATCGGAATATGAAGAGGACCTGACGTAAACCGGCCCGAAATTGTAATGGTGGTGCCGGAAGCTACTTCATCGCCTAGCCCATCTAAGCCATTCCACAATACACTCGCAGCTCCAACGGCAGAGACTTCCTGCTCTATAATCACATCCTCTGTACCATCCTGGTATCCTGCAGTTCCATTCAGATCCACCAAGATTGAAATTTGCCCTACTTGATTGGTTTCAAAATAGATGGAAGCCTGACCTCTGCCGCCTGAACCACAAGTTATAACTGCATCAGCGATTACTACGGTTGGCAAGAGTGAAGTTGGATACACGTTTATATCAGGATTCTGAAGGAAAATGTCATATTCCAGAGCACCTATAGTTTCATCTGCGTTACTTTTCCGAGCATCTAGAAAATCAATGTTTCCATCTCCGTTTATGTCGGTTACCGAGCCTAAATCCGCACCTGTGGAGTTTGCGAACAAAGTCGATGAAAATGGATCAATCCCCCCAATATCAACTTTTTTAATATAGTTACCTGCAAAACCATTAACTGTGGAAGGAATCCTTGCAAAGAATTCCATTTCGTCGGCGTATAGATTGCCAAAGTATTGGGCCGTAAAGCCCCATCTCTTACAAAAAAGACGGCCCGTTTGCTCTACTTCCTGATCATAGACTGTGAAGTCCCAGAGGTCATACCAACTTCGAATGTCTACGTCAGCAATCGTAGCACCGTTAATATCTATTATTAGCTGAGCCTCAGTTGTAAATGTGTACTCATCCTGAAGGAATGCTATGTAAAAGTCCTGATCCGACCCTGTATTGTTGGTATACTCCCTAGGCTCATACCCTCCAGGGTTGTAAGTGATTGTATTAAGTGTGAACTCTGGTCCTATCAAGGACTCGGCTACACTTCCAATAATTCCATCTGTTCCGGACCCATTTGATGTCAAAAGTGTTGCATCACCGGCAGACGTTGCATCGGTATCATAGTATGTTGCCTGAACAATTGTTCCGGCATTGTCATAGATTACAATTGTTACATCTTGATTGTCTCCTTCAATCGTAGCTGCGTTGTATGCAGTACCTACCTGATACCTCACCGGAATCCTCCGTATCCCATAACGGAGTGTTTCGCCATCTCTGAGGTGAACATACATTCTTTCATCAGAAGTGGCCGAGGGGTCTAAAAATTCGGTAGCTGCGAAGGCGTCGTGTTCCAACCATGCAAAATCATCATTTGCAGGGCCAGGAACACCGATACTACCTGTTCCACCGTAGTTAGGAGCCAATACTCTGGAGCCTTGTGAATAGGTAAAGAAACTGCCTAATACTACTATCAAGGTGAAGGTGATCTTAAACAGGGATCGGCTTTTTGCCAGAATATCACAGAAATATTCAACAAGAGTCACCGTCGGTGACAGCAGAAATGGTTTCATTCGGCGTAAATGGTTAATCGACTATTTACTTAATACTGGTTCTTACTATATTAAATAAGCTGGAAGTGCGTCAAAAGTAGTACTATTTCAAGATGAAATTCTCTTCATAAAGTACAAATCGGTGAGTTTTTCGCTAAAATAGGGATTTTGTCATATGAAAATAGAAATAACGTAGTCCGATGGGCATTAAAATGACATTTGCAACTAGTTTTCATCACCAAACCAATTGTTTTTTTTAGTACAGGCCAAAGCAAATCAGTGAATTTAAGTTCCCAGAAACAAATAAATTGCGACGCGATATTTTTATAGGTCATGAAGAAGGTTCTTATTATTGGGGGTGGTATAATCGGACAGTTTTCTGCGTACTATCTTGGAAAATCCGGAAATGAAGTTGCCATTGTCGATGATGGGCCTAATTTGTCTCCCGCGTCAGAAGGAAACTGTGGACTAGTGACCCCCAGTCACATCATTCCGCTCAATTCTTTCAGCGCAATTCTTCAAGGAATAAAATGGCTTGGTAAAAAGGATGCACCTCTAAAGATCAAGCCACAGTTGGATCGAAGGTTTATTCTTTGGTTCCTCAACTTCATGAGGTACAGTAAACGCGGTTATGTGGAAAAAGCCATTCAGGCCAGGCATAGTCTTCTTCAGCAAAGTTTCAATTTATACGAGTCATTCTTTGAAAAGGAACCCAACAGCTCTGAATGGAGAAAAGGAGGTTTGCTATATGCCTGCAAATCAGCAAAATCGCTAAAATCATTTGATCACGAAATTGAACTACATAAGAAGTTTAATATGCAGAGCAGAGCTCTCTCGAAGGAGGAAATATTGACATTAGAGCCCTGTCTTAGGAATGATATCGAAGGAGGGGTCCTAATGGAAATGGATGGTTGGTTAAACCCGAAACAATTGTTGCAGGACCTGAAGAGCATTAATGAGAGCAATGGAGTTAAATACGTACGTGGAAAAGTCAAATCGTTTGGTACTGAAAATTCGAGAGTTGTCTCAGTTTTGACTGAAAATGATGAGTTGCGAGCAGATGAATTTGTATTGGCAGCGGGAGCTGTTTCGCCACTTCTGGCAAAGCAATTGAATATAGAGTTACCAGTAATTCCGGGAAAGGGATACAACATCACGACTAAAAATGGTCAATCCTTTCCTCTGAAACTTCCAGTATACATGATTGAGAAAAAAGTAGTCGCTACTCCTTGGAACACTGGTTTCAGAGTAGGCAGTACTATGGAATTTGCGGGCTACAACCTAAATCTCACGTCAAGTCGGTTGGATGCTTTGAAAAAGGCAGCCGGAGAGTATCTCAAAATTGATATAGACGAATTCGAAATGAAGCCTTGGACAGGCTGGAGACCTATGAAGGATGACGGAATTCCTATTATTGAAAAAAGCAAAGTAAAGAACTTGACCATTGCCACGGGACACAGCATGGTGGGATTGAGCATGGCACCTGCCACTGGATATCTGGTGAACGAGCTGGTAGGTGGCTAATTTCGATTGATAATCACTTGCACCTGAGAGTAACAATCAATGTTCGAACCATACGGTATACTCTATCAACAAAAAGCTGAAGTAAACTAAGGTTAACCCCCCAGGTCGGCCTCCAATTGAGCATAATATATCTCCTTATCGCGATCGCCAAAGCGATAAGCTAGTTCCTTAAGAGCCCGAATGCATTCAAGTGATCTTGGGTTTTGTCCGAGTGCTTTTTCGTAGAATTTCTGCGCCGATTCGTAAGAAGATATGGCTTTTTTTTGAGCATCGGCCTGATCAACCAGTTGATCATAGAAGATGCCCATTCCATCGTAAGCTTTTCCGATTAAGTTGTTGGTTTCGAACGTATCATTGATTTTCGCTGCGGTAGTAGATTTCAAGATTGCTGAGCCAAACAATGTTCTCATTTCAACTTCTGTCTCCACTGTGATCCCCCGATCATATGCGCTTTGAGCGTTAACGATGAGTTGTCTATAGATTAAGCTCATTTCTGCGCTTGCCGATTCGTTCCACTTCGGATCTAACAAAATCGCCCGATCAAGGTCATTATAAACAGCTAAGTAGGGATCATTGCCAATTTCAGAGGAGCCTGAACTAGCCTTCAGTAGGTTCAGTCTTGCCATTCCCCGATAATAATACGCCTTCCCACGAGTCTCGCTATCCATCCCCCTGGTCGTCTGAAAAGCCTTGTTCATGTCCTGAATGGTGCGCTCATATGCGCCACTGTGATATGCTATAATCCCTGGAGAAACAAAATTCTGGGAAAAAGCACCGAAGACTAAAAATGAAAGAAATAATATTAAAAAAGCTCTCATGCACCCGCAATCTTAAACGCAAAATTACAATTTTTGAAGTTCAAACAAATCTTGTTCCAACTATTTAAAATTCATCGAAAAGGAGCCAATCATATTGCCAGAGAAATACTACCTGGATTATTTCAACTATGTCCTTGATTTTGTTGAAAGGCAGTATGCGCACATTCTTGATGAGCCTGAGTACAACTTTTACCAGTCCTTCAGAAACCTTGCAGAGGAGGCAAAATGCCTCTATTTGAGGTTTTCTAACAGACGGGGAGACTTTTTCAGAATAAACAAAATATCATACGCTGAAATTACTGACTTACATGCAGCGAAAGAGGAATTGATCCATCAGTCCTTTATCCGGATAAATGAAAATAGCGATATTTTGCAGTTTAAGCTCTTTACCAAAGCCGAGCTGTTATCTCACTTTGACTTTCTTCATAAGGCACAGAAAAAAGAGGATATTCTGCTTGAACTAACAGAGACTGATATTCCGGTTATTCATGAAAATGAGGAGATAGCCGAGGTTTTGAAGAATGAAGAGGTAGAATTTATTAAGCTATTATTCTTTGGCTACTATCGGGGACGTATGACTGATTTTGTGATAAGAGATGTGGGAAACGTAAAAATTGAAAAGCTTGATGAAACCAAGTTCAAACCATGGTTTCAATCGAGGGAAGAAGCACTGTCAGTTTTACATATCTCTCAGTTTCGGCGTCTGATCTACGAGGTTCAAGAAGCTGAACTTCCCTTGGAGGAGTTTATAGAGGAAGTACCTTGGGGAGAATGGCTCAAATATCCAAGGTCAGCTAAATCTGCTGAGAAATTACTACTCAAAATAGCTTATTACTTGGAACAGATCGAGGAACTAGGTTTGGCACTTGAGCACTACTCGCTTACGGATCGCCATCCTTCGCGGGAGCGGAAAATCAGAATATTGGAAAAGTTAGGTCGGAAAGAAGAGGCGGTCGTGATTGCAAAGGAAATCCTAGACAAACCATCTAATGCGACAGAGATGACCTTTGCAACTGACTATTTAAATCGATCTGGGGTGCGGATAAACAGAAGCATGACTGAACGGCTTAAAAATGCGCCCTCCATCTCAATCTACAGAAATCCAGAAATCAAAGTAGAGCAAGCCACAATTGCACATTTTGAAAGAGAAGGGTGGAATGGATTTCATGCTGAAAATTTTCTATGGCGGGGAATTTTTGGATTGGTTTTCTGGGAAGAAATTTTTGACGAAAGTCACGGCTCATTTCATCAACCTCTCCAAAGGCAGCCTTCAGACCTCAATGATGATGTTTTCTTCGAAGCTCGAGTTCATCTTCTGGAGGCCAGGCTTAAATCATTCAATTCGAGAAAGAGTATGCTTGCGCACATCACCAACTACCATAAAATGAAGGAAGGCATAGCCAACCGGTTTGTAATATGGCATGAAAGCCTACTTCCAGCCATTCAGGTGATGGTAGAGAAACTCCCACTGAAGGGGCTAAAACAAGTACTACTAGAGATGTCAAAAAATATGAAAGAAAATAGTGCGGGATTTCCTGATCTGTTTTTATGGAACGATTCCACCTATCAGTTCTTTGAAGTAAAGTCCCCAAACGATCATCTTTCTGCTCAACAGCTTTTCTGGCTTGATTTCCTGGCAAAATCCAAGATCAAGATCGATGTGCTTAGGGTGAATTATGTAAGTGAACATTGACACTGAAATGGAGGAATTGTAAAAGAAAATGTACATTTGATTCTGTGAGCAGTCACACAACACATATTTCCCTTCTTCCCTGGGTGATGATCCCAGGATTGTGATGTTGAACAGGCAAATCCCTTAGCCTCTGAATTCCGTCCTTTTTTTCTTTTTTCTTTAAAATTTCCAATTTATGCCAATAAAAACTCCTTTTTTTTCAAGGACCTCTGCCCTTTGTGAAAGTATGCAATGGAAGGAATGGGCAGGGTACTATGCAGCGAGTACCTATGGCATTCCGCACGATGCAGAATACTTTGCATTCCGTAATGCTGCCGGGTTATTAGATATCACACCTCTTTTTAAATATCAAGTGACAGGACCTGATGCTGCGAAATATCTTTCTCGCATAATGGTCCGAAATATTGAAAAACTAAAAATTGGACGCGTTACCTATTGCTGCTGGTGCACAGAAGATGGAAAAGTAGTAGATGACGGAACAGTTATGAGAAGGGACGAAAATGAATTTTTCGTAACCTCTGCTGACCCCTGTTACTCGTGGTTCAGTCGATTTTTGAGAGGATATGATGTCGAGCTGGAAGATGTTTCCGAGAAGATTTCCGGTCTGGCCTTGCAAGGACCTACTTCTCGAGATATTCTCAAAAGGGTATGTGATGCCAACCTGGACGAGCTCTCTTTCTTTGGAACAACAAAAACGAAGGGTGATGGTTTCCAGATGTTTGTGTCACGAACTGGCTACACAGGTGATCTTGGGTACGAATTGTGGGTTGAAAATGATCATGCCATAACATTATGGGATGCGCTGATAGACGCAGGAAGAGACTATGATATCCGACCTGCGGGATTAACAGCCTTAGATGTCACACGGGTGGAAGCTGGTTTGATTTTAAAGGACGTTGACTATTATAATGCTTTGCACTGTTTGATTGATGACCGAATGTCAAGTCCTTTCGAAATCTCATTAGGCTGGACCGTAAATCTCGATCGCGACCCTTTTAACGGACAAATGGCATTGAGAAAAGAAAAGGAAAATGGATCGAATTGGGCAATTGTTGGACTGGATATCAGCTGGCCAGAAATTGAAATGCTCTACAATCGGCATGGCCTCCCTCCAGAGGTTGGCAGCACTGCATGGCGAGATTCGATTCCGCTCTACACCGATACCTCAAAGAAAGTGCAGATAGGATATGCTACCAGCGGAACCTGGTCACCAATTCTTAAAAAGAACATTGCATTAGCAACCATTGAAAAAAAGTATGAACGATTCGGATCCAAGATCCAAATTGAAATGACGGTGGAACATAAACGGCATACCGTCTCTGCAGAAATATGCAAACCTCAATTCTTCAACCCTGAACGAAAAACTTGCACTCCTAAAAATTCGCAATCATGAGTCAGAAGTACGATGCAATCATCATTGGTGGTGGACATAACGGGTTGATTTGTGCCGCCTACCTTGCCAAGGCTGGCAGGAAGGTACTTGTTCTTGAAAAAAGACACGTACTTGGCGGTGCTGCGGTTTCAGAGGAACTCCATCCCGGATTCACTTTTTCGGTGGCATCCTATGTGGTCAGTCTTTTTCGCCCGCACATTATTCGAGAACTGAATTTAGCCAAACATGGATATGAGGTCATCCCTATGGATTGCTCATTTCTACCATTACCGAATGGAGATTCCCTTGCAAGATGGGCCGATCCAAATCGTTCCAGGAGAGAGATCGCCCGATTCAGCAAGAAAGACTCCGAGGTTTATCCAGAATTCAGCAGGGTCATGACACACATGGGAAAACTTGCTAAAACGGTCATCGATCACCCAGCTCCCGACATAACCTCTCTTAACCCTAAAGAACTCAAAGCTCTGTTCAGATTGGGAAAGACCTTTAAAGATCTTGGTCCGGAATTGCTTCATCTGAATACAAAGCTCATAACGATGAGTGCTTTAGATTTTCTTGATCTGTGGTTCGAGTCCGAGGTTTTAAAGGCTCCTATGTCAGTCAGTGGCATAATCGGAACCTTTCAAGGTGTGCGCTCCCCTGGTACAGCTTATGTCCTGCTCCACCATTATATGGGTCAGTTAGATGGAGCGTTTCGGTCATGGGGCTTTTCCAAAGGCGGGACTGGTGGAATTAGTATCGCCTGCGCAAATGCGGCAAGAAGCTTCGGAGCGGAAATAAGAACAGAATCTGGTGTGCAACAAGTCTCGATCAAGAATGGTAAGGCTCAAGGTGTTGTCCTTGAAAATGGTGATGAAATATTAGCTAAATCGGTGATTTCAAATCTAGATCCAAACCGAACCTACCTCAAAATGGTTGGGGAAGAGCATCTGGAAGAGGATGTGTTAAAAGAAGTAAACAGATATAAGCTTAGAGGAAGCTCAGGTAAAGTCAACCTGGCTCTGGATCGAGTCCCTGAATTCAGTTGTCGACCTGGAGTTGGAGAACATTTAAAAGGAGATATAGCCATTGCTCCAAGTATTGACTACCTGGAAAAAGCGTTCGATCAGGCTAAGTATGGCGAGTTCTCAACACGACCCTACATTAATGCGGTGATTCCCTCACTCACTGACCCAAGTGTTGCTCCACCCGGAAAGCACATCCTTTCCTGCTTCGTTCAATATGCACCTTATCACATAAAGGAAAGAGCAGAAAACTGGCCTGATCATCGCGAGGCATTCGGTGAAACTGTCATTGACACGATGGCTGAATACATTCCAGGTCTGAGGGATATGATCCTCTACAAGCAGGTATTGACTCCATGGGATTTGGAGCAAAAAATGGGTCTTACAGAAGGAAACATATTTCAGGGTGAATTGACACTCGAACAGCTCTTATTTCAACGTCCTGTTTCAGGTTACGCCAAATACAAAACATCAATCGATAAGCTGTGGATGTGTGGATCGGGAACGCATCCAGGTGGTGGAATTATGGGCGCTGGTGGAGAACTGTGTGCAAAAACAATGTTACAATCAAGAGCGGTTTAAGATAGGATCATGAGCAATAAATATGATACGATAGTAGTTGGTGGTGGTCATAATGGTCTGACCGCTGCAACGATTCTGGCAAATCATGGTCAGAAGGTATTACTTGTTGAAAAAAGATCAATTTTTGGTGGTGTAGCTGCAGGGGAAGAATTTCATCCAGGGCATTGGTCTACCGGTCTTTTGCAGGACACCGGTAGTGTTCGTCGGAATGTGATCACAGATCTGTCATTGGAGAAATTCGGGCTTGAGACTAATGGCAAGCGGGCTTCCACAGCGATATTGGGCAAGCAAGGGAAGTGCATTACTATTTCCGACGATGAAACTCAAACCGCACAAAGTATAAACAGGTACTCAGAGAAGGATTCTGAAGCGTACCTGACCTACAAGAATTTTATAACGAAGATCACACCATTCATTCGTGATATTATGGATCAAGCACCCCCTGACCTTGTCAGCATGGGTACAGGCGATCTTTGGCAACTAGCAAAAAATGGACTTAAGTTGAAAAGGCTAGGAAAAGCTACCATGATGGAATTTCTCAAAGTCGCTCCTATGTCTGTGCAGGATTTTCTGGACGAACGATTCGAGACCGATTTTTTGAAAGCGGGTATGTCCGTGCCGGCTGTTCAGGGTTCTTTCACAAGTCCAAGATCAGCGTACACAACGCTAAATCTCCTTCTTTGGGAGTGCCTTTCCTCAGATGAGGTGGTAGGTGGTCCGCAGGCCTTGACCTCAGCTTTGGTTAAGGCCGCACAAAAGTCAGGTGTCGATCTAAAGTCTGACAGCGACGTCCGTCAGGTAGTCCTTGATGAACAGAGAAAGGTGAAAGGGATCAGACTCGACAATGGTGAAGAGTTTTTCGCCAATAAAGTAGCTGCCACTTGCGCACCTCAAGAGGCATTTTTTCAGCTGCTTGAACCTAACCAAATCGAATACTCCCTCGAACATGGCATTGAGCATTTCAGATCAAGAGGCACCACAGCCAAACTGAATTTAGCACTTAGCAAGCCTCTTCGATTTAATGGACAAGAAGATGATGCAATGTTCGCAAGGACAGGCAATAGTTGGCTTGAAATGGAAAAAGCGTTTGATCCGATCAAGTACAGAAATTTCTCTTCGGAACCAATATTGGAAACTCACAATACAGGAAAGGCACCCGAAGGTTGTGCAACCTTTTCCATTCTTGTACACTATGCCCCTTTTGAATTAGAAGGTGGATGGACCGACACCGCCAGAAACGAGTTAACAGAAAACATAATTGACACATTATCTCAATATAGTCCCGAAGTACGTGACTCCATTGTGGGGTCCGAGTTGCTAACTCCAATTGACCTCAAGGAGCGCTACGGGCTTCCAAACGGGCATATTTTCCATGGAGAACACGCAGTTGATCAACTCTTGACACGTCCAATTCCCTCCTGCATGCAATACAACACACCAATTAATGGGCTTTATTTGTGTGGAAGTGGATCGCATCCAGGAGGTGGAATTACCTGCTTGCCCGGGTACTTGGGTGCGAAAAGGATACTAAAGACCTAAAACCAATGGTGAAATGGGCGACCAACGATTTACAAAGCGAGGAGTAGATTATCCCATTGTTGATGGAGTCAGGACTTTACCTGGGAAGTACTACCACAGCAAAGAAATTTACCAGGAAGAGGTTGAAAAGATCTTCTACGAATTCTGGATCTACGCCTGCCGCTCCGACGAAATCCCTTCCGTAGGTGACTATAAACTTGTGCAGGTTGAAGATGAGAGCCTCATTTTAGTGCGCGACAAGTCAGGCGAGATCAAGGCCCATTTTAATGTTTGTAGTCATAGGGGAACTCAGCTGTGCTCGGCGGAATCCGGGACTTTCGAATCAAAATCCATACAGTGCCCTTATCATGCCTGGACCTACGACTTAAATGGGAAATTACTTGCCGCTCCCCTGATGAAAGAGGGGCCAGGCTTTAAAAAAGATGAGTGCTCACTTCATCAAGCCAACGTTCATAACTGGGAAGGTTTCATTTTTATTAATCTGAGTAAAAATCCAATCCCGTTCGAAGATCAAATGGAGGCGTTGATAGGAAAATTTTCAGATTGGAAGATGGCTGAATTAAGGATCGCTCATCGTATTAGATACGAGCTTAACTGTAACTGGAAGCTCATCCTTCAAAATTACCAGGAATGCTATCACTGTCCGGGAGTCCATCCTCTGCTTACTGAGTTAACACCCGTTCAATCAGCCCAGCACGATGCAAGTAAGGGAGCAGTAATCGGGGGGTTTATGGATTTGACAAAAGAGCGTGGGAGCATGACAATGGATGGTGAGGCTGCAGCTCCTCCTATTTGTGATGTTTCAGGAGACGACTTGCAGAGGATCTACTACTACTCCATTTTCCCTAACCTTCTTCTCACACCCCATCCGGATTTTGTCATGTTCCATCACATAACACCGCTAGGGCCTGGAAAGATCACTAACGACTGCTACTGGCTATTTAGACCTGAAGTGATAGAAGATCCGAAAGCTCAGAAAGGAATAAGCTCGGCAGTAGATTTCTGGGATCTAACAAATAAGCAAGACTGGAAAGTTTGTGAACAAATGCAGATTGGAACTAGGTCCAAGCGGTTCACCAGAGGCTACTACTCAGGTCGAGAGGACATCCTGCATCAACTGGATATCGAAGTGTTAAGAGCACTTGGACACAAGAGGTCGGAATGAGCTAAAACGGTCTCAATCTTCCATTTGTATAAGTTCTCTTACAGTTACATCATTTTGCCATAAATTGGCGCCAAATCTTAACTCCTGTAAAATGAAGTATTATCTAATTACCATCCTTTTGGTAGTAGGTTTCGTTGGTTTCGCACAAGATGAAAGCACTACTGAATCCGACACTACTAAAGAAAAAAAATCAACGAAAGAACTTCCCCTCGAGCCAGAGCGAAGCTTTCAACTCAAAACCACCGAGGGCACATGGATCTCGCTTGATGTAAGTCCCGATGGATCCAAAATAATTTTTGATATGATGGGCGACATCTACTCATTGCCAATCACCGGCGGTAAGGCAGAGCAGATCACTTCGGGAATGGCTTTTGACACACATCCTAGATATAGCCCGGACGGCAATTCCATCGTCTTCACCTCTGATAAGAGTGGCTCAGAAAATATTTGGACTCTTGATCTGACTGAGGAAGATGCAGAAGCCAAACAAATCACGAAAGACAATGACAAGTACTACCAGGAAGCTGAATGGACTCCAGACGGCAAGTACATCATTGCTTCTAAGGGTATAAGGACCATGAAACTCCACATGTATCATAAAGACGGTGGTGGCGGAATTCAACTCATCAAAAAGCCTGACGGACTCCAGGCGATCGAACCCGCATTTGGTTCGGACGAACGTTTCATCTGGTTTTCAAGAAGGACTGGCGCATGGCAATACAATGCCGCTATGCCACAATATCAGATTGCCACCTATGACCGAGAAACCGGGGAAATTGGTGTTCGAACCAATCGCTATGGATCTGCCTTTACTCCTACTCTTTCTTCTGATGGAAAATGGTTGGTTTACGGCTCGCGCTACAATACAGAGACAGGGCTTGTTAAACGAAACTTACAGACTGGTGCTGAAGATTGGCTGGCTTTCCCAGTACGTCGAGATGATCAGGAATCAAGAGCCAGGCTAGGTGTTTATCCAGCAATGGCGTTTACTCCGGACAATCAAGCCGTGATTGCTTCCTATAATGGAAAGATCTATCGAATACCGATTGGTGGTGGCCCTGCGATCGAAATTCCTTTTGAAGTTGATGAAATGTTGGATTTTGGACCCATGGTTCAATTTGATTACCCTATTTCCGACGATAAGGAAATGATCGCCAATCAAATTCGAGACGCACAACGATCACCTGATGGTTCCAAAATAGCCTTTACGGCACTTAATCGATTGTATGTGATGGACTATCCTGATGGAGAACCAGCGAGACTGACAAAATCTGATTTCACTGAAGCCATGCCCACGTGGTCTCCTGACGGATCATATATTGCATACACTACATGGGAAGGAACAGAAGGCAATATTTACAAAGTGCGATCGACGGGTGGAAGGCCTGTAAAAGTCACCAATCAAGGCGGCCTTTACATGAATCCTGCGTGGGATAAAAAAACCAACAGAATCGCCTTTACCTACGGGCCAGGTCAAGCCTATGAAGATGCCATCGATCCCTTCAGTTTTGGTGCGCAGGTCAATATTGGCTGGGTAAGTGCCAATGGAGGAGCGGTAACGAAAATCAAGTCCGCCGGAAGAAGAGCACTACCTCACTTTGTTGAGAGTAATGACCGAATATATATGTACAGTGGCTCGGATGGACTGACCTCAATGCGATGGGATGGAACGGATGAAAAGTCTCACATAAAAGTTACTGGAATTATGACTTATCCAGCCCTGAACCATGATCATGCTCTCTATGGAGCCGGTGGCCCGCAGGAACCAAAACGTGAGCCATCAAACGCCCAGTACATTTTAATGGCACCTAAAGGTGATAAGGCACTCGCAAAAATCAATAACGATGTATATGTGGTAACTGTTCCTCCAGTAGGTGCAGAGACTGTCACTATCTCTGTTTCCAATCCTGAAAGTGCCTCGTTCCCTTCCTGGAAATTAACCACGTTTGGTGGAGAGTTTGCTCATTGGAATCAGGATGGTAACAACATCAACTTCACACTAGGGAACGCCTATTTTGCTTACGATTTGGCTGAGTCGAAACGTGTCAGCGACGAGTTGGCTGAAAAAAAGAAGAAAGAAGAAGAGGAGAAAAAGGCAAAAGAGGAAAGAGCCCAAAAAGATGTGAATGATCCTGAAGAAGAAAATCAGTCTGTGACGGAAGAGATGGAAGAAGACAAAGGTGAAGAAGAAGACGAAGGCTACAAGCCCAATGAAATTAGAGTCAAGGTGAACATTGAAAAAGATGTACCTGAGGGTTCGATTCTGCTACAAGGGGCTCGAATCATTACAATGAACGGTGAAACCGTGATCGAAAATGGTGATATTTTGGTTGAGAATGCAAGGATCAAGGCTGTGGGTGCATCAGGATCCATTGAAGTTGGGAATCGGGTAGAAACCATGGATATGAGCGGAAAAACGATTACTCCTGGTTTTGTCGATACCCATGCTCATATGTGGCCCAATTGGGGCATTCACAAGAATCAGGTGTGGCTGTATGCCGCCAATTTAGCATACGGTGTAACAACCACACGGGATCCTCAAACAGCCACCACAGATGTGTTGACCTACTCTGATATGGTTGAAACAGGAGATCTGATTGGTCCACGAGTCTATTCCACCGGACCAGGTGTTGGTTTTTGGTTTTACAAAATCAAGAGCCTGGAGCATGCTCAAGATGTTCTGAAACAGTACTCGGAATACTTCAACACGAAGACGATCAAGATGTACATCACCGGGAATAGGCAGCATCGGCAGTGGATCATCCAGGCAGCGAAAGAACAGCAATTGATGCCTACCACCGAAGGCGCATTGGATATGAAGCTGAATCTTACCCAGTTGATCGATGGCTATCCTGGGCATGAGCATGCATTCCCCATCCACCCCATATATGATGACGTGACACAACTTGTGAGTAAGGCTCAAATGGCATACACACCAACTCTACTTGTTTCATATGGCGGGCCATTTGCGGAAGAATACTATTATGCTACAGAAAATGTGGTTGGTGATTCCAAGCTCAATCGCTTCACGCCAAAGGTCGAGGTGGATCGAAAAGCACGAAGACGTAGATCATGGTTCATTGAAGAGGAGCATATCTTCTCCAGGCATGGCGAATTCGTTGGCGATCTTGTCAAAGCTGGTGGACTGGCTGGCGTTGGTTCACATGGTCAGCTTCAGGGGCTTGGCTACCATTGGGAATTGTGGTCTATGCAGGCCGGTGACATGCCGGAAATCGATGCACTAAAGACCGCCACTATTTTAGGAGCAAAAGCAATCGGTCTAAGTAAAGATCTGGGTTCGATTGAAGCTGGGAAATTGGCTGATCTAGTCATCATGGACAAGAACCCGCTTGATGATATCCGAAATACCAACACCATTTCACACGTAATGAAAAATGGACGCCTTTACGACGCGAACACGCTTGATGAAGTTTATCCAAATGAGAAGAAAGCTCCGGACTTTTATTGGTCCAAGAATGGCCCAGATCGCTCGAAACTTCCTGGTGAAAAATAACCTTACGGCAAACTTGCTAAAGAGGCCATGTCTTTAACATGGCCTTTTTTGTTTCTTAAAAATGAGTTGATCATGGTGTAGACCGAGAGTAGACCATAGTATGATTCCTCAATTTAATCTCAACAATAGTTTTGGATGATTATTGAAATCACTCAACACAAAATGGAAACCGAAACTAAAAGTCTCTTCGAACGAATTGGAGGAATGGGTGCTGTGAATACGGCCGTGGATATTTTCTATTCTAAAGTCACTTCAGACCCCGACGTAGGCCATTTCTTCACGAGCATTGATATGGGTGCCCAGTCTGCCAAACTGAAAACTTTTTTAGCATATGCCTTTGGCTCCCCTATTCAATATACAGGTGAGGCTTTGGCAGCGTCCCATGCTCATATGAAAATCAAGGAAGAACACTTTGAAGCCGTAGCTGGCCACCTTTCCGATACGCTTAGAGAGTTGAACCTGGATGCTCAGATTATTAAGGAGGCCATGGAAATTGTTGGAAGTACAAAAAGCGACATTGTCAATACCTAACCTATTTAAGACCTAGCTTTTTATCATGGGCTAGTCTAGTAGTTAAGCTTCACCCAAGGGGTGAGGCTTTTTTATTGCCGTTGATCACCTAAAAGGTTTAATTGTCATTATCGTTTCGTTCGTGAGTATCCTTTGTATCTATATTTAATGAAATCTTACTTACCCAAAGTCATGAAACACCTTTTTGTACTCTCCCTTTTATTCGCTCTTGCCTGCACTTCTCAAAGAAAAACGGAAATCCCGGTTTGGGTGCCATACGATGAAACAGAGGAACTGGAAGCTAATGCGAATCACGAATCCCAACGGATGCAGTACAAGTTGATTCAATCAAAGGTTTTGGACAAAAATGACATTTGGAAAAATGTGGCTAATCAAATTGCCTATTTCTCCGAGGAAGATTATCAACAATTAAAGCCGTTGATTTTCGATCAGGACATTCCCACTCTTCAGGAAAATGTAAGATCGGGCAAGCTTTCGTACGAGACACTTACACAATGGTATTTGTATCGAATCGTAAAGTTTGAGAATAACAGAAATACAATGCTCAACTCGATCATAGCCATCAATCCGAATGCTGTCAAGGAGGCCAAAGAAAAAGACAAAGCAATATCTGATGAAAATCACCCGATCTTCGGAATCCCAGTGCTCCTAAAAGATAATGTCAACACAGAAGCGGTTCCTACTACAGCAGGTGCTCATGTTTTACTTCAAAACCAGACGACAGATGCTTTCATAGTTGAAAGGATGAAAGAAAAGGGAGCGATTGTCCTGGGCAAAACCAGCCTCAGTGAATGGGCAAATTTTAATTGCAGTGGTTGTCCAAATGGTTTCAGTGCTGTCGCGGGTCAAACGCTCAATCCTTACGGTAGGAGGTTGTTCGACACCGGCGGGTCAAGTTCAGGCAGTGGTGCCGCGATAGCTGCCAACTACGCAGCTGCTGCAGTGGGCACAGAAACGTCCGGATCCATTTTGTCACCTTCAAGTGCCAGCTCCTTGGCAGGTCTCAAGCCAACCATTGGATTACTTAGCAGAGGAGGAATTGTTCCCATCTCAAGTACGCTAGATACCCCTGGTCCGATGACCAAAAATGTCGTTGACAATTCCATCCTGCTTTCAGCCATGACAGGAGAAGACCCTGCAGATGCTGCTACGAAAGATAATCCCAAAGACAAAAGCTATTGGGAAGACATTGAAACAGGGACACTAGAAGGTGTTCGTTTTGGTGTGAATAAAAACTATGACGAAGACTCCGTGTACATGCTCACAGTAGAGAAAATTGTATCAATGGGGGGCATTGCGATCGAATTTGATCCGGTTCAGGTGGATTTCAATGGTTTTGGGGATTTGCTGTCTGCAGACATGCAAATAGATCTTGCAAACTACCTGAAGGACTATGGTTCGAACAAAATCACGCAAAAAACGGTAGAAGAAATTGTAGCTTATAACGAACAAGACAGTGCCATTCGAACTCCATATGGTCATGCCCGATTCAAGGGTATGCTGGATGTTCAACTCAGTGAGGAGGAGCGAATCCAATTAAAAGACAGGTTGAACGCAGAAGGAATTCGCTACTTTGAAACACCTATGAAAGAATTCAACCTGGATATCGTCTTAGGCGTAAACAATCGAGGTGCGGGCTTTGCAGCTGCTGCAAAGTATCCATGCTTGACCGTTCCAATGGGCTATCGTGAAACAGGGAGGCCGGCAGGAATTACCTTTATTGGAAGGCCTTTTACCGAAGACCAATTGCTTAAGGTTGGTTATGCCTTCGAACAGGGAACAAAAATCAGAAAGAATCCTACGGGATATGAGTAATCGGCCTTTGGATCCGAATGACGAACTAAAAAAAGCACTTAAACATTTAAGCCCATCACTGGTAAAAGAGCTGGCATCAATAGCAAAAATCCAGCAAATTCTAAAAGACACAGAAATCTTGAGGGAAGGTCAGTACGTGAAGGTGATCCCAATTGTACTTGAAGGGTTAATCAAAGTCTTCACTCGGCATGAAGACAAGGAATTGTTACTTTATTACATAAAACCCAATGAAAGCTGTGTAATGTCCTTTTCATCCGGGTTGAAAAATGAACCTAGCAAGATCTTCGCGGTAGCAGAGGAAGATTCGACAGTACTACTACTGCCGGCGACCAAAATGGATCATTTGAGCCGTCAATTTCCTGATTTCAATACTCTCTATTTTCAACAGTATAATCTCCGATACAGTGAAATGCTCGATACGATAAATCATCTTTTGTTCGATCGTTTGGATAAAAGGTTGCTTGACTATCTCGTGGAAAAAAAAGAGCTAACTCACAGGAATCCACTTAAGCTTTCGCACCGACAAATTGCCAATGAACTTGGTACTTCCAGAGAAGTGATCAGTCGAGTTATGAAAAAACTGGAAGTAGAAGGAAAACTCAAGCAGCATAGCAACAGCATAGAATTGCTGTAGGTGGTGACTAAAGTCACTGCAAGGATTGAATCTCCTACATAGGTTTGACGAAAAGAATTATGGTGTTTTGGTTTGTTGATGTATTTGATTTACCAGGCACTATGCACATGGTTCTTTTGACTCAAAATATGTATAACTAAAAGTTGCATCAAAATGAAAAAGAACATGGGATCCGCAGACCGTATTGTTAGGGTACTTATTGCAGCAGTTGTCGCCGTACTCTATTTTTCCAATGTAATTACGGGTACTATTGGAATCGTTTTGTTGGCATTGGCAGTAATCTTTTTACTGACGAGTCTGGTAAGTTTCTGTCCAATTTACGCCATCTTCGGCATGCGTACCTGCCCAAGATAGCAGCGTTCAATTTTGCCAATCTTTTGACAGGGAGCTTGTGCAATGCTATTGCGGAGTTCCCTTTTATTTGATCAAACCCTTGTGGTTTTCTAAAGAAAAATCGTTGACTAAAAAATAAAAACGGCACTATTTATATAGTTAACTATATATTTAACTATATAATTTGTATGTTTACCAAATGTTTCAATCTGATTTTATAAAAGAGCTGGGCTACCGGGCTTTAGACAGTCGCCTGAAAAGGATTAGCGATCGAATGTCTCACGACATCAGAAAGCTATATAAGGAACTAGAAATTGATATCGAGCCAAACTGGTATCTCATTTTTCTGCTGTTAAGAGATAAGCAGAAACTATCTATCGCTCAGATCGCTGAAATGCTGGGATATGCTCATCCAACGATGGTAATCATGATCAAAAAAATGAATGAGAAGGGTTTTGTTTCTTCACAAACAGACAGCAATGATAAGCGCAGACAGATCATCCAATTGACCAAAAAATCTAAAGAGATGCTTCCTCAATTGGAAAAACTCTTAGCTAGCTGTGATCAGGCAATCCTGCAAATCCTTGACAACGATCTGAAGATATTGGAATGTCTAGAAGGAATTGAGGTCCAACTAAAAAGAAATTCATTCTATCACAGATATCAACAGGAATATTTAAATGCTTAAAAGAATACCGAAATGAAAAGAACAATATCACTTCCCCTGTTAGTTCTAATGCTTGCGACACTCTATGCCCAGGCTACGGAAACCAAAGTTACCGTTAGAGTAAAGGCAAAAGATGCCAAGTTCGTCGGCAGTTCGCTTGGAGGAGCTTACGTTATCATAAGAAATAAAACCAATCAAAAAATTCTGGCTGAAGGAAAAACCACCGGAAGCACAGGCAATACCAGCTTAATCATGATTGATGCTCAAAAGAGAGGTATTCCCATAGCTGATGAACGAACGGCTAAATTTCTGGCAACCGTAGACATAGATGAGCCCACTTTCGTAAGTATAGAAGTCATATCGCCGGTCAGCAACCGTCAGGCACAGGCAAACATCAGTACGGAGCTTTGGTTAATTCCCGGGAAACACATTCTTGGCGATGGCATCATCCTGGAAGTTCCTGGCTTCATCATCGATATCCTAAAGCCTAGAACACACCATTACATCCCACTTAATTCAGTCAAGGATCAGCCATTCAAGATACAGGCTAATATCGTCATGATGTGTGGTTGCACAATTAACAAAGGTGGATTATGGGATTCGGATAAAATGGAAGTAAAAGGCATCCTCAAAAAGGATGGTGTACTGTATAAAGAAATAGCTCTTTCACTTGTATCAACCAATCTGTTTGAGGGCGAGGTACTTCTGAATATAGCTGGACAATATGAGCTGACCGTATACGCGTACAACCCTGAAAGTGGAAACACTGGAGTTGATAAGGTGAATTACATTTTAGAAGACTAATATTTAACACAATCGGGCTAACTTCAATTTTTGAATAAATACCAATCTAATTTGATATGATCACAGACAAACTAAAGGAGTTGGGTTATAATTATGAACCTGGACCACTCAAAGTAAGAGATTTCCAAAATGCCGTTCGAACAGGCAATCTGATCTTCACATCCGGGCAAGTATCCTCTTTAGGCGATACTCAATACAAGGGGAAAGTGGGTGTTGATGTAGATTTAGAAACGGCATACAAAGCAGCAGAGCTTTGCGCCTACCGATGCCTGCAGGCTGTTGGAGCAATAGATGACGTGAACAATATTGCCAGAGCTGTTAAAGTACTTGGAATGGTGAACGTTGGTGGTGACTTTAACAACACCTCAGGAGTCATTAATGGAGCAACGGATTTTTTAAACAAAATTTTTGGTGAAGAAAATACCCACGCCAGATCAGCAGTTGGCATGGTTATACCGGGAGATTGGTCCGTTGAGATTGAGATGGTGTTTGAGATGAAGGATTAGGTTCGTACTACCTAATCAAATCAAAAAGCCTGGTGTACTTCACCGTGAAAGTGCTATTTCTATTTCCTAGGGTATCATCAAAAACATTATACACGACAAACAATCCAGTGTTGGATGATTGAAGCGCATTGAAACGCATGTTCAAAGACCACACATCGGTCACGCTGTTGTATTGAACAAGGCTGGTAAGAGACACTCGTGGTGTAAATGAATAAGTAAGTCTGCCTCTGAAAATATCGGTTGAGAAGTCTCCACCCTCCAGGCTAATGTCATTTCGGATATACACAAAGGAAGAATTGAATTTGTCACCAGTTCTGGCACGTAAGGTCAGGCTGTTTGCCGCACGGTTTCCATTAAAAAATCCACCAATGACGTGTCTTGTACTGATTGATAAGGGTTTGCTGGGGTTTGTGATGACGATGATCTGCGCTTCCCGATTCTCGTACTCTCCCACTGGAACGAAGATGCCATCGGAGATTTCAAAGGCATTTAACACACCTTCTTGTGTAAAATTCACTCCTGTGTGTACTTCAAATCCACTTTTCCATTCCCAGTGATTATCCACATGCAAAAAACCGGTTACCTGGTTGCCATCAAAGTCCCAGAAACCACGATAGGAAATGTGTGGTCTTAGCTCGAGCATTCCGCCGAGCCAATTCGGATTTTTCGGCCTTACTTGCTTCAGAATCAAGAATTCCGGCTTTCGAAACGCTCCTCGGCCTAAAAACCCAACCTCCGGATTAAAGTTTTCCTGTACTTCTGTGTAACCCATCAAGACATTCAATCCATTCCACTCGTACTGAGGCTTGATCTGAAAGGATACATCTCGTCCATCCAGCTGTGGAGTCTCACTCTTGGCAATGAACCCAGTGATCTGCGCTTTATTACCTATCCCAATCTTCGTATCAGCCGAAATTACGGAATTTCGATTTGCAGTATCCAGCCCGATTCCATACCTGGCAATATAGCTCCCTCCAAAAGTGGTTCGACGGTCCAACTGTTGATTCAACCTAGCTACAGTAAAGTTATTGGCCGGAATCCCGCGTGAGTCGATCTCCTCTGTGAACATGCTGAGTAGAGCTACATTCGTATTGTTCTGTCTACCGGATAAACGAGCACCACCAATGATCGGTACAATGCTTCCGTCATCATTGATCCCAATTTTTCTGCTAAAAAACAGATCTACTTCTCCTGGGCTACCGACACTGAACAATCCGGCATTTTCCAGGAAAAAAGGCCGCTTTTCCGGGAAAAACAAATTGAACCGATCAAGGTTGACTTGCACTTCATCTACCTCCACCTGCGCGAAATCGGTGTTGTACGTCAAATCCAGGGTTAAACTTGGTGTGACCGAGTATTTGACGTCCAAACCGGCATCTAAATTGGTGTCTGTTTCAGTCTCATCATCACCTTTTACGCGTTGTACATTTCCCAGCGCATAAGGAATCACTTTTAAATTCCCCGGTTTTTTTAATGACAAACCTGACAGCGTTCCCGCCAATGATAGCCGCTTCATATCAAACTGAATGGGCATCGGCGCCCAATATGCAATCTCGTTGGTCTTCCGTATGTTGCGTCTGAAATTGGCACCCCAGGTTACATCTTCGCCCGATTTGTAACGTATCGTTCGGAGTGGAATTGCAAATTCTGCACTCCATCCATAATCCCCCACTTGCGTCTTCACGTCCCAAGAGGCATCCCAATTCAGGTTAAAACCTCCAATTACACCTCCCTGCTGTCGATTTGCATTAAAGTTTCCTTGTCCCTCATTGTCCACCTGGGCATCATATTCGATTCCAATAGGATTGGTTCCAAAGACGAAACCGTTTTGCTTATCATGGTAGGTATCCAGAATGAACAGAAAAGCATCAGCTTCACCTAACGACGCGTCTCTTCGAGCATCAGTCACCACCAGCTGTTCTGGTTGGGCATCATAACAAACAACCGCGAGGTAAAATGTCTGTGCATCATATGCTATACGAATTTCCGTGCGCTCACTCGCCAGCTCTCCCAAGTTTGGCTGGATCTGGATGAGCTCCTCAATAGGATCAATCTTCTGCCAAATGGGATCATTGATCACTTCACCATCCATTTCAGGAATATCTTCGATTTGCGCAGACGTGTGTTCAGGTCGAATACTTGTGTCGATCATCTTCGTCTGCGCAAGAAGCAAAAATGGGACAAGCCCTATCAGGAATAGTAAAGGCTTCATGGGTTAGGTTTGAGCTATAAAGTTATTCATTGAACTCGACATTAGCTGCCAGGGCTCCACCTCACAGTCGTAATAACTACTTGCAAATCATGGCGAAACCTCCTGCTAGAATATTTCATCTAAATCCACCGCCTCAGGAGCTTGCTCGCACAAAGGGTAAAGTTGCGAGACGAATGCATTGCAGTAGGTGCTGTTCCGATGTGTTTGATGGGCTTCTTCATTTTCAAAGCTCATGATATGAAAAAACTTTCGTGGCTCATCTTTGTGTCTGAAGGATCTATAAGTTGCTGTCTCCGGTTCGTTGGCTTTGATATTTCGGATGAATTCAAGAACAATGGTCTCAACAAATTCAAGATCGGCATCTTGCTTAATCTTAAATGCTACTTTGATGTGTATCATTCTGGTTTTCCTTGGATCTCAATTACCGTTAGATTGCTATCAAGTTAGTTCAATCCTGATCATAACATACCTGCTACGTCTATATTTTTTAAATTCAGCGATGTGATTCCAACCAACTGAATGTAATGAAAATGAAAATCGACCCACAGTCAGCTATCGTATTTGATGTTCTTGCAGGACAGACTTTTAGAATAACTGACGTTGAAGGAAAGCAGGTGGCGGATTTCGTGTGCTTTAGTGCTCAGGACTTCTCGGAGGAACTGTCGACCAAGACTACAATCGATCTAAACAATTCAATATTTCTTTATGAAGGCAACAGCGTATTTTCGAATAGATATGAACCTCTTTTTACCTTACAAAAATCACCAGTTCCACATCATGATCTGATTTTTCCAGCATGCAGCACAAGCATGTTTCAGAGTCTTTATAGTACAAGGAATCATCCAAGCTGTAGAACCAACCTCACCAAGGTTCTCGAAATGGATCACATACCTGATCCGGTAAATTTCTTCATGAACACATCGGTTGACTCCACTGGAAAAATTCAGGTACATGAACCACTTAGTGGCCCCGGAGATTCGGTTGTGCTATCGGCTGAAAAGGATTTGAGAGTTGGAATCGCTGCTTGCTCGGTAGAAGAAAGTTGCTGCAATGGGTTTGATTGTACAGGTCTGGAGGTAGCCTTTTGACCTACTCAGCCTGCGTTGGCAAAATGAATATACTTGCTAATGTCGTAAAAGCTAAGCCCGGCATTCTCCAGTTTCCGAGTGAGTGATTCATAAAGTTGAATGTGGTCTTTAAGATCCATTTCTTCTTCATCCACATTTTTAAATCGGGTATATTCCTCAGCTAGCTCTTTAACTTGTGCAGCGTTCATACTTCGTATTTTTTAATAACTCCAAGTTGGCACGAGACCATAGGAATCACAATACCCATTTTAGGGTAATTTTAATTTATAATATGATTATTTCAATTCTATATTGTACTTTTCAAGTATAAGTTGAGCTCGATCCTCTTCTTGCTTACAACAAAGTCCAGGGCATCGAAAAGCACTCCTGAATTTCAACCCAAAAACGAAATAAGTATCAGACTCTTCGGATTATCTTAGAACCTCATCATTAAACGCACCTTTATGGAAAAGTACGATGCAATCATCATCGGCACTGGACAAGCAGGCCCCTCTTTGGCCGCCAGGTTTGCCGCAGAAGGACATAAAACGGCCATCATTGAAAAAGAACATTTCGGTGGTACTTGTGTAAATACCGGATGCACCCCTACCAAGGCACTGGTTGCTAGTGCCAGGAACGCCTTTATGGCAAGCAGGAGTGTGGATTTTGGGGTCAATATCAGTGGTGAGATTACCGTTGACATGAAGGCAGTCAAAGCAAGAAAGGACAAGATTGTCAATCAATCCACCACAGGAGTGGAGAGTTGGCTAAAAAACACCGAGAATCTGACCGTTTATGAAGGGCATGCACGATTTGAAGGCCCGAACTCCCTACGAGTTGGAGAAGAAGTCTTAGAATCAGACAAGATCTTCATCAATGTTGGTGGTCGCGCTTTCGTTCCCGATGGCTTCAAGGGTGTTCCATATCTTACCAACACTGAGATGATGGATGTTGACTTTATTCCCGAACATCTAGTAGTTATCGGTGGCAGTTATATTGGGCTCGAATTTGGTCAAATGTATCGACGCTTCGGAAGTAAGGTCACAATCATTGAAAAAGGTCCGCGGTTGGTAGGCAGAGAAGATGAAGATGTCTCGGAGGAAATTAAAAAAATTCTTGAGGCGGAGAGCATAGACATTCGATTTGATTCCGAATGCATCAGCGGCGAAATGGATGGTGATCAGCTCATTGTGAACGTGGATTGTGCCAAAGGTGACAGACGAGTTACCCCAAGCCACATCTTACTTGCGACAGGAAGGGTGCCAAATACGGATGATCTCGGTTTGGAAACCACTGGTGTCCAAACGAATAGTCGAGGATTTATTGAGGTGGATAACCAGCTAAAAACCAATGTTCCAGGTATTTGGGCTCTGGGCGATTGCAACGGTCGCGGCGCTTTTACGCACACAGCCTATAATGACTTTGAGATTGTTGCTGCAAATCTCTTTGACAATGATCCACGAAGAGTTTCGGACCGAATTAGCTGTTACGGACTATTTATCGACCCAGCTCTAGGAAGAATTGGTATGACAGAAGCTCAAGCAAGAAAATCGCAAAAAAAGGTTCTGATCGGCAAAAGAGAAATGAGTAGAATAGCTCGGGCCAAGGAAAAGGGAGAAACTTACGGATTCATGAAAATTCTGGTAGAAGAAGACTCAAAAAAAATCCTTGGTGCCACGATTCTAGGTATTGAAGGTGATGAAATCATTCATTCGCTTCTGGATATCATGTATGCAGATTTGCCTTACACGGTCATTTCCCGAGCGGTACATATTCATCCTACCGTCTCAGAACTTATCCCTACGACTCTACAGGATCTGAAGCCCTTATCATAATCTGAGTAGTTCTTAAGCGTAAAACAGTATGACCTCTCCTTGACAAATAAGACCTATTTTAGACTACGATTTCAACCTTCATGAAACAAACCATTTTAATATTTGGAAGTTTAGCTGCAGCAATTTTCATCCTGTTTGAACTCAATAAAGTTTCCCTATGGGGATTTCCGGATGCTGCAGAATTTTTTATCGTGCTTTCAGGGGTGCTGTTTATTCTTGTTGGTTTCTTGCTCAACAGATTCTTATTCGGGAAAAATCCTAAACCACGAATTTTAAAAAAATCAAAGCTTAGTAAACAAGAGCATAAAGTTCTACTACTCATGACAGATGGACTTTCGAACAATGAAATAGCAGAGCGACTCTTCATTTCTGAAAGTACCGTAAAAACTCACGTCTCGCACATTCTTACTAAGCTGAAAGCTAAACGTAGAACCGAGGCGGTTAAAATTGGCCGCGATCTTGACATTGTATAAGATGTCAGCAACACAAATTCACGCCCTTTTCAACCCCCACAAATAACCACTAATACCAGCGATAATGAAGAGCGGAATACCCACTATCAAAAGCTCGTAGATTCCCAGATTCCCATTTGAGCTTACGCCACCCTGACATTCCGACAATTGAGCTGAGAGTTGATTTATACTATTGATTAAAAATCTAAATAGAAGAATTAACCAAACCAACACGATTAGACTGATGATCGATAGAGTTCTCATTGTTTAATAATTATTGGTAGAAAATTAAGCAGGAACTGGGAAACCAGTTCAAGACATCTACGACCACTCTTGTCACCACATCTGAGATTGGTACTTTAGTAGTAAATAGCTCAAAAAAGTAAAAATCCTACTTTCGTCTGAGGTTTTTCCATTGCAGATGCTCTAAAATAGCCCTCAACATCATTCTTTACTCTCATATGAAAAACTACATTTTAAGATACGGATTGATCGGCGGTAGCATTTCCATCGTACTTGGGCTTACTAACTGGTTTACCGTTGCCGAGTGGTACGGTCCTACTGTTTCGCAGGTGATTGGTTGGATATCTATCACACTCTCACTCATGTGTGTTCCACTCGGAATAAAATATTACAGAGATAAACTGAATCATGGAAGTGTCTCATTTGGAAAAGGCTTTCGAATCGGCATTGGAATCACATTTGTTGTGACTGTGGTTATTTTCATTTACAGTGTACTCTTCTACCTCCTGGCCGGTGACTCCTATGATGAGTGGAGGAAAAGGGGGCTTTCAGAGGCCGAAGTGCTTGAACTAGAAGCACAAATTGCTCAAGGTCCCGATTTCTTATATTCCTTCTGGTTTCAGGGTTTTGCGTTGATGTTTTCTGTGTTCATTATAGGGATGATCGTAAACCTCATCAGCAACCTGGTATTGAAACGAACAACAATTGAATTAAACTAACTTAACAATGGACATAAAAGAATTAGTAGAAACATGGTTTCTCAAATGGAATGAAGAGGACTATCAAAATATTCCAATTGCTGAAGGGTTCAAGCATACCAGTCCATACGGAACGGTGGATGGAAAACAAACCTACCTTGATCTTATCGAATCAAATAAAGATAAGTTCCTAAACAACAAGATACAGTTGCACGATACACTTTATGAAGATGATAGAGCTTGTGCCAGGTACACTATCGTCAACAGCGCCGTAGGTTTCACAATGGATGTAAGTGAGTGGTTTTACAAAAAGGGTGATTTGATTGGAGAAATTGTCGCCTACTATAATATAGAGGGAGACATCAGTGAAGAACGAAAGCTTAAAGATGCCACCTAGCTGGTTGAGAAAAAAGCTCAAAGATGGTCCAAAAAAGCTGGCGAGAAAAAGTTGATCAAATAAAGGAAAGAATCCACACAATTACCCCAGAGTACCAGAGCCTGTACGGACATGGAAAGATCCTAATTCCGAGTGCAAAGGACATTGAATCGTTGATTAGGCAGACTACACCTGGAGAAATCCTCACCTCTGAAATAATACGGGATACTTTATCGAAGAAGAGGGAAGTTCAAGTGACAGACCCTATGACAACTGGTATATTTCTCAGAATTATTGCAGAAGCTGCGGAGGAGGAGCGACCAATGAAGTCCGAAATCACCCCTTACTGGAGAGTCCTCAAATCCGATGGATCTATTAATGTGAAATTTCCTGGTGGCATAGAATCGCAAATCAAATTTCTGGAAAAAGAAGGACACATAGTGGAATTTGCAAAAGAAAAGAAATCACCCAAAATTTTGAAGTTCAATGACAAGCTTGTCAAGAACCTAGCTTAGCCGTTCATCATTGGTCAATCTATAGGCATGTCCCCCAGGAGCTATCTGCTACCAGTGCTCTAATGAGCAATTTTTCCGTAAAAAGCAGGCACCAGTTCTGACTCATAAACCGCAGAAGAAGCACGAAATTTTGAACCAAAACGAGTCAAAAAAGTTTAATATACCTAGGGCTCTTTTTTGACTTTAAGTATAAGCGTGCTAACAAATCCTATTTTTTCTCTAGACTTTGCTAGCGGCTATTTCAATAATTCAAAAAGGTTAACTATGATTGCAACTAAGCCATGGTCAGCCACACGCCAAATAAGATAGGGACCACAGAAATTAACCTCGTACTTGTCAAGGAAAGGAACGGTAGTTGCGTGCATATTGACAAGGAAAATGGTATTGTTAAAATCACCTGGGTTGAAATTGTCGACAAGGAAACTGCCGGTGAAATCATTTACACGCTTGTGAAACTGATGAAATCCGGAATGTTCCACAAGATTCTAATGAGTCGTGATGATTTTACACGTTTTACGGATGATGCGAATACTTGGATGCGGAACTTTCTCTTGAGCAATCGCTACAAATTCAACTACAAAATCTCTCGTATTGCCGGAGTTACTCCTGATGCGGCCAGGGCTAACGTTTTTGCAAATTTTATCAAGCAAGCCATTCAGGTCATTTTTCCGGGCGTCAAAATCGTGAATTTTGAATTTGAGGAATCTGCTGTTGCTTGGTTAACTTAGCTTCGACCAACTACTTTGACAATTTTAATCCACCAACTCAAAATCGTACTTTTCACCCTCTGCACCATTTACAATTAGTGAAACTTTGTGCAAACCCGGATGAAACTTTCGGGTCGTTATGACTTTAAACGGTTGGTTTCTTACAATCTTAGTGGTAGAGTTCGCAGGATAGATCTTCTCACTTATTTTGAAAACCTTCTTTGATAGGCTTCCATTTGCTTTTTGATAATACAAGCCGTACTCAAGTCTTATTTTGGCCTCTGTTTTTCGTTTGTTGTGAAGACTGAAAGTAAAAGTTAGCTCCTCACCAACTCTTACTTGAGGGGTTTTTATAGCAAAATCAAGTATATCAACTTGTTCTGAAGAACCCAATCCAAACAACTTCATCATTTCGCTGTTTCCCTGTTTCAAAAGTGTTCTACATGCGTGTTTCACAAGGGCGTCTGTTACCTCGGTCTTTCCATGCCAGGATTTCGCAATGCCGACAACGATGTCCGGATTGTCCTTGGATATATCGTTTAGATTGTTGGCAACACTTCGCCTCACAAATTCGGATACATCATCTTTGAGATTCTCCAGGATCTCGAGGATTGGCTCCGGATTTTCTTTCAGTGCCGGCAACGCCATTGCCCATGGTAGTCGTGGCCTGCAACCTTCTGAAGCCAGGCGCCTGACCGTACTTTCTTTATGCAGGGACCATCGAACCATCTGCTTTGTCATTTGTGCAGGATATCTAACAAGGAATGGGCGAACAGCAAATTCGCAACTTGTGAACTGTGTTATCTCTTCAAAAGCTGCCATTGAAGTTTTGTAGTTGTTCAATCCATGCTTTTCGATATAATCAGGTAGAAACATATACTCGAATGAGGTTTGTTCCTCACCTGTGCGCAGTTTCTTAGCCAACCTCGTGATTAGTTCAGCCGATCGTTTAAAGTCGGCAGGTAAGTGATCATGCAACACATCTGATATGTGATACATTCGCTGCTTGAGCTCTCTGGATTCCCATTCTTCGTCAAAAATACCTTTCAAGAACAACGCTTCATTGAAATCGGGAATCACATCGTTCAAAAGGTTGGTAAAAGTCTCAAAAAAAGATTTGTTGTATACGTTCTTTAGCGGTTCAGCCATTTCTTGTGATTTTCGCTAAAGTAGCAGCCAACAGTGACAACTGTGTGTCACTGACTTCACAAAAAATTCAGTTGGGATTCTTCATCGAAATCGATCACTCATACCTGATAGAATCTATCGGATTTGCCATTGATGCTTTTATGGTCTTAAACCCGATGGTGATCAGGGCAACAAATACGGAGGACAGTCCTGCTAGAAGAAAAATCCAGACTCGTATATCAATACGGTAAGCAAAGCCCTCCAGCCACTGATCAAGGAAATAATAGGCAACTGGCCAGGCGATTATGTTGCCGATGATGATCAACACAATTAGAGAACCGGACAGCTTGGACCAGATATTGGCAACAGTGGCGCCCAAGACCTTTCTGATTCCGATCTCTTTCGTTTTTTGCTGGACGATAAAGGAAGCCAAGCCCAGCAGGCCCAGGCATGCTATTGCAACTGCCAGGACGGCAAAAGCGGAAATGATCTGACTCAGTCGCTCTTCACGATCGTACTTAGCATAAAATGTCTCATTCAGGAAAGCATAGCTAAATGGTGTCTCAGCATTAAGCGTTTGCCAAATGCTTTCAATGCCTTTTACAATCTCATGGACATCGGTTGAATTCACTTTTATGGACATATGGCTAAAAGGGATGACATTGAAATTACTTGAGTGTATTCCCAGCATCAGCGGTCCAATCACATTGTGAAGTGTCTGGTAGTGAAAATCATCCATCACACCAATCACATAACCGCTCTTTCCCGTTATCGGACCATTACCTAGATAATGAATTTCCTTGCCAACAGCTTCATCAACAGTCCAGCCGAATTTTTCAACTGCACTTTTATTAATGATAAAATTCAGAGAATCGCTGGCCAGGCTTGTGTCATAATCTCGCCCTGCCAGAAGGTCTATAGAATATGCTTTCAGGAAGTCAAAATCAGCATAGACCCCGTCGACACGCTGCGTATTGGATTGATCAAAGCCCTCTGGAAGCATCACCATTACATTCATATTTAAGCCTGGTGCCCCGGTAGAAAGCGTTACCTGATTCACGCCACTGATCTGCTGCATCTCATTCTTGAGTGTATTTAGACGATCATAAGAGAGATTTCCATCGATAGGAAGTGTAACAATTTGTTTAGGATCAAAGCCCAGACCTTTGCTTCTTAGAAAATATAGCTGCTGAACAATAGTGTAAGTAGATACGATCAAAATGACGGAGATACAGAACTGAAAAATCACTAACAATTTCTTAAGTAACTGAGATGAAGATCCCGGACTAAGATTTTCCTTTATAGCCAAGATAGGACTAAACCTGTTCATGATTATGGCTGGGTAGAACCCAGCTACCATACCGATAAGGACTACGACACCAACAATTGTCACAACTGCTGTGGGACTAAGAAGGGTAACCAAAGTCAATTGCTTATCTGTGAATTGATTGAAAAAATCGATGGTTAGAACAATGAGAATTAGGGCAATTGCAAGGGCAATCACCGATACAAGCACTGACTGCACAAAGAATTGAAGTAGCATTTGCCTGTTGGCTGCACCCATCACCTTTCGAATGCCGACTTCTTTAGATCGTTTGCCGATCTGCGCAGTTGAAAGATTGATAAAATTGATGGTGGCAATGATCAAAATAAAGGAGGAAATTGCCAGAAAGATGTACACGTATCGGATGTCACTGGTTGGGTACACCTCATACTCTAATCCGGAAGTAAGATGGATGTCCTTCACCGATTGAAGGAAGTAATCCATGTGAATTCCATTTTCAGTTAGCGATGGCTGTGCCGCCCGTCCAATGGTGTCAAGCTGTGATTCGACTTCCTTGACATCAGTCCCTGGACTCATCACGATATATGATCTTACCCAGAAAAACCGACCCGGGGAATTGGAACCGGTAAAATCTGTTGACAGTAGATAGTCGAATTGCAGATGGGAATTGCTTGGCACCTTTTCTATTACCGCTGTTACTTCATAATCTCCTAAGTTGGAAAATTCCAGCCTCTCGCCTATTGGATCCCTGTCTTTGAAGATCTTATTTGCAACTGACCTAGTGATGACTACCGTATTTGGTTTGTTTAAAGCATCAGTCCCATGAGCTCCGCTTAACTCAAAGGAAAAAACGTCTAAGAATGTTGAATCGGCAAAGAAGACTCGCCCATAAGCACCTTTTCCGATTGATTCATCGTAAAGTTGATCTCCATATTTCACTACCTGGTTGGCCTTGCTCAGAGTGGCAATCCTGGCTTGCATTTCAATTGCCGGTAGATGTGAAAGAAGTGCCGGAGCGACCGAAGAAGGAACCAAGGACCAATGCCGTTCATTATCGCCAATCTTAGAATGTGTTGAAATTCGATAAATGCGATCGGCTTTTTCGTGGTAATCGTCAAAACTCAACTCATCTTGAATATACAAGATGATCATAAGGCAACATGTGAATCCGATTGCAAGTCCGAAAATGTTGATTCCTGATTGAAGTCTGTTTCGCCGAATCTGGCGCACGGCGACTAGAATGTAGTTTCTTATCATTCCCCGTTGATTTGATTGTGCATTTGACGTGAACGTTCCTCGCAAAGTATGTCGGTTGATGAAGCGTATCACATTGGCCCAATACCTGAGCTTGGATCTTGCGCGACTGTAGCTCTCCAGGTCCTGGTAGAATTTCTCCTCAAGGTCACCAAGAATTGAGTCTCGTAATTCATTTCTACAGTAAAGTGTAAATAAGCTGACCGCAAGCTTCGGAGGCGATATGTTGTCTTCTTCAATCAAGCCCTATTTCAGGTCAATAACTGTCTGCGGGATCATCGACCACAGTTCATTTCTTGCTTCTCGTGCCGTCACAAGAGCTTTCTTACCAGCCGAAGTAATTGTAAAATGTCTTTTCTTTCGACCTCCGCGCTTTTTGGACGCCTCTCCCATATGCGACTTTACAAAGCCCTTTTCCTCTAGTCTGTACAACGCTGTGTGAACACTACTTAAGGTGACTGAACGTTTGATTCTTTGCTCAATGATGTTGGCGACAGACAAACCGTAGGCTTGGTCATCTTGAGCTGCAACAACTAACAAAACGATTTCTTCAAACTCACCAATAATTGCTTGCTTCATTACTTACCCAATCGTAAAACATATAGATATACGAACTGGTGAGCTATTGGTTGTGAACTTATCAATTATCAATTATCAATTATCAATTATCAATTACTAATTCCTATGCTTCCAACACAATCTCGTAATGATCTACGTGCTCATCAAATGACAGGAGCATCGCCTTTGCCTTATCAGGGACCACTGCTTTCTCAGACTCATCTCCGGCAAACGCTTTAATCACCTCCATCGATTTCCAAGTGGAAATAACAATGAATTCAATTCCAGATTCTACCTCCTTGCGCAAAACGTGGACATCAATGAATCCATCAATGCTTTTAAGGATTTCGAATGTATCTTCATGGAGGTGCTTTATGTATGAATCTGCTTTCTCTCTGAGAGCAATTCCCTTCCAATGCCTTGCAATCATAACTTTGACTTTCTAAGTAGGAATAAATTTGAATATCTTCTAATTTAAGGATTTAACAAACCAGCCTTGGCCAAATATTTCTATTCACTTCTTCTCCTCTTCTACCTCTCTTCACCCGGCCAGGAGATAAAAGAAAATCCGGAGCATACCATCGACACTGTACATGTAAAAGGGGATCGCTTCATTTTCGTAGGCGAAGATGCTTATTATGTAAAAAATGATTCCACACTCTTCCTTCCAGACACTGTGGAGTTCTACATAAGAAAAAACAACATGGAGAGGACTGATGCCTTTTACAAAGGACTTGAAGGTAAGCTGACGAAGCGAAAAATATCGCGTCTTGTATATGAACAGCTTTTCATTAGTCACAAAAAGGACGAGCCTCACAATGAAGGGTCCAGCAGTCAACGCTTCATTGCATATGAAAATGAGAGAATGAAAGAGCTACGATACAAGTATCTAAACGTATTTGGGTCGGACATAAACGACACCATTGCGGACAATTCCAACAGGTGGACCAACCTCCTGAATAAATCGCATATTCATACCCGTAGATGGGTAGTGCGAAAGAATCTACTTTTCAAAGCAGGAGATCTAATCAGCCCTGATTCATTGGTTAACAGTGAACGCCTGCTTCGTCGGCAGCAATTTATAAAAGATGCTCGGATCTATGTTGATGAGAAGGTCCGAAACCGTGAAGCCGACGTAATCATCACTACCAAAGATGTGTTTCCATACAATTTTTTGCTGAATCCGAACAATAACAATGGTGCACGCTTTGGAATAAGCAACATTAACATTGCAGGAATTGGGCATGAACTGGAATACAATAATATCAGGGATGGTGGTTCTGAGTGGTTTTATCGAGTAAGAAACATTGAGGGCACTTTCATTGATGGTGAACTGAATATTTCAGATCACTTTAGAAAAACTGGTTTTGGCGTGTTTCTAGAGCGTGAGTTTATTACACCCCAAACCAAGTATGCAGGTGGTTTTTCTTTGAGCGGATATGAGTTTGGCGAATTCGATTTCAACCCCACCACTGACGTAACTTCCACATTCACTTATGATTTGGACCACAGGGATTTTTGGGTTGGCAGATCTTTCACTACATCATTGGTTTCAAGCCTGCTAGGAATGACTGAAAATACAAGAGCTGTACTCGCAGCAAAGATTGAGACATCCGATTTTTCTGACAGACCCCCAACTGATGCTACTACCAATTTCAGATATCACGATCGGACAAACTTGCTTTTCAGTCTCGGATTGACGTCCAGGTCTTACTACAAGGACAAATTCATTTTGCAGTATGGAAGGACGGAGGATATCCCTACAGGCAGTGCCCTGGGCATTGTGTTTGGTCGTCAAAATGGTGAATTCGAAGATAGAACCTACTTTGGGTTCAACTACGCCAGAGGCGGATACATTAGAAAGATCGGGTACCTCAATGCCATCCTATCAGTAGGGAGCTTCTTCGATGAAGATTTGGAAAATGGCGTGTTTAAAATAGGAGCTGACTATTACACCCGACTATTCCCAATCAATCAGTTTAGATTCAGACAATTTGTTGATTTCAATTTGACAAATGCCATTAATCCAGATGAGGAGACCATTCTGAGCACACAGGATCATATTGGAATTAGCGGAGTTACGAACTACTACCATAGATCCACTTCACGGCTAAATTTCAAGAGTACCTCACTTCTCTTTACTCCCGCTTATATCCTGGGGTTTAGGCTTGCAGTGTTCAGCTTCCTGGATTTTACCATTACTACCAATAAACGAAATGATTTTTTCGGTAGAGATGCGTTTTTCGGTTTTGGGGGTGGCTTGAGCCTGAGAAACGACAACCTTGCCATATCTACGATTCAACTCCGACTTGGGGTATATCCCAACGTGCCCATAAACGCCTCAACGGATTTCTTCAATATTGCCACCTCAACAGACTTTACAATCAGGGACTTTGACTTCAAAGCCCCTGAAATTGTTCCTTTTAACTAGTTACCCCTCCGTCTTTTCGTTAAGTTCTATATTGCACGTAATCGTAATATCCTCGCTGACAACTAATCCCCCGCTTTCAAGAGCACGATTAAATTTCACTCCGTAATCAAACCGATTGACTACCCCACTAATTTTAAAACCCGCTTTTCTACCTCTTCGAGTAGGGATCGTTCCATTGTGCTTCACATCGAATTTTATGTCCTTCGTGACATCTCTCATGGTAAATAACCCCACCAGATAGTGCTTGTCTGCTTCTTTGACAATCTTCCCTGAAAATTTCACTTCAGGAAATTGCTCTGCATTAAAGAAATCGTCTCCCTTTAAATGATTATCCCTACGTTCATTATCTGTGTTGATCGAAGAGACTTTTGCTGAAAACTCAACTTTCGCCCCGTTGAAATCGTCAGGTGCGTTAGAAACAGTGCCATCAAAATCTTTAAACTCTCCAGTGACTTCTGAAATCACCATGTGTACCGCAGAAAATCCGATATCGCTGTGATTTTTATCAATGACCCAATTCGATTGAGACCATGCGGTAAAAGAAAAACAAACGATGAATAGTGTTGATAAATGCTTTTTCATGACGCTAGATTTTCAAATGAAGTTAGCCAATAATAGCCGGCATATGAAGTCCCTGAAATCCTTTTTAGTCAGATGTAAACCAGCACTCTTTTTCTTTTCTTCAGTAAATACCAGCCAGCCCCGATAGCCAGTATATTGAAAACATTGAACATAACAGTGAATTGTTCCACTATGTGAACTTCATTAATTCCAGAGAAGTACACCATGCTCCACAGGGCGTACCTGAAACTGCCAAAAAGAATCAGAAGTAGAGCCCAAAATCTAAGCACTGGGTGAAGCCATTTTTTTCCTGTAAAGACACCAAGAAAAATCAGACTGCCGAATGTCAGTGTTAAAATAATGGGCGCAAAACTTCCGATTAAAACAAATACTACAGATCGAATCACAAATGCAGTAAATGTTAGTAGCAAAACATCCGAATACGTTCGATTTCTGAAATAAACTCTTTCCATAATGGCTATTTTTCTGAAGCTAGTTTGTCCATCACACCGTACATCAATTCCGTGCAGGAACTGAGATATTCAAAATTTATGGTATCGTAGGTATCCTCAGGGGAATGATAGTACGGGTTGAAGTCGCCATTTACGAATTCTTCAGAAACCAGGATAGAAGGATACCCAACATCATGAAATGACTTATGATCAGATGACATCACATTCGTTTTTTGAACAGGGAGTCCTTGGTCCTTTGCAGCTTCTTCATATACTGGTGCCATAACGCTGCTCGCAGGTGAAATTTCTATCGCAAAATCGCCATCGCCATCCCAGCCAACCATATCGGCGATATGGACGGAATGGACATTCACACCCTCTCTTTTCAATTTTCTGGCGAAGGCCTTGCTTCCGATCTCATCACTCTCTTCCTGGTCAAAAAATACAACCATGAAATTTCTTGCGCGATGATCCATAAGTGAAATCTGGTAGGCAAGAGCATAGACAAGGGCGACGCCTGTTGCATTATCATCCGCGCCCGGTGCTCCTACTTCCGAGTCGTAGTGAGCACCGATAATCACAAATTCATCGCTTGCAGAGGTTGCAGGAATAACGGCGTAAACATTCGTTCCTTTGTAAGGAGCAAATAGGAGGTCCACCAAAAAATTCACATTGGGATGACTGTAATTATGTTCTTCAGGATCTAATGATATTTCTTCAAGCGCCTCTGCCAAAAGTTCAGCTGCTCTCTTGCGGTCGGCAGAGGTGCCTCTCTCTTCCAGAGTCGTAGAATCATTCAGCTTCTCCACTCCAGACATTTTAGAGATCAACTGTTTTTGAAGAAGATGAATATCAAATTTCGATTGAGCGATTCCCCAGCTGCAGGCCACTGTCAGGATCGTTGTTACAAATAACTTAATAAGCGATTTCATAATTGACTAATTTTTAAATGATGGTCGAACTTAGGAGGGACTGGTTCCCATAACTAATTAATTTGATGAGCACAGAGGGCTTATTGACACACAAGGCCGATTTTGTATTCAGTCGCAGTTAGCACAAAAATGAAAGTGTTCGAGCCAAAAATTAGATGGTTCATCAAAAAGCCAATTGGAGTAAATGGTTTTGATCTACTTTTAAAAAATGCTTGCAATACTTCGTCGATTCAGAGGTTTATTTCGATTCAGGCTAAAGAGGCCGCGGTTCGGTTTAAGGAAATTCAGGAGTGGATTCAGGCTGCCCAGACTATTCAAACTAAGAAGATTTTCCCTTAGAAGTCTTTTTCGATTTCCAAAGATCCGCCTGAGAAGTTTTGGTGTCCGAAGATGGATACTTAATGGGCTTAGGACGAAGCGAGCACTTATTTTCACCATTTTTATTTTAGTCATGGTGGTGGGATTCAATCTGAATACTGCCTTGAATGAGCCTGAAGGATTACAGGTTCTCCTGGGATTGTTAGCCTTCGGAGTCCCTACTTATATTGTACTTTCCTGGATTTTCGAAAAATGGCAGCTTATCAAACAGCTCAGAAATGAGAACACCAATGCCGAGTTAATGCTTTTAAAAAGTCAGATCAATCCACATTTCTTCTTTAATACCCTGAATAATCTATATGGTCTAACAGTCGAAAAATCGGACAAGGCGCCGGAAGTGGTTTTAAAAATCTCGGATATGATGAGGTACACCATCTACGAAGGCCAGAAAGACAAAGTAGCTCTTGAAGATGAATTGGATTACCTTAAAACGTACATCGAACTACATAGAATAAGGTACCAAAAGAAAGTGGACATCAAGTTTACGCATCATATTCAGGATGATGGACTTCTGATTACTCCCCTTCTGTTTGTGATCCTACTGGAAAATGCCTTTAAACATGGGATCGAAAGCCTGACTGAAAACGCATATGCTCATCTTAGTTTAATCGCTGGAAATAACAAAGTCGTTTTCGCGATAGAAAACAACTATGATCCCAATGAAAAGAAGGAGCACGAAGGAATTGGCTTGAAGAACTTAGCGCGAAGATTAGAATTACTATACTCAGAACGACATGCACTGTTGGTATCCAATGAAGCGTCCACCTACAAAGTTCAACTCGAAATCGACTTGACATGACAACTTACATCATTGTAGATGATGAGCCTATTGCTCACAGGATCATAGAGGGTTATTGCAAAAGCCTTCCCCATCTGCAGTTGCTGGAGCATTGTTACGATGCTTTGCAGGCGATCGAATTTCTAAATTCAAATGCCGTTGATCTGATATTTCTAGATCTTAACATGCCAAAACTGAAAGGATTTGAGTTTCTGAGAACACTTAGCAACCCACCAAAAGTCATCGTTACAACAGCATACAAAGAATTTGCTCTCGAAGGATACGAATTGGATGTGAGCGATTACTTGTTGAAACCATTTTCTTTTGAACGTTTTGTGAAGGCAGTCAATAAGGCCACCAGCACCACAACCATCTCACCTGCACCAACGCCAGCAACCAAACTTGAAGCATCAGAATCGATCTTTTTCAAGGGAGACAAGAAATACTTCCAGGTTTTTATCAACGATATTCTATTCGTTGAAGCTTACGGCAACTACTCAAAAGTCCATACGACTAATGAAATGATCATTACTCATGAAAAGATCTCGAAGCTAGAAGAAACCCTTGACAAGTATGACTTCCTCAGAATTCACAAATCTTTTCTCATTTCTAAACCAAAGATTCGATCAATAGAAGGAAATTTGATCTTCATTGGAGGGCACAAGGTTCCTATTGGACAAACGTATCGATCTGTAGTAAAGAAGCTCTTACATTAATCAGAAGAGGATTCCTTGACCATTGACCCAGAGTAGATCGAATTAAAGACCATTTTGTATGTTGCCCGTGGCTGCCCTCTGAATTGTGGCCTAAAGGCAAACAAGATCACATTGCCCTCTCCGTGACCTACACGAACCATTGCAGCTTTCCCTCCGATGTATCGCTTTTCGTTTAACGCCCATCCACTCATCAAAAGGTCCTCCTTGGCATAACTGGCAACAACATCTACATCTGGCTTTTTGGGCCGCTTAACCGTATATTCCGTACCACCCTCGCCCTTGTTGGACTTAACTACTGTTTGAAACGCTCGACTCCTATTAAAGGAAGAGGCTACCTCCTCTTGCATACCATAGGCCAGTGGGTGGTCTGTTTTTACATTGGTCCGGATCAGTGACCCAGGTATAAAGAACTTTTGATCATCCAGCCCTCTGGTTACGTTCCGAACAGGAAGCCCAAACTGCTCAATAAACAAGTCACTGGCCTTATCAAAGGCAATCAAGGTTCCACCGGCTTTAGTATACTCCTGCAATCTTAGTGTTCCGGTCAACCCTAATCCACCTGTATATTCATCTGGCATTGTGCCTGGGGAATGGCCATTTAAGATTCTTCCTGAACTTTGGTCAGGAATAATAATGGCGGAGTACTGACTTAGATCTTTTTCACGAACATCATTGTCGTGTAGCGTGTCCCACTCAAAATCGTACTCTGTCAAAAACCATCGAGTCCAGCCTTCATCCATGTTCGCCACCCAACTTTTGTACAGTCCTACACGTGGCTTTGACAGTTCAACTTTATTTCCTGGATCATTTTTTAACCCAACAAAGTCCAAACCAAGATTCTTTGCCAATCGATCGACCTCTAGTGATGTTCCCTCTATCACAAAATCTCCTGCCTGCATTGTCCCGGATGAGCCACTCAATCTGTAGACTTTAGCTCCATCCCGCAGGAGTTGGTTAATGGCCTTGTAGCTATGATTGGACTTTGCCGACAATGCATATCCGTAGTTAGCTTTGGAGATATCTCCTTCTCTATAGGTTGTTCTCCTTGTTATTTCTTCTGTTTTTGCGGTGAATTCCTCCTTAATCTTATCGACTTTCAAACCCATTTGATAGGGTAGAGTCCAACCAGCCAGATCATAAGGTGGAACCGGCGGTCCACCAGGATATGCACGCTTATCCGGGTATTTTTGTTTTTCCATCATATCCACAAGGTATGGTCTGAACGCCTGTGCTCCGTAGGCTATATATGATCCCGATTTGTAATTTTTTCCACCAGCTTTGAAATCGCCGGTCGCTTGGTGAATTGCTATTCCACCTTGCCGCAGAATATTGACCAGGTTGGTGGCTTCATTGAAATCATGCTGATCTGTGGGAATTACATACGCATAAAAATCCTCCAAAATATTGGCTTCTATCGCATCTCTCCCCATAGAATAGATATTGTATAAATATTCCTCCTTACGGTCAGCAGCAAAATCCAGCACTGCCATAGATGCGGTTAATGTGTAGTCAATAGCATCGCGAAACCGTGATTCACCACCTTTCCATGGATAGGGATAAAATATTTTTGTCCCGTTACTGGGCACCTTGCCTCTCCCCCGTCCAAGTTCTTTAGGTAGCGAATCAGGAGGATAGCGGCGGGGTGTTGGAGTGCTATGACCTGTTTCGGTAAGAATGCCCACCATATTGTGATAGTATGGCACTGTACGCATCCCACCGTTCCACCACATACTAAACGTGAGATTGGAAATGACCCCTGGCATTCTTTTCATAGCAAATCGATTGGCCATGGCTGTTCCGATAAGATTGGTTCCAGTGGTTGCTCCCGGATGAATATTGGGATTGACAGGATCTGAGAACGGCGGGAGAAATATTCTTGCCCAAGCGGGCGAAGTTTGATGGTGGTTATACACAATCTGCGGATACCAAGTGTTGTACAACATCTCATTTACATGATAGCTCTCTGGCATATTGTTCATGAACCAGTCCCGGTTGTTGTCGTGTCCAACATAGTGATGGTAAAGAATTGGGGGCCCTGTTGTTTCAAATGGTGTGCCCAAATTCTTCTTGTACCAATCAACTACAATTTCAAGTCCGTCCGGATTCATTACAGGCATCAGTAGGAGAATTACGTTTTCACGAATTTTCTGCATTTCGTCTGACTCCTCAGTCGCGACCTTATAAGCCAGTTCTGGCAACATTTGGGCTGGTGCGCGTTCGGTGGCGTGTAGACCTCCATCAATCCAAACAATTGCCTTGCCTTCCTTTGAATTTTGGACGGCGGTAGCTTCATCGATTTTCGCAAGCGCCAGGTCCTGGCTGATTTTACGGTATTTATCTAAATCAGCGATGTTTGTCTCGCTCGAAATCATGAGCAGTAACATCGGCTTACCCAGTGTCGTTTTTCCTATCTCAGAGAGCACCACACGATCAGAGGCCTCGTCTAGTTTTTGATAAAACTCTTGCAACTGACCGTAATCGGCGAGCTTATAGTCAGCACCAGGCTCAAAACCGAAAATATCTGAGGGCTTGGGAACTTGGGCCAAAAGTGTAATCGGCAAGAAGAGAACAATGGTGAGGGTCTTCATAAGAGTTGATTTTTGGGTCCTGGTCTAAATATAGGATAGCAAAAACTAGGACAGGTACAAAAACCAAGGAATTGTTGACTATCGCCCTGAATCGAGAATTCAGGAAAGCACATTTCTAAAACTCAATTACGCGCAATTGATCCCTATCTGCAGAGGGAATCACAGCCCCGAGTGGAGCGTTGAGATATGTTGGATCACAAAAAGTGAATTTGTATCCATTGTATTTGATGGATTCACCAAATACCGGCGAGGACAGCTTAAGCCCCAAAGCTATATGCTGCGGAAAGCCTAACGCCACCATCGGCACATCGACAAATGTTCTCAACAAATAAGCAAGCAGTACCACTCGGTCATCGCAATCAGAGTATGGGTATGAGAAAACTTCCTCAGGATACAGGACCCGCTCTTTTCCAAATTGTCTTGAATCAGATTGATAGGTAAATCCTTTTTGTACAAATTCAAGCAAGAAATTGACACGCTGAACCTCCGAAAGATCAGCCATATAAGGAAGCAGCGAGTTTTCCAACGATTTGGCGAGTAGATCTGAAGGCCTAGAAGTCAAATAATAAGCAATGTCAGATTGTGGAAACGTTCTTAGCATCTCAACCACATTGCTGTTATACAGAATTTTTACATTTATTGTTTTTCCAAAACGGGAGCTATAACTAATTTCTCTTTGAGCGTGGTTTAGAGGTAACCTTATTTCTTCATTGACAGATAGGTCAAACGGAGCATTGTTAACATCTGAATCAATTATATAAGACTCCAGCTCACCCTTGGCATCAGATAGAACGTAATAATTGATACCAGCGGAGCTGTAGTACCTTTTTCCATAAATTTTCCCGAAACTTCCAACCACCAGAACCGGTGAATTATTAATCAGTCCAATACGAGCCGCATAGCCAGATTTTACCAAAAGAAACCATTTATATACCTCCAGGTTTTTGCTTGACACATCTAAGTCATTTAAGAGTGTTTCTAATAGCGACAGGTATCCAAAATCCGGCAGTTGAAGCTCTAGTCTTTTCTTGTGTAAGGAATTAACCAATGGTTGATAAGTAGTCTTGGACAACCTTTGCCAGGCTTTGGAAAGGTCTACCTTACTGCTTATTTCAAAGTCTGAGAGACATAGTAAGTCAGCCGAATACCTGATTCTCATTTGCTCACCAAAGAAGGTGATAGACCTCTCAAGTTCAGGCTCGTATTCCTGGTTATATTCCAGTGTAGTTGGCTTGAAAGAGCGCATCAATTTTGGTTGTGTTTCTATGAATTGATGTTCAAGATCCAGCAGTTCTAATGATGGCTCTGACTTTGGCTGCTCCTCCGGTCGGGGCTGGGGTGTTTTCTCAAAAGAGCTCACCTGGATTGCTTGCCAATTATCGACAATTGACTTGGCAAAGATCGAATCTTGTTGTTGCCTGGTTCTTTCAAAGTCTTTTTCAGCCTGTGACTTAAACCTCTCAAATTGCTCCCTTGGATTCTGAGCAAAAAGAGGTGCAACTGCAAATAATATCACTATGGTTCCGAAAAATCTCAAACCCCTAATCCAAATCCTTTAGAATAAAAATAAAATCGCCACCCTCATCTCCAACTTTTTGAATCGTTCCGTACTGTGGCTTGACACCCTCGTCACTATTGTTAATCACCGCATCTTCCATACTGTAGAACAGGCTGTTAGCTGCTAGGTATCTTTCATTATTGTCACCTAATCGTTTCAACAGATACTTCATAAAAGCACTCCGATCAGGCACTTGGGTCAATGTTCCGCTCGTCATCGCTTTTCGACTTGGAAGCGAGTATTTTAGCTGAATGGCCTTGTCTGCTTCCAGTACTGCTGATCGTGCCTTGAAAATGGTACCTGAAAAACAAGCATCCGCCACAAGAAGTGTATGTTTAGATCGAATAGACCTAATCTGATCTGTCAATGTAGTGTTTCTGAACCAGTCTGCAGTACTCGTCTGTCTTGCATCTGAAGGTATCCAGTAGCCTATTTCCTTATCTTCATCCCAATAGCCATGTCCCGCATAAAAGATTAGCAAATTGTCATCCTCCGTTATTCTTTCGCTCAGTTTGTCTAGTTCATCAATGATATCCCGACGTGTGGCATTACTTAACAAAGTGACATTTTCTTCTACAAAAGTGTATTTGTCGATCAGAATATTTTTTAGCGCTGTTGCGTCACTGATCGGACGATCCAGATCTACAATCCTGTTATCCTCGTATTCGTCTACTCCAATAATCAGTGCATGATAGTTCCCGGAAACAAGGCGCTCAGTTTCTTCCTCAACCGAAAAGAAATAGCTTTTCTCTCCAACATATCCATCCTGGTCTTTAGCAGTAAACTTAAGCTCATGATCGCCTGGTGTAAATGAAAGCTTGAGTGCGAAAAATCCATCAGGATCCAGAGCGACGAGTTCATCGTTCAGCCGGGCCTCGACCACCCCATTTTCATCGTTTATGTAGCCTTCAAACAGAACGATCCGCTTTTTTACTCTCTTGAATCCACGACTTTTATCACCTTCATCAAAACCTTCTGGTTTTGTAATCCTAACTTCAAGCGGGTGATCAATATTCTTGAAAGAAACGGTAATAGGTTGTGTGATTACCTCCGTTGATTGTGCTTTGGCAGAGCAAACAAGGACCATCGTAAGAACACACAAGATCTGGGTTACAGCTTTCATTTTATAATTAGTTTTTCAGGTTGGCTACTTCTATTGTCATAATTAATCCGGTACAAGTATAAGCCAGAAGGCAAATCCAGATCTGGTACGTGAATAACTCCAGGCTGATTTGACGGTTTAAAAGCTGATCTCACATGGACCAACTTACCATCGAGTCCGTAAATCAAAACAGACACTTCATACTGAGTATCCGGTCCTTCTACAAAGAACTCAAAGGAAACTTTGTCATCCAGTGGATTTGGATACGCCCTGACGTGAAAATCGAGCGTGCTTCTATCAATGTCTCCACCGTAAGTAATGTGCAAAGATGAATTAGTCGGGACTGTCAACTGAGAAATTGTTTCCATATTGTACGTCAAATTCAGTTCCGAAACGTAGAGGTACAGATTTTTTGATAACATCTTCACAATAGATGGGTCCCACGAGACGGTAATCTTTTCGTGTTTTGGCGCATCTATTCCAAAGGTCCATTTCTTTTCTTCACCAGGACTGACAAAACTTCTTGCAATTCCATTGACATCCCCTAGCGAAAAGGCAGCATCTGGAGAGATCTGCGGAGGAGCTTGCAGGTCAAAATGATCCATTTCGTCTAAAGCACCCGTTCGCACTCCGATTCCGGGAAGATTGGAAGCCATTTCTCCACTCCGAACTTCTAAAAGTAGCTGCCAGTTACTTTCGTCTTTGAACCAGGAATACTCAATGGACTCAAAATTCTGTACCTGCCTTCCGCCAGTTGAGGCTCCTGGATTGGGAATGCGAAGCGTCACCGGATTGGAGCTAAAGATCCAACCACCTTCGAAAACACGTAAACCAGAAGAAACGTTGTACGATCCATTGTAAGTGTAGACTCCGGCCGGTGTCACATCTCCTGAAGAAATAATCCCTTGAGTTTCGTTAAAAGCAATGGCATTTGCAATATTAAGTTCACTATAAAATGGATTGGATATCAAATTCCAACCTGAAGTAAGATTAAGCTCAAATTCCGAATTACTGTTCATGGTGACCGGAGGTAGAGAAACCGAACTTTCAACTACGTTAGTCGTGCTGAGGAACCAATAACCTTTTCCCGCAGCAAGTGGACTTGAGCTATTAAGATCGGTAGTAGATCCATTGCTGTACGTTGTAATTCGCCATGAGGTGCCCCTCGAACCCGAGGTTAAGTCCGGAAATAGTTGGTTAATCCGAATGCTGTTTGTGGGCACTCCAAAAATTCGGTAGTTCGAGATACTAGATCCTGGTTCCAAAACGGATGAAGTTGAGACAGAAACAACAGTAATATTGAAAACTCTGGCAATCGTGAGCATGCCGTCACTCGATTGAACTCTGACCGAATAGTTACCGGAGTTTACTTCAGAAGCAAGAGTCAAGGTGCTTCCAGCAATCGAGAATCTATCGTTATCATTGTCACCTGTACCTGCAACAAGTGAATAGGTGAAGGTATCATTGTTATCTGGATCGATCGTGGTGAACGATCCTACGACCATTCCGGCAGTGGCTGATTCTGATCGGAAGATATTGTTAGAGAGAATAATGTTAGTCGGCGAATTATTTACTGGACTGATCGTTATCGTGAACTCCTTTTCAAAGGATAACCCACCGGAATCCGTGGTACGAATGGTTATGTTGTAAGAAGATTGGACAGAAGCATCGAAGACTTGAGCCGACTCAAGACTATTCCCATCAGCAATTGTAAAAGCTGTTGTTGATCCCGAGATCAAGCTATAGGTATGGCTATCTCCTCCGTCAGGATCTGTGGTATTAAAAGTTCCGATTTGGGTTCCCGCAGACTGATTTTCTGCAATACTTGCATTTGTTAAACTGATGTCTGTAGGAGCCGAATTCCCACTTCCCTCATCTACATCGATAACATTGATCGCAAATGAATTTGAAAAGGTGCCGCCATTTCCATCGTCAGTTTGTACTCTGATCGAGTAGGTCGATTTGGTTTCGAAATCAAAAACTTCCTTATTGACAAGTTGATTAGTATTTACAATATCAAAACTGCTATTGTCTGTATCGCCGATTCCAGTAACCAATGAGTAAGTATGAGCGTCTGCACTATTAGGATCGATCGTGGAAAATGAGCCTATGGTAGAATTGATGGGTTCGTTCTCCGATATGGAATTATTTGAAAGATCTATGGCAGTAGGTCCAGTATTTACTATCCAACCTCCCTCTCCTAGAAGGTCATTGATCTCTTGATCAGTTAAGATCCTATTGTAGAATCGGACATCATCGATCGCTCCCTGAAACATATGGCAGGATCCGGAAGCACATTCGTGGCTACCAAATCTAAAAGGATCCAATGACTCTACGAGTTGACTTGCGCAACTAACAGAACCAGAATCATCAGCCGAAGTACTCAGTTCCTGCCCATTTAGATATATTCCAAAATTGTTAGTCGAAGCACCAGAGAGACTACCATTCCAAGTAAAGACCACGTGCTGCCAAGAATCAGTAACGACAACATTTGGATCTGTCGAAACTGCAATGAAATCATCCGAATCTACGGAATAGTTGATTCTTAAAGATCCGTCTGGTTGTATTCTCATTTGAAATCCAATCCTTTCAGCGCAGTTTCCACTAGTCCCTTGCCCATTGAAATTAGATATAAAAGTCATTGGATCGGACCCAACCTGAGTTGGCTTGATCCAAACTGAAAACGTTACTCCGTTCACAAAATTCTGATCGATCTCGCTACTTGTTTCTATAAAATCATCAATTCCATCAAAATCATACGCTCTGTTTTGATTGCCAAATCTGTCTGAAGTTAGAGCAGCACCACTCACGGTGCCATCGAAATTATTCTCTGACTCATCACTGGCATTACCATTAAATGGATAGTATGCTATGAGTCCGTCGGCAGGAGTTGAAGTTGAGCTCTCGATACTGTTTTCAAAAATTGAAAAATTGCTACTCTGCCAATTTGGAACTATAATATCTGGCTTATTATCTCCATTCAAATCTCCGACTGCAACGGAACTTGGCGTATTGCCTGTCGTAAAATTGATTCTTTGGTTAAACTCAATCGTACCTATTCCGGAATTGCTCTTTTCAAAAATAGAAATAGAACCAGCTGTTTGGCTTTTCCCTACTAAATCCAAGCGTCCATCCCCATCTAAATCCCCGATAGCTGCGTCAATTGGACCTTCATCAACTGCTAGATCCATCCGGACTCCAAAATCAATTGGGTCCGATTCACTACTTTCATTTCTAAATACAGATAGGCTATTACTACCCTGATTAACAACCACAATATCCGCTAGATCATCATCATCAAAATACCCAGCCGTAACTGAGATGGGTCTCACTTGCGCATTAAAATCAACTCTCGTATCAAAGCTGATTGAGTTTCCAACACTTATATTCCTATAAACCGATATTGAATTACCGGTATAATTAGCTACGACCAAATCCGCCAATCCATCGTCATCAAAATGAGCGGGAAAAATGGAAAAGGGCTCTGAGCCTGTCGCAAAATCAACTTTTGATGCAAAACTGACGGAGTTAATATCACTGTTAGTATTCTGAAGTATTGAGAACGTGTTTCCGTCTTTATTCGCAACAGCAATATCGAGTTTACCATCCAAATCAAAATCAAACAAACACGCCGACTCAGGAGATTCGCCGACAGCAAATTCCATTCTTGGAGCAAAACTCACCACCCCAACACCACTGCTCGTATTTCTAAAAACCGCAACAGTGTTTGAGAATAAGTTCGTCACAACCATATCAATCTTACCATCCCCATTAAGGTCACCTGTTGCGATAGAAGTTGGAAAACTACCAGGAGTGTAATCTACCTTTGTTGCAAAGCCCAGATTGCTAAATCCACTGCTTGTGTTTCTAAAAACAGATAATAAGCCGGTCTCGGTTAAGGCAATGACTACATCAGTCAATCCGTCTCCATCAAAATCTGCCAAAGAAACTTGATGTGGCTCTGGGGTTGTCGAAAAGTCTACTCTGTCTTCAAATGAATTAGCGTCAATCCCCTCCCCCCCAAACGAAACCAGAAATGGGCGACGAGAACTGGCAATTAACCCACCGGCGAGGATGCTTATAGGTTCGTATGTTGCTCCGGAAGGCACGGTCACAGTCAGTTCAGTTGCTGAAGCTGCTGAGACGACCGCTTGTGCTGCTCCGAAAAAGACAGTATTGTTTTCCGGGGTGGAATTAAAGTTCTCTCCTGTGATGGTAACCGTTGTCCCCACGGGACCAGAAGTAGGAGTGAAAGAGGTGATTACTGGAATTGACGGTGATGTGCTGGTTGATACGCCATTCCGAAGAATAGACACCGTATTATCACCATTGTTAACAACTACGAGATCACCCTTTCCATCGTTATCCAAATCTCCGAAGGCCAAACCTCTAGGTGCAGAATTTGTATTGAAATCAACTCTTGATAAAAATCCGATATTACCAACTCCTGAACTACTATTTCGAAGCACTGATACGGTATTACCACTTGTACCATCGCTGTTTGCAACGAGTAAATCGGCTTTTCCATCTCCATCGACATCCCCTATTTTTCCAGATTCCGGAAATGTTCCTGTTCCAAAAACCCTGTGATCTTCCAGAGCTATCAGACCAGTAGTTTCTGTTGCGTTTCTAAATACTGAAACAAAGTTGCTATTCCAATTCGTGACTGCAAGATCTAATTTAGCATCACCATCCAAGTCACCCAGAGATACGAAAACAGGAGCCAGACCTGACTCAAACTCTTGAGACGTTGCCAAGCTTATTGTGCCAGCTCCTGAGCTTTCATTTCTGAATACCGAAATATTGTTACTGTTAGAATTGGTTACAATTACGTCATTTTTATTGTCATCATCCAGATCCCCAACAGCCACTGACCATGGTTGATTTCCTGTTGCGAAATCAACCTTATCCTCAAATGAAAGTGACCCTGAGACGCTCGTGTTTCTAAGCAATGAAATCGTATTGTCAGTAGCATTTGCAACCACCAAATCAATCTTTCCATCGTGGTCTAAGTCGCCGGCTGCTACATGTCGCGGTCTTAATCCTGTAGTTACTTCAATTCTTGAAGCGAATGCAATAGAACCTGGGTTAGAACTTGTGTTTCTGAAAATTGAAAGGCTATTTCCGTTTCCAGAATCGTAATTGGCTACTACCAACTCCTCTTTCCCATCATTGTCTAAATCACTACTAATCACAGAATAAGGTCCTGCTCCTGTTTGTAAATCAATTTTTGCATCCAAGCCAATGTTTCCAATACCACTGCTTACATTCCTGAAAACCGATATCGTATTGCTACTGATATTAGCAACAGCTAAATCCGCATTCCCGTCTCCATCAAAATCTCCAATACAAACAGATTCAGGCAACGATCCAGTATTAAAATCCATCTTTGACCCAAACGCATCAGTGTCAATTTCACTACCTCCAAATGCTACTAAGAAAGGTATTTGGGAGTATGCTTGTAATCCCGCAACCAATACAGAAATTGGTTCGTATGTTGCTCCAACTGGCACAGTCACTGTCAATTCAGTCGCTGATGCTGATGACACGCTAGCTTGAGTAGCTCCAAAAAAAACGATATTGTTTTCTGGCGTTGAATGAAAGTTGTCACCAGAAATTGTGACCGTTGTTCCGACCGGGCCGGAGGTGGGAGTGAAAGAGGTGATGGATGGAATAGGTTCAATACCAACACCTGAAAGTTCGATGGTGTTGATTCCATCTGTTTTATCAGAGCTGACATCCAAAGTCGTAGACCAATTGATAACGGCAGTCGGGGTGAAGTTAATGATTACATCCGTTGAGGTAAGTGGAGCCAACTGTAAGTTAATAACAGGGGTGGAATCGTCACTTGTATATTCAGGGACAGCATTGAATGACAAGCTCTGCAACGTCAAAGTACTGTTCCCATCATTGTGAATGGTCAATGTTCGACTGCTTGTAGTGTTAAGCGGAACTTCGCCAAAATCCATATCACCTTCCAATCGAATTATTCTAGTCTGCGGCTCCTGAATTGAATTCTCAAAAACGGAAAAATTGTTGTCCTGTGAATTAGGAACCACTATATCCGGTTTGTTGTCCCCATTTATGTCTCCAACAGCAACGGAACCTGGTAACCTGCCTGTTGTATAATCTATCAGTTGGTTAAATTCTATGCTTCCTATTCCGGAATTGCTTTTTTCATACAGTGATAAGGAACACGTAGGTTTACTCACTCCCACCAAATCCAGCCGCCCATCCCCATCTAAGTCAGCAAATGAAGCATCAACGGGAGTCTCGTTAACTACTAAATCGGTACTGGTTCCAAAATCAATGGTTCCGGATCCACTACTTTCATTTCTGAAGACAGAAAGCGAGTAGCTACCTTCATTTACCGCGACGATATCTGCCAAGTCATCATCGTCAAAAAACCCTGCTCTAACTGAAATGGGTCTCACTTGTGTATTAAAGTCAACTCTGGTATCGAAGTTGATAGAAACTCCTGTGCTGGAATTTTTGTAAACCGATATTGAGTTGTCGTCATAATTAGCAACAACTAAATCGATCAATTCATCATTGTCAAAATGTGTTGCGAAAATAGATCGGGGCTCAGAACCAGTCGCAAAATCGACTTTGGCTTCCAAAGTTATTGTCCCGCCAGTACCAGAGGTTGTATTTTCCAGAACTGAAAAAGTATTATCCTGTCCGTTTGCAACAGTAATATCTAGTTTTCCATCTAAATCCAAATCGGCAAGGCAAACTGACTCCGGATTTCCTCCTACGTCAAATTGCTGGGCTACTCCAAAACTAATGTCTCCAGCTCCGGTACTCGTATTTCTAAAAATCGAAATGTTGCTCGTAGACCAATTAGTGACAATCATATCAATCTTGCCATCACCATTTAAATCACCGGTAGTTATCGAAGACTGTGAACTACTTGAAAAGAAATCCACTTTCGAGGCAAAACTCAAATTATTGAATCCGGTACTTGTATTTCTATAAACTGAAACAATTCGATCATCCTCGATTCCAATAGCCACATCCGCTAATCCATCACCATCAAAATCGGCCAAAGACACTAGGTGGGGCTGCACGTTGGTTGAAAAATCTTCCTTCTCAAAAAATGAATTGGAATCAATTCCATCTCCTCCAAAAGATGCTAAAAATGGGCGGCGAGAATGGGCAATCAAACCATTACTCACAACTGATAGCGATTGGTAAGTCGCTCCTCCAGGAACAGTAACCGTCAGCTCAGTGGAAGATGCTGATGAAACAGAAGCCTGTGTTGCACCGAAAAAAACGATATTATTTTCAGGCGTTGAATCAAAATTGGCCCCTGCAATTGTTACGGAGGTACCAACTGGACCGCTAGATGGGGTGAGGGAGAAGATCCTTGGAACATCGAATAAAACGTATATGGTCCATTCTTGCTCCGCAATACCGTCCTCCGCACGAATGGTCATGGTGACTGGGCTTGAATAATCATTTGCTGTAACTCCACTGACCTGAATCTCTGAATTAATCAAAGCCGTGGCGCCTTCTGGCAGTGTAAACGAGGGAATTAGCGTAGTTCTGTCTGCGTCGCTTATTGTTATGATGACTCTATGATCAACATTATCGATAATGGCTGGTTCAAGTTGCTCAGCTAGGGTGAAGCTGACAATGTCAGTGGCATCTATAGCCTTATATATTTTGGTAGTAAAAGTTCCTGCATCATCTCCCGAGATTACTAAGTCCGCAGTTCCATCCCCGTCGTAATCACCCCAATCAAATGAACCCTGCTGGACATTTACTATGCCTGTTGTTACAAGTTCAAAGTCCGCAATACCTGTATTTCTGTATAACTCTGTATCTGGGTTTCCAGATTCATTTTGACCCGTAAGCATTAAATCCAAATTTCCATCAGAATCAAAATCCACCCATCCTATGTACGATTCAGCTAGGTTTGGAAGGTCTACACCAGAGTCAACCAAGGTATTGTTTTCATTCTTATACAACTTTGTGTGATGTAGTGTTGAACCTGAACTGTTTAGATTGCCACTCAATAGGACATCCAGGTCATCGTCGTTGTCATAATCACCCCAACTTGCTGCTCCATGTCCAATTCCATCGAAAGAGAGTAGTTCCGCGAAAGTGTTGGAAGAGTTTCGATAGATTTTACCAATATTTGGTTCTCCTGAATTGCCGGTTTTCCCAACTAAAAGAATATCAAGATCGCCATCATCATCAAAATCACCCCATTCACCAGAACCTGCCCATATTCCTGGCAGCCCTGCACCAATATCTACGAAGCTCCCATTATCATTTCGGTAAACAATTGACTGATAGCCAGGAGCGGAACCACCAGTTCCGGTTATGAGAAGATCAAGATCGTTGTCGTTGTCATAGTCGCCCCAGGAAACAGACCCTTGCTCCAAAGTTGTAAGGTTTGCGTTGATATTTGTAAAAACACCAGCTTCGTTTTGATAGATTTTTGAATCGACAATTAAATCAATATCTCCATCGTTATCATAATCTCCCCAGGAGGCATTGGTATTCGTAGTTGCGATATTTTTGAGCTCATTATCTAGCAGGGAGAAAACTCCGGAATTGTTCTGATAGAGTCCCGAAATGTAGTTTAGTTCAACCCCTTCTGTTCCAACAACAAAGCAATCCAGATCGTTGTCTCCATCATAATCTCCCCATATCACGGAACCCTGCTGAATACCTGTGATCGCAGCGTTAATATCTGTGAAGGTTTGTGCCCTTGCAATGCTACCAGAAATCAGATAGGCAGCTAAAGACAATATCGAGAGAATAACCTTCATCTTAATCCAATCAAAATCTAGTTTTCAGGAGGACCAGGTGAATTTGGAAGTTGGGCCTCTCCAGATTCTCCACCATTTAAAATCATAAAACCACCCCCGGCAGCTACCAAAGGACCCAAAATAAATAGCGCCTTGCTGGCTCCTTTTATTACTATCGGATATCCATCCGACTGTAATCGTTCATCATTCGATGGAACTACCCGAATTTCATATCCTCCTTTCTCCAGGTCTTTGGGCAGCTCTGATTCGTAGCTCAAACCTCTATGATTGGAGATGAGGTTAGCCTTTACTTCCCCATTTTGATAGAGGTCAACATTGTACCATCCACTTTCGTGATAGTCGTTCCAACTGACCAAAACACTCTTACCTCTCTTTAGCTTTGTATTTTCCATTTCCTCCACTCTCACGGGAAAAAGCGTCGCTACTGCCTTTAGTTTGAACTGAAGAACACCATCAAATGGTCCAATCTTCTCCAACCCGTCGAATTTCACCGAATAGTCTACTTGAGGCGAAAGTGAATTCAATTGTACATCTAGGGGGTTGGTGTAGTTGTCCTTTGAGGAGTATATGATGATATCATAGACTTCCCTGGCACTGGACTTAGCCGAAATCTGAAAATTGAAGCTTACCTCCCCACTTTCTGATAAGCTTAGATTGCTGACGGTGACATCCTGCGCCAGGACAGATCTGACCAGGATCAGAAATGATAAATTGACTAGTTGTTTCACATAAGGGTTGGTTAAGTGCGACCATTAATACCTCAATTCGCAATTTGTCAACATTAAATCAGAAAATGTGCAAGAATTTTTAAAAAAAGGAATGGAAATCCTTAACCACCTCACTGCCTGGTCAGTAATCCGTCAATGGAGAAAAGAGAAAGATATTTGGATTTAACATCTCACTTCATTGTAGTCAAAATCAATGCTGACTCAGCATAGTATTCACCCTTCTTCTTGACGTTTCTGCTCTTTTCAAGCATGTCTGAAAGTGAGCCCTTGATAGAAAGGAATCCGTTAACATCCTCAGTTGCCAGCGGTTCGAAGGGTTGATCTTGAGCTACCATCTGGATATACTCCACCCCACATGGACAAGCTGTTTCCCAGGCAAGTGGGAGCTTGACGGTTTGATTGGTTTGTGCAGGTGAAACATAGAAATTATCTGCTAGCAGATATTTACTATTGTCGCTCCAGATATTGATGATTCGAATATAAGCTGGTCTGCTCACACTTACAGACAGGCTGAGGAACTCTCCTTCCTTAAAGATGACTGACTGCGATCCTTTTTGCGTAGTGACATTAGCAATCAATCCTCCGGTAGGTGCGGTAGGTCGGAGCTGCTCATTCTTCGCTAGGAGCTCAACGCTAGTTAACTCATACTTCACACCCAGTCCTTTTACTCGTTCCAGATCAACGGCAATGGAAGCCCCAGCTTTAAGGTTGACGTTCTCTCCATTTACTACATAGTTAACATTGGCTATCACCTGAAGTTCCTTTTCTCCAGGCCAATAAGAACCGCTCACCACATATCCTTCTTGATCAATAGATCGACTGACACCCCCTCTTTTTTCCTCAAGCGCTTGACGAAACAAGTCTCCAAAATAATCAGAAAATTCCGTGGGGATATCAGTGCTTTTGTAGGTAAAAAGTCCCATCTGAATGGTCCCGACGTCCTCCCCAAGTTCTTCTCTTAACCGGTCTGCCAAAAAATAACTGGCATCTTTAATTCCTATATCTCGATCACTTCGGAGCTTGTCAAGAGCGTCAAGTGTGGAGTCGTATGATTTCTTCCATTTGTCAGTCATGAGCACCACATCACTCGATACCTCCAGGTATTTAAGCATATCTTGATATTCTTTCGCTACGTTCAGAGCATTTAGTTCACTGGAATATCGCTTGTAAGCCTCGGTCTTATCTACAATTTTTTCATTCCTGACTAGCGCACTTTCAATTCGATCCAACTCAGAAGAGAGCAGACGGTAGTAATGTGAGATCAAGGATTTTTTCCTCACATAGGCAAACGCATATATGATTCGCTTTCGCGCATCGGTATATGTTTCGGCTTGCATGCCTATTGCCTCAAGCGAAGACGAGGTGACAGTAGATTTTTGATATCGATCCTCGGACTCACCATTGAGAGCACTCATCTCTGCAGTTGATAAGCTTGTGATAGAAACGAAAATGGATTCAGAAAGTGCAGCTCGTGCTGAGCCCTTCAATTTATCTATAAATTGATCAGGTTTTTCACCCCTTTGATAGGATTGAGAAACAAAGCCGATGTAATAAATACTAGCGGGATATTCACTTTCTCGCCTCAGTGGATTAACCCAATTGGGTGCAATCTGACTGACTCCAATCTTGGAAATAGCGAGAATGAAAAAAAGAATGGTCCCGCTTCGCATTATCTTATAAACCCAGGAGCTTGTTTAGCTCAGCTTCATTCTTAGCTAGCTTCGTTCCAAGTTTTTCAACAATCAGATCCTTGGCAATATTTCTCGCATTTTTTGTATCATACATAACTGTAAATCGATACTCAAATTTGTCATCCACACGTCGGACCATTTCTATTACGGGTTTAATATTCCCAATTTTGTTTTGAATGAGTGTCTTGCTACTGGAAAGAAACTCATCTACGGTTTGTACTTCATCCGCGGTGTAACCTGTGTTACCCTGGTTATTGGTGATCAATGCAGACACCTCTGCCTGTATCAACCCCGCAAGAATCAGCCTGGTATTATCTAGTGCATTTGCCTGGGATACTCCCTCCGATCCGGAAATAGCACTTCCGGTAGCTGTTAAGTAGCGCTGCAGACCATCTTCTGTCTGCATTACTTGCATAACCATTGATCTTTCAAACTGATTTGCCAAAGGCAGGTTGCCAGGCAAATTAGAATACCCCTCCTTTTCCCATTTCTTGGCTTCCTTTCTAGCCTCTTTGATTGGCTTTCCCCTTTTGACCTCTTTTTCGGCCTGTTTCATCGTTGTCTGTGCAAGAGCAGCCCCAAAAACTCCGAAGATCAAAATTATTGTCATTATATTTTTCATAACGCGATCGTAATTAGTTGTCAATTTCAATTTTCTATTGATTCCGATTTTTCCTTTTCGTCAACAATCGAATCCACTTTTTTTAATGAATCGTACGAAGCACTGTCAGCATATGTCGGTGCCTCATTCATTTTCAACTGAAAATCTCCCTGTTCGTTGCCTGAAGAGCTCCATAAAAAGAAGACCGCAGCAAGAGTTGCTGCCACACCTACTGCCCAGTATATCTTTCTACTTGGACTTGCTTTGTCCATCATAGTGGTATGGACTCCTTCTAGCCTTCTACGGAAAGAATCCTCCGCCAAATACTCGATTCCCTGGCTTATCAAGACGTGATCTGTTTTCAATTCTTGGGAGATACCTTCACCTTGTCCTCTATCCAGGCGTTCGAACATATCTTCCCAACTCTCTTTGCTAGACATTATATGAAAGTTTTAGTGATTCAATTCCTTTTCTAACTCGCTTTATGCAACGATACTTTTGCTCCCGGACAACCTGACCACTTGCGTATCCAAGTTCATCCGCGATATATTCAAAGCTCTGCTTGTGGAAGTAGATCCTCTTCAGAATTTCCAAACAATTCTTCCCACCTTCTTTCAGTAACTCGACGACCTTCATCATAGTATCATTCGGATTTTTGGAAACCAATTCAAAATCAAATGCATCAATCTGGCCATCTGCTTCTGAAAAGGTCAAGTGACTTTTTTCTCTCAATCTTTTCAACCACAACCTTCGGCTAATTGCATATAAGTAAGTGCTTATTTTCGCCTTTAGCTCAAACTCAGGCTTTGTCACATTTTTGTAAAAAATGATCATGGTATCCTGAAATATATCTTTTGCCTCATCTTCATTCCCAGAATTTTTCAAAACCATCCGTTCGATAGATTTATAGTTAGACTCATAAATCTCCTCCAATATCGTCTGGTCGCCTGAACGTAATCCTATAATACGTGCCTCATCAGTTAAGCTCAAAGTGTTTTGATCTTATCGTCTAATAAAAATAAAATCTCCACCTTCATCTCCTACCTTTTGCATCGTACCGTACTGTGGAATCACATCACTATTGTTAATCACAGCTCTCCTAAAACTGCTAAATAGCTCAGCAGAAGGGAGGTATTTCTCCACATTATCTGCCAATCTTTTTGTTAAATACTTTAAGAATGCACTTCTGTCCGGAACCTCCGTAAGGGTTCCGCTCGTCATTGCCTTTCGGCTTGGCAAATCATACAATTTCTTTATCGCCACTTGATCTTCTGCAATAAAAACACTTCTTGATTTAAAGATTGAGCCTGAAAAACATGCATCTGCAACAAGTAAAGTGTGTTTTGTTTTAATAGTTCTCAGTTGATCCGTAAGTGTGGTGTTCCTAAACCAATCAGCTGTACTTGACTTTCGGCCATTTTTTGGAATCCAATAGCCCGTTTCCGTCTCCTTGTCCCAGTATCCATGACCCGCATAAAATAACAACAGATTATCTTCCGGACCAAGTTGCCGCCTAAGGTTGTCCAACGCATCTATTATCTGACTCCGTTCCGGGTTCTCCAGATAAGTAATATTTTCAGGCTCAAACGTATAGTACTTTTCAAGTACTGCTCCTAAACTCCTTGCATCCGCTATTGGTTTGTCAAGATCTACAATATCGGGATCATCGTATTCATTCCCACCAATGAGTAGTGCGTGATAAGCTCCGTCCGAGACGATGGTCTCAGAAGCAACAGGTGCAGGCGCCTCCATTTCCACCGTGTACGTCTTTTGTGTTGAAACGTCTTTTGCATCAATAACATTGAACAAAATGTCGTTAGGTCCTGGAGCCAAAGGAAGACTTACGGTAAAAATCCCATTTTGACCAAGAACAATGTTTTGTCCATTTACAAACACTGACTTTATCCCATCTTCATCAGTGATAGTGCCACTGATCGCTAGTTGAGACGTTTCAACTTTCTTAAATCCCCTGGATTTCTCAACAAGATCCGTGGGGCTGGTAATTGCTATAAAGGTTGGTTTATTGTTATTGAAGTCAACCTGAAAGACCTCCGAAGTATACTCAGCAGTCTGAGCAAGAGCTACGGAAGAAAAAAGTACAGCAAAAACCAGGATATGGTTTCTCATCGCTTTCATTTTTTCAAAATTTTGGTCAATACTTCATTCTCAATTTTGATAAAATACAATCCATTTTCGATTGATTTTTCATCAAGATTTATTTTTGGTTCGGACATTCCTCTGTGTAAATGTACAAACTCTGAAAGTGCCTTCTTTCCATCAAGGGAAATGAGCTCAAGGGAAATTGTCTTTTCCTCGGGTGAGTACATTCGTAAAGTCAGCTCACCTTGAACGGGATTGGGGTAAACCTGAGCAAAAACCGTAAATGAAAGATCCATTTGCCGGTAAATCGTCTCTTCATTTCCATAGTACAAATAGTGGGTGGCTTCCGGGTTGTTTGGAAGATTTATGCTTTGCGTGTTCTTAAGGTTGTAAAGCTTCCGAGAAGCTCCATCCACGAGAATTACAGTCTTGTTACTAGAGATCGGCGCATCCCAAGTAAGATGAATGAATTTTTCTTCAAGGTTATTTGGCAGCTTGAAACTCCACTTTTTGTAAAAATCCGTCTCCTTAATACTACGTGTGTTCCCGTCTTCAAACTCCTGATCCAGGTAGAGCAGGAACTTGGGAAGCAGTGCCTTATCATAAGGGCCATCTCCGTCAGAGGCGTTTGGATGCATTCCAATACCTCCCATAGAATAAGTATATGAGGGTGTAGCAAAGAAGAACCTCATCTCCCACTGTTCCTCATCAATGTACGCGTCCTGCGGAGTCCTTAAGAAAGAGGCTTCTCTTCCTCCACTGCCATTAAGTGCTGAAATAGGAATTTCAAAGTTGGATACTGCATTCACCATATTCACAAACCCACCTTCGAACGGACTAAGTGAGGTCCTGTCAGTCCAGGCTGTATTCCATCCATCTAATGTGTTGGAATTTCCGCTTGCGATATCTCCGCTTTGAATCACTCCTTCTTCAACGTTATGATCAACAACTTGTCTCCAATTCAATGTTCCCTTAAAGGGATTTCCAATCAAATTGTAGCCACTCGTGAGGTTAATACGAAAAATGCGATTATCGTCAACTTCTACACTTTGCCCCCCCACTGTGACGGTGGTTTGCTCTCTCATGATAAACCAGTACCCCACTCCTGCTGAAATCGTATTGAATTCATTGAGGTCTTGATAGCCACCACCAGAATAGCGCACCAGCCTCCAATTACTTGTATTATAGTCCCCAAGATCATCTATCAGCTGGTTGGCGCTGAAGCTTTCATATGGGAATGCAACAATGCGATATGCCTGAATGTTGGTACCTGCAGTAAGTGATGGAATGGTCTCACCATCATCGGCCACCACGGTTGAGGTCAAAAAGTTATCACTACGAGTCAGGTCGCTGTTAACATCGACTGCTTGAAAGTAGTATTGCAAGCCAATGTTGTCGATGTCTGAGTCGTCGATTGTAAAGGTGTAAGCATTACCGTCGCCGGAGTTCATCGTTGCTTGAATATACGAATCACTACTGACCTTCTTATAAAAAACATTTACTGACGAAATACCATTCGCATCTAACACAGTTGCGCTTAGGCTGAGACCTCCATCGCCGATGAGGTATTGACTCGGTGTATTGTTTGTGAACGTTGATGGTTGAGCAGCGACAATCCCGTTTCTAAAGGCAGTGATGCTGTTTCCTTCATAGTTACTTACAACAAGGTCTGCCTTGCCGTCACCGTCCAAATCACCGATTGAAACAGACCTTGGATCTTCACCCGCAGCATAATCTACTTTGGATCTAAACGAATCAGTGGATAGGCTTCCACTTACGCTCAGGTTCTTGAAAACTGACAAACTATTGCTTGCTTCGTTTGCAGACACCAACTCAGACTTGCCGTCACCGTCTAAGTCCCCTATCGAAACGGACCATGGTTCTGCTCCTGTAGTAAAGTCAATTCGAGAGGAAAAAGAATTTGTGGACAGGGCTCCACTCGAGCTAGTATTTCTAAAAACCGAAACACTACTACTACCTCTGTTAGCAACCACCAAGTCCGCCTTACTATCACCATCCAGATCACCGATCGAGACAGAATACGGTTCTGTACCTGTTGTTAAATCAACTTTGGGTGAAAATGAGCTAGCAGACAAGCTTCCGCTCAAACTCGTATTTCTGAAAAGCGATACCGTGCCACTTCCAAAATTCGTAACAGCCAGATCCGCTTTACCGTCACCATCGAGATCGCCAATCGCAACAGACAATGGATTGGTTCCCGTGGCAAAATCTACCTTGGATGAAAATGAACCAGTTGAAAGGGTACCGCTGACGCTTGTATTTCTAAAGATCGATACTGTGTTGCTATTTCGGTTTGCAACGGCCAAGTCTGGCTTACCATCATCGTCTAAATCACCAATGGCGACAGAAAATGGATTCGTACCAGTGGTAAGGTCCACCCTAGCATCTGATGATAATATGCCGCCCTGGCTCGTATTCCTGATGATAGATACTGTGTTACCAAGCCAATTTGCGACCGCAAGGTCCAACTTACCATCACCATCCAGGTCGCCTATTGAAACAGCCGTTGGACCGTCATCTGCGACAAAGTCCACCTTGGGAGAAAATGAGCCTGCTGACACGGCTCCATTGACACTCGTATTCCTAAAAATCGAGATGGTATTGCTTGTGAAATTCGGAACAGCAACATCCGTTTTACCGTCACCATCCAGATCACCAATCGATATGTAATATGGATTGGTCCCCGTTGTTAGGTTAACTTTGGAATCAAAGGAATTGACTGCAATACCTGCACCTTCGTGCGTCACCGCGAAAGGATTTGAGGAAGAAGCAACCAGTCCATTTACAAGAACAGTGATTGGCTTATAAGTTGCTCCGCTAGGTACCGTCACTGTAAGTTCAGTGGAAGTGGCGGATGAGACTGTGGCCTGCGTAGCTCCGAAATAGACTACATTGTTTGCCGGAGTTTCGTCGAAATTACTTCCGGAAATCGTCACAGATGTTCCAATAGGACCGCTTGTTGGTGAAAAGGAAGTAATCGACACTTTATTTACCGGTGCGATACTGTTAGCATTTTGAATCCATCGAATATTTCCATCCTGTCTTGAAAACACAACATCGAGATCCCCATCATTATCCAGATCTGTTGCTTCTACGCGACTCAAGCTGGTTTGGCCTGTTGTTACTTCTGTGGCAGAAAAGCTTCCCGTTCCATCGTTATCATACAGAACAGTGATACCACCACCATTGAAAAAGGCAGTGAGGAAATCCAGGTCTCCATCTCCGTCCATATCACCAATACTGAAATCTTCAGGGGATAGATGTGTCTCGGAAGAATTCACATCTGTTGCAGTGTTAAATGCTGCCGCTTGATTATTCAAATAGACATCGACGTTATGATCATTAAAGGACCCGAATGCAACATCAATAAAGTTGTCTTCGTCGAAATCCCCTGTTATGATCGCATCCGATCCATTTGTAGGTGTAGTAAGAAATACCTGGGCGAACGTTCCATTGTCATTACGAAGAAAAAAGTTCGAATTGTGCGCCTGCAGCAAATCAAGATCACCGTCATTATCAATGTCATTTAATGAAATTCGAAAAGCAGCAGGTGTGGAGGACATTATCTGTGCCGATCCAAAACTTCCGGAACCATCGTTTTTGTACCACTGGACTACCCCATTTTCCACGGCTACTACATCTACAAAACCATCGCCGTCCATATCTCCTACTGCCAAATCCCTAAAATTTGATCCAGTAGCTACAGTGTTTTCACTGCTGTAGGCCTCAGATCCAACTCCATTTCCCATATTTCGAAACCAGTGGATATCTGAAGCATCGAACATTAATATGTCAAGATTGCCGTCTGCATCAATGTCTGCGGACTCAATAGTCGAAATTTGGGATTGCCCGGATGGACCGTCTATCAATCGTATCGATGTAGGAAAAGCACCCGATTGGTCATTGTGAAAAATCAGTAAATCTCCATCATCAAAGGAATATGTGAGTAGATCCGGGTAATTGTCTTTATTAAAATCTGCCAGGTGGATGTCGTACGGAGCTGGAATTGCAGCACTCAACGATTGTTCATTTTCGAAGGAGAGTGTCCCAGTCTTCGCTGCTAGAATAGCAAATGATTCTCCATTGGAATTCCCAAAATCGTTGCGAACAGAAAAGGTTTGATTCCCTGTACTAACGTCGGGAACGTCGAAAACGAGTACATTATCCAGGGAGGATGTTGGTGATACGTCGGTCGAACCAAATGAAATGATCGTGCCGGACTCCGCTAAGTTGTCTCCATATACGCGGACGGTTTCTCCTACCGCCCCCGATCTTGGAAAAACTCCTGTCACCCTTGGGGCAAGCCATTCATTATCCCGATATAGGTTAGATACTTCAGTTGAAGAGAGGGCTCTGCTATAAAATCTTATGTCATCGAGCTTACCTCCAAAGTATCTCCCTGCCGCACCGTCAAATGGATCATGACCAATTACAAAAGTGTTGGTACCCCCGATATCACCTGATGCTGAAACGGAATTTACTTCAACACCATCCTCATAGATTCTAAGCGTTGAGCCATTGTACGACATCGCATAGTGCTTCCATGTAGCTTCAGGAACTTCGTTTCCCTGCACAGTAAACCTGCTTCCCAAATCATTGGTAAAACTTGCATTGATCGCATCGTTGCCTGTCCCTCCAATTATTCCAAAGAGAACGCCCCTACTGCCAAGATTTTCGTCATTTGAAACTATTCCCTGATTTACATTGCTACCATTTGATTTATCTCTGTACACCCAGGCCGAAATGGTCATTTCATTTCCCAGCGATTGCGACGTGAATGGGATCGTAATTCGATCGTCTGCGCCATCGAAGGAAAAAGCACTGTTCGTATCACCAAATCGATCTGTAGTCTGAGTAGCCCCCACGACGGTTCCATCGTTGGAATTGGTAGATTCATCCACGGCATCTCCGTTGAAAGGATAATCTGCTACCAGCTCGACATTGGTTAAGCTGTAATTCAGAGAGATGCCGGTAGATACTGTGAGATTATACGTGCCTGCTGAGACTGGAATATCTGCTCCGAATAAGTCGAACGTCCCATCTCCAGGCCCACCCCAATCCATAAGGGTCTCAGTATCGTTGGCACGAATTTTCCAGTCTCCGTCAAACAGCCTGAGGTCATTCAGTTGAAAAGCACCTAGACCTACAGGTTGCATATCCGTGTCTGGAGAATCCCATCCCATAGCATCTCCAGTGCGAGCAGAACCGATAAAGCCAACTGTGGTGATTTCAGTGATAAAATAGGTATTGTCAGAAGGCTCAAGTTTGATAGCGTAAAGTCCTTCTGTCACTGGAATATCTGCACCATCCTGGTCTCCAACACCATCCAGCTCATCATCTCCCCAGTTGATAGAGGCATCGCCATTAGCCTGAAACCGAAGGGTTCCGTCGTACAAATATCTAGATAGGTAGAATGAGTCATTTGCTCGACGGAGCGAAACAACATCAGAATTTGAAGCACCAGTGAGCGCGGTGCCGGTAATTTCGACAGACAAGATCGGCCAGTCGTCTATGGTGTAGAGGTTGCTAATTTCAGTTGTCGACAGTGCTCTGTTATAGATTCGTACATCGTCGATATTTCCATGAAAGGTGCTTCCGATGTCTCTGGGGAAGAGATTACCTGTGCTGGTAGTTGACCCTGAGGCAGAAAGCATCCCATTTATGTAGATGGATAGTGTGTTTCCCGATCGACTAGCTGTCACCATTGTCCACGAATCGAGCGGTATGACATCAGTGGTAGCAACGGGATCCGACGTGTAAGGATCAGCTTCTAGTATGCCACTATTTTGAAATACAAAGTCCACAAAAGTGGAGCCAGGGTCAAAGACCAATGCCAACTCACCGGCGGGATAAGATGTCGGGTTGATCCAGAGGTTGTACGTAAAATCATCATTAAGCTGAATACCGGTGCCGGTATTAATGGCAATGGTAGATGTCCCATCGAAAAAGTAGGCACCATTTGAATTACCGAATCTATCTGCTGTAAGTGTGGCGTTAGTCACCCCACCATGAAATGAGTTCCCGGATTGGTCATTCGCATCACCGGAAAATGGGTAGTAGACTGTAGGTCCATGGTTCTCCTGATCAAAAAGTGAAGTGATTTCTCCAGCAGACAGTACTCTATCATAGATTCTCAGGTCATCAAAACTTCCTTCAGCCAGGACATTTTCCGCTAAGGAGTTAACAATCCTTCCCAGGTGAAAGTCTTGAGAATTACTTGGTAAGCTCGATGGGTCAAAGTTAGTGGAGGTGTAATTCAGATTTTTCTGATCACCGTCAACATAGATTTGATACTTGCTAGTTTGGGCTTGAGATCCATCGAATGTAAAAACAAAGTGGTACCATTTACCAACTTCCAGCGCTGAATGATCAGTTGTCGATGCTGTCAGTCTGGTGTCTGTTCCGGAAGCCATATTGATCTCCACTTGGCCATCGGAGTATATCAATGTTGTATACCTTTCCAGCTCCACCGAACTGTTCGATTTTGCAACTAGGTGATGTACATCGATATCATCCGGTTTGAACCAAACTGAAAAGGTGGCTTCACTGTAACCTTCAAAATTATCTCCAAAACTTATCCAATCATCCAAGCCATCAAAGCTGTATGCTTCATCGGCATTTGCGAAACGATCAGTGGTCAATGTTGCTCCGCTCACAGAACCATCATTCCCATTTCCAGATTGGTCAAGCGCATCTCCAGAAAAGGTATGATGTGCTACTAGAGATCCAGGACTGTATAAATTTGAGATTTCAGTTGCATCAAGTGTCTTGCCATATATACTGACATCGTCTATTTTACCACTAAAAGATATATTCGCGCCACTCCCCGTTGCCCCGATAAATAAATCGGAATCTCCAATTCCGTCCCACCAGAAATCATCTGTTGTGCTAGCTTGCTGGACCCCATCGACATACAATCTCAGAATAGAATTGTCCTGGCTCAGGCTAATCATCTGCCATGTATTGAGAGTCAATCCAACACCGGTATTCCAATTGATTTCCTGAACATCTGCACTTCTGGCTGTAACCTGAATGGTATTCCCTGTTCCTATATCAATCGTCAACCGATTGGCATCATTGGTATAGTAATTCATCAGTACATCTTGTTCAGATATGGAATTAGGATTTACCCAAAAATTGTAGGTGCCGATGGCATAGGTAGAAAAATCGACACTCGCGGAGGTTATGTAATCGTTTGAGCCATCAAAATTGTAGGCACTATTAGCGTTGCCAAACCTGTCAGTCGTAAGTACCGCTCCACTGACTGTGCCATCGTTTCCATTTCCTGATTGATCCGTGGCATCACCTGAGAATGTGTAACTCGCCAAAAGAGGAGACTCAGAGGTAAAAATGCTCGATACCTCGGAAGCCGACAGTGCACGTTCGTAAAACTTCAATTCGTCCAGACTACCGTCAAAAAAAGCTGAAACTGTTGGTGTGTTTCCAAGAATCACATCCCCAGTACCTGAAAAACTTCCAGCTGCATTGTCGGACGCTACAAGCTGCCCGTCCAGGTATATGCGACGGTCGGTCCCTGAAGATGTCGCGTCGTATACGCATGTCCAATGATGCCAATCATTATCTGTAAAAGGTTCGGTATCAAGATCATTACCCCAAAATGCAAATATGAAATTGTCATTACTTCTAAATCCAAGATGAAGAGATTGGTTTGTAGATGCTACCGAGCCCTTGCCCAGAACCCAATCCTCTCGTCCGGTACCGTCTCTTTTTACCCAAAGCGAAATAGAGTAAGATTGATCAAAGGTCGAAACTGGGCCGAGGTTAACGATATCATCAACTCCGTCGAAACTATACGCACTATTTGCATTGCCGAAACGATCGGTGGTCAGCGTGGCACCGCTCACTGTTCCATTATTTCCATTTCCGGATTGATCGTTAGCATTTCCGGAAAAAGTGTAGCTTGCAACGACTGATTCATTAAGGAATAATTCGGTGATCTGGGAGGCTGTTAATCCCTGATCATAAACTCGGATATCATCTATTTCCCCATTAAAAAAATGGGAATTAGTAAAGGAGCCCAGTAAAGTAGTTGACCCATCATAACTGATATTTCCACTTGCAGCCGCAGTTTCAGTCTGCAATACTCCGTCAATATAAATGTTTGCATTTGCTCCATCGTACGTAAAGGCAGCCTGATGCCATTCTCCGTCATTAACCGCCGAATTCGAGTTTATTTGAAGGTCCCATCCTCCTGTTCCATTGGTTTCCAGGTCAGAGACCACCTTTCCATCAACTTGTACAAAAAGTGCATAACCGGTCACTACGCTAGCAGTAGGAATACCCCCATTGAGTATTGGAGTATTGGTTGTGGTCGTCCTAAACCAAACGATATATGAAAGTTCGGAGGCAGGTTGAGTCCCTGTGCCTAAGTCAATATTATCATTTACTCCGTCGAAACTATATGCACTATTTGCATTGCCAAAACGATCTGTGGTCAATGTGGCACCATTCACAGCTCCATTATTCCCATTCCCAGTTATATCATTTGCGTTTCCGGAAAACGTATAGTGCGCAATAGGATTTTGAGCTACAGATGCTGCGTAGTTGAGTAAAAAAATGATTAGTAGTGATTTTTTCATCTTCAAATTCTCTCTCAATAACTAATTAATTCCCCCCGGGATCCGGTGGATTAGGTAATGAATCAGGATTATCAGGCTGGGTAAGTACAAAGACACCAGCACCCGCCAAAGCTCCTCCAGCTAAAATGAAAACCCCGGCACCTCCACCAGCAGCAATTGTCACAGGGAAATCGTCTGAAGCTAAATCTTTGTTATTGGTAGGAGTCACTCTGACCTCATACGTTCCTTTAGTCATTTTCTTAGGCAGGCTTGTCGAAAGAAGCTTCCCACGGTAGTTACTGGCTAGCGTCTTGCTGATATAGCCTCCCTCATAAAGCTCAACATCGTACCAACCTGACTCATGGTAGTCCTCCCAAGAAATTGTAATGCTTTTGCCACTCTTGAATTTATTTTCAGTACTTGTGATCCGAACAGGAAACTTTGTGGCCTCTACCGTAAACTTGAATTGCAGGGGGCCAGCATAGTCTCCGATGAGCTCGGGGCCGTCAAAAGAAACACTTTTGGTTTCGCCGGCAGCTACCGGAGCAAGAGTCAGTGGTATTGCCGATTTAAATTCATCTGCAGAAGTAAAAACCTGCAGTTGGTAACTTTCTCTGCCCGTGTACTTTTGGGCGACTGAGTATCTGAAGGAGACTTTTCCTTCATCGTCTATTGCAAGATTTGAGACCTGGATGGATTGAGCTTGTAGCGAAAAACCGAGGCACATCAATGTGATGGTCGTTAGGGCAAATTTCATAGGTAAGTTACAAGTGATTTACACTAGTAATTTACCTATTAATTCAGTAAAGATCATTTTGTCAACATCTTGTAGCACTTTTCCTAGTTTTTGCTTGTATGGGTCTAGTATCGCTCGTTTCAATAAGAACTTTGTCGCTTAAAAAATGTTGCTATTTCAATTTTCCTTACTAACTGTCGTTGGTTTTTTGAGTTCTTCAATTTCCGCTGGAGTCATTGGACGTAGGTACTTTTTGTTTACTTCTCCTGTCTTTTTGCCGCCGATCATCCTAACATAACACTTGCTTTTTGATTTAACGGAGGTGACCCTCGCCGGCACTTCACTCCCGTCCTTCAGCGTCACCATGACGTACTGATTATATCTGAAAACTGTCTGAGATTTCTTTTTATCCACCTCGCTCGTTTGGGCGAGACTAAGCAGGGGCAGCAACATAAGCACTGATACTGCAATGCGAACTTTTCTTAGATCGAAGAAAGTTGTTGATGAGTTTTTCATAGCTGTTTGAATTTTTATGATTTGAGATAGTAAGACTAAAACGCAGCTTATTCAAAAACAGCCAATAAACACGAAACGATTTTTATTCTGTATACCGCATGTATACAAAGCTCACCAATGAGCAAATTTCCAAGGTGGATCTACTAAGATCTAGGCAAATGTTGATCAGAAATATCTTGCCAGCGTAAATTGAAGGAAGCTATCCTCTCGAATGAAGTAGATAAATTCCTCCATGTCAATATCTTCCAAGATTCGAGCCTCAACGGTGCCCTTCCATGAATTGCCAAAACGTCGGCTGCCTTCTAGACTGATGAGCTTGCTGCTGCGTTCTCGATCAAAAATGCCGCCAAATAGTATCTGTGTATCCTGCGTATCATTAAATGCCAGTCGCGTGGCAAAGAATAGGTCATCCTGTAGTGAGCTAAACGCCAGTTCGTCCCGGTCATCGTAGAGATACTCGCCTACCAAACCTATGTCAATTCCGGAATTCCATACATTCCCAAACGTGTACTCCACCCCTGTGGCAAAAGCGTTCATATCCTGGAAATCACTTTTCCGAGTGATGCCCTCAAATTTCCATAGTATTGGGCCAGTCGTGGCCTGAACATCTAGACCAGTCTGATGGATAATTCCGTAAAAAATATCCGGTAACGCATCAGGATTTTGCCTAAAAAATTGCTCACGCCCATTTCCGTAAAAATGAGAGACTCCTATATCGAACACCCCTACATAATGTGACCATCTCACAGCAAAATCAGGTCGATATTCCTCGGCGCTGCTCTCGAATGTGAAATCATCTTTTTCAATCACAAATGATGGCCTCAATCGCCCTTCTCTTCCAGGAAATTGACGTTTTCTGAAATAAGGCATGGCAAAAAGATCGAAGGTTCCAAAGGAACTCAGATAGGAAAAATGAACCATTGGCTGACCCAATTTTTGCTCCCCATCAAAGCTCTCAACAACATCTGTTTGGTTGATGATATCCACCAGGTGGGCAGACTCGGTAACGCCCCAGAAAATTTTCTTCAAACCAATGCTAAGCTCCCAGTTGGGCTTTACCGTCTGATAATAGAGTTCTCGAATATCAAAATGAGTTCGCTTACTATCATATTGATCAAGCCTGGCGAAACCAGTAAACTTGATGCTCTTCTTGCCCTCCTGCCATTCAATAAGATATTCGGGCGTGAAGGACAGAGACAAGTAGTTTCTGTGCTGGCCCGGATAGAGTGCTTCATTTAAGAAGTACTTATTTTCTAGACTAATATTCCCCGAAAACTCACGAACTACACCCTCTTCTTGAGCACTCAGTTGCAATCCTACTCCGAGCAAAAAAAACACAGCGGGCGCAGCCCGCCATGCACTACCTAACCTACTCAAAATGCGTTGAATCATACTCGTCCTATCGACCTGCTCTTATCAAGCTATTTTGCGTAAAGTCCTTGTCGGTCAAACCAATTTTGAAAGCATAGTTCTCAAAGATCAACTTGGTCTTTTTGTTGCTTTGATGGTTTTCCATGTTCAATTCACTAGCCCTCCAATGTTTGTCCAAATACAGCTGATAATCGGCATAATTCAATGTTTTCAACAAAGCACCACGTCGATCAAAAAATTCAGTTTTCTCAATCCTATAATTTTCGGTGTTCCAATAAACAATTTGTTTCGTGTAACCTGATTTCGGATCTACCGGGTACCTCTCAACAATGTGATTACCATCTTTTTCCTCGATGTATTTGTAGGTGTATTTTTCAACCTCCTGTGAGGATAGGTCTTCGAATGCGAACTCGCTACCTACAAAAGGACCCGACTTGTTACTAGATGAAATTCGTTTTACACGTTTTAGTGCTGGAAGGTATAACCACTGATCGTCTGGTCCTTCCTTATGTGTAAAGGTCATTGTAGCAGTTCCTTGAACATCCTTGGGACTGTTAAATACTACCAAGGACTTGTCTCCGTCCGTGGTCAATTCCAACGTTTTGCTTTCAAGGTATCGTGTACTTTCCTGGCCTTGCCTGTTCGTAAGGACCATAGTCAATTTTACACTTGAACTTTCAAAGCCTTGATCAGCCAAATCGGCCTTTTGTGCAATTTCGAGACCTTTCTCCTCTGGAGTTTGTGCTAGCAAAGTAATTGCCAAAATGGTCAATGTATAAGTGAATATCGTTTTCATGATTTCTATATTTAATGATTTTGAGTGATTAAGCTGAAATTGCCGATTCTGATGTTTGGTCTTCTTCTGGACTAATTTGATCCTGAGCTCTTTTGGTTTTGAAGGTCAGGAGCAAGGCTGGAAGAAGAAGGAAGTCCAGAATCAATGCAAATGAAATAATTAGTACAGTGATCTTGGCCATGTCTGAGTTCAAACCAAAATCGGATTGGGCAATGACTACAAAGCCTGCTACCAGGACAAATGTAGTTACTAGCAGCGCCTGGCCTACCGTCGCAAATGCATATCGAATAGCATCAGGAGCTGATTTTCCCATCTCACGTCTCGCGCGCAGATACTTGGAAAGGAAGTGAACCGTGTCATCAACAATGATACCAAGGGTCATGCCAAATACGATCGACATTCCCGAGTTGAAATATCCAAATAAAATTCCCCACACGCCTAGTCCCACAGCAAGCGGAACAACGTTTGGTATCAAACTCAACAATCCGAATTTTCCACTTCTAATAGCAAATCCTAGTACAAGAGAGATAAGGATCAGCGCCAACACGGTACCGTTAATCATGCTTTGTATCTGCCGACCGGTAAGATAGGAAAACATCAAAGTGCTGCTTACTCCCTCAGCATGCATATACTCTGGAGCATTTTCCTTCAGCCAATCTCTAGCTGCTTCACTTATGCCAATTGTTTCGTTTGCAGAAACGTTCTTTAGCGTCACAATCATCCTCGTTTCTGATTTGTCCACATTCACCTGGTTATTCAAATCCAGTCCAAAAGGCAAGGACAACTCATAAAGCAAAAGGAACTGAGCAGCCTCTTCTCGCTGTTCGGGGATCTTGAAATAGGCAGGATCGTCACCGTGCATTGATTTGTTCACATGCTTCATCACATCCGTGAATGCATTGACATGAATTACCTCCGGATTTGTATAAAACCACTCCTCAAATTCCTTCATCTTGGCTAGGTATTCAGGATTGTTGACACCACCAGATTCACCCGCTGACAATGAGAATTCCACCGTGTAAATCCCGGTCAGTTTTTCACTTATAGCATCGGTATCTTGCCTGAACGCAACATTTGGACTGAAGTATTTAATGAATTCATCATTCAGTTCATTGTTAGTCACAAATAAAGATGTACCGACTACAAAGGCAACACTTCCCACCAAAACAGGCGCTCGCTTAGCGATTACAAATTCTGCAAGACGGTCGAGGAATGAAAGACGATCTTCTTTTTGTTCTCTAGCTTTGATTCTTACCGGCAAAATCGACATCAACGCGGGCAAAGTGAGTACAGAGTAAGTAAAGGCAGCAGCCATTCCAATTGCGGTCATATTGCCAAGATCATGGAATGGAGGAGAGTCTGAGAAATTCATCGACAAGAAACCTATCACTGTTGTCAAACTGGTAATGAATACCGGCATGAAATTCACCCTCAAACTTTCGATAATAGCTTCATTTTTTGACATCCCTCTCTTCATGGACTGAATAATGGTGATGAGCACATGTATACTGTCAGCCACTGCCAATGTCATCACTATGTTCATAACCGCCGCAGATGGTGGTGTCAGGTAAATTCCTAACCATCCTGCAACACCTAAGGCAGTCATAATTGAAAAAATAATGACTACCAAGCTGGAAAGAGTACCTGTGATAGTTCGGGTAGTCAAAAAGATTGTGACGATGATGATCAGAAACATTAGAGGTGTCAGTGTTGACATGTCCTTCATCCCCGCTTCTTGAAATGCGGCATTCAGCATTACAAAACCAGAAAGTGAAATCTTGAGATCCGGGTTTTCAGCCTCAAAATCCGCCACCATGTTCCTGACAAAAGCAACAATTTCGTTGTTCTCTTCATTAGCAACATCCGGTAGTCGAACCGTCACGTTCACAGCTATTGCACTAGCATCTTTGTTTATGAGCCTGTTCACGATCCGTGAATCAGTCGTGGCAATTTGCTTCACCTCAGCAAGCTCTTCATCAGTCATATTGAGCGCACCTGATATTAGATCATCCACATACAAATCATCCCCTTCTGCCCGGGTGTATTGAAAATTTGTTATCGCATCTACTCTGCTGCTGTAGGGAACCTGCCAGGCCTCAATTGTCAGTCGTTCGATTGCATCCAAGTTTTCCCTGGTAAAAAGGTCACCTGATCGCGATTCGATCATCAAAAAAGCATTGTCATCCTTGGTATAGGTTGCCTGAAGCGCATCATACGCTAACAACTGTGGATTTTCATCACTGAAAAAGACATGGTAGTCTGAGTTAAAAGCTAAAAACTGACCACCAAAGCCTGCTCCCATCGCGAGCACTATTGTTAATATAAGCACCGGCCATCTGTATCGTATGACCGTTTTCCCCCAGTTAGTTCCAAACTTACCGGAGCTCTTCCTGAATAAATCAATTTTTTCGTTCATCGTGAGTGTTTCTAGACTATGGTTTCTTGTTGTTGTTGGAAAGACGAAGACATTAATCCGAATTGGACAATATCTGAGAATTAAATTTTATTGTTTTCGAATATTTCGGTTTTCGAAATTTCTGTGTACAACGATACAACAATTAATTGGGTTTCAAAATATTTCGGAAATCGAAATATTTTTTTCTAAGCTATGCTGTTTCGGCAGCTGGAACGTATTGATCAAGATTCTGAGTAACCTTTTCTAATAACATTATCAGATTCTCCTGCTCTGATGAAGTCAGATCACCGAGCATTGTATTACCCATATTAAACAAAGTTGATTCAAGTAATTGAAAAGAGTTTTTTCCAACTCTACTGAGGGTGACCTTTATGATCCTTCGATCTTCGTTAGAATGAAAACGAGCCAGATGACCTTTTTCAACAAGTTTGTCCACAATTCCGGTGCATGTACTCATAGGGATATTCAAGTACTCGGCTATGTCACGCATGATTACCTCTTCCTGTTTGCCAACAAATACGATAATCGAGAAATCACGCTTGCTTATGTCTTTCGTTAGTTCAACGCAGGTGTTGTCCACTTCCTGCATTTTCATCAGCATCTTTTCCAAGGCCGAGGTAAACCGGCCTACCTTGTTTTCATCAACTTCCATAAAATCAACTTTCAAAATAGTACGAAATCCGTACTATTTAAGTTTGAAATAGTTCACAAAGATAAGAATAGAAAAGTTCTTTACTTATGGAACTCGAACTTGCTGAGAACCTTGAGCTTCTCACCTTCGTCGCTCATATTGTCTGCGACACTGAGACAGCTCCAAAATACCTTAACCATTTTACCTCTTTGGTGGTATTCATTGAGGGCCGCAATTACGATGCTCAAATATGCCAATGCCGAGTGGTCCAGAAAGTCGAAATTAAAGTACAATTGAAGCGAGTTTTTTCTTTTAAAGTGGTACTCAATTTTATCGAGCAAAAAATCGTATTTATAGGAAGAGTGATCGCCTATTGAAGATCCCTTAACCGTAATGAGATTTAGCATTTTTTGGTAGTCAACCCTGATTGTCTTCTCTCCCTTTCCTGATGGGGAGATTTTGAATGGGTTGTTGCTGTCTAACCCTGTGGCTTGCATTTTACTTTTAGTGGTTAATGATTAAACATGATGACCTCATACGAAATCATACTTCATGTTACAAGTTGAAGGGTGACAGAAAATACAGGTTAAGCTCAGCTATCAAAAAGCAAAAGAAATTAGCTGGTTCTTAAGTCATTTTTAACTAGCAGTCTTATCTAACTAAACTAGTTATGTGTAAAAAAAGTTTCACTTCTCGGAGATTTTATTGATTTTTTCTTAGCTGGCACGTCGATATTTACTAATTGTGCTCAGCAGCAGTTCATGATCAATCGGCTTAGAGACGTATTCATCGAAACCCATATCCAGAAATTTTTCCCTATCACCCGGAAGCGCATAACAGGTCACAGCGAAAATTGGAATTGGCTTGTAGTTTTCGTTTGCGCGGAGAACCTTCATCACCTCTGTACCATCCATTAGCCCTTCTCCAAGGTTGATATCCATAAGAATCAAGTCAAAAGTGGTGCGGGTCGCTTTTTTTATAGCTTCCTCAGCATTTTCGGCAATGGAATGTTCTATTAAAAAATCCAGCTCGTCCAGCAGGCGATCCATTAGCATGGCATTGATGTCATTGTCTTCGACGGTTAAAATCTTCATGTTTCTGATGGCATGGTAATTATAAACTCCGATCCTTTACCTAAGGAACTTACAACTCGAATAGTTCCACCCATCGATTCGAGATACTTTTTTGCCGCTCCTAGTCTAATTCCAGATCCCTCAAACTTCTTGTGCAGCCCAATCTCCCTTTCAGAGTCGTTGAATATTTTACCAAAATCCTTCGACTCGATGCCAATGCCCGTATCGCTAATACTTATTGCAATGTTTCCTTTTTTCTTATGCTTCTTACAATCCATAGTTACACTTCCCTTATGCGTATACTTTAAGGCGTTGTTAACTATGGCGCTTAGAGAAGCTATGAATAGTTCCTTGTCAACCAAGATTTTGGCACTGGATTTAGGCAAATTGATTTGAAAATCGAGTTTTTTGATCTTAGCCATATGGACATACATATCGTAACAAACCCTGATCACCTCATTAGCATCCAGATGGACAGGTTTTAAAATCTCCTTTATAGAGAGTTGATCGCTAAGCAAGATCATATCGGTCAGTGTCTTCAGCAACCGTACACTGCTTTCCTTTTGCTTTTCCAATAATTTTCTTTGGCCGACATCCAGGCAATCCTTCGTCAAAAGCTCATTAATACCCATAATTCCATTTAAGGGCGTCCTTATTTCATGACTCAGATCCGATAAAACTTTTGACTTCAAATTGCTTAGTTGATTGGCCTTTGCTTCGGCTTCCACGGTGGATAGTTCTGCCTTCTTACGTTCGGTTACGTCCATCAGATTGGTTAATACGAACACGATCTCATCCTTATCATTTCTTATTGGTCGATACATGACATCCAGCCACTGCATTGACCCATCCAACAGCGGTCTTTCTACTTCCTTTCGGATCGTATTTCCCTTCAATGCTCTTGCGAACTCTTGTTTAAAGGTCTTCTTGAAGATGTCGGGCATCACGTCCACATATCTCACCTTCTCTTTTCGTGGATCTACATTGTAATCATGAACTATAATATCGATGGTACGTTGATCCGCCTGCATGATCCGACCGTCTCGATCCATCAACATGCTGTAAATAAATCCATTGTTCAACATGGCCTCCAGGCTATTCATGATCCTTACTCGCTCTTGCTGAACCAGCACCTTTTCATGAACATCAATGAGGTTTCCAATCATCCGAACAGTGTTTCCCTTCGCATCTTTCTTCTTCCATCCATGAACCTCATAATGTCGGTATGTTCCATTTTTATGCTTGACACGATAGTTATTAAAGTAATGATTTCCCTGGCTGTCTTCTGTAACGATATGTGTCGCCTTTTCCCGGTCTTCGGGGTGAACAAGGTCTCTGAAATCCGACTCTGATACTCTCTCCATTTTCTTAGGAAGCCCAAGCATTTTCTTGAACTCCGGACTAAAAAAGACGAGGTCTTTTTTTACGTCATAATCAAATAAACCGGACTTGATTCCTTTTAGCGCGAGTTCCCTGGTTTCCGCTTCAAACTCGAGTCTCCTCTGATTTTCTCGCAATCGAGTTTGGTCTGCTGTTATACCATAAATGAAAATCAGCTTACCTTCATGCATTGTTGGACGGGCTTGGGTCCTGATCCACTTTCGTTGCCCTTTGGCCGTCCTGATAGCACCACTGAAATCATAGGGTTCGTTCTTTTCATAGAGCCTTCGAATAAGCTTATCAATTTCACCTCTATACTCAGGTTCGTAGTAATTAAGGGCCTGGTCAGCATCGATCGGAGTTCCAATCTCGAGATCATGGATTTCATAGCATTCGTCGGACCAAAAATTTTGATTACGAATAGGATCGTGGTACCAAGCACCAACTTTTGCCATCGAAGACATTTCTTGCAGCGAAAGGCGCTCTTTGTAATGATCGGTGACATCAAATCCGACTAAGTAAACAGCTTTGTTTTTATAAGTAAGATCTAGCTGAAAGGTGTAAGATCTCAGTTGTGCATCCACAAACTGAACCAAATAATGGCATTTCTGCTTCTCCGTCTTTAGACGAACTATCGATCTCTTAAAACCGAATCGGTCATTAGTATGAATAAAATCGAAGATCTCTGATCCTATAAAATTCCTCTCGGAAATCTGCAGCTTACCATACCACTTTGTATTGGCTTTTTTTACAATCCCCTTTTCGCTCAGAATTGCCATGTACACCTCAGTGCCGCTTGCGAACATGGCTAAGTCTTCGGGGCTAAAATTCATAGTCTGTTAGTGGTCTTACTAAAGATAATGAATTTACCGAACCGCCAAATCTGAATTAGATGGAGCGCAAAATTGTGTAGATAAAAGCTGTCTCCCAGTCAATGTGACTGTAAGACAGCTTTGTATTCATTGGGTGGCTACTGGTTTATCTCAACCAGTTCGATATCAAAAACGAGGTCTTTTCCTGCAAGGTCATGATTAGCATCTATCGTGATGTCAGTTTCTGAAACATCAACTACAGAAACTTGTGTTTGGTGTCCCAGGTCATTGGTAGCCACTAATTTTTGGCCAATTTCCGGGTTCATATCGTCAGGAAGGTTGTTTTTTGGAATCTGCTGAATCAATTCTGCTCGGTGTTCTCCATAGGCATCTTTGGCCATAATTGTTACCGTCTTTTTCTCATTAAGCTCCATTCCGTCGACGGCCTCATCGAATCCCTTGATCATTTGTCCTCCGCCGAGTTTAAATGCTAAGGGTTCACGACCTTCTGACGAATCAAAGATTTCCCCTGAAGTTAATTTTCCGGTGTAGTGAACCTTCACATTATCGTTTGCTTTCGCTTTCATGTATCATGTAATTTTTAACTGGCGCAAAACTATCCATATTTATGATTGCATGAGAGTTGTTACTTTTTTGAAAAACATGTAACTGCGAATTACATATTCCGAAAATTACACAGCTGCCCTTTTCAGTCGGTCATTAATGGCTAACCCAAGGCCTTCGTTGGGCACCTTTTCTGAAAGGATGATGTCTACTTCCGGGTCGTCCATTTGCCTAAGTGCTTTGAACAAATTGTTTGCCGCTTCTTCGAGATTGCCTGTAGGGGAAAGAACGAAGCTTTTCGTTGAAATATGGGTGTAGTCCTGCTTGAAGGAAATCACAGCAAGCTTTTTGTTTATCTGCTCTGCAGCTTTCTGCTCGATATCTCCAAGTATCAGTTTTCTGCCCGGGGAATAGTGTGATTTGAGCATCCCTGGTGCAAGCGGGTTGGAGCTATTGTTGGTTTCAATCCTCAAATCTCCAACAAGCTCTCGAATTGATTCAATAGCAATTCCCCCAAGTCTGTGAACGACGGGCTGGTCCCCATCAAATCCTATGATTGTTGACTCAAGTCCAATCTGACATCTTCCACCATCAATTATGTACTCTATCTTGTGACCCAGCTGCTCATTCACATGTGAAGCTTCCACTGGCGATACGTACCCAAAAGGATTGGCGCTTGGGGCAGCCAGTGGGAATTCTAGCCTTTCTAACAGCTTCAAAGCGGTAGGATGGCCAGGAATCCGGACCGCAACACGTGGTAACCCTGAAGTAAGTAGGTCAGGAATCTTATCTGACTTTTCCAGAAGGAGCGTTAGTGGTCCGGGCCAAAAGGCCTCAGCTAGCGTGAAGGCTTTATCCGGAATGTTTTTGACAAGCCTCGCAACAGAATCAACCGAACTAGCGTGAGCAATCATAGGGTCAAATTTTGGTCGATTCTTCGCCTTATATATTTTGAGAATTACGGACTCATCTAAGGCATTGCCCGCCAAGCCGTAGACGGTCTCAGTAGGTATTCCAACCAACTCATCGGATTCCAAGAGTGAAATTGCTAGATCAATATCTGTGCCTATTTGAGCCATGATTTATAGTCGCAAATGTCATCATCTTATTGAGAAAGCACTAAAGTTTCGATAGATTAGTGAGACTGACAGCTAGCCTTCTAAAAGCCCGGTTATGAAAAAAAGTACAAAAACTACAATTAGAATTGTATCTATCCTTTTAGCTCTTTTGTTGGTCTTAATGGAAGTGGGAGCCATACCCAACTTTATCAATTATCATTTCTGGGTCCTGATCATAGCTTACGCCCTGATCGTCTTTACAATCAAATAGCTAATTCCGAAGAAGGAGTTTCCCAGTTTTCCGACTTGTTTGATATTCCACCGTATAGAGGTACATGCCGTTTGCCACTGTAGTGCCTACCGTATTCTTACCATCCCAAACAATGCTATTGTCTCCAGCAAACTGACGGGCCCAAAGCAGGTTTCTGACCAGCTCGCCATTTCGTGAATAAAGGTTTATACGCACAACTCCGTCCTCAGGGATGGAATATTGGATCCTGGCGGTCTCATTAAATGGATTAGGATAAGCAGGCTTCAGGGTGAAACCTTCGCCTTCTCTGCTTATCTCCAGTCTTTTAAAATCACTAATATTGGTAGTAAAAACCCCATTCCCATGTGTGGCGATACCCAACCTTCCGTCAACAGGTCGATAATCCATCATTGTTATGACAGAACTGCCAATTAAATCAGCAGACTCTTTAGACCAGATCGTAGAAGCGCCATCGGTCAGCTCTGTGCTATATAGTCCTGTTGATGTTCCAACAACATATAATGTTCCTGAATTTTTTGGAATGAGTTCGCTCCACCGAACACTCGGGCCATTTCCCGTGCCATCAGGAAACTGTTCAAGAATGCCACTTACGTTAACAAATGATTGGCCTCCGTCCGTGCTCTCGAAAACTGAAGGTATTTCGTAATTGGAGAAAACAACCAGCAAATGGTTGGAGTTGTCCGGGTTCATCGATATGCTTGAAATGTATCCATCCTCAGGAAAAGAAGAATTAGGCAGTTCCTCGGTTGCGATAGAAAGAATATCATTTGCCTCATCAACTCTGTAAATGTGGCCATCTGAAGTACCAAAATACAACAGAGAACCATCTTGCGAAATATCCAACGCTGAGACTACACCAGTCGCAAGCGGAGCGTCGTTTACCCTCTTCCATCCCAGAGTGATTCCATTAAGTGAACCGGCTGGAGACTGGGATACATTTTCATTGACATAAAGGTGATTACCACCTGCAATAAACATTCGATTCGGACTCAAGGGATCCAGAACAAATGGCGTAATGAAGAGGTAGTCAGAGCCCGCCCCATTTACCAAAGGCTCAGGGTCCACCCGGGCAAATGACCTTAGCTGAAGATCTTCATCGACGGTGAGCCTGAGAACATTTCCACGCTGGAAAGAGGCAAAAAGAAGTCGTTTTCCTGGTGTAGATGCGGCATATCCACCATCTCCACCAGTTAGGCCCTTCCATTCTAAGGTACCTGCAGTTATGTCAGTACCGTTATCTTGCATCCCACCAATGATCATCTCGTCATTCTCTTCCTTAGACAAAGCGATTGTGAAGAACTGGGAAGTTACATATCCGTCATTAAGGCTTTCCCACGTAACAGAATCATTCTCCACATCATCCGATACTATCAGGCCGCCATCGCTGGCTGACAGCATCTTATCTGGATCGGATGGAAAAAATAAAAGGTCATGCTGATCAGGGTGATGGTTTTCGTATGGACTCACTCCACCTTCGGGATCATAGCCTCCAATCCAATTGGTCTCTTCATCAGAATCAAAACCATCGGTAGACCTGTAAAGATTAGTCCCGCCTAGAAAGATCAATTGGGGATCTTGGGGATGTACGCGCACCATCATATTAAACGACCCTTGCGTATCAAAATCTCCTAATTGGCCACCAAAAGCTGGTACATTGTCGGACAAATTCACCCAGGTTCCCTGCGCTTCACCCACGCCATTGAATCTTATGAAATCATACCGAAGCAAAAAAACCGGGCTGGAATCGACTAGAAAGTAGCATCGTGAGGGATTGGATGGATCAGCTCCCATCACAATTCTCCTAAACGTGGATCCCCCCGTAAATGGGTTGATATCATCCCAATCGTCACCATTTCGTGAAACATAGATTCCCGCATCAGGAGAGTCTCCATCGGGAGTGCTGAAAGTGGACATGGTAGCGAAGAAAAGTCCACTACTTGTTTTTTCAATTCCCGTAAAAAAGGAAGCACCAATTTCGTTTAAATTGACTGTTGGCGCTAGACCGAATAGTTCTTGACCAACCTCGACCGACCAGGTATCCCCGCCATCCAACGACCTTAGAATTCCACCAAAAGCTGCAACAAGAACTTCATCTTCAGTCAGATTGCCATCATTGATTTCAATGTCCCAGATGTACTGAAACTGGCTATTGAAAACTGATGGGTCAGAATCGACAGTAGATGGTATAACATTCCATGTCTCTCCGTTATCTGTTGACTTGTATATGCCATTTCCACGAAATGGTGCCCCTCCGCCAGTTGCAGAATTTGCGAAGAGTTCCCCAGTCCCATGATACCAGGTGTCTTCTTTTCCGGGACGAGTATCCTGGGCAAGGCAGGTGACGCTATTCCTATTTGCAGGATCCGATTTACGTACCCAGGTGGCTCCACCATCTATGCTTTTCCACATCCCGCCAGAAACCCCACCCGCAAGGATTACATTTTCATTTCTTACATCTAAGGCTACCGCTCGTGTTCGACCACCAACATTGGATGGGCCAGCACCAGTAATATCCAACACTTCGGCCCTTGAAGATTTTGTCTGACTGTCTATTAATCTGGAAAAGATTAGCTCTTTTTCTCGAATGTTTTTGGGTACTGTTCCTGTACGTGGATTAGCGGTTAAGAGGCGCTCATATTCATGTCGACCATTTAAGTCTTCAAATCCAATTTCCGCTTTCTCATCCAAATTGGGAATCTCATAGAGAACTGGTTCGATTCCCCTGTCGACAGAAAGAAGAAGCAGCAAAAAGAGAATGAACAGTATCCGACGCACTATTCAATAACTGTGTTGACTCGATTTATTTTTCCTTCTGACAGTGTGCCTGTCAATACTCCTTCGCCATTGTTGTTTTGTTCACCTTTCTTCGCCTCCACATAGTAGGCAATCGCTTTTAGGTCTTTGAAGACAACTCTACCCTTTTTGTCTGTTTCTCCAGTAGCTACAGGATTGGTACTTGCTCTGTAATTGCTTTCGTCCTCATAAATTGAGACAGATGCTCCCTCCACAAAATTCCCCAGTCCATCAATCACTGTGATTCTAAGTTTTGTAGGCAGGAGTTGTTTCTTTTCACATTCAGTGTGTGTGCTTAGAAAAAGCATCGAGAAAAGTAAAGCCAGTTTCATAATTCAAGATTTAGATTCCACAGAAAATATATACTCAGCCAACTGCTCGAAGTTTTTAGGTTCCTGATAAGCTCTGTCCGAATAGGTATTTGCTATCAATTTGATGTTTGTTGGCTCATCGTTCACTTTGGTATATTCGATTTGCACATTCCCGAATTTCTGATCCCTTGGACTGGTAAGATCATTTTTGGGTTTTAGATAGTGCATTTCTTTTGTTTCCACAAGATCACCACGTTCTTTCATTGTAAACTTACTGGTTACTAGTTTATAATCCAGCTTTTTTACTTTATCTGCCAGATAATCGAACAGGTAGTGAAAGTGATATTTGTTAAAGTTTGGCTGATATATTATCGCAAAGCCGTTACTCCTTGAACTTTCAAAAATGGAAACGTGAGGATTTTTGTCTATTCCATTTTTACGCCAGAAATAGGATTGCCAGATCTCGTTTAGATATTCTTCACATAACTCGGAGGCTTTCCAGGCATTGAAATTCCTCAAGAATGATTGACTCCGTTTTATAACCTCGTTTACTAAAACAGAGGATGAGTATTTTCCCGAAGGAAATAACTTTTTGTAGACATAATCAAAATAACTCATTCTCGAATCATCTTATCAATGTAACAGAGCCGTATTGTTCAATTGTTCCCAATTCGGGTTCCAACGTACTTGAAAATTTAAGCACGTAGGCATATGTTCCGACAGGAAGCAAAGTGCCTCTATATATTCCGTCCCATCGAAAGTCCAAAACGTTGGAATGGAAGACAAGTTCTCCCCATCTGGAGTAGATAAATATTTCAAATTCGTCGACGTAATCATTAGGAAAAACAAAAAACTCGTCATTGACGCCGTTCATATTTCCAGGTGAAAATGCATTTGGAGCATGAATAACGGGCCTACAATCTTCCACCACTTCAACAATGTCAGTTGTGCAAGTAAATCCATTAAAGATAGTGACCTCATAGGTTCCCTCAGTAAACACCGTTATGGTTGGATCCGTGGAAATGATCGTAGTATCAGGAAGTAGTCTCCATTCATAGGTGTTCCAAACACCTGGGTCAAGTTCAACTTGTGGGTTTACTGCGTCTGCCGAGCAGTAGGTAGCTCGTTGAGGAAGAATCAAATCTGCTGGATCAATGGGAATCACTGCCAAGTCCACACTATCTGATACCATGCAAGTTCCTGTTTCATTCGTAGCAGTCACTATGTATCTGTCCGATGCGGACACTGTCAAAACAGAATCGGACCCGGGTAAGACATCACCAGAACTATTTCTCCATTCATAGGTAATTGAGGGATCAAAGTAGTTTGTGGCAGCAATTAGAAATACATCCCCACTGTTGTCACAATCCGGTTGGGTAGTCAATGTCACTTCAAACATGGCTTCAATTGTCACATCGACGGGCACTGAAGTCACTGTGCAACTCGTTAGCTGGTCTAAAACAGTCACTGTATAGCTACCAGATATACTCACAGTATTTTGCTGAGCCTGAGAACCATCGCTCCAGCTGTATACAAAGGTTCCGCTTCCGTTGCTCACGTTTGCTTCCAGAACAACCATCCCCTCGCACGGATCTCCAGTTACGGCCACATCCACCACCGGATCGCTATTTAGTACTACGTCAATTGTTTCAACAAGCGGACAGAATCCGCCACCATCACCGGTAACTGTATATGTTCCCGCTTGATTAACCACGATCGTGTCTCCGGCATTAGAACCTACAATTCCGGGACCACTCCAGGTATAGTTTGCCGTGCCGCCCGTTCCATCAGTAACAAAGATCTCTCCCTGGGTTCCACATATCTCCTGCGTGGCGTCAAACGTGAAGGCTGGCTGAGGGAACAGAAGGCCTATCCGGACAGTCTCCGTTTCCACGCAGAAAGGAGCAGTTAGGTCGGCTACAGAGATGGAATAGGTGCCTGTATCCAAATTTGATACTACAGGATTGGTTACGGGACTACTCAACACCGAACTGAATACGGAACTGCCATCTTCATATAATATCGAAACATTGAAGTTCGCTGGTGGAGACGTGAAATTGAGATCAATTGTGCCATCGCCTATACATGCATCAGGAGCATTTGCTGTCAATCCCAGTGCTCCCGGATCCTCTATCTGTTCTAAGCTCAAAAGAACACACCCGGTTATGATGTCAGTTACTGTCAGTGTGTAGTTGCCCGGAGCAAGCAATCCAAGTGTTGCCACTGGTGGAACGGAAACAGTGCCCGGCCCATCAAAAGTTGCAGGGCCAAAGTTCGAAGGCCCCGCAAGCTGGTACGAGTAACTGCCAGCCGCGTTGAATGTAATATCGAAGCTACCATCGTCATTGCCACAGCCCGTGGTAGGGTTACTTACCACGGTAATATCTGGAGCAGGAAGCACAGTAACGTTAACGGTGTCTCGTCCGATACATCCGAAGGAATTAGTTGCCTCAACTGTGTATTGAAAGAATCCATCACTTGATGTGCTCACATCAAAGGTTCGATTATTTCCCAGCACCGTACCGTTTATCGACCAGGCATTCGTAGCGTTTGGTATTTGCGTATCCAGAGTGACAGTTGGGTCTGTCTGACAAAGAACAAGGTCCGGCCCAAGGTCCACCGCAGGGCGCGCATCAGCCATTAGGACTTGCAGTGTGTCAGATGAACAACCTGTCGTATTATCTATGATGGCTACATCTATGATCGCCGGATCTGCTACCAGGATTTGGCGGGTTGTTTCTCCAGTCGACCAGTAGTAGCTAAAATCAGGATTGTCAATTGGCCATGCTGTCAGAACGATTGGCTGATCACATAATGCTGTATCCGGTGGAACTATAGGCTCCTGTGGTAAGGTGAAGATCTCTATTGTTTGGGTCAGAATGGTATCCACATCGCACCGGTTGCTCAGTTCTAGTTGAACCGTGTAAACTCCTGGAGCGTCGTATGTGTGCGTGGTATCTTGTGCAACGGCGGACTGGCCGTCACCAAAAATCCACAAGTAATTTTCAATAACATTATCCCGTCCAACGCCTGTAAACGTTGACTCTTGGCCTACACAACCCACTGTCACCGTCATGCTTGGAACCTGTAAGGGTGGCGTTTGATTTTGGGCAAAATTCGGCAGCCCCAGGCGACTTGTTCTGCCCTGCAGATCAAATCCGGTTGGGTTAAAGCTAGCCCCTGCATCATCTCCGTTGCTGTTATTGATGGTACCAATCATTCCCGAGTTGTCAACGGCCATATACATGACACCATCTGGACCATTTTGCAAAGCGCCATAATCCGTGCCTTGCTGGTATCCATCAAATTTGGTGGCCTCAATATCGGCAGCTGGATCCATCGAATTAAGGCTGTCGAGATCATATTGGATAAGCTTGGAATTAGGCCCGCTTGTCGTGACGTACAATTTGATTCCGGCACTTGAATATTCCAGTCCGTAAAGATCAGGTTCTCCTGTATCGATTAGCCTTGGGTTCGAGACAATTCCGCCATTAAAATCGAAAATTTCAATCTCGCTCGTCCCCGGAATGTTAACCGCAATGGTGTTCTGCGTTGGTGAGATTTTCATGTATCCAGTGGCACTGAGCTCCTGAGTGAATTGGTGTACTTCTCCAACTGGGGAATATAAAGCTGCAAAAAACCCGTTGGGATTGGTGAAGAAGGACCTGAACGTATTGTTTCCAAATTCATGCGCGACGATCACGTCATTACCAGTAAACCCTGAGGCAGTAATTCGCTCCGTACTGTTGTCCATGATCATTCGATTTTTGACAATAACTCGGCCTAAGCCCCCGTCCTCTTTCATATCCACAATAGAATATTTTAAGGCATATTCGCCATCACCATAGACACTTTCAGTAGTAAAGACATAGTACATTGTTGCATCTCCGTTAAATGGCATTATAAGTGTCGATTGAGCTGCGGGTTGATCGCCGCCAATAGTGTCACCATTTTGCATCACTTCATGCTCCCGATTCCAGACAGTAAAGCCATTCGTATAAAACAGGAGTTTTCCATTTATATCAGAAATTGTTGCGCAACCTTCTGAAGCCATCATGTTATTAGCATCTAATATTGCTTGAGCGCCGCCTGTAAACTCAATACCTGCTTGTTCTCCAAAATACCACTGGTTAGAGACCTGATTAGCAACCTGATATTCTGTAATCTCAATGTCATCAAAACCGGTACAACCCGTGGTACTTGTAACTTCCACCCAATAGGTACCTGCCGTATCGACATCAATCATCTGTGTGGAATCCCCAGTGTTCCATACGAATGACTCGCCTGTGCCCGCATCCAAAGTCAAAACCTCATCAACACAGATGGTCGTATCATTACCAAGATCAACCATCAGATCATTCATCAGAATATCAACCGGTTTGACCACTGTCTGGCTTATGCCGTTTATCTCTGCCGTCAAACTAACCATATAGCCCCCAGGGGCCTGGTAAGAGTGGAGCGGAGCGTAAGCAAAGGACCCAACTCCTGGCTCTAGCACCCAGAAAACATTTTGCGGAACTGGCTCAATGATTGGAAAAAACTTTGTGACGTTTCCGGAACAACTGTCGATATAGTCAAAGTTGAGTGTGTCAAAAGTGAAATTGTAGGCAGGAGTAAACTCAGGAAACTGCCTTGCGACAAAATCATCCGGAAAGACTACTTGCTCGTATGCCACGGAATCTACTAAGCTATCTGGTCTATTGATCCGACCAAGTTCAAAGGGCGAGGTATTCGTCTGTTGATACAAATGATAGATTCTGCCATCTATGGCTCGTTTGAGCCCATAACTTCTATTGATCGGGTTGGCAAGTACCGGATTGACCGTCTCCGTTGAGTCATTAAAATCAATCTGATAAATGTTACCTACATCACCTGTTCCACCAAATCGAGAGAAATAGAGCTTTGAGCCATCTCTCGACCACTCCACATCATATATAGATTCTCCAGCTCCGTCATTAAACCCTGTGCTTAGTAGTTGATGATCAAAAGTGGGAACCCCTGTAGTCGGATCGAAGGTCAAAAACCAAATATTTCTGTTAGGTAGCTGAGGAGCAACAGCTAACCAAAGTGAGTCCGCATTGAATGCAAAATGTGAGGCTTGAAAGCCTGGATTGGTTCCGTCCGTAAAATCATAGTTGATCGTCGCACCAATTCCTCCGTTGTTGATTTCCGTAACCCTGATCTCAAACGTACTTCGGTCCTGTGTTAACAACCAAAATGTTTCGCCATCACCAAGGGGGATGACCGTCATTGCCTCAGAAGGATCAGCGAGTCCAGTCCCCTGGTTGAGGACGGTCGCATCACCTAAGGGAAATTGGGCTGACCCGTTCCCAACAAGACTCATATCCACTATGGAATATTGGATTTCGTTCGGAGCATTCGCACCCGGATTTGTGAATATGTAGAACTGCCCCGCGCTACCAGTCACTGGAGCCGCGACAGCAGGTGAGTTTATGGCAGGATTGCCCGACAAATTTGTCCCACCAAAAACAGCAGGAATCTCAACATGAGAAGCATCAAAGACCTGCTCACCATCTGAATAAAATAATAGATTGCCTGTAAATTGATCGGTGATGGTCACAGCACCACCAGTGCCAAAAGGCGTGGATTGTGTCGTCTCAAGGTAGACATCACGGCCATTTCTGTCAAAAACTAAATTCTCCGGAGAATTTCCAAAATACCACCTCGTTTCTGTGATATTTTGTGACTTTAGGACAAAACCACCTAGTATCAGGATTGAAGCAAGCCAAAACCGTCTCCATTTAGAAAAATAGGGGTTCAAATTCATCCGAATGTCCTTATTCATACACAACTTCTGTAAAAATACCGTTAAAATACAAACGTGCGAATGTTCGTTTGATTACTTACATAAAAGAACTAATCTCGAATCAATTTGTATTATTTATCTAATTTGCTTCCTGATTTTAAATCACACTTTTTACTATGGTGAAGAAGGTTTTGATACTCTTAGTCGTGTTGAGTTCTCTGTACTCAAAGAACACTTTGATGGCTCAAGACCCTCAATTCTCGCAATATTATGCAGCGCCACTATATCTGAATCCAGGCTTGGTTGGAATCAACCAAAAAGGTCGCATGGGTATCAATTATAGATCTCAGTGGCCAAATCTTGAGGCAAATTTTGAGACTTTCTCTGCCTACTTCGACAACCACTTCGAAGACTACTACAGCAGTGTCGGACTTCTGTTTACAAGTGACCGGGAGGGAATAGCAGGTTTGAGGTCCACATCCATCGGAATTCAATATGCCTATCAATTGAATTTGAATTACCGGTGGACGTTCAGGCCTGGAGTGCAGGCTGCTTATACCATAAGGGACCTGGATTTTGATAAGCTCACATTCGGAGACCAGTTTGACAATACAGGGCAAATAAGTCCTACCACCTCCGAGATTTTCAATACGGGATTTAAAGCCCAGTTTTTTGATCTTTCCTTTGGTGGGATCTTTTATAGCCCCAGTCTATGGTTTGGTGCTGCCATCCATCATGTAACCGAGCCGAATCAATCTATTGCAGGAGGAGACGCGCCGCTACCAAGAAGAGTTTCGCTGCATGGGGGATATCGAATTCCGTTTGGCCCAGCTGCCACCCGAACTACACGAGAATACAGTATTACTCCTTCTTTCAATTACCGATCGCAAGGCGACTTTGATCAGTTGGATCTCGGCGCTTACTTCACTTTTTCCCCAATGTTAGTTGGCCTATGGTATCGAGGATTGCCGATCAAAAACGAAGATGGTATTGCCAATAGTGAGGCTATCATCTTCATGGTGGGTATCGAGAGCAGTCGCGCTACATTTGGCTACAGCTATGATTACACCATCTCCGACCTGGGCATTGGTACTGGGGGCGCACATGAAATTTCGATTACCTACTCCTTTTCATTATCAGATCCACTGAAACCTTCTGCTGATGTTCGCCAGCTAAAGTGTCCAATCCCATTTATTTTCTAAATTTATTGGGTGGACTATAGACTCATAACGGATTGGACACACCCTGGATTAAGCCTCGATTTCTTAATCCCGCTTCCATTTCTCATTCTGGGAATCTTTCTAATCATCAAAGGCAGAAGTACTGATTCGGATAAAGGCTTCCTTTTTGGAAGCGCGGTTGTCAATGGATTGATAATCACTGTTATTTCCGCAGCGGCGTTGGCATATTCCCTTTCTAATACTTTGGTCGACTACAAGGAAAAGGTCACTTTTTTAAACACGAATCAAATTGGAATTGGTGGCTCTATTTCTTCTCTCGATCAATCTACAGATGAAGCTTTTAGTTCTATTGTTATTAGTGGCAGGACATATCTTCTGTATAGACCAATCCCGAAGCTTCGCTTTGACGGACAGCCCCAGCTGAAACTGCATGATCAGGTCCGGATCCTCTTTGTTAGATACGGCTCCAGAAAAGTTATAGTGAAGCTGGAGGTAAAAATTTAAAGGAGGTACAATCTTACTATTGATAAATTTGCGACTTATTCAAAGCGAATGACAGAGCAAACCATTTTATATGTGCTTCTAGGAATTATCTCGTTTGATTTTGTACTAGAGCGGATCTTAAGCCACCTTAATCGGAAGAGTTCGAAAAAACCAATCCCTTCCGAATTAGAAGGCATTTATGACGAAGAAAAATATGCCAAATCACAGGCTTATCAGGAGGAGGTTTCCAGGTTCGCCACTTTTTCTGCGTCCTTCAGTTTTATTCTTCTTTTCTGTGCCATATCATTTGGTTGGTTTGGGATCATCGACGACTGGATCAGAACGTTCTCTCCTTTTGATATGCTTTCGACACTGATCTTTTTCGGAGTTCTATTCATTATATCAGATGTGATTGGAATACCGTTTTCCATCTACGGCACTTTCGTTATAGAAGAAAAGTATGGCTTTAATAAGACGACAGCCAAGACTTTTATTCTTGATAAGATCAAAGGCTACATTCTAACTATAATCATCGGAGGTATTCTGCTCGCAGTATTTATCTACATGGTAAATTTTATGAGCACCAATTTCTGGTTGTACTTCTGGGCGGTGACTGCTGGATTTATGCTTTTCGCCAACATGTTCTACGCATCACTAATACTGCCACTTTTCAATAAGCTTAGGCCTCTTGAAGATGGTGAGCTCAAAAACTCGATCCAGGAGTATAGTGACAAGGTGAAATTTCCACTTAAAAACATCTTCGTGATGGACGGATCCAAGCGATCAAGTAAGGGCAATGCATTTTTCTCGGGACTGGGCAGAAAAAAGAAAGTTGTACTCTTTGACACGTTGATAGAAAAACATTCAGTAGAAGAGTTAACGGCTGTATTTGCGCATGAGGTTGGACATTACAAAAAGAGACACATCATCTTCAGCACCATTCTTAGCATTGGAATCATGGGTTTCATGTTGTACCTCTTCTCCCTAATGGCTTTTGACGCAGAGGTAAGTTGGGCCATGGGTGGGCAAACCTCTGCACTGCATTTAAATATGTTGGCATTTGGGATTCTCTATTCACCCGTATCAAGAATTTTAGGCATTTTAGGAAATATATTAAGTCGAAAAAACGAATTTGAAGCAGACAACTACGCCAAGACTACTTACAAGGCTGAACCACTGATTGAAGGATTGAAACGGCTAAGCTCAGATCATCTTTCTAATCTGACGCCTCATCCAGCATATGTATTTGTTCACTATTCACATCCTCCACTGAGGGAAAGGGTTAGAGCTTTGAGCTAACACATCACTGGTCCAACCAGTTTTTAAAAGCGGTAGCCTTTTCGCTGCTTACGAGAATTTGTTCATCATCAAAAAGTCTCATCTCTACCAGGAGCTTCCCCTTGAAATGTTTGTGTACCGTTTCGATGAAGTCGGCGTGAATGAGAAATTGTCTGTTAGCCCGAAAGAAATTCTTGGGGTCCAATTGACTAATGAGCTCGTCTAGCGTGAAATCGGAAAGGTATTTTTTCCCATGTTTGGTGACTATATGCACTACTCCATGTTTTGATTGAAAACAAACGATATCTTCTGTTCGAATGGCCAGCATTTTATCTCCCTGCTTTACAAGGAAGCGAGATTTATAGCTTGTCTCTGTTAGCGAGATCTGCTTTATCAGAGCGCTGAGATCAAGTTCAGTTGTTGAATTTTGAGTCAAGTTTTTGAATTTTTTCAGTGCCCGCGCCAAATCCTCTTTTTTAATTGGTTTGAGCAGGTAGTCGATGCTGTTGACTTTGAACGCCTTGAGCAAATATTCATCAAAAGCAGTGGTGAAAATGACTGGTGAATCAACTTTAATCTCATCAAAAATTTGAAAGCTAAGGCCATCGCTGATCTGTATATCCATGAATATTAGGTCGGGCGATTCGTGGTGATTCATCCATTTTACAGAATCTTCCACACTATCCATTACCTCCACGATCTCGATAGAAGAATCAATCTCGGAAAGAATCTTTTGCAGTCTTCGAAACGCCGGAGCCTCATCTTCAATGATCAGTACCTTCATGCGAATTTCAAATCTGATTCTTCCAGTAAGTCTATGAGTGGCACCGCTACCATGAAATTGTTTGCGCTGGATATTACATCTATTTTTTTGCCACCAAGAATGCTATATCGTTTCTCGATATTGTCAAGACCCGTTTTTGTTGATTTTTCTAGTGTCTCTCTTTTCTGCAGGTTGTTTTTCACCACAACAGACTTTCCATTATCGATGTAAATGCTGATATGAAGAGGCTTGGACTTAGACACCACATTGTGTTTGATCGCATTTTCAATGAGCATTTGAAGAGTCAAAGGTGGCATATTGAGCTTCAAGAATTTTTCATCAACATCAAATTCAAAGGTGAGGTTGTCAGGAAACCTCATTCGCAGAAGGAAGACGTAAGATTTCGCAAATTCAAGCTCCTCCTCTAAGCTGACCAACTCGCGCTCCTTGTTTTGCAATATGTACCTGTACACTTCTGACAATTTTTCGGTAAATGAAACAGCCGCTATTGAATCTTCCGGAATGATTGATGCAAGTGTATTGAGGCTGTTAAAAAGAAAATGTGGGCTCATCTGGTTTTGAAGAACTTCGTATTGTGTCCTAATCTGCCTATTTTTCAATTCTTCGTTTAGTCTGAAGGATTCCTTCCATTTTTCAAAAAAGTAAAAGGCCTCATAGATCAAGGTGATTACCGTGGCAGCCACAAAATTGAAAGGAATGTAGGTGGTATACGTTTTGACCTCCATCATGTGATCCATGCTATCCAAGCCCAGCAGAAGCTTCACGGGGATACCTCCAACTGCCATCCAGATGATGATCAAAATGGCCGAGGACACCACGCGTTTGGTAGTAAGACTCATTTCTGGAAACTTTCTCCTGAAATGTTTAATAATTATAACAGCCCCACTCCAGTAAACGGCGGTGAAAATGACCGAGTAAAAGTATTTCTCCGCAATTGATAGATCCGCAACCGGATGTTCATTTACCAATTCTGCGATCAGCGCAACAACGGGTATTCCCAACCACCTATAATGTATTTCTCTCAGCTTCATTTGAAAATAAAGATAGAAATAAGTGACTAGCGTGTTGAACTGAATATCTACTCAAACCAGAAAACGGAGGGTCGAACCAGGAAAAAAGACAATTCAATCCCAAACCCAGGTATTCCTTGGCCTCCTCCAGTTCATAATACAATAGGACGGCTTCATCAAACCAAATACCAGCCTCACGCACCTTCTACTTTATGAAAAAAGAGCCAAAAAATAGTTTAGCCGAAACTAAAAATCGAAACATCATGAAGACTAATGCTATTCTGAAAAAGGTCATCTTGCTTTTCCTCCTAGTCTCTTTGTCGAACGTCGTTTTTTCACAAACGCAAGTTGTAAAAGGTACCATACTGGATTCGCAGGCAGAATATCCTTTAATAGGAGCAACAATTACACTGTTAGGATCGAATCCTATAAACGGAGCGATCACAGATGTTGACGGGTCCTTCCGAATTGAGGAAGTTCCATTCGGCAGGCAAGTATTTGCCGTTCAATACATTGGATACAAGTCTATCACCATTCCCAATGTACTGGTTACAGCTGGAAAGGAAGTTGTGCTGAATCTATTATTGGAGGAATCTGTGGAAAAACTTGAAGAGGTCGTCATAACTGCAGATGCCGATAAGGATCTACCCATCAATGATCTTGCAAAGGTCAGTGCAAGAACTTTCAGCATTGAAGAAGTCACTCGGTTTTCTGGTGGTCGGAATGACCCTGCAAAGCTTGCTGCTTCCTATGCAGGTGTTAGCTCGACAAATGACGCCAGAAATGATATTGTAGTTCGTGGAAATTCACCCACAGGTCTGCTTTGGCGTATAGAAGGAATTCCCATCGCTTCGACCAATCACTTTTCTACCTTAGGTACCACGGGCGGGCCTGTGAATGCTTTGAATACCAACATGTTGAGAACTTCAGATTTCCTTACTGGTGCCTTTCCTGCTGAGTACGGAAACGCCAATGCAGCAGTCTTTGATATTATGTTCCGAAACGGAAACAGTGACAAGTTTGAATTTACCGGGCAAATGGCTGCCTACACAGGGCTTGAATTGATGGCTGAAGGTCCAATTAACAAAGAAAGAAATGCATCTTTCCTCACTTCCTATCGCTATGGAATTGCAAGCCTTGCTGCAACAGGAACTAGTGCCACGCCTTTTTATCAAGATCTATCCTTCAAGGCCAATCTGGGTGACTACAAATTCGGGCGGGTAGAGTTGTTTGGGATCTACGGAAAGAGCAGCATTGACTTTCTGGGGGAAGACATAGATGAGACAGACCTCTTTGCTAATCCCAATGTTGACTCCTTCGTAGAAAGTGAGATCGGGCTTATTGGATTGGCTCATACATTAAGATTTGGAAAAAACACCTATTTGAAAACCTCGCTGGGTGCCTCGACTAATGGAAACGAGTTCACCCAGGACAACCTGATTCTTGACGAGAATGATCAACTCATCAAGAAGTATCGAGCTACAAACTCTGACACTAGAGAAAATAGATACACTATCACCTCAACGCTAAACAGCAAGCTAAGCGCACGATGGACACTACGCGCAGGTTTCTTGAATGAAACGTATGATATGAACATTTTCAGTGAGGACAGGGACGATAGGGTGACTATTCCCGACTTGAACAACGATTCTATCCCTGACTATTTCCTTTTGAACAGAGATTTCGACGAGTCTTATAATCTGCTGCAGACCCACGCTCAGGCAGAATACAGATTGACCGACGACCTATCTACAACCTTTGGCATCCATACTCAAAACCACGGTTTTACTAATGACTTTATGCTTGAGCCCAGAGTCGCAATCAGCTGGAACAGGACGCCAACTCAACGGTGGAGCTTTGCTTACGGACTCCATGGTCAGGCCATTCCAGCTCCAATCCTGTTCTTTCGCGAGGAAGTGTCTCCAGGTGTGACAGTGCCCACAAACGAGCATCTGGATTTTATGAAAGCACATCATTTCGTTTTGGGCTATGACAAAAATCTCGGTCCCGATTGGAGATTGAAAACAGAAGTCTACTATCAAAGTTTGTTCGATATTCCAATCGAACAGAATTTATCCAGCTATTCGATTATAAATGAGGGATCGGATTTCATATTCGAGGAAAGGGGATCATTGGTGAATGAAGGCACCGGCTTCAACTACGGTATTGAGGCTACCCTAGAGAAGTTCTTCAGCCGTGATTACTACCTACTGCTGACTACTTCTATTTTCGAATCCCAATATGAAGGCAGTGACGGCATTCCACGAAACACAGCCTTCAACAACAATTACGTCCTGAACCTTTTGTTTGGAAAAGAGTGGAAATTTGGTCCGTCTAACCAAAACGCCTGGACTTTCGACACCAAGCTAACCACCGCAGGTGGGAGGCCCTATTCACCCATAGATCTTGTCGCTACTAGGGCGAACGCAGGTCGTGAGGTACAAATGGAAGAGATCGCCTTTAGCGAACGATACGGTGAGTACTTCAGGTGGGATGTCAAGTTTGGAGTTCGGCTTAACAAGAACAAGGTTTCCCACCAATTCTTCGTAGATTTTCAAAACATATCCAATCGCAAAAATGAGTTTGTGAGACGCTATAATGGTGTGACCGATGAAATCAACCTCATAGAGCAAATAGGGTTTTTTCCTGATGTCATGTATAGAATTCAATTTTGATGGAAGCGACCGTTCATGTTCAAAAATCGGTTAGAGAATACGTGCACATTCTGTGTACCTCGATCTTGACTCAACATGATGTTAACAAAGTTGCATGGTATTTCGACAGTCATGAGGCAATCGTTCGATGGAGCATTGACCTGCTTGATTGGGAGAAGGTGTTGAAGCTAGTCGTGACTGATAATTTTGAGCTGGACGAACTTCAAAGGTTCATGGATTTCAAAGGTTACACCATTTCAGAGATGATTGACTAAAACAATTCGGTTGCTGAGATTGTTTAAGTGCAAGTAGTTATTTCTCCTTTTTTAGACCAGCAATTTGACATGTTGGTAAGGGTAAAATAGGTGACCCCACTTTTTATTAAGTGGGGTTTTTTACATGAAGAAAAAAGGCAGCCCTTTGGACTGCCCTGATTATTAATATCACTACTGATCAACCAAAATCAGTAGTTATGAAGAACTTCAATACTATTTGATTCTTCTCAACAATTGCTATAAGCAAACTCGAGATATACTCTCTGTATACCACTTTAGGAACTTCCGGAGTATTGGTTACAACGAGGAGACAAAAAGTAGGATCTATCGAATATTTGGCACAAAAAAAGGCAGCTCTTTTGAGCTGCCAATTACTTGCAAATGACCATAAAGCCAATTGCTATAAGTATGAAGAGGCTTCAATGATAAAGACTCTTCCTCTTTTCCGGAACTCGTTAAAATGAATATATACCAGCTGTATACTGACAATGACAGCTTCAGATAAGAACCTCAGAAAGTTTAGCGATTAAGGCTTAGCATAGACCGTGAAAAAAAGGACGTTTCAGCCTAATCTCCTTTCTCGATAAACAAGCCTTCGTCCGTTTTTTCCACATTCACCAACCCTGCTTCTCTTAGCCCTTTCACAGATTTATCCCATTTTTTGTTCGATAAGCCAGCCTTCTCCTTTAGTTCGTTGAGATCCATTCGGCCACCCAACATAGAAAGAATGTGTTTTTGATCATCGCTCAAATCGAGGGCTTTCTCCTTCTTCTCGGGACGCATCTGAGGGAAAAACAATACATCCTGGATTGAATTTGAATTGGTCATAATCATGGATAGTCGATCAATGCCCAGTCCGACTCCAGCCGTAGGCGGCATTCCATATTCTAGTGCCCGCAAGAAATCCTCGTCCAGCGTCATTGCCTCCTCGTCCCCTCTTTTACCAAGCTCAAGCTGCTCCTCAAAACGTGCTCTTTGATCCACAGGATCATTCAATTCCGAATACGCATTCATGATCTCCTTGCCATTGCAAATGGCTTCAAATCGTTCGACCAACCCTTCCTTGGACCTGTGCTTTTTCGTCAACGGGGACATCTCAACCGGATAGTCAATGATAAAAGTTGGCTGGATAAGATAAGGTTCACATTTTTCCCCGAAAATCTCATCGATGATCTTACCTCTCCCCATTGTGTCATCGAGTGGAATCTGTAGGTCAACTGCAGTCTTCCTTAACGCCGCCTCATCCATTTCAGAAATATCAATATTGGTAAACTCTTCAATCGCCTCGTACATCGTCACCCGTTTCCATGGACGTTTGAAATCAATCTCATTTTCTCCAACCTGCACTATCGTATCGCCATGTAGATCCATGGCAACCTTTTCGATCATTTCTTCCATTATATTCATCATCCAGTCGTAGTCCTTGTAGGCCACATACAACTCAACCTGGGTGAATTCAGGGTTGTGAAAACGAGACATACCCTCGTTTCTAAAGTCTTTCGAAAACTCGAATACCCCGTTGTACCCACCGACAATCAAGCGCTTGAGGTAAAGCTCATTGGCGATCCTCAGGTACAAGGTCATATCCAATTTATTGTGATGCGTTTTGAAGGGTTTGGCTGCAGCACCGCCGTAGACTGGTTGCAAAATGGGCGTTTCAACCTCGAGATAGCCCATCCCTGCCATGAAGTCCCTAATCGAATTCACCAACTTGGTCCGTTGAATGAAAACCTCTCTTATTTCGGGATTAACAATAAGGTCTACATAGCGTTGACGGTAACGCTGTTCCGGGTCACTAAATGCATCATGAAGTCGCTTATTTCCTTCTTCATCTTCTGTTTCCTTCACGATTGGTAGTGGTCGCAAGGATTTTGATAGAAGCTTTAGGTCCGTCACATGAATTGATATTTCACCAACCTGTGTTTTGAAAACATAACCTCTGATCCCAATGATGTCGCCAATGTCCATTTTCCTTTTGAAAATGTCATTGTAAAGTGTTTTATCATCGTCGTTGCAGATATCATCCCTTCTTATATAAATCTGAATTCTACCGGATGAATCCTGAATTTCCGCAAAAGAGGCAGACCCCATGATCCTACGGCTCATCAACCGGCCGGCGATCGAAATATTAGTGTAATCGTCAGGTCGTCGCTCAAAATTCCTTAAGATGTGCGCGGCTGTGATATTGACATCAAAAGAGGCCGCAGGGTACGGATCGACCCCCATCTTTATCAACTCTTCCCGTGATTTCCTCCTTTCTAATTCCTGTTCACTTAGTTGCATACTTAACTTCTATGTGGTTCTTTTTCTTCTTTTTAGCTCTTGCTTCACCAACCGGTATTCTCGACTACTTTGTCCGGCAATAGATGTGTTTTCCTCAGCTCTTCTGAAAAGGTAGGGTAGCACTTTTTCCACCGGGCCGTAAGGAACGTATTTGGCTACATTGTAGCCTGCATCACTCAGCGTAAATGAAATGTGATCACTCATTCCAAGTAGTTGGGCGAAATAGATACGTGGATCATTCCTGGCTAACCCTGCCTCTTCCATCAAGCCGGTGATGTATTTAGTGGACTCTTCATTGTGTGTGCCAGCACATAGCCCTACTTGACTTATATTTTCGATGCAAAGTTTCACACTTTCATCATAGTCTTTGTCTACAGCATCCTTATTAATGTGTATCGGAGATTGATATTGCATTTCATCGGCTCTAGCTCGTTCTTTTTCCATATATGCCCCTCGAACTAATTTCGCTCCCAAATAATATCCCTCACTTGTAGCCAAAGCCAAAGCAAATTTTAATTTATCAGCAATATCATGACGGTATAGTTGAAACGTATTGAAGACAACCGGTCGCTCTATGTTAAACTTTTCCATCAACCGTTGAGCCACTCCGTCAATGTAGGTCTGAAACCAGGACTCCTCAGCGTCAATCATCACCATCAATCCTCGATCATACACTCTTTGAGCAATTTCTGTCACTCGCTGCTCACAGTAGTAAAGCTTGGTTTTTTCCACCTCACTTAATTTCTCATGATTTTGTGCCTTCGTCATCAACTCCGTAGACCCAAGAGCCGAAAGCTTCAATACGCAAAACGGAATGTGTTTGGATTGCGCCGCATATTCTACCACTCGGAGTGCTTCTTCCTTGGCGTCATTGTATCCATCTTCATTTTTTAAACCCTCGACGGAATAGTCCAGGATTGTATGGACATTATGAGTGCCTAGAAGTTGTATGGTCGTTTGACAATCAGTGATAGATTCACCTCCACAAAACTGATTGAAAAGTGTTTTCTTGATTAGCCCTTTGATCGGAAGCTTAACACGTAGCGCAAGCGTGGTAAAAAAAGTACCAAGCTTCACCATCCACGGATAGCTCATGCTTGAAAATACAAAATGAGATCGCTTAAGTTCGGTATTAGTCTTGTAGGCAAATGCTACCTCCGTATTATCAAAATTGATTGCTTCCGATTGCATATTTTTGAAAATCGCTCGCAAAGATAGCTAACACCTTCGAGCGAAAAGACAATAAATTAATCTCAATTTCAAAACCATTTTTTTGGATCAGCTTCCTTCATATGTAACTGTATCAGATCAACCTTCTGATGTCTTAGGAACACTTGTTGAAAAGTGGAAACCAGACCATGTTGCGGTTCTCGTTGATGAAAATACTAAAAGGTGTTGTATACCCCTCCTATCAATTCCAGAGCATACCCTAGTTGAAATCAAAAGTGGAGAGGAAAATAAAACCTTGCGTACCTGCGAAAGTGTTTGGACAGCTTTAACCGCAGGTAAACTCACACGAAAATCACTGCTTATAAATTTGGGTGGCGGAGTCATTGGTGATCTTGGAGGGTTTGCAGCGAGCACTTTTAAGCGAGGAATCAAATTCGTCAATATGCCAACTACTTTGCTATCTCAAGTCGATGCAAGTATTGGCGGTAAGCTTGGTGTGGATTTTAACGATCTAAAGAACCACATTGGGCTTTTCCAAGATCCGGATCATGTGATAGTAAATCCGAAATTTCTTGAGACGCTGGATTCACGTGAAATGAAGTCCGGTTATGGTGAGGTCATAAAGCACACACTGATCAGTGATAGAGATCAATGGTCAAGGCTCCTGAAGAGTAGTTTCGAAGATCAAGATTGGAATAGTCTTGTACCTAAATCAATTGCCATAAAAAACAGGGTGGTGACTGCTGATCCAACCGAAAATGGCCTCAGGAAAATTTTGAATTTTGGTCATACCCTTGGACATGCGATAGAAAGTTACTTTATGAAGACTCCGAACAAGCTTTTGCATGGAGAAGCGATCTCAATTGGAATGGTTCTAGAAAGTCATCTATCGCTTCAGAAAGAATGGCTGTCACAAGCGGACTTTGCTCAAATAAGGGACTTTATTGTCTCAAACTTTACAATTCCGACAGCACTACCCACCTTGGAAGAGCTTATAAACTACCTCCTCCAGGACAAAAAAAACGATTCCAGAGGAATCAATTTTTCGTTACTTAATGGAATTGGAAATTGTGAATACGACGTGAACGTGAGCCTTGCAATGGTTAAAAAATCATTGTCGGCGTACCAGGAACTTATATAAACAAGTTCTCCTTGGCATTGGAATTCCCCTCCAGTGGCTCAGAAACCTCTTTTTCTTTCTTTTTAGTGATCTTCTTTGGTGATGCAATAAAGAAAGTAACGGCTCCCAGTAGAACTGAAACAAGAATCGCTCCTATTGTTTTTGATGTTGACATAATACCTTTAAAAGACTAGTTATTAACGAAAAAAGTTGGAATATTGTTCATCATTTTTACCCGTAACAACTTTTGCACTACTTATTAAACAAATACGCTGGCCGCCTAATGGGTGAAGTGAAGGTTTCTCCGTCAAAAAGCGAAAGCAACCGAGCACTTATGATAAAAGCCTTATCGGGCGAAAAGATCGTTTTGAAAAATTTGTCCGATGCTCAGGATACCCGAACGATGAATGTGCTCTTGCAAAAGAACAGGAGAGTCTGGGATGTAATCGATGCGGGCACAACAATGCGATTTCTGACCGCCTACCTTGCAATTGGGAAAAAAGAATGTACAATCACAGGCTCAGAGCGGATGAAAGAGCGACCAATTGGACATCTGGTCAACGCGCTAAGAGAAATTGGGGCTGATATTGAATATCTTGAGGAAGCTGGGTATCCGCCACTGAAAATCAAGGAGTTTGCCAAGCAAAAAGCGAACAAAATCTCGATTCCCGGCAATGTCAGTAGTCAGTTCATCAGTGCCCTCTTGATGATCGCCCCGGCTCTCCAGAAGGGTCTTCAAATTGAGCTTACTTCAGAGATTTTCAGTAAGCCCTACATAGAAATGACTCGGGATCTGATGCTGGCCTTTGGTGTGGAAAGTAAATGGAACAAGAACATAATATCCGTCAAAAAAGGAAAGTATCTGTCGGGAGACTATGCGCTGAGAGATTACACCATTGAAGGTGATTGGTCGAGCGCCAGCTACTGGTATAGTTTTATTGCCTTGTCCAACGATGAGAAAAGTAGCTTGACTATTCCTCGTCTTCGAACCTACTCATCGCAGGGCGACATGAAGATTGCAGAAATCATGTTCAATTTTGGTGTTGTTACAGAATTTGAAAATGGAAAGATCCGCTTGACCAAGAAAGATCTTGATGTTAAACCGACGAAGTTAGACCTACGTGATTGCCCTGATCTCGCGCAAACGATCATGGTGGTTGCAGCAGTAAAACAAATTCTTGTCGACTTTACAGGCCTTGAGAGTTTGAAAATCAAGGAGACGAATCGAATAGTTGCAATGAAAAATGAGCTAAACAAGATTGGAGCAGATCTGATCGAAAAGAAAGATTCCTGGCAATTAGTGCCTACTTTGATTTTACCAGAGTCCGTGCAGATTGACACTTATGAAGATCATCGAATGGCTTTGGCGTTCGCCCCCTTATGCCAATTGATGAATGTAGTCATTAAAGAACCCACAGTAGTCAGAAAATCATATCCAGGCTTTTGGGAAGAAGTCAAGAAGACAGGCGTTAAAATTTCACCTTACTGAATGAACTTCTACAGGGACGGTGGTCATTTTTCCATCGTGCGAAGTTGAAAACCACACCTCATTCATTTTTACCCATCCTGACCAGCTTAATTCCAGACCTCCAATTGGAATGTTTGAGGTCCATAGCCTCCAGGCAATTGGGAAACCTCTATTATCAATGATCCACAAATAACTGTCTCCGGGAGTCAGTCCACCTGACGAATAAGTAACCAAGAGTCCCCGACCATTTTCAACCTGGAGCGTACTTCTGATCACTCCTTCATCCCGTACCTTGAAGGGTGCTATCAGCCAAAACGAATCATTGATGAATTTTTGATACGCTTTGATTTCCAAAAGATTATATGTATCAATGGATTGATTCAAATCGAGGTAAACTTCTTCCTCCAGCCACTTCACCATAACATTGTTATTGGCCCTGTCCCATTGGTAATAGTTAGAATTTCGGAAAGTAAACTCGATATATTCCAAGGAGTCGAAAGCTTGTTTGTTTAACACAGATAGCATCTCATCCGCCAGTAATTCGGCATCCTGACCTAGTGTTCCGTTTGGAAGCGGTTTGTCCACAATGACGTAGATTGTAATAGCGATCGCAAGCAACACCAAGAAAAGGAGACCAAAAAATCGCAGTATCTTTCGTATCATGGCAGACTGAGAGTTGAGAGGAATTTTGGAGCTTTTCTCACCTTGCTGGCCTGCTCAAAAGCGTAGGCAATACTTATGAGTTTAGGCTCCTGGTACTTCCCTCCGAAGATTGACATCCCAACAGGCAATCCCTGAACATATCCTGCCGGAACAGTAATATTCGGATAACCAGACCTTGCTGCAGGTGTTGAGCTACCTGTTCCGAAATGATCTCCGTTGATCACATCAATTGGCCAAGCGGGACCACCTGTGACACCTACAATTGCATCAAGACTGCTTTCTGACAAGGCCTTGTCAATTCCATTACGAGAGACGGTTACCACGGTGTTCAACGCATCCTTATACTCCTTATCGGATAAGGGACCTTTCTCATCTGCCCTTTCGAGAATTCCCTGTGGAAAGTAGGGCATTTCCTGATCAGCATTGTCTTTGTTGAACTGGATGATATCTGAGAGTGTTTTGACCGTTGCATCCGGTCGATTCTTCAAGTATTTGTTCATCCCATCCTTGAATTCATAAAGCAATACTTCAAAACCAGAATTTCCGTAGGCCCCATCTTCGGCAACTTCAATGTCTTCCACAATTTCTGCACCCTGTGATGTTATTATTTTTTTGACTTCCTCAAAAATCTCATCCACCTTTTCATGGTAGCCAAATGTTCCCTTTAGAATCCCAATTCTCTTACCTTGTAACCCATTAGCATCAAGGTACTGGGTATAGTCTGCCTGCGAATTCTCCACACTCTCAGAAGTAACAGCGTCTAGCTCATCAACACCGGTCAACGGTCCCAGAAGAGTGGCGGCATCAGCAACTGTTCGCGCCATTGGTCCAGCTGTATCTTGCGTATGAGAAATCGGAATTATCCCTGATCGGCTCCATAATCCGACCGTTGGTTTTATCCCAACCACACCATTAGCAGAAGATGGACAAACGATGGAACCGTTAGTTTCTGTGCCGATGGTGATGGCACACATATTTCCAGAGACAGCTGCCCCCGAACCAGAACTAGAGCCACAAGGATTTCTGTCCAGCGCATAGGGGTTGCGCGTTTGGCGTCCACGACCACTCCATCCGCTGGAAGATCTGAAAGAGCGAAAATTCGCCCATTCACTTAGATTCGTCTTCCCTAACAAGACCGCACCAGCTTCTCGGAGTCTTGCCACAATAAATGCATCCTTTGGTGCTGAGATACCAGCTAGCGCCAGGGAGCCAGCAGTGGTCATCATTTTATCTCCCGAATCTATGTTGTCTTTGACCATGATAGGAATGCCATGAAGTTGCCCTCTTACATTTCCTTCCGCACGCTCCTTATCCAACTGGTCTGCGATATCGAGCGCATCGGGGTTAACTTCGATCACGCTGTTCAACCCGTTTTCTACCTGATCTTTTTCTTCTATTCTAGCCAGGTATAGCTCACAAATTTTTCTTGAAGTATATCTACCTGAATTCATAGCCTCCTGAAGATCAACAACAGTCCATTCTTCCAATTCAAACGGTTTTTCATCGCTTTGTTGATTAGTTTCTTCGTTGCTTGAAGGAGCGCAGGCCTTCACTCCCAGAAAAGGAATAGCACTCGTTAAGGCTCCAAGTTGGAGGAAGTTTCTTCGTTTCATCGTTGATGTTGTTTAGTCAGGTCGTTGCGAATCGTTAAATTTAACCTGAATAATTTGAGAATTTAACTTTTAGGAAATCCGCACCTTGCCACAGGTTGATGGTTTTGCTAATCTATTTAACTGTGAACCTACACACATGAAACACCTGAACTCCATCCTTTTACTAGCATTCGGTTTTTTTTCAATAGCTCAACCCAATACCGAGATCTATGTGTTCGATCTGGACGGAGACACCGCCAATTTTTCGATTTCGAATCCTGTCAACATTTCTAACAATGACGGATATGATAATCAACCAACCTTTTGGCCGGATGGGAAGTCAGTCCTGTATGCTAGGACTGTGGATGGTCAGACAGAGATAGCGCGGTACTATCTGGACAGCAAGGAGACCAAGATCATCACAAAAACCAAACAGGGAAGCGAGTACTCCCCGACCATGATGCCGGATCGTAGAATTTCCAGTATCCGTTTGGACACTACAGGTTTGCAACGCCTGTATGCATATGACCTTGTAGGTAGCGTAGAAGAGCTGGTATCCGAGCTGGTCATCGGATATCACGCCTGGGTGGGCGGCTGGAAAATCGCAGCCTTTGTGCTTGGAGAGCCTGCCACATTACAACTCATTGATACCAAGACCGGAGATGCTGAAGTAGTGTATAGAAATATTGGCAGGTCTTTGCACAAGGTACCAAATCACGACTGGTTCAGCTTTATTGACAAATCCAGGGATGTTTGGTCAGTCAAGGCAATGGATCCAAGTAACAAAACCGTGATTTACCTGACAAATTCTCTTGAGGGATCTGAAGATTACTGTTGGACGCCCCAAGGATCTATGGTTATGGGTCAGGGGACTAAATTGTTTCATTGGGAACGCCATTGGGCTGAGTTTGCTGATCTGAAGGATTATGAACTCGGTGCAGTTAGTAGAGTAGCCGTCTCTCGAGATGGTGATAAACTGGCTGTCGTGGTTGAAAATTGATCAATATTCGGCCATCATTTGAAGCACCTTTTGAACTTGTTTCAACGTTTGCCCATACTCATAAATCAGGTTGTTTGTATCATTAATTGTGAAAGCGCAATAGTTTCTAACCTCCAACGAATAGAAAAATTCGATATCAGTCGGCTCTTTTGTGATCATGTCTATGTGTTGGATGACCAATGGAAAATAGTTTTCATCCAACGCCTGCAACAAATTTCCCTGGCTCCTTTCAATAGATTCGTACATACTCAACAACCGGAGAAGTTCTTTTTTCAAATCGTCTGATGAAATGAGTTTGATATCCCCACTTTGAAGTAGTGATTGTAGCGTAAAGCTTTCTGAATTGAAAAAGTCAAAATTCCCAATGTATTCAACTAGTTGTATTAAAACTATCCGAATAGTTTCTTACATCATCTGCGTACATCAATTCCACCGCTTTAGAAAGCAATTCCGCTTTTTCTTTGTTGAACTTGATATTGAAACTGAGTGTGGATGAATCTGATCTTAAGTCACTGCCAAGATCCTGTATGAACTTCGTTTCCAGTTTTTTCTCAGCATTCTCCTGAGCCACATTATTTAACCAAAAGGCTACTGAAATGCCTATTATGACAATAAGTAGCTCAATGAAGTAATTTCTCCAATTCAGATTTTTCATGTCCAGATTAGACATTCTTTTAGTCGCAATGTTGCAATGATAGGTTATCCTTTACCTACTTTCAGGTGCCAGATTTTCGAAATATGCTCTCACCTTAGAAAACTTGTCCCTATCAATGGGTTGAAATACCACCCGCTCTCCTACCGGATGTTTATCAGTACAGTTCCCTGTCAGACAATCAGTAGGCCTTACCGGTCTTTTTTCAAATCCACCACCACAATTTGGGCAAACATTGTTTAAAACATGATCAACACAATCCTGACAGTAGGTGCACTCATAGGAGCAAATCATTGCCTCAGTGCTTGTATTAGGTAGGGCTTTGTTACAATTTTCGCAGGTAGGTCTGATCTCTAACATCTATTACCTAGTTAAATGTTGAATTGAAAATGAGTGACTGTACTTCAGCGTTAGTGCCGTAAAGTTATTCACGGAAAATCCAATTTCAGCTTTTGATCTGTTTTGAGCTAACTCATAGTTGTATAGCAGATAAACATTCTGATCTACTTCAGGAACAAACCTCAAACCAAGACTACCTATCTCAATATTCCTTCCAGATTCCTCCAACCACACATCCAAGATTAACTCCTTGCTGAAACCTTGCAACCCTCCCAATGACCAACTGTTTGCTCGACCATCATTCCAGATGTCATCACCAGGGCCAGGCAAAAACTGTTTTTGACCGTACCCCAGCGAAAAGACATCTATGAGAAAGATAACTAAAAGTGGTCTTAGTAAATGTTGAAGTATTGTGCTCATCGGAATTGGGAGTAATACGCCTGATCCAGGTTCTTGCCAAAAGGTTTTATCTGCTTCTGCGAATGCATATTTACCTGTGCGATACCACCTAAAATGCTAATTGCACCCAGGATCATCCATACCGTCAATTGCTCGTCCAGGAAAACAATGCCCAGAATTACTCCATAGATTGGCATGAGATAGGTGACCATCGATACATATCCCGCGCTTGTACGTTCCAGCAACTTGAAATAGAGGACAAAAGCAACCGCAGTACCGAATACTCCTAAAATGCTGATCGAAGCAACAGTAGCAAGGCTTAGGTCCCAAAATACAAAGCCGGGAGAGCTAACAAATGCGATGGGAAGTAGGTAGACCGTGACAGACAGCAACTGTGCGGCTGGGGCGTGTATTGCAGGTACTTCTATCAGGTTTTTTCTAATATAAACCAATCCAACACCATAGCTGACCGCTGCCAATGTGATTGAAAGTATTCCCTGAGTTGTGCCAGTCACTCCTCCGACCAGGCTAGGGGCTACAAGGATTAGTAATCCCAACAGGCCAAGGAATACGCCCTTTATTTTGTTTTTTGTCATTTTTTCGTCCTTTAGCATCAGTTGAGCTAGGACAATGGTACTTAAGGGTGTAAGGCCATTTAACAATGACGCGAGCGAGCTATCGACGAACTGCTCGCCCCAGTTGATCAGCGTGAAAGGAAGCGCCTGCGCAAAGAAGCCCGCAACGAAAACCTTTTTCCAAAAATCTAACTTCCAAGGCAGCCGCTCCTTCCTGAACAACAAAATCAAATTGAGCACAACTGCGCCTATTCCAATTCGAAACGCTGCGACCAGCATTGGGGAGACCTCCGCCACGGCGATTTTGATAAAGAGGAATGAAGGTCCCCAACAACTGGCCAATAATATTAAAAGGAATAAATTCTTGTTCTTCATGTTTTCTTGTGTTCAATACAAATCGAACGTCTTTTCATGAAGAAAGAATAATTAATTGGATGAATTGATTTAAGAGTTTGAATGAAATTTAATAATAGATTGATTTAAACAATCTATAGCACAAAACCTTACTCTCTTAGTACGTAAACAAAAGCATCTAATCGCTCCTCATCAACGAAAACGTGTGTGTTAATTCTCTTGTATTCAGCTCCTTCAAAATCGTCTAAGCGACCCCAATGGTTCTTTAAGTCAGGAGAAGAGAACAGATAACCTTGCACTTTTGGTCCCTGTTCGGCCAGGATCAATCCCGGATAACCCATTTCCGCACCCCATCCACGATCAACTAATAGACCTTTTATGAAAGCAGGCCTCCAGCTACCGCCTATCTCCTCCAAAATGCGAGCATTCTTATTACCCTTAGCGAGTGAACCATAAACGAATAAGCGTTCCATTACCTTCAAAGTAGCGAGATTTGGATTGATTAGTATTATTAATACAATGAATTGATTTTTTAATAATCATCAAAATAGCTAATATAGCAATTATGGAAATCAGACATTTGAAGTTAATCAGAGAAGTGGCCGAAACGCAGAGTCTTACCAAAGCGAAAGACGCACTATTCCTGTCCCAATCCGCACTAAGTCACCAGCTTAAGGAGATTGAAAGTGAACTAGGTACACCTCTTTTTCATCGCGTCAACAAAAAGTTGATTATCACCGGAGCTGGAAAAATGGTTCTTGAGTCTGCGGAGCGCGTCTTAAACGACATTGAAATGACCGAGCTTTCCATAAAAAAATATGTTTCAGGAGACACAGGGACCATTCGGTTAGCAACTCAGTGCTATACATGCTATCATTGGCTTCCATCGCTCCTAATTGACTTTAAAAAAGAATTTCCAAAGGTTGAAGTAGAAGTTATTCTCGACAATAGCTGCGATGTTGAGGACCAGGTCCTGGATGGAAAGATCGATTTGGCCATCATCTGCGAAGTATCGGATCGACCAAAGTTGAAATATCATGAGTTATTTCGAGATGAAGTATTTGCCCTGGTACCCGCTGATCATCCCTGGACAAAGAAAAAATATGTGGTAGCTGAAGATTTCGCTACTGAAAATGTAATTATCCATTCTTATCCATTAGAGTCCGTTTCTCTATTTACACATCTACTGATTCCTGCAGGAGTTTCACCAAAAAAAGTCACACAGATCCAGGTAACAGATGCGGTTGTTGAACTGGTAAAGGCTGGTATGGGAATAAAGGTAGTTGCCAAGTGGATCATTGAGCCCTATCTCAAGGACAATTCACTAGCAATTGTTCCGGTGACGAAAAGTGGCATGCACAGACGTTGGTATGCCATCACTTTAGATCAGGAAGAAAACCCTCAATACCTAGAAAACTTCGTTCACCATCTGCGGTGCAATATTGGAGGACTGTGTTGCTGTGTTCCGCAACAGTAAAAGTTTTGTTTAACCTACCATGTAAATAATCCATGAATGTAGAGCTTAGATTGCTCCAGAAGGAGGATGCTAAAACTTACCAAGCTGTTCGATTGAAAAGCTATCAAGATGATCCTTTCGCCTTTAGCGAAAGTTATGAGGATGAAAAAGATAGACCAACGATGGACTTTGAGTTGGAGATCGAGACAGTCGGCACACCTGCGGAGTGGTTCGTACTCGGAGCTTTTCTTGAAAACCAATTGGTAGGATTCGTGAAATTCAGAAGAGATCAACGTTCCAAGGGACGACATAAATCGATGATCCATGCCATGTACGTCGATCCCAGTTTTAGAGGCTATCAAATCGGAAAGAAGCTCATAGATGAACTGATTACCAGGACGAAAGAACTAGATGGGCTTGAGCAAATTCATCTCTGGGTTTTACATTCCACCGAATCAGTATCCGCTTCCGATTTCTATAAAAAGTGTGGATTTATCAGTCAAGGCCCCAAAGTCTTGAAAGATCTTAAAATTGGCAAAAAATACATCGATGCGGAATACATGGTGATGTACTTTGAGCCTGAGGGTTGATATGCCTTAAGTTGTCTTAATGACCAAAGGGATTATTTGAGTAACTTCCATTATGGAACCTTCGCTAAACACGTGGACCATCTTCTTCTTAATCGCGGCTGTTCAAGGGTTATTCCTTTCCACCATGATTTTTCTAAGAAAATCCAGAGTGAACAACCTACTGGGTTTCCTGCTTCTTTCTTTCAGCCTTTGCCTTATTTACTACGTCGGTTTCTGGACAAATTACAACTCACTATTTTCACCCATTTTGGGAATTTTAAGTGGATTGACTTACACCTTTGGACCACTGCTTTTTTTTTACATCAAGTCGAGCAAAAAGGAAATCTATTTTAATGGCTACCACTTTATTCCACTTCTGCTTTTCATGGCATATTTTTTCTCGTGGTCGCTCTACCCTGACCATCTCAAACCTACGTTTAATAGACTTCAATCTATCGTCCAAAGCCTACAGCTGGCGATCTATACATTTCTAATACTTAGGTTTACTTATCAGAATAAGGGATTATCAAACGGAGCATTAAAGCTCTACCTATGGAGAAAAAAAGTGTCCTGGGCTTTCTTTGGATATAGTCTTTCCTTCGTATTGTACTATGTACTTGTCTGGACCGGAACTTTAAAGATCGAGTATGACTATATGATCTCAGTTGCGTCCACCTTTTTCATCTACTTTATTGGTTACCATGGATTCCAAAGACAAGAAGTTTTTAAGATGTACGAAAATGGCCGGTACGAGAAGTCTGCGCTGAATACCTCCGCATCGTCAGCCATACTTGACACTTTGAGAAATTACATGAAGGAAAAAAGGCCATACCTTGATAGTTCGCTGCGCCTTCAAGATCTTGGTGAGCATTTGAATATTTCAAATCACTACATCTCGCAAGTCATCAACGACCTTGATGGAAAGAATTTTGCTGATTTCGTCAATGAATATCGAATTGAGGAAGCGAAAAGACTCCTGTTAGAAGACGATCAGAAAAAGATCATCCATATCGCCTATGATTCAGGTTTCAACAACAAGGCCTCCTTCAACAATGCATTCAAGAGGTTCACGGGAATGGCTCCAACAGAATTTCGTGAAAGTCAGTCGGTAATAGCTTAGTCCTTAATTGGTAAAAAATCATCGGATTTGCCTTGCCTGAGTATCTCCAGGTATATTTTCACTTGTTAACTATTTATAACCAAATATGTCTGGAAGGATCTTACTGGTACTTGTTTTTTTACTGCTGCGTATCCAAACCTGGGCTCAGAAAGATACTGTTGTCGTCAACTTTGACAGCGGTATCCTCAACGGTAAATTGATAAGAGACTACACCAACACCTGGAAGGTTACCTATGTTGATGCGCAGGGTAAAGAAACTCCCAATAAGATCTGGACAGACTATGGCCAAGTCATTAAACTAGATGGTAAAAGTTACTTTCATAGGGTGCAGGATCTTTACGATCCTAACATGAATCTGCAGGATACATGGATCAATATGGTCGAACACGAATCACTTATTCCTGTCAGTTTCTCTACTCTTAATCCCAAAGGAGGTTTCCTGTACTATCAGTTTGAAGGTAACAAGATCAGGGGGAGCACTAATCAAGTCAAGGAAGGAGAAGTCACTGAAATTGATATAGAACTTGAAGAGCAGGTATACGATTGGAATTTGTACGGAATGTTATTGGTTGGACTGCCCATGCAAAAGGGGTTTGTGGCGAAAATACCATTCTATGCTCAACAGTCTGGTGGTTTGAATTGGATGACTGTGTCTGTCATTGATACGGAGGCTTTGACCTTGCCCGATGGAGAAAATATTCAAACATGGAAAGTAGCTACAGATCAACGGCTGACTTTCTGGCTAAGTAGAGATGCGCCTTATGTCATAAAGCTGGAACTGCAGCTTCAGAACAACTCAAAACTTGTTTGGGAAACTATTTAATGGATATACTAACTAACTCAAAATGAAAAGATTACTACTACTTACTGTTTTTATAACAGTACAGCTGACTGTTTCAAATGCACAAAAGCTAAAAGAATCAGCACTTGATCATTTTAACAATCAGAGATGGGAGGAAGCAACCAAAGACTACGAAAAATTCCTAAAAAAGAATGACGGTGATTCAGCTGATTGGTACAACCTGGCAATGGCTCACTCAAGGCTGGAAAACTACGAGGCGGCAATCAAAAATTTCAGAGAGGCAAAAGACAGAAACTTCAACGTTCAATTTATCTATTGGGGCATAAGTAAGTCATACGCAATGATGAATGACGAAAAAAATACACTGGCATCACTCAATGAAGGTGCTGCGAACGGGCTGGGGACTTTTGCTCTCCTACAATCAGATCCCGCGTTCGCTGACTATAGGGACTCAGACGCCTTCAAGGAAGTTTTGGGTAAAGTTGAACTGAATGCTTACCCCTGTTTAAGCAGTGAAAACTACCGCCATTTTGATTTCTGGCTGGGGGAATGGGATGTATTTGTGAATGGAAATAAAGTTGGCGAAAATTCAATTACAATGGCCAAAGGAGGATGCGCCATTCATGAAAATTACACGACCGCCAGGAACTATGCTGGGCAAAGTATCAATTTCTTCGATCCTATCGATCAAAAATGGCACCAGCATTGGGTTGGTAGCTCGGGCGATACGTACAATTACCTAGAGACAAAAAGAGACGATGGACTGCTTCAGTTTGAAAGCAAATTCATGAATCCAGGAGGGAATATTACGCTCTCACGGCTAACCTTCACTTTACTAGAAGACGGCACAGTGAGACAGCTTTTTGAGAGTTCATCCGATGAGGGCAAGACGTGGACCTCTGCCTTCGATGGCATTTACAAGAAGAAGGAATGATTCCAAGGGCCAGGAGGGTTGGCTGGGTACTTTGCTTGCTGATTTGTTCATGTTCATCCAACGACCGAACAAGGCAAAAAGGATCCCAAACATATACTGCTAAAGCCATTAACAAGGTTTATAGTGATTTTGAACTGGCGGTAAAAGACAAAAACACCGCACTTCTGAAATCAACGTTCTTAAGCGAAAAGACACAACTCAATGCCTACATCAGGACACCGTCCGGATTGCGGCTGAACATCTTCCCCTTGAAAGTATGGACTGATTTTCTTGGGAAGATTACGGATCCTTATCACATTGAGATTTCCAATATTGAAATTGAGAGTAGTGACAACATCGCGTATTCGGTTGCTGATTTCACTGAATTCTACTTAGGCGATTCAATCTCAGCTGGTAAGGACCTATTTGTCTATATCAATACAAGTTCAGGCTGGAAAATCGTCTCACTAAGCAACACGGCCACAGTCTTTCCAAAGGATTCCATCATCCTGGACAATTTTCCAGCCGGAAATCCTACGAGCGCAAAAAAGGTGGTTGACGAGTTATTCAGGGCCATCAATCAAAAGGATACTACCACAATTGGTTCGCTGATAAAAAAACCAGCTCCATTTCTGTCCCTGAAAATTGATGCTGACAGTTCCAAAAATGTCTTTACCCTAAACTCTCTTGACCTCTTTGCAAAAGAAATTGAGGCATTAGAAGGCATTACCAACGTTGAACACCTAAATACCAGGGCAATTGACCGAAATTTGCTGATCAGCGAGCTGAGGGCAGAAATCCGTGAAGCCGGAGAAATTACGTCGGTGATGCTTTACGTCACACTATTTGCGGACGATGTAAACGAGTGGTTCGTAACATCCCTTGTTGGTCAACAAGAATAATGAACCTGCAACATTGGAAAGTCCTGATAGCAGTGGCATCTGTCACAGCACTGTTCATTCTTTTGTTTCAGCCATTCTCAATCAAACACCATGGGGACTTGGTTTACATTGTTGCAATCGCTGGCTATGGATTCGTCGGTGCATTGGCTCTATATATCAACGAGCTGATTTCAGTACGAATTGTGAAAGTGACATCGTCTAAAAATTTGCACCTGATCACAAGATTCGCTGTCGGATCAATTCTGGTACCAGCCTTCATATTCCTTTACAAGAACATTCTCTCAGGATTTAAAGACTTTTCATTTTATGGTTTTTCAATCGTCTTCTATCGAACGGTTCTGATTGCCACGTTCATCTTTCCCATAGTCTACTTGATTCAGAAAAAAAAAGACAATAAGATTCGAAAGGTAGTACTGGAGTCAGAAAGCAAGGGTGAGAAAATAATTGTAGCTCCTGAGGAAATTGTACTACTGGAGAGCGCAAGCAATTATGTTTTTGTTTACCTACTTAACAATAACAATGTTCAAAAAAGATTGATAAGAAACAACCTTAAAAAGTTAGAGAAAGAGATGGCTGCAACATCGCTCTTTCGTGTTCACAGATCTTATATCGTCAATATGATTCATGTGATTTTTTATGAAAAAAAAGGTGAAGTGTTTAACCTGCATTTATCATCCACAGATCAAATCATTCCTGTCTCTCGCAAATACAAGAGTAGGGTCGTGAATTTCTTTAGTAACCACTAGTCAAACATCCCTAAATAACCGGGTCTCATCCCAAACAGCTCCTCAACTTTCCAACAGGGTAGGCAAAATGGTATAATTAGATGTTCAACTTCTTGACTATAACTGGTTGAAGTATGAAAAGACGTGCGTTCAAATGTTGGTGTCTGTCAGGGAGTCTCATCTTCGCTTCATGTTCATTTGAAGTCACTCCCGAGCCCTCCTTAACCAACGTCCAAGAAGAAGTAATTACTTACTTCAAGGAAGTCGCCCTTGGATTTGAATTTGGCAACGATCCAAAAGTAACTCGCAAGTGGATGAACAATATACGTGTCTTTGTTGGTGGCAACCCAGACCCCGTCCTTCTCCAAGAGCTGGAATTGGTGGTGCAAGACTTGAACATGTTAATTTCTCAATCGCAGATTGAGATACAAATTGTCTCAGATTCCAGTAAATCCAATTTCTATTATTTCATGGGCAGTGAGGAACAAATGCGAAGGATTGCTCCAGAATGGGATCATTTGTTAGATAATAACTGGGGGTTGGTTCAGATAATGCACAATTCGGATCAAATAACGGAAGGTCTCGCATATGTGAACACAAACAAGCCCACTCTCGTGAAGAGGAGGCATCTTCTAAGGGAAGAATTCACTCAGGGTCTTGGTTTAGGCAACGATTCCCAGAAGTATACTGATAGCATATTTCAGAGTTCCTATCGAGATGGATGTACGACTCAGTTCTCAGAAATTGACAAGGCATTAGTCCAGTTGCTCTACGATCCTCGAATTGTCGTTGGACTCAATGAAGCCTCAGTGAACGACATTTTGAGGAGAATCATTCCAGAATACATTTAGGTTTTGCCTATGAATAGAGTTATCGTCTCTGCAACCATTGTTTTCACCGCCCTTGCTGCTTTTGGCCAGCCGCTACGGAATACAAGGATATCCAAGTTGGAAATTGGGTTTGCCGGCATTGGATTGGCTGAGGAATTTAAAATACGGGATCCTTACACGTTGGAGTTATCGGCTGGCTTTGGAGGTGGTTACAGGATTACATACGTAGGAATGGACTATCGGTGGTACCCCAAATATCCTTCGCTATTTGTCAAGTCTCACTTTAAACTCAACTACAAAAGAAGGAATCCTAAAAACAGGGAGCATGCATGGTTAAACCAGAACTTCATTGGTGTTGCGTTAAAGTTCTCGACCAAAACCTTCAACGAGTCAGAAGTGATATCAAGAAATCTGATCCAAACCAACAATGTGCGACTCATTAATGTTCATTGGGGAATCCAAAGAATACTTCGAAGAAAAATGCTCTTAACAACCTATATCGGCATAGGAAGTGCAAGAGATTTCAAATTTAAAGAGCATACCATTTACCCGGCTCTTGAATTAAAACTCTCCTACCTCACTTCCCTTTGAGACATGTTTTTTTTCAAAAAAAGGGATTGTGTCTGGAATTAGTTAGAGCCTTGCTTGTCTAGGTTGCTCTAAGAACATCCACAGGGTTTCTTACAGACGCCAGGTAGACAGTCCGTCCTACAGATAGCACACTTACAAGTGCCAGTGAAAATAACGTGATCAGCAATACCTCCACATACCGCACATTATGAACATAAGGGAAGCCGGCTAACCATTTATTTATTGCCAGAACGGAAATCGGAATTGAAATAATCCAACTTGCAAGCACCCTAACTAAGAATCTTCTTTGAAAGTATTGGAACAATTCCCTTGAAGATGCGCCACTTACTTTTCTGATTGCGATTTCCCTTGTCTTTCGCTGCATTAAATGTGAAGCGAAACCGAACAAACCGATCAAGGAAAGTATGATAGCCATCATGGTAAATGTTCGTGAAGAATTGATCAATTTTTCCTCATTCTGATAGAGATCCTTAGAAATGGCTTCAACGTACCTTATTTCTGCGGGCTGTCCCCCATTGTACTGACTCCAAAGGTTATGTACAGCCTCTACGTCACTCTGATCCCTCACCTTGATGACAGCAATATCTTTCTGCGGGTAAGAGTAGAGTATTCCAAGTGGCGAAATCTCCTCGTTCGTCGGCTGAAAGTGAAAATCTTCAACAACACCAATTACTCGAAAACCCTCCCAATCACCGCCGGGTGTAAGCACCTTGCCAACTGGCTCCTCCCAACCGTACAACTCCACTAGTGATTCATTGACAACTATTGAATTTACGGTGTCATTCGTATTTAGAAATTCAAAAGACCTACCCTGAAGGAGATTAAGTTTCACCAAATCAATAAAATCGCGATCAACGCTCATCAAATTGACACCACGCATTTCCTGCTCTGGATCATCTTTGTCATACAGATTACCGGTAACGGAAACTTCCCCCAGGTTTTCGCTGATGAAAGAAACCCCCGAGATGCCAGCTTCAGATAATAACCTTGACTTAAGGTTGCGAGACTCCTTTATCCTGCTTAATCCCGCTATTGAAATAAGTCCCTCATCGTCATAGCCCGCTTCCTTACCAATCATATATTGCAGCTGTGAGGTCATTATCAAAGTCATTGTCACCAAGGCAGAGGCAATTACAAATTGACCATTGACAAACAGCTGTGCAAGCTGCTTTTTGGAACCCTGAGCAACAAGACTGCCTTGTATCAAGTCTAATGGTTTTTGTACTACCATTCTCAATGAAGCACGGAGACCACTAAAGGAACCAACAGCCAGGTGTACAATCGCGAAAACCCAAATGTTTGACAGAATGTATTCCTTCTCCAAATGAACAGAAATGGTGTCATTATACCAGGGAAGAAGAAAAAGTAGCAGACCAATCGAAACACATGTTGTAATCAGACTTACAAGCAAGCCTTCCAAAAGTAGTTGGCTTGTCAGTGATGAGTTGGACAATGCAAAAATCTTGCGGATTCCAAACTCAAGTTTTCTCGTGAGGTTCTTTGCATGAATCACGCTGGCAAGGTTAGACCATGCAAGTACCCACACGATCACCGCAATCGAAAGTAGCGTGGCGATCATTATCATGTTTCCTGGTGGAAGAAACTCTTTGCTTACCCCTTGACTTAAGTGAATCTCCTTGATTGGCCTCAATTCATAGCTCATACCATTTCCGTTCGCGAGCCACTCATCAAAGGAGACGCCCATTGTGGCATAGCTATTTTTCGCATACTCATACACGTATGAGTTTAACTCTCGTTCCACCTCGATTGGGCTGATCATGTCCGGAATAGTCACATAAGTATAAAAGGAATAAGGATACATCCACAGGTCTAAAGGCCATGCAAATTGTTCTGCCTCAATAAGCATCACCATTTCAAAATCGAAATGCGTATTTGAGGGAATGTCTTCAACAACGGCCGAAATTCTCTTCAGCTGTGAATCAACCTTTACGAACTTTCCGATCGGATCATCATCGCCAAAGTATCTACTTGCTAATTGCCTCGTCACCACCACGCTGTTCCCCGTCAATATTTCGTGGCCAGCACTTTGCAATACATTGATTGGAAAACAAGTGAAAAAAGAGCTATCGGCAAATATGATCTTCTCCTCGGTGAAGAAATTGCCATCAACTTCAACCGTTGTTGATGGTTTTTTGTACATCCTGCTTACTGAAGTGATTCCTTTAACATCTTCACTGAGAGCAGTATGAACGCCAGGAGCAATAGGCCCGAGTTTAGAAGTGTCTCCATTCAGGTAAGAACGATTCAATTCAACCCTGAAAATATTATTATGACCATCCAAATGGGTGTCATAGTTCAGCTCATGATGACAGAACAATCCCAGCAAAAACAGGATTGAGATCGAAAAGGAGTAGCCAGTTAGGTTAAAAAAAATAAGAACGAATCCCTTTCTTGAGTTTCTTATGAAGCTCTTCAAATAATTGTATAGCATCTTAATGTTTTATCAGCATCCTCATGAAAGTACGTGATCAAGGATGATTTTAGGTCAAAAATTATAGGAATGGACCACAACTGACCAGCTCTCACGTAAACTTGGTATAGAGAAAACAACCACAATACATCCAATGAAACTTCACGCCATCTTGATATTCTCAATTTCTTATATGAGCCTCGGTCCCTTATGGAAAAAAAAGGACTACTCGGTGTCTCCAGGTTCCAGACTGGTTCATGAGATGGAGTTTGATGCCAAAAACAAAAACATTGTGCTATTTGGAGGAAGATTATTCAGTGGAGGAAAATCATCGGAAACCTGGATTTGGGAAAAAGATCAGTGGGAAGAGATGACTGTAGAGGGACCTATGGCCAGAGATGGGCATTCGCTGACATTTTGCGAAAATGGTAGCAATGTTGTTCTTTTCGGGGGGAGTGGAAATGGAGAGCTATTCAATGACACCTGGATCTGGAACGGCCGCAAATGGATGTCCAAAGATGTGAGTGGGCCTGAAAAGAGGTGGGGGCATGCGGCTGTTTCTTTCGATGGAAAAATTCTTCTATTTGGTGGAAAAGGCGATGACAAGTTCTGGGGCGACACATGGGAATGGAATGGTTCAGAATGGAAGCAAGTGAGTCAGACTGGACCTCTACCCAGATATGGGCCAAGAATGGGTACCTACAAGGGAAAGGTCATCCTCTACGGAGGCAGAGATCATTCAGGGAATTGGTTCCGCGACACATGGGAATGGGATGGTGGGAGTTGGCGTGAACTTATTCAGCCAGAGAGCGAACGTCCGGGAACAAGCGCTGCTCACTTCATGGTCACCAGTGATACCGATATTCTCCTTATAGGAGGAATACTCAAAGGCACTTCTTTTCCCGAGACCTGGAGTTGGAATGGAGAAAATTGGATCAGAGAAGAGGACAAACTCCCATTTCAACTTGATTTTGGAGCATCTGCCTACGACAAGAATCGAGCAGAAATTATAATTACAGGAAATTCAGGCTCAGCCTCAAAAATGGAGACTTGGGTTAGAAAATCTAACTAAAGGATGATTTTATAACCGTGGCATCACTTTCATCAATATTTGCGTATAATGCAAATTAGTGATTTCAACCACATTACCATATGAGCCATCAGGCAATGACAAAGTACCGGACCTCTCCGCCAATTCAGCCATATATGCACATTCGTCCGCTAAATACCGCTTTCCTAAGCATAAGACTCCATACCTGCTAATTTCCAACTTTTTAAATAAAGGACGATACGTCCTCAATGAATCACGTATCGAAACCTCTGAAAGGTCATTCTATTTCCTCAACCCCAGTGATGAATTGGAGATGTGCTTTGACCAACCACTTCAAACACTATTGGTTCTACTCGAAGAGCGTTTTGTGAAAGAGAGCTACGAGACCTTGCTCACTTGTGACAAGAGTTTACTTGAAGATCAGACTAAGAAGAGGCTCGAACCAAGAACCCCGTCGGTTCCCTTTGAAATGACTAAGAGCATCCGGAATCATATCGAACACTTGATAAGTCAAACAAGGAATCAGCAGGACTTTGATGATCAGCTTTTTATACTCCTGTTAGAAATTTGGCAATTAGATCGAGAAATCCAGTCTCGAATTGAAAAACTTAAAGTGGCGAAAAAGGCTACGCAGGAAGAGCTTTATCGAAGGATTTTTCTGGCCAGGGAATACATGTATGATAACCCAGAAAGTAATCTTTCACTCAACCAAGTTGCGACTGAGGTTGGCATGAGCAAGTTTCATTTACTTTCCAATTTTAAAAAGCTGTTCAACACTACGCCACATCGATATCATACTGAGTTGAAGTTGCAAAAAGCACTCGAACTACTAAAAGCAGGTAACAGTGTCTCGGAAGTATGCTTTCATATGGGTTTTGAAAGTGTTGGCTCCTTTAGTAATCTCTTCAAAAAAAGGTTCAACATCCGTCCCAGCGCCTATCGCCCTCACTAAAATTCCCAATTTTCGATAAATGATCCCAAGGTTGCTGGTGGAGTTTTGCATTATGAAAAATTTGCAAAGCATAGTAATTGCTACGATCTCGATAGTAGGTTGTAACTCAAAGCACCAAATGAATGTGCCGGAATTTAAAGCTGAAAAAGTTGCCAAAACAGCTTCATTCACAGTGAATTATCCAATAGAAACCGTCTTTCTTCTCTATGACGCTTTTGAAGAGCGAAAATGGGAAGAAGGCTGGGATCCTAACCTCATCTATCCATCAGAGGAAATCATCGAAGAAGGAACAACTTTTTGGACGGAGGGGCATGGACATGAACCATACTATCTATGGCGCGTTTCCAAATACGAACCAGAAAATTACTTGATCCAGTATCTCGTTTCAACCGACAACCGATACTGGACAATCACGGTAAGTTGCTCAGAACTCACAGATAACTCAACACTGACCAAGGTGACCTATGCGTTCATCAGTCTCAATGAGAAAGGGATGGAGATAAATACTCACTCACTGGATCGAATGTATGCCAACAATCTGCAAGACTGGAAAGAAGCAATTGAGTATTATCTGAAGAACGGAAAGAGCCTACCCCGTCATTAGTGGCTACTTATAGAGTGAGACAAAAAAAATTGGTCGTTCAATTTTCGGTTGAATGAAGAAATTTAACATGTGTATTTTGCAAGAAAAACAATGAATTTCCGAGAGCTACACTACGCCGAACGACCTTTATTACTTTGTAACGCCTGGGATGTTGCCAGCGCAAAGACAGCAGAGAAACTAAATTTTGACGCGATTGCCACATCTAGTTCTGCCATTGCAGCCACTCTCGGATACGAGGATGGTGAAGAGATGAGTTTTGATGAGCTAATGTTGATTGTAGCACGGATAGCAGCAGGCATCAACCTTCCATTGTCAGTTGATATTGAAACGGGCTATAGCCAGGTAGATCAGGAGGTCGTGGATCATATAAGGCAATTGGCTGAACTTGGAGTCGAAGGAGTCAATATCGAAGATAGTACCGCAGGTAAGGATCGATCGATTGTCCAACCGCAGCTTTTTGCCAGGAAACTTTCCTCAATCAAGGGGCAATTGGAAAAAGACAACATTGATATGTTTCTAAATATACGCACCGATGCCTTTTTGTTAGGATTGCAGAATCCATTAGAAGAAAGTCTACATCGAATCGAATTGTATGAGCACGCTGGAGCCGATGGAATTTTTGTTCCATTTGTCCAAAGTAGAAATGATATCCAAGCAATTACGGCAAGTACCCGGCTTCCTGTTAACGTTTTAAATGTTCCAGGTCTTCCCAACTTCGAGGAATTAAAAGAATTGGGTGTCAGTCGAGTAAGCACCGGAGGATCAGGATTTAAATACCAGTGCCGAAAGTATGAAAGCGCCTTGCTATCAGCAATGGATCAAATGTCCTTCGGATTGTTTCTTGAATAGAGTCAGCTCACCTTTTCTAGTTCTTCCTTAAGAAATTCCGCCACTCTCTTCATCCCTCGAAGACCGTTTATGGTGCTTTCTTCTGCACCTGAATTATAATTGGTTGTTGTATTTACGTCGTAGAAGAAGCGCTCTCCCTCTTCATTCTGCAAAAATTCCATTCCAGCAATTTCGATATCGTTTGCAGCTAAAAAGGCCTCGCATTTTTCTATTTCAGGAATGTGAAAATCTTCCAGTATGGTAAACTCGGGCGGTTTATCCATCGAATTTGTAGGAATTTCACACGCATCCGCAGGACAAAGTTCAAAACTTCCACCGGTATCAATCTGGACCGCATAGTAGAACTTTCCAGCAATAAATTCCATGCGGATGATTCGTTGATCTTTCGGTCGTATGTATTCCTGAACAATAACGACACCGTCAACAGTGAGCTCCTCGAACGGTGTTGATTCTAGCAACAATTCCAACTCTGGTCCAGAGCTGATTAACCTCACACCGTACCCTTTTCCACCCATATTTGGTTTGATGATGAATGGACGATTATGAAAAGACTCTGAGGCAGCAATCATCTCCTTCCTCCCACTAGCAACCAAGGTTTTTGGTGTTTGAAGGCCAGACCGATGCAAAGCAACGTGTTGCTCTGCTTTGCTCATTTCCAGTTGCAGTGCTCTCCCGCCATTCACGATTCTTCTACTATTGGCTTCCAGCCAGGCAAGAATAGGAGCAGTGAGATTCTTTGCATGTAGATTTCCTCTTGTAAATGAAGAAGCACTCATTCGGTTGTAAAAAACTCCATCGGGTGGGGTCTGAGTCAGGTCAACTCCTTCTTTTGCTAGGTTCCAGTCACTGTAGCTCGTGTGACTTGCTTCAAGATTCTTCCTCAGAGAGGCAATCCATTCCTCATTTTCGTGAATAATATATACTGAAGCATTACTCTCTTCCATAATTGACAGCTTGTCTTAAAAACCAAGGAATCGTCAATTTGGTTTAAAAATATAGACCCTCGTTTTCCGTATCAAAAGACAATATGGCTTCTAGTCAAGCTCGTTTTGTAAAGCCTTGAATCATCTTGTACCTTAGTTAAACGAAAACCACACAACCATGAAGTACCTTTTCCTTATTTCTGCTTTTGTGCTCGCTGCATTTGCTAACACAAACACTTCAAACGAGAAAATTGCCAGCTACCTTGCAGCAGACATTGATTACCTCGTCAATTTCTATAAAAAGAGACACCAGAATCCTGAAATTTCTCTAATGGAGAAAGAGACGGCCAAAGATCTTGCAGCTGAGTTGAAGAAGGTAGGCTATGACGTGACGGAGAATTTCGGAGGGTATGGCATTGTAGGCATCATGAAAAATGGCAAGGGACCGACTATCCTTTACCGAACGGATATGGATGCGCTACCCATGGCTGAAAAGACAGAGTTAGAATATGCGAGCAGCACTATGATAGAGTACAGCGGCGTTAGGGTGGGCACAATGCACTCCTGTGGTCATGATGTTCATATGACCACACTACTCGGAACCGCAAGAGCCATGGCAGAGATGAAGGATCAATGGAAGGGAACCTTGATGCTGATTGGACAACCGGCTGAGGAAATTGGGGCTGGTGCCAGGATGATGTTAGAAGCTGGACTCTATGAGAAATTTGGAGTCCCCGACTATGGGGTGGGTCTGCACAGCAGTCCGACTATTGCCGCGGGACAGGTAGGTTTTGGGAAAGGCTATACAATGGCCAACACAGAAAGTATTGACATCAAAGTCTGGGGATATGGAGCACATGGAGCATCCCCCCATATGTCCATTGATCCTGTAGTGATCGCCAGCATGATAGTAATGGATCTTCAAACCATCGTGAGTCGTAACCTTAAGCCGACAGAGTCAGCAGTGGTAACTGTTGGTGCCATTCAAGGAGGTGTGAAGCACAACATTATACCGGATGAAGTGATGTTGAAATTGACCGTAAGAACTTATACCGAGGAAGTAAGAACCATGGTTCACAAGCGCATCCGAGAAATCAGCAAGGGAGTAGCCATTGCAGCCGGACTGCCTGAGGACAGACTTCCTGAGGTAACCATTCCTGAAGACTTCACTCCAGCGAACTACAACAATCCGGAGCTTGTAGATAGATTAACTGCTTCAGCGGGAAAAGCCATCGGTGCTGAAAATGTGATTTATGCAGAACCACAAATGGTTGGTGAAGATTTCTCCAGGTATGGAACTACTGAACACAATGTTCCAACAGTTTTATACTGGTTAGGTACCGTTCCGGATGAGCGTATGAAATCAGGAGATCTTCCAGGCCTGCATTCCCCTTTTTATTACCCAGATCCATATAAGTCGGTTGAAACAGGAGTGAAAGTAACTTCCCAGGGATTGCTGGATCTGTTTAATCAAAAATTGATGAAGTAACCCGCCAGCTCAAACATAAAAGTCATTCTAAACACCCTGAGGTAAAGATTCTTTCGATCGGAGGATTGATCAGGCATTCTACATGATAGCCGAAGATGCCTCTTCGAGAGCACATGACATAATAATCGATTAGCGGTAGATACCGTGTAAAGCACGGTGTGACACGATAAAACAATGACCTCCACAAGGCATCAAAACTCAATGAAATAAGCAGGCTTGGATTTCGTCAGACGAGCAAAGTACTTTTCACCTGCGTATTTGATTGTCATGACATTTGATTGATCAGGAAAGATCTCTGTGAAAAAATCTGCGGTGATCTCCAACTTTTCCCAGGCAGATTTGGACTTGAACTTAAAATTCAGGAAATAGACGTCACTGACCAGCACTGAAGAAACAAACTCCATTTTCTGCAGTTTGTCATTTACCGCAAAAATCAGATGCTTGCTGAAATATTCAATGATATCTTTTTTGTTAGCGTTTACAAACTCTTCATTACTTGCCTTGGCGAAATCAGAATTGAAATTTCGGATTACATTCTGCAGGTCATCAGTGAACACCTTCACCGAAAGAAAGGACTCCAACGTTTCTGAATTGTGGTTTACCTCAACCACTGATATGTAAACTGCATGATTGGGAATCAATAAAAAGAGAAAAAGTAAAACGTTCGAATTCATGGTGGATCTTACTGCTATGCTGTTATACCTCTGTAACTAAGCGAACGTTGAAGTTACATCTGGCAGAGTTATTGGTTACACTTGTTTAAATTAAATTTCTTATGAAAAAAATTCGACTTCTTCTCCTTCTTTCATTTGCATTCATCGCTGTTGAAAGCTCCGGCCAACTACTCAAAGACCTGAAAAAACAAGTAAAAAAGGCTATACCAACGAAAGGACTAACCGAAGAAGAGGTCGGTCGCGGCTTGAAAGAGGCATTGAACAATGGGATAGAAAAAGGAGTAACAAATGTCTCTAAGCCGGACGGCTATTTCAAAGATCCAATTTTAAAAATCCTACTTCCTCCGGAGGCTAGAAGTGTTGAATCGAAATTGAGAAGTATCGGTCAGGGAAAATTGGTCGATGATGCCATAGAGTCGATGAACCGGGCGGCTGAGGACGCTGCCAAGGGAGCGCTTCCCTTATTCAAAGACGCAATCAAAGCCATGACAATTAAAGATGCGATGAACATTCTACGCGGCGAAAATGATGCAGCCACACAATACCTGGATGGAGCCACCAGAAACCCTCTTACGGATAAATTTCTTCCAATCATAAAGGCTTCTCTTGACAAAGTGGGTGCTACCAAACATTGGAGTACTGTGATGAATACGCATAACAAGATCCCATTTGTAAAAAAGGTCAATCCAAGACTGGAAGAACATGTGACTGATCGCGCTATTAATGGTCTCTTTATCCAGGTGGCTAAGGAGGAAAAGGAAATTAGGGACAATCCTGCAGCACGAACCACTGATCTACTTAAAAAGGTATTCGAATAATACTTGACTTAGTTTATAACTGCTTTGGTTAACTTTCTTCCTAACCAAACCAGACACTATGCGAAAGTTCGCACTTCTATACACAGCCCTCTTCCTTCTCGAGTGTAGTCCTCAGAGAGAATCTGTTTCGATTGATTTGAGCGAGGTAACCATAGCCGAAATCCATGACGCTTACAGGAACGGCCGGTATACGAGCAGACAGTTGGTAGCTGCTTATATGGACAGAATTGAGAAAGAAAATGGGCGACTCAACGCATTGACTGTCATCAACCAGAAGGCGCTGGAAACTGCCACCGCATTGGACCGTGAATTTGAAAAAGAGGGTGTCTTGAGACCACTACATGGAATCCCTATGATTGTGAAGGACAATTTCAATACGAAAGGGATGGAGACAACTGCCGGAGCCCTTGCACTTAAGGACTTCATCCCTGATGAAGATGCATTTATGGTTGCTAAATTGGTTGATGCGGGTGCCATCATTCTTGCGAAATCCAACATGGCAGAATGGGCGTTTAGTCCTATGCACACAGAGAGTTCTACTTTCGGAACAACAAGAAATCCCTACAACACAGTGCATGTCCCAGCTGGGTCCAGTGGCGGTACGGCTGCCGCTATCGCCCACAATATTGGGGTGATAGGTTTAGGAACAGATACCGGAAACTCCATCAGAGGGCCCTCGTCTCACTGCTCGTTGGTCGGTTTCAGATCCACTTTGGGTCTGACCAGCAGAAGCGGAGTGGTTCCCTTGTATTTGCGAAATGATGTGGCAGGTCCGATGATGCGGACTGTGGAAGATGCAACAAGAGTCTTGGAGGTAATCGCAGGTTATGATCCGAAAGACCCACTAACCAAACATTCCGATGGAAAAATTCCAGACAGTTACCAAAAGTTTCTGCAGAAAGACGGATTGGTAGGAGCTAGAATAGGTGTATTGAGGGAGTTAAGTGAAAATGATCCCAACCCAGAAATCAAGGCACTCTTTGAACAAGCAATTGAGGATCTGCAAACACTAGGAGCAGAAATAGTCGACCCAGTTGAAGTTCCTGATTTTTCCAACCTGAGAAGAAACCAATGGTGCGACATGTTTCGTCAGGACATTGAAGACTATTTGGTCACATATGTCAACAGGGATACGATGAAAACCCTTGAAGACATTGTACGAGTGGGAACAACTTCAGAATATGCGAGAGAGGGGGTCGAATATTTTCTCACCGCTTCGGGAAGAAATCCCAATCCTGAAATTGCATGCCTGGATCCTTATACGGACAAGCGAAGGATGGCCTTTCGAGAAGCGATCGAAAATCGAATGGATGAATTGAGGTTAGATGCAATTGTCTATCCTTCGTGGAACCATCAGCCTGCACTAATTGATTCTTTTCAAACTCAATACCGTGGAGACAACAGCCAAATCATTGCGCCGCATACGGGGCAGCCAGCCTTCACGGTACCTATGGGGTTCACATCCGGAAACTTACCGGCGGGATTGCAGTTCCTTGGTCGGATGTATGCGGAACCAACCCTTATCAAGCTGACCTATGCTTATGAGCAGGGGACTCTGCATCGGACTCCGCCTCCTTCAAACTAATCGTCCAGATCTCCCAGATCAATTTTTAGCCTGGTCTCCGAATAAGCCCCGAAGACTCCGAATCCATTATTGATGTTGGAAGGTAATGGTACAGGCTCGCCGGAAAATAAATCTGGAAACTGGTTGTCCTCATGAAAGCCAAATGCAGTCACGAAATCATAGTATGCTTCCGTTACCGATTTTACCGATAAAAAATACTCAACATTGTGATCTGGAGAAAAGTATTCGGGGTTCGCAAGTTCCCAGACGTCTGCCAGGAACTCAACGGTAATTTCATCATCCTCAAAGGCTCCATCTTCAAAAAACAGTCTTAGGTTAAAACCATTGTCGGAAGGTGGGTTGATCCAGGGTAAATTAGAGTCGTAGTTAGTAGCTGAAAGATTTTCGAAGGTCTCGCCACTAAACTCATCCGTCCAAACGGAGACAACTGATACCTCATAGTAACTCTCAACATTGCTCTCATCTATTATATCGAAACTGAAAGCAGCTAGTTCATCTCCCTCGATGTTAATCCGTCGGCCGGCATAAGAAGCGTTTTGAACCATCGGAGGATTTGGAATTAGCGTTTCTGAGGAAATAGATTCATATCCTTCGGACGATATGTTTATTGAAAGATGATCATTGATGTTAAGATCTGTAGAAGCGACAAAAAATGGAAAAAACTCATCTGAAGTATTTACTGTCACAGGAACGGTCTCGGTGGCGTTCTTCACCACTTCAATTGTTGCCGAAGACATCCAAAGCTCCCACAAATTAGCCGGCACCTCCACACCGATAGAAGTAGTCAATACAATGACCAGCGAATCGCCTGGAGCGGCATAGGAATACATCACCAACTTTGGCTGATGATCCGGTATATCAACGTCTACATCCTGCTCGAAGAATTCTTCGCATCCTAAAAACGTTAGACCAAAAACAACGAGTAGTAACCTTCTCATCTACATAAACTTAAATGTGTAACTAATGGTCGGGATGATTGGAAATAGAGCGACCTGTTTGAGTTGTCTAGATTCCTTCAAGGTGCGTTCATCAAACGTATGGTCAAAATAATAGTAAAAGGGATTAGCCCGATTGTATGCGTTATAAATACCAATATTCCAGATCCGCTGTCCGTTTTTCTTTTGTTTTTTGAATCTAATCCCCACATCCGCACGATGGTAGCTTTTCATCCGAAATCCATTTCGACCATTGTAATGCTCCGCTTCGCCGTTTCCGCCGAAATGAGACCACACAAAGTCATTGGGAGAGATAAGCACATTAGGTAACATTACGTTATAGCGAGCTTCGCCGAGAGTAATTGCATTCCCTGTGCCATAGACCCAAGTCATGGAAACATCCACTTTGTCGCTGATTTCGTAGGACACCAAAATTCCCACATCATGTCGCCGGTCATACTTGTAAGGAAACGTCTCTCCAAAATTGATATTGGCAAATTGCCTGTCTGATTTGGAAATGGTGTATCCCAACCACCCATTCACTCTTCCCTCCTTCTTATGCAGCAAAAATTCAATTCCACGTGAAGTTCCAACACCATCGGTTTCTACCTTATCCTGCCAATCTTCAGCAGTCTCGGCCCAGTTCTCTCCTTCGGCATAAACCACCAGATTTTCCATCCGTTTATAATAGGCCTCAATGGTTAGATCAGCTCCAAGTACATCAATCGGCTTAGTGAAAGCTCCCGTCACCTGTTTTGATTTTTGCGGATTGGCTAAATCTGTCGCCGGAACCCAAATATCCGTTGGTAGTCCAGCGCCTGAGCCTGTTAGCAAATGAACATTTTGCTGCATTTCGGCATACGACAGCTTTACAGAAGAGTTCGAACCTGTCAAAACTCGAACGGTCGCTCTTGGCTGGACACTGTGAAAGCTACTCCCTTCGGGCGAGTAGTAGTTATAGTGCACTCCCATGTTCAATTTGATCCTGGGGCTTAGTTCTAGCTGGTCTTCCAGGTATCCTGAAAATTCGTAGGAGTCAATCCCAAAAGACCCAAATGTTCGCTCAGTTTCAGAAGTTTCCAGATCGGTCTTTATCGTATTTACACCCGGAGTAAAGGAATGATTGATCAACTGGATTCCACCAAGCAGGCTATGACTGTTTGTGTGAAAATACTCAAGTTCGTATCTCAGGCTCAAATCCTCAATTCCCGATCTATACTCATAAAACTCGGTCTCCTTTTCTTTGGTATCCTCATAGTCATACGTAAGCTTAAACCTATACTTCGTGTAGCTGGTGGAAAGATTGGCAAAGAGCTTGTCGGAGAAAAGATGTGTCCAACGAGCAGTCGCTAATAAATTTCCCCAAGCAAAGACACTTTTGCTCCTTTCTTCGCCTGCAATAATTTGTGTTCCGTCCCTGACCGAGTAAAGATCATCCTGGAATTTTGCGACACCACGGTCATCCCCTGAATAGATACTAAATTGCACCTTATTGCGCTCACTGAAGTCATAGCTCACCTTCGCATTTAAATCGTAGAAGTAATAGCCAAACGAGGAACTTCCATCAGATGCCGATTTTGAGATGGGACGTGTAAATAGATCAATGTAAGTCCTACGTCCTCCAATCAAATACGAACCTCTCCCCCCGGCAATGGGCCCTTGGTTGAGCACTCTCGCAGATATTAAACCTGCCGTAGCTTCAGTGGTGTTTTTCTCACGATTTCCATCTTTGACCTTGATATTTACCACAGATGAAAGTCTGCCACCGTACTTAGCTGGAAACCCACCCTTAATAAGAGACACATCTGAAATTGCGTCAGGGTTGAAAACCGAAAATAGGCCACCAAGGTGCGAGACATTGTAGAGCGGAACACCATCTAGCAAAAAGAGGTTTTGATCCGGACCACCGCCACGGACGTAAATGCCTGACATACCTTCTTTTCCACTCTGAACACCAGGTAACAGCTGGATCGCTTTCAACACATCCACCTCGCCACCAATCGCCGGCAAATTCATGAGTTGTCTGGAAGAGAGTTTTATCGTGCTTACCTGTGGTGTAAGTTCGGGACTTTCTTCCTTATTTCCCTCGATGATCACCTCATCCAGTATCTTAGGTGCCAGTCGAGGACTGATGGTCACATCGCTGCTGAGATTGACTTGCTGCTTGAGAGTGGCATAACCTACGTAGGAATAAACCAGCGTGGCATTTGAAGGAACGGTCAAACTATAGTAACCGTAGAAATTGGAAATCACTCCTTCAGTAGTACCTTCAATAGCGATCGTCGCTCCAAATAGCTTCTCGCCAGTCGTCTCGTCTTCCACATACCCGCTCACGCGGTATTGTGCATTTGAACAAAATGAAATAGCTATGATTGCAATGAAAAATAGGGTCCTGTATCTGCAAGATCGGGTGGCTATCAAGTGCGTTCTTATTTTGAGTCAATAAGGATACAATTAACTGTCTCCTAACCCTAATCTAAAACAAGACTACCAAAGTATATTATTGCGAAATTCTTGCCTGACTCATTCGTTTTTTTAACGTCTCAAGTTTGGAACTACCTAGTTCAACCAACTGTCCAGATTGCAGCACAATTACATACCTGCCTTTTTTAAATGGTTGTAATTCCTTGATTTTTGAAAGATTAATGATGCTTGAACGATGTGCCCGAAAAAAGAGGTTGGGATCGAGGTTTTCTTCATAGTACCGCATGGATTCCCGCACTAAATAATCTCCTTTGCTTGAGTGGATATTGCAATATTGGTCCGCTGCTTCGATCCACTCAATGGTACGGTCTTCGATGAACACAATTTTGTTTCCACTTCTGACAGTGAGATTCCGCAGAATATCCTCTTTACTATTGTTATAAACTTTTAAGAGGTGCGCAATTTCCTGACGGCTAACCTTAGACTGAGACTCCAGCCTTTCTCTTGCTCTGTCAAGTGCCTGGTAAAAGCGGTCATCATCATACGGCTTCAGAATGTAGTCGACGGCATTGATGTCAAAAGCCCGAATAGCGTATTCATCAAAGGCAGTTACGAAAACGATATAAGGATCCGACTCAGCATCAATCCTTTCGGCCACTTCAAAGCCATTCAATTCTGGCATTTGGATATCCAGAAAAACAAGATCAGGCTGATGCTCAGATATTGCCTCGATCGCATCCTGTCCATTGTCGCACTGATCTACTACCTCCACATCATTCACCTCCTTTAACAAGTGGGAAATACTCTCTCGAGCCTGGGGCTCATCGTCAACGATTATGGCTTTGATCTTATGCAATAGCTTCTTCTGTTATTTTATACATTGGCAATCGCATCCGGACTTCTACTCCAGACTCGGTATTCGAAATGGAAAATTCGTACTTGTCTCCATACGACTGCTCCAGTCTTTTCACCGTGTTGCTTATTCCAACACCCAGGGATTCAGGCCCCTTGGATTCAGAAACTGCTGGACCATCATTGTAGATAGAAATTCTAAGGTTTCCTTCATCGTTCCAGGCTTTTATTTTCAGCTCACGAGCATTTTTCCTTCTTGAAATTCCGTGCTTGATGGCGTTTTCCACAATGGGCTGCAAAATCAAACTCGGGAGTAAGCACTCCTCCACATCTTCCCCAATTTCAAAGGTCACTTCAAGCTTGTTTCCAAACCGCAATTGCTCGATCTCCAGGTATTTTTTTAAAAAGCCAATTTCGTTGATCAGCGTGATTTCCTGGTTGCCGCGATCAATAAGCACTTCACGTAAAAAATCACTAAGACGAGCAAGCATCCCAACTGCCTTTTTTATCTCGCTTGTGCGTACCAAGCCCGAAATCGTGTTGAGTGAATTGAAAAGAAAATGTGGATTCAGTTGCATTTTCAAGGCTTTCAACTGTGCATCTGTCAACTGACTCTCCAGCTGTAAATTGAGCATTTCCTGCGCTTTGTATTGATCCTGCATACGCAGATAGTATTCCGCTCCCACTGTGATCCAGTACAGAATCATGTACCAGTGAAAGGACGAAATGTGAAGTGAAACAACCGTCCCAGCAAATGCTTCAAATCCTGCTCCACTGAAAGCAAGGAATATCCCAGCGTACAAAGCAAGAAACAGGATCACGACCAGAATACTGATTGGAATATGCGTCAAAATAATCTTCCGGCGTCTTTTGCTTTTCGAAATGATGCCTGAGAGACGAAAAATTAACGGGGTGAGGATACCCCATACATTCCAAATCACCAATTGGACCACAAATAGATTTGACCAGACATCAGCGGAAAACTCCCCTGACCTAAGTGTCAGTTGCGTGGCTGCGAGCACCGCAATGATTGTGAGCACGCCAAACACAGCCATCCACCTTTTCCAAAACATATTGCCCGATATGGTCATTGATCAAATTACGGCAAAAAATATCGAAGGCTATAAAACTGCCAGTAAATCCTTGACAGTGGAGTATTTGACTTCAAGGCCACCTTCGGCTATGTCGGCATATTTCACCTTCCCGTCATTTCCTATGATGTAAGTAGCAGGAATTGGCATTTTGCCTGGTGTCCCATACAATTCCTCAAAATCCACACCCGCCATGTCGAAGATCCGTTGATTCCCCAAACTCATGGTATAGGCAACGTTGTACTTGTTCATTATGGAGAGATCCTCATCATATATCACTGGAATGTTCGTGGATATCTTGAAATCATTTTCCCCTTTAAATTCCGGTCTTTCCGGAGTTATCGTCACAACTGTAGCACCTTTTGACCTAATCTGATTCAGAGAATCCTCCAATGCAGCAATGTGCTGACTACACATCGGACACCAGGTACCTCGGAAGAAGACCAGTACCACGTCTCCTTGTTCCATCAAACTAGTCAGGCTAACAGTATTTCCGTACTGATCTTGTCCTTGAAATTCGGGAGCTATTTCACCTTGCGACAAACCTTCAGGATATATTTCCTCACCAGAGCCAAAGTAGATCCAGGCGGCGACCGCCATCACAGCGATGACAGCCACCAAACCCAAGACAATTTTTACAAACAGCTTCATGATCTTGCTGCTTTTGTGGTGATGGTCATGATCTTCCAGCTATCCTCCAGCTTGAACATGGTTAGCTGATAGGAAAAAGTAAGTCCGCCGCCTACAGCCTGCAGTTTCACGTAGGCAACATTATCCCCCTCCAGGAGTACATTTTGAATTTCAATGGCTCTTTCCTTTCCACCTAGCTTTTTGTCCCTGATCTGAGCGACATATTCACTTGCACTACTTTGCATCACTTGAGGACCGAACATGACAAACTGTTTGGCATCCTTGTACAAGACAGACTCCAAAAGCGTAGGATCTTGTTTATCCGCACTCTTTACAAACTTTTCTGCTACACTTTTCACATCCCCTTCGATTGACTGAGCTGCGGCCAGGTTTCCTGTAAAAATGGTTGCGATTAGCAGCAACAAGAGTTTTAGTTTCCTTTTTGATTTATTCATGATTGGAATTTTTCCCGCTAAGGAACGAGCGTCTGGTAAACTGGAGAAATGGCTTGGAGCGAAGTGGGGAGAATCTGTTGTGAAGATGGGAAGATTGGTTGGTGACCAACCATAAGCCCGGCTGAACTTGTTTCAGCATCTTGCTCGGTCTTGCTAACTATTACAAACCGTGCTTTTTTTATCTTGCAGTCAACAATTGGCAGTTAAAACCAAAAATGACGCTTTACGAAAAAAAACTGAATAGGGTAAGAAGAGTCGTCTATTCCAATCAAGACCAGATAGACGCGGTAATTGGAATCAGAAACTATATCGAGAACAACTTTGATTCCGATTTGAATTTAGACTTGCTTTCTCGTATTCAGTTCATTTCCAAGTTTCACCTGTTGCGATTGTTTAAAAAATACTACGGCCTAACCCCAAGACAATACTTGATCGACAAACGAATCGAGAAGTCCAGGGATCTCCTCAGACAAGGAATGAAAGTGACAGAGACCTGCTTTGCTGTTGGATTTAACAGTTTGGGATCATTCAGTGTCTTATTCAAAACCAAAACCGGAAAATCTCCGGCTCAATATCGAAAAGAGCAACTTTCAAGAAGCAACTTAACTTTTGATTCTGAACCTTTGAGAACAGAAATTTGAATTGATAGCTCATGAAAGTAACAATTATCAGTATCCCTGTTCGAGATCAGGAGAAAGCCCTAAAATTCTATACCGAAAAATTGGGATTCATAAAAAAACTTGACAAACCGCTGGAAGGCGGCAACAGATGGTTGACGCTTGTCTCTAAAGATGCACAGGAAGGGCCAGAGTTACTACTAGAACCAGCTCCGAACCACTTTGAACCATCCAAAGTCTATCAGGACGCATTGATGGATGCTGGTATTCCCTATACTCAGTTTGATGTAGAGGATGTTCAAGCTGAATATGACAGACTGACTAAACTCGAAGTTGAATTCAGTATGAAACCCACAGAAATGGGCACACACAAAGTCGCAGTTTTTAATGACACCTGCGGAAATAATATTCAACTAGTTGAGGAATTGTAAAAAATATAGCCAGCAAAATGTGGCTTTTCACCATGATTGATATGCTAAGCAAAGACGGAATTCGGTTTTTATCAGGTTAACATAAGACCAATAATCCAAACAAAGAGACATTTTTTTGTATTACCCATATATACTAGTATACTAGCCTGTAATACCTAGTATACACATGCAAAAAGCTACTATCTCTATCATTTTCCTGGGATTCACCCTTATTTCTTTTGGACAACCACAAGACAACATTTTTAAAAACTATCAAGAGTTTAGATCGGAACAACCTTCCGATTATTGTGATTTTCAACTCAAGCAACGATCAAATGGAAGTGTTTTCATGAACGGTGGAATAACGAATTTCAGATTAAAGAAAATCAAGCCTCCAACTCGTGCAGAAGAACTGACAAGGTCAGTCTGGGGTGTTTTAGTAGACAACTCTGTGTATATCAACAGTTATCTCTACTCTGATTTGTTGGGCTTCAACAAAATCCTTGATGATGGGTACTATCCATATTTTATAGGTGAACCAGCGCGAATCAAATTCAGACAAATGGAGCTAGGTATAATAAAGGCCAGTGAACCTCAAAAATCAGTGTGTTGCAAGACATCCTATGTGATACTGCGGGATGGAAAAGTGAAGTGGTTAACCCCTGAGCTGCTAAGTAAACTCGTTGATGATCACAAGGAATTGAAAGCTGAGTTGCAAAATGACAATCTTAAACAAGAAGATGCCGTAAAAATGTTCGAATATCTCCGGAGGTACAACAAATCAAAACAGTGATAAGAAGCCGGGTTGTTTTTGTTTTTTGCGCTAAGCTAGCATCGCTTTCAGTTGTCCATGTTCATTAAAGGATACAGAAATGTCCATTTCTCATGATCCGTCTAACTCCGAATTACGTCAATCTTGCAATAATCTATTCAGGTTCAGGCAAATCGATTTGGCGTGTTTTAATAAGAAAAGGGCGACTGAATTCGGGACGACAACCTAGTAGAATTGGAGAACATCGATTGCAACTAGTATCTACATTTACAGGCAAGAATCACTTTAAGTAAAGCACCACACCAACCGAAGGGAAATGAAAATCTATCCCGTACAACTGCTGATAGAGATACCCGCCACTAAATGCTACTTCTGTAGACTTTCCCCTAAATGGCCGATACTCCAAGATCCCGGAGAACTCTTCTCTCGGGTGCCCGTCTCCCGAAGCTCTATAGGTCAGGGATGGCATAAATTTATCCGATAAGGATACATGTAATTCCGTGGCAAACTCAAAATGAGTCTGGTCTACCTCAGTCTCGTGCGAGAAGCCTGCACCAACCAACCAACGCACATTTTTAAGATTGATCAGGTTGAGTTGAAGTATTTGCCAATCAATGGTAGTGAAACCGCCCGAAACATCATTGACATTCATCCTTCGCAATTGAGTTGAAAACAATCCCCAATTCCCCCGAATCATCTGGCTATCGAAAAAGTTGACATTGCCAATGTTGAGGCCTCCTGACATCTTAAACTCGCCACTCACCCGCCAGTCTTCTATATCGGCATTTACGAGCTGTCCATATTGGGCAGCATAGACGCCACTGTAAATGCCGCCAAAAATTACCTCCGTAAAAAGTTGAGCGAAGAGCTCCACCAGGAATGCGTCACCCGCATCATCCCCATCGTAACTACGAGACCCTGAAGAGGAATCCTTGCTGCTTTCCTTATAGGAAGTAGCCCTGGATTTTACCTCACGAACCTGGCTTGAGGCGCACAAAATACTTAGTAAGAAAAAGAAGGTGGCAATTGTCTTTTTCATGGAAAGTCGTTTTTCCATACCCTTTCCAATTACTATGCCACAATGTGGTGTTGATTACCTGAGGCTCGAATCATCTCTACCAACATTTCATAACTTTGGCTTAGCTCCTGAACTGGGGGGGCAACACTCTTAACCAATAACTCATGTACAAATTCCGATTCCCTTTAGCAATGCTAGTCTCATTCTGCCTGATCAATACCTCTGTCGCTCAATCGAGAAGGAAAGGTACTCTACGACATTTATGGATATCCTTTTGGAAGTAAGAAGAAGGCAGCAAAGAAAGGAACCACCCCATATTACCTAAAGCTAAATATCCAGATGAGTGCACGAGACATGATCGACGAAGAAGTAAGTGTCAATAGCGGTACTTACGAGAAAAGAAAAATCAAGGCTCATATTGCCATCAAAGCGACCTTCTACGATAATCAGGGGAAGTCATATTTCGTTGCTGATGGCAAAGCGAAAGGCGACCGTTGGATCGTCCTGGACCAGATATCACTATTTGGGTTCGTTTCTTTAGAAGGACAGACCGTGGTGGATGAGCAAGCTACACTGCTGAGTGTCTTGGATGAAGCCATTGAAGACCTGAAAACCAACCTCCGGTAGACGCTTGCTGACAGATATGTAACAGATACTGCAAGCTAATTTCGGACAGCCAGCAGACTCACGGTTAAGGAGTTGATTCCATATTCTCTTTTCAAAGTTAGTGGTATCTGCTAGTCGGGGGGTTATATTTTAAACCTACCACGACATATGAAGAGGATAAATATATTAGTCCTGAGCGGCTTTATGCTGCTAGGATGTGGAGAAGATTCTGTTGAAGCCGAATCCAATATACGGTTTATCACTGCCATACAGTCCGAAATAGATCACAACGTTTCATACAGATACAGATATCAAGCAGAAAGTGAGCACACACAAGATATCACATATAACGTACTACAACTCCCATCCTGGATGGCACACGATGAAGAAAACAACCTCCTTGAAGGAACACCCGGATGGGAAAATAAAGAAAGAGTCTTTACCATAAGACTAAGTGCGACTGACGGGGTTGATACTGTGCTCCAGAGTAAAGAAATCTCGGTCGCATTTGCGAACATTATTTGTAAGCAGGATTTTGGCGATCCTGCCGAATCCAGCTTCATACTTCCTTTTAGAGTTGGAGTTTCTTCGGAAATTCTGCAATCCTATTGTAATCCAACCAATAGTCACAACAATACGTTCGCATATGATTTTCTCCTGGAAATGGGTGAAGACATTATTGCTGCCAGAAGTGGCACGGCAGTCCAAATACAAGAAAGTTTCCCGGATGGAAATGGTACTAGTGGTGAGGAAAACTTTGTTTACATCCAACACGATGATGGCACGGTCATACGATATGTGCATTTAATGCAAAACAGCGTTCCATTTGCAGAAGGAGCAAAGGTTTCCCAAGGTGCCGTGATTGGCAAAAACGGGCTTTCAGGTGGTACACCCATACCGCACCTTCACTTCGAGTTGTTTCGTGCGTTTACCTGGAGCGATAAACGTTATGCATTACCCATCAATTTCAACAACGCCGAGGGGGACCTGGATAGTAACAATGGGTTAATAACTGGTGAGGTCTATACAGCGAGGTAAGGTGTCAAACTTATACCGTACAGAGTCTTCCGAATTTTCCATTCTTCTCCCATGAGTTCAAAAATCCTCAAGTTGCTGAGCAACCAACCTATTTTATTGTTTGGGATGGCAATTCTCCGTAGATGAATCTTCGGAGTTCAACATTAGGTTGAACTTCATAGAGAGTAGACCTGAGGTGACAAAGTGGAGAAATATCTGAGAAATGAAGCATCTCTTTTACCATGTTTATTCATTCAGCTTAGCTCAATTTCAACGTCCTTCCAGCTGACCCAATCGAGGACAGCTATCCCTGACAATCGATAGCGGCGGAGACTAAATTATAGTCACAGATTAGATTTTGAGATGTGCTTCCTTGCTGATATGGCACTATGTTTGGGTGACGGATCAACAATGATAGAAATAACTAGGTTTACTGAACTCGATACCGAAATCAAGAGTGCACTGAAGGGTTTCATTAAAAATGAGTTTGGGCACATCCCAATTGTAAAACAGACGGAATGGGCGAGTCCCGACTGGACAGTCATCTATTTCGTAGGAAATCAAATAGCCACGTTCTACAACATTATTGAGCGTGAAATTTCGATTGATGGCAAGGAATCAAAAGTTGCTGGAATAAATAATGTGATCACTCCAAAGGAATTTCGCGGAAATGGATATGCTTCAAAGTTATTAAGTGAGACTGAAAACCTCATCTTTGAGAAACTCAAGTCAGAATTTGGCGTCCTCCTATGTGCCGATAGTTTGATTCCATTTTATGAAAAATTGGGATGGTATAAAATTGACTGCCCGGTATATTTCAAACAATCCGTTGGGGAGAGACTTTGGGGTGCTAACACCATGCTATTGACGAAGGGCAAAAAGGTAACTCCGACATTAGTGAAACTCAATGGACTACCTTGGTGACTTGTGAAATTGTAAATCCAATACCTTAGCAGGTAGTAAAAGTCCAGAAACCTAAATCGCTAGAATATGGCCGGTCTAGCCACGCAACAAACCAATCAAAGTGTAACAAAGTATATCGACAGTATAGAAAATGAGTCTAAAAGGAAGGATGCTCAAGAGTTGCTAGATATTATGCGAGAGCTAACAGGTAGCGAGGCTAAGATTTGGGGTGATAACTTTATTATTGGATTTGGAAAATATAGGTACAAAAGAAAGGGCAGAAAGGAGGAATTCGAATGGTTTAACGTTGGCTTTGCCCCCCGAAAAACGAAATTAACCATTTACTTAACTCTTGATATCAATCAACAAACAGATTTGACTGACAAATTAGGAAAATGTAAGTGGGGAAAGGGATGTTTACACATCAATAAACTTGCTGATGTTGATCTGGAGGTATTAAAACAACTAATAGAGAAGAGTCGAGAAGCCAAATGGCACTAATTCCATATCACACGTAACTACAACCACATGAAACTTATTATTTTGATTGCTAGTCTTCTATTCATGGCTTTCTCCTATGGACAGGGTGATAAGCTAAGAAAACCACTACCTGACCTGCCTGGTACCGCATTGCAAGACTCAGGTTTCAACAGGGATTCAATCGAAAGTCTCATACAGCTTATTGGTTCCACTCCGCCCAGGGATTTCAGAGGACTGGTGGTTATCAAAAACAACAAATTAGTGATCGAAGAATACTTCTATACGTACTGGAGAAATTCTATCCATGATATTAGATCTGCTGGAAAAAGTATTACAGCATTGCTCCTGGGTGTGGCAATGAAAGAAGGTTTGGTCCAAAATTTGGATCAAGATGTTTACTCATTTTTCTCAAAGGAAAAATATCCATCAATCAATGAGGATTATAAGAAGATCACTCTGAAGCATCTTCTCAATATGTCTTCAGGACTAGATGCCGACACAGATCGTCCTCAGACCGTGGGTCACGCGGTTAACTGGATTGCCCGGGAGGACTGGATAACTTACCTCCTCAGTGTACCAGCATCCTCCGAACCAGGCAAAATATGGGTGTATGCTGACATCAATGCCGTGCTCATTGGGGCTGTTATCGAAGAAACGTCTGGTTTAAGTCTTAGAGATTTCGCCCGCGAAAAACTGTTCGATCCCCTTGGGATAAAACAGTTTTACTGGTACACAAATGCGACAAATCAGACTGGAGCCGCCGGCAATTTATTTCTGACCACCTTGGATTTTGCCAAACTGGGAGCTCTTGTTATAAATCAGGGAAAATGGAATGACAGCCAGATCATTGAGCCTGAATATATTGAGCTGTTATCAAACAAAGACTTCGACATTTCAGATAACAACCCTTATGCAGATTTTTACGGAATGATGTGGTACAAATCCAGCAGAACTTTTGGAGGAAGGAGTTTTGACTATCTGTTCGCATCCGGAAACGGCGGTAATCATCTGATTGTTGTCCCAGAGGAAGAAATGGTTATTGCACTGACCTCAGGTGCTTACGGTCCATGGCACGGGCACCGAAGATCGTATAACATCATGAGCAAGATCCTTATGGCACTTGAGTGACTTGACCTACACATCAACGAATCCTAAACCTATACATAAATGAAGTTTGAACTTTGTACAGTCCCATCGATTATGCTTTTGACTAGCTGCATCAACACCGTTGACGAAAGTCTTAAATATCTTCAACAGACACCTCCATCAACCACTCCTGAGATCTTTGCCCCGAATTTCATCTCTACAGAGACGGAATATGAATTTGGATCGGTTTTTAACGAGGACGGGACCGAATTTTACTATGGGGTGAACGTGGGTGGAAAGGAAGAGATCAGGTATACGAAGCTTGCAGGAACTCACTGGAGTGATCCGCAGACAGTTTTGGCGGACGAGAAATATGGCTACAATGATCCGTTTCTTTCTCCCGATGAAAAGAGACTCTACTTCATTTCCAGAAGAGCCATAGACGGTGTAGGTGAATTGAAAGATTACGATATCTGGTTCGTGGAAAAAGTCAGCAATGGATGGTCTCAACCCATCAACGCCGGACCACGAATCAACTCCGACGGGAACGAATATTATATCTCCTTCACCAATGATGGCACCATATATTTTTCGTCAAATAAGCGGGAGTTTGATTATGATATATATGTTTCAAAAATGCTAAAAGAAGAATTTCAGGAGGCAATCCCACTTGGTGACTCCATAAACACTCCAAACTATGAGGCAGATGTTTTCATCGACCCGAGTGAATCCTATCTTATTTTTTGTACAATCCGTCCTGATGGTTTGGGTCAAGGAGATTTGTACATCAGTTTCAAGAACGATGATGGTACGTGGACCAGATCAAAGAGTATGGGTCAACCAATAAACAGTGAACACCACGAGCTTTGCCCCTTTGTCACGAAAGATGGAAAATACTTCTTCTACACTAGCAATAAAGACATTTACTGGGTAGATGCAAAAATCATAGAGGACCTAAGACCCTAAAGATCCAGATTGCCAATAATTTGGTCTGGTTTTACAAATGAAATTTTCAGATTTCAAAGAAAGGCCTATGAAGAAAGGTTTTACTCCGTGACGAAAGAGAATATAGACGAAATACTTAACAAAGAATCTATCCTACTGCTGGATTTTTGGGCGGATTGGTGTGGCCCTTGTATTTTGATGAACCCGATTCTTGAGGAATTTACTAAAGCGAACAGTGAGGTTGCGGTAAGCAAAATAAATGCTGACCTGAATCCTGGAATTCTCAGAAAGTACCAGGTCAAGGGAATTCCACAATTTATTCTACTAGAAATGGAATCGAAGTTAGAAGGAACGCAGGGCCAGTGACACTGAACGATCTTCAGAAGTTCTGCCAATAGAGAGCTAGATGGGAATCAGAAGAGCGTTGAAATCTGTTGGAATAATTCCTCAAAACGTAGCAACGACTACATCATTTACCTTTCCTTTATATGCCGAAGGTAGTAAGATGTTCTTAACGTGCTGATCTATCTTCATATGTCTGCTAATTTTATAGATAGGAACGACTGGCACGAGCCAGGATGGATTTCTAAAGCGCAACAGCTTCTTAACTCGACCAGGAACAACTAATTTCTGACCCTCGATCAGCAGTTTGAATCGAACTGCACCGAGATGCTTTTTGTATTGCTTGAAAAGGTCAAAGGTGTATTCACTGCATTCCAAGTTCCGCTGCAGATGTGATTGCCTTTCCGGGAGCCATTTTGAGTAGCTCGACGGAAGGTCTTTCAGTTTCATTCTCTTACCAACACGATAGAAAACATTATAAACTTCTTCCTTTTCCTCCTCGTCCAGTCTTTTCTCCAACAGTTCATACGAAGCAATGGAATAGTGTATGAGCATAAACAATACGTCTCGATAAGCCCACTCAGGTATAGAAGATCCTCTGTTGTCCTCAACAGCTTGATGGATGTGGCTCATCATATCAATTGCATCATGCGCCTCATTCAACTGCGAGAAAACGATCTTCCTAGAGTAGTCAACAGTGGAGAGTAGTCGTCCTAAAGGGTCAGAGGGCAACCTTCCCGTAAAGTACAGCCAGTCAACCGCCTTGTTAAGAGCAAACTCGGCTGAGGCTCCTGCAAAAATGAAAAGCACTGTATCACTCTTGCCCCAGATTTTTCTGACGACCGAATTTATGTCAACGAAGAACATATCCAAGGCAGACGCAATTTCCACATAGAATGTTGTGCTATTAAGCCATATTGAAATAACAAATATTGCTCATAAGCCAAATTATGTTCTATTCTCCCAAAGCTTAACATAGGTTCCCGATTCCCTAGTTGCATGAAGTCCAATTTGTTCTGTAGATCGTGTGTAGATCTTAGTTTCTCATCATCCAAGTAGGTGAACGCTAGTTTTAACGATCTGATCCGAAGATCAGCAGTTCTAATTTTCGAAAATCAGTATCACATCATATCAATAGTAGATTTAGAAACATCATCAAATTTGTTTTCCCCTTTTGTTTATTAATGGTTCTAGGTTGCGGAAAAGAGATTCCGATAGAGTGTAATGAACCCGAGTGTGTCATCTGGGAAACCCCTGATGTTGCCATTGAGCAGAAATTCCGCTTAATTGGTGCGGCCGGAATTAAAGTCGATGGAAGCTTGGACCAGCACTTCGATTCTACTGCCATTAGTTGTCGTCAGACATTGCAGGTTGATAGCATCATCTACCAAGCTTGTCAATTCCGAAGCGTTTACGACAATAGAAATATTTGGTATTATGTATTATATCCCTCTGGATATAATCTATCAAAAAAGAATAAAAGTTTAGTCTTATTTAGTGGACATGGGACTGCAAGACAATTGATTCAGGACGAGAATTCGTATCAAAAAGGTGTAGCAGCGACTTTTGCAAAAGAGGGATATTTAGTATTTGTGATGGAAAATAGGGGCATGGGTAGATTAGAATACATGGGGGATCACTTAGATGAGTTAGATGTGCTATACAAGGGTGAAGGAAGTAGCTGGTATGGTGCAATAATGACAGATGCTCTGTGTCTACTAAACTTGATCTTTAAGAGATCCGATGTAGATGTTAGTAACGTAGGGGTTGGCGGTGTTTCAACCGGCGGGGCCCTTTCCTTCTTTTCATCAATTTTAGATGATAGGATTAAAGTAGCTTATTCACAGGGGTATTTTTGGGACTTTCAATCTATTTGTCCGCATCCTACAATTCATAAATGTAACGCGGTATTTTGTGGCTTGTCAGCTTCCCAATTAGCGCTTAATTTATATCCAAGAAATCTAATCGTTGTAAACGGGAAACTTGATCAGTTTTATCCAGGTAGTTATGATGAGTTTGCCAAGTTGGAATTTTTTTATGATAGCTTAAACATTCCATCAAATTCGTTTTACTATTCTCCAGAAGAAACACCTCATGAGTTCTCTATTGAATACGCACGATATCATTTTGGAAGATCATTGAGACAAGACCAGCAAGAGTACTCCAAATTACCAATCCTTGTTGAACCACTTAATGCTCAGGAAAATGTGGGAATTTTCCCAAAGTTAATTTGGGAGGAAATTGATATAGCGCAGTATTATCAGATTGAGATCTCCTTGGATGAAAGCTTCGATAACGCTTTATTCTCTGTTGATAGCATCGCAAACAATTATATCCAGTTGAAAGACTTTAAACATGGTCAAAGGTATTATTGGCGTGTTCGAGGCGGGAACGCCGGTGGAGTTAGTGAATGGTCGAAGCATCAATACTTTGAGACTGAACAAATGTGATCTTGAAGATGCCAAAAAACATGAAGATTTCCTAAGCCAGAGTAGCATCTTAGCCTAAGGCTTCCGGGCCAAAGAAGGAGAGTTGCAAAATGAGAACCAACAAATCTAAGTAGCTATTGCTTCATGATTTTGAGCTGGATGTAAAGAAACATTTCCTCGTTTCAATCCCATTGGCCCTCTGCAACTTCCCTCATCCGCTCCCTTAGAAACAAAAAAAGCGGAAACCCGCTAGCTAAACCGAAGAACATGGTAAATAGCCAGATCAACCAAACGCCTTTCAAACCAATACTTCTCGCTTGCTGGTAAGACCAGGTAAAAAAGACCAGGACGGCAAAAAGCAGATCTATTCCAAAAATCGTCGAAATCCGATTCGCAAACATGCCTTCAAAGGTCGCAACCGGGTTTGTGTAGAGCAGTACATTTCCTGTTTCAATCGACTCTATGAATACTAGAATATTTGGGGCAACGAATCCCAAAACAGTAAGCAGCAGATACATCCTTTTCATAATTTTCCCTATGATTTTTTGGCAAAAGAAAATTCCCGCAAGTCTCTTTCCATTGACTTTGGTTAAGATCGTTCTTTGTAGCGCTTTTTTATTCGACTGAGTGATTCGGGTTGCACTCCTAAGAAGGAAGCGATCTGTATTTGTGGCACTTTCTGAAAGATCAGGGGATTCTTCTCTAGCAACCCAGCATATCGTTCCTCAGGGTTCAAAGTAAGTAGCGAGGCTATGATTTCTTGCAAGCTTACCATTTCTTCTTCCATAGCTATGCGTGCAAGACGTTCAAACTTCGAAGAATAGGTCAATAATTCCTGAGACGCTTCTACATCAATGACAACAACCTCTGTTTCTTCTGTGGCTTGAAGAAAAAAGGTGCAGGGCTGTTGCCTCATAAAGCTTGAATAAGCGCTTATGAATGATCCTTCTCCATAGAAGTAAGCCGTCTTTTCGGCACCGTCCTGCAGGTAGAAGAGTCGGACAAACCCGCTAGAGTTGAAGAAAAAAGCATTGGACACCTGGCCTGCTTTCAACAAAAAATCACCCTTTTGAAATGTTCTCACCGGGATCAAGCCTTCAATGAAAGAGATGTCATCATCAGTCAAAGGCACGTATGCATTAAGATGATCAACGAACTTTTTAAACGTAGACAGAGATTCCACGGATTTGAAATTAGGTCTAATCGCATTGCAAAACAAAATCTCACAAGAGAGGACTATTATTCTAAAATTCATTTGCACAAATGCAAAATTCAATTGAAACAGTCGATAATTTTATGAAAGACTATTCACAGCCACACGAAATATCAGCATGAATCACTTTCTTCGGGTAGCCATGATTGCATTAACAATCGGTTCACTCTCAGCCCAGAGTGGTAGAGAGACAATTCCCCCCGAGGTCAGGGAAATACTGAACACACTCCATGGAGATTTCAAATGGGAAATGATTCGTCCCTCTGATGGCAAAACGTTAAGAACTGGCACGAAGACGTCCAGATATCATCTAGACAGTCTCGTCTTATTCAGTGGAGAAACATTCGATGCTTCTGAGATTGAACAAGTGGCTTTCTTTGGTTATAATCACAGGGATTCACTCTTTTTTTCTGTTGGTATTTACAACATTGATCCGGGGCCACACCTAACACAAGGCTTTCTTACAGAAAATGAGTCAGTCATCGAATTTCAAGAAAATGACTCTAGCAGGCTGTTTCTAGAGATTATCGATACTAACCAATACAATTGGACTTATAAGCATTTGAAAGACAAAGCTTGGAGAGATCGAGATCTTGAAATTACTTTCAAGCGAATCCAATAGTCAGAAAATCAGTCTGAGTAGGTCATTTTGACAAAAATCCTTCAAAACAATCAAAAATATTTGCGTAACCGATCGATTACATTTATACTTGTAACCATTCAGTTACATAAATGATGCGAAGAGACGTTTTTCAAGCCATTGCCGACCCAGTGAGAAGAGATATCATCGACCTCCTGGCCGAAGAAGCTTTGACAGTGAATTCTGTTGCTGAAAAGTTCGATATCAGTAGACCAGCCATATCAAAACATATTAAAATCCTCAATGAATGCGGACTTGTAAAAACAATTTCACGAGGAAGAGAACGCCATTGCATCATCATCCCAGAGGAATTGAGTCGAGTCTCAACTTGGGTGGAACAGCACCGAAGGTTGTGGGAACAGAAGCTTGATTCTTTTGAGAATTATCTAAACGAATTAAAAACCAAAAACAAAGAAAATGAGTGAAGTAAATGATATTGAAAAGAGAACCCTCACCATTGAGAGACTCTTGGATGCACCAATCAACTTAGTCTGGGAAGCTTGGACCCAATCGGAGCATATTGCAAAGTGGTGGGGACCTGCTGGAATGGAGACCAAAATACTAGAACATGATTTTAGTAAGGGTGGTAAATGGAAGTACTCTATGAAAATGCCTGATGGAAATGAGTTTATTGCTGAGGGTGAGTACAAAGAAATTAAGAAGCCTAATAAGCTGGTGACATCAGCCAATTTCAAACCGATGACAGAAGGCGTGGAGCTGCACGTACTCCTACAAGAAAGTGGTGAACAGACAATTTTTACCTTCAACGTGGTTCATCCTACCGAAGAATATTGCAAACAGCAAGAGGAAATGGGATTCATGAACGGATGGGGATCTGTTTTTGACCGATTAGCAGAATTTTTGCAAGAGGTCTAGAGTTAGGTACTCTTAGCCATCAAACATGCAAAAGGTTCAAGCCCAAAGGTTTGAACCTTTCTTTTTTGATAACCTATTATTTCGAAATGTCTAATCATCTACATTTACATAGTCTTAAGATGTTAATCAATGAAAGTTCTCAAGTATAGTTTGCGCATAACATGTGGCTTGCTAATCGCCTTAAACGTCTCGTGCTCTAATGACAACTCCTCTTCCGCGGTTGAAGGAGATCAACATCTAACTATATTCTTCACAAATGACATGCACGGTCAACTCGACAATTTTGCAAAAATTAAGCATATCGTGGATGCTAAACGTGAGCTGACCAATGTTTTACTCTTAAGTGCGGGCGACATTTTTTCAGGAAATCCAATTGTAGATCAATACAGTGAGAAAGGTTTTCCCATTATTGATATAATGAATCGCACTGGATACGACGTTTCTGTGATAGGAAATCACGAATTCGACTATGGGGTATCGATACTGAACGATCGGATAAATCAAGCGGAATTCAGATGGGTCTGTGCCAACGTTGATGCATCTGGTAGTTCATTGGTTCAGCCTGACCCTTTTACGACTTTGACCGTCGGAAACCTTACCGTTACACTTCTAGGTCTTGTTGAGACCAATGGAAAACCGAATGATGTCATTCCTTCCACACATCCATGGCGTGTTGCCGATCTAACCTTTCAGCGTTTCGACGATATTATCACGGACTACCAAAACCTGAAAGACGCAGAAGGTGCTGATCTCTATTTAGCCCTTACCCATTTGGGATCTTTTTCAGATTTTTCCATCGCCAACAACTATCCTTACTTCGATGCTATTATTGGCGGACATAGCAATGATCTTAACGATGGAGCGATCAAGGGCATTCCAGTAGTGATGGCTGGGAATCGCCTATCGCATTTAGGAAAAATGGAATTGACCATTCGAAATCGGGAGATAATTGCATATGATATCACTTTGATTGATCTGAACGAATATGACGAAGAAGATCAAGAGCTTGCAAACACGATTGCGGAATATAACAATGCTCCTGAGTTTGCTGAGGTCGTAGGGTTTTCAAATTCACACCACAACAGAAACGAGCTTGGCTGCTTTTATACAACAGCGTTAAAAGAATACATGCAAGTGGACCTCTCCTTCCAAAATGGTGGTGGTATCCGAGCAGACATAGATCAGGGAGATGTCACCAGGCATGAAATTTTCAACATGGACCCGTTCAATAATGGCAGTGTGGCTTTTACTATGACGGCTCGTGAGATAAAGGATTTTTTCATTGAGACCGGAGCCGGACTGCATGTATCGGGAGTGAGTCTAGTACGATCTGGTAACGATATTCAGATATTTGATGAAAATGGAAATGAGATCAGCGATAACGTCAACTTGACGATTGGAACAAATGACTTCATTCCTTCCATCTACGATACGCATTTTTCATTCGAAGATGCGGACATTAGGGAGTTGACCACTGCAGAATCTATCATTCAATATTTGAAGACTATTAACAATACAGTGGATCATGAAAGCTGCAACAGGTTCTTCCGGTATTGATATAGGCTACATCTTATCACGTTTTTTGATGCCTTTATTTTTTCCAACTCCAACAGATTTCAGAAAGTGGTTGGACGTAAACCATGCCACCGAGAAAGAATTGTGGGTTGGCTACTACAAGAAGGGAACAAAAAAACCGAGTATTACCTGGCCCGAATCTGTAGACCAGGCGTTGTGCTACGGCTGGATTGATGGAATTAGAAAGAGCATCGATGAGGAAGCTTACATGATCAGGTTTACACCTCGCAAACCGGACAGTCACTGGAGCAAGGTGAATCTTGGTCGTATGAAAGAATTGAAGAAAGAAGGATTAATCATGCCTGCTGGCCTAGCCGCCTTTAAAAAACGAAACCCCGAAAGAACTGCCAAAGCATCCTTCGAACAGAAAAAAGTGGTTCTCGATCCTGAATATGAAAAACGTTTAAAAGCAGATAGGGAGGCAGCAGAATACTTCTACGAAAAAATGGCTCCTTCCTACAGGAAGCAAACAATTTGGTGGGTAATGAGTGCCAAAAAAGAAGAAACCAGACGTCGAAGATTGGAGATCCTAATTCAATCCTCTCATGAACAAGAGCTCGTCCCTCCCCTACGCTGGACCAAAAAATAGCCCAACAAATCCTCTAATCAACCAACTAACCAATTAACTCTTTTAACTCTCCCTACCAGGTAGCACTCTTGGCCTTCAGAACGGCTTTCATTATGTCTTTTTGACTAATCTGGCCAATTAGTTTCCCATCACGTACCACTGGGAATCTTCGCAGCCTCTTTTCAAGAAATAGCTTGGCTGCTTCAAAAATGTTAAGTTCAGGATCAACCGTAACCACATTACTTGCCATATGTTCTTCAACTCGACCTGAAAAAATTGGCATGTTGTGGTATTTTCCTTTGACCACCTCCTTTAAACAATCTCCCTCTGAGATCACTCCCACCAATTCGTTCTTATCGTTGACTACTGGCCCACCTGAAATTCTATGCTTCATCAATGCATCAACCACAACGTGCATGGGTTGCTCTGGCCTAAAAGTGACAAGTTTTCTTGCCATGTAGTCTGAAACTGAAACTGATTGCGCCTCTTCTGTTTTAGGAGCCTCCACTCCCCTATAGCTCATTACCATATTGCTGATCTTAGTTTGTCCAAGCATAGAATATACCTAAAAACGCGTGGAAAACAAAATTTAATTGGGACGCAACTAGCTCGTGTGATCTGATACGATCACCCACTTATTGTCAATCTTGCGGAATATGAGCGTGAAATGACCACTTGGATTGTCATTCTTACGATCCAGGTTGTATTTTCCGACAACAAACCAGAATTCATCACTCAAGGGCTCAATGACATGAATATCAAACGAGAGTTTACCCATTGCATCGAGGTCAGGATATCTTTTCCTGTAATTTGCTAACGTGGTCTCCCATCCATATGTCAAACCTGAACTACCCACAAAAACAAGCTTATCCGAACGCCAGTAGCCATCCATAAAACACTCTATGTCTCCTTCGTTCCAGCACTCAACCTGAGCATCTAAAACATTTCTGATTTCTGATTCCTCCTGTGCGTGAACTTGACTATCTAGTAAAAGAAGTAGTAGCGGCAATAAGAACCTCATTTCTTGAGATATGTCTGAATTTTTGCCTTTAAAGCTTCTTTATCCGTAGTAATGTGTGGGTCACTATAAATTTTGAGCATCATCTCCCTGAGCACGTCCTCATCGTACCCAAGTTTGCTTGCGATCTTTGCGCAATAGCGGATTTCCTCTTTGTATAACCTACCATCAATTTTCATCAACTGTACAATATTGTACATATAGTCATACTTGGTATCATCCGAAATTGACTCGCTGATCTCTATATTTGAAGGATCCTCAAAGCATTCGCTAATCTCCTCGGAAGACATTCCATTTGCCTTTCCAACTTTTTTAATTAGATCGATTTCTTCCTGAACTACGACACCATCAACCCTTGCAAGCTGTACAAGCATGTTGAGATGCGAGCGGGTGGTATTGGAAAAATTGTCTTCTATCACGATAGCTTTAGTGAAATAATTTCACCATCTTGGCAAACAAAGTTAAGTCGGACTTATCAAAACACAAATTCCTGAAAAAAGGCAGTTGAATCCCCTGAAATGAACTTTTTAGCACACCTACACTTGAGCGGCGACAATGACAAAGTGAAAATTGGCAATTTCATAGGGGACTTTGTCAAAGGTAATCAAATTGTAGACTACGATCAGGAAATCCAGTTTGGAATACGCCTTCATCGAGAAATTGACAGCTTCACCGATGCTCATCCGGTCGTCCTTAAGAGTAAAAAGCGATTACGACCGTCCTTTGGCCATTATTCTCCAGTAATTGTCGACGTATTCTATGATCACTTTTTAGCCAGAAACTGGTCAGCATTTTCAACAACCGACCTAAAAGATTTTACACAGCAATTTTACAATATGATAGCAGGGTACTCCTCGGTCATTCCACATGCGGTGAATCAAATGCTATTCTATATGAGCAAAAAAAACTGGCTCTATAATTATCAATTTGTGGATGGTATTGATCGTGCGTTGACTGGAATGTCGAAACGCACCAAATTTGATTCGAAGATGGAAGTTGCAGCAGTCAGTTTGCAGGAAAACTATACGGAATTTGAAAGTGAGTTCACTCAATTTTTTCCTGAACTTCAGAAACACACACAATCATTTTTCAAATGAAAGAACTATTGATTGTAGGACTTGGTGGGTTCTTTGGCAGCATCGCCCGATATGCTGTCCAGTTGGCTTCTGCTAATTTCTTAAACTCTAGCACTTTTTGGGCAACAATGGTTGTCAACCTGTTGGGCTGTCTGTTGATAGGCATCCTGGCAGGAGGCATGCTCAAATTGAGCAACAATCAACACCTGCTACTAATCACAGGTCTATGTGGCGGATTTACTACTTTCTCCACTTTTGCCTTCGATGGATTGAAATTGTTAAAAACCGGCTTATACGGCCAATTTGCTATTTATTTTTTGGTTTCCACCATTGGTGGACTCATCCTCTGCGCAGCAGGCTTGATGATTAGCAGTAGATAGACCCTAAATCCAACAATTCGCACTTTTTCTGGAGTTCAAGTGAGAGGCTTCCCTGGATAGCACTTTTTTTATTTTGATGCAATCTTTAGCTTTAAATAATCGTTTACTTAGACCACTGTGACTAACTACTATCACGTACTTGGCCTCTCTGAAAATGCCTCCCAAGAGGAAATAAGGGCAGCATTTAAAAAAATGGCGGTTAAATACCATCCGGACAAACATCCGGATAAACCACGCATGGAGGACAAGTTCAAGGAAGTTAATCAGGCATATCAAATTCTATCGAATGAGTATGAAAAAGCTCGTTATGACCTAAAGCTTCAATACCGCAAATTCTCTACTAGTTCCACATCAAACCCTTACTCTTACCCTGGCAAACGAAGGTATGGACGTCCTGTGTACACACCTCCTAGAGTAGACTATCGACAAAATACAATCGCCACGCTATATGCTTTTGCAATAACGTTTGGAATTGCGCTGATCGTGATGGCTGGTTTCTGGTTAAAAGGAGAATACGACGAAATGAAGTTAGAGCAGCTGCTTGCTGAGAGGAGAGAGGTCTATAATCAGGCACAAGATTCGTACAAAAAACGTGACTATGAAGGCGCATTTACCTTAATGTCTTCATTAAACTTCTTCCGGATTGAAGAACGAGATATGAAGCTTTTCAAGGATAATATGGTAAATGATATCGTGCTGGAGGGGAATCAATTCTTTGACGAGGGAAACTATGATGACGCCATCAATTTGTACGAATTGGTCCAACGTTTTGAACCGGACAAACCGTTTTTCACTCTAAAAGTGCAACTGGCAGAAGCTTATAAAAAAGTCAATGACCCAGCAAAATCTATCGAGATCTACGAGGACCTAATGGCCAAAGAATATCGGATCATCGCCTCGCTTATTGAGATCGCTCAGATTAAAAAGGAATTTCTCGCCGATTTGGAGTCTGCTAAGGAATACTACCTGATGGCACACAGGGTCGCTGTAAAACAATACAAAAGCTTCTACGGCGAAGGGTACTCGTTGGTCATAAATGAAAGATATGTCCCATCAGAACACTATGTCCTCTACAGTGAGCTTGCAGACATTTACCTTGAAATGGGCGACCCCGATATGGCAATAAAAGCCTCGGATTGGAATAAATACGTATGGCCCGACAGCGTTAGCGCTTATTTGACCAGTGCAAATGCCTATTTGGTCAAAAATGATGAGGCAGCAGCATGTGACGAGTTCATTGGAGCAAGAAACAGGGGCTGGGAAGGAATACCGCCAATATCATGTAACTAGTGGCAGGATACTCTAAAAATCCACTTTGGAAAAAGTTAGGAATAAAAGAAGGATACAATTGTTATCTCTTTCAATCTCCTGAGAATTACTTCGACCTGTTAGAGGCAATACCTGCAGGTTCCGAGTTCACTGATAATCTGGAAGTATCACCATATGATTTCGAGCATGTTTTTGTGACAGAGTTATCCTCTTTAAAAGAAAACTGGAAGGGATGGAAGAAGGCGCTAAAAAAAGATGGAACACTTTGGGTTTCATGGCCAAAAGGTGGATCGGCGATTGATACTGATCTTAATGGTAATGTGGTCAGAGAATTTGGTCTACAAGGAGGACTTGTTGATGTTAAGGTATGCGCCGTAGATGAGGATTGGTCGGGGTTGAAGTTTATGTATCGGAAAAAAGATCGTTGATCTCATCATCAGCAGAAAACTGTATTTTACATCGTTGATTGTCAAGTAACTGCATATCATCAACCATTATAAATTCTCCCTGCTCCTTTTGCATCTTCGCCGCTGCTTCCCTCTTAACCCGATTTCTTTTGATCGTATCCACAAATTGCCTCATCTCTGAAATGTCCTCAAGCACAAGTTCCGGCACCTTAGTGGGCTTACCGTTCTCCCCTTTTGCCACCATAGTGAAAAAGCTATTGTTGGTATGCTTAATTTCATTGGTTTTCACATTTTCAGAGGTAACCTTGATCCCCACCACCAAGGACGTATTGCCTACATAATGAACGGAAGCGTCCAGACTTACAAGCTCACCAACTTCAACAGGCTGCAAAAATTCAACTCCATCCACAGACACAGTAACACAGTAGGTGCCCGCATGTTTGCTGGCACAGGCATAGGCTACTTTGTCCATCAATGATAAGATGAGTCCACCATGAACCTTTCCACCAAAATTGGCAAAAGAGGGAATCATTAATTCAGTCAGCTTCGTTCTTGAGAATTGGACAGTTCTTGGTTCCATTATCCTACAATATCGCCACTTTTAGGGCGACACTTTTTAAATTTTTTGTTTAGAATCAACTTCCAGAATGGTGATCGGGTCACTACTAATTTACTCTTTACCTTCAAATTGTTCCAAAACTTACCCAACTGACTGGCACTTCTTGTAGCAGTCCTCGACTCTACCATATATTCAAAACCCATCTTACGCGTCGCCTCCAACGCGCAAGGATTACCATACAATATATTTTTGGCATGTGGTCGATAGATCACCGCGTACCTTTTAAGGGCACCACGATTCTCCGGTCTGTTAGCATCCTTTCTTGGATCAATATTCTCCGTAGGAATGTAATCGCGCACGCTCTTCTCCTTCTGAGCATAGCACAGACTTAGTGAGAACAGAAGAGTAAAATAGAGGATAGTTCTGATCATAATACCCAAATTGGATAAATTGCGCGCTTAAATTTATTCAGAATTGCGGTTTCTCATTTCATTCTTTCTTCGCAAGATACCCAGAAAGTACCTACAACTTTTCAGCCATATTGCATTGAAAGGGGTTTCTGTGTTTTATATCGGTAACAAGGTAGAATGTCCTGTTTGCGAATCGCAATTTCGAAAGTTCTTGCCTTACGGAAGAAAATCAAGAGGTAACGCGTTGTGCCCCAGCTGCCTCACACTGGAAAGACATAGACTTATTTGGATATATCTGAAAGAAAAAACTGATTTCTTCAGCGCACCTATAAAAATGCTTCATATCGCCCCAGAATTATGTTTTATGGATCGATTTGAATCGCTTAAGAGCCTAGATTACATAACAGCAGATCTTGAATCACCACTAGCGAAAGTCAAAATGGACATTCATGAGATGCCATTTGAGGAAAGTTCTTTTGACGTAATCTTTTGCAACCATGTGCTTGAACATGTTGAGGATGATTTGAAAGCACTATCTGAGATAAAGAGAGTACTAAAACCTGGCGGTTGGGCAATACTTCAGGTTCCGTTCTTCTATCCTATTCCAAAAACAACGCTGGAGGATCCGTCAATCACAGATCCTGGCGAAAGAGAAAAAATTTTCGGTCAGGACGACCATGTCAGAATGTATGGCGAAGATTATGCGGAGAGGCTCAGATCATCAGGTCTTGAGGTGATCGAGGATCAGTTGATACATGAACTGGATCAGTCTGTAAAAGAACGTCACGCACTTCCGGAAAATGAAATTATTTATAGAGTAGAAAAGTTAACCTCTTAGTAGGTAAGTAAACCCCTCTTTCATTAAGCCAAGACCATAGGCGACTAACTGAACAAATGAGGCAACAACTGCTAAAATTGCCACAAAAATGTTGCGGGTTTTAATCACGGCATCCAATAGCAAAATCGCCGAATAAATGCCATAAGCGAACAGTATCGTTTTCCCGATTGATGGATATGTAAAATACAGGAAACTACTAGTCAGCAAACCCAGCAAAAAGATAGATGGAAAGAAATGCACCAGTTTTAGCTCCCTCTGATAGAATCGAAACACATTTATCCTTGCAGTCCCGAAAAAATGTAGCTGCTTAAAAAATTGAATAAAATTGGTTCTTCGTTTATGATAAACGTAGGCATCAGGGATAAGTCCTGTCTCAAACCCATTCTCAATTATTCTGATGCTAAATTCAATGTCCTCCCCCTTCTTAGGTAAAATGTATCCACCTGTTTTCTCGAAAACCTCTTTTCTTATTCCCATATTAAAACTTCGCGGATGAAAAGCTCCCACATGTTTCTTCCCCCCACGTATGCCTCCCGTGGTGAAAAATGAAGTCATCGAGTAACTGATCGCCTTTTGAACCAACGTGAAATCCTTAGCAGCCCTGTCTGGACCACCATAGGCATCCAGCTTATGGGAAGCAAGATGATCGTTAACAGCCTTAAAATACTCAGGCGGAATCAGGCAATCCGAATCAAATACAACAAGCCATTCTCCTCCCGCTCTTTCAAAACCGTAGTTCCGACTAAATCCCTGACCGGAATTGTCCTTGAAAAAGTACCTGATCGAGAGCTTCGATTGATAACTTTCAACTATCTGATGACATCTGAGGGTTGATCCGTCTTCGACAATTAAAACTTCAAAGTCCTTAAAAGTTTGTTTTGTAAGACTTTGCAAAAGCTCATCTACTTCAGATGGACGATTGAAAACGGGTACTATAATCGAAAATTTTGGCACTAAGCAATCCGTAATTTACTGGCAACAAGGTCTGAATGAATACTGTCGGCTTGCTTCACCAAGCCTGAATCGAGCTCTAAAATAATGTCTTCTTGAGTCTCTTTTTTTTGATAGGAATCCAAATGTTTAAATGTCAGTTCGAATTCCATCTCTATTGCAATTGCGTCCAGTAAATTCCTAGGCTTGCAAATAAGATCAGAGTAGTCAATCAATAGCAACCTCTCATCCACTTTTACAGTCAAAATGTAAGAATAATAGTTGATCCACAAGGCAAGCCAATAATTGAGAGAGGATGTTTCATAAGCTTCCCAGGACCGCTCCAATCCAAAATCAAATACTTTATGATTCAATCCAAATTCATGGTGACCAAGCCAATCCATATATTCCAGGACAAATGAGTCTTTGGTCTGTAGATCTTTGAAATTTTCCTGCTGTTCAAAAAGAGATCTTGCATGATCAATAGGATCTCTGAAAAGCACCAGGGCGATAAACTCCTCATTGAACTGCCTCAGGGCCTTGTAACGCAGGATCATATTATTGTTTTTCGCAAGGTAGATTGCGCCTGAATGTTGCTGTTTGATCAGGTTTTGATAGTCGAGGTAAGACTCATAGACACTTTCTTCGATCTCATGAGCGGTTAATGATTCTTTTCCTATATACCTGTCATTTAGAAAGGCTTTAAAAAAATGCTCCTCTAAGGCTTCAATCGAATTATAGCCGACCATTAGCCTGTCCCGATGAGCTCTTTCTTTGGCCTTGCCCTTTCGCGGACGATAAATTTTCTTCCAAATATTGATTCCTAGCAAAAAAGGCATGTTGGAATAGATCAAGGAGTAGAATGTGCCCGATTGATGGAGAAGGTCTGTCAATGCAGTTGTTCCAGCTCGAGCCAGTCCAGTGACCACTACAAATTTTTCAGTCCTTGGCTTTCCTTCTTTTGAAAAGAACCGCAGTTCCAACCTGAAAAGAAAGAGTGAAAGATTGTAGTTATCAAGGATCAGCTTGTGAAGTAATCTGGACCAATAAGAATAATTGGTATTCTTCCTTGATGGTAATACGAGAAAAATGAGCATTCCTGAAAAGAGGCTAAGAAAAAAGTAGGGTGAGGTGGTATTTATTTCTGATGTTCTACTCACTTCAAATTCTAGATAAAAAAGAAGTGGTAATAGTGAAGCTGTTAAGATCAGCAAAATCGATCCGAAGAAAATTCCCGAACTGGTCAGCAACTTTTTCAAATTCTTGAGCAACGCAGCAGATTTATCCTCAACCGTGCCGGGCCTCCCAATTAATATATTTAGCTGGGAAACGGCTGTAACACAGAAATGGAAAAATGGCTTCCCCAGTGCGAAAAAGCCTGTTGAGACGATAAGAGAACTTAAGAAAATGGCCAGGTAATACAATTTAGCTGCTAGAAAATCTCTGTTTGATTTTGTGTATCAATCGCTTAATTGGTGACCAAATCACAACAACAAGGCTGATAAAGACGATTAAAAGTACTATTAATACAACAACAATAGTTGCTAAACCTAGACCTGGCCCAATGTAGAGTACAGTGCCCATTCAAACGAGTTCAAAAATTGACTTTTTCGTAAATCCTCATTCCATGCGGTCTTTCAATACTGGTTGCTGAAGTGCGAAATGTCTTTTTTAGTAACAATTCCTTTTCATTAAAAATATAAATTCTACCGCTGTTTTGACTTTCTACATAGACATCTCCAGTGGACAGCAACTCATATGAACCTTGTGTAAGTGTGAAAATTTCTTCTCGTTGAAACATTTTCTGAAACAGCTTGCGAAAAGAAGAATCTTCAAAATTGTAGCTCAAAAGCTCTGAATTTTCAGACTTTAAAGTCTGACCGATTGCTGAAACATTGTTATTAAAAATTAACATCTCGCTTTCAGAGATCAGGTCTACATCATGCTGATTAATGAAAGGGCCGTAGAGCATTCTAATAATCTTGCCACTTTGGGGTCTATACTGCATTACCAACGATCGATGCCTGAGACTGAGAAATAAGTCATCCTTTTTCCAAAATTTTGCATCAGAGAGTGCCGGCTGAATATCATTGAGATGAAACGGATCATCTCCTCTAAAGTATGGATCGTTGGTGAAACCGTGAAGGAAACTGGCATATCCGTTCTCTATAAAAATTTCAGACAAGCTCTTTTCAAACAGGACTTGGCCAGTTCTCGAGTCAACTTTTGCAATTGCATCATCCAAATATCCAATCTGAGGGCCTGCCGACTCTAAGGACACAAAATTCGAATCACGTGTGCATATCCAAATGTTATCATCTGCAGCCAGGTTTTGCGCATGATGAAAAAGTCGATCGTCGTTGTACCAAACAATGTTGGAATGCTCATCTAGCCTGTATAGATTGTTGGTTCCAGCACAAGGTATTATTATGGATCTACCAGGAAGCAAAATCCCGTTGAGTGGAGCGGAATTTTTAAACTGCCTGTGGAGATTAGAGAAACTATCCTTCCCTATGTACCATGTATGAATGACAGAATCATTTCTCAAATTAAAAAGTCTGACCTCCCATTGATTTTTATTTGATGATAGAAATGAGTTCAAGGCGTAAACATCATAGTTTAGCCGATTGACTTCTTCAAATGTGGAGTCTATTTCTTCATAGGTTGGTGGGGGACCAAACAGCTCATTAAAAACCGCATTCGCTTTTGATGGAAAAGAAACTAGGTAAAGTAGTGGCTTGCCAAAAATTCCCAGTCTGTCTCCTCCCAGAACTATGTGCATGACAGAAGCACCAAAAAGACTTAAGAAGGCTAAGACCAGAATCAGGTAACTAACAACCTTAGCTATGGACCTAAATCGATTCATCAGACCACTTCACTTTTTTGGCGCAAATTTTAATATATCTCAAACAACAGGATTACATGCAATGATCAAGTCGTCCTATCTTTAGTCGTCTCTGAAATTAGATATTCATCTTTTTTAGATCGAGATTGAATCATCATTTCGGCTAGAAATCCGGCTAGAAATAGCTGAACACCAATAATGAGTGCCACTAATGCCAGAAAAAACAGCGGCTGATCAACAACATCTCTTCGAGGCAAGTTGTTGAATTGTCTGTATAGCTTTTCTCCAATAACCCACACTGTGATGATAAAGCCAGTCAAAAACGATAGAATGCCTATCGTTCCAAAGAAGTGCATCGGGTTTTTCTTAAACCTGGACACAAATGTGACGGAAAGAAGATCCAAAAATCCTGTAAGAAATCGTTTCATGCCGTATTTGGTTGTTCCGTATTTACGTGCCCTATGCTCGACCACCTTTTCACCTATTTTACGGTAGCCACTCCATTTTGCAATTAAAGGAATGTATCGATGCATCTCACCATACACGCGAATGTTTTTTACAACCTCGCTTCGATACGCCTTTAAGCCACAATTAAAGTCATGGAGTGGGATCCCCGATACCTTTCTCGTTACCCAGTTGAAAAATAGGGAAGGTAATGTTTTACCGAGCGGATCATGACGCGTTTTCTTCCATCCTGAGACGATATCAAGGCCAATTTCATTAATCATTTTAACCAGCTCCGGAACCTCATCCGGGCTGTCCTGCATGTCTGCATCCATGGTTATTACCACATTTCCCCTGGTATGGTCAAATCCGGTCTGAAGGGCTGCGGACTTCCCATAGTTTCGATTAAACCTGTGGCCAATTATCCTGAGCTCCTTTTTGGCAGCATTCTGAATAACATTCCAGGAACCATCTGTACTCCCGTCATCAATAAGGATGACCTCAGAATCAATTCCATTTTTGTCTATAACACGAAAAATCCACTCCAGGAGCTCTGGAATGGATTCTTCCTCGTTGTATACGGGTATTACTATCGAAAGGTCTTTGGTCACCTAGACAAATTCCGGATCCTGGTTTTTGGTGAAAATGCTTACAATCAATGAGATAAGAAAACCAAAAAAAACTCCAATCACTATTCCCATAATTAACATTGCCATAGGAGATGTCATTGCCTCCATAAACGGTGTAGCCTGATCAATTTGATCCTGCGACATGCCTTGTTCCTCCCACTGAATGATGGTATTTTCTCTCGCAAGAGTAATGTAGTTTGTATTCACAAAAGACACATAGATAAAGGTAAAGACGCTTTGAATAATAGAGCCTACGAGGGAGTATAGTGATCCTATCCCAAGGCCTTGACCATAGCTCATAAATCCGTTTCCCTCCTTCTTGAATTCCTTATGAGCTAAAAAGATCAATATAAAAGGGAAAACAAGACCAGCCCACCTGACAGGACTAAATGACAAGTCGGAAAAATCAAGTATTATAAAGAAAATAATTCCAATTAATCCCCCTATAGCGCCCCATTTAATTGATATACTTTTTACGGTTGGAGCATCATCTTCAATTAGTTCGTTTTCTTCCATGGTTACGATTATTTAGGTTTCTTTCTTAAAATTATGGAGACCACAGGTGTAATAAAAAACCCAGCCAGGATTTTCTTCAATCCCGAACTGATAACTAGATCGGAAACTGTAATCGTATCAATGTCCTTGACTCGCTGAGCATATTCTTCCTGGGATATTCCCTCCAAAAGAACATCTTTTTTACTTTCCAAAAAAGCTAAAGCACCTTCTCGGTAGTTCTCCATGATAGAAGGGTCCATCTGCATAATTAGTAGCATCGCAACCGTAAAAATTACAGCGGCAGGCAAATAAACAATGAAAGCAATGCTCATTCCTTGCCAAAAGTGCAAATAACCATCATTTAGGTAGGTTTTAAACTCCCTCTGAGCAAAGAGGATGAACAAAAAGTAAATAACCAGATCAAAAAGAAAATGCCGAATATCAAGCAATGGATTGCTTCCAAATCGCATAGACACCCAAAAAAGAGCAACAAGAAATATTCCACACAAAATGGAGTACTTAATACTTGATTTTATCATTTATCAAAAATTGATACAGCTTCACCGTTGACAGTTCCAACCACTTTCCCAACCAGTTGGTCTTCCCAAAAAGGCGAGTTAACCGACTTGGATAAATTGGATTGCTTATCAAGATTCCACTTAGACTTCATATCAGCGATAGTGAATTTGGCCAGCCCGCCCTTCTTAATGCTCACTTCATCCAGCCCAAGGACCTTTCTCGAGCCATGTGTTACCTTGTCGACTAAAATTTCCAATGGGATCTCTTCAACCTTCATTAGCGCTGGAAAAAAAGTCTGTAGTGAAATAGTTCCTGGGTCAGCCAAATCAAACTCCAGCTTTTTACTCTCTGTGTCTTGCGGTCGATGGTCTGAGCAAATCGCATCAATAGTTCCATCCTTAACACCCTTGATCAAGGCTTTCCTGTCAAATTCAGACCTGAATGGTGGTAGAGATTTAAATGTGGAATCAAAGCTGCTAAGATTTGAGTCAGAAAAAATCAAGTGATGTACTGAAACATCGCATGTGACATTGAGCTTCTCTTTTTTTGCCTTTCTAATCAAATCAACGGACTTGGCTGCTGAAATTTTCGAGAAATGGATCTTTCCACCGCTGTATTTCAAAATCCCTAGGTCTCGTGCGACAATCAACTCCTCTGAAAGGGACGGTTCTCCTTTCAAACCTAAACCAGTACTAACAACTCCCTCATGCATTTGTGCATTGTCAGATAGGTGAGGATCGCGCGCATTTTGAAAGACCGGAACATCCAACTGAGAAGTGTATTGAAGGGCTTTCAATAGAAGCTTCGTGTTGGCGATTGGCAGATCTCCCTCACAAAAAGACTTAACCCCGGCTGCTCTCAAATCAATCATCTCGGTAAGATTCTCACCGTCAAGGCCCTGACTGACTGCCGCTGAAATGTGAAGATCAACTTCTGCCAATTCTTTCCCTTTGATATATTCTACATCGCTTTTTGAAAGTAATGGAGGGTTGGTGGCAGGCATTAGGTTAACATCCGTGAACCCTCCACCTGCAGCCGCCTTAGTGCCACTTGCAATGTCTTCTTTGAATTCGTAGCCAGGATCACAAAAATTTGAATTAAGGTCAAACCATCCAGGTGTCACGATCTTTCCTGAGCAATCGATCACTTTTCTTGAAGAAGCCGTCCCAAATGACTTTATAAAACCCTTCTCAATTAAAATGTCCTTCTTTTTGTTGTGATACGGTGATTGGAGGTCAATTACAAGAGCGTTCTTAAGCAACAAACTCATTTGATGTATCGATGAAACACTGTTTCAAGTAGGATGAAAATCATTGCCAAAATTAATGCATATTTCCATAAGCTATTACCATCTGCCAAGTCAAGAACACTGCTGCTTTTTTGATCAGAGATTGGAATTACGCTTACGTGTGAAGAATTGGCAAAAAATTCATTTACCTCGGCAAAAGATGGTCCAGTAAACAAGGACTCATTTTTAGGAAGGTTGAGTCCAAATGATTTGATAGTGTCACTGCCTTGAAGAACGTGATAAAAACCCGGGGCAAGATCGTTCGGAATCTTGACCAGGCCGCCCTGATTTGTTAAGCTAAATTCAGGAATAACCTCAACTCCATCGGATACTATTTTTGGTGGTAGATCAGGCGACAAACTTGAGACTTCCAAAAAGCTGTTTGGATAGGAGAATAACGTATTATCAGTCTCCAGACTCTCTTCTGCAATACGATACATAATCGGAAGAAAAATAGAATGATTAGCGAAGTCCGTATACTCATCCTTCAATGGTGAGGTTAAGAAATACAAAGACGATTCAACCTCTTTGCCTAAAAGTGTGCTTCCATTCCTCAGCAGCAAAATGGGTTCATGTACGTTTTGAATCTGGTAGTTACTACGGGCGTAGGGGAAGGAAGCACCTTCATCAATTCGCTTGTAAACACCTTTCATCAGTTCATTCCCCTTTGCTATTTGAATTTCAAGTGATCCTAAATCAGGAGAAGTCTCTAGAGAAAAGCCGCCTTCAGTCCTGTAGTTTGAAATATCGACAGAATCCGCAGGTATGATAAAATAAGTAGCCTCACTTAAATTTTGACTGATCAAACCCACCGGTAGTTCGAAGTAATCATTTAAAACGACCAAGTCCACGTTCTTGAGGAGTTCATAGTCGATCTCTCCCGTAGAGATAGTGAGGTTGAACAAACTGCTATTGCCAAAAATACTGGACAAGTACCTGTTATAGGTCTGACTTAAAATCAGCACAGAAGGAGAACGACTTTCATTTAGTGAAACAAAAAACTGATTGTCGTACTCGATTTCATCTCCATTTATTTGGATCCTAAATCGAGATGTTGAGTAATTCTGCGGTAGTGAAAACTCAATCTCTGACTCGTTACCCATTCCAACCACTACCGAGGAGATTTGGTTTTCATTGTCGTCTATCAGCTTAACGACGATATTTCCTTCTGTGAAATTTTCAGTGTATCCAATCTTGCAGTAGAGAAGCAGGTTAGAGTAATCTTCCAGGTCTCTTACAATCCAAACAGAATCAACAAACGCATTTTTCAGCTCTGAGCTCTGCTTATAGATCAAGTAATAGTTGTTTGCTGAGTCAAGTTTAATTTCTTCAAATTCCTCAATACTTGAATCTTGAAAATCAGAGATCAGATATGTGTCTTTTTGTTTCTCAACCCTGCCAAGAACATCGAGTATTGATCTGCTAGTATAGGAGACAGCCAAATCTTCCGCCTTCTGTAAAATCTCTGTCTTTGTCCTTTCATTGTTCGAAAATGAGGAGAAATTATTGGTAAGGAAAAAACCTGAATTTGCCTTTTTAGATGATACTAGTTCTTCTATGAACGCCCGCTCATCATTGATTGCATTTCCGATAGCACTGTTGCTATTGTCCATATATAACAGGCCCATAGAATCAATTCTTGATAATTCATTAGAGTTAAGTTTAATGAGGGAGAGAATGAATGCTGCAATCAAAAAAAGAAACGCAAACAACCTAGCGCCTAAAATGAGGAAGTGCTTAAGTCTGGTCTTTGATTTGGTTTCCGTTGATACCTTCCTGATGAATTTCACATTCGTGAAAAGAAGCTTCTTGGCACGACGAAAATTGAATAAATGAACGATTATGGGAAATGCGAGGAAAAATAAAAACCAAAAGAAGTAGTTCATTTATGCTAAAGATCAAGATAATAACGGGAACAAATATGTAGGGTTTAAATAAAAAATGGGGATTTATTCACATTTGTCTTTTGATGTTAAACGATCATGATCAAGATGCCTGACCTTCTCTTGGGCGAGTCATTGCTGCAGCTCGCTAGTAGGGTTTAAACAAAAAAGGGATACCATTTTCACAGTATCCCTTTGTAATAAACTGGCGATGACTTACTCTCCCACCTGTTACGGCAGTACCATCAGCGCTGGTGGGCTTAACTTCTCTGTTCGGAATGGAAAGAGGTGGACCCCACCGCAATAATCACCATAAACTCTTATTGTGAGGACTTTTCCCCACCGCATCCCGATAGCAATCGGAACACCATAAAGCTTGCCCTGAACGTACGGAGTACGTGGGTCTTAATACTTTTACATGCCTTGCGACATTGCAATATTTTATTGACAAAAAAAGAAAGATTCACATTGAATTGTAGGAGCGGGTTTACGCTTGTCCTGACAAAGGTCAGGACGCTTCAGAAAGTTTACGGGTAATTAGTACTACTCAGCTTTGACATTACTGCCTTTACACCTGTAGCCTATCTACGTCCTAATCTAGAACATCCCTTAAAAGAAACCTCATC
>JANQOR010000002.1 GCA_028285685.1 Cyclobacteriaceae bacterium | reverse complement strand
AATGAAATTTATTGGACTCAGTTGGATTCGGAAGCTCCAGTTTAATTGGTGCACCAAAATCGTTACATTCAATCTGACAGCTGGTGGGAAAAAGAATATCCTTTGTTTTAATTTTGTCAAACAATGGTTTTTGAAAAAAATTAAACACTTTTAAAAGGTGGTATGAAAGTTGATCCAACTTGCAATGCAATGCAACCTAACAATACATACCAACTTCTGGTTCCCATGATAAGACTTTAATGTGATCTGTTAACACAAGATCATTTACATCTTGGTGTTTAGAAAAGTCATTTCAATTAAGTTATGCATGGATTGTGTGTAGACATGTAGATGCTCTAGGTCAACATAAAGTCCAGATCAAAGTGATTTTAAACGAGTCTCATTTTCCATTGTCTTGAAATATTAATATTCATTATTAGGGTTAGAGACTTAAACTAGGTTTCAATCCTTTTGACCTGGGCTTCATTTTTGACCTACATACTATAAACATAAGGCGATTAAAAGGGTTCCCTCTAAGAGGGAGTTTTCTACAAGTAACAGTCGACAGTTATCGGGGTGGGCTCTTTGAATTCATAAACCCCTGTAATAAGTACAAAGGATTTGTGCTCTAGTTCATCTCAAGAGCATCATCAACTGCTTCGACAATTTCTTTCATTTTGCTGTTCGTGTACTTACCTGCCGTAGCATAGACGATCTCACCTTCCGGATTTAAGACAAAAAAGTAGGGCAGATCCCGACCTTGAAAATTAAGAGCAGTCTTGTAAGCCTTGATTGAACCCTTGTAAAATAGAACATAGGGAAGTAGTCGCTTGTCTATTGTTTTCTGCAATTTCTTCATCACCTTTTGATAGGCAGGACGCTTGGCTCCTGTAAACATTGGTATGAAGTAACAATGGACATCATAGCTAAAGTCAAAGACTGAGGGATTCTCAGGTTTATAGATGAACTGATTGAACATGGGTTCAAACCAAGTTTTAAGGTCGTCCTCAGATTTTTTGGAGTAAGCAAGTCCAACAATGCTGAATTTGTCGGCGAGGTCTCTAGGAATGTCGAAAATCACGTTCGTCAAAGATTCAGTTTCCATGGGGGGGAACTTTGAGCCGACCTGTGCAACGGAACTGAGCGTAACCAAGAATGAAGTTAGGTATGTGATCTTTTTCATTTGTTGGGATTTCTGATTGCTATATTAAAACGAATTCGTCCTACTTACATTGCTAAAACAGAAAATTAGGAAACAAAGAACTCAGAAGTTCGTAATACATAGATCATCTAAGTATATATTTGAATTACGTATGGTTTATTTTTCAAAATCACTAGTGGCTGCCTCTTCAAAACCACTCATTTTAGGAATTCTTCAAGAAGGAAAATCCTATGGTTACAATATTATACAGCGCGTTAAAGAAATTTCAGACGGGAAAATTGAGTGGGCAGATGGTATGCTTTATCCAGTCTTGCATAGACTTGAAAAAGAGCGATTGATTCAGTCTGAGTGGATACTTTCAGATGAGGGCAGACATAGAAAGTACTATTCGATTACTGATGAAGGGAAGACTGCTCTGCATCAAGAAAAAGCAAACTGGATGAGTATGCACGAGGTGATGCTTAATCTCTGGTCGCTAAAACCTTCCAAATAGAGTTGAAATGGATGATAAGCAGAAAAATCGCATTGATCTATGGAGACGCGAACTTCACAAACATGCCTCTTTTGAGCAAGGAGTCATTGTTGAATTAGAAAACCATTTGTTGGACGAGATTGAAAACCTAAAAAAACAGGGCTATGCTGATGAAGAGGCGTTTTTCAAAGCGAAGGAAAAATTAGGAGACGTATCGGTTGTAGCCAGCGAAGAAAGGAAAGTGCAGAAGTACGGTGATGGATCACTTTCAATAGGATTGGTCAAAAGTTTTGCTAAGGCGGGTAGTCGGTACTTCAGAAAGAATAAACTGTCAAGTGCAATTAATCTTGTAGGCCTAACACTTGCCTTTACTTCGGTATTGTTTATTTCGTTTTTCATCATTGATGAAATAAGCTTTGAAAGGCATCATCCGGAGTATGAAAAAATATACCGCCTTTCGTATTCTTTTCAGGAGGAGGATGGATCGGTGGAAGATCGGGCTTATGCCTCCGGGATGTGGTCAGAACTTTTGAAAGAAAGAAGCACATTGGTCACGGACCAGTTTAGATTTCTTAATCTTTCCTATGGCTATGTCTTCAATCCTGAGATAAATAGGGCATTTTATGAGGAAGGGATTTATTGGTCTGATCCTAATTTCTTTGATTTTCTGAATTTCAAAATGAAATACGGAAGAGCGGAGGATCAACTAAGAGAACTCACCTCAATCGTCTTGACTGAAAAGACCGCTAAGAAGATATTCGGTGATGAGAATCCTGTTGGTAGACATTTGCAATACAGACGGACATCACAGGTTGTGGAATTTGTTGTCACCGGCGTGATCTATGATCCACCCTCGAACAGCCACTTTCAACCTGATTACATCGCAAATATGCAGGCTATTCAGGGCATTTTTGGGGAAGGAAGGATAGGGTGGGTGGATAGAAACCCCAGACCAGGCTATGTCTTCACATATGTAAAAATCGACAGGCCAGGCGATGTGCCAAAGGTAATGGAGCAGGCTGATGCATTGTTTGATGAGATTATTCCTGATTTGGGAGACCGTGTTACACCGCTTCTGACACCCATTTCTTCCATTCATTTCAACCCGCCCATCAAGTGGGAAATAGATACACCAATAAATCCAAGCTATATTTATGGGCTGGGAATTATTGGTATTTTTATACTTGTTGTCGCCCTAATAAATTTTGTAAGCCTCACAACCGCTCAGGGCAGTAAAAGACAAAAAGAGATAGGGCTGAGGAAAACGCTTGGAGGTACAAAAAGACAACTTAATGTTCAGTTCTTTCTTGAGCCTTTCTTTTCGATCCTTGTAGCAATTACTTTGTCATTGGCACTTTCCGCCCTCCTTACTCCATATTTTAACATACTCATTGGCAAGAATGTCGATTTTTTTGAGTTGGTTCTTTCCTCTCACTTTCTCGTCGTAGCTGTACCCACATTCCTTATGATTCTTTTGACGGCTGGACTTCTCTCAGCAGTCTACTTTACAAGAAATGTGACCAGCTCCCTTAACTTGAACGACTTATTGAAACCTAGCAGAAGCGATACGAGGAGCAGGAACGTAATGGTTACTCTACAATTCGTCATTGCCATAATCTTGATAATTGGCACTATAACCATCTATCAGCAGTTGGAATTGATCAACAATGGAGGCCTTGGAAGAAACAGGGAATCCGTTATTGGGATCAGGACGTCCAGGATGGGAGATGCTACTCAAGTACAGCTATACAAATCCAGAATAGCGACTGTTCCAGGAGTAGTTTCAAATACCCTTGGGGAGCATTTGCCTAAGCAAACGGGTTTTGGTAGAATAAACACAAAATATCTTTTGGAAGACAGGGAGCTCTATTGGAACAAGTTCGAAGTAGACAGCGGCTTTCTGCAAACATACGAGCTGAGGCTACTGGCAGGTAGAAACTTTGATCGTGGTATTCAACAAAATGCAGTGTTAATAAATGAGTCAGCTCTAAAAGTGTTGGGCTTGACGGCTGAAGAGTCGATCGGGAAGTATTTGAGAGAAGATAGTATCAACTATGTTTTCCGAGCTTCAGATGGAATTATCATCGGTGTGGTTGAAGACTTTGTATACAAATCAATCAAGGAGAAAATAGAACCGTTGGTTATTGTGGCAAATAACTGGGTAGGAGGCGTTCTGTCGGTTCGACTGGGTACTGGCAACAAATTAGAGACCATATCTTCTCTGGAAAAAGTGTGGCACGAGGTGTACCCGGGGCGCCCATTCGAATATTGGTTTTTGGACAAAGAATTTGAGATTATGTATAGTCAGGAGCGAAGGTTGGGAAGATTGATTCCCATTTTCTCCGGGTTAGCAATCATCATCTCGCTCCTGGGGCTATTTGCGCTAACAGCTTATATATCGGATCTGCGTAAGAAAGAGATAGGGATCCGTAAGGTGCTAGGATGCTCGACTGAGGGAATCTTACGCCTTCTTGGAATGCAGTACTTGAAGACACTGATTCCTGCAATCCTAGTCAGTACCCCGATCGCGTACCTAGGGATGAATCATTGGTTGAATACTTTTTCATATCGAGTTGATGTAACGATAGGTATCATTCTTATATCTGTGGCAGCTATCGTTCTTGTTTCGACTTTGACAATCAGTTTTAAAACACTTTCGTCAGCTTTAGGAAACCCGGTGGAGAGTTTGAAGTATGAATGAAATTACCTTCCCATGACTTAGAGGCTTTAACTCTGTGTTGATAGTGTGACTACCATTTGGCTTACATCTTGATTCTTTTTTTTTGATGATCAGTGGGTACTTTTGGTTACACACTTTTGACCAAAGCCCAAATGAGAACGGATATCTATGTATGTCCTTCATGCTTTAAACAACTTACTACTAAAGCAAGTAATTCTGAAATCACATTGTTCGAATGCGAAAGTTGTGACTGGGCTGCTCCTTCGATAAACGAAATAATATATTTCACGGAGGCCAGAAAAAGAGATGAAGGTCGATCAAAGCATTTTTTCGGTCTAGTAGATAAACTCAGTGTTGATCGCAGCAATTATGACAATTTCCTGAGGCTCAAGAGATGTAGAGGCACCGTTGACTCTTACGCTGCATTTCGACCTTTCAATGAGTCTTCCAGAGCTTTTTACCCATTTATAGGGATGATAAAGAAAAACCTAAAGCCAGGAGATGTCATTCTGAATACATGGTGCAGAACGGGGTGGAGTTCCTTTTTCTTATCAGGCCTTTTCCCAGAACAGAGGATCATTACTGTTTGGGAAGGGAATAAAGATGTCTTGGGGTATGCCGGATTTGATTATTGGCTTTCCAAAGAAAAAAGACCGGAGAATCTCGAAATTATTTTTCATGATTTAAATCAACCGATTCCACTTCTCGACGATTCGGTAGCTTTTGCCTTTGGTTTAGATACCCTACATCGATACAATCAAGATGTTTTTGTTTCTGAGATCTTGCGAGTGGCTAAGGATGATGGTATCATAGTGTTCCCTCACGTGCATTTATCTAACAGCAATCCTGAGCCTTTTTTTGAAAGAGGAGAAAAGCAAATTCATGGCAGAGACTATGAAAGAGAATTCGCTAAGGCACTAGAAAATAGGAAAGCAGACGCATATGTGTTGTCAGAACCCGGTATGTTCAATCTAGATTCGAAACAGGAACTATCAAGTGATCCGGATACAAAGGATTATAATGCACTAATTGCCATAATTCCAGATCATTTGACCGAACCGCTTAAGCCATTTGATTGCAAATCGTATTCACCCAATAGTCTACGGGTGTTACTAAACCCCTTACTACAGATTGATCTCTCTTCACAAAAAGTAACACTTGATCGCGATCATTTGAATGGTGAGGTGGGGAAAATGTTGGATCGACACCAAGTGTATCTAAATCGACTTACGAAAAACCTTCCCTTTGAGCTAACAACTTTGCAAGCTGAGATACTATACTTGGCTTCACAATGCCACACTGTAGCAGAGATTTCGGAGAATTTAGGAACTAACCTGGAAGATATCTGGGCTCAGTTGGAGAAACTTTCCAGGAATGAGATAGTTCATGTGCTGCCGCTAGCAGAAAGGGCTGTTCACCTACAGCAATTTCACTCAGGTAGTTTAATCACCGTGTCCAATGATATGAAGACCGTGACAAATCTCTGGCGTGGAACGATCGAAAGGTTTAGTTCTGATGTGATGGTAATCAATAGCGATGATGGAAGCGTGCTTACATATAATGATGCTAATACTATAATCGAATTGTGTCGAAAAAAAATTTTGGCGTTAGGTGTAGGCAAAGGCGGGGTGGTTTGTATTTGTTCAAAACCACATTTAGAGGCCGTGCTAACCTATTTAGCTGTCACGTCTATGGGGATAACCGCGTGCATGATTAATTCAGAGCTTTCCAAAGAGCAATTGTCATGTGTTCTTGATGAACAGTCGCCTCAATTACTGTTTTCCGATGAAAACACTCTTGCGACCTTTCCTGATAAATACCGAAAAATTTCTGTTGTTTTTGATGGCCCTGATGCCAATATTTCAAACCTTGTGTTTTCAGAGTGGATACGTGATATATCAAATCGTTCGAACCAGAGAGTCCCCTCGGTTGATCCGGCAGACATTTCTACAATTCTATATACGTCGGGGAGTACAGGATTTCCGAAAGGAGTCAAATTAAGTCATTCTGCACTCTTTGATAGTGCAAGGCTGTTAGCGGAAACCTATCAATGGAATCAGCACGACAGGTTGTTAGTGACAAGTGAATTTGATTCAATGAGTGGCTTGAGAAACGCCTGCTTGTCGAGTATCTATTGTGGAGCGAAGATCATAGTTCCAAAACTGAACAAGGGAAGAAATACGCTTTCGATCGTCTATGAAATAGAACGGCATCAAATTACGCTTTTAACTGCAACTCCGGCTTTGGTTAAGCAAATCACCTTACTTGGGGCGAAGATCAAATCGAGATTGGCGTCTCTCAGGCAGGTAATCTGCACAGGCGGTAGTTTGACGTCAACTGCAATTGCTGAATTTGAGGAGATTTTTGGAATAAGGATCATTAACTACTACGGTCTGACAGAAACCAGCGGTTTTTGCATAGGCGAACCATTGCCGCCCAGAAGGGATAAGAGTGGCTCTATTGGTGTCCCAATGGGAGCAATTTGCCAAATTGTCGACGGAGATGATAAAGTTTTGAATGCAAATAGTGTAGGTAGACTGAGAGTGTACAGTAATCGTCATATGAGCGGCTACTATGGTCATGGTCAGCAAAGCCTGATTGCTTCTAATGGATGGTTATATACTGGTGATCTGGCATATAGAGATGATGACGGATACTTTTTCTTGAAAGGAAGAGAGCGAGACATTATCAAGAATGAGTCAGGTCAAGTAGTTTACTTGTCAGAGTTAGAAGATGTTCTCGCTGAACATGAGGATTTGCGTGATGTTGTTGTCTGCTCGTATGACACCGACGGATTAGAGCACTTAGCGGTTTTTGTTCTACCATTAAGGAGTGCTGAAGTAGTAGATTTGGACAAACGACTAAAGCAATATGTTAGGAGCAGACTTGGAGCTGGAAAAGTACCTAGAGTAGTCAAGATTGTTGATGAGTTTAAATGGAACGAAAGAGGTCAAATTAATAAAAGTGAATTGCTACAAAACCTAGAAATTGATGAAACATGACATCAGAAGTTTCAAAGAGCTGGCTCTGCGAAGACTAGATAATCATAGGGCCAAGCAACCTTTTCTGGTTAATGAAAAGAGGGTGTATACGTACCATGATCTACTACAGAGATTAGGACGGCTCACCGCTTTTTTTAGAGGGGAGCGGCTAAGTGTTGGAAGCAAGGTTCTTTTGTCATCTAGCGATGATTATTCTCAAATGAGTCTGTTTTTGGCTTTGGTCAGCAACGGTGTAGCTGTCATTATTGTTGATCCTGATTCCAAGAAGGAGAGAGTGAAAGGTATTTTTTCGCAAATGGATGTTGACGGATGGATCGTAGACCAGGCCAAGGCAAAAACCTGGGGTCTTCCAGAACTGGATTTCATGCTTTCACTCGAGCCTGTGAAGAATGTTCAAGATTCAATCATGAATAAACTTCTTGGAAGCGTCGATAATAAAGACGGAGATGCGTTATCAAATATTCTAAATCAATTTGAACCGAGTTTCGATTTCCCGGAGATTCAGGGTGATGAAATCGCATATATAATCTTCACCTCAGGTACAACCTCTGATCCCAAGGGAATCCAAATTTCACACAAGAATTTGACCACTCATTTAGCAACGCTTATGAGTCAATATGAGTTAAACAATAATTCAGTAATATGTAATTTTTTGTCACTGGCTCATGCTGATGGATTGATTCAGGGACCGGTGCTCGCTTATTTTGGTTTGTGCACACTTTCACGCCCTTTTGCATTTGACGTAGGCAGAATTTCTGAATTATTCGACAGCTTTTACAAATACCGCGTTTCTCATTTTATAACCGCCCCAGCTATTTTGACTTTGCTCCAAAAATTTTCTGATGGTTTTGAAGATAGCTTTCATACTCCCGAGTTTAAGTTTATAATATCTACTGCAGCTCCTTTGGAAACAACACTTTGGCGAGACTTTATGGATACATTTAAAGTAAAGGTCGTTAACACTTATGGATTGACTGAGACTGTCGCCGAGAGTTTCTACTGTGGACCAGGGGAAGATTGCTGGAAGGTCGGCTCCATCGGGAAGCCCGTAGACTGTGAAGCGAGAATCGTAGATGAACGTGGAGTGGAGTTGGGCTCAAATGAGGTTGGAGAACTTTTGATTAAAGGAGATCATGTTATGCATTCATATGTGAATAGCGATATAATTTATAGAAATGACTGGTTTCCTACTGGAGATTTGGCAGTTAGGGATGATGAGGGATTCTATTACATCAAGGGAAGGAAAAAAAGCCTGATTATTCGTGGTGGAATAAACATATCTCCTGAAGAGATAACCGAAGTGTTGGATTCACACCCCTTGATTGGCGAGTCTTGCGTGTATGGACAACACGATGAGGTTTGGGGCGAGAAAGTTGTTGCAGTGGTTGTGCCAGAAGGGGAGGAAGTTCCCAAGGAGAGAGAGGTCAGGAAGTTTTGCAAGGACTACCTGGAAGATGTCAAAACTCCCTCTGAAATCTTCGTCGTGAAAGAGTTGCCAAAGGGATCCATGGGTAAGGTTCAGCTTGAAAGGCTAAAAGCTACAATTGAGGAGGTTGCCAAGGAAATGGAAGATTCGATACAACACGGACAAATCTCAGTGAGAGAAGATGTCTTGACACTAGCCTCTAGCTGTTTTAATGCCAGTTTAGGCATCGAAGATATGCATCGTCATTCAAATAATGTTGAAGGGTGGAATTCCTTAGATCACTTGGAATTTGTTACGAGGCTTGAAAAGCATTTTGAAATACATCTGAGCCCTGTAGATATCATGAACATTTCCAGTTTGGCTTCAGCAGAGAGAATTGTACTTGCGAAAGTGGAAGGGTAGCCATGCACTTTCCCTCACTCCAAATATGGAAGCTAACATTCATTTTGTCATCGGTAATTATTCTACTTGTTTCTTACTTTTCAGAGAACATTGGGTTTTACATTTTTGAAATGCAGGTTGATCAGTCGTTCAGCCAGGAGGCTGAAGACTTTACAGGCAAAAAGGGTGTTATTATTGGAGCATCAATGATACGGCAAGGGTTAAGTGACCCAATTGATATTGAAAACTTGATTAGTGCAAAACAGGAGCTCAGTACCAGTTGGGTGAAGATTACAAAAGGCGGTTTAAAATTTGAGGTTGAGGATTTTCTAAAAAGTGATGTTTTCCGAACCAAAATCCGCGCTTATCAACCTGATTATTTTGTATTTCAAGAGTCCTTCTTCTGCTTTGAAAAGAAAGAACTTTCAAATAAATATCATCCTAGGATTCAATTTGGTCTTAGGACGCTGTTGCGCAAGCTTTATGAATCAAATAGCGCTCCTCCCAAAGAGATGATGAACAATAACCATCTTCGGAAAACTCTTCTCGACACCAGTCAGTTGAAACAGCATATTCAAACCGTCCTCCGGAAAGAACCAAGAACCAAAGAGGAAAACCCTCTACTAGTCCAGTTTCTTGAGGAACTACGGGACATGGGAACGGATGTTATCATTTTTAATGTGCCATATTTTGATGAATTGGAATTGAAAATGGACTCACTAAGAAAAGATAGAAAATACACTGATTTTAAGAGGTTTTGTATCACCAGATACGGTGCTGAATTTTGGGATGTAAGTCGGCCGTTTTCCTTCAAGGATTTTTATGATGAGAGCCACATGAATGCAAAAGGTGAAAAGCTACTTACTGACTGGTTTGTGAAGCGGATAGGGGAACACATTGAATCTAAAAATAGATAAGAAGTATTTGGAAGAACTACTGCTTTTTCTCTCATTCGCTCTACCGTGTGCATTTTTAGCATGGGTTTTACCCGAGAAATATCAGATTTCATCTGTTAATGTTTCATGCCTATTGTTCATTGGATTTGCCGATTTTGTTTCCCTTGTTGTCTTGCTCTCGTCTTCTCTGTGTACTTATTATCTGGCAAAGAAGAGAGACAGATTTCAATTCCTTGTACTTCTTGCCATTTTGCTTCTTGCTATCCTATTTGCGTGCTTCAAGGTTGTCAGTTCCATGGAAACGAATGTTTGGATGCAATCCGCCTTACCACTAGGGATGTCTTACTATGTTTTCAGACTAATTCATTACTCGATAGAAGTGTACAAGGGCAATGATGAACATATTCCGATAAATATCTTTCTAGCGTATATGCTATACTTTCCCGTGATTCTTGTTGGTCCGATCATAAGAATTGGCGATTGGTACAGGGAAATAAGAAGAAGGCGATGGAACCAAGAAATGTTCTCAAATGGATTGGAGAGGATACTATATGGTTTAGTCAAGATCGTAGTACTAGGTAACTATTTATTTTCATCGGCACTGGCGGGGTTTGTAGAGACTCTGGATGACTCACAAATTTGGCTTCATACCTATCTGGATTGCGTAAGCTATGCGGGTAATTCTTACATGCAGTTTGCTGGGTACTCTGATGTTGCCATTGGATTTTCATCTCTCCTAGGAATAAGAGTTATGGAGAATTTCAACTATCCATTTCTGGCAAGAAACATTAATGATTTCTGGAAAAGATGGCATATCTCACTGTCTCAATGGTGTAGAGATTACATTTTCATGCCTGTCTCATCGATGAGTCGGCTTCCGTGGTTTGCAATTTTGGCATCGATGATTGTGCTAGGGCTTTGGCACGAGATATCTTTCAGATATGTGGCTTGGGCCATGTTCCACGGTTTAGGTATTATGGGCTGGTATGTTTTTAATCGATATGTCAATCTTAGTCTGAATCCTCCATTGCAAAGGGCCTGGGATTTTTTTTCCGTATTGCTTACATTGAACTTCACAATTGTGAGCTTTGCTTGGATTAAGGAGGACTCCCTTGCTAAGTCGGTTGATGTTTTTAGGGTACTGCTCGGCTTCTAACAATTTGAATCTATGTATCAATTCCTATTTAAAGCATTTGGCAAGAAAACAGCTGATGTTTTGATCGTACTGTGGTACACAGGGTTGATCTTTCTGGTGTACTATTTTTTGCCTGCTGAAGCAGGAGAGTTTCGCTATTTGGACTACTAGAAAATGACTAGATCAAAATCTTCTGTTAGAAGGTTGTAAACTTTATCGACGGGCAAACCAACAACATTGTAGTATGAACCTTTGACCCACTCTACGGCTACCAGTCCGAACCACTCTTGAATACCGTAAGCCCCAGCTTTATCAAAAGGACTGAAATTGGAGATGTAATGGTTGATCTCTTTAATCGAAAGAGGTTTCACTTTAACCTCGGTGGTGACACTAGTGGAATGTTGCTTTGTATCGTTGCTGATGCATATGCCCGTAACAACTTGATGAACGATGCCCGATAAACTGCTGAGCATATTGATCGCCTCATCTTCATTTTTGGGTTTCCCTAGTATTTTGTTATTTACGATTACGACAGTATCGGCAGTGAGAACTATTTCTTTCTTATGGATTTTTCTAAATGCTTTATTCTTTTCAGTTGCGAGATACTCGGCGACATTATGGACTGGCATGTCTTGCGGGAAAACCTCGTCAAAATCAATAGTTTCTACTCTGAACTTAAACCCTGCCTCTTCAAGTAGTTGCTTTCTTCGAGGCGATTGCGACCCTAAAATGAGACTATTGGAAGGCATCATCGAAAAATGAATTGAATTCATCCTCTTTGATCGATCCAAAGAGAAAACCGCAAATAACCTTAGGATAAAAATAGGTGGATTTCTGAGGTAGCGTGTAGCCACTGTAGCAGACTTCTTTAACCGTTTCGATTGATATGTCCTTTGTGATGATAGCGAAGTGAGCGTCCCCGTTTTCCACTTCGTTTACAGACTTTGTGAAATTTCTTTCGAAAGTCAAATTCCTACTGTTGCGTTGATCTTTCCCTGGGATACCCAGACATTTCTCAAGTACGAAATAATGCATGACAGTCAAGTCCAATTCCTTTATAGCCGATGGAAAATTCCAATCAATAAGGTGTATTAGTTCAGGATTGAGTTGGATCTTGTACGCTTGATCTTTGAGTATCAGCCCGAAAGCCCATTTTTTCCCTAAGATTACTTCATTGACAATAGATGGCTCAGAAATCGGTTTTATAGTGAAATAGTGACTAAGGTTCTCCACAAACTGCTCTTGGGAAAAGTTGGGTAGGTTTTTTACGAGTCTGTGAGTTGGCAAAATCCGAAGATTGTCAGCCTCGGTGTTGGTAAACCACATCATATGGTAATTGTAGCCCTCATTCCCGGTGTGTTCAGGGTTTTCCTCTTCGCACTTCTTTTGGTTTACTAATGAACCTTCATATCTATGGTGTCCGTCTGCAAGAATTATTTTTTTATCTCGTATAATGTCAATGATTCGCTGTATAGTTTTTGCATCATGGATCACCGCAAAAACATCTCGGACACCCTGGTAATCCTCAGTTTCGTATAGGGGAGTTTCCATTGCATCATCCAGAAATTTTTCAATGCTCATCTCGGGGTCCGTGTAGAGGCCATGCGTTGGACTTACATTCAGTTCAGTCTTGTTCAAAAGATCCATGCGATCATTTACCGAATGAGGCATGGTATTTTCGTGCCTCAACAAAACTCCTTCCTCCCAGTCGTAGACCCTCAGGTTTGCAATGAACCCCTTCCGACAATACTGTCGATTGCTCCCAGGTAAATTGAAATATTGGTAGTAGACATATATAGAGGGTAGGTGGTCCTGTCGGATCACTCCTGTGGCTTTCCATTCTGCGAGTGTTTTAACTGCGTCATTAACCGGATCCTCACCATTGGGAACTGAGAGATGAATACTCGAGTAAGGGTTTTTGTACAGGTATTCTCGTTGTTTTTTGGAAACAACATCGAAAAGCGGGGATACAAGGTTTTCTATGTTTTCAATGTATTCAGGGCTATATCTCCATGCCCTAAGTGGTTTAATTTCAGCCATTAGTTCCTAACTCTCGATTTCCATTTGCCGAGCTTTGTATCATTTCTGGCAACCTGAACCTTCCTTCTACTGAATTCTTGATAAGCAACCGCTAGGGCAGCTTCGGATAGCTCCTTATCAACTACTTCCTCCAGCACCTCCGGAGTGAAATGTGTTTCTACAAATTTCGTTGTGAACGAACCGTCTAAAAATTCTTGATGCCTGAGAACAAAATCGCAGAATGGCAGTGTAGTCTTAACTCCTGCTATTTGATATTCGTGGATTGCGCGTTTCATCCGTTCGATCGCCTCATTTCTGTCCTTGCCATAAGATATAAGCTTGGCAATCATCGGATCATAGTATATAGAAACATCCAATCCCTCTTCATACCCGTCATCCACACGAACCCCAGCACCCTGCGGTCTTACATACGATATCAGCTTCCCGGTATCCGGTAAAAAGTTATTCGCCGGATCCTCCGCATACACCCGTACCTCAAGACTATGTCCCTGAACCTTCAAATCTTCCTGTCTAAATGACAGAGGTTGGTTATCGGCAATCTTGATTTGTTCTTTTACAAGATCGACACCAGTGATCAATTCTGTAACTGGATGCTCAACCTGAAGCCGTGTATTCATTTCCAGGAAATAAAAATCAAGATTTTCGTCTGCAATGAATTCAACCGTACCCGCGCCAAAGTAGGCACAGGACTTAGCCACGTTGATCGCTGCTTCACCAATTTTCATTCGCCTTTCCTCTGTTAATAGCGCAGAAGGGGCTTCCTCAACCACTTTTTGATGCCTTCGCTGAATACTACATTCCCTTTCGAACAGATGAACAATATTTCCATGTTTGTCTCCTAATACCTGAACTTCAATGTGCTTTGGAGATGCGATATATTTTTCAACAAAGACCTCATCGTTGCCAAACGAATTTCTTGCTTCGCTCATGGCACGTTCCATCTGTTCCTCAAAATCTTTCTTATCGTTTACGATCCTCATGCCTTTACCTCCACCACCTGCACTTGCCTTGATCATAATGGGATATCCAATTTCATCAGCTACCTTCTTCGCTTTCTCAACATCATTTATTGGTTTATCCATTCCAGGTACTAGCGGCACATTGAATTTCTGCACAGTCTGTTTGGAAGTCAACTTGTCTCCCATCACGCTGATCGCTTTCGACGAAGGACCAATGAAATTGATTCCGGCTTTTTCCACTTTATCTGCAAATGCCGCATTTTCAGACAAAAAACCATAGCCCGGATGAATGGCATCTGCTCCTGTTGTTTTACAGGCTTCGATGATCTTTTCCTGTACTAGGTAAGATTCAGATGCGGGAGCGGGGCCAATGTTGATCGCTTCATCGGCGTACGAAGCATGAGGTAAAAGTTTGTCAGCATCGCTATAAACGGCTACTGTGGCGATTCCCATTTCCTTAGCTGATCGCATTACGCGAATGGCGATTTCTCCTCTATTTGCTACTAATATCTTCTTTATTGACATATTTCAAACCTTACCGCAAGTTTATCAAATCTGAAAGTATTCATAATATGTACAATACTGCTAAATTTGCACCTTGTTTAAGAAAACTGGAGATTAATACGACTAAATGGATTTATTTGACAAGCTATTAAGCGATAAGGGGGCATTGGGGCAGTACTCGTTCCTTGATGAGGATGTGAATTACTATTTCTTTCCAAAACTAGAGGGGGAGATTCAGCCTAGAATGAAATTTAAAGGCCAGGAGGTGTTGGCGTGGAGTTTGAACAACTACCTTGGACTAGCAAACCATCCTGAGATTAGGAAAGCGGACGCAGATGCCACAAAAGAGTGGGGTCTTGGCTATCCTATGGGAGCCAGAATGATGACGGGAAATTCTGACCTTCACGACCAATTGGAGCAAGAATTGGCAGATTTTGTTCAAAAGCCTACTGGAATGCTATTGAACTATGGCTATCAGGGGATCATGTCTGTAATAGACGCCCTGGTTGACAGGAAAGATGTTGTGGTCTATGATGCAGAGTGCCACGCCTGCATTATCGATGCTTTGAGGATGCACATTGGGAAAAGGTATGTCTTCCCGCATAATGACATAGAAAACTGTGAGAGACAGCTTAAAAGGGCGGAGAAGCTTGCAAATGAGCAGGGCGGAGGTGTTTTAGTAATTACCGAGGGTGTTTTTGGAATGAGCGGTAACACTGGGAATCTTGCTGCAATTGCAGCATTGAAGAAAAAATACGATTTCAGGCTTTTGGTTGATGATGCACATGGTTTTGGCACCATGGGCGAAACTGGCGCTGGAACCGGGGAGTACCACGGAGTGCAGGATGAGATAGATATCTACTTTTCGACGTTTGCCAAATCAATGGCAAGTATTGGTGCCTTTATAGCTGGCCCGACCAATATTGTAAATCACTTAAGATATAAAGTGCGTTCTCAGATCTATGCCAAGTCACTTCCCATGCCGTTGGTAGTTGGTGGGCTTAAGCGATTGGATATGCTTCGAACGATGCCTGAATTGAGAGAAAAATTGTGGACGATTGTAAACGCCATTCAAGGTGGATTCAGAGATCGTGGATTTAACATTGGAACGACCAATTCTCCGGTAACTCCTGTAGTACTGAATGGAGAAGTATTGGAAGCATGTAATATGGTTCGGGACCTTAGAGAGAACTACAAAATATTCTGTTCGATGATCGTTTATCCCGTGGTTCCAAAAGGGATGGTTATTCTAAGAATTATACCAACAGCAATGCATACATTGGACGATGTGGAGTTGACATTAAATGCCTTCGATTCAATAAAATCTAAGCTTGATGAAGGGGTGTATAGAGAAGCTGGAGTGGAAGGCGCAATGCTGGCAAAAACTTAATAAATACTTCAATAAAACGTGATTATTAAGCAATTTGGGGCTATATTGCCTCATCTTTAATTTTATCAATAACCTTATTACCTTATAATTATGAGTAGATTTAACGAACTTAGAAATTTAGTAGATTCTCTTGAGGCGGATTTTGACAAATTCTATGACAAGGGTAACAATGCCGCTGGAACCAGAGTAAGAAAAGGAATGCAAGAGATGAAAAACCTAGCCCAATCTATCAGACTAGAAGTTCAGGATATTAAAAACAAAGGGTAAGATTAATTGATTACCGCTAAAAAAAATTTGGGAGCATTTGCTCCCTTTTTTTATGCTCTGATTTTTCTGAGGTAGTCTCGCCAGGTGTTCTTCAATTCGGTAGATGCCTCCAGAAGAGGAGGACGTACAGTATCCCTGCACAACTCATCGACGAAGAGCCCCGCTTTTAACGAAACCGGATTGCCCTCGGAAGACAGTAGCTCATAGGCTTTTTCCAAAGATTTATTCAGTTTTTTACCCGCATTCAGATTGCCATCCAACATGGCATTAACCATAAAAGTGAATTCTTTCGGCAAAATATTAGCGATGACGGAAATTACTCCTTCCGCGCCGTTTTTTATCAGTTCACATGTACCTCCATCATCTCCCGAAAGGAGTAGAAAATCCTCCGGTTTGTTAAGAATGATCTCCAGGCATTGTTCTAAATCACCTGAAGCTTCTTTCATCCCTATGATATTCTCGTGCTCAGCTAAGGCAAGAGTTGTTTCCGCCTCAATATTAGAAGCCGTTCTTGAGGGTACGTTGTATAGAATGACAGGAGCGTTAAATTCATTGGAAATCATTTCGTAGTGCCGTTGTATTCCTTTTTGAGAAGGCCGGCTATAGTACGGGCTTACAGATAGTATTGCATCTATCTCGTAATGAGTGAGTTCTTTTGACTGATTGATCAATTCACGTGTGTTGTTGCCGCCAAGTCCAAATACAATAGGAACTCGCCCCGAGTTTACTTTCTGTATATAGGAGAGGGCCTCAAGTTTTTCATTCCAGGAGATTGTGGGAGATTCTCCTGTAGTTCCCATCACAACCAAGTAATTGACGCCACCATCAATTGTTAGGTTGACAAGTTTTTCAAGAGAGCGATAATCTATACTTAAATCTTCATTCATAGGTGTGGCTAAGGCAACACCTGTCCCTCCGAACTTTTCCTTCATTTCAGATCATTTTCAAGTATTTAATAATGTCCTGGATATTCTGCGATTTATCCTCAGATTTTTTAAAAGACAAGACTAGCAAATCTTCCAATGGATCGGAATTGATTCCCACTTTACAAGTTGCCTTTGATAGCGCGAGGACATATTTGAAATTGATATCGCCTGAGGTGTCAAGGGATATTAGAAAATCAAATGCTCGATTTGCAAAGAAGCCAACTGGTTCTTTTTTAAGCTCGCCAGAAATTGAAACGTCTTTTTTACAAAAGGAGAATCGATCATCAGTTTCTTTGGCCGTGTAAGCCATAGATGCTGTTTCTTTGCCATCACCACTAAAACTGTCTGTCAACTCATCAATCAGCCCTTTTTCAAATTCTTCGGAGTTGTATAAAATGCCAATCGAATGAGCGCTCCTGTACGGTAGGTTTTCACTTTTCTGGAGCTTTGATAGCTTCCTACATTTTCTATTCAGTAATGCGGTTTTTATCATTCTCTAACAGTTGGTTGAAGGCGTCCTCATCCAGGATGTCAATGCCTAGACTTTCTGCCTTTTCTTTTTTAGCAGGGCCCATATTGGCTCCTGCGACCAGGTAGTTGGTTTTACTTGAAATGCTGCTTGCAATTTTTCCTCCCTGATTCTTGATTAAGTTTTTCAGGTCTTCTCTTCCATAGCCATCAAACACTCCTGACACCACAAACGTAAGCCCTTTTAATTGATCTCCAGCACCAGCTCTTTCTTCAAGCACCATTTTCAGCCCAGAAGACTTGAGTGAATCAACGATTTCATTGTTTTTTGGATTTGAAAAATACGAACGAATGCTTTCGGCAATTCTGTCACCTATCTCATGAACAGCAACTATTTCATCAAAACTGGCATTTCTAATCTGATCAATTGTCTTAAAATGTTCTGCAAGTTTCTCTGCCACTGTCTTACCAACGTATCTGATGCCTAAACCGAAAAGAACCCGTTCGAATGGAATTTCCTTCGATTTCTCTATTGAATCCAGGATGTTGTTGGCTGTCTTTTCCTTAATTGACCGCTTTACTACATCACCGTCCTCTTCCCGTTCCTCAAACTGTAGGTTATTGATCTGATCAAATGTGAGATGATAAAGGTCAGAATAGTCTGCGATTAGATTTTTTGATAGGAAACCTTTGATGGTACGCGGGCCTAGTGTCTCAATGTTTAGCGCATTACGACTGATGAAATGCTCAATCCTTCCTAAAACCTGTGGAGGACAACCTTCCGTGTTTGGACAATAGTGCTGGGCTTCACCTTCGCTTCTTACGAGTTGGGTTTCGCATTCGGGACACCTGTCAATGTATTGAATGGGAACTGAGTCATGAGCTCGCTTAGACTTGTCAACTCCCGTGATCTTAGGAATGATTTCACCACCTTTTTCTACGCTTACTGTGTCACCAACCTGCACACCCAAACGCTCAATCTCGTTGGCATTATGGAGCGAAGCACGTTTTACTGTTGTCCCAGCCAAAAAAACAGGTTCCAGTTCCGCAACCGGAGTAATAGCCCCTGTACGTCCCACTTGATAGGAGATATCCCTTAACCGGGTTGAAGCCGACTCAGCTTTGAATTTGTACGAAATGGCCCAGCGAGGATTTTTTGCTGTAAATCCAAGCTCTGACTGGTGGTCAATACTGTTCACCTTTATCACGACCCCATCTGTCTCTACCTGGAGTGTATGGCGCTCCTCATCCCATTTGTTTATGTAATCGAAGACTTCCTTAAGAGAATTGCATCTCTGATAGGTCTGAGATACGTTGAATCCAGCTTTTTCTAAAAAATGAATAGACTCTTCGTGTGTTTCGAAGCTTTCGTTATCATCAAGATAGGTGTACAAATAGCAATTTAGTTTTCGACTCGCAACCACGCTGGAATCTTGCATTTTAAGCGTTCCTGAAGTAGTGTTTCGAGGGTTTGCCAATGGGATCTCGCCTTCCTTCACTCTTTCTTCATTTAATTCTGTAAAAAGACCCTTGGCCATAAAGACCTCACCTCTCACCTCAAAGGAATCTGTTAAGGCGTTGTCGATTTTCAACGGAATGGTTTTGATCGTCTTGACATTGTTGGTGATGTCGTCGCCTTTTGTGCCATCACCTCTTGTTACACCCCTTTTCAGCATTCCATTCTCATAGATCAGACTTATGGCGACTCCATCGAATTTTAGTTCACAGAAGTACTCATAATTCTCTGTTCCCAGTCCTTTTTTTACTCGTGTATCAAAATCTTCTAATTCTTCAAAAGAATAGGTGTTTCCCAAGGAAAGCATGCGGTATTTGTGAACTACCGTTTCAAAATCTTTGGTAATAGTTCCTCCAACCCGTGAGGTAGGAGAATAGGGAAGCTTCAATTCAGGATAGTCTGACTCAAGTTTTTCCAACTCTTTCAGCTTTTGATCAAATTCATAGTCTGAGATCTCCGATTGACTTTTCTGATAATAAAGGTGATTGTGATAATTGAGCTCCTCAGTGAGCGTTTTGATCTTTTCTTTAACTTGTTCCTGACTCATGTGTGAACAAATCTAATCACGCCAATTATTTTTCTTTTCGTCAACCTCTACTTATGCGACTTTTTGGTTGATCATATCTCTATTTTTGCAGCATGAATTCTTTTGCGGATCACCTAGATAAGCATTCCATCTTTGAGACAGTAAGATCGGCTTCAAGGAAACTTGAGCTTGAGACGTATGTTGTTGGTGGTTACGTACGTGATTTGATTTTAGATAGGCCATCCAAGGATGTTGATTTTGTATGTGTTGGGGATGGTATTCAATTAGCTAAGCATGTTTCTGAGCAACTTGGAAAGAAGGCAAAACTCTCTATTTTCAAAAACTATGGTACAGCTTCGATTCATTTTGAAGGTTACGCCTTCGAGTTCGTTGGTGCTAGGAAGGAATCTTACCGCAAGGACTCTCGAAACCCCGAGGTTTCGACTGGAACACTTGCAGATGATCAGAATAGGAGGGACTTTACCATTAACGCTATGGCAATTGGTCTGTGCGACGATAACTATGGAACTCTGATTGATCCCTTTGAAGGTATCGATGATTTGAGAAAAAAAACGATCAGAACTCCACTTACACCTGAAATCACTTTTTCAGATGATCCTTTGCGAATGATGAGAGCTGTTCGCTTTGCAAGTCAGCTCTCATTCGATATTGAAGCTGAAACATTTCAGGGCATAATTGATAGCAAAGAGCGGATCTCGATTGTTTCTCAAGAGAGAGTTACTGATGAGTTAAGCAAGATTATTTTATCGAACACTCCATCTTACGGATTTAAGCTTTTGTTCCACTCAGGTTTGCTAGAGATTATCTTTCCAGAGATGTCTAAGTTGCAAGGTGTTCAGAAAATCAATGGCAAAGGTCACAAGGATAATTTTTATCATACACTTCAAGTCCTTGATAACATTAGCGAAATGACGGATAGCCTTTGGCTAAGATGGGCAGCAATTCTACATGATATTGCGAAGCCCGCTACGCAACGATTTAACGAGAAAGCCGGATGGACCTTTCATGGACATGAAGATATGGGTGCAAAGTGGGTGCCCCGCATCTTCAAGAGATTGAAGCTGCCCTTGGACGATCGTATGAAGTACGTTCAAAAATTGGTGAGGCTCCACCTTCGACCAATTGCTCTTGTAAACAATCAGGTGACCGATTCGGCTGTACGAAGGATGGTTTTTGAAGCTGGAAATGATGTAAAAGATCTGATGATTCTATGCAGGGCCGATGTGACCTCAAAGAACCCTGAGCGGGTACAGCGGTATCAGAAAAATTTTACTAGCGTTGAAAGAAAAATAAGGGAGGTGGAGGAGCGTGACCGTATAATGAATTTCCAACCGCCTGTCACCGGTGAAATGATCCTGGAAGCCTTTGAAATCCAACCATCCAAAATGATTGGAGATATCAAATCTGAAATCAAAGAGTCTATCCTGGACGGTCGAATTGCCAATGACAAAGAGGAGGCATACAGAATGATGCTGGATCTTGGAAAAAAGTATGGATTGAAGCTTAGGAAATAATTTCTTCCTTGGAATCTTACAAATAACTATGTTTGCAGGCGTTTTAAAACAGAAATGATGAAAAAGATATTTTTTGTGTTGAGTTTCGTGTTGTTTGGTCATATGCTAGCAGCACAAAGTACAGAGATGGCAGAGGGAGATTCAATTCCTTGGGAGATTCGAAAGCAGTCTTTTATTTACAATTCCGCTAATTTGTTCAACGATGTACAGGTTGCCAAGATGGCGCTATATAACCTCATATCCGAGAATCCCGGAAATCCTGCGTTGTACGATTCTCTTGCATTAATCTATCTTCAGTATAATCAAAACGCTTCTGCAGCATTAGTGGCTCAGCAATCATTGCGAATTAATAACGACAATCTTTTTGCTACAGAAGTAGCAGCAAGTGCGTTCGATAACCTTGGCGTGAAAGACAGGGCGATCCCGTATTACGAGACACTTTACCTTGCTAAAAATGACCTGAATGTTTTGTACAAAATCGCATTCTTGCAGCTGGAATTAAAGCGGTATGGGGAAGCTGTTACTTCCGTCGATATCATCATGCAGAGCGAAGATGCAAAGTCGCAGATCATCGTTTTCCCAACCGAGGATAACGCCGGACAAGAAATACCCTTGAATGTCGCTGCTCATCGAATCAAGGCGATGGTGGAAGAGTCAAAAGGGAATGATGATGAGGCAAAGAGACTTTTTCTGGCAACTCTCGAAATGTATCCTGGTTTTCAAGTGGTACAAGGCCAACTCCAGCTACTGTCCAAGAAGGGCCAGGAGGATAATTAGATGCTAAGAACTCAGGTAATTTGAAAAAATTGCTGTGTTTCTCATGGCTGTTGAACATCATTACCTACCAGATTCTGAGAAAAATGCCCTAGGCCTCGGGTGCAGGATTTTTGTTATCATCTTGGGGATCATTGTGCTCGTAACCATGGTTATTCTCATCTACAGTAAGTTGGGATAAGCCACATAGGATGTTTCAGTATTTAGCCAAATGGAAAATTCGGTAGATGGAGATCAGCTAAGAACGTAAACTACTGTGAAGCCGTCATTTTGCTGAGCGAACTTGGGAAATTAAGCTCTAAGCTTTTCTAGAAAACCAGACTTCGTTAAGAGGGAGCGGATTTGTGTTATCTAGGATAAAAGAAGCTATTCCTCCGTACCTGGCCTGTAGCTTTTGAGCAGATCCTTTTTTATGTCTTTCTCTGTAAAGGCAACCTTCTTCATCTTGTTTTCTGCAAACAACCTGGCCTGGTCGTCAAAGTACGGGCTTTCAGGATCGTTCGATTGCCCGTATGCGAGAATGGAATAGGCTTTGATCCTTTTTCCAAATTCGACAGCAAAGACCCAGCCATCGCCACCAATGACCCTGCGCTTTTTGTCCTCCTCTTCGGGGCCAAAATAGATCACCCGGAAATTCCCCAAGGTTCCTGATCCACCCCCAACAGGAACGTCCACATCACCACGTCGTACCCGATACACATCTCCCCAGGCTAGTTTGTAGTCACCATATTTTCTGGTGAGCGTGTCAATGGCCATGGTCAGCGCCTTCATGGCGCTGTCTGGCATATTGATGCCAAATGGAGTGTTCATTGGCTTGTCCCATTCCCAAGGTACTCTATAAAGACTATCTGCTCCAACCAAAGATCTGTAGTACCAAAACCAGTCATTGAAGAGAACACTTCCCTGGCTTTCAACCGCAGATGTGTTGTTCCAGGCTTGAAGATAAGCAGCCGCTTCTTTGTGCGCTGGGGTCGATGATCCTTCAGCTAGCGTCACAAGCTCATCCTTCAGCCGATCAGCGGCGAGCATCTTCATGCTGTATTTCAAACCGACTACTTCCTCAAGGCTGAATTTTTGATCATTGTTAATCAGTCCCAGGCTATGCTGAGATCGTAATCTTAGTCGTGGTTCCGGGAAGTTGCTTGGCTGACCATCGGGTGAAATAGGTTGCTGTAAGTTGGCCAGGTAGAAAGGATCATTGCAGTTTTGAACATATCCGCCTTTTGGATTGAGTAACTGCGGTATGCGATCAAAGTCCTGATAGGTCTTCCAAATTTCACTGCTTTTGTTCACAATATGCGCTGTGGTGTCTCCCAGAAATTTATGCGGAAGCTTCGGGGCTGAAGCGTTCCAGAGATAGAAAATATTACCTTGATCATCTGCATAGGTGTAGTTACTTGAACTAATGTTACGTCTCTTCATCGCACTTTTCCACTCCTCAAGGTTTTTTGATTGCATCATGGCGACTAGCTGTTCTCCACGCTGGAAGTTGTTCCAGTCCGCTGTTTTCACGACGTATATGAAGCCTCCAGACCTATCTATTACGGGACCAAAAGGTGTGTAGAGCCATTCCTTATTCACCAATCCCGTGCCTTCACCATTCTTGAATTCAACCTGCACGTTTTTGCGACTGATGGCGAATGAACCACCATCTAATAGATAATGATCTGGCTTGTTCCGATCAACCTTGAGTGCATATACTTCCTCCAGGTCGGGGTAATTGTTTGTAGTAGACCAACCCAAATTGTCATTGAAACCACAAATGATGGCAAACATTCCTCCGATTCGGAAATCACCGTAGAAGTTGATCTTGCCTGGTACGGTGATATGCGCTTCGTAATAACCAGCCTCCCAAGATAAATGTGGGTTGCGCATTAGTATGGCATTGCCCGATTTTGTTCTTTCAGGAGCAAAGGCCCACACGTTCGAACCAGCGTCATCATTAGATCTTAAACGATTTTTTTCATCCGCAAGCTTCCGCAAAAAGTCTCGGGCAGAAAAATTCGTAGGTCTGCTTCCTCGATTGGAGGCTGCTGCGACATCAATTCCTGTGAACTGCTGATAATACCAATCAGGAAATTTTTCAGGAAATTTTTCTAGGTAATAGTTCACTCCGCTCGCAAATCCTTCCAAAATATTGCGCGTGTCCTGGTCAAGAGAATGATAGGTATTACGCGTATGTTCCAGGACTAGCTTGGCATAAAGATCCCGATCAACATTGTCGATACCTGTGTACTTGGCTAACACTCCTTTTGACCGTATTAATGGAAGGATCACCTTTTCACCCCGATCTTCAAGTTCGGCGTATGCCAATCCAAAGGCAACGGATTGCAGATCTTCCGCTATGATGTGTGGTACGCCATAGGAAGTACGTCGTATAGTAACTTTCTCTGACAGACTTTGAGCTAGCAAAATGTTAGTAGACAAGCAGAAACAGGATAGGAGAATGATCAGTGATTTCATGGGTTTTAGGCCTGATGGAGTAACAAGGTAGCATATCACCTGAAGAATGATATGAAATTTTTGACTGTCGGTTCTCAGCCGTGGATCAAGGGATTACCATGCGACCATCGACGACTAGTGGAATAAATATCTAATTATGTTTTGGTCCAATCTGTGTTACCTCGATATTCAACTCTTTTCGTACCAATTCAAGTCCATAGTTATTAAGTAGATATTCGCTGGCCACTTTGAAAGACTGGAATGGGAACTTGAATTCGAAAAAACCATTGAGCTTTGTCTCGTCATCAATAAAAACCCCAAAATAGTCTTCCATTTCCTTAACCAAGTCCGGTATCTGCGCTCCTTTTCCTTGCCAATAAGTTTCATATCTTGTCGTGCCTAGTCCGTAATAAACCTTGGTTGTATCGATAGCATTTCTGACAAAAAGATCCATGTCTGTCATTTTCAATTCGTACCCAATGACTTCTCTTTTTACCGTTTTCATTTCATAACTCAGCTCATTGAGAATTGACTTGACGATCTCTGCTGGAACTTGTTCTCTGGGAAGTTCTGTAGGAATCTTAAATCTTATGTCGTACCAATCTTCATTAGGAACTAAAATTCTGTTTTTTCTCTTTTGGAGCAGAAGAGACATGACCTCCGGTAGCGGTTGATTTACAACACTCAGCTCACTGGAATTGGATTGCATTCCTGAAGATGCTTGGTCCATGTAGTCATTCTTTTTTACTTCGATGGGAAAAAAACGGTCCGGTCTGGACTCCCACATAGTTCCAGATGCTAGATTCTGGTTATCTTTCTTAACTTGAGGAAAGTGCTTCTGGTCTATAAGTTCGTCAAGCATGTCTCGTGTAAGATGTGATGGAGACCCTCTCCACCGAACGGTTCCACCAGCATCGATTAAAAACGTTGTCGGGAACGCGCTAACTCCGTATCGAATAATTGTCTGGTGTGTGGTGTCCGTCGCAACATATGCCAAAATCTTCTTCTTAGTTAGAAATTTGGCAACCTCAATTTGCTTTTCGATGGTTAGTGCGATAAACACAATATTTTCATCTTGATACTCCTTGGTAAGCTCATTCAGATGTGGAATCGTGTAGACACAAGGGGCGCAGGAAGTAAACCAAAAATCGAGAACCACCGCTTTCCCCTTCGTGTCTTGAATGGTGAAGTCTTCGCTGTTCACCCATTCATCCACAAAGATTTGAGGAGCAGGCATTCCCTCACGTAGCTGGGCAGACAGACTAACAACCACTATCAAAAGAATGGGATTTAGTAGCAATCTCTTCATACTAATTAGCAGCAGGTTTATGTGTTGCTAATTTAGGATTTTATTGATTTGCAAAAAGGTGTTTGCCAGTCACACGTTTTCTATTATTATGTCAAATGAGCAATATCGGTTAGAAAGAGCGAAAAAATCATTAAATTGAATGCAGCACTAACCTAACAACTCTTATGACAGCTAAAAATCGTATTCTGGCAACCCTGGCTGGGTTTGTCGTACTTTTTCTTCTTGGATGGCTACTTTATGGTGCCCTTCTAATGGATTTCTACGAAAGCAATGCCGGCTCAACCACCGATGCTATGCGTGCGGAAGAAGATATAGTCTGGTGGGCTTTGATTCTTGGTAATTTGTTTCAAGCCTACCTGCTTGTTTATGTTTTTGGAAAGTGGGCTAGCATTACCTCCTTTTCAGGTGGGTTCAAAGCAGGTGCAGTTATCGGTTTGATACTAGGACTTGCCATCAATCTGTCGATGTTCGGCACAACCAACCTAATGAATTTGACCGTCACTTTGATTGACCCTATCGTCTCTGCAGTAATGATGGGTGTAACCGGTGGTGTAATTGGGGCTATACTTGGTAAGAGCTAGCTTCGTATGGTTTTTTCATAACAGGTAGGAATCTGCCGGGTGGAAAACTTTCAACCTTGTCATAGGTTTCAAAACCCTGACTTTTATAAAATGCTTCTGCATGCGGATCAGCTTCCACGATGATTGGATACTCTTTTTTGACAAAAGATTGAATCGCCGTTTGAAGTAGTTTCTTGCCGTGACCCTTACCGATAAACTCTGGCAACAGCCACAGGTGAAGAATTTCATATGTTTTGGGATTTTCGGCAATGGAGCAGAAACCTACAATCTGATTCTTATTCTCAACCAAAAGAACTTGCTGAGCAGAAAATTCTTTCTTATCTAAGGTCAGATCATTTTTCCATTGTGCCATCCAGGATTCAGGATAGCCCCAATGTTGTTTTGATAGGACGCTAATTGTATTTAGTATTGGTAAATCTGTGACTTGGGCTTTCCTGAAATTCACTAGTTGTTGGTGCTCTTGAGTTCATTGTACCGTGTAATAACACCTGGTAGATCTTCATACTTTGTATCACCAGCAAATTTTGCCGTAAAAAATGAATCATTCTGTGTGTATTTGATCAGTTGCTTCCTAAATCGTTTTGGTCGAACGACAACTGCCTCTTTGAATGGAAAAGTTAACACATACTGTTCATAGGTTGTGTTGTTATCGTCGCTAGAAAAGTGATGGGTATATAGATTCGCCCATCCCTTCACAATATGTTTTAAGAATACATATTTATCATACAATTTGATCGAAACAAACTTCTCCTCAAGACTACCGAGTTTAACTGCAAAACTTCGCACTTGACCAGCTTTGATCCGTTGTTTCTTCCCTTTTTCATTGAAGGTGGTCACGGACTCTGATATCAGTTTGTAGTCGATCTCTGCGTCTCTTATCGGTATGTCAAATGTGCAAAATGTAGTATCTCCCCTCACACCAACATAGTAGCCTGGTAACTTTTCTGCAGATATGGATTTGAGAGAGAATAATAGCAATAAGGATAACGTTATCCTACCGCAGGAAATAAAATTCATCAGTCATTTTGGTTTTGGTAAATATAGAATTATCGTTGGTCCGTATCAACTGTCTTCCTCCAAACTCCTTACATGTGCCTGAGCCAACTTAATCTCACCATAGCTGTAGTCGTTTCCGAGTGCTGCCTTCAGTTCTCCTGAATTTGTGATTCCCTTGGCGTACTGATCCATGATCGCGTTGAGCTTCTTGATCTCTACAAAGTCGGTTACATCCAGTACTCCACTTTCCACATATTTACACATGTGACCTTCAATTGTGCCTACGACGAGGCCTCGTTCTTCCGCGATCTCCGCAATACTTTTGCCCTGACGATAGAGGTCGTAAGAAATCTGTGTGGTTGGTGTCTTATCCTTTTTTTCTACTTTCTTCGTAGCTTTTTTAAAGATGCCGACTGTTCGTAAATCTTCCCTGGTAGGGATCTTGTCCTTGGAGGCACTGCTAACCAGGAGACCATATTTGCTAATCAATCGCTTTTGGTCCTCAACTAACGTTTCCAATCTTTCTACCTCCTTGAGGTATCCTTTGACCTTATTTTCTCTTTTCACCATTTGTATATGAGCACTGAGCCTTTCAGAAAATTCAGCGAATACTTTTGAGAAATAGGCCTCGGCTTTTGAGACTCTCTCATCCAGATGCGTGAGATATTCAACCTGAGTCAGGATCTGCTGAATTTGCCGAGTGAATTGTTCCCCTGTTTTCCCCAGCTGCCTAACATCACTAATCAGATCTTGTGTCCATTCAAGGTATTGTTGTTTGATGGACCGATTTTCGTCCTTGTTAAAGGTTCGCTCGTGATAACCAAGTTCTCTATTGATGACAGAAAGGTCAAAGGCCCTGATCCCAAATCTTCGAAGGTATTCACGTCGTTCGTTTGCCAGGTTTTCTTTTAGTTCATTGGGATCACTGAATGAGGAAGTAAATATTTTAAGGGAATCATCTATGCCGGGGGGACTTTCCGGGAGGGGAGAGGAAAGTACCATGTATTTTAATGAAGTAAGCCTGGAAAGGGCAACATAGAGTTGACCTGGAGCGAATGTACCCGTCAAATCAAGAATCGCTTTGTCGAAGGTGAGCCCTTGGCTTTTATGTATAGTGACAGCCCATGCTAATTTCAATGGATAGTGTTCAAAAGTACCGAGATGTTTTTCGTCAATCTCATTTGTGGTTTTGTTTAAGGTGTATCGTTTGTTTTCCCATTTGTAGGTCACGACAGAGATTTCTTCACCGTCCTCAAATTTTGCCCATATTTCGTCATCTGCCAGCTTTGAAATAGTCGCAATTTTACCATTGAAGAACTTCCCTTCACCGCTAGGGTCGTTCTTGATAAACATCACCTGCGAGCCTTCTTTCAAGACCAATTTTTCGTCTGTCGGAAACATATTTTCAGGAAAGTCGCCCTCTATCGATGCTTGAAAAGTGTACTCTTTATTTTCCAAATCCTGCAATCGGGTCATATTGATCTGAAAGGCACGATGGTTATGAGTGGTCAGGTGAATGTATCCGGTGGATACTACCTGATCGAAGTCTGGCTCGTAATGTCTGTTTAGTTGTTGTAAGTCATCTGCTGTTTGTGTGTTGTGACGAAAACGGTTGAGAAGGTCAATGAAATCCTGGTCAGTTTGACGATAAATCTTCCGTAGTTCTACCAGAATTGGGGGCGATTTTTTAAGGGCTTGCGATTCGAAGAAGTAAAGGCTGCTGTAGTATGATTGAAGAAGATTCCTTTCTGAGTCCTTTACTACTGGTGGAAGTTGCATGAGATCGCCAATGAACAGGATCTGAAGTCCTCCGAAGGGTTCATTTCTTCGCCTTCGTAAATGACGAAGCGTATGATCGATACAATCCAGCAGATCGGCTCGCAGCATGCTGACTTCATCAATGATGAGAAGTTCCAATTCCTGAATCAGTTTTCGTTTATTAGCATTGAATCTAGTTTCCCTGAAAAGTGTCTGAGGAGTGTTGACCCTGGAATCGCTGTTGGATAACTGCATGTTGTCAGGAATGAAGGTTCCGAATGGGAGTTGTAAGAGAGAATGTAGTGTGACACCGCCTGCGTTGATAGCCGCAATGCCTGTGGGTGCTGCGATTACAGTATTCTTATACGTGTGATCGACAATGTATTTGAGAAAGGTAGTTTTTCCAGTACCCGCTTTCCCGGTGAGAAAAATATGACGGTCTGTTGTATTTACATAGTTGGCCGCTAATTCGGCTGTTTCCTGCAGTTCAATCATTAGGGAGCTAAGTTACGCAGAGGAGATTCCGTGGGAAATGCAAGAATGTGAAATTCCGAAATGTAGAGGGATTGTAGATTGGAGGATTGGAGGATTGAAGATTGAGAGATTTTAGATTGAGAGATTTTGGAATTGTAGAATTGTAGATTGTAGAATTGTAGATTTTAGATTGGGGGTTTTGGATTGATTGTTGGTTAATTTGTTGATTAGTTAATTGGTTGGTTGTGCTAATCAATTCTAATTTACTAATTACTCTTTACCTGATTTTGATTCGATCATCTCCATGACTCTTTGCTTATGCGAGCGACCGATGGGAAATTCCATGTTATCTATGAATACTCTCTGACCGGAAATTCTGGTGATGTACTCCAGGTTAAGAATGTAGGATCGGTGAATGCGAATGAATGAGGAAGGCAGTTCGGAGATCCAGGTTTTCATTGCCCGATTGTCCAAGAACATTTTTCTTTTTGTATGGACCCTCGTAAAATCATCGTCTCCCTTTATGTATTGGATTTCGGATGACTTGACTTTGAAAAACTCTTTATCGCATCGAATGAAGATGAAATCATTTGATGGTTCATTGGTAGTAGCGGGCACCTTTGAAACGGCTTTATGAAATCGTTCGAATGAAAAAGGTTTTAGCAAATAGTCGACGACATCAAGTTCAAAACCTTCCAGAGCGTATTGAGCATAGGCACTTGTTATTATCACGTTTGGAGGATTTGGAAGGTTTTTTAGAAAATTGATACCTGAGATTTTTGGCAAATTGATATCCAGAAAAATTAAATCAGCTGAATGTGCACGAAGGAATTCCGACGCATCAATTGCATTCTGAAAGGACTGAATCAGCTTCATAGCAGGCATTTGCGCCAAATATTTCTTTATGATTCGCTGCGCCGGTAATTGATCCTCTATTATGATGCAATTCATGAGTTAGTTGCAAGCTGAATGGAAAGGTTAACTATAAATCGATTTTTTAATTCTTTAATCAGCAAGGTATGTTGATCTGGATAAAGCAGCTCAAGCCTTCGTTTCACGTTGGCCAAGCCAATGCCTCCTTCTTGCAAGGATAGTTCCTCGTCTGTTGGATCCTTTCTGTGATGGCTGTTTTCAAGATACAAATTGATGGATTCATCTGCCACTTCAATTTGAACCACAATTTTCAAGTCATCTACGGAGGTAGCCGAAGCATGTTTGAAACAATTTTCTACAAAACTGATCAGCATAAGAGGAGCGACGTACAAGTTATCCGTTTTTCCTTCCTTTTCGTAGACTAGCTCCCCTCGATTTTCCAGTTGGATTTGTTGGAGTTCGATGTAATCGTCAACATGTGTCAGCTCCTTTTGCAGTGGTACCAGCTCCTTCTGGGCTTCATAGAGCATGTATCGCATGACTTCTGACAATTTCAAGATTAGATCGGGTGTTTCTTTTGACTTGTGTAGGGCGAATGAGTAGATATTGTTGAGGTTGTTGAACAACACATGGGGACTCAACTGTGATTTGAGAAACTTGATTTCACTCTGCGCTCTTTCCCTTTCCAGTGACACCATCAGGTCTTGTTTAAAAATCAAGTCAATCGAAACTTTTCCAAGAATGGTGAACAGAAAGGGCCATAAAAGGAGTGGTAGCTCGTGTGTCCAGGTCCAGAGTCTCACAAAGTCTGAAGCGGCTGCATCACCTTCAATGATAATTTCCATGACAAGCACTCCAAGTATCGGAGTAGCAATGGTACCAAGGAGAAAAGAGAGGTAACGTTGTCGGTAAAGGAAGCGTGGGACTAAAATATATACGCCTAGAAAAAGCATCCATGCTAAATTGATAGCTTCTTCCACAGATCCATCATTGGCGAATGAATAGGTCAGACATAGAACTATAAGCAGGTAGTTGATCAGATGGGATCGATCGGCCGATTTAAACATTTTTCTAAAATAGGACAACTACGTAACGGGTCAAATTTATTCCGGTCAATGCCTGTTATTGGCGGGTAAACAACCAACACCCCTTAGAAATGGTCATTTACCGATAAAATTTAGATAGATGTGCTAAATGCTCTTTTTTGGATCGAAAAAGAGACTATGAGCAAGTACTTTTTAATAGTTATGATGGGATTTAGTCTGTGCGTGACTGCACAAGTGCAGATTTCCGGACAAATTCAGGATGAGGATGGTATATCGATCCCTTTTGCGACCGTCTTGTTTGAGTCGATATCAGATGTTAATCGAAGGGAGGGGGCTTTTACAGATCCAGCCGGATTCTTCCGTTTGATGTTGTCTCCTGGTCTTTATCAATTTCGATTGCAGATGGTTGGTTTTGAGACGCTGTATTTGGACAGTTTGAGGGTGACCGATGATATGGATCTGGGTGTCTTGAACCTAATGTCCGATATCGTTCAGTTAGAAGAGGTTGTCGTACGTGGCGAGAGAAGTCACATTGAAAGTGATCTTGGAAAGAAAACGTTGCATATCGGAAATGACCTGATGAATAGCGGCACCACGGCTCTGATGGCGATGGAATCGCTTCCGTCAGTCTCCACAACTTCGGAAGGGGGGATTTCCGTCCGGGGAAGCCAGAATGTGATCATCTACGTAAATGGAAGAGAAACCACCCGCGACCCCCGAACTTTGCAATTCATTTCAGCAGAGGCTCTCCAGAAGATTGAATTGATCACAAACCCTTCCTCCAAATATGACGCAGAAGGTGTTGCTGGAATTATCAACCTGATCTACAACAAGAGCACTTCTTCGAAGCTTGAGCTATACACAAATTTGACAGCTCCCCCACGGATCTCTGCTGGTTTCAATTGGAGTGTCTCTACTAATAAATTCACTTTTTTTCTGAATGCTAATGAGCGAAGATCCAGATATGAGACGTTAATTGATTCGGATCGACTTACGTCAGCAAACGATTTACGCCGATATGTTTACAGTTCTACTACGGATGGCAAGGGGCTTACGAGGGACATTTCTACCGGTGTTTCCTTCGAGCCAAATAAGACATTAGCCATCGGCTTGGATGTGAATTACCTGCGTTGGGACGATGACATGAACGATCATCTAATCAACACTTTTGAATATTCGAATGGGACGTCAGATCTGGAATATGATAATTCGTTGCTCGAAATTGAGGATGAGATCACGTTTTCTTTTTCGCTGGCAAAAGAATTTGATCACGGATCACTGAATTTCCAAGTGACTTCTGGTGGTGAAGATGAGATCAACGACGCTGACTTCAATATTTTTGATGTTGACCTTAGCGATACACCTATTACTCAGCCTATTCGATTTTCCAGCGAGACGGAATTTCAGCGATTTCACAACGCAAAATTGGATTACACGATACCATTTGCTGAAGAGAAGAGACTTGAAACAGGTACTGCTCTTAATACCTTTAACTATACAGTTAACCAAGATCTCGGCTTTACCGGGCAAGCTCCTCTAGTCAACTCTTTTTCAGTTATGATGACGAAGTATGCTGGTTACAGTCAGTACACGGATGAGCTAGGACGATTTGAGTATTCTCTTGGACTACGTTTGGAGCATTTTAGAACTGAAACAACAGATCTCTCATCTGATAGTTCATTTGTCCAGTCCTTCACCAATCTCTTTCCAAGTGTGCAATGGAAGTATGCGCTAGGCCGACGAGATCACAGCTTTGGGTTTAACTTAACACGAAGAATCAACCGACCCTCTTTCTGGGAAGCCAGCCCGTTTGTTTCATATATTGACCCGCTAAACGTTCAAACAGGAAACCCCTACATTCGACCAGAGTTTGCGTATCTGTACGAGGTTACGTATTCAAACAGTATTGGCAGGTTGTCTCTTGATGCAACGGCCTTTAGGCGGACAACTGAGAACGTGATTCAGCAGTTTACTGAACCAAATGCGGAAGACCAGGTTCTTTTGTCATACCGAAACCTCGGTGTTAGAAACAGCGACGGTATCGAGGTGAGTTTCAGCTACGACCTTAGCGATGCGGTGACGCTAGAAGGATCTACAAGTGGGTATCGGACCCTTTTTGGTGATACTTCTGAGGAGGTCTTTTTTCAACGGAGGTTTAACTGGCAGGGAAGATTACGCCAGAAAATCAAACTCGGTAAGGGTTGGACGATGGATCTAACACAATATTATCGGGCACGTAGGTATGGAGTACAATCGTTTGGATTGCCGAGACACTATATCAATGCTGCGGTACAAAAAATCTCCAATAACAAACGTGCTACGTTCTCTCTCTCGCTTGTAGATGTGTTTGACACCAGCTTTTACGGATCGACGGTAGTAGCAGAAAATTTCCGTCTTGAAACGCGGGAAAAGTACCAGAGCCAGCGACTTACACTAGGGTTTCGGTACAAGATCAAGAAATAGGGTGAGTGCAGATTAAATTGGAAGGATTCAGATTTTAGATTGGTGGATTGTGGATTTTGGGGTCGTAGATGATTAGTAATTGATAATTAATAATTAATAATTAATAATTGATAATTCCTGATTGACTCAATACAAACGATTGCTTAAGCTCGTTAGCTTTATTTGAGAGGGTTTTTCCTTTTCGTAGACCGTCCAGGCGATGTAGATCTTGTCGCCAAGTCTTTCGATCTGAGGAAACCCACTTCCACGTGATTCGCTGGTTTCCGCGATCGTTTGTGGCTCTGAAAGGATTCCAATAGAATTAACGAAACGTGCTTTTATAATTGTTTTTCCGTTCTCGGATGTCAGCCATGAAACCATGGCCTTTTGCGCGCTTACCAATGCGATATCGACCCTACCCAAAGGGCTTACCTCGTCAATGATGATCGGCTGATCAAATGTCTCACCGCCATTTTTGGAAAAAGCAACTTTGACTTCTGGCTGGTTATTCGAAGCAGAATACCAGGCAACAACCAAATTGTTGTCTATTGAAGCTGCTCTGGGTCCATTGACAGGGCACCCCGCAATGTTCCAGTTGTCGTCGTGAACTGAAGTAGGAGAGGTCCAGGTCTGATTCACCTTTCTAACAATGGACATATCTCTGACCTCCATTTCGGAACGATCACGATACAGGACGACCGGACCATTTCCTGTATTTGCTCCAGTCGTCTGGCAGCAATCACACACACGATCGTCTAGCTCAACTTTGCCTGAAAGCTCACCATTCATATCCAAAATGGCTGTTCGAATGGTCATTGCTCCATTTCCACCGTGCTCACTATGATTACTTCCTCCTGTGTTTCTTCCATCCAGCCAGGAAACCTGGAAGGTACCGTTGTTCTGAGGAAGGAGTGTGGCAAAACCATGCTCCGTCGGAGTCCCGTCCCGGTGTGGAACTATTGGAGAAGACCAGTTGGTTTCACCTGCTTTTTTCAAAACGATGTTCACATCATACGAATATGTTCCAGCTGAACTTTTGGCAAGGTAGTGAGCTATCATATTCCCATCTATATCAACCGCAACCATTGGATAGTCAGCCCAGTTCACAAACCAGTCATTACCCTTCGCGATTAATTCATTTTCCGTCCATGTGCCGCCCTCAAGCTTCGAGTATTTCAATTCAACCCAACCGGAATCTTTCTTTTCTACCCAAGAGAAGTATAGGTTGCCATCGTCGCCCGTGATCAAATAGGGCAGGGAGGCACTTTCTCCGGAGGGAACTGGAATGGGTTGAACCGGAATGGCCGCTTCCGGTTTACGTGTGTTGCAAGAAACCAGAATAATTAGATATATAAGCAGTGTATGTTTCATATGATCAACCACAAAGAGCACAAAGGAGGCACAAAGTTCACAGAACTCCTTTGTGTTCCAGATGGTAAAAAATTCAATTGTTCTTCCTGGGTGTAGGTTTTTGTACTTTAGGAGTACCGTGATTGCCATCTTTACAGCACATCGGTAGGTTTTCATACGCGATCGAGTCTCGTGCCATGAAATCCGCGTGATAACCCACTTTGGTAATTCTGGTACGAAGCTCCTCAGGAGTGATTTTATCTTCGTTATAGACGATTGTCACCACCTTGTTGTCAAGGTTGAGGTCAGCGCTTTTCACACCTTTAGCAAAGGTCAGATCGTATTCAATAGCATGTTGACACATCGCACATATTGCCGAAGTTTGAATTTCGACCTGATGACCTTTGGCGACTTTAACCGGCTCTTTCTGAGCAAAAGACGTCATCACCAGAAAGGTTGTGATTGTTGAAAAAAGTGTTTTCATATTCATAATTTCTAATTCTAAGTTCTTAAATCCTAATTTATCTTTTGATCTTATATCTAAACCCTGCATACACCATCCGGCCGGCAATAGGTGCCCATACCACCGAAGCATCAAAGTCGTTGCTGAACGGATTTTCCGAGTCAATGATTGGATCATCTTGTGTGAAGTTCAGCAAATTCTCTGATCCCAGGTAAATGTTTCCCCACCGAAAACCTCTACTTATTTGGGCATTCACAAGGAAGAAGTCCGGCGAAGAAGCTGCCCTTTGAAACTCCACCGGCTTATCTGTGGTGTTAGGTAATCGCTTACTTCCGGACCATTGCAAAGTTGCATCAGCTTCCCACTTGTCGTATTTGGTAGCATATGATGTATTTAAAAAGAATCGGTCCCTCGAGGTATAGGGCACTTGCCGAAGTTCACCGTCAAATGTTGCTTTCACATCATAGAATTTGTAGGCGCTCTTCACACTCAAGAAATCATTAAACTGATAATTCCCTTCGATTTGAAAACTATTTGCAAAGGACCTTCCATCCAAATTATAAACTGCCAATTGACTTGAATTTTGATCCATGTCGTAGATCAGCTGATTCTCAAATGTGGTGTAGAAGTAGTCTGCGATTAGATTTAACTTTTTGCTTCCCAATGGAATGGCTGTCACTAAACTGCCACCCATGTTCCATGAGACTTCCGGGTCTGGGCTTTCACGAACAACAAGCTGTCGTGATGAAACAAGGACATTGCTGTTTTCGACGATCGCATTTGGTGTGCGATACCCGCGTCCGATGGCAGCTCTGATTGTGGTATTTGGGGATAATTGATACCTGGAGTGAATCCTTGGGGTAAAATACGTGCCATACAGATTATGAAAATCGGCCCTTGCTCCAAGCAGCAATGAAAATTTATCAGAAGGAAGATACGAGTACTCATAGTAAAAGCCCGGAACTATTTCCTTCCTCGAGAATGCTGAGTCTGCATAAACCTCATTGAAATTGTCATAAAGTATGCTCGCTCCGGTTTTATACTGGTGAAAGGAATTTCCGATGATGTTCTGGAAAATAATGTTTCCGTACAAAGTGGTTTCTTCACCTTCATATCCATCCCTGCCAAATCCAGCATCGATGTCCTGATATACTCCCGAGTAGATGAATCCCCAGCCTTTGTAAGGCTTGTGTTGAAAAAGCAGGCCCGTTTTTCCGAACAATTCCAGACGTGTGGTGTTGTTCACAAATCCATACTGGCTTGACGCTCCGAAATCATCACCAAAATCGAATCCTAACTGGCCACCAGCTTTTTCATCCCGCATCAGATTCAAACCAATCTGGGAAACAAGCTTATCACCCTGGAATTTGTAGCGATTCATCACATTGATCTGCTTGGATTTAGGCAGATCCATAAAACCATCCTCGTTCTTGTCTAACTCATTATTGAAGTAATTGCTGTGAAGTAAAACAGCAGAACTCCATTTTTCATTGATGTCCCAGGCATGATTTGCATTCAACTCTAATCGGCCGAATGAATTTGCGTACGAATTCAGATAAAGCTTTTCACTGTTCTCTGGCTTTTTCAGCTCTACGTTGATCTGTCCAGTCATGGATTCATAGCCATTGACCACAGTTCCTGCACCTTTTCCCACATCAATCGACTGAACCCAGGTTCCGGGTACATAACCCAAGCCGTACCGGCCTGAAAGTCCACGCACGTTCGGGATGTTTTCACGGTTGATCTGTACATAACTTCCGTCCAATCCGAGCATTCGAATCGTTTTGGCGCCGCTGATTGCATCCGTAAATGACACATCCACCGATGCGTTCGTCTCAAAACTTTCGGAGAGGTTGCAACAAGCTGCTTTAGTCAGTTCTGCCTCGGTAATTACCTCTATATGCTTTGATTCAAGATCATCCAAAAAGGTGCTACTGGCACTTACCACTACCTGGTCCAATTCTTTAGAATCCTCTTTGAGCATAATATGCACAGGCTTAGATACATCTGCCTGGATGGTATCTGAAAGAAATCCTGTATAGGAGATAACAATTAGAGCCTCCGAGCTTGAAAGCTCTAACTCGAAAGCTCCGTTTACGTTCGTCACCACACCATTTTGCGTTCCTAGTTCCAAGACTGTAGCTCCAATCAACGGTTGATGTTGCTGGTCAGCAATCATTCCTTTGGCCACCTGGGCTTGAAGTTGAATGGACATCGCACACAGCAGGAAAGCATGTAAATACTTGGAAGAATTCATCTTACTACTTCGCTTCATGATTTAGGAACTAGCAAGGTGAAGGACGCGTCCGCTAGATCAAGTTTATCCACATGCCCCATTCTCTTTTCCTTATGACAAATCACATGCATGTGGACGTTTGAATTGTGATGGGTGAAAATCCCCTGGTGCGACGTAGAATAAAACCCCAATACACGTACGTCCTTATCCGCCAGGCTTGATTTTAATGCACTCTTTTTATGATCCGAAATCTGATCTTTGGACGGATCGAAATTGATTATGTGGTAATCAAGACCTGGGAACGAGCCTTTGAGCATGAAAGGGAAGGGTCCTGTTAAGTTCTTTTCTTTCGCAACTTTTTTAAGTCCTGCATCCAAGTCTTTGTCCTTGAAATCGAAAGCCTCCCACTCATTTACTTGAGAATAGACCAATAGCGTTGCTCTACTTGACTTGTTTTCAAAAACAGATTCCTTTTCGTTGCTTACCTGGCTAACAAAAATTCTCCCATCGTCAATCATAAATTCGCCACTGAGTGAATCGAGTGCACCTAAACCATACACATTTTCCTGAGCTAGGCTATCAAGGGAGGCATTTGCTCCCAGCTTGCCTTCGTGCATAATTTGCATCAAGGCCCCAGCATGATGCACTTTGTTTGGTTGACCCTTGACACTTAAGGCCACGAAAGTCAAAACCGATGTTATTATCATTAATTTCATTTTTAAGCTTTTTTGTTTGAAGAATATTTGAAACATGCCAACTACCTGTACCTTGACAGGATAGACTGGCTGACTCAAACAAATCGGCTTAAATAAGGAAAGACTGGACCAGGACAGGTATGTCCCGATCTGGTGGGGGAGGTAGGTAGTTTAAAAAGTGGGGCTTGTCCCTCTGTACCTGGACTTTTTGCTCCTCAAGCAATATCCAGGAGATAGAAGCAAGCTCGTAAAGATCAGGAGTGCTTTTGAACTCAAAGGACGCCTTTGTAAGCTCTTCAACCTTTAATTCCTCACTCACATCCTGACAGCATGGCATAGGGTCTGTGAAACCCTTCCCCAGACAATTTTCGGCTTCCTGGAAAACGGCAACCGATTTTAATCGGCCCATGCAATAGTGCTTATTCAAAGTAATTCCAGTGGTAGCTATGAGAAGTAGTACCGCTAGGAAGCCATTTACTATTTTCTTGAATAAAATCACTGGTACAAAGGTACGATTTGTATCGAAATTGGTTTTAATGACAGGCTTTATTGAATTTTTTCAACTTGTAATAATTATAGGGCAGCGGTGTTAGGAAGCCCACTATCAAAGCTGGGATCAACGCCAGCCAATACCAAATGTCGCTGAATGCTGCTTTTCCTCCCGTAATCATGAAATCTGTTCCCGTCATTGCTAACTCCATGGCAACCATTGAGAGGAACGACATCCCGAACGCTGTTTTCAGGGCAAAAGGCCAGCTAAAGTGCTCTCTGCTTTTCAAAATGATGGTCTCAAGTATGATCGAGGTGATCAAACCCGCAATAATTGCAAGGACCATTTGCCAAACGATAGGAGTGGAGGGATGAAATGCCTGCAAGTAAAACACCATGCCAAAATCACCTATCGAACATCCAATCAGACAATTGAGTGTATTAAACGAGGCACGCTTCCACAATACACGATCTCCCCAAAATGATTCGTTGGCTGTACTGAAGATCTTATATCCCTTTTGTCCAAGAAGTTGACTAATGTGCCCTGGGGAAACCAAATCGCCAGAAACTGTTAATGTCTTTACTTCAGGATTAAGGTCTATGGACCATTGATCTATCAGCTTATCTTGATCGAGAACTGGCTTGAGAGCCTCGACGCACATTTTGCAGTGGATGTCTGTATCGTAGGTTGCCGTTTGCATGTTTTTTCAGATACAAAGAACGTATAACTCCACTTAAGCGATTAATACAATTTTCGGAAAGATGTGTAAGATTTCAATTAGCCTATCGCATCTAATTTGCTTCTATCTTGAGATTGACGCTTTTTAAACTCGGAGGGTGTCATGCCGGTGTTTTTCTTGAACTGGTTGGACAGGTGCTGGACGCTGCTGTATCCGAGCTTATTCGCAATCTGACTTAGGTTCAGTTCATCGTAAATAAGCAACTCCTTTATTTTTTCAAGTTTTTGTAGGATCACAAAGCGTTCGATAGTGATACCCTCAACTGACGAAAATAGGCTGCTTAACGTATGATAGTCCTTGTTTAATTCCTTCTCGAGGTAAGTGGAATAGTTGACCTTAAGCTTTTCCGTTTTATGATGGACTTGGTCCACTATCAGTGACTTAATACTCTCAATGATTTGACTGTTCCTATCCTCCAACAATTCAAAGCCGCGCTTTTGAAGAGCAATGGAAATGTTGCTTTTCTGATCCGACGTCAGAGGGGATGAGACCGTTGCTTCGCCGAGCTTAATACCATATAATGGAATATTGCTCTTCGCCAGTTCTTCCTTGACTGCCTCAATGCAGCGGTCACAGACCATGTTTTTAATGTAGAGCTTCTGTGCCATGGGTTTTTCACAACAAGTATGGCTGGACTACAGTTCAAAGATAGGTGTTGTCTGTAATTGCGTCCAACAAGTAGGTATTTCCGAAGGTCGCGCTGAACCTATCAGCATTTTTGGAGTCTTGCACCCCATCCTTTTATCAAGATTGCTCGCAATGACTGATAAATAGTCGATTTGACTACACTTCTGTGGTTTTATTCGTACCGCAGTGCTTCAACCGGATTCAATTTGGCCGTCTTGATGGTTTGAATGCAGACCGTGAGGAAAGCTATCAAAACTGTCAGTATGACGGTGGCGGGAAAAATCAAAAGTTGGACCTCTGTGTGGTAAGCAAAGTTCTCAAGCCACCTGTTGCCGAAATGCCATACCAGAGGAATAGCGATGATGTTTCCTACGACAACCAGGAAAATGAATTCCTTAGAAAACAAGTACACAATACTTGATACACTAGCACCAAGTGTCTTTCGGATCCCGACTTCTTTGGTCTTGCTGAGTGCTACGAATGAAATCAATCCAAACAGTCCGATCCCGGAAATGATCAATATGATGAAAGCGAACAGGGTAAGAACACTAGCAAGTCGATCTTCTTCCCGGTATTGCCGATCAAAGTCATCATCCAGAAAGAAATACTCGAAACCAACGTTCTCAAAAGTGCTGTTCCATATTTCTTCAACTTCTTTCACCAGCGTATAGGTGTCACCGGTGGTGAATCTTACGGCAAAATATCGACCGTATTGATCGCTAGCGTAGTCCATCGCCTTAGACCATATTGCATCTTGCAACCCCAAACCATGGTAGTCTTTCACTACACCAATCACGGTTCCAGCTGGTCGTTGGGAAGGGGAGACAATTTTTTTGCCGATGGCATCTTCCGGACTAAGCCACCCCATCTCACGAACGAGGGTTTCATTGACGACAAGTCCATCTTCCAATTCAGAAGTACGTTCCCGCTCAAAGTTTCGTCCGGCAATCAACTGCAGACCAAGAGTCTTCAAATAGTTTTCATCTATAGCCATGTACTCGGTATCTACCCGATTGTCATCCAGTACTTCTTCAGGATAGGCCCACTGTCCTTGCCATCCTGGTCTACCGGGAAGAGCATTGGTAAGGCTCACGCTTTGCACGTTGGTCAGTCGTTCTAATTCGGTTCGGTATGTACCATGCGAAGCAGGATTCTTGCTATTGGAGGCATTAACCACCAGGATCTGTTCCTTGTCAAAACCAAGGTCCTGTTCACGCATGAAATTAAGCTGACTTAGTACCAGGAAGGTTGCGAGGAGCAGTCCGGCTGAAACAAAAAATTGAAAGATGATGAGTGTTTTTCTCAGGCCAAGTCCTTTTGGATTCATGTTGAGAGTTCCACGCATTGCTTGCAGAGGTTTGAACGCTGAGATTACCAATGCCGGATAATAACCTGACAGGAAGGCTATGCTTACACCGAGCAAGATGATGCTGAGCAAGAATTTTGGAGCGGCAAATGATGAGATCAGATAACTTCTGCCCATCAAATCATTGAAGAATGGCAGCAACATGTACATCAATACAAACGCGATAATGAAGGCAAAAAAAGTGAGCAAGTAGGATTCCATTAAGAATTGTGTGATCAAGGCCATCCTGGAAGATCCATTTACTTTTTTAATAGCCACCTCCTTTGCCCGATACGAAGCTCTTGCTGTGCTTAGATTGATGTAGTTGATGCAAGCAAGGATGATGGCAAAAATCCCGATTAGAGAAACTGTTTTTATTTGATCCTCCGAGCCGGACGGCCCGAAGCTATTCCAAGTTTCGGAATTGAGATAGATCTCCTCCATCGGAATAAAATCGACATACATTAGAATTCCCATTTCCTCCAGCCATTCTCCAACGCTTTCAACGTACAAATCAACAGCCCTGGCCTCTGCAGCCTGTGCATCAGCTCCTTCTTTTAAAAGCACGTAATTGCGCACATTAAAATTCCCCCAGCCTTCGGTGTAGCTAAACCAATCGGTAAGTTTCTCATATGTAGCAAATGAGAAGAGCATATCGAATTGGATGTGCGAGGTCCTTGGCACCTCTTTTATCACCCCCGTTACCTTGAAGTTTAGCGAGTCCCTAAAGACCATTGTTTTTCCAATCACATTCTCTTCATCAAAGTAGATCTGCTTGATCGACTCGGTGATCACAACGGAGTAGGGGTCCAGAAGAGCTGTCTTTGGATTTCCTTGAGTTAGTTCGAAGGAAAAAATGTTGAAGAATTCTTTGCTTACATAATGAATCTTGTGATCATATTCTTTGTCCTTGTGACTTAGTTTCAGACTCCGGTGAGCTGTTCTTGAATAGATAACTGACTCTACTTCCGGAAATTCTGTTTTTAGCTTGTGAGCGACCGGCCAGGCGTTGGTTTCCATTTTACCGCCCTGGTCATTGAAAGTGGTAACCTTGAATATCCTATTACCTTTCTCGTGGAACTTGTCGAAGGAGAGTTCATCTGAAACATAAAGAATGATCAGGCCACCAATCGTAAGCCCGATCGCCAATCCTACCAGATTGATAGCAGAATGTGTTTTGTATTTCAGCAAAGTCCTGAATGCAATTTTGAGGTTGTTAATGGTCATGGCAATAAAGTTTAGTCTGTATATCCATTTTGAGTTTCTTAGTAGGTTGGGTCTGACGAGTTTTAATGTATCCAGAACAAATAATCGTTTTGCTCTATTATAGGTGCCACTTTCCAGGTTATCCTGAAATACCTCTTCCATATCTCCTTCAATTTCCTCCAGGTAATCTGCTTTAAGCAGCAATCGGAGAATCTTGATTGGCCACTGTGGTGGTGTCATTTGCTCTTTGCTCATATGGTCTTAAGGTCCACTGGTGTCAATTGTATATTGGACCAAAAGCCTTCACGTATCTCTTTGATTTCCTTGAGCACTTTGTGAGCATGAGGTGTGGAGGTATAAATTCGCTTTCTTTTTCCACCACGTTTTTTTGTGGTCTCTCCAAATTCCGAGTTGAGGAACCCTTTTTCTTCCATTCGCTTCAAGGCAGACTGAATGGAACCGACGCTTAGCCGCTCTTTTAACCTGGATTCTAGCTCTTTTTTGATTTCCACACCGTAGGCATCGTCTTTCAAAACGATAACCGCCAGTAGCACCATTTCTTCAAATTCCCCAAGTTTTGTCTTTTTCATTAAGATATTATTCGTAATTGCAGTAAAAATAGTTACAAATATTATTCGTAATTGCAGTTTTTTTAATTTTTTCTCTATCGAACAAAATAAATATTCGAGTACTTACGATTAATAAATAATATTACTACATTTGTAGTATATTTACGGAGGAATGAAATTCAATAAGTCCGAAGAACAAATAATGAAGTATCTCTGGAAGCTTGAGCGAGCCTATATGAAGGACATTGTTGAGGAGTTTCCTGAACCCCGTCCTGCATATACAACGGTGGCGACTATGATCTCCCGAATGATCAAGAAAGATTACATCGGGTTTGTGCAAAGGGGGAGTGTAAGAGAATATTATCCTAAAGTCCAGAAGTCGGCTTATTTCTCAGGTCATCTAAAGGAGATGATCGGTGAATTCTTCAATAATTCTTCAGCTCAGTTTGGATCCTTCTTTGCGAAAAAGAGTGATCTGAGCCTTGATGAGTTGAAGGAACTTAAAAACATGATCAACGAGGAAATAAAGAAAAGAAGCAAGAATGATTGAGTATTTAGTTATATCGACGATAGCATTGGCAACCTTTTACATTTTGTATGTTTTGCTATTGCAGAGAGAGAAGATCTTTCTATTTAACCGTTTCTATTTGCTTGTTGCTATCATTTTTTCGCTTTCTCTACCATTGATCGAAATCCCAATTTCGTCTGATTTGCCGATCGATCCAATGAGCTCCCAGATTTCCTTTGAGTCAATTGTGCTTCCAGGTGAAATTGAAGATGATTTGTTGCTAAGGCAGGATTCTGAAGCTTCTGCGAATTCTGAAGCTTTCTACAAGTATCTGTTTTGGTCGATCTATCTCATAGGATTTTCCGTTCTTAGTTTTAGATTTTGTAGGAGCCTCCTATTGCTGTTTAGGTTGAAAGCGACTGGTTACAAAATCAGGAAAGGAAATTACTCCTTAGTTGTTTGCAAAAGATCAATTACCCCTTTCACCTTCTTTAATCAATTGTACGTTGGTGAAAACACTCTTGAAAGTGGGCTCGATCAGGATCTTATAAATCATGAGGAAGTCCACATCACCCATCGTCACTCCCTGGATATACTTTTTATAGAGCTGCTCTTGATCATTTTTTGGTTTCAGCCACTCATTTATCTTTTCAGAAAGAAGGTTGAATTAAATCATGAATACACAGCCGATTCGCTTGTAACAGCCAAGGCTTCTGATCTTAAGGGTTACTTGAACAAAATTTTAGATATGCAGGGAGGGACCCTAAACCTAAGTCTCGCAAGCAGTTTTTCTTATTTATCAATTAAAAATCGAATCGCTATGATGACAAAAACCAAAACAACAACCTCAGGCTTGAAAATAAAGTACCTGGTTGTTGCCTTAACCTCCGTCTTTTTATTGACAGCCTTCTCACTGAAAGAAGAACCTGTCATAGAGTTACCTTCTACAAATAGCTATGAAAAGACAATCATTATAGATGCAGGACATGGAGGGAAGGATCCTGGAATCGCTTCTGGATTTGGAGTGGAAGAAAAGGAAGTGGCCTTAGAAATAGCTAAGCTGATCAAGGGCAATCTCGACAAAAACACATCACACACAGTGATTCTTACTAGAGCAAATGATCAGTTTCTTACACCTAAAGAGCGTGTGGAGCTCACCAGAACGGCTGACTTGTTCATTTCGATCCACATGGAGCAATCGAGTTTCCCTGACAGTCATCACATCGTCTATACGGACTTAGGTGAGCATTGGCACAAATCAGAAAGACTGGCTCAACTGACCGCCTACCAATTTTCAAGAACTTCGAAAAAGGGGGTATTGGCGCACCAGTATGGCAACTACATTCTTAACAATGCAGCGTGTCCAGCCGTGTTGATCGATCTTGAGTATCCTACCAATAGTGATGACGCCACCTATATTAATTCAAAGGAAGGCCGGCGCGAATTAGCCGAAAAGATTGCAAGGGCCATTGAGCTAGCTGCGTACTAGGTCAGGACCGACCTGTCTATTATTCAGGCTGCTATTCGTCATAAGTCGTAAATCAAAAAAAGAAACACTTATGAAAAAGTTTGTCGTAATTTATCACGCACCAGCAGAAGCAATGGCAGCAATGGCAGAAGCTACCCCAGAGCAAAAAATGGAAGGAATGAAGCCATGGCTAGCCTGGAAAGATTCTGTTGGAGACCAGATGGTCGATTTTGGAGCTCCGTTGATGCCTGGGTTGCGTTTACTACCTGATGGAACCACTGAAAATAGTACGAAAGAAGTTACTGGATACTCCATTCTTCAAGCGAATGATATGGAAGATGCCAAGTCGCTATTAAAAGGTCATCCACACCTTGCGTGGACAGGCGGATGCGACATTGAGTTGCACGAATGTGTTGACATGTAAGAACTAAAAGGGGCAGTTCGAAGCTGCCCTTTTTTATTTATTCTCGTTGCTTACTCGTCTTTTCAAAAAATGTTCACCAGAAGCCGCATGCCTGATCTCATGATACCTGCTCGAGGTATCTATTTTCAAAAAAATCTGTATTAAGGAACTTGATTATTCTGATTTTTGTAGTCAGGGATTAACCTAGAATTACATGTTGCCGGAAGTAGTAGATATTGCGACAGAAGCAGACACTTATTCTGAAGTCGCAGAGCAGATGCAGTTTTCAGATTTCACCATTGAAAGCATTTCTGATGGAGTGTACTGGTTTGATGATCAGCTACGCTTTATTCGTGTGAATTCGGCCGCTTGCGACGCACTTGGATACACAGCTGAAGAATTGATTGGGAAAATGGGAAAGGACATTAATCCTGAATATTCTTTTG
>JANQOR010000031.1 GCA_028285685.1 Cyclobacteriaceae bacterium | reverse complement strand
GTATTTGGGAGCGCACGTACTAATACCGAAAGGTTTTGATGAACACCCGGAAGCAAAATATCCGTTAATGATCTTTCATGGCCATTTTCCCAGTGATTTTGGTGGTTTTCGAACTACTCCCCCGGATCCTGACATGGAACCGGACTATTCAGCCCGATTTAATGTAGAAGGTTACAACATCACCCAGCAACAAGAAGCATACGATCAGTACCTTCAGTGGATCAGTGATGATTTTCCCCGGTTCTTAATCATAGAAATCCAGCACCCCACTCCATACTACGACGACTCTTACGCGGTAAATTCTGCAAGCCAGGGGCCCTGGGGTGACGCCATCACCTACGAACTCATCCCTTATATTGAAAAAATGTTTAGAGGGCAAGGACAGCCATGGTCACGCTTCCTCTATGGCGGCTCAACCGGCGGTTGGGAGGCGCTCGCAGTCCAGGTCATGTACCCTGATGAATACAATGGATGCTTTGCTGCATGCCCTGATCCGATTGACTTCAGGGCCTATTGCCAAACGAACATTTACGAGCACAAAAACGCCTACTACTATGATGGTCCGAACAGAAGAGACCTGGTGCCTGGCCGACGAGACTATCTGGGAAAAGTTTCAGCCTCGTTACGAGGCATGAACTACAAAGAACTCGCTCTTGGAGATAAATCTCGCTCCGGGCAACAATGGGATATCTGGGAAGCGACCTATTCACCACAAGGTTTGGATGGGTATCCGGTAAGATTGTGGGACAAGTACACAGGTGACATCAACCCAGAGGTCGCTAATTACTGGAGGGAAAATTATGATCTCAGATATATTCTCGAAAGGGATTGGGAGACACTTGGGAAAAAATTGGAAGGCAAGATCAACATCTACTGCGGAGATATGGACAACTACTATCTGAACAATGCTGTTTACCTAATGGAAGAATTCCTGGAGAGTACGACTGATCCATACTATGGCGGAGAAGTAGATTATGGCGACCGTGCCGAGCATTGCTGGAATGGCGATCAGGAGAATCCCAATCATATTTCCCGCTTGAGATACAACACCATGTACGTCGACAAAATCATGAAGCGGATCGAAGAGAGTGCTCCGAGGAATGCTGATCTGACAAGCTGGCGATATTGATCTAAGTCAGCTTCGAACGCAACCTACTTCTTGGAGATTACGATAAGAAAGGAAACGAGCATTTACTAGCCAACATAGCTAAATGAAATTTCTACTTGTCCTATTTCTCTGTGTTCCCCTAACTCCAGACCATTTTATGTCCAAAAACGGACAAGAGAATGATCCAGGTGCAAGATGGGGGCATGTGTTAGTTTACCATCCCGAACAAAGACATTTACTGCTATATGGTGGAGCTCCGGAGCGACGGAAGTACACTGACGATACCTGGATATGGGATGGAACCAACTGGACAAAAATGGAAATAGAAGGTCCCCCAGCCAGAGGGTTCAGCGCAGCTGCTTACCATAGTGAAAGAAAATCCATCATCATTCATGGTGGTCGAGGAAATGGCAATGTCACATTCTCTGACACCTGGGAGTGGGATAGAAGTACCTGGCTGCGGCTTGACGAGGAATCTTTCAAAGCTGACCATCACCAAATGATATATCAGGCGAAAGAAAATAAGCTACTTGCCTTTGGCGGATGGGATGGACAAAAAGTGTCGGGAGATACATGGGAATGGTCAGATGGTTGGAAAAAGCTCGATATAAACTCCCCTCCACCTCGGTCCGCCTTCGGAATGACTTATAATTCAGCTGAAAATAAGACACAGCTATTTGGTGGGCTTTGGATCAACGGACAATATGCGGATGTATGGGAATTTTCCGAAGGACGATGGAACTCCATGGGAGGACCTTACGATAACTCCTCGCTGGATCATCATTCCATGATATTTGATGAGAAAAATCAGCAGGTCATCATTTTTGGCGGTAAAAACTACCGATACAAAATGCAAAACAAGACCCTTACGATCACTGATCAACAAACCTCAACTATCACAGAAGAGGGCCCTTCAGCTCGACATAGCATCGGGTTTACTTCGGATCCGATAAATGGAGTGGGCTACTTATACGGAGGCAAAGAATATCAAGGTGAAGAACAGGTAGCGTTAGGAGATTTTTGGAGGTGGGAAGATGGAAAATGGGAAAGGATCGACTAAAATTTTAGGAGTTTACCTACAGCTCTTGTTTGGTAGCTATAACTGACACGATCGCTACAGCACAATGGAGTTCGTTGCCTTCAAGGATACCATAGATATTTACCTCACAGACTTTAATCCTTTTCCCATTCTTAATCACTTTTGCTTTGGCTACTAATTTTTCCCCTTTCGCAGGATTCAACAGGTTTACCTTGAATTCAATACTCAATGGTTGCTCATCCTCTGACATCAGTGTGTTTCCGGCAAAACCTCCTGCATTGTCTGCCAGGGTTGCAACTACCCCGCCGTGATAAAACCCATGTTGTTGAAGTAAGTTCTTATTGAAAGGCAGTTCAATCTGAACAAAACCTGCTTCGATGTTTGTAATCTCAGCCCCGAGAAAACTCATGAAAGACTGTTCGTAGAAGCCTTTTCTTACTTTTTCCTGAAAGTCCATTCTGCGCAAAGTCTTCTTTTTTATGCAATTATCCAAAGTATCATGCAACCCTTGACGGCAAGCTGTAATCTCTATTAAAAACCAAAACCAAAATGAAAAAGCTAATAATAATTCTACTTGTAGTGCCTATTTGCACGTTTGCAGGAGGTGGCAAAGGTGACGGAAAAGGCTTCCCCGCTAAAAAATGGTTCATCGGATTTGGGAATTCCCCAATTTTCACTGGCCTTCGATTCAATTTCAAAGACAGGGACATTGAAAAAATAAATGGCATGTCATTTACCATGTGGCAGCCTAAAGATGATAATGGAGATGGCAAGGTAAATGGAGTGAGCCTGGGACTGCCATTGACCGGCGGAACTGCTGAAAGAAACGGCCTCAACCTGGGACTTGCTGGAGTAAGCGCCAATCAAAACCTAAATGGCTTAAATATAGGTGGTTTCGGAGCTGGAGCTGGAAACAACGTCAATGGAGTTAATCTAGGCGGAATCGGCGTTGGAAGTGGTGGAAACCTAAATGGCCTTAACCTGGCAGGGATAGGTGTAGGAAGTGGTGGAAACCTGAATGGACTGAACCTTGGCGGAATTGGTGTTGGCTCTGGAGAAGACGTGACGGGAGTGACGCTTGCAGCGATCGGTGTTGGTGCTGGTCAAGACTTAAAGGGAATTAATATCGCAGCAATCGGAGTAGGTGCTGGTGGTGACTTGAAAGGGATCAGTCTGGCTGGAATTGGAGCTGGAGCCGCAGATGACGTCAAGGGAGTCAATGTCGCACTCGTTGGAATGGGTGCAGGCGGTGACATGGTTGGAATCAACTTTGGTGGTGTTGGCATGGGAGCAGCTGGTACAGTAAAAGGGATCAATATTGGCGGTGTTGGAGTTGGTGCCGGCGAAGAGGTCATTGGCCTTAATATGGCAGTAGTCGGTGTTGGAGCACCCGAAGTAAAAGGTATTAGCATAGCTGGTGTCGTAGGAGGAGATGTGGTTACGGGTATTGCTGTAGCTCCCGCCATGCTTAAAATTGGAGACAAAAACGATGATGAAGAAGACGACACCGAATTAAAAGGTATCTCGATCTCAGCTTTCAATCATATACGCGGAAAAAACAATGGCTTATCTATCGGGATCCTGAACATGGCAAAGGGCGGCAAGGGTATCCAATTAGGTCTATTGAATCATTACCCAAACAATCCAAAAGGATTACGATGGCTTCCAATATTTAACGCCAACTTTAATAAGAAATAAAGCAGACAGCTTTGAAAAAGGACGACCTCACGGTCGTTCTTTTTTTGTAAATTACTCTACAATCTCAGCTTTAATAAGCTTATCCAGTAGTGGGAAGTCCTTATCTAAATGGGCATTACCCAACGTCAGCATCTTCTCTTGCTTACCAAGTCGCATCCCACCACCTGCTCGTTCACCGTACTCCGCATACAATTGATCCACTACCTGCATCCCTACAATCACCTGACCAAATGGAGCAAATCCCTGAGCATCTAGCCTTTCATTGTCTTGAAGGTTAATATAGATCTGTGTAGTTCTGGTATCAGGACCGGTCATCGCATAGGCAAGAAACCCTCTTAGGTTGCTTTGTATTACTGGATCATCCTTCATTTCGTTACTTCTCCACCTTGACGTAACGTCAGGATCACCTGGAATCCCAAACTGAGCAATGAATCCAGCGCGGACCCTAAAAAAGCGAGAGTCATCAAAAAAACCATTCTTAACGAGATGATAGAATCGTGTAGCACCAATGGGAGCCCACTCCGTGATTACCTTAATTACAAAGTCACCTTGAGTAGTAGTGATTTTGACCTTGAAGGAATCCTGCGCCTGTTGTTGCCAAGCGAGATGATCAGGATCCAATAAAAGATCGTCAGGGATCTTATTTGTATGCTGTGAAAAAGCAATCAGTGCGCTGAAGAGGACAAAAAAAGTTGCTCCGGATCTCATACTCTAGGTACCAAAAATAAACCTGGAGCTTCTTCCGAAGCAACTTAATTATGTTGTAGTAGTTCTACTCTTCTCTCAAGCCAACTACGGGATTTGCATTGGCTGGGGCTACAATCGCACTCGTAATTGTAATCAGGGAAAGAATCACAATGAAAATGCCACTAATGGAAACGGTCATTGCAGAGACATCAATGTAGTACTTGTAGATTAGCCCCAACACACCGTCAGAAATCAGATAACCTAAAGCCGATCCGACGATTAGAGCGATACTTAGCACGATCACAAAGGATCTATTGATGGTGTAAAGCAGTTCCTTAAGAGAAGCTCCAAGCACTTTACGCACACTTATCTCCTTGATTCTTTTAGCCACATTGAGCTTAGCCAAAGAGAAAATTCCAACAATACTTAGAAACCCACCAAGAATGGCCATCGCAATAAAAATCTTCTGTAGGTTTCGTGAGTCCCTTCCTGCCTGACCTAGCGCAAGCTCTTCTTGCAACCCTCCGGCATATGGTTTATCCAGGTGGGTACTCCAGATTTCTTTCAATTTTTCGTTAACCGCCTCGACCTGACCGGAGTTGACTTTCACGACCAGGTGTCTAATGTTTTCATCTGTTGTGAGGGCAAAAACCGATGGCCTGAGTTCGGAATCTTCATAAACATCATCAATAATATCGGCGACAATACCAATAATTCTTTTGCGATCTCCTCCTATTCGAATCAATTGACCAATTGGTTCTTCAGTACCAAAATATCTGTCAGCGAATGATTGACTTACCAGCACCGTCTCGCGTTGATCAGCTTCGCTTCCCTCGATGAAACCCCTGCCTCCGACTACACCGACATCCATCAGGTCGAGATAACCGGGACCAACGGCATAGTGCCTGACCTCCTCTGTCAGAGTATCGATCTGCAAAATTTTCAATGAACTCCAGCGTCCAAACACTCCCACATGATTAAATGTACCTGCAGTAGTAACACCAGGGATCTGATCTACCTCTTGCTTTATCACATCATAATATTCAGCATCTCCAAGGTTGAGATCGATCATATTGTCATCATCATATCCAAGATGCATGTCCTTTAGAAAATCAGAATTTTGGGAAAACGTTATACCTGCTGCCAATACTGCAATTGAGAAACTGTACTGTGCGACTGTCAGCGACCGGTTGAGCCAATTCACACCTTTCAACTTCACAGCCTTCCTCATAATTGAGACAGGCTGAAATTTCCAGGCATACAATGCGGGAAGCAGGCCAGCTACAATTGTTGTAAGAATCAGAAAACCCATCACAAAAAGAATAATTCCTGTCAAATCCGCGTCCTGCAATAAAAAACTTGCAGTAAAAAGTCCTAAAATCATATCGGAGGTAGTGTTAGCCATCAACAGAGCTACAATGAAGGCTAAAGCACTGATAATCCCCATTTCGAACAAAAACTGAACCAGGATTTGTCTGCTTCCGGAACCCAGCGTCTTTCTTATACCTATCTCCTTCAGACGTGTGGCAATCATTGCCATGGACGTATTCGCCAAATTGAAACAGGCCGTTAAGAAGATCATCGCAATCAACACCGTGAAAATGATATAGACCTGCGGGCGCAATCGACTTGTCACATACGACCTGTGAAGTGTATGATTTGCTACCAGTGGAGAAAGAAATGGCACCAACTCGAAACGGCGAACTTTGCGTTCCTCATGCCCTTCGTTTTGCAACGGAACAAACCCGTTGATTTCGCTGGATATCTGCTCCAATCTGGATGCATCAGCTTTTATATACAACCCTTCATATCGCTTATTGGACCAGTCGTTCGGGTCAATCTCTCTTCCCTGCATATATTCCTTTTGATTGATCAGCATTGCGAAATCGAAACTGGAATTGAGCGGTATTTTCTCAAATACACCTCCAACCGTCACATCGATTTTATTGCCGGTTCCGAAATAAAGAGTGAGGGTTTTTCCCAGCGCCACCTCATCACCGAAATACTTCTTTGCTCTAGATTCCCCCAGGTACACCAATGGTTGTTCACCAAACCCTTCAAAAGATCCATACCAAAGAGGCATTTCAAACATCTCTAAAAGATCTGTCGACGCAATTCCCACATACTCAGAAAAAAACTCATTTCCCACTTTCACATCCAATGTTCTGCCTGAGTAACTGCTAACCGCATCTATTCCCGAGATATCATTCCGAAGTTTACTTTCCAAAGCAAATGGGGCGGTTTCATTTCTTCTTTCCGCACCATTTTCGAAAGTCATCGAGTGCAACCGATAAATATTCTCTGTGTTTTTGTAAAAGGTGTCAAATTCAATATTGTAGGCGTAGATTAGGTATAGGAACACACACATACTGAGCGCCAGCCCAAGGCCACCTACATTGATCAAGACCGACCACTTATTCTTCCACGAATGCCGAAGGGCCAGTTTGAAATAAGATTTAAATAGAGATAACATAATTGAGTTTTTTTGAGATTTTGACTTTGCGTAAGATTTGTAACACCGGAATACATTCCACCAAAAAAAGAAACGAGCCTTCCAAACAGGGTCACCATTATTAATCCTTCTTGAAAAAAACTCCTCGAGATCGCCTTCGAGTTCTTCCTGCCTGTCTGTCCTGCAATACCAGCGGAAAAATCTAAGCGCCAACTTAGGAGGTCCATATGAGTGCGCAATAGACATTTATCCTTCCTTCCAGGTAAGTGCTTGCTTCGGGATCTGATACCTAAGTTGTTCCCTTAGGGAAGCCAATTCATCTAATGCTCGACTGGCATAAGGCGTCAGGTAAAATAGCCGTTTTCGCTTTCCTCCTCTCTCTGCTGTCGACTCACTCATCCTTGACTCTAAAAATCCTTTCTCTTCAAGTCTGTACAAGACGGTATGAATGGCACTAACGTTGATCTTCTTTCCTGTTTGTTTTTCATACTCATCTACGATATTGACAGAATAAGCATTTTCATAAAGCACACCAACGAGCAAAAGGACCAATTCTTCGAAGTTTCCTAGCTTAATGTTTTCCATTTATTACACTATTGTAAGTATTATACTGAACGAAGTTAAATAAAGTTTCACTATTGTAAGTAAAATGCCAGTTGGCACTGAAGAGAAGTAATAGTTTCTATCTTGTGTTACACAAAAAAATATCAATGAGAAATTTCATCTATCTCTTCATCATCCTCATGCTTGTGGCTTGCGACGCTTCCAAGCAAAATGAGCATAGTACTAGTGGAGGTGAAACGCCCAAAAGGCAACGACCAATTTCTGTTGAGAACGGAAAAATTTTCACAGTTGGAGATAGGAAAATGATGTATGGAGGAGAAGACAGTCTTTCGCATTTCGATATCACTAACAGCGAGCTAAAGGATGAACAGTATCACTATGGCATTGGTCGTGAGGCATTTCCTGCGCTACTGGAGCCTGAATTCACCACGGTTCAAACAGCCGATAAAGAATGGCATGACACGACCCGATTTCTTGTCGCCTATTTAGGTGATGAAGTCAAAGCTTATTCCGTTCCAGATCTTACCCGACATGAGGTGGTGAATGATAAGTTAGATGGCAAGCCCATCATGGCTGCCTATTGCATCCTGGCTGATCTGGGTGCCATTTATGAGCGAACCTATGGCGACAAAGAACTGACTTTTGCTCTGACAGGATATACGTATTACGATGATGAGGTTTGGGATGGACTAGATGGTTTTGTTTTCTGGGACCGTGAGACCGAGAGTACCTGGTGGCCTTTGATAGGACGGGCGGTTTCTGGTTCATTGAAAGGTGTTTCCCTACTTGAAATGGACCAGGCCAACTGGGAAGATACCACCTGGAAGACAATAAAAGAAAAGTATCCCAATGCTCAGGTGCTCATTAGCGGTCAGGACTTTGAGAGACCTACCGAATGGAAAAAGTATGAGGACGTAAGCGACATCATCCAGAATTTCAGCGTGGCAAATTGAACCACGAGTTAAATAATTAAGCAATTGCTTCTAGCCACTTTTAAAGAAAACATCAATTATATCGGCAAAATCTAATCTAATCTATATATTACATCGGCAAAATCAAATGAAATATGAAAGGCACTTCTTTGGGAGAATTTGAAGAACTCTGTTTGTTAGCTGTAGCGATACTACTTAATGATGCATATGGAGTCTCTATAAAAGAGGAAGTTGAAGGGCGAACCGGTAAGAAGTGGACACTAAGTACCGTTCACTCCACTTTAATACGGCTTGAAAAAAAAGGATTCCTTATCTCTCGAATGGGTGGTGCAACAGAAAGCCGAGGCGGAAGGGCAAAACGAATGTTCGAAGTGACGAACCTTGGGAAAAAAGCCATCAATGAAGCAAGGGAACTTCGAAACAAAATGTGGCTTGATATTCCGCAAGTGCTTTGGGAAGGAGGGACTAGATGAACTTAAAAACACCTCCTCAGTGGATTAACAAATTCATCCTATGGTACTGCCGCCCTGAGTATTTTCAGGAGATCAGTGGCGACATGCAGGAGATGTATACTAAATGGGTTTCATCTAAAGGTAAAGCGCGGGCTGATCTTAGCTATTTATGGAACGCCATTCTCTTTATGAGGGCGTACAACTGCCAATTAAAGTTAAAAACTCAAAGACTCAATCATATGGACATGTTACAGCATACATTAAAACTATCTTTAAGAAATATTCGGAAACACAAGGTATACAGCATAGGAAATATTCTTGGATTGGCGATAGGTATTTCCGTCACGTTGATGATTTTTCTACACGTCAAACAAGAACTTAGTTACGAAAAAGCTTACCCAAAACATGATCGAATTTTTCGAGTGGCGTCTCACAATGAATGGGCCAAATCGCCACCATCAATGGCCGAAGAATTAAGGTCATTTTTCACTGACGTTGAAGAAACTTGCAGATTTGCAAAGTACAGGGGTAGTGCGGTGATCGTCGAGAGCAACAATAAGAGATTTATCTCTTCTGAAGTATTTTTTGCAGATCCTTCCATAACGGATGTTTTTGATTTGCATTTCGTTTACGGAAACCCCGTTCAAGTTTTAGAAAACTCCAATGGCGTCCTGATCACATCTTCTACCTCCCAGAAACTCTTTGGCAATGATAACCCGGTTGGTAAAACGCTCAAACTGAACGAAGCAAAAGAGGCTTTTGAAATTCAAGGCGTAATTGAAGACTTCCCGATGAGATCGCATATCAAAGCAGATGTACTTGTTTCAATGGCCAAATTCTATGACGAGATTCCTGAAAACTGGACCAGTTCCAGGGGTTGGATGGTGATGTACACATATGCTCTTCTTAAGTCAGTAGAAAACAAGGAAAGTTTCTATAATCGAATGCCCGGATTCATGGAACACTATCTCCATGAGGAGACTGTTAGAGATATGATTGCCAGCGGAAATTTTATTGAAATTATGCCATTGTTAGACATTCACCTAAAATCCGATAAAATCCAGGAGATTAGAGCGAACAGCAACATTGCCTATATATATATATTTTCAACATTGGCAATTTTTATACTAGTCATAGCGTGCGTCAATTTCATCAATATTTTCACCACATTATCTTTTAAAAGGTTGAGAGAAGTGGGACTTAGAAAAATTGTCGGAGCGAATAGGAAGCAGTTAATTTCTCAATTTCTTGTAGAAGCTTGCACTACTGCTTCACTTTCTGCGGTTATCGGGTTGATGATTTGTGTTGTGGCTCTACCATACTATAACCAATTGGTTGATGTTACAATTGGTGTCGAGGAACTGCTGGCGACTTCTAATCTATTCCGAATCGCTTTGATGGCTATTGGTCTGGGAATAATTTCCGGTTTGTACCCTTCAATCCTGGTAACAGGATATGGTCTAACTGACTCAGTACTTGGCAATAACAATCCGAAAGCCCACATTTCTCTGTTCAGGAAGGGGCTAATCGTGTTCCAGTTTGCATTGTCGCTCTTCATTCTAATTAGTACCGTTGTGGTTAGTCGACAGATGAACTACATCCAAAACAAGGATCTTGGATATGATACCGATCACCTGATAACATTTAGGATCTACGGTGAGATGGGTAGAGAAATTCTCAAAAATCGAAAGGGTTTTCTAACCACCTTAAAGGAAAACCCCCAAATCCATAATGTATCCCTCACATCCAACCTCATGGGAGAACCGCTAAGTGTCGAGTACTTTGCTCCTGCTGAAGCAGATCCGGAAGCTGACTTTGGAAGTGTCAACATGGTGTGGACAGATGAAAATTATTTGGAAACCATGAACATTGAGGTCGTGCAAGGTCGAGATTTTAGAGCCAAAACTGACACCTCAATTGCCTTCTTAGTTAGTCAACAACTAGCCGATCTATGGGAAAGGGATGTGGTGGGTACCATGGCTCAATTCAGGGAGGAATCCGGGCCGATTGTAGGTGTGTTTAAAAATGTCAACTACTACTCCCTTCACACCTCCATTGCTCCTCTAGTTATATGCCTTAGACCAGCATGGACCGGGAACGTAGTGGTCAAGATAGATAGCGAGGAGCCTTTTGAAACAATAGATTTTATAGAATCCACCATTAAAGAGAAGTCTCCTGACGCAATCCTTCAATTCGATTTTTTAGATGAAAAGTTGAGTCAACTTTATAAAAGTGAAAACGACCTCTTTTTCATTTTCAAGGGTTTTTCAGGTATTGCACTGATCATTTCCTGCCTAGGTCTTCTCGGAATTGCAGCAATTGAAGTTCAACGGAGAACTAAAGAGGTAGGAATTAGAAAAGTGCTCGGTGCTTCAGCTAACAATATCCTTTCACTCCTAGCCAAACAATTCGCGCTTATTCTCTTTTTGGCAATAGCACTGAGCATTCCATCCTCATATTACATGGCTAAACAGTGGTTGGCTGAGTATAGTTATGCTATCAAACTGAGTAGCTTGGAATTCTTTCTTCCTAGCGTAGGATTGATTGTCATCTCACTTGCTGTAGTTGGCTTACACTCAATTAAGATCATTCGATCCAATCCAACCGAATCACTCCGTAATGAATAGATTTTTCTACCTTGAGAGACTTCAATCAAGCAATTTGAATTTGATTTGTAGGCATGAAAGTACTCAAACGCTTGCTAATCGCACTTGCAATTCTTATTGTAGCCATATACTCATTCATCTGTTGGTCACTATCTGGCCGAGTGCTCTTTCCAAATAGCTCATTAGAAAAAACAAAAGCTACTATAGCCCGGTATTGGGGTACTACCTATGAAGAGTCTTTGGCGCCTATGCCGCCCAGAGAAAACTTTTTGGTAACAACAAATGATGGATTATCTCTTAGTGGAAAATACTTCACCGCTTCGGACAGTTCGAGTTGTGCTATCATATTTCCACACGGATGGGGAGCTATCTGGGCAGATATGCTCAAATATGTGCCGGTATTTTCTGATTGCAATTGTGATTATGTGATGTACGATCATCGAGTACATGGCGAAAGTGAAGGCACGTATGCTACCGGTGGGATCAAGGAAGCTGAGGATCTGTGGATCGTCACGGACTGGGTCCGGAAAAACAAGGGGTTCGACTACTCACAAATTGGATGGGTTGGAAGCTCATGGGGTGCTTCCACCTCTATCATTGCAGCTGCCGATCCAATTGATATAGGCTTTGTTATCGCGGATTCACCCTTCCAGGATTGGTCCTCTGCGGTCTTTGAACGTGCAATCAGGGATTATGGAAAGGGAATAAATCTCATAGCTCCGGGAGTAATGAAGCTTGCGTCGCTCCGAGCTGGGGTTAATCACAATGAAATAAGTGCTCTAACAAAAGCACCTGATGTCACAGAGCCAATCCTTGTCATTCACTCGAAAGGTGATCTGCAAACGTCTTCCAGTCAATCTGTAAACATTTCCAAAAATCTCAATCCGAAAAATTCAAGATTCTACCATACCGAATGGGGGAATGACCATGTCATGGATGTTATCAAGAACACAGTAGAATACCGACAATATGTCAACGACTTCCTTTTGGAAAAAGCTCCGCAGTTTTTGACTTCCCAACGCTAAGCTGCACTGGAAAGAAATCAATAATCGGAGATCTCAAAAGCGTATTTATTTGATATTATTTACACTAAACAAAACTCAAAGCTTAAGATGAAAAAGTATTCGATTATCCTCCTAACAATCATCAGTAACAACTGCATTGCTCAGGAAGCAGTAAAAAAATCAGTTTCAGTCAATTCAACCAGTTTCGACTATTATGAATCCAAAGTGAACTCCAAATCAGTAGTGTTGGTATTTCATGATTGGTTTGGTATCTCGGACTTGAGCTTCGAGATGCTGCAAAGAATCAATGAAAAGGGAATGGATGCCATCGCACTGGACCTTTATAAGGGGAAATCTGGTAAGACGAACGCTGAAGCCCGTCAGCTGATGAATTCGGTGGATATGGCCAACGTTTGGGATTACATCAACATGGTGGTTTCTGATGCTTCGAAAAACTACGATAATGTTTTCATCTGGGGATTCAGTTTGGGCACCCAATTTGCAAGCAGAGCATCAATTAATAACAATTCCGTAGTGACTGGACTTGTGCTTTTTTATGGAAATACACCTCAAGCTGAAGATGATCTAAACAAAATGACTTTTCCCTGCCTAATGGTGATGGGGTCGAAAGACAACCCTCAGGGGGCAATCCGATTCTACAATGCGCTCGACAAAGAAGTGACAAGAGCTACACTATTTATTTACCCAAATGCTCGTCATGCTTTCGCCCAAAAATTGTTCAATGCGGGAGCTAATTACGATGAAGAAGCCAAGAAGACCTCCTTCGATCTCGCGTTTCGCTTTATTGAAGAAAACAGCTAGTCACCCCACCTTTCTCCTGGGTGTTTCATCAAAAGAATAGCTCAGATCGGAGGGTTTACTCTGCATCTGTCGGACGGTCAAAGTTGAATTATCGGGACTCCAACCTGGAGGACCAAAAATGTACATAATTGCATGCCGCATTTTTTTTGATTGCTTAACGTCCCTGAAGATCGCTCCAAATTCATGAGTATTCAACTTGATTGGATTGTACGTTTTCGGGTCTTTGACAATTCCGTATTTAGGATCTACTTCAGGCATAAGGTCTTGCCAGGTTCCAAATAGATGATCCCAAATTAGCAGAATACCCCCATGATTCTTGTCCAGGTATTCGGGATTGGAAGAGTGGTGAACCTGGTGTGCTTTTGGGTTATTGAATATTTTTCCAAATACTCCCAGGCGGCCAATCAATTTGGTATGCAAAAAGTACTGGTAAATTGAACTTACAATCAAGGCAGAACCAATCATCACCGGCTCAAAACCAATGCAAGCCATCCACACCCAAAAAATAGGCTTGTAGAAGGTAACAAACCATCCATTGCGGATACTAACAGCCAAATTGAAATGTCTGGACGAATGATGTGGAACATGAGCCGCCCATAACAAACGTATGGTGTGGCTCATCCGGTGATGCCAATAATAACTGAAATCATCCGCAATAATGGCAAGCGCCCAAGCCCACCAGACAAAGCCGATTGATGAGTAACCCAGGTAGCTAACTCTGACCGGATCCAACAGGTCAAAAAACCATTGAAAAACAACTACCACTGCAATGACCTTAGTAAATGAGGCCACGATGGAAGAACCTATTGCTATTCCAAATCCAGCCAGAACATCCTTTATTTCATAATTTTCTCTGGCAGCAAGAAACTCGATAATCATAAATACTAAAAGGAATGGATAGATGTACTTCATCCCCTCGAAAGCACTAAAATTCGGCATAAAAATTCTCTAAGTTTTGGCGATGGTTACCCATCATTTTGAGTTTTTGTAATCGCATAGACTGCTAGCAGTGCAAACGATTACGTTGAGACAAGAATTGGATTATTTAGCGCGCAGATGCCGAAGTGCTATAAAAGATTGATTGAGTTGTCAATAAGGTTTTTTCTATTTCTATCTCCTCAAGTTCTCTTTCCTTTTTGGAAATACAACTTAATATTACAAATAATGGTGTTGATTTTATTGAGAGGTCTCAGATCAAGGGCTTCTCCAATGTTGATCAGGTAGTGAATATCTTTTTCGCTCATAAACGGGAGTTATGCATTAACAGCGAAAATCCTTCGTTGGTCTGAGCAAAGAATAAGGTACCCGATCACATTTAGTTTCTCTTCATGAGGAGAAATGCTGAACTGATATCAGAAAGTGTCCGAAGTGAAGGTTTTCTTGCGACAGTCTAAAGACGGAGCTATTGAATGACCAGCACTTCAATGCGTCGATTAAGCTCTCTACCCTCCTGTTCATTGTCGTTGGATGCAAAAGGGCGTGTCTCCCCATAGCCTCTGGCAACGATCTGATCATCTGGAATGCCAAGATCTACCATGGCCTTCTTAACAGATTTAGCCCTGTTTTCAGAGAGCCACAGGTTGACATCCGGAGTTCCTACATTATCTGTATGACCAGCGATCTCGACTTTGAGATGGGGATTATTGACTAATACGGTATAAAGCTCTCTCAACACATGGTTCGATTCCGGTTTTAGGGCACTAGTGCCAAAATCAAAGTAAATATTGTTAAGTACTGCTCTTGATGCTTTCCTGTACTTACTCGCTAGATTAGCTAGTGCTGTTGAAGGCCTCTCGAATGGTTGATACCGGGCAGGATCATCCGAGCTTATCCTTCTGGCCAATGTTGTCTCAGTTTCTAGAAGATCTCCGTTAGTATAGAAATTTTTGAGATGTAACGTCGGTGTTTCTGTTGCTATAACCTCAAACTCATCTTTATGGATCTGTTCATTGAGATCTGAAATACTAATCGCATATGTCCGCCCAGCAATTACCTCTGCTTTGTATTTACCAGTCGTATCAATAAGTGCCGTAAACCTTTCCTCCCCAAGCCCGTGGCTACCGAATTCAATCTCACCTTTTTTGAGAACTTCTCTGGTGATCAAATCATATACCTTTCCCTCAATCTTGGTCCATTCTGCTTCATAAAATTGATAGATATCGTAATCATGAACCGGTTTAAGCCGATTCGAACTCAGGAATCCCTCATCTCCTTCAATCGAGATCTTAAATTGGATCTCGTCGTCCGGAGTATTGATCGGATAGCCCAAGTTGACAGGTTCTGACCAAGTCTGAGTGGTCTCGTCAAATTCAGATTTGAAAACATCGTATCCGCCTATGGTCTCGTGTCCGGTGGAACTGAAATACAACGTCTTTTCATCGGTCGAGAGAAAAGGGCTGTCTTCGTCCAACTCAGAGTTGATTGTCTCGGTGAACGGTGCTGGTTTACTCCACTTACCCGTTTCTATATTCTTGTACGACTGATAAATGTCTAACCCTCGTTTTTTAAAGTGCTTGTCCGTCGAGAAAACAATTCGGTCTTCATGTTCATTAATATAGAAATGAGATCCAAGGTGAGTATTGGTAATCTTACTATCAAACTCAAGTGGAATTGTCCAACGATTGTTATGGAACTCACTGAAGTAAAGGTCCCCACCCTTTCGGTCCCGATACATAAAGAGCCTACCATCCTCATTTACTAGCATCAGGTTAGCTGTATTTTCATAAAAATCCCCAAAAGAAGACACTCTAGTCAAAGTCCCCCACTTGTCCTCATGTCTTTCTATTTTGAATACATTGAAAACAGATTCGTCCTCATTACCTCGGGATGATGCAAATAGTAATTGATTTGCTGAAGCTATATAGGTGGGAGTTAATTCTGGTTCATAGGAATTGACTACATCGCTCAGTTTTACAATTTGAAATCTGTTTTGATTTTTGAAAATCTCAATTTTATTCCGGGTATTCCGAATGAAAAACCTCGTTTCGTCAATGATTTGCTGGCTTTTGTATCCCTGAACTTTCAGGAATTGTTCCCAGGCAAGGATAGCTTCCTCAAACTCGTAGCGATAATCAAGAACCTTGCCCAGCCAGTAATAGTAAAATTTATCTGCCCTGCCTCTCGTATCACGGTACTGAAGTATGGTGTCAAGTGATCTTTCAGCATCTCCTGCTAACAAGATACATAGCTCTACTTTGTAAGCAACATCTTCATAGCTTGGGTTTACGTCTGCTATTTTTTGATAGAAAATTAAAGCTTCATGTGGATCTTCAGAATAGAATTGTCCCTCAGCCATTTTGTATAAATGTCTCAGGTTCTGAGCGGATGTATGCACAGAACTTAAAAGGACCAATAGCATGGCCAAATAGACGGTTCCTTTTACACTCACTGAGGTAACTGCTGGTTGAAGAATTGAGTGATAGTTAAAGGTGTATATTTTTCTTTGAAAAATCACATATAATCTTCGAATTATCAAAAACAAATTAAATCACCTCTACCACAGGTGAAATAAATTATTACAAATACAGGTTTGGTGATCAGATTATTTGCAACAATATCTATCCCTGCAAATGTGGTGGCCTGAGAAGCACGATCATCTAATTTGTATAAAACGGATGGCCAGCAAACAGGTTGCTATGTGAATTACATGTATTTGGTGAAGATGTCACTAGTATCAGTGCGTCTGGAAATTACTGTCTAATTGTGGAGTTATGATTGGCTGTTAGTTGAATACTCCCCAATATGTCATAGGATTTAGCACAATTTCAATGAATAACGTGTACCTCAATTCGTCGGTTAAGTTCCCTTCCCTCCCGTTCGTTATCATTCGATGCAATTGGCTCAGTTTCTCCATGGCCTTTTGCAACCAACCTATCCGCTGCAATTCCTAGTGCTGTCAACGCTTCTTTGACTGATTTTGCCCTATTTTCTGAGAGTATCAAATTGATATCCGAAGGCCCCACATTATCCGTGTGCCCGGCGATTTCAACCCTAAGTCCCGGATTAGCAGTAAGAACATCGAACAACTCCATCAAAACTTCATGTGACTCTGCCTTTACGGTGCTGGCTCCAAAATCAAAATAGATGTTGTGTATAATCGCCTTGGCCGCAACTCTGTACTTGCTTCCGAGATTGTCTAATTCAGTGGACGTCTTTTCGTAAGCTTTGTACCTCTCCGGATCATCACTGATTATGGTAGTTGCTAGCGAGGTAGACTTTAGTTCACCAACGTCACCATTGGCGTAGAAATTTTTTAAATGTAAGGTGGGGCTGTCAGTGTTTATTACTTCGAACTCATCTGTGGTGATCGTTCCAGAAGCATTCGAAATATTCACTTTATACGTTCTGCCCGCTATAATACGAACATTGTATTTTCCGCTTGAATCAAGCTTAACGGTGAACCTATCCTCACCAAATCCACTATATACAAACTCGATCTCTCCCTCTTGCAACGTGGTTTTTGTGACCAAATCATACACTTTTCCCTCAACCTTCGCCCATTCTTCTTCATAGAATTGATAAATATCAAAGTCGTCAACAGGCTTGAGTCTGTTAGAACTAAAAAAACCTTGATTCCCTTCAGGTAAAATCTTGAATTGAATTTCATCGTCTGGTGTATTGATTGGATAACCTAGATTCACAGGCTCAGACCATGTTTGTGTCCCCTCATCAAATTGAGACTTGAAAATATCGTACCCACCAATACTGTTATGTCCCTTTGAACTGAAGTACAAGGTTTTCCCATCTGCTGAAAGAAATGGATTGTCTTCGTCAAATTCAGAGTTGATTGTGGTTGTCAAAGCAACCGGCTTACTCCATTTTCCATCCGCCGTCTTAACTGCCTGATAGATATCCAATCCACTTTTCTTGGCATGTTTATCTGTTGAAAACAGAATTCTGTTTTTCTTCTCATTTATGTAGAATTGAGATCCGAGATGAGTATGCGTGATCTTGCTGTCAAACTCTGATGGTTCTGTCCAACGATTATTTGTTAGCCTACTGAAATAAAGATCTCCACCTTTATGGCTGCTATACATAAACAACTCTCCGTCATTATTGGTCTGAATTAGGTTAGCCTCATCTTCATTAAATTGACCCAATGCCGTGAGCTTGGCAACGTCACCCCATCTATTTTCTCTACGAGCTATACCATAGATACTGAACATGCCATCGCTCCGACTACCTCTAGATGAGGCAAACAAAAGTTGACCTGCAGAAGCAACGTATGTAGGTGTAAGTTCTGGCTCAGAGGAATTTATCATGTCTCCCAGCTTCACCACATGAAGCTTACTCTCAGTTTCAAAATATTCACGCTTTTTCTTAGCATCCTTGATGAATTGCTTGGTCTCTGCAACAATCTCGGGACTTTTATATCCCCTAACCTTCAAAAATTGTTGCCACGCAACAATTGCATCATCAAACTGGTATCGATAGTCCAGGATTCTTCCAAGCCAGTAGTAGTAAAATTTATCGGCGCGGCCTTTAGTATCCCGGTATTTAAGGATCGTATCCAGTGGCCTTTCGGCGTCTCCAAGTAGTAAAAGGCAGAGTTCTGTTTTGTATTTGATATCCTTATAATTTGGGTCAAGACTTGCAATCTTTTCGTAAGATTGATGCGCTTCCCGGATTTCTTCCTGATAAAACTGCCGTTCTGCTACTTTGTATAAATGTGGCAGATTCTGAGCTCCTATTTCAAATGTTACTAAATAGAAGGCAAGTACTACGATTTGTTGGATGACTTTTTTCACACTCATTTTGATCTATGCTGGTTTTAAATTCATTAGAGCGAACATAAAGATGTGAGAATTCCTTAAAAATTCAGAAAGTCTTCGATTATCAAAAAAAAATCCTAGATGAACACGGTTTTCATGTCGATTTCCACTTTTTCAAAAGTGTTAAAAACCTCCTTTTCATCATCTACCAAAACATAAAGACTAATCTTATAAGTAGTTCTTTTTGTGGCGTTTATAGATCAATAAAAGAGCTGGCTTCAAAGACTGGAAAACGTACCAAACCCTGACAGCAGCTCCTTCTCTTTTAACAATGAACAACTACTTCATGCCATCTAGCGCCGATTGAGCAAAACCCTTACTTCTTTCAGGAGCTAGTGATACGGCCTTTTCGACAGTTTTTAATCCTTCTTTTTTCTTTCCTCCCGCATATTGTGCCTGGCCTAACCCCAAATTCAAGACCCAATTGTTCTTTCCAAATTTATCAAACCCCTTCACATAGAGATCCTCAGCCACTGACCAAAGACCTTCCTCCACGAGGAAGAGCCCAAAGAAGTAAACGGATCCCAGGTCATCCATAAATCCGTACATTTCTCTTACCGTGCCACTCAATTCCTCGTCGCGACCCAACGATTTCAAGATTCTTGCTCTTGTAGAAAGGTTGGTGAAATTCTTGTTTGCAGCAAAACCATTATATCCACCATTGATGGATCGATTGGCCCATCTCAGTGCCTCATCCAGATTCACGTTTCGATCGTAACACCATCTGGCAGCATCGTTCCAGGCCTCCCATCGATAGGTATTTTCTCCGAGCAACTCATACCTGAAATTACTAATCACCGTTTCGTTCAGATCCACAGATACCATGAACGGAATTCTTTTCTCTTCCCATTCCAACGCAATTATGACACTGCTATCCGTTCGATTCACAAACCTATAATCCAGTTGTTCAGAAAATATGGTCTCAATAGGTGTCACTTGAACTTGCATCGTAACATGTTGATCACGATCCAGGTAATAGCTACCCCACTGATTATCATGATGTGCAAACATCAACGTCCAGGGACCATCTTCCTCTGAATCAATATGAAATCCATAGCTTCCTGCCTTTAACAGTTGCCCTTCAATGAACACATCCGTGCTAAAGCTTATTCGTGTGTTTATGTTCGCACCAGCTCTCCAGGCAAGGTTTGGATCATTATACGACCCAACCACTTCCTTCCAAACATCCCTACCACGAACTGCTGGACTGTGATAGTCAATAGTGATATCTGTTATACCGAGCCGTTGAGTTTCAACCACTTTGATGCTTGGTCTTGGTACCTTGACTGTATGGAATTGTGCCGTACAAATAACCGGAATTGCAATTAGTGTAATAATCGAAAACAATTTTCTCATAATTCGTCTTTTATGGCAATGATTCTTTGAAAAGAAGATCTGTAAGTCCTGATTGATGAAATCAGGAGATGAAATATGGAGACTTTCATTTTGCTTGCATTGTTTTCCGGAATAGCGGTGGCAGCTTGTGTTTTTGTTGCTGGCTACTTCTTTATTGTCAACAATGAGAGACTGATTCATCGGACACTTGGCTTTTTGTTTTTGGCAATTGCGCTAAGAATTGGCAAGTCCATCTTCTACTATCTTTTCTCCGAGATGTCTTTATTTGGCATTTCTATTGGCTACCTGGGATTGTCCACTATTGGGCCATTGCTTTGGTTGTATGTAGGGCTATCAAGAGAGTCACGTGAAGGATTAAAAAATTTAGATTTTTTTCACGCTATCCTACCCATTGTAGGTTTTCTTGGAATTATTTCAGGTTTTGTTACTCCAAACCTGGCTTACATTAGCGGAACTGCAATCCTAATGCTTTACTTGATCGTTTGCTGGTATTTGGCCATTTCTGATGATGCTCAACAAAGGCAGTGGAACTTATGGTTCTTGGGAAGCGTGACCATAATCTGGGGAGCACTTGCCTATCAGCTTGTTTCCGGCACCATGCTAAATTATGCCTATGGAGCAGGTTTTGCCGCTTTGGTAACTTATGTACTGATTTTTAGAATGCTAAAGAAACCAGCGATGTTCCAAAAAAAGTTTGTTTATAATATTCAACCTGAGTTGGTTCAACGTATCGTTCAAAGCCTGGAAGAGGAACGTTACTACCAAAATACCGCCCTGAATCTTACTCAATTTGCACATTATCTTGAGGAACCTGTGTACCGGGTCTCAAAAGCCGTAAAAAAACATTATGGTAAAAATTTTCCTGAAGTAGTAAACTCATTGCGAATAGCCGAAGTAAAGCGACGACTTCAAGTCGAGAAAGACAACTTTAGCAAGGTTGAAGGTATGGCATATGACGTTGGATTTAATACTCCTTCCGCCTTCTATGCTGCCTTCAAAAAAGAGACGTCCTCGAGTCCTAGGGAATATCAACGATCGTTGCAGGAAATGTGAGTTTTTTGAAAACTCAAAAATTTGCGGTTGCCATCTTCGACATATTTGCACAAATTGTGGCCGCTTAGTAAACGTATCATATATGGCATCCTCCTCTCGTGGCGAGTTCACCACTTCATTCGGTTTTGTTATGGCAGCAGCTGGCTCAGCTGTCGGTCTTGGAAATATTTGGGGGTTCCCAACACAGACTGCAGGGAATGGAGGAGCAGCATTTGTATTGATCTACCTCATATTGGCATTCGCTGTGGGCTACCCAGTGCTGATGGCTGAATTCACAATTGGACGTTATACCCGGTTAGCACCTCCAGATGCCTACAAAACAATGGGCGGAGGAAAAGGATATTTCGGAATAGGCATTCTCGGATTGATCACTGTCGGATTTATTTTAAGCTTTTACGCAATAATAGCTGGTGCGATGATTGCCTTCTTCCTCGAACCGATTGGAAGGATGTTCGAAATGAATGCACTCTCAGCTTGGATTGTGGCTCAAAGCCAGTCCAGCAACTTTGTCTTTACCTCCATTTTCTTTTTGCTTACAATACTCATCGTATCAGGTGGTGTGAATAAAGGGATTGAAAAATGGTCAACACGTTTCATGCCCACCCTTTTTGTGTTGTTCTTTTTCCTGGTCATCTATGTTTTTACGCTAGATGGAGCTTCAGAAGGAATTAGAGTCTATCTACTACCTGATTTTGACAAAATTTTCGATCCTGGTCTAATTACTAGTGCAATGGGTCAGGCATTCTTCTCCTTATCTCTCGGTGTAGGTGGCATGCTGGTGTACGGTTCGTATACAAGTAAAAAAGCGAACCTGGTAAAATTAGGTTGGCTCGTTACTCTTTGCGATGTGGGAGTCGCCTTCATTGCCGGATTGCTTATTATCCCCGCCATGTATGCAGCAGCCAATCTGGGCACTGAGATCTTTGATGCCAGCGGAAACCTAATATCAGGGCCCAACCTTATTTTTCAGGTGTTGCCTGGACTTTTCAAATCGATGGGATCAATTGGCTGGGTTGTGGCATTCGTCTTCTTTCTCTTGATGAGTATAGCGGCTCTCACCTCTTCCATTGCAATGCTAGAGCCAATTGTTGCATATGTTGTAGATAGCCAAAACACAGGAAGAACCAAGGCTACCTGGATCACTGGCGGGTTTTTCTGGATTATCAGTCTAATCGTTGTTTTTAACTTCGATAAACTGTTCGGACTGGTCGTCACTGCCACCACTGTTTACAGCCAACCATTCCTAGGGCTAGCCATCGCAATCTTTGCTGGATGGGTTATAAAAAAGAACAAGCTTCTCACGGAACTTAAAGAAGGGTATCCCGAAATCGAGCAGAGCTTTTTCTACAAGATCTGGCCAATATTTTTAAGAGTGGTATGTCCGGTTTTGATCCTGCTGATCTTCTTGCAATCGTTTTAGCTTCGAAGTTCTAGTCGACCTCCTTCACTTTTTCCCATTCGTATTCCTGATCAAGAGCATATTTTGAGAACCAGTCCAGCTCTACGTTAATCTTATACAATCGGTGACGAAGTTCTCTCCAGCCATGGGGCTCTCTAGGAGCAACATACAAATGCGTTGGCACATCAAGACTTCTTAAGGCACGATACAATTCTACCGACTGTGGCAGAGGAACTCGCGGATCGCTTTCACCAACAATCACAAGTGTGGGAGTAGTCACGTTGCTGATGTCCTTGAGCGGTGAATGATTCCAATACACATCGATCGGCGCATCTTTTTGCCAAGGAGACCCACCAAACCAGGGAGTTCTATAGGTCCGGATATCACTCTGTGCATACATCCCTATCCAATTAACAGCTCCCGCACCTGAAGAAGCAGCTTTAAAACGATCAGTAAATGTGATAATCTTATTGGTCATGTGTCCACCGGCACTCCAACCCATTTTTATCATTTTATCTGAATCTGCTATTCCTTGCTCAATCAGGTAATCCACTCCCTTCATTACATCAAGGTGTGACTGGTTAAAATAACTACCTACCATGTCACGCAGGAAATCGTCACCATAGCCTGTGCTGCCCCTGTAGTTAGGTTGAAGCACAACATAGCCTTTCCCGGTCAGGACGGGATTGTAACGAGTAAAACTTCTCGACATTCCATAGCGATCGGAGGACGCAGGACCTCCATGCGTTTGCACTACTAAGGGATATCGTGTGCCTGATTGGTAATTGTGAGGATAATAGATCAATCCCTCAACCGTGGCACCATCTTCCCCCTTCCAACTTACTACCTCTTGCCTTGGCAGATGGTATTCATTTTCTAAATAATCATAGTGATTGGTTATCTGGCTCAATTTTCCTCTATCCAGGCTGAAGATGTCGCCAGGGTTTTCGATGGTGTTCCTGGTCATTATGTGCTTGTTGGCCAAGGGTTCATAATTCCATTGAGCGATGCTGTGATTTCCCTCTGTAAGTTGCGTAAGCTTCTTGTTGGAAACCTGGTATTGCCACAACTGCAATTCACTGCCCATGTTGGCTCTGATAAAAATCGAATTCCCGTCTACAGACCATTCTGCGGAGAATATGTCATATGGCCAGTCAGCTGTTTGGATAACTGCTTCGGGACTTTGGTCGAGTGAAATCAGGAAGAGGTTGTCATTATAGTAGGAATCAAATTCATGGTTTGCACCAGCAGTGAATAGAACCTGGTCTCCCTTTGGAGAGATCCTGGCCCCGCCTTCTCCAATGCTATTGTCTGTGAGTTGCTGTCCGTTTTCACCATTTGCATCCAATAGCCAAATCTCACTTTCTTTATAAAAATCAAATAGGGGATTAACTCCGCGATGAACCAAGATCTTTTGTCCATCCTTAGAAAGGTCGTAGGACATGATTGAGAATTCACCTTCCGTAATTCGAGACTCCTCTGAAGTTTCAACCGAAACCTTCCATAAATGTCGCTGCTTGTAGTTTTCATCCAATGCATAGACATCGTCTTTCATCTTTTTTGCCTTCTCCTCTTCCTTAGTCAAGGTGTCGTTTGCAATGAAATAAATGAACTTGCTATCTGAAGACCACCTAGGTGAAGACACAGGAGTTTTATGGCTCGTTAAGGGCATACCTTCTCCCCCATCTTTTCGCATTATGTAAAGTTGGTTCACCTTCTCATCACCTCGTTTAGCAATGAAACTGATCCATTTCCCATCAGGTGACCATAGTGGGTTGCTTTGACCCTCATCACCATAGGTGATTTGCCTGCTATCACTACCATCTATTCCAACACGCCATAGATGGCCGATCTGCCTGTTAGCTTCCCAGTCACTTTCAGATAAAACATAAACTATATCTTTTCCATCGGGAGAAAGTCGAATACTCGATACACCAGGTATGTTGAGAAAATCAACGATGGACATCACCTTCTTCTGACCTGACACGGTCATAATAGTCAATAGCAGGGCTAACAAAAGAGTTGGCTTTTTCATGGTTGTATGGTTAATGGTTGGTACTGAAGTTAGTATTTTTTGAAATGAATGTCACCAAGGCAAATGCTAGTCAACCTCAAGAAGCTCATCAATCATTGCCATAATATCTTGTAGATGAAATTTAACAATATCATCGCTGTACTTAGAAGCTGCACTCTTTGCCATTGACTGAATCGACTTTAGTTCGGCCCTTGAGACCGCTGTGATGTCTGACCACTCCTCTTGGTCATTCATCAGTTCTCCCAAAATTTCAACATGTGCACGCTGCAGATTTCGTCGGAAAACGTCAATCCTTGCTCTTGTTGCTAATTCTGACCAAAGTCCTGAACGCAACTCCTTCATCATTGCGGTGAGTGTGTAAGCACTTGAGCCGTTAAATGCCTCATTCTCAATCATTCGGGTAAGCCGATCTTCTCTGAGCAGATTGTTGAGTTGCCTAGCTTGCATGGACCGAACCCGATCCACTACCCCGACGTGACCAATATTATCTATAATCGTTTTTTGCAGAAGCCATTCGGGTGTCGAAAACACATTTCTATTCAAAAAGTCCATAGATCGCCGCTGTTCGCTTTTCGCTAAATGTGTGTAAGTGGACCCCTGCTGATCTGTAGTCTTAAACTTCTCATAAACACCGCCGATGTTAGTTACCACGTGACCTGCAAATCTTGACCAGACTCCCACTAGCTCGCCATACAACTCCTCAAGATCTTCATAGCCTTCTCCGTCTGTGGCTGTCCATTCGGCCAAATTGGGAGCAACAATTTTCAGGTTGGAGAGTCCATATGTGCTTGCCAAAATAGGATCGTCTCCTACACTTTCTGTTTGAGAGCTCGGATCGAACCTATTGCTGCCACCAAACAAATAGACTGGATCACCATTTTTTTCATTAATCCAGTCGTTCAAGGTTGATCGCTCAGCTTCAGGAGAAGCTGCACCAGGAATATATCTGTACCCCCAGTTGACGGCATAATTATCATACGGACCAAGCATTCTGACCCATCTAACACCTTCATCACCAGGTTGAGCGACATAGTTGTATCGAGTATAGTCCATAATGGTCGCCGCTAATCCCCATTTTTGAGTAAATGTGGCTGAACGCAATGAATCGGTTGGATATGCATAACTGGCTTTCATATTGTGTGGTAATCCAATCGCGTGACCCACCTCATGGGAGATCACTCTTCGTATCATCTCGCCAATCTCAGCCTCTGAGGTATTGAGTGTCCGTGCCGTTGGGTTAGCTGCCCCTGTTTCGAGTAGATATCTGTTTCGGTAGGATCTCAAATGATTATGATACCAGATAATATCGCTCTCGATGATCTCTCCCGACCTTGGATCAGTGACACTTGGTCCTATCGCATTTCTTGTAGTAGAAGCTACATATCTTACCGTGGAGTAACGTGCGTCCTCCGGACTCCAATCCGGATCTTCTTCCTTCGTCGGGGCCTCACGAGCAATGATCGCATTCTTGAAACCGGCCGCCTCAAACGCTACCTGCCAATCTTCTATCGCAGCTTTAAAGTAAGGTCTCCATACCTTCGGAGTTGCCGGATCCAGATAGTAAATGATCGGCTTGACGGGCTCAACCAATTCTCCTCTGGCGTAAGCCTCCTGATCTTTCGGTATCAATTTCCATCGCCTTATGTACCTTTTTTCGTCAGCCTTCAGCGCCTCAGATCCATAGTCAACCTGACGAATGGTAAACCATCCAACCCGTTTGTCATAGAGCCTCGCCTGCATAGGCTCTTCAGGTAATAAGTACATAGATTGACTCATCTCAAGTGAGATAGTGGCCGACCTGGAATTGGATGGAGGTTCCGATGCACTAAAAGTCATGTCGTGTCGAACCTCCACATTTTGTGGGTAGCTTGAAATACGATTAATAAAACTTCTCTTTTTATCCAGGCTCTTCACACTGTGCCGCTTTCTTACCCGTTCCGATAGTCCACTGATTGCCCTGACATCAGTCAGAAACAAGTCGTTGACTTCAATAACAAAGGCTGTCGAGTCAGGATTAAATGCTTCAATCTTAAACGCAGAAATAATTGGTTCATAGTTATTATATCTCACCGAACTGTAAATGGGCAGGCTGTCGTCGGCGACACTATTATAAGAGATCGATTTCAGGTGGACGTTGTTCCTAATACGAGTCCACCGAACCACTTGCTCGTTCGTTTTAGTACCTGCATTGACGAAACCTCCGCCGACACCTTCAGCAACTTTTGAGATCCTGCTAACCCAAAGCATATCCTTGTCTAGCAGTGTAAAGGGAATTTCGTAATAGAAGTTCTCGTCATTTCGATGAACCCTAAAAAGCCCATCATCAGACACAGTGGAAGAAGTTACTAATTCATCGTAATCCTTCATTGAGGATTTCTTTTTGTCATCCTTTTCAGAAGGTTGAGCAAAAGTGAATTGCGGAACAAGAGCGAGCAAGAGAGCTCCTAGCAGGTGAAAGTTCTTTTTTGAGTTATCCATATCAGCCTAGTTGATTGCTAATCAAATTAAAGCAATCGATGAACAAATAAGCTGATTTAGGTCAACCGCTCATCACATTTTTCATATAACTATAAAAATAGTTGTATAATTATAATTATAGTTATAGTTTTACATCTATGAAGGAATTGACCAAAGCAGAGGAGCAATTGATGCACTATCTCTGGGAACTCAAAAAAGCATACCTAAAGGACATTGTTGAGATGTACCCAGAACCTCGTCCCGCGTATACTACTATTTCAACGGTAGTGAATGTCTTGGTGAAAAAAGGATTTGTGAGATTTGAGACCTTTGGGAAGGTAAGAGAATACAGTCCCATTCTAACCAAGGAAAAGTATACGAAACAATCGTTCAATGGGCTGATGAGCAATTTCTTCAACAATTCAACTCGACAGTTCGCTTCATTTTTCACTCAACAAAGTGAGCTTTCAGTAGACGAACTAAAAGAAATTCGCTCGCTGATTGATGAGCAAATAAATAAACAGAAGGAAGATGGAGATTAGCACAGTGATCACGTACATTCTAAAGGTAATCCTTATCCAGGGTGCGTTTTTCTTCCTTTATTACCTTTTTCTTAAAAGCAAAACAACATATGCGCTGAACAGAACTTACCTTCTTAGCACGCTACTGATTGCTTTCATCATTCCTATACTGGAAATCCCGGTTTCCGAAACAGATATTCCCATTATCCCCTTGGAAAAGGAAGTGTTTGAATGGGACAGTGAGCCTATAGTCGTCAGCGAACACGTAGCTAAGACTCCTGTAAAAAAATCAACTGCGGTCGACTACCGTGGGATTCTTATATGGATCTATTTGATTACCGGGGCAACCCTCATGGCACGTTCACTATTCCATTTGGTTGTCCTTGAAAAACTCAAAAAACAAAGTGTCTATGTAGAAAAAAAATGGTTTAAGCTATTCAAAACTTCTCAAATTCATCCCTTCAGTTTTTTGACGAATGTGTTCATTCCGAAAAAGATCTTCGGAACAAATTCATTCGATCAAATTCTGGAACATGAGTGTGAGCATGTTAGGCAGCATCATTCTATTGACCGGCTGCTTGTTGATTTCATGTCTGCTCTGCTTTGGTTCAATCCCTTCATTTATATGTACCGAAGAGCACTCATCGAAATCCACGAATACCAGGCAGATGCCGCGGTGATCAAAAAATTTCCTGATCCAATCGCGTACCAGGAAGTTCTTTTTTCCCAATTAAGGGCAACTCCCTATTCAGGTTTGGTGAGTCATTTCAATTTTTCAACGATTAAAAAAAGAATTGTCATGATAAACAAACAGAGAAATAAAAAGGCTACATGGGCATACCTTCTAGCCGCACCCGTAACTTTCTTCGTCATCCTTGCTTTTGCAAACAAAACAATTGAAGATCCGCAGCGGGGAGATACTACTATGGTGACGAGCGAAACGGAAGAAACCGAAACGGCTAAAAGTTCAACCGAGGAATCAGAAGAGATAGAGGAATCAGAAGAGATAGAGGAACTAGAAAAGAAAGAGGAACCAGAAGAGAAAGAGGAACCAGAATCAGCATCTCGTCAGGATAACTTTCTGCCCTCAATACTTCCTTTGAAAGACGCCAGTGAAATGAAAGTGAGCTCGGGGTTTGGAATGCGCGTTGATCCTATCGATAAAAAGCGGAAAATGCATAAAGGGCTTGATTTGAGAACACCTATTGGAACCGTTGTCATCGCAACAGCTGATGGCGTTGTTCATCAGGCCGGGTATCACGATAAGTATGGTTATTTCGTTTTGATCGAACATGGTGATGAGTATATGACCCGGTATTCTCAGCTGTCTGAATTGAAAGTGAAGCGGGGAGATAAGGTAAAGCGCAGAGATGAGATTGGTTTGAGTGGGAACTCCGGAAGATCTACGGGTCCGCACCTTCACTACGAGGTGATCGAGGTTGGAACAGGGCACAAAGATCCTCGCGACTACATAAAAGATCATAAGCTTTCAACTGCTGTGCTAATACTTGAGCCATCTTCAACTGAAGAAGAAGAAAAAAAAGCAAGAGCCATCGTAGAAATGCGGTTAGCAGAAGAAGAGGCATTGGCCCGCCACCAGGAAAAGGTGGCCATGGAAGAGCGAGTCAAGGCGATGGAAATGGAGCGTGAAATGGCTGAAGCAGAGATGAAAGCAATAGAAATGGAAAATGAGTTGGCTGAAGCAGAGAAAAGTAAGATGGAAAAAGAGCAAGAAATGGTTCATGCTGAGATGAGGGCATTGGAGATGGAACGAGAAAAATTAGAGTTGGAGAGAAGGTTACTCAGACGGGAAGAGCGTAGGTTATTTCTGGATCCCGAGAAAATGACCGATGAACCCATTTATGTTCTTGATGGAGAAATTGTGGATCCGCAAGAAGTGGATAACCTGGACCTGGAGGAAGTAGAAAGCGTGGAGGTCTCACGAGGCAAGGGAGCTCTGAAAAAATATGGACCTGAAGCGAAAGGTGGCGTCATCACGATCGATACGAAGAAAAAGAAAAAGGAAAAACCCAAGGTTAAAGTAAAAGAAAGCTCAAAAAACGGCTTGGAAGATGAGGAAAGGTTAGCTAAAGTTTACGACTTTTTGAGAAGCTATGAAAAGGATGAATTTAATAAAGATGATTGGACGATCATCCTGAAGGATGATCGTGTTAAACTCAGAAAGTCAGGAAGCCTTGAATCCATCACATTGTATGATCGCTATTTTGAGACTTCAAAGACGCAAAGCAACAAGGGTCCCATTAAGGCTCTTTTGGATGCTTCACATCGCGTTGGTGCCAAATTGAAGGGACGAATGGAGGAAAGAATTCGCAGAAAAATATTGGAGCAAAACCTAGTTGCTGGCATATCGAACGATTCGGAAAAAATGCATGCTAAGGCTACAAAAGGGGTTGCGAGCTCGGAAGCCTATGCGCTTCCGCTATCTCTTAATATTGACCTTCCAATGCAACTGGATCTCTCAATTCAGCTTCCGTCTGATATCGAAAATCGGAATTGATTGGTTCGGTATGACTCATGAACTTAACTGCATACAGGGCAGAAAGTTCCTGTATGCTATTCTCCTGATTCAATTCTTGATCACAGGCTGTAAACTAACGCATCCCGGACTTGTTTTTGGTCCTGAACTGGTACCAACTCGATCAGAAATCTCACTCTCTTCGGAACTACCAAGGGCTTCGGGTTGGAATCAGGCAAAACTTCAGTCGGCTATGAGCTTCATGGATTCCGCTGGAACAACCTCGGTTATCATAATTCATAACGGTGAACTCGTTGCAGAATGGGGAGAGACCGACAAAGTAAGTAGTCTACACTCAGTTCGAAAGAGTATTGTGAGCTCATTGTATGGTATTGCTATTGAGAAGGGACTAATCGATATAAGTTTAACTCTTGAAGAGCTCGGCTTAGACGATCGAAATCCCCCGCTGACAAAACAGGAGAAAAGTGCGAGATTGGAGGATCTACTGACATCCAGATCCGGAATCTATCATCCATCGATTAAAGATGATAATGGACCCTATCCTACGCCCGGATCACATCCGCCAAACACACACTTCTTTTATAACAACTGGAGTTTTAATGCAGTAGGTAGCATTTTTGAACAGCTTACAAATTTAAAGTTGGGCGAGGCATTCGAAAAGTGGATTGCGAATCCCACGGGTATGGAGGATTTTAAGGCTAAAGATGTACGCTACCAAAAAGGTAAAAAATCAGTTTTTCCAGCATACAGGTTTTGGATGTCTGGTAGGGACCTAGCCAGGTATGCTCTCCTTTATACGAACCAAGGTATGTGGCGAGGAAAACAAATTATTCCTTTGGAGTGGTTAAACAGAAGCCTAACCAGATATTCTGGAAACGAAGATCAAGTTGCATACGGTTACATGTGGTGGATAATGCCTAGTGGTGTTTACTTAGCTACAGGAACCGGAGGGCAGAAAATCTGGATCGATCCTAAAAACAACATTCTTATTGTCAACCGGGTAAATACTGGAAAAGGGTTTGGACGCGCCGCATGGTGGACATCTGGGGTACGTGTTAACAACTCACACATGAGAAAATTGAGCAGAATGATCCTTGAAGCTAGATTGGATGACAGTTGACCACTGCAAATCTTGTTGCTGGTCATACCAAGTAACAAAAGCCAAAAATGCACATTCTTAATTCGAGCACAAGTCACAAGAATCCGACTTTCTCAGTATACAAGTGGTATAAGATTTCAAATCCGGAATCACAGTAATTTCTTATTCTTGGATAATTTACTACTATGCGATTCCACTTTTAATTATTGGTTGCTCATGGTTGATCCAAACAGAGTAACCAATGAAAACAATATCAAGATTATCGGTGAGTTTTGTCCTTGCTTTAGTTCTGTTTTTGCTAACCTGCAGATGCTCTAAAAAGCACATTGTTTTATCTAGTAATCTTGCATTCAACATCAAAACCAATAAGGTAGAGGTTGTCAAAATTGATTCCGCGCTGCAGGTTTACGATCGTTTCAGGGCACGACGTTCAAAACAAAATTCAGATCAAAAAGGAACTGACTGATTACCTGTACAAATACTCAAATAAGCCAGTTAGTATCTCAGAAGCGCCAATGTATATACCTACGCCATATGTGACATAGCGAACCGAGAGGTTCTGAATAGCATAAGGCAACCCGCTAATATTTATCATCGTAAATCCGGCACCAATAATTAGAGCGCCGAGAACTGTTAAGGTTGGATTTGAAGCTACCAACATTAATAACACTCCTGCCGCAAGTATAATAAAGCTGGTCCCAATCACTTTTCGAAGATTAGATTCAGATATTTTCTTACTAACTAGGAATCCCGCTACGGCACAGGCACCAAGAATCCCAAATGATATGTAGTCTCCGTACTCACCAATTGTGGGATACCTAAACGCAAAATGCTCAGGTAAAAACTCTACAAGGAAAGCCTTCCCCATGCCTAGGAAAAGTCCAATGACTAAAATCGCAAGATAAGAGATAAAGGGTTGGCTTTGAACCCTATCGTTTTCCATAAGCTCCTGCTTTCTTTGGATGACCTCATCAGAGGAAACTCGATGAAACAGATATCCTGATCCCGCAATCAAAATTCCGCCCACAATAAATGTCAAAGTATCACCAAAAAAGCTAACTAATCCAACAACTACTGGTTCCAATGCATATAATAGCTCGGTAACCAGAAATAAGAATCCCATAACAATAGGAAGTTTCTTAGGTGGGGCAAAAGCCTCAATCATCGAATTGGCTGGGCTTACAAAAAGGTTCATGCTTATCAGCCAGACAACGATCATAAAGGGAAGCATGGTTTTTACATCCAGGATATGGTGAGTACCAACCAGGGTCGCTACGACCATAAATACCATAGCTGTTGCTCCAATCCCGACCGTGAATACGATCAGAAATTTGCCGTTTCGTCTCAATATATAGTCTGACAACAGGCCTGCAAAGGGGGGTATTAGTATTAAAACAAGAGCCTTGGATATAATTAGAAAATCAACAAGGTGTGTGATGCCAATCTTCTCCATTAAGATTGGCTGATATTCATGATAGGCAATCCAGCTAATAACTACCGCTGCATTAAGAGTTGCCAGGCTATAGACCTCTCTCCATTTTAGAACATCCGTTTTTTGGGTAAGCATAGTATTCCGTCTTTTATGCAATATACGAAACACCGGTTCAGCTTGGATGGGTCGTCAAACTGACATATTGGAAATTGAATCGATGATCAAGCCGCTCCCGCCAAATCTACAATGTGCTTGAATTTTGGAACAGTCAATCTAAGGTCCTGATTTCTATAAAACCTAACAGTCCGATACCAGGCATCAATAGGAGAGGCTATATCGACCCTACACCAGCCCTTTTCTGCCACGAGTTCCTTGATTTCATCTTTGAAGGCGAGTTCGCCATTGAGGGCCTTGTACTTAGGCAGTGTAAATATCTCATCCAGAACCCCATATTTACCAACGCTGTAAATAGCCTTCGACTCAGTCAGGGTGGCCAACGTTATAACCTCATTGGTCAAATATTTCTTCACAACCAGGGCTGTACTCGACTGATTTTCGACTAGGTTTTTCAAAAACCTCTCGGAAAGGCTCCGAACTTGTTTGGCATCCTCGCCCAGGTTGAGATATAGCGCATCAACTAACCTAAGTGCCTGATCATACTCTGTACTTTCAAATTCCTTTACGTAGATGTCCATGATTTGAAAAACTTATCCTTAGATCAAAATTGTTGTCACTGTATTTCTAAAGCTAATTTTCTAGATAGTTGCCTTTCAATATTAGATGCTTAATTTCGGTGCACCTATCTAATAAATAGGTCTAGGTCTCTAAAAATATCCCCTGGTGATCACTATATGGCGATTTTTGGGTCAAAAACTGCACACATAAAGTATACAACCTATTGGTAGCGAAAGTATGAGGTCGTTAATATCAAAGAATAACCAGGTTCATCTGGCAATATGGGTCGGCTTGGGCATACTTTTCAATGTGCCAGTTTTTAGAGAATTTAGCATCCAAACTGGCTTGATCAGCATAGGAAGCTCTCTAACGTTCCTCCTCTGGATCGTCTTCTCACACATGTTGTGGGCACTACCTGATTTACTCTCCTCACCAAAAAAATACTTTAGTTACATCGTCAAGCTTATCATTATCGCATCTGTAGCAGTTGGTATCAGTGCGTTGACGACAAGCTTCCTTTTGGAGGTTCGCGAGGAATCAGGAAGGGTTCTTCAGGAAGATTTCTTACGGTTTTGCAAGTGGATGACATTCGAGGTGGTCATGCTCATCATTATCAGTTCGCTGATAAAATTCTCGTTTGACTTTTTCAAATTGAAGGCACAGCAGGGAGAAATTGAAAATCAGAAACTAGAGGTTGAACTTAAATATCTAAAGCTTCAAATCAACCCTCATTTTCTTTTCAACACACTAAACAATCTACTTCTTCTTACGAACAAAAAGTCACCAAAAGCATCTGTTGTAGTCGAAAAGCTTGCCTACATGATGCGATATCTGCTTGAAAAGGATAAAAAGGACAATGTTCCGCTTGCTGTAGAAATTGAATTTTTGAAATCGTATATTGAGCTGGAAGAAATCCGTATCAAGGATATTGATGTATCCTTCGACATCGAGGGAGATGTTCAAGGTCAACAACTGCCTCCTGCACTACTGATGACCTTGATAGAAAATGCTTTCAAACATGGCGTTAAAAAGTCCGATTCAAATAACTATGTTCATATCGAATTAAAGGCTTTGCCAAAAGAAATTCACTTGAAAGTGGTCAACCCATTTCACTCCAAAACCACGATCAAGGAGTTTGAAGGCATAGGGCTCGAAAATCTTCGAAAACGGCTGGATTTGATATACGGGGACAACTATAGTCTTGAGGTCGGTCAAACCAGTGATGGCACTTTCGAAGCAAACCTGAAATGTGCAACTTTATAACTCAATGAGGCAGATAAATTGCATAATAGTTGATGATGAACCTTTGGCGATCGAGCTTCTGGAGGATTACGTCGGAAGAGTTCAACACCTTGAACTTATTGGCAAGTTTGATAATCCTATTGAGGCGATCTCATTTGTTAATGAGAATGAGGTGGACCTTCTATTTCTCGACATTGAAATGCCTGAAATAAATGGTATAAATTTCGTCGATGTACTCACAAGAAAACCGTTTGTAATCTATACAACAGCATATTCCAATTACGGTGTTGAGAGCTACGAAAAAAATGCACTTGACTACTTACTCAAACCAATCAATTTTGATCGATTTCTGATTGCCGTAAACAAATTAACACAGTCTTCTACCAGCGAGATAAAATCAGAAAAGGACACTCTTTTCATCAAGAGCAACGGAGCTTATGTGCAATTGAAATACGAAGAAATCGGCTTCATTGAGTCTTTGAAAGATTACGTGATTTTCAATACGGAAAATGATCGATTCATCGTCTATCACAGCTTGAAGAAGCTAGAGGAAATCATGCCGATGAGCTTTCAACGAGTTCACTACTCCTACATGGTGAATTTGAACAAGGTAGAAAAAATCAAAGACCAGCATCTCCACATTTTTTCCGCAAAAATTCCCATCAGCAAAAAGCATAGAGATCACATTTATGAGTTGGTCGGGAAAAAAATGATCTGATCGATCCATGTTCTTTGCAAATCCGATCTAAAGAGTCTCCTTTTTATATATTTAACACATATTCTTAAAGCGTAGAACCTCGTTGTATTAGTATGCTCCAGCCACTCACCAAAGGACATCGATTAGTACTTCTATTCACTTTCACAATACTTGCAGCACCACTACTGGGACAAGCTTCCTCACCAAACCTGCAATCTATTAGTATTCAAGACGATGAGGATTACTCAGGTTTGGATCTGCTTGAGACCGTAGACCAGCAAGTTTTCGTAATGGCAGAACATTGGCACAATATCCGCTCCGTTCCAGCCGCGACCCTGAAATTGCTCAAATACCTACACCAGCATGCGAACGTTCGGATTTTAGCAATCGAGCAAGGAAAAAGCGCCGCTTATCTCGTCAATAAATACCTTGATTCAGGAGACAGTGTAGTCCTCAGACAAATCGTCAGAAACACCATGTTTTGGGGAAAGGAAAATTATGCTTTTTTTCAGAACCTCTATCGGTTCAACCAAACACTGCCGAAAGCAGAGCGAGTGATGGTTCGGAGTATAGACATCGAGTATAAAATGGAGTCCGCTATATTCGTGATCAACGAGCTGATCGCGGACAAGGAAGTACCCGAATCACTGACTCATACGGTTGGGGTTTTTCAACAAATGTTTGAAGACACCCGTGCTCACCGTGAACAATACGATGCGCTTGCAGTCATGTACTACTACGATCGAGAGTTCGTAACACAACTGGTTGAGTATACCTTAGTTGATATCGGAAATAACACTTCGCACTACGAGGATTTTTTCGGAACTAGCTATGATCAGTTTGCGACAGTGATCAAGGACATGAGCGACGGACTTTTCTTTGACTACACCAATCCAAACACCAACTATAAGTTCAGGGATCAGCTTATTTATGAGAAGTTTTTAGATCTCCTAAGGGAAAACCCCAAAACTGGAATGCTAACTGTCTTTGGCTTAAGACATGCTACAAAACCTTCTTCCATCCACAGGTTAAGTACCGAAAGTCAATCTCCAATCTATGGAAAAGTCACAAACATCAGGGTCACAGCACTACATTTGAAAATGTTCAAGTCCGCCGATCTCAGACGAATAAACTTCGCTTTTCCAAAGGTTCTTAAGACAAACAATGCGACTCTTATCAAACATGATCCGGATGACCCTAGACTTAAATCAACAAAACCTTTTGAATACACACTGTTTATTAATGACAATGGCAGCTTGACTCCCTTTGAGAACCGACTCAAGGAGGACTATTGATCTAAAGGTAAAATGCAACGTAAAACCCACCTATTCCCAGGAAAAGGCACAGAGGAGAATAAATCCTGGTATCTCGTACACCAAAGTCCGTACCTCTCAATTTCTTGAAAAATCCCACATACTTAAAATCGCCAATCGCCCGCAAAAAAAAGACCGTAGGTATTAGCCAACCAGCAACCATCATGACCCATCCAGGTAAGTCAAGAGCAATTCCCTTTGCCTTTAGCCAATAAAAGAGCGCAAAAAACAGGAGGCCCACTCCTACAATTAGACTATCCCTCTTTTTTGGATTCATTATTCTCTCACCTGACTCATTCACTGGAAGGGATTTTTCAAAACCCCACCTTCCTCCTGAAGCCCAGAAAAGATGTAGGACTGCTAACAGGACGAAAATGAAACTCTCCGCCCATGCAATTGCCGTTGGCATCATATCGATAACTTTTATTCGATATACCAGTATAAATGTATACGAACAGAAATCCCAACCTATGCTTAAAAATTTCATCCTTTCTTCCTGGAGGAGTCTGATCAAGAAATTAGGCTTTACCGTAATCAATATTTTCGGTCTTGCGATAGGCATGACCACCTGCCTGCTTATCTATCTGTATGTCGATTATGAGACAAACTACGACAGCTTTCAAGATGACAATGTCTACCGTATGTGGATCAATCGGGTATATCCTGAGCGGGAGGTCAACTACCCACTCGCACCACATTCTTTTGGTCCCCAAATCGTGCAAGATTTTCCAGAGGTTCTTGCACAAGGTCGATGCGTAAGACCATTCAACCCCACCACAGTCAAGGTTGGTGATGACTATTATTTAGAAGACAAAATCGTGTATGCCGACTCCACCTTTCTTACCGTGGTGAATGTCCCATTGAAGATGGGAAATGCAGAAACAGCTCTTTATGATGCCAATTCGGTTATTTTGTCTGAAACAATTGCCAAAAAACTCTTCGGTGATGCTGATCCAATGGGCCAAAACGTTGAATTTAATGGCACCACACAGAAAGTAACTGGGGTTGCCTTTGATTATCCTGATAATTCCCATTTTGGGTTTGATTACCTGACCACGCTACACCAGTTTCCATTTTTTAGTCAGATTAACTGGACCAGTTTTACTACAATGACCTATCTCAAACTTCAGGAAGGAACCAATCCTGACATTGTGGAAGGGAAATTTCCTGCTTTCGTTAAAAAATATGCGGAAGGAGCAATTCAGAAGCGAAATGGAGTTTCCTATGATGAATACATTGCCGCCGGAAATGGGTACAATTATCACCTACACCATATCAAGGACATCCATTTGCATTCGAACCTTGAGAATGAGATGAAAGCCAATGGCAACATTAGCTACATCTACATTTTCTCAGTTATTGCGGTCTTCATACTGATCATTGCGTGCATCAACTTCATGAACCTATCGACCGCAAGATCTACTGAGCGTGGAAAAGAGGTGGGTATACGCAAAGTCCTTGGCTCTGCTAAAGGTCAATTAATCGGACAGTTTCTCACGGAATCGATCATGGTGGCACTCCTAAGTGCAATTGCTGCTGTGGCTGTGGCTTATCTCGTCCTTCCAGCATTCAATACCATCGCAGACCGCCCATTGAATATTCTCCAAGTACTTGATCCCGCTCATTTGATAGTGATGGCAATAATCATTTTGACTGTAGGGCTGTTAGCTGGACTATACCCTGCTTTTTTCATCTCCTCCTTTGCACCATTGTCGGTATTAAAAGGACTCTTGAAGGGTAGTAAAAGTGGCACCAATCTTAGAAATGGACTTGTTGTTGCGCAATTCGCCATTTCGATCACTTTGATAAGTGCGACTATGATCGTGTATCAGCAAATGAATTACATGTTGAACAAACCATTGGGTTTTGACAAAGAGAATGTCGTTGTAATTGAAAGTGCTGGTGATATCAATGGCACAGGACCCAATCTGGATCAAAGCCGTTTTGAGACGTTTAGAACAGAAATCAATCGGATTCCAGGTGTAAAAATGAGTTCCTATGCTTCGACTATGCCAGGAGACTTCACTGGTGATTTTACAGCAAGTGTCCCCGGGGCTGGTCAAAAAGAGAGTATGGTCATGCGACGAATGACCTTCGGTGATGATCTTCCCACTGTGCTGGGAATGGAGGTCCTGGAAGGACGTTTCTTCTCCAGAGAATTTGACGACACACTTTCAATGGTCTTAAATGAGTCAGCTGTTCAAAAACTCGGTTTAGTCGATCCAATCGGAAAGAAAATCCTCCAAATTGCTGCTGCCAACGATCCTATCGAATACACAATCGTGGGAGTGGTGAATGACTTTCACTTTCAATCACTCCACCTGGAGTTAAAACCCGCTGCTTTTGTCAGTTATGAAGGGCCGACTCCCTTTTACACAAAAATGGTAGTAAAAATCGATGCTGAAAACACCAAGCAGACAATGGATCAGGTTGAAGCCACCTGGAATAACTTCGTCCCTGGCTCGCCGTTCAAGTCATACTTTCTGGACAGCGATATGGAGGAATTCTATTCGGCTGAAAGGGCAACAGGCAGAATCTTCAGCATATTCACCTTTCTTGCTATTGCTATCGCATGTATTGGGCTCCTCGGCCTTTCGGCATTTATTATTAATCAACGAGTAAAGGAAATTGGAGTAAGAAAAGTGCTCGGTGCTTCCATACCTCAGATCATTGTTCTTTTGTCAACCGGATTCACAAAACTGATTGCCATATCTGCCATTATTGCCATACCTGCGGCTTATTTCTGGATGAATGAATGGATGAATGGGTTTGCCTACTCCGCAGGAATCAACTGGTTGGTATTCCTATTCGCAGCTGCAGCTGCACTTATTATCGGAATTGGAGTGGTCAGTTTTCAGGCCATAAAAGCTGCACTTGCAAATCCAGTGGAAAGTTTGAGGGATGAATAAAAGAAAAGGGCGACTCAAAACGCCGATGAGTCGCCCAATGTTCTATCCCCCTTAGGGGACGAACTGCCTTAGTTATGCTTTATGAATCTTGTTGTCGCTTTTTTCTTGTCCTGCGTTAATTCCAGAAGGTACACCCCCGCACCCAATGACCGGAGGTCAACGGAAGTCCTCTGAGCAAATTCGCTACTTAAGACCTTCTTCCCTTCCATTGTGAAAATTCGCAATTTCGCACTTCCCTGAACTTCCACCTGCATGAAATCGATAGTAGGATTTGGAAAGATGGAGTATTCAAGTCCATCCACTAGGCCTAACGGCGGTTCTACTTCTATCACAATTCCATCTTTACCTACCATAGCGGTCAGCACAACTGGAGTTCCTTCTGCGTCAATTGAAATGGCAGAACCTGACAAGTCCATTGCTACCCCAGTTACTTCTATTTGAAGCCTGTACTCACCTTCAGGAATTCCCGTTATTTCAAAGTCACCATTTGCATCTGATTTAACCTCCGTCATAATCTGATCATCTGAAAGGCGAATAAGAAAAACAGAAACATCAGGTATTGCTGTACCCGCTAAAATTCTCCCTTGTTCGATTCTACCGCCAGTGCCGTCATCTTCAATGACTCTGCCAGTGACTACACCATTCCCTGTGAGGAGTTCATCTGATGGTTGCGGGATCATTTGAATGTTCTGACTATTCAAATCACTATTCAGGCTAATTACTATTGCATCTTGCCAAAAGAGCTCATCACCAAGAAAGGTAGTGTAATAGTCCTCAGCGTTATCAGGAAAAACAGCAAGGTAATAAGCTCCATCCTTTAGATTAGCTAAACTGTAATTGCCAGACGCATCTGGCGTGGCAGTTGCCCCTTCATTGGTGATGGGATCCAGAATACCTACGGTACCAGCTGAAAAAGCATTCCCTAGTTCATCTGTAATTGTCCCGGCGACAGTAAAGACAGGTTTTATTTCAATTGTAGCCGTTGCAAGAGCTGGATTAAAAGTAGCATCGCCATTCTGCTTAGCGACTACTTCAATGGACCCAGGCGCAACCAAGTGCAGATTATCGCCTGATAAATTGGCAAAATCACCACCAGAAATTATCTCAAATGTTATTTCAAGTCCCGAATCACTACTTGCCTCAAGTATTACCGGTGTTTCATTGACATAGACAGTCGAAGGTGGATCAAACGTAATAGTTTGATCTGTTTTTGCGGGATCAGTTACAACAAATGCTCTGGTGAGTGAGGCTGCCAGATAGTTTTCATTTCCTACTTGCGAGGCAGTTACCTGTACTTCACCGACTCCTGTGACTGTAAGAATGTTAGCGTCAAGGGAGGCTGGACCAGTTACTGAATAAGCAATAGTTAAACCAGAGCTGGCTGTTGCGGAAAGTGTGATTGCACTTGCTTCGGTTACCTGATCCGGAATCTCATCGAAAGTGATTGTCTGAGTAGCTTTATTCACGGTCAACATCTGGGAAACATCGGCAGCCGCTTCAAATCCACTTCCACCTTCTTGACTTGCAGTAATTACTGTCTCACCAGTTCCAACGATTGTAACTGTACTTCCAGAGATTGTTGCTACCGACGAATTGGATGAAGTGTATGAAACGGCAAGCCCACTACTTGCCGTTGCGGCCAACTCAAATGGGTCATCACCAAACACTCGATCGGCTAATGCGTCAAACGTAATTGTTTGTGGATCTCCTTCTTGAATATCCAATATTTCGATTGTGAATTCTTCTTCAAACGTTCCTCCATTTCCATCATCTACCAATACTTTAATAGAGTATGATGATTGAGTTTCAAAGTCAAACATTTCTGCACTTGTAAGACTTGCGCCTGAAATATTGAAAGAGGAATTATCTCCGAATCCAGAAACGAGAGAGAATGTATGCGTATCTCCGGCATCTTCATCTATTGCTTCAAGGCTGCCTATTAATGTACCAACGGCTTCATTCTCAGCAATAGTATTTGAAGAAAGTGTAATTTCCGTTGGTGCGTCATTTGCATCTGTGAACCTGATCGTTATGCTTTCAGTGAAAGACAAACCTCCTTGATCAGTAGTTTTGACATCAATGGTAAACTCAGGAACTCCTGATTCAAAGTCAAAGATTACCTTGGTTACAAGGTTTGAACCTTCAGCTTCAATAGGAAAAAATTGTTGGCCATCAATATCAAAGGAGGTAAGTACTTCATACGTATGTGAATCGTTGAGGTCTTCATCGACCGTGCTGAGCGTTCCTATCACGGTGTTCAGTGGGGATTCTTCAGGTATTTTGTCGTTTGATAACTCAAGAGCAGTAGGCGCCTCATTCACATCATTTATAAGGATGGTAAATGTTTCTGTAAAGGTAAAACCACTACCATCAGTTGTCTTTACATCAATTGTGAATGAAGAGAAGATCTCAAAGTTCATGGGTACGGTGGTGACCAAATCAGAACCATTGGCCTGAATCGGAAATCCGGTCATCCCTTCAAAGGTGAAAGAAGTCAAAACCTCATAAGTGTGTGTGTCTGTCACATCTGGATCCACAGTCGAAAGTGTTCCTATTACGGAACCAACAACCGCATCTTCATCAATATTATCATTGGAAAGTGCTATTGCTGCGGGGGAATCGTTTGCATTCTTGACTGTGATTTCAAATTCTTGCTCGAATGTTCCTCCATTTCCATCGTTGGTCTCGACTTTTACATTGAGGCTTGATTTAGTCTCGAAATCGAAAACTGAGGCGTTAGTTAATTGCGTACCGGATAAATTAAAGTCGGCGTTATCTCCAAAGCCTGAAACTAAAGTGTAAGTATGAGTACTATTTATATCTTCATCAGTAGTTGTAAAGGTTCCTATATTAGTTCCTACAGCAGTATTTTCAAATATGCTGTTTCCTGACAATGCTATAGCTGTGGGGTCATCATTTACATCGTTTATATTAATTGTGAATTCTTCCTCAAAAGTGCCTCCATTGCCATCATCCGTGAGAACTTTGATGCTGTAGGTGGCTTTAGATTCAAAATTGAATACTGTACTATTTATCAAATCTGATCCTGATATTTCGAAATCTGCGTTGTCTCCAAATCCTGAAACCAAAGAATAGGTATGTGAATCTCCATCGTCTTCATCGGTAGTGGATAGTGAACCTATGGTCGAACCCACTATTGTATTTTCA
>JANQOR010000005.1 GCA_028285685.1 Cyclobacteriaceae bacterium | reverse complement strand
ACTAACAATCCTACCACTGGACTATCAGCAGCTTATGGACTCCCTGGTGACGATTACTCAGTCATCATCTCATCTGCCAATGGTAATGGGTGCCCTACGACCGCTGACTCCCAAGTCACCGACTTTACCATCGAAGTTGATACCGATATCATTACAGTTGATTTCGACAGTTCAGTGGCAGATACCTATTGTGACAATACCGGCTTTGTGGGCGATGGATCCTTAACAGTTTCTATCACGGAAAATGGAGTTGGTGCAACCCTTGGAAATTATTCAGTTGAATGGTACAGGGGGGCATATGCCGCGCGTCCAAATGCCGGTATTGGCGATAACGATTTTCTCGCAGATGAGACAAATGCTACAGGAACTAATTCTGGCAATCTTAATGTAGGAGACGCCGTTGTTGGCGCCGATATTCTAACAATGACAGGACTAAGTACTGGTGACTATACCATTTTCATTACAAAAGATAGCAACAGTCCAAATGTTGGATGTACACAGATTGCTACATTCAATGTCGGATCAAGGGATAGCGTATCAGTTTGGAGAAATACTCTGATTGAAGCGAGAGTTCAACCTGATACAACCTGTGCTCCTCCCGGGACTGCGAGTGGTAGAATTGAAATACTAGATGGTGACATAGATGATGGGTCTGGCGGACTATTGTCTAACTATGGAATTCAAATAAATCAAGGGTCTCTATCCGGAACATCAGTTTATAACATGTCTCCAGCAGCTTCGCCGATCTTGCTTCCTACCCTCGAAGCGGATGACTACTTTGTAACTGCCACTAATAGGACAACTGGCTGTGCAATTGCAACACTCATCATTAATGTGGAAGATTCAACAAGAAACCCTCAAATCGGATTAATTAGTATTACACCAGACAGAGACTGTACCGGATCTGCAGATGATGGAAGAATCGAAATATTGGTTGACAACCAATTCACTGATGCGGCTGCTCATATTGATGTCCAGTGGTACACTGGTTCAGGGGCAACACTAGGAAACGAAATAGCAGGTGCTACTTCCACAACTTTTGTAAATGATGCTGGGAACTATTCGGTTCGAGTCACAAACAATCTCACCTCATGTGAGCAAACGGCAGACTACACAATCGATAACGAGCCAATAAATCCTCTTATTCTCAATTACTCTGTAGTTGATAACACGCTCTGTGATGATAACAATGTTCTCATCCCATCAGATAATGGATCATTTGATCTTATTGATGGAATGTTTGATGGAAGTATCTTGAATAAGGCAGCGATGACCGGTCTATACACACTACGAATCTATCCGGACGACAACTTGACTCCTGGAACTGAGATCGCAGATAATGATGGTGCGACTCCATTCCTATATGAGGAGCTAGGTGCGGGAACTTACTTTGCGACTCTAACAAGAGATGATTCAGAATGTGCATCTCAGGCCTTAGAATTTGATATTGCTGATGATCTCACTAGACCCACTGTGACGGTTGTGTTACAGCAGGCCGATTCCACCTGTGCTCCTGCGACTGGTGGATCTCCAAACGGAACACTCTTTGCAACAGCAGACTCCGGTATTCAAGACACGGATCCTGACTATGATTTCCAATGGTATTTGGGATCTGGTACCACTACCCCATTAGCAGATGCTACTCTCATTGCAAATGGATCAACACCAAACGGTGTTACAACCTCCACTATCTCAGGATTGGCTGCTGATACCTATACTGTGGCAGTCACACGCGTATCAACAGGCTGTGTAACAACAGAAGAGTTTGTTATTCCTAATATACCAGCTGAGGTAGAAATATTGGCTGTTAGTGCCACTGATGCAACAACGTGCGTCCCTGGGAATGGAGTTATACAAGTTACCAGTGTTACTACTGATAACGTTTCAGATTATACATTTGACTACTATGATTCGGATCCTACAGTCGCTCCAGCCCCTACCCCAGTTTTCACTGGAGTTTCTGGTGCACCATACACAGCTGCAACTGGAGGAATCTACTACGTTGTAGGAACCAATACAATCAAAAATTGTGAAACACTTCCGTTTGAAATCACGGTCGTGGATGATCTGACTTTCCCTGATGTAAACCTGGGTGACTTTTCTTTTCAAGAAAATTGTGATCCGTCAAATCCAAATGGAAGTTTCTCAGTTGTCACAGATGGAGGAATTACACCAGCACTTCCGGATTATACAGTAACATGGTATTTTGGCACCGGAACTGGCAATACTCTTGATGACGGTGACATTGGCGGAAACGGAACTCTCTCCGGTGAAACAACTGCCACCGTTTCAGGAATTCCGGCTGGCTTCTTTACTGTGGCAGTTCAGGATAATAGCACCGGCTGTACTACGACAGAGACGTTCGAGATGCTTGATGATATTCCTAACCCTGTAGCAATATCAACATCAACTTCAGCCAACACCAACTGTGTGAATCCAAATGGTCAGGTCAGTGCTTCGGTAATTTCGCCCGCTTTCGGCAGGGGTCCGGACGATTACATCTACTACTGGTATGTTGGTGATCAAACAGGAATTGATCCACTTGGTTCTAGTCCGCTTAACCCTAGTCCAACGCCAGATTACGTAGGTAGCTTAATTACTGACCTAGATGCCGGAACTTATACAGTGTTTGTGGTGGATACACAAGATACTTTCTGTCGGTCGGTCGGAACCTTGGTTAGAATTGAAGATGGCACAACACCTCCTGACTTCACCCTCAACATTGAGAATCATGTCACGGTCTGCTTTGATGTCAAAGACGGCTTTGCAAGTGTTAATGTACCAGACTTCTCGAAGGTAACTATAGAGTGGATAGATGATCAGAATGACGTGATTGGAACGCAGTTCTTCGCTGACTCTCTCGATGCTGGTTCATACATCCTCTCAGTTACTGATGTAAACACAGGATGTGTTGCCACTGAGGTATTCAATATCAACAATATCTCTGAGACCCCAGATGATCCAGTAGTCATCCTTACGGCCAACAGGACTAATTGCACGATACCAAATGGAGGTGCAGTTGCAAATGTGAACGGTGATCAGACTGGATTTTTGTTCGAGTGGTTCAATGTGAATGACATGTCAACACCTTATACCACTGGAGCCGAGGTGTTCAACTTGGATTCTGCCACCTATCTTGTAAGAGCAACAAATCTTTCGACAGGTTGTGAATCCGCGCTGAGCTCAGTTACAGTAGACTATGTTATTACTGATCCCGTATTCTCCATCAATTACTCCATCGCGGCATGTTTGAGGACTGAGGATGGTTCAACAAATCAGTTTAATGGAACCGCGATTATTGGTTTTGAGGAATTCAATGCAGTTCAGAGCTATCAGTGGTTTGATTCTGAGGGCAATGTTCTTGGAACAGACGCCAGGCTAATTGATGTTGGTCCTGGGGATTATAGCGTCACTTTTGTTGCGGACAATGGCTGTGAATACTCTGAATCTTTCACACTAGGGACGGATATTACAGTCTATAATGGAGTTTCCGCCAATGACGATGGAATGAATGACTTCTTCCTTATTGATTGTCTTGATTACTTTGCGGCAAATAAAGTTGAAATATTTACCCGAGATGGCGTTAAGGTTTATGAGGTTGAGAATTACAACAATAATGATCGAAGATTTGAAGGTAAGAGTAATATTGGAGGAACTAGCAGAGATCTTCCTGCGGGAACTTACTTTTACGTAATCGACAAAAAAGATGGAAGTGATCTGATTCAAGGGTATCTTGAGCTTCTTAAATAATTTTAGGGCATGAGAAAAGCAGTCATCTACTTTTTATTTGTAATTGTTGGGTTGGGATCACTGGCACAGCAACGTCCCGTAATGTCCACGTACATGTTCAATGGCCTTGCACTGAATCCTGCCTACGCAGGTAGTTTGAACCTTTTTGTTGCAACATTTATTCACAGGAAGCAATGGATCAATGTTGAGGGTGCCCCGACATCCCAAATACTAACTGTTCACAATTCTTTTCTTTCAAACCAAATTGGTGTCGGGCTAATGGTGACTAAGGATAAAGTTGGAGTCCACGAGGAGACTGCACTCTATACCAGCTACGCCTACAAAATAAAAACATCGGCAGGCATATTGGCATTAGGCTTGTCCGGCGGGTTTGATAATAGAAGAGCTGATTTCACCCAGCTAAGTGTATTAAATAGTGAAGATCCCTTACTCACTGCAACCTCTTCCAAGCTCAGCCCCAATTTTGGTACAGGGATATACTTTGCCAACCCAATTATGTACGTAGGTGTTTCTGTCCCATATATTCTTGAGAATAGACTTTATCAAGCAGAAAGTACGACAAATGATTCTAAAGAGAGCAGATACTATTACGGAACCGCAGGTCTCGTGCTGGATATCAATCGGAACATCAAGCTTGCTCCTGCAGTTCTCGTCCGTGTCCAGGAACAAAATAGACTAGGTTGGGACTTCAATGCGACGGTCATTTTCGACGAAATTGCTTATGCTGGAGTGTCTTATAGAAATGGTGATGCTCTGGTTATGCTTGCACAAATGATCTTAAATGAGAATTTCCGAGTTGGCTATTCATATGATGCTACAACCTCGTCGCTTTCAAATCATTCCAAAGGCTCGCACGAGGTAATGCTTATTTATAGACGAAAGTTTAAAAACTGGAGAAAAGACACAGGTTGTCCCGTCTATTTCTGATCTGATCTTTTACTTAGGTCAGAAAGTAAGGAATTAGTTAGTGAAAGCACTAAACTAAACAGAAGCGCCCACCAAAACCCGTCTACATCAAAGCCGGGTATCATTGAGCTTGCCATCAGTATAATTATTGCGTTTATTACAAGCAAAAAAAGCCCGAGAGATAAGATAGTTAGGGGTATTGTAAAAATTATTAGTAAAGGTTTTATCGTGACGTTCAATAGTGAGAGGAGTACCGCAATCACCACAGCAACAAAAAAAGTGCTAACGTATACTCCTGGCAGCACATATGAGGTAACAATTACAGCCAGCGAGGAGATCAGAATTTTAATGAGAAAATTCATGATTTTGAATCTTTGAACCAGCCCGCATACATCGTGTAGCTTGATGCTATTCGTGATTGCATTTTTCTATTTTTCGCATCGATATCTTTGATTTTCCTTCCAGGAATACCTCCAATTACCACATTTTCTTCGACCACAGCTCCGGCCAAAACAACTGAACCCGCTCCTATTATTGAACCAGACTTCACCACGGCGTTGTCCAGAATGATAGCACCTATCCCAATCAATACATCATCCTCAATAGTACAACCATGGATCACAGCATTGTGACCAATGGTAACGTTGTTTCCGATGGTCGTAGAAGCTTTTTCATATGTGCCATGGATGGTTACATTGTCCTGGATGTTGGTGTTATTTCCAACTTTTATGGAGTTAACATCCCCTCTTACTACTGCACCAAACCAAACGGTACAATTGTCTCCCAGCTCTACTTCTCCGACTATGGTTGAATTCTCAGCAAACCAACAATCTCTTCCAAATTGAGGCTCAAATCCTCTTACTTCTTTAATTAAAGCCATTCAAACACTCATTTTAGAGCTAAGCTAAATGTAAATTCCGAAGCATCAAAGCTGACAAAATGTCACAACTGTTCATATCTTTGCTCCATGCAGGGACTGATAGCAGATATCGACTTAATTGAAGAAGAAAAAAGCACTGAGACTTGTGGTTACAAGGTTTCGAATGAGGAAGAGTTTGGAAGCAAGAAACTCTATATAGAGAGCTATGGATGTCAGATGAATTATTCTGACAGTGAAATTGTCACTTCAATTTTGAGAAAAGAGGGCTTTGGTACTACCTCCCACGTGGATCAGGCAGATGTAATCCTAATAAATACCTGCTCTATTCGTGAAAAAGCTGAGCAGACGGTGAGAAACCGCCTCAACTACTTCAGAGGTGTAAAGAAGAGGAATAGTGATGTTACCATAGGTGTGTTGGGTTGTATGGCAGAACGCCTTAAAGCCAAGTTGCTCGAAGAGGAAAAGATCGTTGACCTGGTACTAGGGCCGGATGCCTACAGAGATTTACCTAAGCTTGTGAAGCAAGCGGAAGATGGGGAAAAGGGAATCAACACGTTTCTATCACGGGAGGAAACGTATGCTGACATTGCTCCGGTCAGGTTAAATTCAAATGGAGTCACCGCCTTTATCTCTATCATGCGAGGGTGTGACAACATGTGTTCGTTCTGCGTAGTACCATTTACTAGGGGCAGAGAACGAAGTAGAGATCCTCAATCCATAGTCAATGAGGCTCAAAATCTACTTAGGCAAGGCTATAGGGAAGTTACCCTACTTGGACAGAATGTTGATTCCTACAAGTGGTCAGCAAATGAAAACAACAAAGCCAGGCTTGAAAAAAGTGAAGAGACCGAAATCGTGAATTTTGCCAATCTCCTGGCGATGGTTGCAGAGATTGACCCCGACCTAAGAGTACGGTTTTCAACCTCACACCCAAAAGACATTACAGATGAGGTACTCCATACAATGAGTGAATACGAAAATATCTGCAAGAACATTCATTTACCTGCACAAAGCGGCAATTCAAGAATCTTAAAGCTAATGAATCGAACATATGACCGTGAGTGGTACATTGAACGAATCAATGCAATAAGAAGAATTCTGGGAGAGGAATGTGGCATCACCTCAGATATGATCGCTGGTTTTTGTTCTGAAACGGAAGAAGAGCACCAGGACACACTGTCCCTAATGGATTATGTGAAGTACGATTTTTCATATATGTTCTTCTATTCTGAAAGACCGGGAACATTGGCAGCTAAAAAATATGAAGACGATATTCCTCTTGAAATAAAAAAGCGCAGGCTTCAGGAGGTTATGGAGAAACAGAGGCAATACTCTATAGAAAGGAATCAACTTGATATTGGGAAGACATTCAAAGTACTAATTGAAGGAAGGAGCAAGCGGTCAGAACTGCAAATGCAAGGCAGAAATACTGCTAACAAGGTTGTCGTCTTCGATGGGGACTATCCAAAAGGAACCTATATAAATGTTCAAATTCACGATTGTTCAGCGGGAACACTCTTTGGCAAAGTTGTAGCATGAGTCAGAAGGTTGATTCGGAAGTTCAAGCGATAAAGCAACGCTTTGAGATAGTGGGTAATTCACCAAAGCTCAATAATGCTATACGAGTGGCCTTACAGGTATCTCCCACTGACATGAGTGTTTTGATAACGGGAGAAAGTGGTGCGGGAAAAGAGTCTTTTTCTAAAATCATTCATAGCTTATCACACAGAAAACACGGTCAGTTTATAGCAATTAACTGTGGGGCAATTCCTGAGGGCACAATTGATTCAGAGCTTTTCGGGCACGAAAAAGGAGCTTTTACCGGAGCATTGGAGAGCAGAAAAGGTTATTTCGAAGTTACAGATGGTGGAACTATTTTCCTGGATGAGATAGGTGAAATGCCACAAAGTACTCAGGCAAGACTGCTTAGAGTTTTAGAAAATGGCGAATTTATCAAAGTTGGTTCGTCGAAGGTCCTAAAAACGAATGTTCGGGTAATTGCCGCTACGAACGTAAATCTTCTTGATGCTGTCAACAAAGGTAAATTCAGAGAAGATCTATTCTATCGATTGAGCACTGTTCCTATTTACGTGCCATCGCTCAGAGAAAGAGGTGATGATGTTGTCCTCCTATTTAAAAAGTTTTCTTATGATTTTGCTGAAAACTACAAAACTGAACCAATAAAACTCACTGCTGAAGCACAGGAGTACTTAAAATCGCATCGTTTTCCCGGTAACATCAGACAGCTAAAAAACCTTGCTGAGCAAATGAGCATCTTAAATGTTGATCGAGAAGTGGATGCATCTCAATTGGAAACATATTTACCAAGAACAGGGAGCAGTTTGCCGGCCCTCATAGATAAAGCTGAGTCACAGGATAATTTTACTGAAAGAGACATTTTGTACAAGGTTTTGTTTGATATGAAAGCTGATATGGCTGATTTGAAAAAGCTTGTATTCAAAATGCTTGAAGGAAGTGAAAATAAGAGCGAGATACTTGAGGAGCACAAAAATCTATTTTCAAGCACTGAATCAGCTCCTCCTAAAATAGAGGAAAGTATTTCGGAAACTGAGCCCCCTACTCTTGTCATTTCTTCAAACGAAGAAAATTTTGACGAAGAAGTTGAGGACATAACACACGAAACTGAATTTGAAGATTCCCTATTGCTCGAGAAGAAGGAGAAAGAAATGATTATACGTGCCTTAAAGAAAAACAACAATAAGAGAAAGTACGCAGCTGAGGACTTGGGAATATCGGAACGAACTTTGTATAGAAAGATTAAGCAATATGAAATTGAAAAAATCTAGTTTAATCTTTGCTATTATTGGGTTGGGACTTCTCAGCAATTGTGGTGTCTATTCATTCACCGGAGCTTCAATCTCACCTGATACTAAGTCAATTTCCATTCAAACCTTCTATAACAATGCATCTTTAGGGCCATCCAACATGAGCGTCCTTTTCACCGAAAGTATCAGAGATTACTTTCAACAAAACACCAGCCTAGAACTCGTTGATTCAAATGGAGACCTTCAAATCGACGGATTTATTACAAACTACACAATTACCCCGGTTGCTGCCACCTCCTCAGCTCAAAACAATGGAATCGATGTCTCTGCATTGTCTCGGATAACCATTACTGTTAATGCCAGCTATATAAATCTCAAAGATCCTACTTTCGACTTTGAGAAAAACTTTTCATTTTTCAAAGATTACGACAATACAATAGATCTATCGTCCAACGAAGAGGCTTTTGTTGAGGAAATATTCGACCAAATCATCCTTGATATCTTTAATGCGTCCGTGGCAAATTGGTGATTTTGCTTAATTTTAGCTTTAACACCTTTGACCAAAACCTGTGAATAGGAACGAGTTAATCGACTTTATAAGAGATCCGGCATCTCTATCTTCTGAAAACCTGACACAATTGGAGGATATTGTTACTGAAGCTCCATATTTTCAAAGTGCCAGAATGCTTCTTGCAAAGGGAAGCGCAATATTAAACGAGCCCAGTACAAAAGAGAGGGTCTCCTCAGCAGCTATCTATGCCACCGATCGACCTCTACTCAAAAAGTACATGAGTGGCAATCTACTCTTCCTAACCAAATCACCGTCTGAATCTGACCAAAAGGAGTCGGCTAAACCTACTGCACAACCTGCAGGAGAGAAGAAAATTGACTTACCGACCGAATCAAAAATTGTTGAGACAAAGGTGACGGAAAAGTCAAGTAAAGAAGAAGACGGGTCAGCGCTAACAGCGGAAGCTCCTACTGACGATAAGCTGTTCATACCTGGCATCCCTGTTGGTGCCCTTGATGCGATTCTAGAAGAACTTGAGCAAGATATGGAAGACCTTAAGACTTCCAGATCCAAGTTCGCTGATTTACAGGAACAACTAGAAGATGATTCTGAGTCAACGGACAGTGGCAAAGGGTTAGAGATGTCGGGCGAGGATGCTACTAGTGAAGAAAAAGCTGATGATGAAATGCAGGAAACACCACCTGAGGATGATCTATCAACCGCTTCGAAACAGTCAACAAGTGAAATAGCTGGTGATGATGACGAAACAGAATCGGAAGATGAAGCAATCCAGAAGGGAGTTGACGAGGTACCGGTTGAGCCAGAAGAAAAGGAACCAGCAGCCTCCAGTGTGAACCCTGCAAGTGCGCAGGAAGTCACAGCATCGGAAAAAACAGAGGCTGAAGTTTCAGAAGATGACGAGGACGAGATTGAAAAAGCGATTGCCGAGAAGCTAAAGAAATTCCAAACACCAAGCGAAACGGAATCAGAAAAGCAGCAAGCTGATGTACAACCTGAGCAAAAGGAACCCGAAAAACCTAAGGGGGAAGTTGACGACAAAGCTGACGAGCCACAAGTTCTCGATGAACTGTCCCAGATAAAACTAGAATCAGATCTCAGAAGAGAACGACGGATGGAAAAACGGCTAGAGAGAGAGAAAAGGCTGTCTAGTCTGCACAAATTGTCACCAACAAGTATCAAGAAGTTAGAGGATCAGATGTGGGGCGATTCTGAGGAAGAAACCCAAGAGGAGACAGAAAAGGAGGATGTTGGGAAGGAAAAACCTACAAAAAAGGAGGGGGAAAAATCCAGTGAGAAAAAGAAAACCGCCGAAAAAACTGAGGCTCCAAAAAAGAGCGCCGCAAGCAAAGGTGTAGAAAAGAAGACAACGGCCAAGGAAAACACAAAACCCAAAGCAGCGACAAAGGCAACTTCGAAGTCTTCGACAAAGAAAGTAGAGGATCAAAAAGAAGTCGCCAAGAAAGCTTCCACTAAGTCAACTACGAAGAAGGCCAAAGAAAAGAAACCGACAGCTAAGAAAACTACAACAACTAAAAAGAGTACAACAGCAAAGAAAACGGTGGTTAAAAAGACAGAGGCGAAGAAGCCAGCAGCCAAGAAAGCTACGGTAACGAAAAAGACGGTGGCTAAAAAGCCGGCAGCCAAAAAAGCAACGACCACTAAAGCCACTTCAACAAAAAAAGCAACAACAAAGACCTCATCGGCAAAAAAGTCAACTGTAGCAAAATCAACGACAGCAAAAGTCTCAACGAAAGCTTCGACAGCAAAAAAGACCACTGCCAAATCCACCGTACGAAAAACATCGGCGAAAGCGTCGACCAAAAAGAGCACAACTAAGAAGTCTGCTCCTAAAAAAAAAAGTGACGATGACGGTAAGGGAGACCAAGAAAAGTTGATAGAGAAGTTTATCAAGGAAAATCCTTCGATTTCAAGACCTGCAAAAAAGAACAAAAGTCACAATGACCTCTCTGCCGAGAGCTCTGCTTGGAATAAAGACTTAGCGTCAGAGTATCTGGCCGAGATTTATCTGAATCAAGGTAACAAACAGCGAGCAATTGAAATCTATGAGGCTCTAAGTTTGAAATTCCCCAAAAAAAAATCTTACTTTGCGGACTTAATTTCAAAGATCAAGTAGATGTACGGAGTAATATTGACGCTGATAATTGTTGTAGCAGTTCTGCTAATACTGGTTGTCCTGGCACAAAACCCGAAGGGAGGAGGGCTTTCCAGCCAATTTGGAGGTTCAGGGTCCACGCAATTGATGGGTGTTAAGAAAACAGGAGATTTGTTGGAGAAATTGACATGGGGGTTTGCAATAGCCCTACTGGTACTTTCAATATCTACAAGTTTTGTAATTCCGCAGGAAGTTGAAGGACTTTCAAGCCCTAACATTGACAATGCCCAAAATCAGGTAGTTCCTCCGCCGGTACTTCCAACACCAACACAGGACGGAACTCAACCCTTGAATTTAGAAGCAGAAGTTCCTGCTGATACTTCAGGCAACTAAATAGATATCGTTTTTACAAGCATCCTCTTAGCAACAGGGAGTAGTGTTTCATTAATGGGAAATCTCAACTTGCTAAGTGCCAGGTAAGTTGCCGGATTTGGTAATTCCGTAAACTGCTTGATAAGATCGATCTTTATAGACTCGTAAGTCCTACTAATATCTTTCATATCATGTTTGAGAAATTCAGTGGTCATGCTTCGATACCTTTCCTCTGCATGCTCGAACAAAGTTACTTGATACCTATATACAGAAACATCGCTGGTATTATCTTGATTAATCAGCAGGTAGCCCTCCTTCTCGTAGATTGGACTAAGCCCTACTGGAATAATTTCAATGTTTTCCTCGACGAAATCGTGGATCTCTTTACCTTCATCAAGCGTGGACTGTATTTTCGGCAACGCATAAGTAATGATATCGTCAAGAGCCTTCATTACTTCACCGTCCTTAACAACTTTTTTATAAACAATTTCAAGTTTCTTAAAATCAGCCTTTGAAAGTGTCTTTGGAAAATTCTCGTACATTAACTTTTTACTCTCCTTGACCTTCAAAATATTCCTATAGTGAAACACTAGATCGGACATGAACGGATATAACTGATTCAAATCAAATCGTTTCCTTATGTCTTTGAGGTACGCAAGTAAGATATATTTCTTGTATTCAAAGTCAATCAGACCTTCTGTCAGCCAATCATGTCTTAACTGTTCCATAGCATCATTTTCTTTACTAATAATACGATCAAAATGTCATAGATACCATCGCTTAAGGATGATGATCGACAAATAATGACACAATGTCTGTAAAAATGTCAGAATTCATGACAAAACAGGGCAAAATAACGAATTGGCATGCTTAATGATCCAGCACTTTTCAAATTGAATTCAAACTAAACTATAAACGTTTAACACATGTCAAAATTAAGTTTCAAACCACTTGCCGACAGGGTTTTGGTTGAACCTGCGGCCGCTGAGGAAAAAACTGCGAGCGGTATCATTATTCCCGATACGGCTAAAGAAAAACCTCAGCAAGGAAAAATTGTCGCAATCGGCACTGGTACGAAAGATGAGCCAATTGTTGTGAAGGTTGGAGACCAGGTACTCTACGGTAAATACTCAGGCACTGAGGTTACAATTGAAGGGAAGGACTATCTGATCATGAAGGAATCAGACATTTACGGTATCGTTTAAAATCTAATCTAAAATTTGAAAATCATTTAAATCATGGCAAAAGATATATTCTTTGATACGGAAGCAAGAGACAGCATTAAAAAGGGTGTAGATGTTCTTGCTGACGCAGTTAAAGTAACACTAGGTCCCAAGGGACGAAATGTAATTCTTGACAAAAAATTTGGAGCGCCTACTGTCACTAAGGATGGTGTTTCGGTTGCTAAAGAAATTGAGCTTAAAGAGCCAATTGAAAATATGGGTGCTCAACTCGTGAAGGAAGTAGCTTCTAAAACGGCAGATGATGCTGGTGACGGAACTACTACAGCTACAGTTCTTACACAATCAATTTTCAGCCACGGTATCAAAAATGTTGCAGCTGGTGCAAATCCAATGGATCTAAAAAGAGGCGTTGACAAAGCGGTTGCTGTTGTTGTTGAAAATCTCAAAAAGCAATCCAAAGGGATTAAAACCAATGAAGAGATTGCTCAGGTTGCTTCCGTATCTGCGAACAACGATCCTGAAGTTGGTGAAATGATTGCCAACGCAATGGATAAGGTTGGTAAAGATGGTGTTATCACTGTTGAAGAAGCAAAAGGCACAGAAACTGAGGTGAAGACCGTTGAAGGTATGCAGTTCGACCGAGGATACCTTTCTCCATACTTCGTAACTAACACTGACAAAATGGAGGCCGAGCTTGAAAGTCCTTACATTTTGATCTACGACAAGAAGATTTCTAATATGAAGGAGCTTCTCCCAATCTTAGAAGCTACTGCTCAAACTGGGAAACCATTGTTGATTATCGCTGAGGACGTTGAGGGTGAAGCTTTGGCAACTCTAGTTGTTAACAAAATAAGAGGATCACTAAAAATTGCAGCAGTTAAAGCTCCAGGCTTTGGTGACAGAAGAAAGGCGATGCTAGAAGATATTGCTGTATTAACAGGTGGAACTGTGATTTCGGAGGAAAGAGGTTACAAACTTGAAAATGCTACAATTGACTACTTGGGAACTGCGGACAAGGTGAACATCGACAAGGACAACACCACAGTTGTTAATGGTGCTGGCAAGAAGAAAGATATTGAGGGACGAATCAATCAAATTAAGCAGCAAATTGAAAATACCACTTCTGACTATGACAGAGAAAAGCTTCAGGAAAGACTTGCCAAGCTTTCTGGTGGAGTAGCTATCCTTTATATAGGTGCGGCCACTGAGGTGGAGATGAAGGAAAAGAAGGATCGAGTAGATGATGCGCTTCACGCGACAAGAGCTGCTGTTCAGGAAGGAATAGTCGCTGGCGGAGGTGTTGCTTTAATCCGTGCTATTAAGTCACTGGACAAGTTGGAGTTGGAAAATGCTGATCAAAACACTGGTGTTGCCATCGTAAAATCAGCGCTACAATCCCCACTTAGAACGATCATTGAAAACGCTGGAGGTGAAGCTTCTGTGGTTGTCAATGAAATTGTAGCAGGAAAAGCTGACTACGGGTATAATGCAGCAACAGGAGAGTATGTTAACATGTTCGGTGCTGGAATTATTGATCCAACAAAAGTTACGAGACTTGCGCTTGAAAATGCTGCGTCTATTGCCTCTCTACTGCTAACAACGGAATGTGTGGTTGCAGACGAGCCTGAAGGTGATGCGCCTGCCATGCCTGCTATGCCTCCAGGCGGAGGAATGGGTGGTATGATGTAAAACACAATTAGTTTATATACGACCAAACCCTGTCACTTCGTGATGGGGTTTTTTATTGCCCAATGATTGACGTGAAGTGATCAACTAAAAACAAAACATCGCTTGGAGCTACTCTTCTTCCTGATCTCCAGTGAGAATACTGCATTACTAATTGTTTATCCAACATCCGCTTACCCGTCTTCCGTTGGATTGATTCGCAAAACTGAACCGATAGCTTAAGCACATCCATAGGTTTAATCTCAGTATTTGTACGTGTGTGAAAGGCACCATCCACGGATCCTTTGCTGAATTTCTTCAGTAATGTCGTAAGCTTTTTATATACATCTTCGGGCTTGACGTTTGGATCCTGACCTGTTGGAAATTTGATGCTTTTGTCTGGAACATTGTACAATTCATGGATAGCGGGAAGTGTATTGGTGAAATTAAAATGAAAGACGTGCTCCGGTTTTATGAATTCATTGTTGACATCTGCCTTGGCACCTTCGAAATCTGACTGCAGGTAGAGATTATCAAGCTGAACTCCAAGTTTGATCCCGATATGTGAAGTTTCCCTGACGGCGTGTAAGTTTTTTTGAACTGTATTGTCGAGGTTATCTGCTGAATTCACAATAGAGTCAACAATTCGGGTATTTTCCTCCATAGAATCAAGTCCCTCCTTTAGAGATTCTGTTATTTGCCTTATATTTTCAAAAATTTCCTCTAAAGCATTCGAGCTTTGAGAAACACTCCTAGCAATCTCCTCTCCCCTACTTTTTGACATATTGGTCAACTCCTTGATTGCCTCGGAGGCAGCTAAGCTTTTTGAAGCTAAATCTCGTACAGATTTGGCAATCACAGCAAATCCCTTTCCATGCTCACCTGCTCGCGCTGCCTCAACGGATGCATTTAGTGCAAGAATCGACGTTTGAGACGAAATATTTTCCAAAACATCCACCGTTTCTGTAACGGAGCGATTATGCCGATTTAACTCCTCAATGGATTCTATGAAGCCCTGAAGATCATCGATTCTATTCCGAATACTGGAAATATTTTGTTTGCCTATTTCATCAATCTTGTGAAACCTGCTAGCGGACTCCGCCAGTATTCCCTGCAATTCTTGTGTTGATGTCTTGAATGACTCAACTGACTGCAAATTGCTAGCAGCAAGGCTAGTCAAGCTTACGCTCAAATCAGGAAGTGACGAGCCAGATTGCCCCACCTGATCAATTGCAAATCTTAAGTCTGCATTGACGTTGGAATCAACCTTAATCCTATAGATTTTTCTGTATAGGAGAAAATTTAAGGAAAAAGACAGCAACAATGTCGCAGAGATTATCCAGATCATACTTGAGTGGCCAGTAATAAAATTCTGTAAGATCTAAGTTCCTGTGGTTCAGATTAGGGGAAATCCATACAAGTATACTACAACTGGTTCGATCGAAAGATAACCTTTCGACGGAAGGGGAAGAAGGAGACATTAATCAATAATTTTTACTTTAGTTGAATGAAAAAGCAACTCTGGCAGATCGTTTTTGAATTCCTTTCTATTGTGTTTGCCGTATTACTAGCGCTTGGCTTAAACTCATACAAACAGAATCTTGACTTAAAGAAGGAAAGTGAGGTATTGTCGGCTAAAATAATTCAGGAATGTGCAAAGAATTTAGAGAAGCTTGACACAGTTATTACGCAAAATAGAGATTTCAAGACCTACCTTGATTCCCTTAGGGAACTAAGTGATCCGGACGGTTTCAGCTTCAATTTCAGCAATGACCTACTGTCAAGTAGCGCATGGAAATTCACGCAAGTTTCCCGGTCTTTTCAGCTAATGGACCAGGAATTCCTCGACGATGCGACAGAATTATATGAAGTTCAAAATTATTACATGAACATCTCCAATCAGATGTTTCAAAACTTAGGTGAGATGCTTATGGAAATTGATAGGACACCGCCGAAGATAATGGTTGTTACGTCACATTACTATCTAAGCAATATTCTTGATGCGGCTTCCCAATTACAGACTACGTACCGAGACTTTCTGAACAAGTACAACAAGTAAGGAATCTAAAATCACAACTTCTTCATTCCAGCAACAATCCTATCCCAATTTTGAGATGGCGAGAAAAAATAGCCATTAACTAAAACGAACTCCAACACATCCGCTTTGTAAAAAAGCAAAGAAGGATTTGTGCCAAGGCTTAATCTTGAAGGTTCTACTGATGGTTTTCTGATGAGTTTCATTGGGATGGACTTTCGCTGGTGCATTTTCGGTTCGGTACCTACCAAAATGTCGGTGAATCCATCTTGAAGAAGGATATGTACCTCTTCAACCTTGAGCTCAGACAATTCTGCAATTTCCTCTGGATACACTTTGCCCGGTTTTACCACATATCCACTTGCATCGTGAATCAAATAAGCTCCAGAGGTACTCAAGTCTCCAACATCCACCAGATTCGCTCGTAGGTAATAGCTTGTCCTATCTGTGTTTTCAACTTCGTTGAAATTGATGGCAATGTCTGTTAGATTTCCACCCATAGTCTCAGGAAGTTGAATATTTCTGACGATTACGTCTCTAAACCCTCGACTTGTTTTTGGTATATCAAAATAGTCCTCTATTGAATATCCCTCGTGAGAGTTTGTTGCTATCCCTTGCAGAGCCATCAAAATCGCCATAAAATTTAACCTTCTAATTTTCTGCTTTTCTCTGTCGTGAAGCAGTCCTCCTGATTCAATTAAAATGGTTCTAGTTCCCCATTTTTGAATATTGTCTCCAAAAGCTCTGGGCTCAAAATCGTCAGAATACTGGCTTACCTGACCGTGTATGAACGCCTGCAAATTTTCATTCATCAAGGCAATTAGCTTCATCGCATCTCCTCGCTTCTCATTTATCGACTTTTCAAAATCATATGCCGGAGCCAATACAGAGATTGTAGCGGATTTGTCTTTTATGAAAGAGCTCCTACCTTGATCATGCAAATTGAAGCCCCAATCAGCGTCGAGGCTGTCCCGCATCCGTTTCAATGTAGTTCCCTCGGGTGTTTGTAACCGCAGTGCATCCCTATTAATATCAATACCCTGGTTGTTCCTTCTGACAAATTTATCAGCTCCATCCGGGTTCAGCATTGGAATAAAATGAACAGTAAGGTATTCAGAAATCAACATTCTAAGCTCATCAAACTCATCATCATCGGTTCGGAGGAAATTGAATATATCCATAAGCGCCATGGTAGCTGTGGGTTCATTGCCATGCATCTGCGACCATAGTAAAACAGTTTCGTCTCCTTGTCCGAAACTTACCATCCGAATGTCCTTGCCCGCTACAGAACTTCCAACCTTTCGGTCCGACAGGGGGCTTCCTAACTCACTGATAAATTTCATGATCTCCGCATGCTTAAACCGTCTGTGTTCTATGAAACCTGCTTTGAACGTTTCATGAGAAGCATATAGTTGTTCAGAGAGGCCTGTTTGGGACTCCTTGTCCTGACCATTTAATGAAAGGGTGGCTATAAGTAGAAGTAAAAACGTCTTGTTCATATCTTAAAACGACCAATAATTGTGTCAATTCTCAAGTCATTCGTCAAATTAACTAACTTGTCGGTTTAACCAAATCAAAAAATGACCTATCTAATCGTAACCCTAGGGTATATCTTGCTACTTACAGGGATCATTGTTTACAAAAGTCGAACCATTAAAAATGAGGAAGATTTCGTAGTAGCAGGAAGAAGCGTCCCCGTCTATCTGTTGGTAGGCACGCTGGTAACCACCTGGATTGGTTCAGGAAGCTTATTTGGAACCGCAGGTCTGTCGTTCCAGGTAGGTTTCGCAGAGTTGTGGTTTTCCCTTGGAGCATGGATAGGAATTTTGGCTGTCTACTTCATTGCAGCCAGGGTGAGGAGGATCTCGCAGTATACACTCACCGACATTCTCGAGAAGAGATATTCCCCCATTGCACGTCTGCTTGGGACTATCACTATCATCGTCGCTTACCTGATCATAGCAGGTTATCAGTTTAAAGGAGGAGGCAGATTTCTTTCCATTTTAACCGAGGGAGGAATCACTGTGGATCAAGGAACATTTATAACCTTTTTAATTATCATACTTTTCACGGCTCTTGCTGGGATGGTCTCCATTGTCTCCATTGATATTTTCAACGGCATAATCATGATTCTTGCCATTGTCTTAGCAGTACCTTTTGCTATCTCGGGATTCGGGGGGTGGGACAAAGTTGTGTCAACGATCAATGAGGTCAGCCCCGACCACCTCTCAGTGATTGAAGGTCACCAACCCATGTGGTATATAGGAATCATGTTGCCGACCTTAATTCTGCTCCTCAGTGAGAGTAGCGTTTATCAAAAGTTTTCGTCGGCTAAAGATGCGAAATCTGCAAAGAAGGCTGTAATGGGAATGTTTATTGGTGTTGTATCCATAGAATTTCTAATGTGTCTCCTTGCTGTTGTTGGATTCGCGATTTATGCTCATGATCCTCGATTTTTCCTGGCTGACGGATCGGTAAATGCTCCAATGTCGGAAGAGATTATTTTGAGAATTGGCTTTGAACAATTACCGGCTTTCGTCGGATCACTTCTGTTTGCCGGTGGTGCTGCAATAATTCTCTCCACAGGGAACACTTTCTTAATGGTCACCTCAACCAACTTTTCAAGAGATATACTAGAGAAGTTTTTTATTAAAAATCCATCAGAGAAAAAGAAATTGATTATTCAGAGGGTCTCTATAGCCATTTTGGGCTTGGTAGCCTTTTTGATTATGACGCAGTTTGAAGAAATCCTGGAAATGGCTTTTATTTCCTACACAATGATAGGCGCTTCCCTGGCCCCTGCACTACTTGCAACATTTTTCTGGAAGAGAGTCACAAAACAAGGTGGCGTTGCGTCTATTCTTGCTGGAATGCTGTCGGTGATCATTATAGAGGTCTTGAATCGAGTTTATGCTACAGATCCTATTGATTTCGGAATTATGTCCTTCCCTTATGACTCCAAGATGATCGCCATACCAGCTCTACTGGCATCTATTATTGCATTGGTTGGAGTGAGTCTCTTGACAGAGCCTACCAAAAAAGAAATTGTTGATCCTTTTTTCGAGAAAGAAGATTGAGTTAAGCTAACTTCGCGCAAACGTTTTCGCCCAACTTTTAAAGCACTTTAAAACTCACTAATACTTTCAAAAAAAAATGCAAGAATCCGGCATCAAATCAAGTAAAAATGATCTTTCAAGTCTCGGAATTACAGTACGTGAAGCCAGATGGAACCTAACACAATCCGAATTAATTGAGGAGACCTTAAAAAACAACGAAGGTGTCCTCACGTCTACGGGTTCATTAATGTGTGACACCGGAAAATTTACCGGTAGATCGCCAAAAGACAGGTTTATTGTTGAGGATGATAAAACTAAAGATTCAGTGTGGTGGGGAAACATAAACATTCCATTTTCCGAAGAGAATTTTGACAAGCTATATGCCAAAATGGTGAAGTTTCTTGCGGACAAGAAAGTCTATGTAAGAGAAGCATATGCTGGTGCTGACAAAACGCACAGACTTAGAGTACGTGTCATCAACACAATGGCTTGGCACAACCTCTTTGCTTTCAATATGTTCCTCCGGCCGGAAGTGTATAAACTGAAAGAATTTGAACCTAATTTCACCATTTTGTGTGTTCCGGAATTTGAAGCGGATCCGGAGGTAGATGGTACTCGGCAGAGCAATTTTGCCATTGTCAATTTCACCAAAAGGATGATCATTATAGGCGGAACTGCTTATTCCGGTGAGATGAAGAAGGGAATCTTTTCGGTTCTGAATTATATCCTACCTCATGACGAAGGTGTACTGAGCATGCACTGCTCTGCCAACATGGGTGTAGAGGAACAGGATACGTCCATATTCTTTGGGCTATCCGGAACAGGAAAAACAACACTCTCGGCAGATCCCAACAGGCTTTTGATTGGTGATGACGAGCACGGATGGACGGCTAAAAACGTTTTCAACTTTGAAGGTGGCTGTTACGCCAAGGTAATAGATCTGTCACAGGAAAAAGAGCCTGACATTTACGATGCGATCAGGTATGGAGCTATTCTTGAAAACACCCGGTTCAAGGAGGCAAGCAGGGATGTTGATTACGAGAACGCTACAGTTACCGAAAACACCAGGGCTTCATATCCACTATTCCACATAAGAAACGCAGTTGATCCGTCAATCGGTGGTATTCCTCGAAACATATTTTTTCTTACATGTGATGCATTTGGGGTGATCCCTCCTATCCAGAGGTTGTCTAAAGGTCAGGCGATGTATCATTTTATATCTGGCTATACCTCCA
>JANQOR010000037.1 GCA_028285685.1 Cyclobacteriaceae bacterium | reverse complement strand
CGGCAAAGAGTGGTGCGATTGTATTTATGATGAGATTGTCAACACTCGACTTACCCATATTTCCGCCCCGCTTTTTTCTTTTTTTTCCAAAATCGTAGTGTTCATCCCAGTAGTCGCTGACTTGAAATTCAAACTGTTCGATTACTTTCTGAGGTGTGTCAACCTCGATCAACCTGGAGAATAGATGGTCATTTTTCGCCATTAAGGCTGCAAATTGTGCCAGTCTTACGGTGGGGAAGTTTGGCATACGCATTCGGCCAAATTTCCACCTTTCCTTCATCAAAGGATCAGGTAATTGGTGCTTGCTCTTTAAGAAATCGAATTCCGTTCTGAGTTCTTTGTGATAGTCATCACCTGGTTCATTGAGAAATCCAGACTGACCGAAAAAAAGTGCCTCAATGGCATGTTTAGTACTACTATTTTTGGCGACAGTCCTATACGGAAGACTGTTAGCCATCGCGAAAAAGGCTTCTTTGTTGGTTGAGAATCCAAAATTTCTGGCCAGACTTAGATAAGCGACCTCTTCCCAATCTGCATTTTTGATTGATACCAGCTCAAGTACTTCGATTGCTTTTTGCTCGAGTCGCTCTACCATCATGCGGTCCAGCAGAGAGGTGAAACTCAGGTTCGAAATGCTTGACAGTTGATCATGACAGAGTATCTCCTTATTTCTCTTTATAAATGAGCGATACTTTTCGAATTCTTCAGGTTTGATGAGATTCTTTACTTCAAGCGTTGGAACGACTTGACCATCAACCAAAACCTCACTATCATGCTTCCATACTACATGGAGTATGACGCTAGAATAGGCCTTGTCACGATGATGATTATGTGCTTTCCAATCGGATGAGTTGACATGTATTTCTATTTTCCCAGCCCATTCGATATCTCCTATTTTGATTCTAGCTTCCTCAAAATCCGGTCCTGAATTGTGATTGTGAGTTCCCTGATTAATCACAATTATTTGATGTCCTTCGATCGTTTTCAGCTTTCCATTAAGCTTTTGGAATTTCCACACATAGTGGAGGAATCGCTCATCCATATCACTCCCCAAGATAGGAAGTCTACATGTTTTGGAGATACCGAGCCATCTGCACTCGTAATTTTTTTGCTTCAATGCCTGCTTTTTCGGCAAAACTTGTCGATGAATCAGCATAAATGATCGACCTTGAAGAATTCACAAGAAGCCCACACCTTGAATTCATCCCATAGTGACAGACAGAATCCAGATCTCCTCCCTGAGCCCCAACACCAGGAATAAGCAAAAAATGATCCGGTACTAGTCTTCGAATATTCACCATGGATTCAACTCGTGTTGCTCCAACGACGAACATGGTGTTATTCTTATTCCCCCATTCCGAGCTTTTTCGAATGACTCGCTCGTGAAGACTTTCACTACCGTCCTCGACCAGAAGATGCTGGAAATCAAGAGAACCAGAATTTGACGTTGCGGCTAGTATGATTACCCATTTTCTCTCGAATTCGAGAAATGGTTTGATGGAATCGTGACCCATATATGGAGAAACAGTTATGGCGTCAAAATTCATCTGCTCGAAGAAGGCCTTGGCATACATTGCCGAGGTATTTCCAATATCTGCTCTTTTTGCGTCAGCTATCTTGAAAATGTTGTCAGGAACGTATTCCATCGTTTTTTCAAGCGACTCCCAACCCTTGGCTCCAAGAGATTCATAAAAAGCGATATTCGGTTTGTAAGCAACGGCAAATTCGTGTGTCGAATCAATGATCTGTTTATTGAAGGAGAATATAGGATCTTCTTCCTTCAGAAGATGTTTGGGGATTTTGTTAATATCAGTGTCAAGGCCCACACAAAGGAAAGACTCTTTATCCCTTATTTTATCATAAAGTTGAAGTCGCGTCATAGGTGAGGGTTTAGGGTTGCGTGAAGATAATAATTTTCTCTTTTCCCTCGCCTGAATGGGATTTCGTTAATCTGAACTTGAGAGGAATCGGGACCTTCTAATTACAATAGGCCGGTTATTTTCTTTTTGAAAAGCAAGTTTACCTCTCAGCTAGTCATAAGGTTTTAAATATTGGTGGTTACTACGTTTGTGCAGGATCGTGCAGACTGCTAATGATATACAGTGCGGTGCTTTACTTTAGTTCCGGAAGCTTTTCATTCACCACTTTGCCTTTTTTCACTTCACCATAAAAGTGAATGTCGTACAATTTCTCGTACTTCTTTATTGATTGGTGAAGTTCCGGAATGGTTTCGCTTCTTAATTTTATACCTTTCCTTTCGCCTTTATGACGAAGCTCGATATAATAACCATCTTTCAGTTTTACAGGAGTGGTTGCGGGTCTTGCCAAAATAAATTCTGTTTAAATCTGAATTTCAGATAAATTAATAAGAAAAAAACAAAGCTCATGCGAAAATAATTCACATGAGCAATATAAAATAGATTTCTTAGTCTCTAGAGTTAGCTACTTTGACAACAATTGATCTGCCATCAAGTTCAGTTTCATTCAGGCTTGAAATTGCTTGATTGGCTTCATCGTCATTTGGCATTTCTACAAACCCGAATCCTTTTGATCGCTGTGTGTCGCGATCCATAATAATTTTAGCGGAATCGACCGTGCCGAATTCCTCAAATGCGCTTCTCAATGCGTCTTCTGAAGTTGCATAGTTAAGCTTAGCTACGAAAATGTTCATTAATACGATTAAAAAAGTATAAAAATGGTACTCAGTTAGTCTGAGTGTGGGGCAAAGGTATCTTTTTTTATTACATAGGAGTAATTTGGAAGATATTTAGTATCAAATGTAACCCAGCAGAAATTTGATTATCAAATAGAGGTCCGAAATTGTTCTCTGAAGCTGGGGATACTAACTTAACAGTTACATGATCAAGGAATTGCGACATGACCCACTACACATGAAAAAGTTTGACACCATATGGTCCCAATTTCCTGTGAAAAATCAGGTGGCTTACCTGGTAGCTTATTCATCTGTTTTTAATGATGTGATAACTGTAGATGAGTTGAGTAGGAGGTTGAGCTTTAATAGCGAGAATGCGGTCAACGATGCAATTGAAGAATTAAGAAAGTCAGGTCACGTAGTTGTAAGGAAAGGTTTTGTCGCTCTTCCTTATTTGGACCACAAGATTGATCAAAAGAAAAGAGATCAAGAAATAACTACTCTTACTGTTCAAAAAGCAAGGAGATACTTGAAGTGGATGGGTAAACTTCCATTTGTTAAATTCATAGGTATTAGTGGGTCCGTAGCTGCCGGAAACCCAGTTCAGACCAAGGATAAGCCACTAGACATAGACGTTTTCGTAATAACCAGCGATTCCTTCACGTGGCTTTTCGGAATTGTGATGGCAACTTATCGAGCAATCGCAACAAAATTTAAGAGCTCCGTTTTTTGCTTTAATCATATATGGAGTGAAACCGACCTGTTGGTTCACAATCAAAATCTTTTTAGCGCAGTAGAGGTTCTAAACTTGATGCCAATCGCTGGTGAAAGATCTTATCACCTTTTTCTTCACACCAACCGATGGATAGAATCATATTTTCCAAGCTTATTTAAATTCAATGCGAACCAGTTTGAAAATGACAAGCCAATCAGGGTCAGCACAATCAACAAGTGGTTTTACTTAGTGTTCGTATTGTTTCGTTGCTTGAAGAATTTTAACATGAGCGCTCTTCGAGATTTCTCCTACGAATTTGATCTCAAAAACCAATTCAATCTAAGTAGGCGAGGGATGCAGAACGGCGGGTATCAGCTAATGGTTCAACAACGATTTGAGAAAAACATGAAGGAGTATTTAGTGGAACTTTACAACCCATCATTGTTGCGAATATTCTTTAGTGATACCTTAAGTGAGTCGATTAGAAATGGAAATTACGATTTTGAGGTGCTGGCGGAAGGGAAGGTGCAATTAACGGATTGGGCACTTAATTATGCTAAATATCAAGATTGATTGGTTAAAGGTCGGACCTCATAGCCTCAGTGAGTTCTAGATATTTTTGGAGTAAGTATATAATTGGAATGGATACCGCATTAACCTACTAATCCAACTGTTTTGCCTGGTAAATCCTAATTCTGCGAGTTGCCCCACTGTATGATGAAAATAGTTGCTTGACATTGCAGGCACATTTAAGTTTTCATAATATTCTTTGCTTCGAATGGCAGCCTGCTCAGCTGCTGCATGATTGGCATAGAAAGGGCTATCGTTGATGATGATCATCCCATTTTTCTTCAGTAGTTGGCTAACAGTACTAATAATCGAAGAAAGATCTCTGAAGTACTGAATAGAAGCATTGAAAATAATCACATCATATGCTTCGTCTTCGAAGAACGAATCGGCAATTAAATCGATGTAGTAGAATTTCACAAAATCACTACCAAAGAGCCGGCTGGCCTGGGTTAATTCCTCTCTATTGAGATCTATGCCCGCAAAAGAACAACCTGATAGTTGTTTTGACAGGTTTCCAATTAGCCAACCATTTCCACATCCCACATCAAGGATTGCCTTAGGCTGGACCATCATAATTAATTTTTTCAACCTCCTTAAGCTCTTCTTCCTTAAGTTCCATTCCCGGTGATGGTCGTATTGTGATGGTGTGTCGGGAAGTTTAATTACTTGTTCATCAGCAAGTACGCGATTCTCTTTTGTTCGTACTTCGAGGTATGGTAGTTCACTCTGGTGGTACTTTTTAGGATCACTTACAAAAATCACGTCGTTATTAGTTCGGGAACTCATAGCACTAGTATAGGTACGGTTAGGCTTTTCTGATTTTGTATATCAAGTTAAGCTCCCCCAGCATTTTTCTTGTATGCACAACCTCGAATAAGTAGTTTCTCTTTGAACCGATTGACTGGATTCTCTGTAAGTCGCAGTCCTCAGATAAGATCATGAATAGCAAAGTGTCTGATCGAGCCTCTAGTTGAGAAAAGAGATTTTCAAAATACTCGAAGTTCTCGCCGCAGAACCACGCCTGCTCGTCCACAGATTTGTAGGACTTTGGATAGTAGGGTGGATTAACCAAAATGATATCAAATTCAGTTGGGGAAATATCACTAAACAGATCAGATTCCTTCACATCTATTTCCACCGTGTTTAGGCTGGCATTTTCTTTCAGGCCTTTCAGAGCAGAGGGGTTGATATCACTGGCAGTGACGAAAGCTCCCTGTTTTGCACAGTAGATTGAAATTAGTCCCGATCCAGCACCGAGTTCCAGTACTTTTTTTGATCGTAGATCAATGGAATTCAAAAATTCAAGAAACACTTTTGTGCTAAAAAAGAAACCAGGATGAAACACTCCGGGGTAAACGATGACTTTTAATGATTTGTACTTAAAGAAACGAGGCCTTGAAAGATAGAATTCTGCTAGTCTTTTTAGTATGGGATGAAGTGGTTTTAAGATTTTCTTGCGCCAGGTCATTATGTTTCTTCTGTAGCAAATCCTTCCGTTTCAGGTCTTCGGTATTTCAGCCAGAATTTCTGCAACGCTTTTAGCTCATAAGGCCATTTGAACGTATCAGTTTTATATCTAAAGGAGGATATCCGCTTCATCCATAGCCGTTGTTGTCTTGAAAGCTTAACATCAGAAACAGTAGGATATTGGGCATTTAAGACCGTTTCGAACCCCTGAATTTTATCCACCATATACGGTTTAAGCCATGGTGTGAGTGGATTACGCCTAAGATCAAAATTCTCCCATTGCGGGTTAAGCCAGTCTTCCAGCTTTTCGGGAAAAGAAAATCCTGTTTTTTTCACGGTCTCGTACAGTTCCGACCCTTCTGTAGGTACAGGACTATAGAGGTAGATGATGATCTCTGTCGCTGGGTTGATCTCTTTGATTTCTTTGATGAAGGCAATGTCTTGATCTATTTGCTCGTTCACCGCTGACTCACTGTCCAATGGGATGCCTAGTACGAATGAATATTCCGGAATAATATCAAATTTTCCCATTCTGGCGGCAAACTCTTTGATTTGTTGAGCTGTCTGAGTGCCGCCTTTGTCCATTTGATTCAAGATTTCATCATTGCTACTTTCAGCACCGAAAAAGATCATTCTGCAGCCGGATTCTCGCATCAATTGTAAGGATTCATCTTTGTACTTGTTAATCGTATCTATCCGGCCTTCTCCCCACCACTGAATATTATGATCTTTGATTAGTCGAGAAAATTCCACCACCATTTTTTCATTCACAAAGAAATTATTGTCGTGGAATTCGACTGCATCGGCTCCATGTTTATCAATCAGGTACAAAACATCTTTGTACACTTTTTCGGCAGATCGGCCTCTCCACCGGGCATTGTAAATTGGGACAACGGCGCAGAATGAACAGGTAAATGGGCACCCAAAACTGGCATGGTAAGCTGCCGTTTTTTTACCCAAAAAGGTTCTTTTTAAGTATCCTTCGAGCGGGTATTGCTCATGTAGCAGGGTGTATGGTAGTTCTGGCAAATTGTCCTGATCAGAAATGAACTCCTTTTGGGTCGCCACGATTTCTCCACTTTTTTTAAAAATAAGATTATTAATATCCTCAAAGTGGTTTTCATCTTTGGATAGCTTATCCAGCAACTGGGGAAATGCATAGTCGCCTTGACCGTTCACTATAAAGTCCACATACCCGGAATCTATTGCGGTCTTATACTGGTTGGAAGCAAAATAACCTCCCCAGATGTTGATGACGTTGGGATATTCTTCTCTGATCCTTTTCGTGAAAGGAATTGCCTGCTTAAGCTGTGGGCCGGGCATTACGGTACAACCAAAGAATTTGAATTCTCCACTATCTAAACACTCCTTGATTTTACTCCACGGGTCTTTCTCCCGATTTCCATCTACAAATACAAAATCATAACGCCCATTTATAGAGGCAGCTATTTGCAGGATCGAATTTGGAATCCGATAGTTTTTTGCTGCAAAGGGGTTGAAGAGAATGACCTTGTTCATATTCAAAAAGCACTGCAACAACGAGAGCACGCTGGAAAAAATCCGCCCGCTGATATTAAGTCAGATCTGAATTTGCTAACTACCGAAGAGTTCCAAATTTCTTTTAGAGAATCTTTATAGATGTTCCCAATTGTCAGGTTGTAGCATCTACCATGGGCGGGAATCACCGATCCATCAGACTTTATCATTATGCTGGTAAACACAGCTGAACAGTATTTACCTATGAGTTTCTCCGGTTGCTTATAGTATACTTGTAATTCTGCCTCCGTTTCAATTTCAGGTGAAAAGTAGATATGGAAGGGATAGGAGGTCGACTTTATATCCCGGATTTCTTTTAACAGTATATCCAAATCCATGTTGTCAAAGTTGACAATATCCAGGTTTGAATCTGTTGCAGGATATAGCGATGACCACTTTTCATTATGAATATGCGCCATCCTTGGATCCGTAAACTGAGTGTGCATGAAGGCAATTTCGTTTATTCCGACTTCCTTGAAAGAATCTGCAAATTCTTTCAAATGTCCAATGTTCCACTCAGTGATCGCACAAATGATCACGATTTTGATCGAGTTGTGTGAAGCTTTTAGTTTTTCAATTCCCTCAATGGCTTTTTGGAAAGACGATTTGTGCCCTCGAATTTCATTATGAATGTCTTGGGGGCCATCAAGTGACACATAAATTTCGTTCAAGCCAGCCTCAGCAAGCTGCTCTGCTTTATGTCTGAGTGTTAGTGCATTCGTAGTTACGGTTGTGAACAGTCCACTTTGATTGGCATAGTTCAGTGATTCAACCAAATGTGGATAAACTAACGGCTCTGTAAATGCATACGCCAGCTGACTTTTTGGAAAATGACTGGCCATTTGTTCGGTTACCAGCTTGGCTAGCTCCAGCGGCATGTTGATTGGATGGGTGCCGACTAAGTTTTGGGCAAACGTGCTATCGTAATTCTGAGTACCAACATCACACATTTTGCAATGCAGATTGCAAACGTTGTTTACTCCCAGTACTACCCACTTTGGTGAATGCAAAACCTTAGTTGGGAGTAGCTTGTGATTCAGTGTTTTTAACTTAGCTAGCAACTGATCCTTTTTTCAAATATACCAAATAGTAAGGCTGCCTGAGTACATCAATGAGCACTTGCAAGACAAAAGCTGAAAATTTGGGTGTGGTAGTTTAAAGCAAATGCAGCTTTGTATACTTCATTTGCTCCTTCGTTTGTTCTACGGACAATGACGGGAATCAACGGTACCACCACATACCCAGTGTGGCTAATCTAGCTTTTGTCTTCATTTTAAACGCCTCATAGCCTTGTCGGCGTTGTAGGGCGGCCTTATGACTGTTTACCTCGTTCACCACCCACTTTACCGCATAATCATAGAATTTATGGCTATATGTTCTTTGGAAATCGATGTCCCGGTCTGTGCTTTGACTCCATTCCGGCACAGTGGTCATAATTGATTCAACCTCTTCATAGAGCACCGTTCCTTTGATCGGATAGGCTTTTGTTATCGTAAAATGATCAGGATTTGAAACTTTCAAATGATGGATGGTCTCTTTGATGTCTTCCTTGGTTTCTCCGGGGTACCCTAGCATGATAAAAGTGCCTGCCTCGATTCCTGCCTTACGTGTTTCTTGAATGACCTCCCTAACTTTTTCTACTGAAACGCGGCGGTCCATTGCATCGATGATCTTTTGAGAACCACTTTCAGCGCCGATCCACACCCGAAAACATCCCGCTCTCTTCAAAATGGAGATTACTTCGGCATTCATTCTGTCAGCCCTGCTGATACATTCGAATTTCACACGTACTTTCTGCTTCTCCAATTCTTCGGAAAAGGCATTCAGCCACTTATGACTAACGGTGAAAACGTCGTCAACAAACCAGATTGTATCGGGATCATATTTTTCCTGGATTAACTGGATTTCGGCCACTACCTTTTCAGGTGACCTCCTTCGGTAACTTTGTCCATAGACCGCTGTACTGCACCATTTGCAGGTATAGGGACATCCGCGTTGTGTACTTACATTTAGTGCACTTTGGCCATGAAAGTCTTTCCAGACTTTTGTGTACTTTGAGATATCAATGGCATCTCTGTTCGGAATCGGGAGTTGGTCTATGTCTCTTAGCTTAGTTCTGGGATTTGTTTTGTGCTCTTTTCCACTTTCATCCAGGTATGCGAGACCATCGATGTCAGCAAAAGCTGTATTTGTTTTTATCGCATTAACCAACTCAAGCATGGTCGATTCTCCTTCGCCAATAACGATAAAATCAGCACCATTTTTAAGGTAATTGTCAGTGTTGTAGGTTACATCCGGTCCTCCCAAAATAATACGACAGTCTTTAGCCAATTTCCTTGTCTCCCTTATGATCTCAAGCACATTTAGTTTGGTCATTAAATTGGTATAGAGTGCCAGGATATCTGGTTGAGATTGAGTCAAATACTTAAGCAATGCCTTTTTGTTCGAAAAAGTGGTGTCATAAACTTCGTTCGCAATTCCATTCTCCTTTAGATAGGTTGAAATGTAAATCAAGCCCAATGGGGGATAGGGACGCATGATTTGCTGCTCTTTTTCGTCCTCTTCGAGGAAATAGCCATGTGAGAGTACTACTTTCACGACTTTGCAAATTCTATGTAGTAGTGATCAGAAAATGGTGCTTGCCAACCAAATGAGGCTATATTTCTCTCCAACCATTTCAAAACGCTAAATAGCTTTTGATGACGAATGGCAAATGATTCTAGATAGGATGGCGGAATAAACAACCCTACCGGTTTGACCATCTTAGATTTCACGTTTAAACCAAGCAATTTGACCAAGTCCTTGGGATTATAGTACCAGGTTTTGACTTCACTTCCTGACACATTAACAAATTGAGCAGATCTCCTTCTGAAGGCCTGCTTAAATCTAAGTCTCCGTAGGAACAGACCAGTTTCCCATACGCAGTTCTTTGGCATGATGATCATCACCAGCTTTCCAGTTGGTTTTAGCAACAGGTTTATTTCATTTCCAAGTCTTTCCATTTCCTGCGGACTTAGGCAATTTAGTCCACCAAAATTTGAAAAGACTACATCAAATTTGGACTTGAATGAACCTGCCGAAACTGTCCGGAGGTCCACGAGATCAAAAAGAATGTTGCTGTTTGTTCTCTTCACCTTTGATTTGGCAATGTCCAACATCCGTGTGGAGATATCAGTAGCCAATATCTTATGTCCATGTTTGGCAATCCGAATAGCATCTTCTCCAGTACCACAATTCAGCTCAAGCACATCAAGCGATTGATTGGTTTTTATGACATGATCAAAGTAGCTCCAGACCTTTTCACGTTGGGCAATCCCTACATGGGAGAAAGTAAATTCTTTGTCGTAGGCTTCAGCTGCGTTATTAAAGTTATCATTTGTTGATCCTTGCACGAATTAGTAAAGCGTTATTAACAAATAATTTTGGAACATTGAAAATACCCGAAAGTAAGTTTTTAACTTTTGAGCTTGTGGTGGAGAGTGGGTTTGCCAGAATGTCCTTTGCAGTAAGCAACCCCCGCTTTATTTTAAATCTATTATGAAGATATCGATGCAGAACTTTATAGAATCGCTTTGGATAGGTGTTTTCAAACATCATATCTAAATCATCGGAATCTACCCAGTTCGATTTCATCTTTAGATCAGATTTGACCCGATCGTAAAATTTTGTACCTGGCAGTGGATAAGAGACGGAGATTCCCAGTTTGTCCGGCATTAAGTCCAAAACCATCCTGACCGTTTTCTTGATGTCACTCATTGTTTCATTTAAATAACCGAATTGGATGAAGAATGCGACTCTAACTCCAAATGACTTAAGGATCTTACTGGACTCCTCAATTTGCTCGATGGTTGTGCCCTTGTCCATAGCATCTAAAATCTCCTGAGATCCTGATTCTGCTCCGATCCAGACTTCAGCTAGTCCAGAGTCAACGAGCGCATCAATCGTATCTTCCTTTAGAAGCAAATCCGCTCGGGATTGAATTTTATAATTGATGTTCAGATTTCTCTTTTGCAATTCATCCCTGAATTCCTGAACCCATCCTGGTTTCAAACCAAAAATATCGTCACACATCCAGAAGTGATCGATACCATGTTTGTGGACATGAATAGCTATTTCATCTACTACATGTTGCGGTGATCTTGCGTTGTATCTGTTTCCGTAAATTGGTTTCGCACACCAATTACACTTGTAGGGACAACCCCTGGTGGTGGCAACATTTAAATAAGGGACCTTATTCTTTGATTGCCAAATGGAGGTATATTGATCGATGTCAACGAGGTCCCAAGCAGGCAGCGGAAGTTTGTCCAACTCTCGCATTGGGGGTCTCTTAGTCGTCAGGGATACCTGACCGTTTTCCTCGAATGAAAGGCCATGAACTTCAGAAGTATCAGATTTTTGCTCAAGGCTGTTGATTAGCTCGAGCAGGGTTTCTTCGCCCTCACCCTTAATGACGAAATCCGCACCATTTTTCAGATATTTTTCCTCATGATCTGTCGAATCTGAGCTGCAGGTAATGACTTTGATCCCTCTTGCTTTTGCAATCTTCTGCATTCTGAAAGCAGCTTGCCGCATCGTGGTCAGGCACATTTTTGTGAGCCAGTTGAATCCGTCATCGAATATTACAAAGTAGTTAGGTTGAAACCTGTCCAAGACTTTTTCAAGGCCCTCCTCAGATTTTTTTAAGCCGACATCGAAGAGATCGACTTCATATCCGTTTTCCCGAAGATAGGAAGCAGCTGTAATGGTCATCAAAGGTGGAAATGGCTCGGCAATCTTCCACTGCTTGGCATCTAACCTATAAAAGTAGGAATGGCTAAATAAAACCTTTGAGTTAGACATGACTTTTTGGACTCCAAACAAATTTCGTCATAAAATCACGCCCATACTAATAGTTAAGGTGTTACCTAAAGTCGATGATCTCTACATTTGGATACTTAGTCGTATCGAATGTAAAGAAGGCGTCATCCACAGAGATTTCTTCAAACCCTTCGATAGAATAAGTATAGACATTCCCAGTTCTTTCAAAAACAATGAAAGATTCGATCTCATCCTTGCTATTGATGTTCATCCGAATTTTAAAATAGGATTTTTCACGGCTCTCAGGATCAAGCTCAATGACCCGGACTCCGTTGGCCATTTTGGAAAGCAGGGCATACTTAAATCCTTCTTTGTATAGATCGTACACATTTCCAAGATTGATCTCTTGCTCTTCTGGGTCGTATGTGCTAATGGTGACTTCCTCCAGTTCTTCACTATAGGTGTAGACATCTGTTCCATTGTTGAAAATCTTCTGATCCGCAACGTCAAGAACGAATTTGTCTCCTTTTACAGTGATTTCCATCGAAAAAGATTCGTCTAACCCTGCTTCTTTGTTGGTAAGCTGCTGTTTGAATGTGGCCTTAAATGCCTCAGCTTTTTTGTATTTGTTGCTCATCGCATCAAGGACTGCTAGAGCTTCCGGGTCGTATTGAGCAATCGCAGCTGTGCTAATTGCCATTAGGGTAATAAGAAATAGGTTCTTCATCATCTCAAAATTCTAACTTCAATATTTATTTTCTAGCTCAGACAATAACTGTTCCAAACTGTGTTCGTCCTGGATTAAGACTTCCCGGGCTTTGCTACCTTCAAAAGCTCCAACAATTCCGGCAGCTTCCAGCTGGTCAATCAATCTTCCAGCCCTGTTATAGCCTAACTTCATCTTTCTCTGGATCAGCGAGGTGCTTCCCTGCTGGTGCATAACGATCAATCGTGCAGCGTCCGCAAACAATGCGTCACGTTCAGACAAGTCAACATCACCTACACCGCTTTCCTCTTCGCCCACATATTCAGGCAGCATATACGCTGAGGTATAACCTTTTTGGCCTCCAATAAATTCGCAAATCTTCTCCACTTCAGGAGTGTCTACAAAGGCACATTGGAGCCTTGTAATATCTGATCCTGAGGACAAGAGCATATCCCCCATGCCAACCAACTGATCAGCACCTCCTGTATCCAGAATGGTTCTGGAGTCTATTTTAGAAGTAACGCGAAAGGAAAGTCTAGCCGGGAAGTTTGCCTTGATCACACCTGTAATGACATTTACTGAGGGTCGCTGGGTGGCTACAATAAGGTGAATCCCAATAGCTCTGGCAAGTTGTGCCAGGCGTGCAATAGGAGCCTCTATCTCCTTTCCAGCTGTCATCATAAGGTCTGCTAGCTCGTCTATTACGAGGACGATGTACGGTAGGTAGCGATGACCTTTGTTTGGATTCAGTCGCCTTTCTACAAACTTCTTGTTATATTCTTTGAGGTTCCTGCAGCTAGCCAGTTTTAGCAGATCATACCTGGAATCCATCTCAATACAAAGCGAATTGAGTGTGTTAACCACCTTTTTGGTATCGGTAATGATCGCCTCCTCTGAGTCTGGGAGCATAGCAAGGAAGTGCCGTTCGATTTTATTGAAAAGTGTCAGTTCCACCTTTTTCGGATCTACCAAGACAAATTTCAGTTGGGAAGGATGCTTTTTGTAAAGTAAGGAAGTCAGCATGATATTCAATCCCACAGACTTACCTTGTCCGGTGGCTCCTGCCATCAGCAAGTGAGGCATTTTGCTCAAATCTGTTACGAACACTTCATTGGAAATGGTCTTGCCAAGTACGACTGGTAGCTCCATTTTGCTTTCCATGAATTTGCTGGTAGTTATCACTGATCTGGCATCCACCATTTCGCGATTCTTGTTAGGAACCTCGATACCAATCGTTCCTTTTCCAGGAATGGGTGCGATGATCCGGATTCCCAAAGCCGCTAAGCTTAGGGCAATGTCATCTTCCAGGTTTTTGATCTTGGAGATCTTTACTCCCGCCTCGGGAATAATTTCATATAAGGTGACTGTTGGCCCAATGGTTGCTTTTATACTCGAGATACCGATCTTGAAGTTGACCAACGTCTCAATAATTCGATCTTTGTTTTGCTCCAATTCATCCTTTGAAACCTGAACATTTTTGTTTGGATACTCAGTCAGGAGCGATGGTGTTGGGAACTTGTAGCTAGGTAAGTCTAGCGTTGGATCGTAATTAATTTGCTCGTCTGTGGTAGCCTCTTCAATTTTCTCCTCAACCTCGAATGTCGGTTCAGGTTCTTCTTCAGCGACAGGCTTTTCCTCCACAACTGGTTCTTTTTTAAGAACGTCGGACTTTTCTATAACCTCTGCAATAGGCTCAGGCTCCTTTTCCTCGGTGACCGGTGGTAAATCAATTGTGAATTCAGGATCGTTCTTTGGAGAATTATCAGTCTTCTTTGATGGTACCTTTTTCACCACCCACGTCTCGGTTTCATCTTTTGTACTATCCTCTTCTTCCACCTCCATTTTCACTTTTTCGATGACAGACGAAATGTCAGGTTCCGGCTCTTTCTTTTTCGGAAGTGCATCCTTTAATCCCTGAAAGAATGCGACCACATAATCTCCGGCACTAGAGATAGCTGGAAACTTTGTGATGTTGAAAAAGTACATATTGAACACCAGAAAGAGAAAGATGACAAAAAGAAGTGCTCCCCATCCCATCAAGCTTTCAAGTATTATCGCTAGTTCAAATCCAATACCGCCGGACAGGAATCCCCAAAGTGTTGTTTCTTCCATTTGGATCAGAAAGTAACCCATCAATAAGCTGGTCCAAATCAGGTAGAAGACCGTAAAATTGAATGCCTTATTAACAGGTACAATGGTTTTTTGCCACACAATGCGATAGCCAGAGGCGAAGAAAAAAAGCGGTATCAACAGAGCAGCAATTCCAAACCATCGAAAAATAAAGTAGTGCGCGGAGATTGCCCCAAATAGACCAAAGGGGTTTCCAACCTCCTGGCCGGATTCTCGAACACTGGTCTCCAGAAAAGCTTTCACAACACTCTGGTCAGCAGTGCCATGATTTAGATAGGATATAAAGGAGACCGCCAGAAAGATGGACGAAAGGAGTAGAAAAAACCCTACAAAAAGGTGGAATTTCCTATCCTTCAAAAAGGTTAATTTGATTGTGGGCTTCTCTTTTTTGTCAGATTTACTCTTGTACGTGTTTCTCGCCACAGTCTTTGACTGGTTAGTAGCTCATTTGGGCTCAAAAGTAATGGAGAACCATGCTAGTTCAAATGCCTTATCAAAGCTTTGTTAATTCTTTTTACTAGCCCGGGTCCTTTGTAAATCAACCCAGTATAAATCTGAATTAAATCAGCCCCTAGCCTAATCTTTTCCAATGCGTCTTTTTCACTCATGATCCCACCGACGGCTACTATTGGAACGTTCGGATTTGCTTTTCTAACATACTTCAGTACTTCGTTTGATTTTTTAAAGACAGGAGCACCACTTAGCCCACCATTACCAATTTTTATTATTGTATTTTGTTTCGTTTGCAGACCGCCTCGGTCGATGGTTGTATTTGAGATGATCAGACCATCGAGTTTTAATTCAGAGGTAATCTCTAGAATGTCATCAAGCTGCGATTCTTCCAGATCGGGAGCTATTTTAAGTAAAACTGGTTTTGGCTTTTCGGTCCGGCTATTCTCTTCCAGAAGATCTCTTAACAGTTTTTTAAGAGGTTCCTTCTCTTGTAGCTCTCGAAGACCTGGTGTATTTGGCGAGCTAACATTTACTACGAAGTAATCCACATGATTGTAAAGGGCATGAAAACACTCCATGTAATCCGATGTGGCATCTTTGTTAGGTGTTGTTTTGTTTTTTCCTATGTTCCCACCTACAATTACATCTGATTTCCTAAGTTTTAATCGCTCAACCGCTTGAGCAATTCCCTGATTGTTAAAACCCATTCGATTGATTAGCGCACGATCTTTTTTTAACCTGAAAAGCCGTGGCTGATCGTTTCCAGGTTGGGCTTTTGGTGTAAGCGTTCCGATTTCTATAAACCCGAATCCAAGGTTAGAAAAGTCGTCAATCAGCTCCGCATTCTTATCAAATCCTGCCGCCAGACCAACTGGATTTTTGAATTTGAGACCGAATACCTCTCTTTCTAGATTGGGATGATGGTAGTCGAAAGTAAGATTGATTAAGCCTTTAAAGAACGGCAGCTTAAGTACAATTCTGAGAAGTTTGGTTGTGAGATAATGGGCTCTTTCTGGACTGAGAAGGAAGAGGAACGGCTTGAGAATGTTATACATCAACTTCTAGGATGATATTCTTTTATGACTTGTTTAAGATAGTCCCGATCAAGATGTGTGTAGATTTCTGTTGTAGTTATGGACTCGTGTCCCAACATTTCCTGCACCGCCCTTAAATCAGCTCCACCCTCGATCAAATGTGTTGCAAAGCTATGACGAAAAGTGTGTGGACTGATATTTTTTTTGAGACCTATTTGAGCGCTAAGGTTTTTGATGATTGTAAAGACCATTACTCGAGTAAGACTTTTGCCTCTTCTGTTTAAAAACAGGTGATCTTCAAATCCTTTTTGGACCGGAATGTGGACTCTAACATGCTCGCGGTAGAGTCTGATATGTTTTAACGCCTCGCGACCTATAGGGACGAGCCTTTCCTTGCTTCCTTTTCCAATCACCTTGAGAAAGCCTATATCTTCGTGTACATTGCTGATTTTCAGCTCAATAAGCTCGGAAACACGCAGACCTGAACTATACAGGGTTTCAAGCATTGCTCTATTCCTGGTGCCCTCTGGCTTTGAGAGATCAATAGCCTTGAAAAGTTGTTCTATTTCCGGCAAATCCAATGTGTCAGGAAGTTTTCTTCCCAGTTTTGGCGTTTCCAGGAGTTCGGAGGGATCTTTTTTGATGACTTCTTCATAAATAAGAAATCTGAAGAATGCTTTCAAGCCGGAAACCATCCGCGCCTGAGAGAATGGGGACATGCCAAGTTCATTGATAAATTCAAGAAAGTCTACGAGATCTTGCTGAGCAATCTTGGTTGGCGGTATATCTTTTTCCTTTATCTCTAAGAATTCGCGAAGTTTGGAAATGTCTGCCAAATAAGCGTCGATCGAATTTGGTGCTAGCGATCGCTCCAATTTTAGGTAGGTGTTGAATTGCTTTGTGTAGATGTTCCAGGACAAATTAATTGTTAGTTGATTAGTTGTTAGTTACTAGTTAATTAGTTGAATAGTATCTTCGTGAAGCATAATTGACAAGCGCTGTCTTTTTCGGATAGATCTCACAAATTAACTACTAACCAATCAACTATTTAACTAACCAACTAACAAATTGAAAATTCTGATACTCAACGGACCAAATCTCAATCTCCTAGGAAAGCGCGAACCAGAGATCTATGGAGCCCAGAGTTTTGAGGAATATTTTGCAGAGCTAAAAACACGATTTCAGGATCGCTCGCTAGAATATTTCCAGTCCAACCACGAGGGTGCTCTTATTGACAAGCTCCATGAAGTAGGCTTTGACTATGATGGTATCGTTTTCAATCCAGGCGGATATACGCATACATCGATAGCTATTCGTGATGCGATTTCAGCAATTACAACTCCAGTATTTGAAGTACATATTTCCAACATTGCCGAGCGAGAGGATTTCAGACAAAAAAGCTATGTAAGCGATGTATGTGTTGGGTCGATCAACGGAATGGGTTTGGAGGGCTATGCGATAGGAATTGAACAGTTGTCGGCTTAGTATTTACTGCCTTGCTCTGCCAAACTAAATCCCTTATTGATCACTTCTCCTCTCTTTTTTTCATTAAAAAGTATTGGATTTGTGTGATTAAAGTGAATGAGATGGACCTTCGATTTAACCTTATCTGCTTCGTTTGAAAACAAGGCCATAGTCTCTACCACAAAAGGGTGTGGTATGTCTTCCATGCTTCGATTTGGAATTTCTCCATCCTCGAAAAATGATCCATCTAGAAAGGCGACGTCCACCTTTTTCACCTCTTCAATCACACTTCTTTCCCACAGTTCCCATTTGTTGATGTCCGGAATAAAAAGATACGATTTTTCAGAAGTTTCAATTTTGTATCCTGCAGTTTCAGAATACTCATCGCGATGAGGTACAGTAAATGCAGTAACATCGATGGATTCGCCCAGAGAAATTTTCCGGTCCGCAGCGCAATCCACCAGTTCAATATTATTCAATGTCACCAATTGACTCCATGGGCCATTTGTCCTTAGATATTCTCTCATTTTCGGTAGGGAATAAACCTTTACGTTGGAGGCGTGAATGGCTTCCCGACCCAGGCTCATGAGGCCAACGTAATGTCCAATGTGTGCGTGTGTCAAAAAGATTCCTTCGGGCAGATACTCATACTCCCAATTTGTCTGTTGGTGAAAGTACTGGATTTGATCATCCATGTCTGGAGTTGCTTCAAATAGCCACCATTTCTTAGTATCTGGGTCAACAAGAGCAAGAGAGACCACAAAGCGCTTAAGCTCTGGGTTCTTAAAAGCTAGTTGGCATTCATTTTTGCAGCCAATGTGTGGGAAGCCGGCGTCTTGAGCCGTCCCTAGAACCATGATATGCGGCTGGCCTTTTAGATGGCCAACAAAGGCAAGCATGCCAAGCCAAGCCGCTAATCTCATCGTCTCTGAATGGTTACCGTTTCATTGACCCAGCATCCTACGGTGATGGTTTCTCCTTCCTCACGTCCTTCATTAAAGATTTCTTCAATGGAGGGAAATTGCTCCTTGGATGCCTGCATCTGGTCTTTGTTTCCAGCTTTTTCATACATTTTGTACGCTGCTAAGAATACGCCACGATCGATGACCTTGCTTTCTCCACCCTGGCATTCATTGAAGCTTGTAAAGTATAAGTTGCCAATAAGATTGTATGCTGCAGAATAATCCGGTATGAAACTCAGTGCTTCATATGCATGCTTTCTAGCCATCGTTTTTCTTCCCAGCTTGCTCGAGGCGATTGCCAGGCCCAATGAAGATTCGGCTTTCTCGTCGTCGGTCGATGATAACTCTAGTGCCTTACTGTTATAAAGCATTGCTTTTTCGTACTCTTCGCTTGCTACGTATTTGGTTGCCAGCACCTTTGCCAATTCATATGTTGGTTGAGAAGTATACACTGTTTCACTTGCTTCCAGGAAGTAAGGCTGATTGGTACATTTTGCTCTCACGGAGTAGGAGAATATTTTTTTGGCAGTTCCAATGTCAGATGGCTCTTCCCTAAATTTTGGAACCAATTTTGACTCAATGAATTCACAATTCAAGACATCTCCTATTGAACCAAGAAACCCATCTACTTTGTCCTGTTCTTTGTCTAGCCGGTCTATTTTACCACCATTTTTTCTTTTTTCATAAATCACATCTGAAATTAACGTGTGAATGTCCAAAACCTTTTCTGCGGGCATTTCAGCAGGATTTGTCTTGTAATAATTGGTGGCTAGCATCATATAAGGATTCAAATTGAAGTAGGAGATAGCAACGCCATTCATCTCATAAGCTTGAGCATAGAGCTGAGCTAACATAGGATACTTATCTTGACTTCTATAATGCATCTTGAACGCCTCGAAGGCCTTTCGATCCATGGTAGAGGCGTCATTGTCAAAGTGTTCGATCCTCATATCATACATCCATAAGATCGAATCCTGAAGTCTTGTTTTTCTTTCGGCATCAACCCCAGCCTTAATGATGTTGTTTAGGTTTTTCACACCATTGATGTAAATGGCAGGATTCAGCTCTGGATTGTTGGTGTAGAGCCAATTCAACGGCTGCATTGCCTCCTCAAGTTTGTCCTGAGCAATTAGAACCTTATAAAATGCCTCTTGCTCGATTGCTTTATTTCTTAAATCTTCATCATCCGGCCATTTCCAACCATTTTGACCAAAGGCAAATGTTGAAAAAATCAAGGCATAGGCATAAACGAATAGTTGCTTCATTAGCTATTTTTTAAATGATCTTTAACTAGTGGAAGGTTTTCTACTGAAAGATTTATTCAGTGCTGATTTAGTTTCTGCAAAGTGAATAAAAATTTATACTAAAACGGTCATCATTCGGATTAGTTTTGTGTTAAAAAACAAACATGACGCCAAATGCTTGATTTTAAGGAAATCATTTCTGTGTCACTAATTCTTTTCTCTGTAATTGACATATTAGGAAGTATCCCCATAATTATAGATCTCAGGAAAAAATTTGGGCACATACAGTCGGGGAAGGCTACGATTATTTCGGGAGTGATCATGGTTGCTTTCCTGTTTATCGGTGAAAGCATATTAGCACTGCTAGGGATTGACGTAGCCTCATTTGCTATAGCTGGGGCAATGGTAATGTTTTTGATTGGAATGGAAATGGTGCTGGGGATGCAATTGTTTAAGTCAGATCCCGAAGAGTCAGCTAGTGCATCTGTGGTTCCGCTGGCATTTCCATTGATAGCCGGAGCAGGAACAATGACCGCCTTAATTTCATTGAAAGTGGAATTTTCAAACGCCAATATCTTGGTCGGAATCGTAGTTAACCTGGCGTTTGTTTACTTGGTATTGAAAACCAGCAAATGGATGGAAGGAAAAATAGGTAAGGCAGGGTTCAATGTCTTGCGCAAGGTATTCGGTATCGTGCTACTGTCCATTGCAATCAAAATCTTCAAAAATCACGTCCTGGCATGATTACAATATTTACAGATGGAGCGGCAAGGGGGAATCCCGGCCCTGGTGGTTATGGAACAATCCTTCGATTTGGCGAAAAAGAGAAAGAGATCTCGCAAGGTTTCCGAATGACTACCAATAATCGCATGGAACTGCTTGCCGTCATTGTAGGATTAGAGGCAATAAAGAAGCCTGGCTGGAATGTAAAAGTGGTTTCTGATAGCAAGTACGTGGTAGATGCCGTAAGTAAGGGCTGGTTAGATGGCTGGGTTAAAAAAGGATTTAAGGGAAAGAAAAATCCCGATCTGTGGGAGCGGTACCTACAAGCCTCCAAACCACACAACGTCCATTTTGAGTGGATCAAAGGCCACGCAGGTCATCCGGAAAATGAACGATGTGATCAACTTGCCGTTGAAGCAGCGGAAGGAAACCTTTTACTGAAAGATGAGGTTTTTGAAAGAAATAACGGATAATTTAACTTGCAAGGCATAAGTCGCCAGTTTTCGACCAACTTTTATGAAGACCAGAAATATCTATTACGTATTGTTCCTTGTTGTGATACTTACAACGATAGCTGTTTATCTAAAGATATCAAGAGAGAAGAACGAGGAACACCCTCAAATAACGGAACTCGCTGTGGAACCGGACCTTTTGATCAATTCTGCGGATAGGTACTTGCATGACCACAAGCGTCTAGCTGCAATCGAATTCCTGGAAGATGCTATAGCCCTGATGAAACTGCTGGAAAAGGATGGCGATGAGGTTAGTATGCAGGCAATTGAGGTAGCTATTCATGATTTACAAGCCGTGGAAGATCATATCAAAGCGGAGGATGTAAACGACGATATGATGTACGAGGCTTTTGCAGATGCAATGAACTCCCTGGCTTTTGCTTCTTTGAGAGTTTCGGAGGAGCTGATCAAGCAAGGAAAGGACGAAGAGGCGGATAAAACGCTGCACTATGCAATGGAGCACCTGCAGAATTCTATAAAATATGCCAGGGGAGATCAGAAGGAGGAAGAAATAAAGCTAGCCCATCGACTGAGAGAGATCATCGACAATCACCTTCAAAGTGATCTTTCGGTCATTGATGAGGTGATGGCTGAGATTGATTCCGTGGTACAGGCCCACGTAATCAACTAGGATCAACAGATCTTTCTGAGAATTCAAAACCCATTTGACCAAGCTCTTCAAGCACGGGTTCGTAAATCTCTTTTCTAGTTGGAATATGTACGCCTGACAGGTTGATTTTATTTTGTAAGATCAACTTGGCTGTGATTGCGAGTGGAAGACCGACGGTTTTTGACATGGCTGTATTGGTGTCATCGTCTCCGATCGCGACCATATGGGATTCGACCTGTTTTTCCTGGCCATTATCAAGGTAATTAAACTTGTGCCACATGACAATCATGTCATGATCACTTGAATCCAGCGTCCATTTTTTCTTCAGAATATGCTCCAGGATTTGAGCTGGTGTTCCATTGTCCAATCCGATCAGTTCATCAGAAAATAAACCCAGCCATTTTATCTTGTACATTATCTCATCATCAATGTCAAGATTCATATAGTGAGCAAGCTTAAGTTCAACTGAGTCATTTGGATTGTAGGAAAGAAAGGAATTCAGGAATTGACGATGCGTCATCTCAGCCACATTTTCCATCTTGAAGGAATCGTCTGTTGCTCCAAGCTGGACAAATACATCCCAGGCCTTGCAAAAACCCGGTCGACGTAGTGTGCCACGGTAGAGTGTCTTTATTCCCCGGAGGTTGTATAGGTCAAGATATTTGAGTGAATCGCGATTGGCATAACCTTCAAAGTACCCGTACCCGGGGATGTGGATGACTTCAGTTCTTCTAAATAGTTTGTTGTAAGGAATGTACTTAAATCTACCCTCTTGTATGAATTTTACGAAACCTTGGCCTGCAATAACCACATTTCTTGGATTCCATGTGAATTTGTATTGCCAAGGATTTTCCTTTTCATCGTCCCTCGCAAGAAGGCCTCCCGTGAACGTTTCAAAAGCTGTTAACTCATAGCCGTCTTCCTTGATCCTGTCTAGGACTTTCATTGCTGACATATGATCAATGCCTGGATCAAGGCCCATCTCCATAACAAGTAACTTTCCATGTGACTGAAACTTTTCGCTCAAGCCCTGAATCTCGTCACTTAGGTACGAGGCAGTTAAAAGATGTCGCCCGATCTCCGCACATTTTTCAGCCACTGTAAAATGCAGGGAAGCGGGCAGCATGGAAACGATCAGATCATTTTCAGTTACGAGGTTCGTTAGTGCTTCCCCATCTGAAACATCAAATGAGACTGATTTGGCAGAGCTGTGCCCATTAATTTTGGCCTCCGCCAGAGCTACATCTTTTTCGGCAAGGGTGAGTTCCCAATTTTCTTTGACGGAGTGGTCTAATAGATAGTTAATTAGGGAAGTGGAGGATCGGCCGGCTCCAATTACCAGGATTTTTTGCATGACGGCAAATATGAACTGATCAAATTTTTATTAAAAAGCTTATTGGGAATTTTTATTCACAATTGTGGAATTCGCCTGAGCGGTGGCTAGCATAAGAACATCTCCTACAAGGACATGTCTTGGTCGGCTGACAACAAATTCGATTGTCTGTGCAACATCATGGGCAGTCAATGGTGTGAATCCTTTGTAGACGTTTTTGGCTCGTTCCTTATCTCCTTTGAATCTTACTTCGGAAAATTCAGTTTCGACCAGGCCGGGATCTATCGAAGTCACCTTTATACCGAAAGGATTAAGATCAAGACGCATTCCTTTCGTCAAGGCATCAACGGCATGTTTCGAGGCACAATAGACGTTGCCTTTAGGATAGACCTCAAAACCTGCGATAGAACTGATGTTTACAATATGCCCACTCTTCCTCTCTGTCATCCCGGGAAGTATAGCTTTGCTGACATACAACAGGCCCTTGACGTTGATATCAATCATAGCATCCCAATCGTCGGGGTCACCTTCGTGAATTAAGTCCATTCCATGGGCATTGCCTGCATTGTTAACCAATACCTCGACCTCTCTCCACTCCGGAGGAAGTGATTCAATCGCAGCGAAAACGTCTGCTCTCTCCCGGACATCAAAATTTAGGAGTCTCACCTCGGTGTCCAACTCTTGTGCGATGCGATCCAATCGGTCTTGCCTTCTGCCGCAGAGGATCAATCGATGGTTCTTGGCGAGAATTCGTGCTGTTGCTTCTCCGATACCACTTGTGGCACCTGTGATAAGTGCAATGGGTTTATCCATTTTTATTTCCCTTAAACTTCCTTTGAGCTTTGTTTCTTCTACTTCCTGATTTGTGCGAACCTTGGCCTTTTATTTTACCACCCCGCTTTTGTTTGGGAGATGGTCCGCCTTCAAATGTGAGAAATACCGTGAGGTTTTGAGTAGTTAGGCGGTCCAAACCAACACTAAATTCATTTTCGCCCTCGAGCATATTTCTCAAGCCGTAAGAGTATCGAATTTCTGGAGAGAATTTGAAAAACGGATAGTAGATGTCAAATCCACCACCAATTTCAAATGCAAAATTCCATCCGTGGAGCTCCAACTTCTCTATAACATCCTCCCGGTTGCTCTTTGACGCTGCTTCGAAAGATGGCGTAAACCCACCTAAAACGTACATGGCAAGATTTCCCCTTCTGGTGGATTTATATTTTAATAACATCGGAAACTCAACCATGGTAGCATCTTTTAACTCCCGTTGATCCGTATTATCAGTAAAGCGGTAGAGTAGGTCATTTTCATAAAAGCCGACTGTTATGGAAGTTCTTAGATCGAGGTGCTCTGTCACCTTCATATTTGCAATAAAACCCAGCTTAAATCCACCTAGATTTCCAGGTATAATAGAATGAACGGTATCCATGGCCGGTGTTGTAAATGCCTCCGAATGTTTGATGACATATTTTGATGAATGCACACCTAAAAGGAAGCCGTAGTGAATCCACTGCTCATCGTAATTGATGAGGTTGTCCGATGGATTATTTTGAGCTCTGCCTAAAAAACCTACAAAAAGCAGAAATGTGAGCCCTATTTTTCTCCAACGTAAATCGAACTTATACCCAGTGTTAGTGGCCTGCATTGTGCGTTTTTAAATCCGGTCCTTGCCAATATGTCAAGAAAATCCTGTCCATATGGAAATTCGCCAACAGACTCAGGCAAGTACGTATATGCTGCATTATCATTAGATACCAGTTTCCCAATCTTCGGTAATATCCAACGAAAATAAAAATTATATAATTGCTTGAATGGAAAAATTGTAGGTTTTGAAAATTCCAAAATAATCGTTTTACCGCCCGGACGAAGGACACGATTCATTTCATTTAGTCCTAATTCAAGGTTTTCAAAATTCCTCACTCCAAAGGCAACGATCACTGCATCGAAGTTATTATCATCGAAACGAAGGTTTTCAGAGTCCCCGGATTCAAGGGTAATGATGTTGTCCAGACCTTTTTTTTTCATCTTTTTACGTCCAACATCCAGCATTCCTTCAGATATATCAACTCCGATTACCTGCTCAGGCTTTAGTTTGAGCGATTCAACAGCAAAGTCCCCAGTGCCTGTGGCAATATCAAGGATCTTCTTGGGAGCTAGTGTCTCGAGTAGTCGAATTGCTTTCTTTCTCCACATGATGTCTATGCCTAGACTCAGGAAATGGTTGAGAAAATCATATTTGCTGCTAATGCTGTCAAACATGTCTGCAACCTGTTGCTTCTTGGCATCAGATTTATCTTTGTAGGGGACTACTGTCATAATTTTCGCAATATTAGTGGAATAAACCCTCGCCAATAGGAAATGTTATAGATAATTCGCCGTGGAGATCAAAAAAGCTGAATTTGTAAAAAGTAGTACCAAAGAATCCGATTGTCCGGATGCTTCTATTCCGGAGTACGCGTTTGTTGGACGGTCGAATGTTGGGAAATCCAGTCTCATCAACATGCTGACAAGCCGGAAAAAATTGGCAAAAACCTCAGCCAGGCCTGGCAAGACACAATTAATCAACCACTTTATTATCAATGACTCCTGGTACCTCGTTGATCTGCCTGGATATGGCTGGGCCCGGGTAAGTAAGAAGAGCAAAGAAGATTGGAAACAGATGATCAATGATTATTTGAAAAGGAGAAAAAACCTGATCAATGTTTTTGTTCTCATCGATCTACGTCATGAGCCTCAAAAGATCGATTTGGAATTCATTCATTGGTTGGGGGAAGAGGAAATCCCTTTTTGTATTGTGTTTACAAAAGCAGATAAGTTGGGTAAAACTCAGATACAATCGAATCAAACCATTTACAAAAAAACGTTGGCAGGGAGCTGGGAAGAGCTTCCCAGAATGTTCATTTCATCATCGGAGCAAAAAGTTGGTAGAGAGGAAATCCTTGAATACTTGACTGACTTAAATAAGCAAGTCAATTGGGAGTAGGATTTGGACAAACCACAGGCTCTTGATAAACGGAAAGCTTGTACAACTCATATTGTATAAACACATGCCATTGTTTTTCAGTCAATCTCCTGTTTCCATGATTGGTGGAGATATCGAATGACGATTGAAGCTCGTCTAGTTTGGTTTTGTACTTCTCCCTAATTGTTGTGATTTGTGTTGACAAATCATCCACGTTTAAGGTGACCAACTCCTTCCTAATCAGCCGTGCAACATACTCACCAATATCAAAATGGAGTCTTTCATGTTTAAGAAGATGAGAGGGCTGTCCTGCTCTCTTCCAGGACTTATCCTTTAGGAAGAATGCTTGAACATGAAAGTAGATGCTATCATTTGTTGCTTTGTGTGATAATTCTATTCCTATCCATGGAACCGCAAAAATTTCGGATGGCGCGGTAATACGAAGGGGATTTGCCTCGATAAAATCAGACCATTGAAGTTTTTTCTCACTACTCCAATATATTTTTTGACCTGTGGCTTGAGTGCTTAGTAGTGTTAGAATCAGTGCTGGAATCAGACTTTTTGTCATCATATTTTGTATTTGGATGACTATTGGTTAAAGTGGATAAAAAAAGATGAACAAAAATTGTTCCATCAGATACTTTAACGACGCGCTATAGGTGAAAGAATTTATTTTTGCGCCAAACAACAGCAAATGGAATTTAGTGATATCGCTGCGGTCTCCGGCAAGGGAGGTCTCTTCAAAATTGTTTCTCCGACACGCACTGGCGTGATTCTGGAGTCTCTTGATGAACATAAGAAAAAGATGGTGGCAAGTGTACACAACAAGGTCTCAGTATTGTCCGAAATATCAATCTATACGACAGATTCGGAAGGTGCGGTTCCTCTTGAGGACGTAATGAGAAAGATCCATCAGGAATTTGACGGAGATACGGACTTGGATAAAAACAGTGATGCTGATGAGCTCAAATCTTTCTTAAAGTTCATTTTGCCAGATTACGATGAGTCGAGGGTGTATACTTCTGATATAAAAAAAGTAGTCAACTGGTACAATCAACTAGTGGCAGAAGCTCCTGAAGTTCTTGCAGAGAAACGAGATGCGACAGACGATTCTAGTGAAGAAGTAGCTGAAGATGAGTGAGGTCAAGTACAAATTCAGAGTACGCTGGGCTGATCTCGATCCGAATGGGCATATGCGACACACCTCGTACAATGACTATTGTGCACAAGCAAGATTGATGTACTTTGAAGAGATCAGCATGCCTTTTCATAAATTAATTAGCATGAACATTGGCCCGATCTTGTTCAGAGAGGATACAAGGTTTTTTAAGGAGATCAGGATGAACGAGGAGTTTGAGGTTGGATTCACAATTTCGAAACTTCGCAGAGATGGCTCAAAATGGTCATTTCGCCACAACATCTACACGAAAGATGGAGAGATGTCAGCAAAGGTGGATGTGGATGGTGCATGGCTGGATCTCACGAAGCGTCGTACCACAGTTCCTCCAAAGGAACTAAGCGATTTGATGATCGACTCCTACAAGTCGGAAGATTTTGAGTGGATTCCGGACAAGGCTAAGACTTAGTCCTTTGTGGTAATTTTAAGGTTGGAAAAATAAGCTTCAGTAGTTGAGAACGTCCAGAAGCCTACACCGCCACTTCTGTCTTCACCAAGCTTCAAATCATTGACTACAAGAGAAGGCTGATCCGAGTTGTTAATAAACAATTTGGCTTTTTTCCCTTCAACCTCAATTCTTAAAGTAGTCCAAACATTCATTTCAATGTCAGCATAAGTTTCGTAAACTCCCGACTCTTCCTTCCTCAATCGGTGCCAGGGATAATCAGGATGAGCTACATATTGGACGCTGTGATTTCTTCGTAGTTGATTCTCAGCTCCTGAGTTGGTTGGCCTAATATAAAAACACTCGTATGCGTTATCGTCACCAATTCTAAACGCTATACCAATAAAGCCTCTGGCAGTTCTTGGGGCACCCTCTTTAGGAAAGCCAATTAGGTCCGCTTCAATTATTCCATTGGAAAAATTCAAACCTTTTAAAAGAGATACTCCACTTTCATCGTTTCCTTCAGAAGTAGATACAGCAAATGCGTTGCGTCCATTGTACTGCGTCCTTTCAGCAACCAGTCCCATAAAATCCAGCTGATCGATAGAACTGAGGATTGTGGTTGACTCGTTCCCTGGTATTATTTGATCTGGAATATTACACCCCTCTCTTCGCCGTGTATCAACGAGATGGAAAATCCTCCAGGTTCCGTCCAATTTCACCAGGTTGAATTCATCTACTCCACAGTGTGAAAACTGATCTCCATTTTTTCCTCTGTAAAACGCGTAATCCACCCAGACGGAGGCAAGGTCGTCATCAATTTCAACTTTTTCGTTCCAAATCGGCTCGTTCCACATTTCTTCTTTAGGCCTGCCTACTGCATCAATGAACCTTTGAAAATCATCACTCACAAAATTGGTTTCACCATCTCTCCTAAAAACAGTGAAGGTATTCGGGTTTTCCACAAAGCACGATTTTAGGAGAGTGCTATCATTTGTTCGCATAGCTTCAAAAACATCGTTGACAACCTTCATGATACTTTCTTTGTCGTTACTTTGTGCATTCGTCACGACTAAAACAAGGAGCATACATAGCGCAATAAAGAACCTCATAGCTTTATCAATTTCATGAATGAAGTTACACTAGCCAGGGACAGTTATCGATTGATCTTGAAAGATTTTGGATTAGAGGGGGATTCCGAATTAGAAGAGGCCAATATCGCCTTTGACTGGTTGGAAGATTACCTTACCAGACAGGTAGATCACCTGTTGGATCATGATTTTAGCAAGCTAGTAAATGCGCTTTATCGAATTGATATTTCTGAAGAAAAAGCGAAAGAGTTGCTTCAGATGTCACCTGAGGGAACCACTGGGAGAAGCATTGCCCGTGCAGTTATCGAACGGGAAAAACAAAAGGTAATTACCCGGCGACAGTTTCGGCAGACTTAATAAAACCTAGGGTAGTTTCTACCATTTTCTTAGAACCTAGATAAAACGGTGTACGCTGATGGAATTCCTTTGGCTGAATCTCCAGTATCCTTTGTTCTCCATTGGTGGCAAGACCACCCGATTGCTCGGCAATAAATGCTAAAGCATTGCATTCATAAAGCAAGCGTAATTTTCCGTTCGGATCCTTTTGGGTATTGGGATAAAGGTAAATACCACCTTTTAGCATATTTCGATGGAAGTCAGCTACTAATGAACCGATGTACCGTGCAGTCATTCCTTTTTCTTTGCAGTCGTCAATATATTCACGCACCCATGGATCAAATTTCAAATAATTGCCCTCGTTGATGGAATAGATCTTGCCATCCTCCGGTGAGGTCATACTGTCGTGCGACAAGACAAATTCTCCAAGACTGGGTTCTAATGTGAATCCGTGAACGCCATTGCCTGTGGTGTATACCAACATGGTTGAAGAACCGTAAAGTATATAACCCGCTGCTACCTGCTCAGTTCCTTTTTGTAAAACATCTTCTTCCTGCACCGGGCCGCCTACAGGTGAAATTCTTTTGTAAATGGAAAAAATTGTACCAATGGAAACATTGACATCAATGTTCGAGGAGCCATCTAGGGGGTCCATTGCAACCACATACCGACAATTTGGATTTAAGTGTATGATCTCATCCTCTTCCTCCGAAACCACTGCACAGGTCATGCCACCATTCTTCAATGCACGTGTGAATCTGATATTAGCAATTACATCAAGTTTTTGCTGATCCTCTCCCTGAACGTTCTTCGATCCAAAACCTCCTGAAATGTCCAGCAATCCAGACTTTGTCACTTCCTTGTTAATAATTTTTCCTGCAAGCGCAATGTCCCTTAACAGTTGTGATAGTTCACCTGTTGCTGAGGAAAATTGATCCTGCTTTTGCTTAATAAATCTGTCAAGCGTAGTGCCAATAGGAAGCCCCAGACTACTTTTGTTCATGGATGGTTTAATTGTTCAAATAACTAAGCCACAAACTTAAGTATTCGATAGCTAAAACGTTTGCGAAGTGCAAATTTTCAAATTTGGTGGAGCCTCAGTAAAAGACGGTGAAGGAGTAAAAAACCTCGAGAAAGTTCTTCAAAAATTCGGTGATGACCGTACGCTAGTAGTGGTCTCTGCCATGGGTAAGATGACCAACAAGCTAGAGGAGCTTGTCGACCTGGTGGTTGAGGGTGCTGTTTATGACCCCGTGATAGAAGAAATATGTGCTTATCACCGTGGTGTTATTGGCGATATTTTGCAGGAAATTCCCAGCACGTACGTTAAGTGGGAAGAGTCATTGAAAGGTTGGTGCAGTAAAGTAAAGGGAGAAGATCTACTGTGGTCTTATGATCAGATTGTTCCGCACGGTGAGCTTATGTCAACGTCTATCATAGCAGCATACTTGCAACGGAGCTCAAGATGTACCTGGTTGGACGCAAGAGAGGTGATCAGAACAGATCAGTACTTTACCGAGGCAAACATCGATTGGGTGGTGACCGAAAAGCGTATAACAAAAGAACTTTCGCAGATGGATCAGGTCATTGTTACTCAAGGATTCATAGGATCAGATGCTGAAGGCAACTCCACTACACTTGGAAGGGAAGGCTCAGATTTTTCTGGTTCAATCTTCGCTTATTGTTTGGAGGCAGAGAGCTTCACCGTTTGGAAGGATGTGAAGGGTATATTGAACGCAGATCCGAGAGTGATGGAGGATACGGAGAAGTATGATTTCCTTAGTTACCGAGAAATCACTGAAATGACTTATTACGGAGCCCAAGTGATTCACCCTAAGACGTTGAAGCCTCTTGCACAAAAGAATATTCCATTAAAGGTTCGTTCCTTTGAAGAGCTAAATACGGAAGGAACCTTGATCTCCTCACAAAACACAAAAAAAACTGTGCCGTGTTTTGTTTTTAAGGATAACCAACTGCTTGTTACAGCAGAAGTTAAGGATCACAATTTCATGAACGAACAAAAGCTCGGTATGATCTTACAGGTACTGGATTTGCTAAATGTGAAGATTAACCTAATGCAGAACTCTGCGCTTACATTCTCTTTTTGTATTGACAACAAGGAATTTAAGGCTAGAAAGATCAAAGAACTGTTGAATAGAGATTTCATTCTTTCATTTGAAAGTCCCCTAAAACTTGCAACTATTAAAAATTACCAGCCTGACTCATTTAACTTCCTGCCTTGGAATCGTTCCGTATTGATGGAACAAAAGACGTCTTTGAATTACCAGGTTCTATATAGGTAGGCTAGATATGTCTCTTCAACGTGTTTAGAATTCCAGAAAGATAGGACTGTCCGAAAAGGTTTACGTGGACAAGTAGGGGATATAAATTATGAATTTCTATTCGTTCGTCAAAACCAGGTTCGAGAGGGAACTCCTCCGAGTATGCTGAATAGAAGTTATGGTCGAATCCACCGAACATGGTGGTGAAAGCCAGTTCTGTTTCTCTGTGCCCATAGTAAACCGCTGGGTCAAAAATGTAGGGCGAGGATGTGCTTCCACAGAGAAAATTCCCGCTCCATAGATCACCATGCAAGAGAGACGAATGTTCCTTTGGGATCAAATGATTCAACTTTTTGTATAGAATGCTAAACTGATTACGAACTGTCTTCCCAATCATTCCAGACCTCTCAGCCACTGCCAACTGTGGCTCAAGCCTTTCTTGAACGAAGAATTCTGACCAGCTTTGGTGGAAACGATTGGATTGAGGTAAACGTCCAATGTGATTGTCATGTTCAAGGCCAAATTGACTAGACGATTCCTTGTGCTGAATTCCTAACTGCCGTCCGAATTGATGCCAAAAATCTGTGTTGGCAACACCTTTTTCTATCCATTCCAATATAAGGTAGGAACCGGAGCCCGAACTACCGACCCCATAAATGTTTGGAACACCTAACGTTGATTTTTCCTTTAAAATTTCAAGCCCTCTTTTTTCTTTCTGAAAAAGATTCAGTTGATCCACTGCATTTACCTTGATGAAGTACGGGCCCAAATTGGTGGTGATCTTACTGGTTTGATTGATACAGCCACCGCCAACAGGGGATATATTTTTTACGGAAATATCCGAACCGAATGAGTTTTCAATTGCCTCCGAATAGAATGTGGAATCAATCACAAATTGTGTTTTTCTTTCACAAATTGGAGAAATTCGTCTGTTGATCTATCCAATATCTGAAATACCTTCTCAAAGCCATCCATTCCCCCATACCATGGATCAGGAACATCTTCTCCCTTTCCATCTGAATCAAAATCTCGCATCATAAACAGTGAACTTGTTTCTTCTCCCAGTTCTCGAATCATGTTTGATCGGTTGGAATAGTCCATGGCTATAAGATAATCGAACTCTTGACCGTGTTTTTTTTTGAATTGCTGACCAAAATGATGAACCGGTACCCCATGATTGTTGGCAACCTCAATTGTTCTGGGGTCGGGAGATTCTCCAATATGGTAGTTGGCGGTACCCGCGGAATCACACGAAATCTTCGATTCTAGCCCATATTTCTTGATTTTAACCTTGAAAATAGCCTCTGCTAAAGGCGACCTGCAGATGTTACCAAGGCATACAAATAAAATTTTTATCATTTTTTCTAAATGGGGGGTTACCTTTTTGAAACTATATGTATATATCAGTTCATAACACAAATTTATTCATACACCTGTTTACAAGTAAAAAAGTCCCGCTTCTGGCGGGACTTTTGTTTCTTTAAGGATTTTTTTGTTACCTGATACTTATTCCAACCCCAGTCGTTAACGTACTGTACTTCTGGATGGCGTAGTCTGCATGTAGAGTCAAAATCAGGAGTTTCAATCGAAACCCTAGATTTATTCGAGGTCCGGTTGAGGTGAAATCAAAGGAAATTGGGTCAACAAAAGTCCCAGCCTCAGTTTCATATTCTCCAAGTAGGTCGAACGTAGTTCGTGTGGTACCAACACCGGCTCCGGCAAATAGAGTTAATACTGCCAATTTTTTAGAAATAAGCCCTTGAAGGTTAAAGCTACTCGTTTCAAACGTTGCAAATTGATCAAGAGACGGTTCCAAGGCAATTGTCGTTGTAATTCTGTTCCAACCTATAAAGCCAGAAACGTCGATTGGCAATTGCTTAAATCCGGGAACCCATTGCTTGAGATCGTGCATAATGCCGACACCAAGCATCTCAAATTCAAACTCGGTCTCTCCCGCATCATTCGTAGCTTCTTGCTTTGGAATGATTCTAAGCTTCAGTTCTGTGTTTTTCATCAATCCAATGCCAACTTGTACCATCCCTGATGGAACGGCGTTGAATGGAATAGTTTCCTTAATACCAAGTCCGGTTGGAGCACTGATGTCAACTTGAGTATCATCAGAGGTATCCCCTGGCGTACCATTGTCGGAGGTATATCGAAGAAATGGTAGCTCGCTATTTGGCAAATTAGGTCCGAACAGCGTCGGTGTTTGGTTTATTGGAGCGCCAATGTTTCCATTTTCGTCGATAGTCCCAATAACTTCAATATTCGTAAATTCACTATCGTCAATGGTAAATAGCTCTGCGCTAGAGGGTACGAAGGCAAATGTCACTGTAGGGGTGATATCAAAGCCTAGCAGTTTATGCGGTTTAGCTGTGTTGTACCAACCACTATTTATTCCATATCCGAAACCCAAAAAGGCAGGTTCAAGATATCCTTCCAGCAATTTTTCCGCATCGGCGGTGCCAGCTTCCAGGAAGGAACCAAAGTCGATTTGAGCCTTACCAACAAATGGAGCAATGGCTACAAATAGTAATATTATAAGTTTTTTCATAATAGGTGATTAGTTATTGATGTTGGTAACTCTTATTGCTACATCGAAATAGACAGTGATATTGAAATCAACTTGATCTGAAACCAGTGTGGTAGTAAATGTTCCAACGTCCAACACAAAGTCGACACTTACGTTTTCAGAATTCTCTAGCTCATTTTCAAACAAGGCTTTCAGGCCCGTGATGTTTAAATCTGTTTTCGATTGGTTCACAAGACGTCTTTCACCACTACCTGAATCAACGGGAAATTCAACAGAAAGTGATTCGGTACTTCCAGCAAGGTTAAAGTCTAATCTCGCCTCGGAGACAGGTACGCTTTCATTATAGGTATCCCCAGCATCGTTTACCCCATCTATCTCGTACGCAATACCTAGAAGGAATATCTGAACTTTGTCTCGGTTATCTCTCAGTTCTCGAATTGCGTCATTGAACCCGTCCACATCATTCAGATTGTATCGAAAGGAGAGTGCCTCTGGGTCAATGTCGAATGGAAGTCCCGTTCCAGGAATGGGAATTACCATTTCCCCGGCATCAACCGGCAACTCTGCGGCTACATCAAAGCCAAAACCCGCATCACCACAAGAATACAAGGCGGCGAGAGCGAGAGTCAAGAGTAGTGATCTTATTTTTCTCATGTTAATTAATCGGTATTTTGTCTGTTGTAAAACTAAGGAAATAATAAAACTATTAATTAGGGCTTGTCCATTCTATTTGACCATTCATCTAATTAATTTTGCGGTCTGAATTGTAGGAGTGCCGGGTCTTGGCGCTCGATACCAATCAAAAATTCAATTTTTCATAATTTAAATTAGAACATTACTATGTCATTAGTAGGAAAAAAGGCGCCTGTTTTTAATGCGCCAGCAGTTGTCAATGGAATAGAAATTGTTGACGATTTTTCGTTAGATCAATACCTCGGAAATAAGGAGGTAATCTTCTTCTTTTACCCTAAGGATTTCACGTTCGTGTGTCCCACCGAAATCCTTGCCTTCCAGGAAAAACTGCAGGAGTTTGAAAGAAGGGGAGTAGCGGTTGTTGGAGCATCGTGTGACTCTGAAGAAACACATTTGGCATGGTTAACTACGGAAAGGAACCGAGGTGGAATTGAAGGAGTGACCTATCCATTGATAGCTGACTTTTCTAAGTCAGTTGCTTCTAATTATGGCGTGTTAGCTGGAGATTGGACTTATGGCGAAGAGGGAGAACTAGGATTTGAAGGAGCTCCAGTCGCTTATCGAGGTACTTTTTTTATAGATAGGGAAGGAGTCGTGCGACACGAGACAATCAACGACCTACCTTTAGGGCGAAACATAGACGAAATGCTAAGAATTGTGGATGCTTGGCATCACGTACAAGAGCACGGAGAGGTATGTCCAGCGAATTGGAATGAAGGTGAAGAGGCAATGAGTGCTACAAGGGCCGGAGTTGCGGAATATTTGTCCAATCATTAGAAAAGACTTTTGTGATCAGAAAGGTCATCTCGACATTGAGATGACCTTTTTTGTTAGTTTTATTGTCCACGTGAGGAACTTAATGGTCGTCAAAATTCAAAACTCAATACAGCGAAGATGAGAGGCTTGGTTGTGAAATCAACTGGTCTCTGGTATCACATTCTTGTGGAGGAACAGGTCGTGGTTGCCCGCCTTAGGGGTAAGTTCAAATTAGAGGACAAGAAAATCACAAATCCTATTGCAGTAGGTGATTGGGTTAAAATTGAGGCAAATCCCCAAACCGAGGATGAATGGATCATTACGGAAATAGAGGAGCGCCAGAACTATATTATTCGTCAAAGCCCGAGAAAAAAAGGGCACACGCACCTTCTTGCAAGTAATGTGGATCAAGGTGTTCTTATCGTGACGTTGAAAATGCCAAGAACTTCAGTTGGTTTCATTGACAGGTTTCTGGTTACGCTGGAAGCATTTCGAATTCCTGGAGTCATCATTTTCAACAAAAAAGACCTTTATAAGGAGAAGGAAATGAGTTTATATGAAGAGTTGAAGGCACAATATGAATCCATCGGATACACCGTTTTCTTAACCTCCTTTATTGAGAATATTTCGTCTGTAGAAGGTGTTTTCGAGCAAAAAGTCAGTCTGATTGCAGGTCATAGTGGTTCGGGAAAATCTACACTCGTCAACCAACTGGTGCCTACGGCTAATCAAGAAGTGCAAGAAGTTTCTTCTTTTGCAAACAAGGGGGTACATACTACCACATTTGCTGAGCTCTTTCAAATTGACGATAGCTCTTCAGTAATAGATTCACCAGGAATAAAGGAACTTGGACTGGCGGAAGTGGAGCCTGAGGAACTCTCTCACTATTTTCCTGAAATGAGGAAATATTTAGGGCAATGCAAATTCCACAATTGTCAACATTACGAAGAGCCGGGTTGTGCGGTGAAGAACGCCGTGGGAGAGGAAATAACGGAAAGAAGGTTCGAAAGCTACTTGGGCATCTTGTTTCAAGACGACAACAGGGCCTAAAGCAATACTGGGAGCGGTCATCGATCGAAAAAGAAAAAGCCACCCATCCCGAAGGACAGATGACTTGATCATTAACTACAACCTTAAAACACTACTACTTTACTACTAATTTGTATTGGGGTGTTGGGTTTAACGGGCAGAAGTACACGTATTCACCTTCCTCTAAGACTACCTCCCGGGATCTAGCAGATTCTCCGTTATTTACAGTTTTGGAGAGGTAAGCATTTTGAATGTGATTTTCCGCCTCTGTCTTTCCTGCTGGAGCTATTACAAATCCTACCTCATGGTCTACTCCTTCATTGGTTACTTCGAAGATGTACTTTTTGCCAGCTTTTAACTTCAGTTCTTTCTTTTCGAATTCTCCCGGTGTTTGATCCAGTAGAATTACTCTAGCATCTTGAACCATGGCAGCTCGAATGAACAGCGGTCTTCCCAACAATACGCCCCCGGCAACTATTGCCAATGTCAGGGCGAGGCTTTTGATGTGTTTCATCTTTGTGTTGAATATTTATCTAGCCTAACTTTATGCTACGACCTCAAGTTCAGGAGCCACTGGAAAATCAACAGGTATCTGCGTTGCTCCATTAATGAAATTACTGATGGTTTTGTCTCCGATGACCATCAGAATGTCAATCAGATTTGCTTTATCATATCCAGCCTGAAATAAACCTTCTAGGGTATCTTCAGTTGGTTTGCTTCTATTGATTGTGATATTTCGTGTGAACTTGGCAAGAGCATCAAGTTTTGGGTCAAATGAAGCCTCACCTTGTCTAATTTCAAGAATTTGCTCGTCAGTGAAACCGTTCATTTTACTTATTGCAGTATGCGCTGATAAGCAATAAAGGCAATCGTTCACCTGGCTAACTGCCAGATTAATCACCTCTTTTTCCTTAGCACTTAAAGTACTTTTCCTGTTGTTTAGCGCAAGATAATCCCCAAGGGCAGTTTCGTTATAAGCATAGGTTGCAAATAGGTTAGGAACGAATCCAACCCCTTTTTCTAACTGATCGAAAATAGCCTGGTTATTTTCACTTACTTCCTCTCTTGTAGGTACGTTGAATGATGTTGACATTTTTTGTATTGTTTAAGTTTTAAATTCGATTTACAATACAATTTTACGCGTCCAGCTGATGTAGGTGAGAGGCCACAATTCCCGTTGGGTTGTCAATTTTTCCCTAGTTTAAACGCAGCTCGTTTTTGAAATGCTGTGGTGTCTGGCTGGTGATCTTCTTAAAGATCTTATGAAAGGTACCAACCTCCTCGAAACCAAGATCGTATGCTATCTCTTTGGACGTTTTATCGGTATACGTCAGCAATCTTTTAGCTTCAAGAACGATCCGCTCATGAATAATGTGCAAAGGAGATTTCTGATTGTATTTAGCAAAAAGGTTGGAAAGAGTCTTAGGAGATTTAAAGAGGAGATCCGCATAATCACTTACCTGTTTCTTGGTTTTGTAGTGAGTGTCCACAAGGACGTTGTACTTTCGAACGATATCGATTTGGGTGTCTTTTAATTCGGAAGGGATAAGTTGCTCCTTTGCTAGTCGGGTTATTTTGATGATAAGTCTTTTGAGAAGCATGACCAGCATTTCCCCCTGGATATTATCTCTTGTAGTAAATTCATCAATGAAGACCTCCAATAACATATTGAATTTTGCCGATTCCTCATCATCCAGTGTGATAACGGGAGGGTCCTGAGTACCAAAAAAGATGATTCCATTGCATGAAACTTCGTGATCATGATCCTGAATGCAGTAGAATTCCCGGTTGAAGGTAAACCCTGTTAGTGCGTCTTCTTCTTGGCGAAATTGAATATGCTGCAAGTAGGTACTCGTGGTTATTTGATTAGGAAGAAGTTCGATTGGAACACCATCCTTAACAATTTGAACTGGCTTTGAATTGCGGTTCCAAAGTATGGAAATGAGGCCTTTAGATCGATCAAAATGTCGGTACTCCTTTTGATAAAAAGTACTCAGGCCAAAAAGTGAGCCGAGTGCGTTTCCCTTGTATGTGTAAACCATAGATCTTGAAAGATAAGAATTGATCTGTTAGTTCCACAGAAGTCTTAGATAGGAGGAAATCGTCATTTATCATACAAATATATCAATACTACATTTAGGAAAATGATGAAACCTTTTTATGTTTGCTAACGAATACTACATTTAGGACATTGACATTATGAAAAAATTTCAACTAGGTGAATTCGAAGAAATTGTACTATTGACGGTTGGAGTATTATTTGATGAGGCCTACGGAGTTGCGATTAAGCGAGAGATTGAGAACAGGTTGCAGCGTAAGGTAAGCGTAGGGGCCATGCAGTCAGCGCTTCGACGGATGGAGAAAAAGGGATTTTTGAATAGCCGATTGGGAGAGGTAAATGCAAAAAGAGGTGGAAAACCCAAACGTTTCTTCACGATTACCGCATTTGGTAAACAAGCGCTTGAGTATTCGAAAGATGTTCGAACCGATCTTTGGAACTCGATTCCCGATGTGGCATTTGACGTGAAGGTTTCATGATAAAAAGCCTGGCAGATAGACTTCTGAAATGGTTTTGCAATCAGGACTACTATGTGGATATCCAAGGCGATCTGCAGGAACTATACAACGATCATCTGGAAAATGGCCAAAAAATGGCCCAGATTAAGTACTTGATAGATGTGGTCTTGCTTTTCAGATTATCACTTTTAAAGCCAGTAACTCAAATTTTAACTATAAAGGACACAGGTATGTTTAGAAATTATTTTAAGGTCAGTGTGCGAAATCTTGCTAGAAACAAGATGTTCACCTTGATCAATATCATGGGGTTAGCTATCGGGCTAGCCAGCTTTCTGCTCATGAATGCGTACATCAATTTTGAAAGAAGTTATGATACCTTCTTCAGTGATGCCGATCAGTTGCATAGAGTCTCTTACGTGGAGCTTATCGATGGAAAAGACGGAGTAAAGGATGCGATGTCTTCCTATTTGGTGGGAGAAGTTTTGAATGAAGAACTGCCGGAGGTGATTCAGCACACCGTCTCCAAACCCCATGATGAACTCATCATAAAATATGGATCATCCATTTTCAGAGAGAAGAAGGTCATCACGGCGGACTCCAATTTTCTAAAACTTTTTGACTATAGAGTTCTTGCAGGCTCAGCAGAGACCATGTTAAATGATCCACTATCAGTAGTACTAACGGAGAGTCGCGCCAAGGCTTATTTCGGTGATAAAGACCCTATTGGACAGACACTGCAGGTGCTAGCACCCCAGAAATCTCCGGTTATTGTAACGGGAGTGATTCAGGATGCGCCTGCAAATACACATTACAACTTTGAAATCTTGCTTTCTGATAAGACATTGGAGTTAGCGGAGGAACATGACTACCGGAACTGGGACTGGAATAATTACTACGTATACCTCAAACTCGCGAAAGGAACCGATCTCAGCTCTCTGGATGAAAAGCTTGCAGCAGTTGCTAAAAAGTTTGTCGATGAAGACAATTATACCAGATTGGATATTCATCCGGTGACAGACATCTACCTGAAATCCGACTTTACATATGAATCGCAAGTTATGGGAAGTGATCAGATAGTTACCTTCCTGGTTATTATCTCAGTCTTTGTTTTGGTCATTGCCTGGGTCAACTACGTCAATCTTTCCACTGCGAGAGCTTTAGATCGAGCCAAGGAAGTTGGGTTGCGTAAGGTTATTGGAGCTTTTAGAAAACAGTTGGTCAGTCAGTTTCTTGTAGAGTCATTTTTGGTCAATCTCATTGCAGCCCTTATCGCATTAGTGATCGCTGAAGCATCTGTTTCGTTCTTTAATCAATTGGTGGGGAAAGCAATTATTGATCACGTCTGGAATAATGTGCCATTTTTACTTAGTCTGGGAGTGTTTTTGATATTGGGCTCGTTTGTCTCAGGGTTTTATCCGGCCTTGGTTCTTTCAAGCTTTAGACCCATCTCAGTTTTAAAGGGAAAATTCAAAACTTCTAAAAAGGGAGTCAATATGCGGAGGGCCTTGGTAATTATTCAGTTTGCAGCTTCCCTTATCTTGATTTCTGCAACGTTAATTGTACATCGTCAAGTCAATTACATGCAAAGCCGGGATATTGGAATATCGGTTGACAAAGTGATTAGTGTTACGGTGCCACCTTCGAATGCATCTACCGAGGAGGAATACGAACAGTACCTTAGTAGAACGAACTCTTTTAAGGAAACCCTGAGGAATCATACTGGAATCGAGACGGTCGGCGCCACTTCCAATTTACCTGGAGGAGGAGCTAGTGACATCAATGCAACTACCACAAAAATTAAGATCGTGGGTCATACCGATTTGTTGGACGGCACCACTTACATCCAATTTAATGATGCGGAATTTTTAAATGCGGTAGATATGCAACTGGTAGCTGGCCGGAATTTCGATCGAAGGATAAGGTCTGACTCAAATTCCGTTATGGTTAACGAGTCATTTCTTCATCGATTTGAAACGCCCAATATCCTCGAAATGGTTAATCAAAAAATCCAGTTCGGCAATGATCCGGAGGACCAGTTCAGTATTGTAGGAATTGTCAAGAATTACAACCGCACCACTTTAAAAAGTCACGTAGAACCGACCATCTATCTACCAAGTCGACGTGCCAGGAACCTTGTTATTGAACTGGAGGCTTCCAACTATCTTGGAGGAATTGAGTTTCTCGAGGAGACTTGGAAAGATTTTTATCCGGAGACACCAATAAGCATTACTTTTTTGGATGATCGTTTTGAACTTTTGTACGATCAGGATAGACGGTTCGGTGATGTTTTCATGGTATTCTCATTACTTGCTATTTCCATTGCGATCCTCGGGTTATACGGACTGGCCTCCTTCATTTCTTTGCAACGCTCTAAGGAAGTGGGTGTGAGGAAGGTCTTAGGTGCATCTAGCTCACAGATTATTTACCTGTTTTACAAGGGATTCATCACTCTTATTAGCATTTCTGGAATTTTGGGTCTCCCCTTGATCTATTTCTTAATGAGTGATTGGCTTGATAACTACGCACATAGAATTGAATTCCCCTGGTTTACACTTTTGATCTCAATGGGAATTGTTTTGTTTTTCGCCCTCGTGACCGTGGGATATCAAACCTCAAAAGTTGCTTCGCTAGATCCAGCCAAGACTTTGAAGTATGAATGAGACGGGGTCAGCTCATGAGTTTTAGGAAACTTGGAATCAAAGCCAGGTTTGCTTGCTTGATGCAGTGCCGAATTTCATACTTGCAGCGCCTGTTAAGTGCTTTGACCTCTTCGTGGGTCCGATTTAAGTGTCTGATCTTCTTACACACTTCAAGCGTGCTTTTTTGATGCCTTGAAAAAAGTCGAAATTGTCGTGATGAATGTGAATTTTTCAATAGTCGTTTTTTCACCAGTACCTTGTCTGTGAAACTATATTTCCATTTTCGTGACGAGCGGATCCAAAAATCAAAATCCTCATAGCTAAGATTATCATCATATCCATTTAATTCTTCCAGTACCACTCGCTTTATCATCATCGTTGGAGCTGAAATGAAAAATCTGTCGATTAGTTCTAGATAGATGTCTCCGTTGGGAGGTGTCTCGATCAAATTACCTGAAGTGTCGCGATTGTATTGCGTGCCAAGAACTGTTCCATCTTTGTCAATCAGGTAGGTGTCGCAATAATTTACTCCAACAGTTTCTGAATCAAAACCCTTCAATCCGTCAGAAATTCTGGTTGGTAGTAATACATCATCTGCTGCGAGATCAATTATGAACTGACCTGAGCTTTCCCTGAAGCCAGCGTTGAAGGCTTTACAATTTCCGATGTTCTTTGGAATCGAGATAAATTTGATGTTCGTTTCTGATAGTTTGGCTTTGATTAGCTCCTTGCTACCGTCAACGCTACCATCATCCACCACAATTAGCTCCAAATTGGAGTGATCCTGATCTAATGCAGATTGAATAGACTCTTCTACAAATTCCTTATGATTGTGGCACAAACAAATAATCGATACAAGAGGCTGATTCATGCAGTCACGATTTCGGAACTTGCTCAAGTATACAAATCAAAGTTCTCATGATCATATTAATTGTGTTTAATAGCAATGTATGGAAATTTTGGTTGCTAACCCGCATATACGATTTAATTGAAATATATTGTGTTCTTTGATAAGATAAAGAAGGTATTTCCAAAGAAATTCAAGCATTTCATCAAAATGCAATTGCACCGAGGCGACAGCTATGCATGCCCTATATGCGGATTTCAATCAAGTGATTGGGCACCTGTGGGCGTTGATTTTCCTGTTCTTAAGGAAAAGATGATCATTGGTGGAGGTCGTCGGAGGGCTGGCTGTTTTAAATGTGATTCGGATGATCGCGAGCGACTTGTTTACCTTTTTTTAAAGGAAAAACTGCGCATTTTTAATCAGAAAGACTTGAGGATTCTTCACATTGCTCCTGAGTATAGCCTTGCACTTAAAATGCTCAAGATCGATTTTGCTGAATATGTTTGCGGAGACCTTTTCGAACCCGGATATAAGTATCCTGACTATGTCAAAAACCTTGATGTAACAAAGCTCCCATTTAGTGACAAATCTTTCGATTTGGTTATTTGCAATCATGTTTTGGAGCATGTCGTGGAAGATCGAAGAGCAATGAATGAGATCGCCAGGGTTATGGATAATTATGCAAAAGCGATCTTACAGGTTCCCATTTCTGAGAATTCTCAACATACCTACGAGGACTCGCGGATTGTTGATCCGGAAGATCGAACATCTCATTTTGGTCAGCCGGATCATGTACGAATTTACGGTCAGGATTATCCAGAAAGGCTGCAAGAATGTGGGTTTTCAGTGAATAGGATCAATATTTCTGGAGAGTATCCCAGGTTTGGGTTAAATCCAAAGGAGGATTTGTATGTCTGTGAGCTTTTAAGAGGTTAGACGTATGAAGGTCTTTATTATTCCCTCGTGGTACCCTTCAAAGTCTAATCCCATTTACGGAATTTTCAACAAGGAGCAGGCCCGCCTGATGGCCAAATCACGTCCCAATTGGACTATTGGCGTGAGTAGGTGGGGGCAGGGAGATGAACCATTTTTGTTGAAGGCAAGGGAAGTACGTTCAATAGCTAAAGCTTTGAAGAAATTCGAAACGGAAGAAACTCAGCTTTCCAATAATCTGAAAGAGTACTTTACTGGCGCCTTCACATGGACAAGGAAATGGAGGAAAGGAAATCTAAACGGAATTGTAAATGCCAACGAAAGAAACCTTCAACGATTTATTTCTGATTTCGGAAAACCCGATCTAATAAGTGCCCAGGCAAGCTATCCTGCAGCGTTAGTTGCAAGTGCGCTGTCTTCGAGATACGGCATTCCGTTCACTGTTACGCTAAGAATGAGCCCCTTCCCATTTCCTCAATACTTGACAAGCACTTCTAATCTCAAGTCAATCATTAGAAAACCACTTTGCAAGGCTAGCGCTCTTGTTGCTACAAGTGAGTATTTGAAGGTAAGAACCGAGTCCTTTGGCTTTTCTAATGTGCACACTATAAATAACCCTGTAGATACCTCCTTTTTCAGTCCGACAGCTAGCAGGTCAGATGATGAGCTGACAATTCTCTCGATTGGAAGGATCGAGGAACAAAAGGGATTCGATCTACTGATTGAAGCTATTGAAAGGGTGCCTGGGCCTAAGTTGAGAATTGCTGGAAAAGGAAGCCTTATGAATGAACATAAACAGCTAGCAAAGAACCTTCAGGTTGAGAATCGAATCTCCTGGCTAGGCGAGCTCTCCCGGGAAGAGGTACTAAGGGAAATGCAGGCCTGTTCCTTTTATGTCTTGTCCAGTCGACACGAGACGTTTGGAAATGTGGTTGTAGAGGCATTGGCCTGTGGCAAGCCAGTAGTGGCAACTCAGTGCGGTGGACCGGAGGAACTAATTGATGAGGAAACAGGCTACTTGTGTGAAGTTGAAGTTAATGATCTTGCGATGCACATTCAGAAGATGATAGATAACCTTCATATGTTCGATTCCGAGAAGATTCGAAACCTGACGAAAATGCGATATGGACCAGATGTCTGGATTCAGAAAGTTGAGGAGATATTTAAATCTGTAGTGAAAGTTTGATTTTTTCACTTTGAACCGCTCCCATCCGTTCCTTGAAAATCCTAAGGCTTTCTTGAGGCTTTCCCTGTACAGAAGAAATACCCAGATCAAAATGCTCATATCCTTGTGATCGATAATAAGCGACCATTCCAGCTATCAACGAAACCATCGGGCTTTGTGAGCGAAACATTGGACTGGTGGCCGGCAAATAGTAGTACGCAATCTTGTTGGTAACTCTGACTGCAATGCACAAGGACGAAATTTTGCCATCTCTAAAAACACCAAAAATGTCATAAGCGCCTGTCGAATCAGACAATTGTTTAAGTCGATCATAAGTGATGTTGATGCTCAGTTCCTGCGTGAGTCGGCAGACTTCCACAAATTGATGTGCTGTTTCCAAATCTTCAGGACTCATTTTTTGAAAAATAAATCCCTCACTTTCCAACGAAATCAACTTTCGTCGTTGCATTTCATGAATGCTCTCATGCCATTCCAGATCCAAGGGAATGTGCTGGCTAATGTCTGCGTATTCGTGTTGGAATCCGACTTTTTCAAGCCAGTTTTGATCAACGTAATCCTCATAGATCGCCGGTGGGTGAGTTATTTCAATTTCTGTAATTCCTCTTTGACCTAGGTCTTTTTTGATCTCATCAAGAAAAAGAAGAAACTCATCTGCACTACAACTGTCCTTAACGAAAAAAGATCCAAATGGACTCCTTGGTATACTAATTGCAGCTTTACCCTCAAGTGAAACCGGCAGAAAGAGTCGATCGTTTTCGTAGCAGATTAGACTCGAATGGTTTTGACTTTTTAGGTAAGATTTATTGTAATAAAGTATAGGAAAATCGTTATCAAAAGAATCAACCGAAGTATGGGTTACCAAAGATGTTTTCACGCACTAAAAATAATGGATAAACCATTTTATAAACTGGGCGCCAGTACTAACTTGCATCTATGATTTATACAATTAATTCTAGGATAAATCAATTCTGAGAAAAGGAGTTACCATATTGCTATGCTTCGCTGCACTGTCGATCTCAGCTCAAGTTTTTGAAAATGATACTGTCAAAAGTCTGGTAAAGAGGGGAGCTGATCACATCTACAATGCTGATCCGGATTCCGCAAGTTTTTACATCGAATTGATTGATCGTGAACTACCGGACCATCCTGTCGTGCCACTCATGAGGGCAATGACCCTACTTTGGTCCAACATCCCAACCATTACCGAGGAGCTGTTTCATCAGATGCAAGATCAATTGTTTTATTCCATTGAACTGGCGGAAAGTAGAGACCCTGATCTGGAGGAACCGGAGATGATCTTTTTTGCAATGGCATCACACGGACTTCTGGCAGAATACTATGCTGATCAAGACTATAATCTACGAGCTGTAGGAGAAGCGAATAAAGCTTATGGGTTGATGAAAAAAGGATTTCGCATTGTAGATACCCACCCGGAATTTCTTTTTACAACTGGTCTTTATAACTATTTCAGGGAAAAATATCCTGAGAAACATCCCATCTATAAACCCTTGCTTTGGTTTTTCAGAAGTGGGGACATAGAGCTGGGTCTTGAACAGCTGGAGAAGGCATGTGAGGTTTCAATACTCACACAGGTGGAGGCATATGTATATCTGAGCTATATCTATCTCAGGTATGAATATAAGCCTGAAAAGGCACAGGAATACTTAGGACAAATAATCAAAATGTACCCCAATAACTTCTACGCCAAGGGGAAGTATTTAGAGTCCCTGGCCAACGCAGAGGATTTTAAACGGGCACCGATTGAGGTTATTTACTCCTTAATGATGCATGAAAATCCCTATTACAAATTAGCGGGATACGTTTTCCTGGGATATTTCGAAGAAATCGTGATTGGAAGTAATGAAAAAGCGGAATTTGCCTATCGAAGGGGTTTGGAATTTGGAGATGAACTTGATCATCACGGAGAGTACTTCAAAGGTCTTGGGTACCTTGGTTTGGGTCGGCTTTTAGTTTTGAAAGGCGAGGCTGTTGAAGCCAAAAGAGTTTTAAACCTTGCGATAAAATTTGCCGAAACGTCTCAAATCCGAAAAGAGGCTAGAGAATTATTATCGGAGTTGTGAGTCAATTTTTTACAATCAAAACCGATGGAAAGGGGTTATACAAAGAAAAGGGGAGTAAGTTCCTAGCTTTTGCGATTTCGGTTTTTTCAGAGGAAGACGTGAGGTATCATTTGGAAAGGCTCAGAAAAGAATTTCATGATGCTAGACATCACTGCTATGCCTATAACATTGGGATGCGAGATCAGTCGTACCGCGCAAACGATGATGGTGAACCGTCACATTCTGCCGGCGATCCCATCTTAGGCCAGATCAGGTCTTTTGCACTGACAAATGTTTTGGTGGTGGTTGTTCGTTATTTTGGCGGAACTAAACTAGGGGTAGGAGGGTTGATAAATGCCTATAAGACAGCAACTGAAGAAGCTTTAACGAAGGCATCAAAAAAAGAGATTTTCGAGGAGGTGGGTCTATTGTTTCATTTTCCATACGAACTGCTTAGTTCAGTGGAACGACTGATTGCAGAGTTGGAAATATCCGTGATTGATCGTGATTTTCAAGAGGATTGTCGAATTATGGCCCGAATGAAGTCGCAATTAATGGAACAATTGAAAACCAAAACCTCAGACCTTTATAATTTGCAATTGTCAATCACCCAATGATCATGAAATTACCGTCTGAACTAAACGCACTTTTTGAACGCGATCTCGATAAGCTGAGCACCGAACTTCATTCATATGAGGACGAAGATGATATTTGGTCCGTGCAGGGAGAAATAAAAAACTCGGCAGGAAATCTCTTTCTCCATTTGTGTGGCAACTTGAAACATTTCATTGGAGCTACCCTTAACAAAACGGACTACGTGCGGGATCGTGATTTTGAGTTCGAAGGCAAAGTATCTAAGGATGAATTGATAGAAAACATTCGTGAAACCAAAGAGATGCTAGCAGCTTACTTTGAGCGCGTTTCTGTTGATGATATGTCAGATCCGTATCCGCTACAGCCTTTTGGTTACCCTATGACCAAATCGCAGTTCATTCTACACTTGTATGGTCACTTCAACTACCACATGGGGCAGATCAACTACCACCGACGACTAGTTGGCTAATTTCCCTTTAGATTCCCAATTTGCTGGCCTTGTTTTACGTTGAGGGCCTTGAATCGGTCCTTTTCAAAAATTAAAAGAACAGTAGAACCTCCGTATTCAAAATGACCCAGCTTTTCTCCTTTGTAGACCTTCACCTCCTGGCCGCTTTGGATATCCCGCACTTTTTCTTCAAAAACGACGGAACCAATGGTTTGTAGTCCGATAGGAACCATACCTATATATCCGTACTTGTCCGTTTTGATGATAAAATATCCATGTCTGAAGTTTTCAAAAACACTGTAATCTTTGTTATAGGCTACGTTTCCATCATTGATCATATCAGGAATATCAGGCATGCCAAACAGGCGATCTCCAACAGACTCCTTTGATTCAACCAGGATACCCGAAGTTGGTGCGTGATAATGGTGGTAGTTTGTGGGTAGCAGGAAAACGGCCAAAGCTGTTCCGCCAACAAATTTGTATGCATATTGCGATTCATCGAGAAGCGAATTCAGGCTGAGCGTCATTTTTCCCTTGGTGGGAATTTCCGAGCTCAATTGCAAATCATTGTTGATCATATTGATAACGCCATCTGCCGGAGAGACTAGCACGGAATTATTGTCTATGCCATCAATGGGACGCAGGCCTGGTTTGATATCTCTTGAGAAAAACTCGTTGAAAGATGAGAACCCATCTTTAGGAAGCACAAAATCTTCATTGCCGATTTTTTCATCCATCAACCACTCACTGATCGCTTTGGCGGACTGATCGCTGTCCATGTATTTTCCACGTGACTCTACAAATTGGAGGGTCCAGCTTAGGCCGGGTTCTTCAAGAACGAATCGCATCCCAGCGGGATTCTTGTAGTAGAGCATCGAGAATTCAATAATGCGATCAAGACCGTTCTCGGTGTTGGGAAGAAAATAGAACCACTCGTTCAGAAAATCATACAAATCGTTGATGTTCTTTGATCTCCAGGGATTGACGCCCTGAGGAGGATCGGCAAGGTTTTTGAACATCGTGTCAATGGTTTCTCTAAGTTCGTTATCAGCAGTATAAAGTTCTTTTAGTTTTTCAACAGGAGGACAATTCTTTTGGGCGTATAGGCCAGGTATTAAGAGGAACGTCCAGGTTATAAAAATCGATGCTTTGAGTTTCATAATTGATAAGGTTGTTTTATTCAAGGTGATGATTGATACATTCGGCATACGAAAGAAGTGAAAACTACGATAAAGGGTGAGGATTGAAGGTAGACAAGAAGTAATCAGGAAGTTTAGTTTGGAAAGTCGGGCCTTTGACTACTTGATAATATGAAAAGCCTGTAGGATTACTTAGGTGTTCTTCGCAGCACTGTGGTTATGTATTCATACGTGAAGTCATAAATGAAATCCAAACCACTCCTATTTGCTGTTTTCCTTGGCGCTATTTCTAGCTCACTCAATGGTCAGGTAATAACAAGAGGTCCAAGTCAACTGTTCAGTAGCCTTGGATTTATCGAAATTGTTGGCCCGGACGACCCTACCATAAAAGGTGATGTACACCTTTTTGAGCAAAGGAAGAAGGGGGATCTAGATTTCAAGGTAAGCAAGTCCATGGAAGATGTTTGGATTAATTACGATATCTACAATTCAAAGATTATTCTCTTCTTTAAAGGAAAGAGATTCTCTATTGATTTCAGTCTTGTCGATTCAGTGACTATCACCGACACGAATAAAAAACTGATAAATTCTCGTTACTTGAAAGGTGTCCCCCCAAACACACCTCTGATGGTCTTGTATGACTCCCCAAATCTCATTTTTTTTGAAAAACCTGATCTTAAGATCATAAAACCCTCCTACAATCGAGAACTAGACATCGGAACGAGGGATACAAAAATTGTTCACGAGTTTCAATACATGATTTTTGAGAAGGATAGTCAAAATCACTTTTTCTTTAAACAGACGAAGAACGGAATCAAGTCATTGGAGCATTATAAAGAGCTGAAGGAACATGTGAAAGCAAATAACTATAAACTTGATAACGCTGATGATGCTGTGAAACTTGTCAAGTTTTACGAAGCTTTAAAATTCAAGTAGATCCCCCAAAGTTGCTACTGGAATCAGCGGGTTAGTATGTTCATTCGTATCTCAAAGCTTCGCTCGGGTTTTTCAGGACCGTACGCAAAACCGCAAACGTTACGCTGCTAACCGCAACCAGTATCAAGATCAAAATCGTCGTAATGAATGGAATCGTTCCGAACGTTGTGCGATAGGCAAATTCACTTAGCCACTGATTCATTATCACTACGGAAAGAGGAAGCCCAACAATCACTGAAGCAGTGATCACTTTGAGAAATGCTCGATTTTCCATCCATAGGATTTGCAAAATGTGTGCCCCTAGTACTTTTCGAATCCCAATTTCCTTGGTTCGTTGCGTAATGATCAGATACGCCAATCCAAGCAATCCCATGGCAGCAAGGACAAGTGCGATGGATGAAAATAAATTGAAGACACTGAATGCATTTCGTTCAGCGGTATAAAGTTGATTTAGTCGATCATCCATAAAGCTTATATCAGCTACAAATACCGGATCAAATTGTTTGTAAGTATCTGCAATATGCTCCACGGTTCTGGGAATATCGGATGTATTGATCCGTAAGATGAGGTTGTTAAATGATGACAATCCAACCATTACCAAAAGTGGACGAACTGGCTCATGAAGAGACTTATAGTTGAAATCTTCTAAAACACCGACAATGGTACCTTCGATAGGCCCAGCCTCAGAACCCCATATAATTTTGGAACCAATTGGATTTTCCAGACCAAGTCCGGATACGGCAGTTTGATTGATAATATAGTTCCTCCCGACTGAATCTAACTGGTAGGAACTGTCGAAAAATCGGCCATCATAGAGACTGATCCCAAGTGTTGTGAGTCCATCAAAATCTACCCAAAGTTCAGATGCCGGAACCCTGGTTGCCGGATCGTCTTCCAGAAAGAGGTCATTTTGGTTGAATTGTCCACCCGGTAGATTCGATACCCCGCCTACGCTGAGAATCGTTGGGTCCTTCAACAATTCAGTCTTGATAGTCTCCGATACAGGTCTTAGATCATCACGTTGTAATTTGAGGACTACCAGAGCTTCCTCATCAAAGCCCATGGATTTGCTTTCGATGAAGTTCACCTGTTTGAGAATGATGATGCTACTGAAGATCATAACCGTGCTAACCGCGAATTGAACACCAACCAAGATGAGCCTTTTCCAGTTTCCACCTTTCTGATTCAGCAATTTCCCCTTTAAGACCTCTACTGGTTTTACCTTGTTAAGTGTAAGCGCTGGAACTGCACCACTCACCAATCCTATGAATAACATCATGGAAATACCGGAAATGATAAGAACCGGATTGAGTAGATCCTGAGGTATAAACTGCTTACCTGTCATCACATTAAACTGATCGATGACCAGCCACGAAATTGAAAAAGCCAAAATCAAGGCAATAGCGCATGTCAAAAGAGATTCCAGGATAAATTGTGTAGAAAGAGCAAGCTTTGTGACGCCTAGTACTTTTCGAATGCCTACTTCACGTCCTCTTTCATATGTTCTGGCAGTGGATAGATTGATATAGTTGATCGAAAGAATAATGATGATAAAAAGGATAGCTCCCATCAAAATGTAGACGTATGTGGAGCTGCTGTTGGCTTCCAGTTCCCACTTGAGATGAGAGTGGAGATGAATGGATTCTATCGATTGTAGGTTGAAGGAAATGATGCCATTTGCTAAATATTCAAGCATTTGGGGATTGACTCCTGAGCTCACGCGATTGATCCACTCCGGGATTAGACTTTCTAAATGCTTCGGATCAGCTCCTGGACGTAGGCGGACGTAATTGAAGTGGCCGGGGTCATTCCAACTAAACCATGGATTATTTGGGTTTCCAGATTTCAAAGATGTGTATGGGATAATGATCCTGGGATGAAAGTGACTTGCTCTCGGAACATCTTGCATCACTGCGGTAACAACGCCACGGGAATCGTTGGCAACATCTTCCAGTTCTTTTCCGATTGGATCTTCTTCTCCAAAATATTTTTTAGCAACTGACTCGGTAATCACAACCGATCCAACCTCTTTTAGTGCTGTTCTTGGATCTCCCTTAATCAATCTAAAATCAAAGACATCAAAAAAGGTGCTGTCGGCAGCAAAAACATCAGGCTCCAAAAACATTCGATTGTTCTCAGGATTACGCACATAAATGGATTGCAGGGTTAGCCCGGGCCCATACAGAGGTGTTAATGAAACAGCACTTTGCACTTCTGGGAAATCTCTGACAAGTGCCTGTGCCATTGGGTGTGGGGTTCTCGTCTGTGGATTTGTAGCCTGTAGGTAGATCCGATAAATATCTTCAGATTGCTGGTGAAATTTGTCGTAAGACAACTCGTTGCTCAGATACAAGAAAATTAAAACACAGCTGGTAAATCCTGTGACAAGCCCGGTCAGATTCAACAGGGTAAAAACTCTGTTCTTTTTTAAGTTCCTAAAATACAGTTTGAAAAAATTTGATAACATAGCATTCGATATTTTTAGATATCCGAAAGTATCTCGATATGCTATGTTCTCACCAATTTCCCGATAGGTCGAACGTTCGACCTTATCTTCGCGAACGCCTCCCTCCCTAAACTCAGATGGAGTAAGTCCAGTAATTTTCTTGAATGATGTGTTGAATGCAGACTTGGACAAATAGCCCACTTCCTCAGCAATTTGTTCAATCTTATAATGTTGATATTCAGGTTTTCTGATGAGTTTTTTCGCATCCTGAATTCGATGGTATGCAAGTAGCTCGAAAAAAGAGCCGCCCTTCTCTTCGTTGATCACCTGCGAGACGGCATGAGTTGTTGATTTTACAGCTGCGGCCAATCCCTTGAGCGAAGCTTCAGGATTCAAATGAAATCCATGCTCGCTTAGTTGATTGTCTATTGCTCGCAGGATACGATATTTCTCAGCCGGTTCAAGTGTCGACTTTGCATACTTTGTTTCTGATGTTAAAAATTGGAAAGAGTCGGAAGATGGAGCGTACCGGATCATCCCAAGTACCCCGATAGCAACGTAAGTGCCCGCAACGATTGGAAGAAAGTCTGGAGAGAAGTTGACAAAGTGGAAATAGATATTAAGTAAGAGTAGAAGATTTACAAAAATGAAACTTCTTACCCAGCGAATTTTGGAGCCTTCATTTCCCTGAAATGCAATTCCTTTTCGTTTGAAAAGAACTCGAATTAGTTTGACTGTGAATAGCACCTCTAATCCGCCAAGAATTGCAACAATCAGATTGTCCAAAGCTGTAAATCGGACAATCAGTAAAACTATAGCCAAAGAGATGGTCGGACCTACCAGTTGGTCCATGCGTATTTTCCTACCGGACCAACTTAGCAACTGGACACGAATGCTTGCAGGTAGTAGTATTAGCAGGAGGTAAAGTGGGACGAACGAGGTTTGGATTGAAATCCCTAAGATCGCAAAAAGGAGCCAGTAGATTCCATCAGAGGGACCGACTTTTTGATGCATCCTGAAGGCGTTGATGCTTATGAAAAGCCCAATTCCTATGGTGATATAGATAAGTGCTTCAATCATTTGCTCTTCTAATTTACGCGAAAGAGCAGGATATGATCTACAAGTGCATCTCCGGAATTTCTCCCCCTACAATCAAACGACCCGCGGTTGCATTTTTGATTTCCTCTACAGACACTCCAGGCGCCCGTTCCAGTAGTCGGAAGCCTTCAGAAGTAATGTCTAAAACTGCAAGGTTGGTCACGACCTTTTTTACACATTGAACTCCTGTGATCGGGAGCGTACATTCAGTCAGTAGTTTTGACTCTCCAGCCTTGTTGGCGTGCATCATTGCCACGATGATATTCTCGGCCGAAGCTACCAAATCCATTGCTCCACCCATTCCCTTAACCATCTTGCCTGGAATTTTCCAGTTGGCTATATCACCATTGTCAGCCACTTCCATCGCTCCAAGTACGGTAAGTTGAACGTGTTGGCCTCTGATCATTGTGAAGGAAGTTGAGGAATCAAAGATTGAAGCTCCTGGCAGAGTGGTGACGGTTTGTTTACCGGCATTGATCATGTCGGCGTCTTCTTCTCCTTCGTAAGGAAACGGCCCCATCCCAAGCAATCCGTTCTCTGATTGAAATTCAACACTTATTCCTTCCGGAATATAGTTCGCTACTAGTGTGGGGATTCCAATACCAAGGTTGACGTACCATCCGTCGCGTAGTTCCTGGGCTATTCGTTTTGCTATTCCGTTTTTATCTAACATCGTTTTTGGTTGAATAGTGAAATAGTTGATTAGTTGAATATGTTTCCTTGTTAACTAATTAACCAATTAGCTAGTTAACTTCTTGTTCTCACAGTTCGCTGTTCAATTCTCTTCTCATATTTCTCTCCTTGAAAAATTCGCTGCACGAAAATCCCCGGGGTATGAATGAAATTCGGATCCAGCTCACCGGGCTCGACCAACTCCTCAACTTCTGCAATCGTGATTTTTCCGGCCATCGCCATCGGCGGGTTGAAATTCCGGGCCGTTCCTTTGTAGATTAGATTTCCACTTGTATCACCCTTCCATGCCTTAACAATTGCAAAATCTGCAGTAAGCGCTGATTCCAAAATATGTGGTTTACCATTGAATTCCCGCACTTCTTTTCCTTCTGCCACCTCTGTCCCGTACCCTGCCGGAGTGAAAAAGGCTGGAATACCGGCTCCACCGGCTCGGCATCTTTCAGCTAGTGAACCTTGTGGAATGAGATCGACCTCCAGTTCGCCACTTAGCATTTGTCGCTCAAATTCATCATTCTCACCCACGTAAGACGAAACCATTTTTTTGATCTGTCTTCCCTGAAGAAGAAGTCCGAGTCCGAAATCATCCACACCCGCATTGTTTGAGATACAGGTCAGGCCTGTCACACCGAGTTTAACCAGAGCGCCTATTGAATTTTCTGGAATTCCACACAGTCCAAAGCCTCCTAGCATGAGAGTCATGTTGTCTTTGATTCCATCGATTGCTTCATCAGCGTTGCCAACGACTTTATTGATCATGATCTGTAATTATGAAAACAAGATTACAAAAAAAAAAGTAGTCTTTTGACAGGTTGGTATTTTATGTCATGGATTGGTTGCTACCTTTCAGTTCGTATAAGGTTTTGCCAAATCTTGCAGCCTGAGGTTAGGTTCTCTACATCCGCTGGCAAGAGGGAATTGATTTGAAAACTCTATTTCATTCAGACCAACTATATAGCTTCATTAATCACTTTGACTCAAGTGTATTTAGGTGGTCGAGCACTGGATCAGAGCCAGTTGCATAGTGCTTCCAGGTGAATGGAATCGTTACATCTGGCAATACTCCTGGTGTGTCTTCCTTTTGAAACTCGTAGTAAATGCTCGAAACGGAACCTCTGAGATTTGTGTTGGGGAGATAAAAAATATTGGTCTCCTGATAACCCACTGGCCTTCCCCCTGTTGGTTCTCCAAGCAAGGTGGCATTAAGTCTTTGTCTGAAATGGGCCGCATTGGCAACTGCAGCCGAGTAGGTAGTGGAACTTGTTGCAACGTAGACTGGCACCTCTTGATCTGAGATTGTCTTTTCAATGATCTTTATAAGTTTCTGTCCTTTTGTGTAGTCACCGCCTCGGTTTCGACGAAGGTCGATGAACAGTTTCTTTCCTTTCGTTGCTTTCAGTAGGCTGTTTAGTTCTTTCCCAATTTTCCCAAATTCACTATTCTTAGGGTAACTACTGAAATGAAAATAGATCAGATCATTTTCAATTTCCTCGAACCACAATCCACTTCCTCTATTGTCGTAGTAGTAGGGATCTTTTTCAAATGGCGTCACCAGTTCGGGCTTAACATTGGGTGGTGAAATTTCCAGAGACAATTCTTGCACACCACTTGTTGGTGTTTGTAATGTATACGTGATTTTCTTTTTGGATTTACTTATTTCCAGGCCATACATTAGTTGAGCGATGGTCACGTAGCGACTAGTAGTTCTCTCACTTAAACCGATTGTCTCATGTTGTGAAGTGATCTTGAAGACTTTTTCAGTCACTTCTTTAATTGGAGTTTCATCGATGGCAAGGAGTTTCGACCCAAGAAACTCTTCATTCTCTTTCTCGATAGAGCTCACATAGATATCCTCCTGGAACCAATGAAATCGGATAGGGTAGGAGCTGTAATAGGTTCTGGGCCAAATATCCGTATGACCATCTCCTATTGAGCACATTATTTCCAACACCTTAACAAAGGTTTTTTCCGGGGTGAAACTGTCACCATTCTCCTTGAGGTATTGAAATTTGGTATTAAAGTCTTCTTCTGTTGTAAGATAGAAGGGATTGGGATGTGTTTTGAGTATTTTTTCTTTCAGATAATCCAGATCTTCCAACAAACCTTGGTTAGTTACCACTTCTTCCTTCTGTGCACAGCTCGTTGTCCAAAATGCTAAAAGCAGAACGATTGCTAATTGTTTCATTTCCTCTTTGAATTTGATTTTTGAAATGATCACACCACCGCCGATTTTTAGCAGTGATGTGACCCGTGTGATCCTGTGGACTTATTCGTCCTTTAAACACTCTACCGGATTGACCCTGGTGGCTTTCATCGTTTGGAAGGAGATGGCTAAAAGGGTAAGGAGAACCGCTAATAGAACTGGGAGTATGATTATGAACACACCAATGTTTGTTCGGTATACGAATTCATCTAGCCAACCATTCATGAGATAGTACGATATCGGAAGCGCTATCAGAAAAGCAATTCCTACCAACACTAAAAATCGGTTGCTCACCATCATCCAAATGCTTTGGGTGGATGCCCCAAGTACCTTGCGAATGCCAATTTCTTTCAATTTCGTTTCTATGATGAAGCCTACCATTCCTATCAATCCCAAACACCCGATCATGATTGCGATTACAGCAAATACCTTGATCATCGTGCTCAATCGCTCTTCCTGTTGGTATTGATCGTTAAACAAGTCATCCAGAAATCTGTAGTTTATTGGATTTTCTTTGTCAAAATCGGCATACGTACTTTCTATGAAATCGAGCGTACTTCGAAGGTCATTGGTATTCAACTTTAGGCTAATTCTTCGATATCTATCACGATACATGATCAACATTGGCACGATCGGGCTATGCATCGATTCAAAGTGAAAGTCCTTCATAACACCAATGATCCGCCCTTGACTTGGACCATATGCGATCACAGTTCCCACAACATCAACAGGATTTTCATATCCAAGTGCTTTAGCCGCCGTTTCGTTGATAATGTAGTTACCAGGTGCCGTAAGAAAATTGCCAGAGCTATCTCGCTGAAACACAATTTCCATCCCATCACGGAAATTTTCTCCTGCCACCAATTCAATTTCATAGGTGTTGAGAAAATCCTTATCCACCGAAATGAATGGTAGCCTAAAACCAGTTGCTACTGCCGAGTCTCCAATGAAATAGTTTGAACCCATACTGTCAGCCAACCTTCCTGTTGGTATCCGAGATGAGTAGGATGCCTTCTCAATATTAGGATTGGCGAGTAGCTCGTTTTTGAAAGTTTCTCGGTTGGAGACATTTGAAATTCTGACACTTAGAACCTGATCCCGATTATAACCTGGATTGGAATTACGGATAAATTCCATCTGGCTTTCGATCACTGCAATGGCAAATATTAACGCAATAGTGACCGTATACTGAAATGCCACTAGCCAGGATCGGAAATTCCACTTGCTGGCATTCATTGACTGCTCGCCCTTCAGCGCTTGAACAAGGTTTACTTTGGATAGAAAAATGGCAGGATAGAGTCCAGCTATCAGTCCAACACCAAGTAAGAGGAGAAACAGCGATCCCATCAAGCCAAGTTGAGCAAAGGGGTTAAAGACTATTGTTTTCTCCATGAAATTATTCAGGTAGGGCAGTGCCCAAAGAATCAGGAGAACACAGAGCGGAAGTGAAATGACAGTAATTAAAGTGGATTCAGTTAAAAACTGTTTGATCAAAGCTGTCTTGAATGCACCAATGACTTTTCGGACACCAACTTCTTTCATCCTTCTTGAATAGTGAGAAGTTGCAATATTCATGTAATTCACACAAGCCACGAGGAGCAGGAGAAGACCCACTACACTAAAAATGTATACCTGTTGGATGGATCCGTTTGTCTCATACTCACCTTCCAGATTAGAAGTAAGGTGAATATCCAACATGGGCTGAAATTCGAAATCATAGAAATCACTGGCACTCCCCCGGGTGAGCTGACCAATGTACTTCTCCCAAAATTCGTCATTCACAGTTTTAGTCAATGCCGGAACATCGGTGTTGGAAGGAATCTTGACGTAAGTAAGCCAATTGTAATTGCCTCCAACATTGTTTGAAGCATCTTCACCAAAAATCATTTCTATGAATCGGATTGGAGCGAGATAGTCGAAATGGAAATGCTGTTGATCTGGCATATTTTCCATCACTCCAGTGACTTTAAATGGAGCTTCTTGGCCACGTCCCGCTAATTTTAGCTGTGAGCCGACGATATCCTGATCCCGCCAATCCGTTCCGTAAAGTTTAACAGCAGTTTCCTCGGTTAATACCAAGGAGTAGAGATCTGTGAAGGCCGTTTCAGGGTTCCCCACGATGAACTTGAAGGAGAATATATCGAAGACATCATCCCCGGCAAAGATGACTGGCTCTCCTGGAAACTTCTGGTCTCCGATAATGATATCCGGAAAAGCCCATGGAAAGAACCTCACCGCATGAGTAATGTCTGAGTAGTCCTCCTTGAGTCGCTTGGCATGTCCTGCCGAAGCGAAGGCCCATTGCCTGCTAATATCGCCATCTAGCGTATAATTTTTGACGGTTACTCGGTAGATCTCATCGGCATTTTCAAAATGTCGATCATAGCTGTATTCGTCTTTCACAAATAGAGAGATAAGAACAAATGCTGCAAGGCCAGTCGATAGCCCTATAATGTTGATAACCGTGCTGGATTTATACTTCCAGAGGTTTCGTAGTCCGATTTTTAAATAGTTTTTAAACATTGTCGTTTCCTTTTCTATTGAGTCATTTGGTTTAATTCGTTTTATCATGGATGGCTTGAAAAGCTTCACAATCTGCCAGCTATACCACTTCCTGGCCTTGTAGACCCTTCCACCTTTTGCGATCAATTGAAATTCTTCCTCAAGGTCACCCTGGACATCCTCGTAATAATCTTCCTTGATGAACCAGGCTAAAAACCTTGTCGACCAGGAAGGGGGAGAAGGTCTTGCGTTAGGCTCTTGCGTATTCATAGGTCACATTAGGAATCGCTGACCAAAGACTCATGCGAGTCTCTTTCGTATAATCCAGCGCTGATTTTCCTGCTTTCGTCACCTTGAAGTAGCGTTTCCGCTTACCCCCACGAATTGCTGTGGCTTCTCCAAAATTTGATTTTAAGTACCCCTTACTTTCAAGTCTTCGTAGTGCCGTTTGCAATGCACTTACACTTACTTTCCGATTTAGGCGTGTCTCGATTTCCTGCTTGATCGAAACCCCATACGCATCTTCATGAAGAATGGCGACCGTGAGGAGAACAATTTCCTCAAACTCACCTAACTGATATTCTCTCATACGTTGATTATTAAATTACTAATTGTAAATAAAACAATAAAATTGCTAAACGTAAATAATATTGTTAGGTTTTCTGAGGCACAAAAAAACCCTGACTTGATAGTCAGGGTTCGTAAGACAATTTTTTTAATATCAGATCGTCAATTGGAAGTTGATTGGAAGAGTAACTCTTCCATTGACAGCCTCACCTTTTTTGTTCGTAGCGGGTAAAAAGGTGATTTTCGTCAGCGAACTCTCAACTGCCTCCTTCAAATCTCTGCATGGATAGGACTTAAATCGATAGCTCACTATCTCTCCCAACTTGTTGACTTTGATATCAACAACCACTTTCCCTTCAATTCCTTGCTCAACACTTGCTTGCGGATACACAATTTCTTTCAGTACTTCTTTATAGTTCGTCGCTGTCGGTTTTTCCGCTTTTCCGTTTCCAGCATATGAGCAAAGTACGATTGCAAATGCGAAAGAGAGTGTGATTAATTTTTTCATTGTTTCCCCTATCTTAATGTTACTCTAATGTTATCAAATGTTCAGCTTTATTACTTCTGCATTACGCTGAATCCACCACTATATTACGTAAAGTTTAATTAAATGCCAATTTGGCTATTATTTCTTAACATTAAGTTAACATTGGAAACTTGTGGATAAGTAATTTGATCCGGCCTACACGGTCTGCAGCCGGCCTGCTATTTTCGTAAATAATGTCACTTACGATCTTCAAATCATCTGCAGGTTCAGGCAAAACGTACACACTTGCCAAGGAATATCTTAAGCTAGCCCTAAGATCTGCTGATTATTACAAGCGAATTCTGGCAGTGACATTTACCAACAGAGCTGCTGAGGAAATGAAGGAGCGCGTTCTTGAATTTTTGATGGAAATATCCAGAGGCAATCATGAGTTAATTCCTGTGATGGCCAAGGAATTGAACACATCGGATGAAGAGATACAAAGCAAAGCTCAGCAAACAGTTGACCATTTGCTTCACAACTACGGATACTTCAATATCACGACAATTGATACTTTTTTCCATCGTGTTATTCGTGCCTTTTCTCGAGAAATCGGATTACAGGGAAGTTTTTCCATCGAACTGGATGATAAGAAGGTAACCGATTTCATTGCCAGTGATTTGTACGATGGAGTGGAAGAAAATGAACAACTCAAAAAATGGCTTGTTAATTTCTCAATGCACCGACTTGGTGATGGAAAAGGATATGAATTCAAGAATGAGATAAAGGAGTTAGCCGAGCAGCTTTTTTCCGAAGAGTTCAAGAAATTATCGAGGGAGCAATTCGATCATGAAAACGTGAAGGAACGAATTGCCGAACTGCAAGAGAAGCTCTTGAAAAGTAAGTATTCATTTGAAAACACATTAAGGAAATTTGGTCTCGAATTCCATGAGGTGGTTTCAGCCTCCGAACTTAACCTCGATGATTTCAGCGGTGGGAGAAAACAAACCTTGCCAAATTTTTTCAATCGTCTTATTTCCAAAGACTTTAAAACGCTGTTAAATAAAACGGTGGAAAATGCTCGCCAGAATCCTGAGGCATGGACGACAAAGACAAGTGACAAGCGAGCATTGATCCTGGAATTAGCGATGAGCAAGCTTATGCCATTGATGAATCAAGCCCTTGATTATTTTGAAAAAAATCAGCAGGACTATTTCACCTCGAGAGCTGTTTTAAAACACCTCTATACGTTGGGACTTCTTTCTGATCTGACCAACCGGCTTCAAGAATATAAAAAGGAACAAGAAGTCATTATGATTTCTGATCTACCTGATTTTCTCAACCAAATCATTGATGACTCAGATACACCTTTTATTTACGAAAAAGTAGGCAGTAGGTACAGTCATTTTCTCATCGATGAGTTTCAGGATACTTCCATTTTCCAGTGGAAGAATTTTCGACCATTAATCGAGGAAAGCCTTGCGAATGGAAACGAAAACGTCATCGTCGGCGATGCAAAGCAATCCATTTATGGATTTAGGGGCGGAGATCCTTCATTACTAATGAGTGGGATTCAGGCCGACGTACCAGTTGCGCAGGAGGACGATTCCAAGAATACCAACTACAGAAGCACACGAAACATTGTTGATTTTAACAACCGTCTCTTTTCTACGCTGCCAGGGCTTATTGGAGAATTAGCCGGCGAAGACATTAATGAGCATGGAAGAGAAATGCTACAGACCGCTTATCGGGCAGTTGACCAAGAAGTGGCAGCTTTCAATAAGGATACCGAGGGGTTGGTGCAGATAGAATTCTTAAAGAAGGAACGCGATGAAGCTTGGCATGAAATGGCCATCCAAAACACTATCGGGCTAATTGAAAGACTACAGATGGAAGGGCACAGCCTCAATGATATGGCTATGCTGGTAAGGACTAATCGGGAAGCAAGTCAGATCGTCCGCTCGCTGCTGGACTACAAGAGAGATCATGATACAGGTATTGAAGTAATTTCTGCAGATGGAATGCTCATCTCGAGCTCACGAGTAGTACGACTCATTCTGACGGCTCTCCGCTACCTGCAAAACCCAATGGATATTGTGGTTGAGAAGGATCTGATATTTGAATATCAGCAGGTAGTGCTGGGAAGAAAGCTGAACGCTCACTCTGACTTTGCTAATCTTGGGCCAGGCCTTCTTCCGGAGTCCTTTGTTCGTCATCAGGAACACTTATTGCATCTACCCATTTTTGAGTTAACAGAGGTTCTTATCCGACTATTTAAGTTGGATGAGATCAACAGTGAGTTTGCATATCTGCAGGCATTTCAAGATGCCATTTTAGAATTTGGCAAAAACAATCGATCTGATATTCGGCTCTTCCTGGAATGGTGGAAAGACGAGGCTGACAGTAGATCGGTACAACTAACAGGAGCGCTTGATGCAGTTGAAGTAATTACCCTGCATAAATCAAAAGGACTGCAGTATCCGATCGTGATTGTGCCGTTTTGTAATTTTAGTCTGGACAGTAGAAGGCACACATCATGGTATAAGTCTCCGCAAGAAAAGCCATTTGACCTTCTGGATTCGATACCAATTGAGTATACGAGCAGCCTCTCTAAGACTCGCTTCGCTGAACCCTATCAAAATGAAATGGCAAAATGGTACCTGGAAAGCCTTAACATGCTCTATGTGGCGTTTACAAGAGCAGAAAGGGGACTATTCGCCTTTTGCGAGACACCTTCCTCAAAATCCACGTCGTATGGAGATGTCTCAAAATTGTTGTGGGCTTATTTTAATCAAAATCAGCCAACCGGTTGGAGTGAAAGTAGCTCCATTTTTAAAAATGGGTCCATTTCAGTGGGGGAAGCAAAACGCGTGGAAGAGCATATCACTCTGGAGGCCTATCCAACACATAAATGGAGTAATCGACTAACGATTCGAAAAACTGGTGCCGCCTATTTTGATCCTGAGGTAGAGAAGAAAAGGCGAGAAGGGATACTACTACACCAAATCTTATCCGAAGTTAAGGTCAAAGAAGATGCCGAAGAGGTGCTCGACAGATACGAAAGATCGATGCAAATAACTGCTGAGGACAGATCTTACTTTTCTAAACTTTTCTCCGATCTGTGGAAAATCGACCAGGTCAGATCCTGGTTTGAAGCGGACGTGGAGCTCAAAACTGAGGTAGTTGTGTTGCCCAGGGATGGAGAGGTGAAACGGATGGATCGTGTAGTAATTCGGGGTAATGAAGCCACGGTCGTCGACTTCAAAAGTGGCAAACCTTCTCCTACCGATCATAAACAAGTGCGCGAATACGTTGATTTACTGAAAGAAATGGGATATCAATCCGATGGGTATCTTCTCTATCTCAAGGACAAAAAACTAGTCGCTGTTTAGGGGTTTTCAGTCTCTTTGTTAACTTTACTAGTGCACCAATGCCCTTACTTATTGTTTAATTGAGCAGTCCAGCCATTGCTGTACTGAAAAATTTAATTGTATGAGAATTGTCATTGGAGTCCTTTTCACCCTCAATTTCCTGTTTCTTAATGCACAGCACAACACCTATTACATAGGCCATAGTGGTTTTGGCTGGGACCTGATCGTTGGCGAAATGGTCAACGACCTGGCTGCAGATGCCGGCATCACAACCTATGATTATGGGTTTCAATTTATAGGGGGAACCTGTATTGCAAATCAGTGGTTTAGCCACGGTAATCCGCAAGGAGGAACAGATTCACATGTAGAACTTGCCACAGGCGAATATGACATTGTTGTCATTGCCGAGCAGATACCTATTGAGGAGGTCCTGTTGGGTAGCCAATTTTGCAATGAAAACGTGATTACCTCTTACCAGTCCCTCGATAATTTCTTTGATCTCGCCCACGGTGCCAATTCTTCTACGCAACTCTATTTGATGGAATTTCACAATGAGGTGAATCTGACAAGCGCTACCCCATATGAAGACTGGATTGCTTTGAATGCGGAGATGCGCCCCTTATGGGAAAAGTTGGCAGATTCTGTTAGCGAAGTAAATGCAGGTCGTTCGGTTTTGATCGTTCCGGTAGCAGCAGCTTACCAAGCCATGGTTGACAGTATACGAGCGGGTGTTTTCCCGGGCATTACCGATTGGCTTGATATTTTCGACCCCAACGATATCCCGGAAGCGACCATTCACCCAACGGAGATGACTTACTACTTATCCGCCTGCGTGCATTACGCCACCATTTTCGAACAAAGTCCAGTTGGACTCACCAATGAAACGATTGCTGCGGCAGGTTGGCCTTTTGAAGCCCCTACCGAAGCACAGGCAACAATGATGCAGGAAATAGCGTGGAGTGTTGTAAGTAACGATGACTATGCCATCCGGGAAATAGTATTGGGTTCGGGCCAAGAGCACCGCAGGAATATCAGTATCTATCCTAATCCAGTAGAGGATGAATTCACCTTGCGATTTGAATCCGGCAACTTTGAGAATGCCACATTGAAGATCTACGATCCCTCCGGAAACCTGCTGATGATGCAAGCTGAGATAAATGGTATTCAGTTAAAGCTGAACAAAAACAATCTAGCAAGCGGAGTCTACTTTTTTGATCTGACAAACAAGAACACGGAGCAGTTCAAGGGGAGATTCATCGTTCGATAGCGCTCTTCCAAATTGTGGAAAAACTGTGAATCAATCATAGTGGAGGTATGGTCTTTTCTGTACAATATTACCGTGAGGTTTATCTGTACCTAAAAGACCAAAACCGGGATGTCAAACTCAAAATTTCTCGAGGAAATTGCGGATCATTTGCTGGAAAAACACGGTGACACGCTAGGTCAGTGCACGGTTGTTTTTCCCAATAGGAGGGCAGGACTATTTCTTAAGAAATACCTTTCGAAGCGTATCGGTAAACCGATATGGTCACCGAAGGTGAAGAGCCTTGAGGACTTCTTGTTGCAGTTTTCGAGAGTGAAAAAGACGGATACCCTTTCACTAGTCTTTGAGCTATACGAGGCTTTCAAGAAAAACAACCCTGTCTCCGAAGGTTTTGAGTCCTTCTATTTTTGGGGCGAAATGTTGCTCAGGGATTTCGAGGAAGTTGACCACTACCTCGTTAATCCGAAGCAGTTGTTTCATCACATCAAAAGCGATCGTCAAATTGCCGAGGATTTTTACTTTTTAGATCCGGAGCAAGAAAAGATCATTCAGCGTTTTTGGCAAGAGTTTTTTCCCACTGCTTCCAAATCGCAAGAGCAGTTCATAGAAACCTGGCGTATTCTATCACCAGTATATGAGACGTTCAAAAAACGATTGGAGGAAAAGGAGATGGGTTATACTTCGATGATCTATCGTCAACTGGTTGAAACGGTGCAAAGTGATAGTCCTGAGATGCATGGACCGTTGCTTTTTGCGGGGTTCAATGCACTAACGCCTGCAGAAGAACGGCTGATCAAACACTTTGTGAGTGAACATGAGGCTGAAGTGCTCTGGGACATTGATGCATACTACCTGAATGACGAAAAACAAGAGGCTGGAGATTTTCTAAGGAGGTACCAGACAGATACGATTTTCGGAAGGACCTTCTCTGAGGAGCCACCGCAAAGGATCCAGGTGGAGAAGGAAGTTGATGTGACCGGAGTTTCTCTCGAAGTTGGTCAGGCAAAGGCGATTGGTGAGCAGGTGAAAAAACTGATTACTTCTGGCGAAGCTAAGCCAGAGGAAATTGTGATTGTACTACCTCAGGATTATATGCTCTTTCCCGTGCTCAACGCGATCCCATCGGAGGTGGAAAAACTCAATGTAACCATGGGTTATCCTCTGAAAGAAACACCGCTCTTTGGCCTGCTGGAAGCGGCGCTTGACTCACAGGAGCACAAACACCTGACACCTGAAAACTGGATTACATTTTACCACAAATCAGTTATCGACGTACTAAGCCATCCTTACCTGTATGAGCAGGGTGACTCCAAAGTTGAAGAACTGATTGGATACATAAAAAAGAACAATCAGGTGCGGGTCTTGCAACAGGACATTCTCGCACTTGGTTCGGTGACATTAGATGAGATCTTCAGGAATGTTGAAGAGACAGAGACATATGCAGGATACTTAAAGCTGATCGTCGAAAAACTTGCAACGGAAACGATCGAAAGGTTTGGACTTGAACGGGAGTTCCTATACCATTTTAAACAAATGCTCGCCCGGTTGGACGAGATTTTGAGCAATCAATCACTGAATGTTGACCTTAAAACGTTCAGGAGTCTTTTCAGGAAAGCTGCACGTTCGATAAAAATTCCTTTCAGTGGTGAGCCTGTTGAGGGGTTGCAGGTCATGGGTGTACTGGAAACTCGCAACCTCGACTTCAAATACATCTTCATGCTGAATATCAATGAGGATATTTTCCCCTCCAGACAAAGAATGGGTTCATTTATCCCATATAGAATTCGCAAAGCCTTCGAATTACCAACCTTTGAGGTTCAAGATGCAATTTATGCTTACCTGTTTTATCGACTGTTTCAAAGAGGGCAAAAGCTATCATTTTATTACAACATGTATGCTGATTTTGGCTTAAGTGGTGAAGTCAGTCGCTTCATCCGGCAAGTGGAATATGAAAGTGGACTTAGCATCCGACGGCACAGGCTGAGCAATCCTGTTATGATTCGAGAGCATGAGTCAATCAGCATAGAAAAAAGCAAAGACATCCTTTCCAGGTTGAAGATGTACACGGACAAAGGGCAGAAGAAGCTATCACCCTCTGCACTGAACGTGTACCTTGAATGCCGCCTACAATTCTATTTCAAATATGTACTCAGACTGTTTACTCCCGATGAACTGAGTGATGAGCTTTCTCCACGGGACTTTGGAAATGTCTTGCACAAGGTCATGGAACTTTTGTATGAGGATGTGACCAGCGACAAGCCTGATCGAATTGTTGAAGAGAATGATTTTTTTCGCTTGAAAAATTCGGTAACTGGGGCCATTGAAAAATCATTCAGAACGCATTTTCGGCTAAAGGACAAGCAGCGTTTTGAAGTAAAGGGCAGAAATGTAGTGATGGCAGAGGTGATAGAGCGGTTTGTGGAGAAAACACTTAAGTTGGATGAAGCCTACGCTCCGTTTGAGATTCGAAGCCTTGAGAATGACAAGGACGGCAACTACGATCGATTTTTGACCATCAAGCCGGATGATGAAGAGTTCAAAGTCCATTTAAAAGGGATTATTGATCGCGTAGATCGCAAGAATGGTCTCGTTCGGGTTATTGATTACAAAAGCGGAAGGGATAAGACAGAAATAGAAAGTGTCCAGAAAGTATTTGATCGAACATCGAACTACTACAGACTCCCAAGAAACAAAGCTGGATTCCAGACACTGTACTATGCGTGGTTATATGCAGCTAAGCATGGGACCGAAGAGCCTATAGTTCCTGGTATTCTCAACATTCAGGAGCTGTTTACTCCTGATTTTGATGAGCGGCTAAAGATGAAAGGTCAGCCAATTGCTGATGCACGAGAACATCTGGATGAATTCGAACAACGCTTTTCTTCCCTACTAAGTGAGATTTATGGAATGGAGCAGCCCTTTGATCAGACGGAAGATGAGGGAAAATGTCAATGGTGCGATTTCAAAGGGATTTGTGGGAGATAAGGTCGATTTCCTTTGCGCTAAATACTTACCTTTATTTTTTAACATTTGACATCATGAAAAGAATACTCACCTTTCTATTCCTCATAGGCTCTTTCCTGACTTCCACTGGTCAGGACAACTCAAAACTTAACCTTGAACGAATCTTTAGCTCCTCGGAATTTCGTATTAAGCAGGCTCCAAAATTGCGCTGGTTTGATAGCGGGAACTCCTACACCACTTTGGAACCTTCAATCGAACATCAAGATCGATTTGATCTGGTAAGCAACCAACCAGGTGAGGGCAGTAACATTTTGATCAGAGCCGCAGATCTAATCCCCGAAGGTGAAGAAATGCCGCTTGAAATCGAAAACTATGAGTGGTCTGGGGATAAATCCAAAGTATTGATTTATACCAACTCGGTGAAAGTCTGGCGGCTAAATACCAAAGGTGATTATTGGGTGTATGATGTAGAGTCTAAGAAGCTGGAAAAACTGGGCGGTCCTGATGCAAAACCATCAACGTTGATGTTCGCTAAGTTTTCTCCGGATGGCTCGCGAGTTGGCTATGTAAGAGAGCACAATGTCTATGTTGAAGATCTTGCCAGTCATTCAATTAGAGCGCTCACGACGGACGGAACAGAAAAGGTCATCAATGGAACGTTCGATTGGGTATATGAAGAGGAGTTTAGATGCCGTGATGGATTTCGATGGAGTCCGGACGGAAGCAAGATTGCTTACTGGCGGATTGATGCGACGTACATTCGAAATTTCCTAATGATCAATACAACTGATTCTGTTTACTCATATACGGTACCTGTTCAATACCCAAAAGCTGGAGAAAAACCTTCTGAGGCCAAGATTGGAGTGGTAAACGCCGATGGTGGCGAAACCACATGGATGAATTTCCCCGGAGATCCCTCCAATAATTACCTTCCCAGAATGATCTGGGCACCTGACTCGAAATCTCTTTTGGTGCAACATCTGAACCGGCCGCAGAACCTAAATCGGGTTACATCTTGTGATGTGTTAACAGGAGCAACAAATATCATTTATGAAGACAAAGAAACGGCTTGGCTTGATGTTGTTAACGATTTTCAATTTCTGGACAATGGCAAATCCTTTACCTGGGTCACGCAAAAGAGTGGCTGGAAAGCAGCATACATCATAACCAATGGAGAGGAAAAACGAATCAGCCCTGATGGACTTGACATGATGAGCATTTCATTACTCAGCGAAACATCAGATTGGCTTTACTACATCGCTTCTCCTGAGAATGCAACGCAACGATACTTATATCGGATAAAGATGAGTGGGAAAGGCAAAGCACAGCGAGTAACACCAGACGATCAACCCGGATGGCATCAATATCAGGTGGCGCCAAACGCAAAATATGCGGTTCATTCCTATTCTTTAGCAGGTCAACCTTGGATACATGAATTGGTATCGCTTCCGGATCATAAGGTCATTCAAACACTCGTAACGAACGATGAGTTGAGTTCAAGCGTGAAAGAAGTGGATCGACCAAAAGTTGAGTTTTTCGATGTAAAAGCTTCTGATGGGGTAACACTTGAGTGTTGGATGATGAAACCTACGGATTTCGATCCCAATAAAAAGTATCCGGTACTTTTCTACGTCTATGGAGAACCCGCCGGACAAACTGTAGTTGATCGATGGGGCGGAAACAATTACTTGTGGCATACCATGCTGACGCAACAAGGTTACATCGTCATGAGCGTGGAGAACAGGGGAACTCCTGGTCCCAAAGGAAGAGAATGGAGAAAAAGTGTGTATGGGCAGATTGGAGTTCAATCTTCGAAAGATCAATCGGAGGGAGCATTGGCAATTATAGAAAAGTTCGATTTTGTTGACGAGGAGAGAATTGGAATTTGGGGTTGGAGCGGGGGTGGAGCAATGACATTAAACATGATGTTTCGTTATCCAGAGATCTACAAAACTGGGATGTCGGTGGCGCCTGTCACCAATCAACTACTATATGATAACATCTATCAGGAACGCTATTCGGGTGTGCCCCAGCTAATGCCAGAAAGTTACGAGAAAGGTTCAGCGATCAATTTCGCGCAAAATTTAAAAGGCAACCTGCTACTAGTGCATGGAACAGGCGATGATAACGTACATTATCAGCATACGGAGCAGCTTGTAAACAAGCTGATCGAGCACAACAAGATATTTTCCATGATGGCTTATCCTAATCGGACCCATAGCATTCGCGAAGGTGTAAATACATCCAGGCATTTGCGGGAAATCCTAACTCGCTATCTCAACGATAATTTGCCTGCAGGTGGAAGAGAATGGAAAATTCAAAGTGGAAATTAAAGTGTCGGGGCCTACTCTCGACAATTCCAGGGTTTAGTTAATTTCAGCATCGTAACCTAACAGCACATGGCTGAGAAGAAATTTTTCAAGAAGATAATGGTGGCGAATCGTGGGGAGATCGCCATTCGAGTGCTACGTGCCATCTCGGAACTACATATTCGATCAGTAGCCATTTACACCCATGAAGATCGATATTCACTCCATCGTTATAAGGCAGATGAAGCGTACCAAATTGGCTCTGAAGAAGAACCGCTGAAACCATATCTGGATATTGAAGAAATTATATCTGTCGCAAAGGCCAATGATGTAGAAGCTATCCATCCTGGCTATGGGTTCCTCTCAGAAAATGTGGGATTTGTAAAACGTTGCATTGAGGAGGGCATTGTTTTCATTGGCCCCAAACCAGATGTCATGTCGCAGCTTGGTGATAAGGTGCAGGCAAAGGGGGTGGCTCGGGCTGCCGAGGTGCCCGTCATAGAAGATAATGAACAGATCTTAGCGGATGAGCAGATAGCCATTGCTGAGGCCGATCGGATTGGGTATCCTGTTATTTTGAAAGCTTCGGCTGGGGGAGGCGGTCGCGGAATGCGGGTAGTTCGTGATCAGGAATCACTAGTGAAATCATTTAATGAGGCAAAGTCCGAAGCTGGCAAAGCGTTTGGAAACGATACAATTTTCCTAGAAAAGTATGTTGAGAACCCTAAACACATAGAGGTCCAGATACTCGCCGATAACTACGGAAACATCGTCCACCTGTTTGAACGGGACTGCTCGGTCCAGCGAAGGTTTCAGAAGGTAGTCGAAGTGGCTCCCAGCTTTGGGTTAAAAGATGAGACCAGGAACCGTCTCTATGCTTATGCACTGAAAATAGCCAGTCACGTCAACTACAATAACGCCGGAACGGTAGAATTTTTGGTGAATCCGAAGGAGGAGATCTATTTCATTGAAGTGAATCCTCGTGTTCAGGTCGAACATACGATCACGGAAGAAATTACCGATATTGATATCGTCCGATCCCAAATTCTGATTGCCGCTGGATATGAGTTAGCAGATCCGCAGATATTCATCACTTCTCAGGAAGATATTACGACAAGAGGTTGCGCAATTCAGTGCCGCGTAACCACCGAAGATCCAGAAAATGGATTCAAGCCCGATTATGGAACGATCATCGCTTACAGAAGTGCCGGTGGTTTTGGCATCAGATTGGATGCGGGAAATGTTTATAATGGCGTGAAGATCTCACCTTTTTTTGATTCTCTCCTGGTAAAGGTCACCGCTAAAGGAAGAACGCTCAAAGGAACTTCACAAAGGTTGCACCGCGCACTAAGGGAGTTCAGGGTTAGAGGAGTAAAGACCAACATTGGCTTCTTGGAAAATGTCATCAACACAGAGGCCTTTATCGAAGGAAAAGCCACAGTGAATTTCATCGATAGTCATCCTGAGCTATTCAAGATCAAAAAAAGCTTTGATCGAGGTACTAAGACACTAAGGTACATCGGCGAAGTGTCGGTGAATGGCAACCAGGATGTTGGCGATAAAGAAGAACGAAAAACACTCCGGTCGCCAAAGCCACCTTCTGTGGGTAAAGACGCTCAAGTACCGTCGGGGACTCGTGACCTGCTTAAGGAATTAGGCCGAGAAAAATTTGTTCAACAGCTGAAGGAAGATCCAAAGATCCATTTTACCGATACGACAATGCGCGACGCGCATCAATCACTATTAGCAACAAGGTTTCGAACTCGGGATATGCTTGAAGTGGCAAGAAGTTATGCCATTGAAAACCCGGAGGTCTTCTCACTTGAAATGTGGGGTGGGGCAACATTTGACGTGTCCATGCGCTTCTTAAAAGAAAGCCCCTGGAGACGGCTAACACTGCTGAGAGAGGCAATTCCGAACATCCTCTTCCAAATGCTATTGCGTGGTTCTAATGCTGTTGGATACACAGCCTATCCTGACAACCTGATTGAAAAATTCATTGAAACATCAGCGGAGAAGGGAATGGACATCTTCCGGATCTTCGATTCACTTAATTGGGTAGAGAATATGAAATGTAGCATTCAAGCTGTAAGGGAGCGAACCGAATCATTGGCCGAAGCTTGTATCTGCTACACCGGTGAAATTCAAGATGATAGTCAGCAGAAATACACGCTTCAGTACTATCTTGATATGGCCCGAAAATTAGAGGATTTGGGCGCTCACATCTTAGCGATCAAAGACATGGCCGGACTGCTGAAGCCGTACAGTGCTGAGTTGCTCATTTCAGAACTAAGGAAGGCGGTCGACCTGCCAATTCACCTGCATACACACGATACCTCTTCCATACAATCCGCCATGTACATGAAAGCCATTGAGACTGGTGTTGATATTATTGATGTGTCTCTCGCATCTGTCTCAGGACTTACCTCCCAGCCAAATTTCAATTCGATGGTGGCTTCACTTCAATACCACGAAAGAGGTCGAAAGATGAACTTGGCGTCTCTTAATGCGCATTCGAATTATTATGAGGATGTCAGAGCATATTATTATCCATTCGAGTCGGGTCTAAAAGCTGGAACTGCTGAGGTGTACGAACATGAGATTCCCGGTGGACAATACTCCAACCTAAGGCCTCAAGCGATTGCACTGGGCCTAGAGGAAAAGTTCGAAACCATCAAAAAAAACTATGCTGCAGTCAATCAACTTTTTGGAGATCTGGTGAAGGTAACACCATCCTCCAAGGTGGTTGGAGATATGGCCATGTATCTAACTGCAAATGACCTGAAACCTGAAGAAGTGTTGAGTAGGGGTGAAACCTTGTCTTTTCCTGAATCGGTAGTCGGATTATTTAAGGGTAACCTCGGCTTTCCTGAGGGTGGCTTTCCCGAGGATTTAAGTAGGATTATACTTAAAAAGGAGAAACCGCTCAAGGGACGAGCTAACGATGGAATGGAGCCGGTGGATTTCGAAGGTGAATTTGAATCCTTCAAGGATGAGTTTCCAAATTCTGACTTTGAAGATTTTCTGTCGTATAAGCTGTACCCAGTCGTGTTCCAGGAATACTATGATCACCTTCAGACGTATGACGAGGTAAGTCAATTGCCTTCTCCGGTGTTTTTCTATGGAATGAAGCCGGGAGAGGAAATATTGGTTGAAATTGGGAGAGGGAAGACTATTATTATCGAAATGATCGTGATTACAGAGCCAGATGAAAATGGGATACGAATGGTAGCCTTCCGACTAAATGGTCAGACGAGAAGAATTGCTATACGTGATAAAAGTGTAACTGTCCAGAAGGTTTCGAACAGAAAGGTTGAAAACGAACAAGAAATCGGAGCGCCATTGCAGGGTAAAATAGCAGATGTTCTTGTGAAAGAAGGGGACAAAGTAGATAAAGACAATATCCTGTTCGTGATAGAAGCGATGAAAATGGAAACTTCGGTTGCTTCGCCAATCTCCGGGAAGGTGAAAAAAGTCCACTTGAAGGTGGGCCAACTGGTAGAGCAAGATGATTTGATCATTGAGTTTGAATAGCCTCAATTTGCTGGTACTGATCGGAGCACTATGCCGTTTGCCTCATTAGGCTCTTCCGCCTTTTCTCGCGAAGTAAGCCAACTGCTATCCCAAATAAACCAATGATAAAGCAGACAGAGGTCCAGAAGAAAATGTCGTACTGGTCTACTAACAGTCTGTAAACAAAAGTGAAGGCGAAGAGTATCAAGCCGATCACAGCCCAGAATTGATCTTTTTCCATCCGAATACTATTATCTAGGGAAGAAGTCAAGTTGACAAGAATTTTAAGTTCGCTCCATTCCCAAAGTATTAAAAGTACGTTGGCTAGTAGCATAGCACCTGTAATGACAGGAGTAAAAGCAAAATAGTAGGAGAGCGTAATTACAAAGATGTTGAGAATGATGGGGAAATTGAGGATTGCTCCCAGTTTGGAGTACTTCTGGGTCATCAAAAGAAAGCCTGCGACAAGTTGACAAATTCCTATAAACTTCCAGTAAAGACCTGACTGATACATGGTTTCAAAAAAGTGCCAGGCACTATCGATCGGATTGAGTTCACCACTGTCGCTCGTGAATCGTTTCCCTTTGATTTTTATGAGGCTTGCAAAAACAAAAGTTCCACCTAGCAGATATCTTGTGTAGATAATCACAATCTGAGACCAGACTCTTTCTTTGAATTTCTCCATCGACTAATCTTTGATAACTGACGACTGATCATCCGATCTGTTACAGGCATTGGTTAAATTGATCAATGTCCCGTTTTGAGCAAAAATTTGAATTTGCAGACTTGTTTGAGGATATTAGTTAGGAATTAGAAAGCTATGGTAGTAACCAGAAAGCAAATAATAGTTTCCGGCATTGTAATCATTGTCTTGTTTGCCGGATTCTTTTTTCTGAATGGCAGATCACTGAGGAAGGCAAAAGAGCTTACCAGGGAACTTGAGGTTCAAGTGGATTCTCTCCACGGAATCGCTTCTGACTATCTCAAGCTGCAGGAAGAGTATGAACAACTATTTGAAAATCTTAATGCCACAAGGGAAAAAGCAGATGAATTCAAGAATAAGGTCAACGAGATTACAAGAAATCAGGCTTCCAGCGTATCTCGGCTTAAAAATGAGTTAAATAGACTTGTTCAAGAGTTCGATACGCTTGATCTTGATGTCCCTCTTGACACTGCTAACCTCGATAGTTTAAAGTTTTAATGATGCTAAGATTATTACTCTTCTTATCCTTCTTCGGTTTGATTTTTTTTGGGTTCAGCCAAAATGTGAAATTCAGGTCTTCTGATCAAAAATTGCTTGTAAGTAAAGGAGATCTTGTTGAAATCAGTGCCGATTCGGCTTACATTATTAGTTCTTCTCGTGCTTTACTTCTTAACGAAAAATTGGAGGAACTTTCAACCGCCAGAAAACTCAATGCAGAGCTAAAGTTCGTAAATGGAGAATTACTAGACAAAGTAAAGGAAGTCGAAAAACTTGTCTCCAAAATTCTCAAAAAGATGGATTCTGACAGTGATGTAGTCGAAGAAGGCTTTGACGACATCTTATTGGAGCTAGATATGAGCCTCAATGTGATGAAAGAGAATAACAGAGAACTTGCCACCAACAATAGCAACCTTAAGCAGCAGATAGCTGCGATGGACGATACCATTTCGAAATTGAAAAAAGAGATTAGGGGGATCTGGTGGAATGGACTGGTGGATAAGATTGTTGTTGGAGCCCTTGGAGTAGGGGTTGGCTTTTTGCTTGGGGCACTGTAGAAATTATCTACAAAATTGGATGTCGCTCAAATTCAGCATTCCTATCAAATAAGTAGCGATAAGTGACCAAGGTCCGTGCTTTTTTCGCTTCCAGATTTTTGGAGATGTTTAGCATCTTCGGATTAAAATCTCCCTGCCACTGTAGCTCCAGCTCTCGGTACTTTGTGTTGCTTTTGATTTCTTTTTCACCTTCAACAATCATGTAGTAATCGACACCAGTGCCCTGATGTTCGGGAATTACACCAAACACAACACCAACAATTCCACGACATACCTTTCTCCACTTAAGAATCATAAAGTGAATCTTCGCTAACAAGTGAAATTTGCCATTTAGATGCTTCACCATTTGATTAATGTCGGGAATGTTTAACCACATGGCGACCGGTTTACCTTTATGATAAGCGAACCAAACAACCTTGCCGTCAATGATAGGTCCCATCTTCTTGAACATCTTAATTACCTGCGGCAGGGCCATTGATTTGTTACCCTTATGACTTGCCCAGGCCCCATTGTAAACATCACAAAAATCCTGAGCAAATTTCTTAAGATGCTTTTTCTCGTAATGTTGAGCTGAAAACTCAGGATTATCTTCAAATCGTTTGTGAGCAACATAGAATTTCTCACTTAACTGAGCACCAGCAGATAGTTCCATCTTCCAGCAGATCTGGTTGTAGAAGTTCTGGAAACCGTAATTTTCAAACAGTCTTTGATAGTAAGGGGGATTGTAGTTTAGCCCGTATGGTGGTGCATGAAATCCTTCTACTAGCAGCCCCCACCACCGATCTCGTTCCCCGAAGTTGATTGGGCCGTCCATCGCTTCCATCTCCTGTTCCTGTAACCATTCTCTTCCTGTATCGAAAAGGAGGTTTGCCGCATCTTGGTCATCAATACAATCAAAAAAACCGATTCCACCGGTTTTGTACTTGTCACCAATGTTCTTGTAACGTGGATTTACAAACGCCGCGATACGACCAATCAATTGACCGGAATCGTCTTTTAGCAACCAACGACAAGCTTTTCCTTTTTTTAAGAATCGATTTTTCTTAAGGTCAAATACAGATCTAATATCTTGATCGAGAGGTCGAATGTAGTTTGGGTTCCCCGCATTCATTTGAACATTGACCTTGATGAAGTCAGATAGATTGGGTGATACGTCTTGATAGATCTTCACAATTATAGTGACTCAAATTTGGTTTATAGGTTGCTTTAGTAAGGGGCCTTTGATGGTAGAATCAATTTTTAAAAGATAGATGAATATTTCTAAACGATAGTTGCTTCAAGATATTAGCTATAAAGCCTAACATCGTGAAAACGATCGTACGAATCAAAGGATGTCTTACGTGCAAATTTCTTATAAAATCAGTAGTGATGACAAGAATTTTTTGACGTTTATTTTGAAATAATTATCCTATCCACTTTTTCTTCTGCTAGCGCCACGTCAAAATCCTTAAATTGGTCTTCCTTTATCTGTGCATAGTCGCTTTTGATCGTTGCAAAGGCGTCTTGCAGATCTTTCCAGCGCTCAAGCATTCCACCAGTTGGGGCGTTATGTTCATTGACGATTACTCGAAACAGGCGTACAATATGATTGCTAAATACCCTTGGAAAGTTTATTTCGTCCTGAGTGGTTTCGGTTTTGTTTTGAATCAATCGATTTTCCACCAGTGTTAATTCTTTATCCAGGGCAGCAGCTAACGTTTTTAGGCGATTGTTGTGACCAGCCTTTACTGCCATTTCAGCTATGTTGCTTGTCTGCTTACGGATCGATCTGATTTCCCTAATTAGATCTTGAGATTCGGTGATTAAAGTAATCACTTCCTGCTCAAGATCAAATTTTTGCTGCAAATCCGATTTTGTGGTCTCCTTCCAGCGAGGATCTATTTTAAGCTCAAAAGAATCCTCAAGCTCAAACTCGCCCTTTTCTAGAATTACCCTGTAAATTCCCGGAACGGCCTTGGGTCCGGGCTCCCGACCAGCACTGAAATCCATTGCCACGAAGTTCTTTACCATTTTTGGTGGTGTGTAGGTCAAGTTCCATCTAACCTGGTTAAGTCCATTGCGAATCGTTAACTTCTTTTCATTTGAATCCATTGACGGAACAGTGGACCATCGTCGAGCTATCTTTCCTGAATCATCTACTATTGAAAGGGAGATAGTTGAAGTACTATCCATTTCTGGGTCTTTCACGAAAAATTGAATAGTTGCGCCAGATCCATTTCTGCCTCCAACATTAGTTCGGTATGCGTCTTGAACGCTAAGCAGATGCAAACTTTTTTTGGCGACCAGCTTTGCTTCTTGCAATGGGCTCAGATTATCCAGAATCCAGAAAGATCTTCCCTGAGTACTAATAGCTAAATCATTCTCTACAGTCTCAAGATCCGTTATTGGTACATTTGGTAAATTCAGCTGAAGCGGTTGCCATCTTTCCCCATTGTTGAATGATACGTACATCCCATACTCGGTGCCAGCATAGATAAGTCCCTTGACTTTGGCATCTTCTGCAACGGCTCTCACAAAATGATTTTTAGGAATGCCATTGGAACCATTCGTCAATAACTTCCAGTTTTGACCGAAATCATCTGTAAGGAAAATGTATGGGTTGAAATCTCCGTCACGGTACTTGTAAACTGCTACCAAAGCCCTCCCCTGAGCATGGACTGAGAGCTCAATTTTATTTACAGTGCCCTCCTTAGGCATATTGGTTGGAGTTACGTTCTGCCAGGTTTTTCCTTCATCTCGGGTTACGTGTATTAGACCATCATCGGATCCTGCCCAAATCACGGCCTGGCTATGTGGGGACTCCTCCAATGCAAAAATGGAAGAGTAAACCTCAACACCTGTGGCATCATGCTGTATCGGACCACCGGGTATGTCATGATATTTGTCCAGTTTTTGAGTCAAGTCAGGGCTGATGATTTCCCAGGTTTGTCCATTATTGGTGGAACGGTGGACATACTGTGAGCCAATAAAAATGGCATCTGTATTGTATTTGGAGACGAAAACTGGATAGTTCCATTGAAAACGATACTTCAGGTTTCGCTGCTCAGTCCCCTCGGTATAGTGGGGGTAAGCAGTTACCTGTCTTCTCTCGCCTGTTGCCAGATTCACATATGTGATCTCCCCACTGTAAGTGCCGGCATATACAATATTGGGGTTTGTTGGATGTACTGCCACATCTGCACTTTCTCCGCCTCCTATGCTATACCACTGCTGAGTTGATGTAAGAGACGGTAGTGATTTACTGGGTACTGATATCGTGCTATTGTCCTGTTGGCCGGCATACAATCGATAGGGAAACTGATTATCCACTGTAACCCTGTAGAATTCTGAAGTAGGTTGGTTTAGTTGCGTGGACCAGGATTTTCCACCATTTAAGGTGACGTTAGCACCACCATCGTTGCAATTGATCATGATGTTCGTGTTTTCTGGATTGATCCAGACTCCGTGATTGTCTCCATGTGGTGTGCCGATTCGATCAAAGCTCTTACCACCATCAACCGATTTGTAGAATCCTGTGTTGGATGCATAAACTGTATTTTCGTCTTGGGGATCTGCGGTGATGTGGCTGTAGTACCATCCTCTCTGACGTAACTTATGATCCCTGTTGATTCTTTTCCAACTTTGACCTCCATCATCCGATCGATAGAGGCCACCGGACTCCTCCTTCTTGGCCTGAATCTGAGCCCATATACGATCCGGGTTCGCAGGCGACACGGAAAGGCCAATTCTGCCAAGCAACCCTTTCGGAAGTCCACCATCTAACTTTTTCCATGTACTCCCTCCATCCTTTGATTGGAAAATTCCACCTGTGGTTCCACCATCAATAAGTGTCCAGGGTTTTCTCTGAGCCTGCCACATGGCTGCATATAATATTCTTGGGTTGTTGGGGTTTATGGAAAGATCAACCGCGCCTGTCTCATTGTCAACGAAGAGTACCCTCTTCCATGTTTTTCCACCATCAGACGATTTGAACACTCCGCGCTCAGAGTTAGCGGTAAAAATATTTCCGAGAGCGGCAACCCAAACAATGTCAGGATTATTTGGATGCACAATTACCCTTCCTATTTGCCCGGCATCATCCAATCCTATTTTTTTCCAGGTTTCTCCTTCATCGGTTGATCGATACATGCCATTTCCAAGTGAGACATTTCCCCTGGGGCATGCTGAACCCGTACCAACATAGATAACGTTTTCATCAGACGGTGCCACCTCGATCGCACCAATTGATCCTACTGTGATTTGACCATCAGAAATGTTCCTCCAGGTCTGACCGGCATCATCGGTCCTCCACACTCCGCCACCAGTTGCTCCCATCAGGAAAGAATATGTCTGTGTTTTAAATCCGGCAATTGCAGTGGATCGACCGCCGCGGGTGGGACCCACCGATCGGTATTTCATGCCGGCGAACAATTCGGGACTGATATTTCCAACATTGGTGGATGATCTTTTATTTTTCTGTGCACTACTGGTGATGGGGAGGACCAGAATGCATATAAGAAATGTTAGTTTTTTCATTTTCTACGGGTTATAAAACGAATTTATAACACCTTCATGACTAATGTTGAAATATGAGAAGCTATTCCATAGATGGCGGCTTGGCTGTCGATGGGGTACTATTAGTTTTTGACTAAGACCTTGTTGACGGTGGGATAGTTGTTTTCATACATGTGAAAGTTGATTCCGTCTTTGAGGCCAACATCCGGAACCAAAATAACATTTGCACCAGCAGACCGCATTACCTCGATGTAGATTTCAGAGGCAGGAATAATTACATCGGCCCTGTCTGGGTTTAGTTGAAGTTTGTTAAGCAATTCGCTTTCGGAGAGTTTCAGCAATTGACCTTGTGTTGCTATCAATGTTGTGAGGCTCATCTTCTTGACCTTGCCATCTGAAGACAGTTCAAAAAGCTTATTGATATTTCCTCCAGTACCGATTGCGGTTATGTCATCATATCTTTTTTTAACGTTCAATGCTATCCATTGCTGCATTTCTTGCCACACTTCAGGTTCGTCAGTATGTTCCAAACGCCTCACCGAGCCCAGCTTGAAGGATCTGGATAAAATCTTCTCTTTCCCTTCGTAAATGTTTAATTCAGTACTCCCACCACCCACGTCAACGTGTAGATAATTTCCTTTACCAAGAGATAAGCCTATTACCTTATTTATCATTTCGGCTTCCTCATCACCGCTGATGACTTTTATATCTAATCCCAGCCCATCCTTTACCTTTTCAATAAGAGACTGGCCATTCTCAGACTCGCGGATGGCAGAAGTTGCACAGCCGAAAAAGGCGTCTATTTCGTAAAGGTCGATAAGATTTTTGAAGGCAGTAAGTAGTTTGTAAAATCGTTCCTTGTTGTATTCGCTTATCCTACCCGTGGTGAAAACATCATGTCCCAAACGAAGGGGAAATCTTACGTACTCTAGTTTTTTGAAAGTCACTTGCTCCTCGTACTCGAGCACTTTGGTTATTTGCAAGCGAACGGCATTCGACCCTATATCAATTGCGGCTAATTTCATTTAAGCGCAAAACTAAGGAACTGTTCAGTTAATAATTGTGTATTGCATAAGCATACTTATATTTGCATCACTTATCAAGAAAGACCGAGGGAATGGGCCCTAGGACGTCTTAGCAACCTGATCATCAGCGAGTGATTTTCGGTGCTAACTCCCAATTCCGATAGCTATCGGAAATAGATGAGTCGATCCATTTTGGAGCTTTCTCTGATAAGAACACTAAAAATCAGAGAATGAATTTAATCTCAGACTTACTTAAAAATAGAATACTCGTGCTGGACGGTGCAATGGGCACGATGATTCAACGCTATCCATTGAAAGAAGAGGATTTCAGAAATGATGACTTGAAAGATCATCCGAAATCCCTTAAAGGGAACAACGATCTTCTTTCGATCACTCGACCAGATATCATAAAAGAGATCCATAGGCAGTACTTTGACGCTGGTGCTGACATTGTTGAGACGAACACTTTTTCCGGGACAACAGTGGCTCAAGCTGACTACGATCTTCAGCATATTGTGTATGACCTAAATTTCAAGGCTGCCCAGATTGCTAAAGAGGTAGCCGACGAAATTACAGCAAAGGATCCGGACAAACCGAGATTCGTTGCTGGTGCAATGGGACCAACAAATAGAACAGCTTCCATATCCCCAGATGTTAACGATCCTGGGTTCAGAGCAATAAGCTTTGAGGAGCTCCGAATTGCCTACAAACAACAAGCCGAGGCTCTGTTAGATGGTGGGGTCGACTTACTATTGGTTGAAACGATTTTCGATACACTTAATGCAAAGGCTGCACTTTTTGCGATTGACGAAATCCAAGAGGAGCGGGGAATTGAAGTTCCCATTATGGTTTCGGGAACAATCACGGACGCTTCCGGAAGAACGCTTTCCGGCCAAACAACAGAAGCGTTTCTGATATCAATATCCCACCTAAATCTTCTCAGTGTTGGACTGAACTGTGCATTGGGTGCAAAGCAACTACGACCCTATTTAAAAGTTCTTTCTGACAACAGTGCATTTTATGTCAGCGCCCATCCAAATGCTGGGCTTCCAAATGAGTTTGGTCAATATGATGAGACGCCGGAAGACATGGCTGGCCAAATCAAGGAATTCTTAGCTGATGGCCTGGTAAATATCATTGGAGGATGCTGCGGAACTACTCCTGAACATATTACGGCAATAGCAGAATTGGCTGAAGAATATCAACCTAGAGAGGAGGTAGTAGCTTGAAGCCATTAATTCTTTCTGGGTTAGAACCGCTCATTATTACCCCTGAATCGAATTTTGTAAACGTTGGTGAACGAACAAATGTGACTGGTTCACGGAAGTTTGCCCGTTTGATTCAGGAAGATAAGTTTGATGAAGCGTTGGAGGTTGCCTTGGATCAGGTGCGCGGTGGAGCGCAGATATTGGATGTCAACATGGACGAGGGTATGCTGGATGGCAGGGCTGCTATGGTGAAATTTTTGAATCTGGTTGCCTCAGAACCTGAAATTGCCAGAATTCCGATCATGATAGACTCTTCGAAGTGGGAGATCATCGAAGCAGGGCTGCAATGTGTGCAGGGAAAAGGAGTGGTTAACTCCATCAGCCTGAAGGAAGGAGAAGAGCTATTTGTGAGACAGGCTGAAAAAATCAAAAGATATGGTGCTGCGATCATTGTGATGGCATTTGACGAGAAAGGCCAAGCGGACTCCTATGATCGGCGGATCGAAATATGCGAAAGGAGCTACAACATCCTGGTGAGTCGGGTAAAGCTTCAACCGCAGGATATCATATTCGACCCGAATATTTTTCCTGTTGCTACGGGTATCGAAGAGCATAACAATAATGCGGTTGACTTCTTTGAGGCCACAAGGTGGATCAAGGAAAATCTCCCAGGCGCGAAAGTAAGTGGGGGAGTAAGCAATGTGTCATTTTCCTTCCGAGGAAATAACGTTGTCAGAGAAGCGATGCACTCCGCTTTTCTCTATCATGGTATCAAGGCTGGAATGGATATGGGAATTGTAAATGCTGGGATGATAGAAGTGTATGATGAGATTCCCAAGGACCTTCTGGAGCATGTGGAAGATGTCTTGCTCAATAGAAGATCAGATGCTACTGATCGATTGCTAGCATTCGCGGAAAAAGTCAAAGGGAAAGGAATTGAGAAAAAAGAGGATCTGTCTTGGAGAGAAGCAAATGTCGAGGAAAGACTCTCACATGCGCTGGTCAAAGGAATTGTAGATTTTATAGATGAAGACACAGAGGAAGCTCGAGTAAAGTATTCAAGTCCATTGAAAGTCATTGAAGGACCGCTGATGGATGGAATGAACGTTGTTGGAGATCTTTTTGGCAGTGGAAAAATGTTCCTTCCACAAGTGGTTAAAAGTGCACGTGTAATGAAAAAATCGGTAGCCTACTTGACACCATTTCTTGAAAAAGAAAAAGCTTCCGGAAGTACCAAAGGAAAAATATTACTAGCAACGGTAAAAGGTGATGTACATGACATTGGTAAAAACATTGTCGGAGTTGTTATGGCTTGCAACAATTTTGATATCGAGGACTTAGGTGTCATGGTTCCTGCCGAGAAAATCCTGGATAAAGCGGAAGAAATTGAGGCAGATATCATCGGATTGAGTGGCTTGATCACTCCGTCATTGGATGAAATGGTCAACGTCGCAGAAGAGATGTCTCGTAGAAACATGAAGACACCGCTTCTCATCGGCGGAGCGACCACCTCACGAATTCATACCGCAGTTAAGATTGCACCCAAATATGATCACACAGTTGTTCATGTGTTGGATGCATCAAAAAGTGTGGGAGTCTCAACAAGTCTGCTAAGTGATAAATCTGCAGAGTTTGGTAATTTGATAAAGTCGGAATACAATGATTTAGCTGAATCGCATAAGGCTAGAACTGGAACCAAAAACTACATTCCTTACCCGGAGGCAAAAAGAAATAAAACCTTAATAGATTGGACAAAACAAGAAGCTCAACTACCTCTGAAATCTGGTATCACCATTTTTGAAGATTACGATTTGAACGAAATAAGGGAGTACATCGATTGGACACCCTTCTTTTCTACCTGGATGCTGAAGGGGAAATATCCTGCGATTTTCGATAATGAAACGGTGGGTAAAGAAGCCAGGAAGTTATTTGAGGATGCCCAGGCTATGTTAGATGAAGTTATCAGTCGAAAAAGTTTAAAAGCGAATGCCGTGGTAGGCTTATTCCCTGCCAACTCCATCGGTGATGATGTTGTTGTTTGGAAGGATGAGTTTGAGCAGGAGGAACTAATCACATTTCATTTTTTACGTCAGCAAGGCAAGAAGGCGGAAAGTCTTCCCAATAGTTCGCTGGCGGATTTCATAGCCCCGGTAGATGCCGGAACAGACTACTTCGGAGGTTTTGCTGTAACAGCTGGAATTGGCATTGAAACCTTGATTGAAGAATACAAAAGGGAACACGATGACTATAGGGAAATCATGATAAAGGCGCTAGCTGATCGATTGGCTGAAGCATTCGCTGAACTAATGCACAAAAAAGTGCGGACAGGAATTTGGGGCTACGCCACGGCTGAGGAGCTTACCAACGATGAGCTGATCAAAGAAAGCTATCAGGGAATCCGACCTGCTCCTGGATATCCTGCGTGCCCGGATCACACCGAAAAAAGAACACTGTTTGACCTTTTGCAGGTGGAGAAAAACACTGGAATCGAACTCACGGAATCATTTGCTATGTATCCTGCCGCATCGGTTAGCGGATTTTATTTTTCACACCCTGAATCGAAATATTTTGGACTGGGGAAAATCGGAAAAGATCAAATAGAGAACTACGCGCAGCGCAAACAAATGAGTGTTGAGGAAGTTGAGAAGTGGCTGACTCCAAATCTTAACTATGAACCCGCTAATGGCTGACAGCTAACAGCTAATTGCTAATTAAATGAAAGTAACTGAACATATTGAAAAAGCGAATTCTACTCTTTTCTCACTTGAAATAATTCCGCCCAGGAAAGGGGACAGCATTAAGAATCTATTCAATCAAATTGATCCCTTGATGGAGTTCAAGCCTCCATTCATTGATGTAACCTATCACCGGGAAGAGTATGTATACAAGGAAAGGGAGAAAGGTCTACTGGAAAAAAGAAGTATAAAAAAACGACCAGGGACTGTGGGTATTTGTGCGGCGATTCAAAATCACTACGAAGTGGATGCAGTCCCCCATATCATTTGTGGAGGATTCTCAAAGGAAGAAACCGAAAATGCATTGATTGATTTGAATTTCCTGGGAATTGACAATGTTTTGGCTCTTAGAGGTGATGGTATCAAGTCGGAACAACATTTTGAACCCGAACCGGACGGAAACGCATACGCTTCCGAGCTAGTAGAGCAGATTGCGAATATGAATCGGGGAGGATATATCGATGAGGAACTACAGAATGCTATTCCAAGTGACTTTTGTATTGGAGTGGCAGGATATCCGGAAAAGCATTTTGAAGCTCCTAACATGGATTTTGATCTGGGCTGGCTGAAGAAAAAAGTTGAATTTGGAGCAGAGTACATAGTAACACAGATGTTTTTTGACAATGCGGCGTACTTCAAGTTTGTGGATGATTGTCGGGCCATCGGGATCGAGGTACCAATCATACCGGGGCTAAAGCCGATTTCTATCAAGCGACATTTAACCATACTTCCAAAAGTATTTAAGATCGATGTTCCCCCTGAACTTGAACGAGAAGTTGTCAAATGTTCAGACAATTCTGCAGTGAAAGAACTTGGAATTGAATGGGGAATCCAGCAGTGCAAGGAGCTCATCGAAAAGGGTGTTCCTGTCCTACATTTCTATAGCATGGGTAAGTCAGATGCAATACAAAGGATCGCTCGGGAGTTTTTTTAGTTTTGTTATATGAAAATAATCGAGTGTCCCAGGGACGCCATGCAAGGGATGACGGATTGGATTCCCACTGAGAAGAAAATCCAATACATCGATCAACTCTTAAAGGTAGGCTTTGATACCATAGATTTCGGAAGCTTTGTCTCGCCAAAAGCTATACCTCAGATGAAGGACACTGCAGAGGTTTTGCAAGGACTAGACTTAGGCAATTCCACATCAAAATTGTTGGCAATTGTTGCCAACTTGAGGGGTGCTCAAGACGCCTGTAATTTTGATGAAATCGAGTATTTGGGTTATCCACTCTCCTTATCAGAAACCTTCCAACAACGAAACACGAATCGTTCGATAGACGACGCTTTCTTTGATCTTGCCGAAATGCAGGAACTATGTGAGGATCATGAAAAAACCTTGGTTGTCTATCTGTCGATGGGATTCGGTAATCCTTATGGAGATCCGTATGAACTTGATTTTGTGGGAAACTTTGTGGATCGTCTGGATAGAATGGAAGTGACCATAATTTCACTTGCCGATACGATTGGCGTGTCAAATCCAATAAATATTACTTCGTTGTTTGAAAGCCTAATACCTAAATTTCCACATATAGAATTTGGTGCGCACTTGCACACTACACGGGAAACAGCAAATGAGAAGCTTGAGGCTATCTATGCTTCTGGTTGTAGGCGAATTGATGGTGCGATCAAAGGATATGGCGGATGTCCTATGGCCAAAGATGAATTAGTAGGTAATATGGCTACCGAAAAAATGATTCAATTCTTCGATGATCGTAACATCACGACAGGGTTAGATCAAGCCGAGTTTAATAGATCGCTCGTATATTCTGCCCAGGTATTTAATTAGACTGATCTCATTCGTCCTTCAAAACAATCACAGGATTGATCTTGGCAGCTGCCATTGACCTGGAGCCCATCGTCAGCATTGAGATGACCGCAGTAGCCAGCAAAGCTCCAAGCATGATTTCCCACCCGATACTAATATGGTATTCAAAACCTTCAAGCCATGAGTTCATCAACCAGAATGAGGTGGAAGCCGATATCACAAATGCTATGGAGAGTAAGAAGACGACCTCCTTGACGAAGAGTATTAGTATCTGAGGAATATTCGCTCCAACAACCTTTCTAATTCCAATTTCCTTTCGTTTTGCATTCGCCATATAGTCTGTCAAACCATACAAGCCTAAAATGCTAATAATCAGGGCAATTCCCACAAAGAAACTGATCGACTTTGCCATAGTCTCTTCAAATCGATACCTTCTTGCAATCTGATCTTGAAGGAATCCATACTCTATCAGAAGTTCCGGATAGACACCATCCCATGCAGCTTCTACATTTTCAAGAACAGTTTCTGTGTTCTGTACTCCATCTGAAAGCTTCATTGCAATTTCATAAAACCCTCTGGGTTGGTAGAACATGAAGACGGGCATAAGCTCTGACTGCAGAGATCTTGCATTGAAATTCTTAACAACTCCAACGATTTTACTTTTTAGCCCCCAGTCCGCTTCAACCGTTTTCCCAATGGCTTCACTCGGTGTTCCGAGGTTGAATTTAGAAAGACTGATCTCTGTTACAAGAATGTTTTCTCTAGGATCAGAATTGGTCAGGTTTCTACCACTTAACAATTCAATCTCAAAAAGATCGAGATAGTTTTCATCAATACTTTTATCATTTACAGTAAACATTTCATCCTTTCCAATTTCAGGATTAAAATATTTACTGGTATTGTTCGTGCCGGCAAGAGGACTGCCAAGATGTAAAGACACCATCTCAATTTCTGGATATCTTTCAAGTTGATTTTTCAGCCTTGTCTGTTTTTCAAAATCTGGTTCAGGGAATTTTAGGTTGATAATGTCATTTGACCTGAATCCCATGTCATAATTTTTCATATAATCTGTTTGAGAAAAAATGACCATTGCTCCAATGATGAGACAAATTGAAACACCAAATTGCAGTCCTACGAGAATTTTGCGAAGTGGAAATCGACTCTGCTTGTCGATGTTCGAAATTTTGATTTTTATGGCTGTAAGTGCCGAGAATCTTGAGAGGATCAAGGCTGGGTATAATCCTGACAAAATGGTCATCGAGAGTAGTACGATGATTGAAAATACAATCCAGTCAAAGAAGAGCACATTTGCAATGCTGATTTCTAGTCCAAGCATGCTGTTGAACAAAATCAGAATTTGCTCCCCTAGAACAAAACCTATACCCAGAGATATGAGCACAATCATGAACGTCTCCAAGATGAACTGGGTGATTAGTTCAGCCTTTCTTCCTCCCATTACTTTCCTAATCCCGACTTCTCTAGCCCGCTTTACAGATCTGGCAGTAGTGAGATTAATGAAATTAATACTTCCGATCAATGCCAGAAATATCGCAAGGGTATAGGAAATCAATTTGTATTTTGGCTCAAAGCTGACACCGCTATAATTTCCAACTGGCTCTGTATGGATGTTAGCTAATGGCTGCATTTCGAGGTTGTACCCCTCCACTCGATTGAACTTTTCAAAGGCACTCCGTATGCTAGCTTCCGTCTGTTGTGGATCTGCTCCCTTGCCAATCTTCATGATGCATTGTGTTCCACCGTTAAGTCTGCCCCAAATCTTTCCTTCTCCGTAATAGGGATTTACTCCTTCTTGTTTTTCATAATATGCTACGACCTCAAAAGGAAAGTCGGTGTTTTTTGGTAAATCTTCATAGATGCCGTTTATAGTAAGCGTGTGCTTGTTCGCAAGATTTATTGTCTTGCCAAGAATCGATTGAAAACTCAAATTGGAGCCAAAGAACTTTTGCGCAGTGGATGATGAAACAAAGACACTGTTTGGATCAGAATTTACTCCACCCACCAGCCAATTGAATGAAAGTATATTGAAAGCATCTGGTTGAACGAAACCTATACGATCCTGTTTTATTTTCTTTATCAAATCATCAGCTTGAGGAATATTGATTTGATCTGACAGCATAAACGTGTTGCTTATGGCCTCCACTCCGGACAATTCCTCTCGTATTCCATTGGCCAGGGGATGAGGGACAGTGGCGGTTTTTCCCTCATTGTCTCCGACCTTGTAACTTCCGATTAGACGATAAAACGAATCGTAGTTTTCCTGGTGCAGATCGAAACTGCTTTGAAAATTGATGATTGTGTAGAGAGCGATGACACATGAAACACCGAGTGACAAGCCAAGAACGCTTAGAAGCAAATAGGCCTTGCTTCGCGATAGTGTTCGGTATGAGGTGATCAGGAAGTTACGTAACATGATGTTTTTTTATTAAAGTACAGGTCTGACCCTCAAAGGTTGCAAAATTTGTGACATTAAATGGTCAACGTGCTTCCAGCTACTTGACCACCTCGTATTTTTTACCAGGTAAGCTTTTGATCAAATCCTTAAATTCGAGTCCTAGCAGAATAGATGCTACTTGGTTGATTGAAATCTGGGACCTTAATGCAATCACATCAATCTCAAGCGCCTTTTTGTTTTGTAACAGAAGAGTGTAGATCTCTTCTTCTTCAGCGGACAAGTCGGGCAGATCTCGCGAGCTTCTTTCGATCTGGTTTATTTTCCATTCCAAATGATAGATTAAGTCCTCCACACCTGTGTAGATAAGGGCTTTTTGAGAAGCTATTAACTTGTTAGCTCCTTCGGACAGGATGTTTCCAACATCTCCAGGTACTGCGAAAACCATTCGACCATAGGAATTAGCAAGATTCGCAGTAATTAACGCGCCGCCTCGTTCGGCGGCTTCAACCACAATAGTCGCGTCAGAGATTCCAGCAATAATCCTGTTTCTCACTGGGAAAAGGTGTGGATCCGGTTTAGTACCTGGAACGCTCTCTGACACCAGGCCACCTTGTTCCTGCATCTCTTCTGCATATTTTTTATGTGATGAAGGATATATACGGTCAAGACCTCCCGCGATGATGGCGAAGGTCGGGATATCATTTTTCAAAGCAGCCTTATGCGCATGGATGTCAATTCCGTAGGCAAGACCGCTTACCACTGTTACACCAATCAAACCCAGTTCTGAGACGATCTGCTCAGTGATTGATTTTCCATAACTCGTTGCTTTGCGCGCACCCACAACAGCAATTGTTCGTAACGGATTGATATCACCTTTTCCTTTGAGATAAAGGATATTTGGCGCGTCATGAATCTGCTTCAATTTTTTCGGATACCTTGGATCGGTGAAATGCAGTAGATCAATTTCTTTTTTTTCACTGATTCTGATGATGCGCTCAGCTTCCTTGGAGGTGTTGGCAGTCTTTACAGCTTCTGCCATTTTGTACCCAATTCCAGGAATTTTCAATAGCTGATTCTTTGGAGCTCTGATTACTTCTGAAGCAGAACCACAATAGCTGATAAGTTGTTTTACGCCCTTTGGACCAACGCCAGGAATCAACTCTAGTGAGAGCTGATGAACCAATTCTTCAGTCATACTTTTTCTAAGAAATCTCTTTTCTAAGATCCGTTAGAAAGGCTCTGATATTTTTTAGTGATTCAATCATCTCCATTTTCCCAGCTGCTGCATCCACGCCATTTGCGATAAAGTCTCGGGCGCCCTGCAGGGTATATCCCTTTTCCTTGACCAAGTGATAAATGAGTTTTACATTCTGGAGATCCTCCTTGGTAAACTGCCTGTTACCCTTTCGATTCTTCTTTGGTTTGATGTTATCGAATTCTCCTTCCCAGAATCGAATAAGAGATGTGGCTACACCCAATTCATCGGCAACTTCTCCGATGGTGTAATATTTTTTCTCAATCTCTTTTTCCTTGTAGGGCACGTTGGGTGGTTAGGATTCAGTTTTCAAAGTAAGTAATTCTTCCGAAATCATCAAGGGTTACAGGATTATTCGGGAAGTCTTCCAAAGATAATCTCTGAATTGTTTTTATCGCAGAAAGTTTTAAATCATTTCTTGGACCGAGAGAATAACTTTGTCGAAAGGCATGAATTTGTCCTTCCAAAAATTCTCCATCCACGGTTGTTTTAATTTCCAACAACGGAGCTTCGCCCGCAGGACCACGCAAATTAAAACGTCCATAGGTTAGAAAATTGCCTAAGCTGTACGCGATAAATTTTTTGTTGTAAACCTCAATGGCCCTTGCTACATGCGGTCCGTGCCCAAGTACGACATCAGCTCCATGGTCGATCATGCGATGCGCCATTTCGTAGACATTCCCACGGTTCTCCCCGTAGTAAAATTCCGCCTTCCGTGTCACATGTTGATTTTTGGCACCTTCTGCGCCTGCATGGAACGAGGCGATAACTAGATCAGTCAGAGAATCCAGATGTTGAATGATCTCCTTCATTTTTTCGGCCTGGTGAATACTCGCAGTTCCCTTATTGGGAGCAAAGGCGCAGAAACCAATCTTCAAGTGTCCGATTTTTTTTATCGTAAATGGCTGATCCACAGAGCCAGCATGGCTGATTCCAAGCGAATCAAGGACCCGCTGGGTATTACTCCGGCCAGCTGATCCAAAGTCATTTGCGTGATTGTTGGCAAGGCTCATCAAATCAAACCCACACTCCCTGAAATTCTCGGCGAGATACTCAGGTGATCTAAACAGGTAGCAAAGTTTGGGATTGTTACATTTTTTCTGATCCCCTCCGCTGTTGAGGATCGTTCCTTCCAGGTTTCCGAAAGTTATATGTGCCCCCTTAAGAATACTCCTCACATCATTCCATAGGTATCTACCGGAATCTTTGGGCAAGTAGGAAGTGTTTGGAAAGTTTGTGCCAACCATTATGTCACCAACCGCGGCGATGGAGATTGTATCTGGGAGTAGCCTCGATATTGATATGTCAACCTCTCCTTCCAGGTTGTGCAACGTATCTCCCTCTTGAGTAATCAGATAAACAGAATCTTTTAGGATATCAGCGGTCGGTTCGGGCAGGATGGGAGGAGTGGTGACCGGCTTCCCGGTCTTGCAGGCGGTGATAGAAAAAAAGATTAGGATGCGAAGGGTTCTTTTCACATCTCAAATGAAACAAAAAAAGGGATCTAAAACTCAGATCCCTTTTTGATTTAATTTTTTTATCCTTTAGTACGATCCCATGGATTGATTTTCAAGTGCGGACAGTCTGAGGATTTCGGCATACTGCTCATCTGTCAGGTCCTTGTAGAAGAAGTTCACTGGGTTTACTTTTTTCCCATCTTTGATAACCTCATAATGTAAGTGTGGTGCAGTCGAACCCCCTGTGTTACCAGAGTATCCAATTAACTCCCCACGCTTCACATTCTGACCTCTTTTGACCACAAACTCACTAAGATGAGCATACTTGGTCCTGTAACCAAAACCATGGTTGATCTCTATTTGCTTTCCGTAGCCCCCAAAGCTTGATTTCGTCCATCTAATCACGCCATCGCCTGTTGCATAGACGGGAGTGCCGGTCTTGAGAGAAAAATCTGTACCCCAATGCATTTTGTTGACCTTATATATAGGGTGGATACGATATCCATACCCGGAAGCTAACCTTCTAAGCTCAGTATTTGACACCGGTTGAATGGCTGGTAGACTTGCCAAAAGTTCTTCTTTATTAGCTGCCATATCCATGATTTCGTCATATGATTTGGTCTGGATATACATCTGCTTTTTTAAAGCATCCATCTCCTTCATACTGTTTATGATCAAATCCTCCCGCTCAAGTCCTTTTTCCAGGAGCTCTCTGTACCGGTTAGAGCCTCCAATGCCTGCGGTTCTTATTTCATCAGGAATTGGTTCAACGCCAAAGACAACACGATAAATGTCATCATCCCTCTCTTGAAGTACTCCCAACATTTGGTTGGATTCATCCAAATCTTGTCGCATGAGATCGTAGTAGAGTCGAAGTTCTTCATTTTCTTTTCTAAGCGACGCCTTAGTTGGAGATTCAAAGTAGTGGTCTGCTGCAAGGAAAATCCCAACTCCAATTATGGTGGAAACAACGAGGAAACCAAGAAGATTTAAAATGATGTCCCAGGTGCTGACTCTTATTCTCTCATAACGACACGATTCTGTGTCGTAGTAGTACTTAATTTTTGCCATCGGGTGATAGGTAATTATGTAATTTTGCTAAACGTACTAATTAGTTGGCAACTGCATTTCTGCGACTGCAATTTATGATTATTTAAGCTTTTTTCATAATCCTAAGATTTTACATTAAAATTCTTATATTTCAGACAGAATAATGGATTCAAAATCAATCCGAAATACATTTTTAGAATTTTTTAAGGACAAATCCCACAAAATAGTGCCCTCAGCACCTATTGTGGTGCAAAATGATCCAACCCTGATGTTTACGAATGCGGGGATGAATCAGTTCAAAGATTATTTTCTGGGAACCAAAAGTATTGAAAACAAGCGCATAACGGATACTCAAAAATGTCTGAGAGTTTCTGGTAAACACAATGATCTCGAAGAGGTTGGGATAGATACTTATCATCACACAATGTTCGAGATGCTAGGTAATTGGTCGTTCGGTGATTATTTCAAGAAAGAAGCTATTGCATGGGCCTGGGAACTGTTGACTGAAAAATTTGGCTTGCCCAAGGATCGGTTTTACGCCACCATATTTGAAGGCGATGAAGAGGAGAATCTGGAACCGGATATCGAAGCAAAAGATTTTTGGCGTGATCATCTGCCGGAAGATCGGATCTTGAATGGGTCCAAAAAAGACAACTTTTGGGAAATGGGTGAAACAGGTCCATGTGGTCCGTGTTCAGAACTTCATATAGACCTCAGGCCCCAGACTGAAGTAGATAAATTGCCAGGAGAGGAACTAGTTAATAAGGATCATCCACAAGTTGTGGAAGTCTGGAATCTAGTCTTTATCCAATTCAACAGGCTCGCAAATGGGTCACTTGAAAATTTACCTAATCAGCATGTAGACACTGGAATGGGATTTGAACGCCTGGCAATGGCTATCCAGCAAAAAGAATCGAATTACGATACAGACGTGTTCCAACCACTAATTCAGTGGGTTGCGGCAAAAGGGGGAGTTGAGTACGGCACCAATGAGAAGACTGACATTGCAATTCGTGTGATTTCGGATCACATCCGTGCCATTGCGTTTACAATTGCGGATGGCCAGCTCCCGAGCAACAATAAAGCTGGATATGTCATCAGGCGAATTTTGAGAAGAGCTGTTCGGTATGGGTATACTTTCCTGAATTTCAAGGAGCCATTCCTTTATGAACTGTTGGATGTCTTGGTGGATCAGTTAGGAGAAGTATTTCCCGAGTTGAAGCAGCAGCAGGATTTTATTGGGAAAGTCATAAAGGAGGAGGAAATCTCATTTTTACGAACGCTTGACAATGGATTGAAGAAGTTGGATGCTATTACAGGTGAAAACTCCAAAGAAATTGATGGATCCACAGCCTTCGAACTTTACGATACCTATGGTTTCCCGCTTGACCTTACTGCATTGATCGCTCGCGAAAATGAGATGACAGTAGATGAAAAGGGATTTCAAGACGAGATGGAGATCCAGAAAAATAGGTCAAAAAGTGCTGCTAAGCTATCGGCTGGCGACTGGATGCTGGTCAATGACGGAGATACCTCAACCTTTGTTGGTTACCAGCACTTTGAATCAAGGACTAACGTTCTACGATACCGCGAAATGAAACAAAAGGAAAAAACGTTGTTTCAGATTGTTCTGGAAGAGACTCCGTTTTATGCTGAAAGTGGAGGTCAGGTTGGAGATACCGGCTACCTACAATTTGGCGAAGAAAGGGTTGAGGTTCTTGATACAAAAAAAGAAAATGATCTCATTGTTCATTTTACCAAAAAGTTGCCAGGCAAGTTAGATGGAGAAGTTCATGCAATTGTGAACCATACAAAACGGGTCCTGACGCAAAACAATCATTCTGCGACCCATTTGTTGCATGCGGCGCTAAGAAGAGTTCTCGGGGATCATGTTCAACAGAAAGGCTCGCTCGTAAATGACAAAGCGCTGCGATTCGACTTTTCTCATTTCTCTAAGGTGACAGATGAGGAATTGGCTGAAATTGAGCAAATCACTAACGAAAAGATCAGGGAAAACATAGAATTGGACGAAAAGCTGAATGTTCCCATAGCTGAAGCTAAAGAACTTGGCGCGATGGCACTTTTCGGAGAGAAGTACGGTGATTTCGTTCGCGTGATCACGTTCGATCAAGACTATTCGGTCGAATTGTGTGGTGGAACTCATGTGAAGAGAACTGGAAATATCGGACTGTTGAAGATCATCAGTGAATCATCGATCGCTGCCGGAGTGCGACGAATAGAAGCAATAACTTCTGTTGAGGCAGAGAGATATAATAAGAAAAAGAGCGACCTTGTTTATGAATTGGAAGAGCTTCTCAAGCATCCAAAAGATCTTAGGAAGGCGGTGGAAACGTTGGTGGCTGAAAACCAGTCCGCTCAAAAGAGACTGGAACAACTGAACCAGCAACAAGCGTCTCAACTTAAGAGAATTATGCTTGATTCGGTGACTAAATCAAATGGGAAAAGCATGATTTTCTATTCAGGTGAATTCCCGTCGGCGGATAGTCTAAAGCAGGTAGCATTTGATTTGAAAAGGGAGGTGGAAAATTTGGTTTTATTGGTCGCCGCGAAGATCGATGGGAAGCCGATGCTGACAGTCATGCTAGATGATGGGCTGGTAAACAATGGGATGAATGCCAATGAGATTGTCCGTAAAATGGCAACTTCAATAAAAGGAGGCGGCGGAGGCCAGCCTTTCTATGCCACCGCTGGTGGGAAAGATGTAAATGGTCTGGAGGAAGCTCTGAAGATTGGAAAAGAATTGGTTGGCTAAGTAATTTTGAACTTATTATTGCGAATGGGCGTAAGGGATGTAAACAAATATGAAATGAAGGTTCTTTCGAAGGTTTTTTTGATTGGGATTTTAGTCGTTTCTCTGGTTGGATGCGGTGGTAGTCAAGCAGAAGAGGGGGTCAGGATAGTCGGGGCAGTGGAGCAGATCATTCCGAACGGGTGGGTGCAGCTGGAAATAGTTGCTGAAAAAGGCCCGGTACCCCTAGATACAGCTGAAATCGGGGCTGACGGAAGGTATAAGCTTGTTGCGGACATCCAGGAGCCAGCTTTTTACCGACTCAATTTTAATGGTCGCCAATATGTGACTTTAATATTGAAAGGTGATGAAACGGAAGTGGAGGTCAATGTCGATGGAAATACCCCAAAAGGTTATTCTGAAGTCTCCGGATCGTATGATACGCAGTACATCCGTGATATGGATGAGTTGATGAATGCTTTTCAGGTAGAAGTAAATAGACTCAACCAAAAGGCGATTCAAGCCAGATCCAGCGGAGATGTGCAAACATTTCAGGCCGTGAACATCGAGTATCAGGACCTGGCACGGTCAAACAATGATCGTTTGAAGAAAATGGTTTGGGAGTCGTTGCCTTCTCTTGCAGCCTTTTACGGTGTCCAGCGATTGGACCCGGAGCAGTACTATACCTTTTTTGATAGTGTGTCCACGGAGTTAAGTCGTGAATTACCAAATAATCCGATGGTCATGAATCTTGCTGAGATGGTTGATACAAAACGGAGCTTGACGATAGGAGCAGAAGCACCTGATATAGCGTTAGCAAATCCCAATGGCGAAATAGTCAGGTTGAGTTCTCTCAGAGGGCAATATGTACTTGTTGACTTTTGGGCTGCCTGGTGTAGACCTTGTCGTGCTGAAAATCCCAACATAGTCAGAGCATATGAAAAGTATAGAGGGGAGAATTTTGAAGTACTGCAAGTATCCCTAGACAGAACACGGGAAGCTTGGCTAAGAGCAATTGAGCAAGATGGGTTGCCCTGGTTGCATATTTCTGACCTGAAATATTGGAACAGTATTGTTACCAAGTCATACCAAATCAATTCGATACCTGCCAGCTATTTAATAGATCCGGACGGAAAAATTATTGGCAAAAATTTAAGAGGCCCACTACTAGAAGCGAAATTGAAGGAGATTTTTGGTTAGGTCAATTCTCTACCTGCTTTACAAAACCCTCAACGCCGCGAGCTTTCAGTTTTAAATTTCGTTCCTTGGCCTGCGCTGTGCTGTCGAATTTTCCAACAAAAACACGGAAGACTGTTTTCCTACCCACTGTAACTTTTTTGACCCAACCATCTTCGAAATTCTTCGCTGTTGCTAAAGCCTTATTTCTATCACTAATTGAAGCAACCTGGATGGCATAGGTCGGTTTCTTGAGGTTTTCAACGTCCAGGTTGTCTCGGGATCCATTTAAAAGAAAGAGCTCTACTCTGGCAGTCCCTGCCTCTATCATATTAAGTCTTTTAGCTGCAGCTTTTGACAAATCAATAATTCGGTCCTTGGCGTAAGGGCCACGATCATTAATTCTGACCTTAACAAACCTTCCATTTGACAAGTTTTCTACTCGGAGCAAAGTGTTAAAAGGTAATGTTCGATGAGCAGCTGTGAAGGCATTGGTATCGAACCTCTCACCATTTGCGGTCTTTTTACCATGGAATCCGGGACCGTACCAACTGGCAATTCCGTTCTCTATGCTTTGACCTTTAAAACCACCTTTAGAAGAGGAAATTTTTGCGTTCTTACACGAGGTAAGGATCAGCAGGGAAATTAAAAAAGAGGCGGAGAGGTTTCTAAGTTTCACTAGCAGTTGAAAGTGCAATTAGACAAATGATTGCAAGGCCGTCCACAATTTTCCTTTTTCTTCCTTGGAACCAGAGAGGATATTAAGTGGTCGAGAATACATGACTTTTCCCTGATCCATTACCAGTGGTACATAAAGTTGGTCAGACTCTTCAATGAAAATTACGGCCTTTTCATAACCAATGTCTTCACCTTTTTTCAGAATTCTGAATTCTGAATTTGCAAGGTCGCAGGCATCCACGATTTTGTTCAGCAAGTCTAACTCTTCGGAGTTTGCGCCGTTATGGATAAAAGCGATTTTGACTTCTTCCCTCGATTCATTTTGCTGGAAAGAACTTCCTGACTCAATTGCAGCAGTTGGTGCTGCCGTGGACTGAACACTGTCAACATTTAACTGATCACTCTTCTCTGACAACTCACCATTTTCAACTTGTGATTTTATCACATAGATTTCTTCATCAATCAGTAGATGTAAATGCTTATTCTCCATCAGGAATATCGAAAAGCGACTTTAGTTCGGTAGCATCCTGCGGTTTCATTCTTTTGCCCAGAACAAGCCGCAGTTGGCGTCTTCTCAAGGCTCCTGCGTACAACTCCTTTTGTTCCTCCGTTTCGGGAACAAGTTCAGGCACATCGATCGGAGAGCCCGACTGATCAACTGCAACGAAAGTGAAGAAGGCTCTATTCGTGTGTAATTTTTTGTCGGCTGGAATGTCCTCAGCGGTAACCTCAATATATACCTCCATGGAGGAATTGAAGGCACGGGTCACAAAGGCAGTTAAGGTGACCGTATTTCCTTTTCTGATTGGTTCTGAAAAGGAAATATTGTCCACAGAAGCCGTGACAACAATTCGATTGGAGTGTTTTTGAGCTGCAATGGCTGAAACAATATCCATCCAGTGCATCAGTCTTCCTCCCATTAAATTGTCCAGGCCATTCGTGTCATTAGGGAGTACCATTTCGGTCATGGTGACATATGAATCGCTACACTTTTTCGCTTTTCTCATCAAGTAATTACAGTTATGTTTATTGGAAACTCCCGCTGCTAGCTGCTCACTATTCAGCAAAATCGGGAAGATTAACCAATCATTTGGACCAGCCATGCTGGCCGCGCAAAGGTACAAAGCAGAAGTGGTTATAGGCTTCCTTTTCAATCTTATCCGCTGATATTTTCTTTATCAATTGCATCGACTGCTTTTTGTCATCTCCCACCGGAATTACCAGCCGACCTCCAGGCTTAAGTTGCTCCACTAAGTCCTCAGGAACAGTCGGAGCTCCTGCGGTTACGATGATCCCATCATATGGCGCAAAACGGAGCAAACCCCTGGATCCATCGCCGTGATACATGTGAGGTTGATAGCCGAGCGTGGGCAAAAAACGAATAACCTTTTGATACAACTTTTTCTGATATTCTATGGTGTAGACATCCGCACCCAATTCCATCAGAACAGATGCCTGATACCCGGAGCCGGTCCCTATTTCAAGGATTTTATCTCCAGGTTGAATGTCGAGTAGTTCTGTTTGAAAAGCGACTGTATAAGGTTGGGAGATGGTTTGGCCAGCTTCGATGGGGAATGCTTTGTCTTCATAAGCATGAATATCAAAAATCTTTTCGAAGAAAAAATGCCTGGGAATTTTTCCAATTGCATTAATGACTTTTTCGTCTTTTATTCCCTTTCTTTTGATCTCAGCAACCAGCTGCTTTCGTAGCCCCTTATGTTTGTAGGTATCTTCCAATTAACTTAGATTCGGTTCAAAATTAAGCAGGTGTTTACAGGAATTGTTGAAACGGTTGGTAAAGTTGCTGAATTAAAAAAAAGTGGCTCAAATCTTGATTTCCGGGTTGAATCACCCATTTCAAATGAGTTGCAGGTTGATCAAAGTATTTCTCATAATGGAGTGTGTTTGACAGTGACAGAGCTTGGTATTGGCAGTCATTGGGTCACCGCCATAGATGAGACCCTACAGAAATCAAACCTGGGAAAATTGGCTGAAAATGAAATGGTGAACCTTGAAAGGTGTATGAAAGCGGATAGTAGGTTTGATGGACATATTGTTCAAGGACACGTTGACACCACGGCAGTTATTAAGAACATCACAGAACAGGGCGGAAGCTGGGTTTTTCAGTGCGAAACAGCAAAAGAGGGGTTAATTGTTGAAAAGGGTAGCGTTTGTGTAAATGGCACCAGCCTTACCTGTTTTGATATAAATGAAAATATGTTTTCAGTAGCAATTATTCCTTATACATTTGAGCATACAAATTTCAATCAGCTAAAACCCACTGATATTGTGAATATTGAATTCGACATTATTGGTAAGTATATTCACCAAATTCTAAATAAAAGAAAATGATCTTTAATTGCATGGTTGTTGATGATGACGAAATGTCACGCTTGGTTATCAAGCAATTCATCGAAAAAACCGACTCTCTCACCTTAGCCCACGATATTGATAGTATGAAGGAAGCTTCAGAGATCTTATTGGGCGAAAGTGCAAATGAAGTAGACATAGTATTCTTAGACATTGAAATGCCTGAGATGTCAGGGATTGACTTGATAAAGTCATTGAATTATGCATATAACGTTGTGGTGGTATCGTCCAAGAAGGAGTATGCTATTGAGGCATTTGAAGGAGCAGTTGCTGACTACCTTGTAAAGCCAGTTGAATATGACCGGTTCATCAAGGCAGTTAACAAGGTTAAGGAGAGTCTTGAAAAAGAAAAACTGCTTGCTGAATCGGAGGATCACATTTATGTGAAAAGTGACGGTAGACTCTTCCGACTTGGCTACGAGAATATTTTATTCGTAGAGGCGTTGGCAGATTACGTGATTTTCAATACGCCGAATTCAAAACACATCGTTCACCATACGATGAAGGGAATTGAAAAACGTCTTCCAGAGAGTATCTTCAGTCGTGTTCACCGTAGCTACATCATCAATCGAAATAAAATTCATAAGATTGAGGATCTGCAGGTACATATAGGAGAAAAGACGTTTGCTATTGGGGCCTCCTACAGGGATTCCCTGATGGAGAAGTTCAACGTTCTTTAAAACATCATTTGTAGTTCACCCAATCAATTCCCTTTTTGAGGAGTGATTGGGTTTGTATTTGATTCGGATTTTCCGCGCGAAAGTCATACTGCCATTGTGCCTTTGGCGGCATACTTACCAGTATTGATTCCGTTCTACCACCAGTATCCAATCCGAATTTGGTTCCCTTATCATGGACAAGGTTGAATTCAACATATCTGCCTCTTCGTATTTCCTGCCATTTCTTTTCATCATTCGTCCATTCCTTCTCGGCAAGGCCATCGACAGCCTCGCTATATATAGGAACAAAAAGATTACCAATGTTTTTCACAAATTCCCACCTGTTGGCTTTTGTTACATTACTTTCATCGGCTAGTCTATCAAAGAAAATTCCACCGATCCCACGTGTTTCGTTTCTATGGTTGAGATAGAAATAGTCATCAGCCCATTTCTTAAATCTCTCATAGTATTTTGCATCATGCTTTTCACAGGTTCTCTTTAGTGATCGATGAAAAAGTGTAGCTTTCTCCGGAATGATGATATGTGGTGTCAAGTCGATTCCTCCGCCAAACCACCACGTTCCAGTTGTCATTTCAAAATACCTCACGTTCATGTGAATAATTGGTACCCACGGATTTTTGGGATGCAGGACTATGGAGACACCAGTTGCGAAGAAGTCAGATTTTTCCAAGTTAAGAGCATCAAGAATCTTCTCGGGAGTTGGTCCATAAACTTCTGAAAAGTTCACACCTCCTTTCTCGATCAAATGACCCTCCTTTATGGTTCGAGTTCGACCACCGCCACCATCTTCTCTTTTCCAAATATCTTCTGTGAATTGCGATGTGCCATCTAATTCTTCCAAGCCTTCGCATATTGAACCTTGTAGATTTTTAAACCAGTCAGCGATGTTTTCTTTGGAGAGATTATTCATTTAGAAGGGGTAGCCAATACCTATGTTGAGTTCAGAACTTGGCCCGAAATTACTGAAGATTCTGTCACCCACGAACCTTTTTCCCTTTGGTTGTGCGGGGTCGAAGAGCTTTAGCCCTAGGTCCAACCTCATGATTAGAAAAGACAAGTCAAATCTAAACCCAAGACCTGTCCCTACCGCCATTTCGTTCATGAACTCATCAAATCTGAATTTGCCGTCATCTCCTTCGGGATCAAACTCCGGATCAACCGAAGACCCTTTTATTAACCAGACGTTACCAGCGTCCAGAAAAACAGCTCCTTCGAGAAACCCGACCAGTTTTTGTCGAACTTCAAAACTTGACTCGATGATTAAATCACCTGGTTGCTCCCTTGAAAAGTCAACAATAATCCTATCGGAACCACCGGTGTTTAGTGTATCAATAACGCCAAACGCGCCTGGTCCAAGTCGTCTGGGTTTCCACGCACGAACACTGTTACTGCCTCCTGCAAAGAAATATTTTTCATACGGTAGTGAATTATTACTCCCATAGGCATTAGCTAGACCAATATTGAGTCTGTAGGCAAAATTTAGTTTTCTCGTTATCCTGTCTATTTTTCGAATGTCTATACTTGCTTTCCAAAACCGGTAAACCTGAACATCATCACCAACGGCATTTTCACCTAAAAGCCCGTTAAGGTTACCTCCCGCTTCACCAAAAAATCGAACAAATCCTCCTTCTTCACCTTGTGCATAGTCACCAAGATTGAGATCTACCTGAAAAGATGCACTACTGACAAACGCCGATCGGAAAGCGTTGGCATATGTATTCCCTTGTGCTTCTAGATTATTAAGAAATAGATCAAATTCCGGCTCGTTGTCAGACCGGATTAAGCTTCCCTGGATGGGAGTGAGCGTATACTTTATTTTGTCACGAACTTGCCAGGTATATGAAAAGCTCGACTGTATTGTACGTCTGATATACTCATCAATCCTTTGCTCATAAGACAACCCGAAAGACAGTCGGCTTTTTGCATTATAACCTCCCATTCTTTTTTTCAAATCATTTCCTAGTGGAAACAGAAATTGAGGAAAGCTAAATGATAGTTGACCTCCATACTGACGACTAGAATATCTCTCGTCAGCTTCGGAAACCCCTTGAATTCCCTCAAGTTTTGCATTTGCATCAATACTAACAATCTCCAGACCTCTGAAAGTGTTTCTATTTTTTAAACTCACTGTAAAAAAGGGTCCCGGATTAGCCCCATTTGTCTGTGTAAAACCGAATTCATTCGATGTTTGATACTTGTCAAAAGGTGAAGTGAAAATATTGGCTATAAAACGATTGCCTGTTGTGTCGTAGTTGATGTTAACGAACTTAAAATTGTCGAGGTAGGAGAGTTGTCGCTGAGTTTCAATGGTAAGATTTCTACTGTACTTATCTCCCTTCTCGAGTGGGATTCTCCAGTGTAGGATCTTTTTGGAATATTTGTTTTGCCCAAAATTGAAGGTCACATTATCATGTTCCTCGATCGTTCTCTTTACCGCCTGAGTGACACTGGCATCTGAGGTGAAAATGATTGAATCCAGTTGGAAAACTTTGTGTGCAGGGCGATCAGGAGGATTTCGAATGGTTTCTCGCACAAACAGCCTCTGCTCTCCGAGTTTCGTTGAGTCAATCTCAAACAGAACGTGTTGCTTAGAAAACTCAAAGTAGCCATTGTTCACAGCCAGGTTATAGATATGATCACGCTCGTCGCTTAGAATTTGTTGATCATAAAACTCTTTTTTTAGTGGGGCCACTCTCAGGTTATCCTCAATAAGGGACATTAAAGCCGTATCTTCAACGATATATTCAATAGAATCTATAAAGTAATGTGAGCCGGGTTTAACATTATATTCAACCTCCACGATATGCTTTTTCTCGTTAACGAGTTTTTTAACAATATCTATTTCAGAATTGAAAAAGCCTTTTGAGCTGAGATAGATCCTCATTTTCTCGACAGTCTCCTTCGACTTTTGTTCCTGGTAGACTGCAAGCTCTTCACCCCATCGCATCAACTGATTGCCTTCCCTTAGTTTTTTGTCTTTCTTGTCCAGCTTTTTTACCATCCTTCGCCGATATCGCTGCCTTTTTTCATCTCGTTCTTCGTTAGCTATTTTCAATTCATATTTTCTTTGTAGTTCTTCCTTTTTTTTGTTGGTCTTTTCAGCATCGTATCCCTTGATGAAGAAAATGCCGTTCTTCCCGAGTTGATAGGTATGTGCGAGATGGGTGAACGGAATAACTGTAAAACCCATTATCGAAATTTTGGAATTAGGAGTCTGCTCGACAAGACCCTTTGCGTCATCCTTTAGGGAGCCAGAGAGGCCGTTTACTTCGTATTTTGCAAGTAACTGTTCATCTTGTTGCAGGTACCTTGATCCCAGGCATGAAGAGAGGAAAATGCTCGCAAATATTGATATTTGACCAACGGTAAATAATCGTTTCAAGGCAATGATCTCAAAAAACGAACTAAAATCTATTAAATCCCTCAAAGTTAAGAAGTACAGGTTGCGAGAAAAACGCTTTATGATCGAAGGTGCAAAAAATGTGCTAGAGTCTGTCAAATCTAATTATGTGATCGATGTAATTCTAGCCACTGAATCTTTTTGCAGGATAAATCATGAGGCATTACAAGATCAAAATGTTACAATAGTAGATGAGAGTGTATTGGCCGAGGCTGGGACGTTTAAAAGCAATAACACGTGTCTTGCTGTCTTGCAGACAATGGACCTGAACAAAGTTGAAATCGACTCAAATAGACAGATTTTCGCATTGGATGGAATTAGGGACCCCGGGAATTTGGGCACCATCATTAGGACGCTGGAGTGGTTCGGCTTTGATCAACTTGTTTGCTCGTCAGATTCCGCTGAACTTTACAACCCGAAGGTTGTAAATAGCACGATGGGTTCCTTTACCCGGATGCAGATTTATTATGCTGAACTGGAAGATTTTCTAAAAGTAACAACTTTGACTAAATATGGCGCAGACATGAATGGCCTTAACCTTTTCGAAGCGAAAATCGATCAACCATCAATAATCGTTATGGGGAGTGAGTCCCATGGAATTTCTAGTGGAGTAACATCCACGTTGGATCATTCTATCAACGTGCCTAGGTACGGCAATGCAGAATCATTAAATGTGGCCATAGCTACTGGTGTAATTGCCAGCTACCTTCGCATGTCTTGATACCTCTTCATAAGCTGACTAGTCGAGAGGTCATGTGCGCCATGTTTCTCTTCTTGGATCTCGGAAAGGATGGGTTTTGCTAATTGTTTCCCAAGTTCAACCCCCCATTGATCGAAACTGAAGATATTCCAGATCACGCCCTGTGTAAAGATCTTATGTTCGTAAAAAGCCACCAACAGACCCAGGTTGAAGGGCGTCAATTCATCAATTAATATTGAGGTAGTTGGTCTGTTTCCATCAAATACCTTGTACGGTATGATGTCATGTCCATGGCTATTTGACTCCTTCAATTCAGCCATTACCTCCTTTTTTGCTTTGCCTTTTAACAAAGCCTCCGTCTGCGCAAGGAAATTGGAAAGCAACTTCTGATGATGGTCGACATAATCATGTTCAGGATTAGCAATCATAATAAAATCGCAAGGTACAATTTTGGTGCCCTGATGAATAAGTTGATAAAAAGCATGTTGTCCGTTTGTCCCTGCCTCACCCCAAATGATTGGTCCGGTTTGATATGAAACGGAATTACCTTGACGATCAACGGACTTGCCATTGCTTTCCATATCCGCTTGTTGTAGGTAGGAGGCGAGGAACCTTAGCCTATGATCATAGGGTAAAATTGCATGGGAGTCATATCCAAGAAAGTTGTTGTACCAAACACCAATTAGCGCGGCAATTACCGGAACATTTTTTTCAAGTGGTGAATCTCGGAAGTGTTTGTCCATTTCCTCAGCTCCAAGAAGTAATTGTTCAAAATTCTGGTATCCGATCACACATGCTATTACCAGACCGATGCTGGACCACAGAGAATATCTTCCGCCAACCCAATCCCAGAACTGAAACATGTTTTCCGAGGAGATCCCAAAGGAGTTAACGGCTTTTTCATTGGTACTGACAGCTACAAAGTGTCTTGAAATGACTGATTCGTGTCCTCCATTCTCAAGAAACCACGACTTGGCACTCTCAGCGTTCGTCATTGTCTCCTGCGTTGAGAACGTCTTCGAAGCAATAATGAAAAGGGTTGTTTCGGGGTTCAATCCGTCTAGTTCCTCCTTGAGTTGTTGGGCATCTACATTTGAAACAAAATGTGGCTTAATTGACTTCCAAAAAGGCCGAAGAGCATGCGTTATCATCTTCGGACCTAAGTCGGAACCACCAATTCCGATATTCACAATGTCCGTAATTTCCTTGCCGGAATGGCCCTTCCATTCACCGGCACCCACTTGATTCGAGAATTTCTTGACCTTGTCTAATTCGGTTAATACTAATTCGGAATGAGCACTCTTTGTCGATAGACTTCGAAGTTCAGTGTGTAAAACAGCCCGCTTTTCCGTTTGGTTTATTTCTTCACCTTGAAACATGGCCTCTATGGCCCTTGGGAGCTCACATTCATTGGCTAACTCAATCAGAGTTCTTGAAACGTCATCACTTACGTTATTCTTGGAAAAGTCGAAGTATGTGGAGTTAACATCAAAAGAAAATTTGTTGACCCTTTCAGGGTCCTCTTGGAAGAGGTCTTGAATGGTATTATTCGACTCTCTGCTGAGTATACTTAATTCTGCCCAGGACCTTGTAGTCGTTGGGTTTACTTTCGGTAGCATTTGCCCGCTATTAGATGATTAAAAGAATGATGGAAAAATCCCTTCTCGGACAAACAGATAGTAACTATAAGCGAAGAATCCTATTAGATAAATACCACCTTCTGCTCTATCAAGTTTATACTTGGCGAGGGTAAACATGAAAATGAATAACATGAAGGTGCCAAGCATCACAAGGTACAAGTCGATGTTCAATTCTGGTGTGTAAGTCAACGGTGAGTGTACGATCGATGTAACCCCAAGGACAAGTAGTAGGTTGAAAATATTGGATCCTACTATATTTCCAACGGCCAAGTCAGATTTCTTATGAAAGGCAGCCACTGCCGAGGTAGCTAGCTCTGGTAGAGAGGTGCCTGCTGCAATTATCGTCAGGCCAATCAGTTTATCGCTAACCTCAAAGAATTTGGCGATCTTTATAGCATTCTCTACGATCAGATTGCCGCCAAAGACTAGACCAACGATTCCCAAAACAAGCATAACCGTCGTTTTTAGGCTTCCATACATTTCTATGTCTTCCGATTCTGCTTCAGGATTCCTTCTCAAATTCATGAAAATGTAAATCAGGAACAAAGAGAACATGACGAGAAGGATGGCACCGTCCCGAGCATTTAATCCATTGGTCTCTGCACCGAAAAACATAGCATCATTCACCAGGATAAAAAAGATAAATGTTGCCAGAAGGGAATAAGGTACTTCTTTCCAAAGAGCATTTCTTTCAACGGTCAAGGGATAGATAATGCTAGCAATTCCTAGAATGAGAAAGGTATTGAATATATTGGACCCGATGATATTTCCAAACACAACTTCGTTAGCGCCTGAATTACCATCTTGAACTCCACCAGAGATTATATTGACGACAAGCTCTGGGGCTGATGTTCCCATAGCAACTACGGTCAGACCTATAGCAATGTCTGAAACATTGAACCTTTTGGCTAATGATGAGGCTCCGTTGACAAGGTAGTCTGCCCCTTTTATCAGAAGAACAAACCCGACAACAACGAGTATAAAATTAAGTGCTACGCTCAAATCTCTATTTGGTTATAGGTGACCAGCTTCTTTTGAATGACAGTCTAAGCACATAAAACACATTCAAAAGTCCTGCAAATTAACACTTTTGCTTGGTTTAATGCAATAAATAAAATTTGGATCATAAACCCAAGTCTACCAGTAACTTATGCACTTTATTTTTGAGCTTTTCCAGCGCAGAATCATAATCAGACCATTCAGTATCAGATTTTACAGAAAAATAGAACTTTATCTTAGGCTCTGTACCTGAGGGTCTTACGCTCACTTTGGTGCCGTCCTGGGTTTCGTATTGAAGTACATTTGATTGAGGGATCGTGAGATTTTCCGAAGAGCCACTCCTCATATTTCTTTTGACACCAAGTTGGTAATCAACAATGGACTTCACTTCTGATCCTGCTAAATTTTTTGGAGGGTTTTCCCTGAACTGCTTCATCATTTCCTGGATCTCTTCTGCTCCACTCATTCCCTTTTTTACTACCGACTTAAGTGCTTCATGATACAAACCGTACTTCTGATATATATCCAGTAGTATGTCAAAAAGGGATTTTCCCTGGTCAATTGCCCATGCAGTCATCTCCGCGATAATTACACAACTAGCAACTGCGTCCTTGTCCCGGACCTTGTCACCAATCATATATCCGTAGCTCTCCTCACCACCTCCAATAAATGTTTCCTTTCCCTCAAGTTTAGCAATCAAGGCAGCAATGTGCTTGAAGCCTGTGAGTGTGTCGTAGCAGTTTATTTTGAAATCATCGGCAATGTCTTTGATAAGTTCTGTTGTCACAATGGTCTTCACAATGAACTCATCACCATTGAACCCGGCCTCTTCCCATTTCTTGAGCAGGTAATAGACAATTAAAACACCTGTTTGATTGCCATTCAACAATTGGTACTCGCCTTTGGAATTTTTCAATGCTATGCCAACACGGTCTGAGTCAGGATCTGTCGCCATAACAAGGTCTGCATTGATCTCTTTGGCTTTTTGCAGAGCCAGGGTCATTGCTTCCTCTTCTTCAGGATTAGGATACACTACAGTTGGAAAATTCCCATCCGGATTGCTCTGCTCTTCTACGATATGAACATTCTCAAAACCAAGTTCATTCAAAACTCTTGGTATTAAGGTGATACCTGTGCCATGAATTGGAGAAAAGACGATTTTCAAATCTTTTTGATTCTTGATTGATTTGCTGGAAAGCGTCAATCCCTTGATCATTTCAAGGTAGGCTTGATCTAATCTCTCGCCTACAAGTTCTATCAAGTCAGGATTCGGACTAAAATCAACATCGTCCAGGCTTGATATCTCGTTAACATGGTCGATTACGTTAGTGTCATGAGGTGTGATCAATTGTGCGCCATCTGACCAATAGGCTTTGTATCCGTTGTATTCTCTTGGATTGTGAGAAGCTGTTAACACCACACCACCTGCACATTTCAAATGACGTATTGCAAAAGAAAGTTCGGGGGTTGGTCTAAGATCTTCAAATAGGTATACGTTGATGCCATTTGCCGAGAAAACCTCTGCCGTGATCTTTGCTAGAGCCTTGCTATTGTTTCTACTGTCATGTGCCACTGCCACTGAGATCTTTCCCTGATTGGATTCTTTTAAGTAGTTAGCAAAACCTTGTGTAGCCATTCCAATCGTATATTTATTAATTCGATTGGACCCGACGCCCATTATTCCTCTCAATCCACCTGTACCAAATTCAAGATTTTTGTAGAACGCTTCCTCTAAATCGCTTTCGGCCATTCTCGTAATTTCTTGTCGAGACTCTTCGTCGAGACTTGCGGATCTAAGCCACTCCTCTGCTTTTAATTGTGCATTCATGTCCTTCTGGTTAAACGAAACCCAATTGTGTTTTTACTCGATTAAGTACGTCTGACGCAAATGTTTCAGCCTTCTCTTCACCCTCATTTAGTTTTCTTTCCAATTCATCGAGGTTATTCATGTAGTGATCATAAACCTCTCGTTCTTTGCTGAATCTACTATTCAGGAGTTCGAATAACTCTTCTTTTGCATGACCATATCCATAATTCCCACCTTCATAGTTCCCGCGCATCACTCTTGTCTGATCTTCTGTTGCTAATAACTGATAGATCGCAAAAACATTGCAAGTGTCAGGATTTTTTGGTTCTTCCATCGGTATACTATCAGTTACGATTTTCATCACATTCTTTCGAAGCTGCTTTTCAGGTAAAAAAACGTCTATAATGTTACCATAACTTTTACTCATTTTCTGACCATCTGTACCAGGGATTGTCATAACTCTATTGTCAATCAGAGGTTCCGGCACTACGAATGTCTCCCCGAATTGACCATTAAATCCTTTTGCAAGATCACGGGTAATTTCCAAATGCTGTTTTTGATCTTTTCCAACAGGCACAAAGTCTGCATCGTAGAGAAGAATGTCTGAGGCCATAAGGACAGGATAGTCGAATATCCCTGCATTTACATCTGAAAGCCTGTCAGCCTTGTCCTTAAATGAAGTGGCATTCGCAAGCATTGGATACGGTGTAAAGCAGTTAAGATACCATGTTAACTCACACACCATCGGAATCCTTGACTGTCTATAGAAAACATTTTTTACTGTGTCAAAACCACAAGCCAACCATGCTGCTGCTACTGCATTCGTGTTCTCCACCCTGAGTTTTGGGTCTTTTATGGTAGTAAGCGAGTGAAGATCTGCAATGAAAAAGAAAGACTCATTTTCTTCGTTTTTGGATAGTTCAATCGCTGGCAAAATAGCACCCATGAGATTCCCAAGATGTGGTTTACCCGAACTTTGGATGCCTGTAAGAATTCTAGCCATTTTTTGAAAAAAATTTGTGCAAACCTACGATTAAATTTGAACCTTTACGTTCTAAATAGAGCGCTATAAACAGAAATTCAAAATGAAACATTATATAGCATTGTTGATGATCTTCATGGCTTGCTTTTCTTTCGGGCAGGGCAATCTTAAGTTTGAATCCGACACCTATGATTTTGGTGAAATAAGGGAAGAAGATGGACATGTAGAGACGACTTTTGATTTTGTGAATGATGGAGATAAGCCGATAAAGATCACTAACGTAAGGGCATCCTGTGGATGTACCACCCCTGGCTGGACCAAAGACGAGATAGCACCTGGTGGCAGTGGATTTGTTAAAGCGAGATACAATCCAAGAAACAGGCCTGGTAGGTTTAAGAAGTCTTTGCGCGTTACTTCCAACGGCCTCCAAAAGACACTTTATATTACTGGCTTTGTGAAGCCCAAACCAAGGAACGTTCTGGAGGAATATTCAATAAGTACAGGGAATCTTAGATTGAAGCATCGTTCGCTCAACTTTGGGAAGTTCACAACAGAAAAGGTAACAGAGAAGAGTTTTGATGTCTTCAATGCTGGCGACGATTCGATCAAACTTTATCACGAATTAATGGAGGTGCCCGATCATTTGAAGGTGGTTTTAGTACCAGAAAAAATTGCCGCAGGGGAAAAGGGGGAGTTGAAGATCTTCTTTGACCCAGTTAAGAAGAATGATCTCGGCTTTCTTAGTGATAATATAACCATCCAAACAGATTCCTTACTTACTCAAAAAAACCAATTCTACGTGATTTCTACGATCGAGGAGCACTTTCCTGAAATGAGCGCAGAAGAACTTGACAGAGCACCTAAGCTACAGATAGAAGAGCGTGTGTTCGATTTTGGTAAAGTTGCTGCTGGAGAATTGGTTGAAGCGGAATTTAACCTTACCAATCAAGGTAAAAAGAAGTTAAATTTTAGAAAGATAAAATCGAATTGTAGTTGTGTGGCGTACGAGGTTAGATCTAAAGATTTGAAAAAGGGAAAATCCCAACTCTTAAAATTAAAGTTTGATACAAGTGGGAGGAGAGGTAATCAATACAAAACGGTCACCATCTTTTCAAACGATCCGGTTTCACCGACTCAGATGGTGACCATCAAAGGCACTATTCAGAAAGAGGAGGTCAACAGATAGAGCTATTTGTTCGTCCAGGTATTATTCTCTCGATTGATATCCGCTAGGAGTCCACTATCATCAATTTCTATAGATTGGATATTGTCCATACTTCCGTCTATTTGAAAGTTGTAACTAGGATGCGTCCATTTCCAATCCGGAAGCACTACTCTTTCGAGTTCGGATTCATTGGGTTTCTCGCCTCTCATGATAGAGAGTGGGGCATAGTAAACTTTCTTAGATCCATCTTTAAAAGTAACTGTTACGTCCATTGGCATCGGCAGAACACCTTCTCGTATCACCTCGACCAAAACGTTCCCGTCAAATTCTTCAACTTTACTGACTCCATAATCGATGGTTTTAGTAGAATTTACCCAGTAGTCGTAGTACCAATCGAGCTCTAGTCCTGATGTCTTCTCAGCAACTCTAACAAAGTCATTCAAATCCGGATGCTTGAACTTCCATTGATCGAAATACTTACGAAGTGTTTTGTTCCTGGCTTCTTCACCAATAATATACCCTAGCTGGGCAATGCTGACAGCTCCCTTGGAATAAGACGCACGACCATAGGCGAAATTCGTTTCGAATTGGTCGGAATGTGTACTCATTGGCTCTTCCTTGCCACTTTTGGCAAGCGCATAATATCCAGCATAATTTCCATTGTTAAACCAATCGACCTCACCATCAAACACGTGCGCCATTGTCAGGCTCGTTGCGTAAGATGTGTATCCCTCGTCCATCCATGCGAAATAGCTCTCATTAGTGGCCAACAACCCTTGGTACCAACTGTGCAGTGCTTCGTGGACTGTAACACTGGTTAGGCTTCTCAAATTTCGGTGACCAGTAATTAAGGTCGCCATGGGATATTCCATACCGCCATCACCACCTTGGATAATGGAATAGTGAGGGTAGGGATATTCACCGAAGTTCTTTTCAATATATTGAAAGGCTTTGACGGCCAAATCCGGAAGATTTTCCCACTCCTTCGTCTCTGGCCTCTCCTGGTAAAAGAAATGCAACTGAGGTCCACCGGGAACATCCTTAATTACATGTTTGTAATCAGGGTCTGCTGCCCACACGAAATCGTGAACATTTTCCGCCTTGAACTTCCACGTGAGTTTTTTACCTTTCTTCTTAACTTCTACTCCTTCATCTTCATAGCCGAATCCAATCTCATTTGGGTTCTGGAGTACTCCTGTGGCAGCAACTACATAATCTCGATCAATGGTAAGGTTCACTTCATAATCTCCCCACGGAGCGTAGAATTCTCTTCCTACATAAGGGTGAGCATGCCACCCTCGTTCATCGTACTCGGCAAGCTTTGGGAACCACTGAGCCATCGAATAATCAATACCTTCTCTATTGTTTCTTCCACTTCTTCTGATTTGAATTGGAACCTGACTCTCGAAATCCATGGTTAGGAGAGTTTCACCACCAGGAAGTAGTGGTTTTTCCAGTTTGACTTCCACAACAGTTCCTTCAATTTTGTAGTCAATGGCAGAACCGTCTTGTTCAAGTTTGTTTATTTTATGATATCCCTTCTGCGAATTATCCAATTTTTGAATTCTGTCTCTTACACGACTATCTGGATCCTCTATTGTCCTGCTTCTGACATCCATCATGCTTTCTGGTTGAAAGGCGTTAAAATATAGGTGGTAGAACACGTTAAACAGCGTATCAGGACTGTTATTAGTATATTTTATCGACTGAGAACCTTTGAATTGATGATTTTCGACGTCAAAATCGATATTCATCTGGTATACGACGCGCTGTTGCCAATACGTTTGGGCGCATAAAAAGTGACCCGTAACAACAAATAAAAGTGGGAAAAAGCCTTTCTTGATAAAATTATATTTCATAGTTGAAAAATTGTTTATAAATAATGCTACCACTTAGCGAAAATAACCGTATATTTCAATCAACCTTAATCTAAGAGTATGGAAAAGTTAGTTGATCTTATAATGCTGATTATACTGGCATTTGGCTCTGCGATACTATTCACGTTCGCTGTAATTTGGAAGTTTCTGCAGGCAATGTACCAAATTATTTTGTCTAAACTTTAGACATCTACGTTCGCATATTTTGCATTTTTCTCGATGAATTCGCGTCGAGGCGCCACTTCGTCTCCCATAAGCATTGAGAAGAGGTGATCCGCTTCTGCCGCTGACTCAATTGTCACTTGCTTTAAGCTCCTATGTTCCGGATCCATTGTTGTAGCCCAGAGTTGTTCTGGATTCATCTCACCCAATCCTTTGTATCGCTGTAAGTTTACAGATTCTTCTTTTCCGTCTGCCATCTCCTTAACTACTCGTTCCCTGTCTTCTTCTGACCATGCATATCTTTCTTGCTTCCCCTTTTTTATTAGGTAAAGAGGTGGAAGGGCTATGTAGAGGTAGCCATTTTCAATCAATTCTCGCATGTATCTGAAAAAGAAAGTCAGAATCAATGTTCGAATATGGCTCCCATCAATATCGGCATCCGTCATGATAATGATCTTGTGATACCTCAACTTTTCCATGTTCAGAGCCTTTTCGTCTTCCTCAGTGCCGAAAGAAACACCTAGGCCAGTGATCATATTCTTGATCTCTTCGTTGTCGTAAATCTTGTGCTCTTGAGCTTTTTCAACATTTAGAATTTTTCCTCTCAAGGGAAGAATTGCCTGGAATTTACGATCTCGTCCCTGCTTAGCAGAACCACCTGCTGAATCACCCTCTACGAGATACAACTCACACACCGCCGGATCTCTGTCTGAGCAATCTGCGAGCTTTCCTGGTAGACCTGTTCCTGATAGAACATTCTTCCTTTGAACCATCTCTCTGGCTTTCCTTGCCGCGTGTCTTGCTTGTGCCGCTAGAATCACTTTTGAGACGATTTGCTTCGCTTCCTTCGGATGTTCCTCAAGATACTCATTTAGAATTTCGCTAACGCAGGTGTCTACTGCCCCCATAGCATCTGAATTACCAAGCTTGGTCTTGGTTTGTCCTTCAAACTGAGGCTCTGCAACCTTGATTGATATAACTGCGGTCAACCCTTCACGAAAATCGTCTCCATTTATTTCGACTTTCACCTTCTCGAGTAAACCGGATTTGTCGGCATAATTTTTTAATGTCCTTGTTAGCGCTCTTCTGAAGCCGGAAACGTGAGTGCCCCCTTCATGGGTATTGATGTTATTAACATATGAGATGACATTCTCAGTAAATGAAGTGTTATAACTGAGCGCAACCTGGACTGGGACTTCACCTTTTTCTCGGCTAATAAAGATAGGTTCAGGGATCAGCGTCTCGCGTGTACTGTCAAGATATGTCACAAATTCTGAGAGCCCACCTTCTGAATAAAATTCCTCTGAAAGAGGCTCTCCAGACTCATCTAAATTCCGGTGATCGATCAATATTATTCGTATGCCCGAATTAAGGAATGCAAGCTCTCTTAGTCTCGAAGCAACTGTTTCAGAATTGTATTTTGTGACACTGAAAATGCTTTCGTCCGGTTTGAATCTAACAATTGTTCCACTGATATCTGTTTTCCCAATTTCCTTGACCGGAGCTTTTGGAATACCCAGACTATATTCCTGTGTGAATATTTTGCCGTTACGATGTACAGTTGCAGTAAGTGAAGAAGATAGTGCATTGACACAAGACACACCTACACCATGAAGACCTCCAGACACTTTGTAGGTGTCCTTGTCAAATTTTCCACCTGCATGCAGTACGGTCATCACAACCTCCAGCGCACTTCTTTTTTCCTTTTCATGCATATCAGTTGGAATGCCTCTTCCATTGTCTGTAACAGTAATTGACTCATCCGTGTTGATCTCTACTGTTATCTCATCGCAGTGGCCTGCCAAAGCCTCGTCGATGGAATTGTCGACCACTTCCCATACCAGGTGATGAAGACCTTTCACACTTACATCCCCAATGTACATTGCTGGCCTTTTTCGAACCGCTTCTAATCCTTCTAAAACCTGGATATTACTCGCAGAATAATCCCCTTTTTTACTTTGCTTACTTTCTTCCATGAATTGTTTTTAAGAGATAATGAAGGCTAAAAAATAGTGAGAATCGGATGTGTTTCCTTGACCTTCATTCTTGTTTGAAATGCAGTGATTTGTTAATCTGCGAAGATACATAATTTGGTCCTTTTTGACCAGTAAAAAGCTTACCAAAAACACCTTAATTTAACCTCTCAATTCATCATTATGACATTTAGATTATTTCTACTTCAGATCCTGATACTGGGCACTTTTTTCCCCCTAAGTGCTCAACATTCGGATTCTGGCAAGTCGGTTAAAGGTGAAATCGAGGAAAGGATGAGAATCTTGAGAAAAATGATGCGGAGAGATCCTAAAGCAGCAAGAGATTCATTGTATCAAGCCAGATTGCTTGCGAACAAAGAGAAGGACAAAAGTCGAATTCTTGGCTACCAAAAAAATGTGGACATCGATAAGTTAACATCTATTGATCTGTCTAATGGTGATTTCGAGGAAATTCCGGATTTTGTTTTCAATGCCTCTAATCTTGAGCATTTGATATTGGATGACAATCAGATCGTTGTTTTGCCCAAGGAGCTTCAGGATTTGGAGAAACTACGCAGCATAAGCTGGGATCGAAATCACCTGGGAAAAAAGAAGGTACGAACTAGGAAATTGAAGGGCTTAGAACAATTGTCACTCATCGGAAACGATTTGAGCAAAGTACCAAAACTTAGAAAGCTCAGATATATTCAAAAACTAGACTTGAAAGGAAACGAATTTACTTCCATACCAATCAAACATCTTAGAAAACTGAAGCATTTGAATGAAGTAAATATTTCTTCTAATCCATTGGAGCTTCGAAAAGCAAAGTATTTCAAATTATCAAACATTAAGAAGTTGACGCTTTCGAAGTGTGATTTGGACTCTATACATCCTACCTTTTATCAAATGAGCAGTCTGGAAGAATTGAATATGTCTGAGAATAAACTAACCCACTTACCAGACGGAATTTCTAACCTTTCGAATCTGATCAACCTCTCGCTATACAAGAATGAACTGCAAAGCCTGACAGCTGATATGGGAGACTTGGAACAGCTGGAAGAGATTGACCTCTACTACAATCAATTGAAAATCATACCTGGATCAATTGGCAATCTTCAACGTTTACGGATCCTGTACTTATCACATAACCAGATTTACGATTTGACAGAGGAAGTGGGGAACCTTGGTCTACTGGAGGAGCTGTATGTTCACCACAATAGGTTAAGCAGCCTTCCTGCTAATATCTCGAAACTGGATCGCCTTAGAATCTTACACTTTCAGAATAACTACCTGCTTCAATTTCCGGAAAGCATACTGGATCTGAGGAACCTTCAAGATCTTGATATTTCATTCAATGATTTGACCGTATTGCCGGCCGGTATTGAAAAGATGGGTCTTAAGAACTTCTATTTCAGGGGGTTGGACATAGATTTCGAAAATCAAGAATCTGCTAGACAACGTGAGATGGTCTTAAGGATGGTTAAACGTGGAGTGAATTGCAAACCAGAAATATGGAAAGAATCCGAATAGGATGACAGCTATATTGTTAGTTCAATATGTTTGCGCAGAAAGCATTACCAATGTGCAGGCCTCCACTGTTTCAATACCCATTGAACGGGCCTTCGAGGCAAAGTCTAAGTTCTCAGTACCAGGATTGAATATTAATCTTTTCGGTCTGAGTGAAAGAATATAACCCTCCCATTCCACCAGATTTTTTGGGCCAACATATAGCGTAACCGTATCCACATCTTCAACTGCCGGATAGGATCTCAGATCGAGGATGGAGATGCCCGCTATTTGTCCTGGCCTTATTCCTATTGGAACTAGTTCATGGCCTGACTGAACGAGCTTATTTCCCGCCAGAAAGGCATATCTGGCTGGGTTAGGTGTAGCACCAATGAGAACAGTCTTTTTCATTACTGAGTCTTGCTTTTGTTATCAGGGCCAGCAAACCCAAAATTGAGACCAAAAATGACAGGAAAATGTAGGGATGATTTTATCCTGGGGTTGAAATATTCATCGAATATCGCATCTTCATTATTTCTGTCAAACGATCGATTAGCAGCATTGACCCCAAGGAAAACATCAACGGTCAGGCCCGAGTCACCAACGTCTCGCATCCATCTACTGCCAATAAAAACACCATAAGAAAACCCTGATTCGACTAGTGTGCCTGGTACTACTTGCGGGCCAGGAAAGACAATGGATCGATCCAGGTAGTTCACCTTGTAGTTGATCCTGGTATAGCTGATTTGATGTCCAAAATAGAACATACCAAATTTTCCATCTTCGTGATAGAATTTTTGCCGGAAATTAAGCCGAGATCCTCGCTCAAAAAGTACATCATTTTCGATGTTGCTCTCTGAAACGAAAAAGGGGTCTCTAATTAGATCAATCTGAAGCTCGTAGCCAAGCCTTTCTTGTTTGTAATATTCAAGTGCTATTGGCAACTTGCTATCCGAGAGCCACAGTGGATTTGTTCCCAAGATGACTCCTTGATACTCGTTTATCCTATATTGAAAGTACCTGAGTCCCCTTCGTTTGAACTTGTATTCAGGTTTATCAAATCCCTCTGTACTTTCCTCTGAAAAATCTTTTGATTGTCTTGTTTTAAAAATGGGTTTTTCATTTTCATAGATAGGAAAGTAGGTACCTGCAAGTGTGCCGTTTGGATTGTAAAGTGTCCATTCGTCTACTCTTTTGTCATCCTCGATCAGACCTTCCATTTTTAGTGTGCCGTCAGGGTAATATCCCTTGTAATACCCCTTCCCCTTTTTAAAATCTGCTTCCCCGTCAATACGACCATCTTCACCATAGTAGATCCACTTCCCTTCTTTTTTTTCATTTACTAACTGACCGCTTGCCTTCTTTCCGCCATTGGTGTAGTACTCGGAAAAACTGCCAGATCCCTTGTCGAAATCGACTTCTCCTTGTAGTTCTCCTGTTGGATAGAATAGCTTCCAATAGCCTTCTTTTTGGTCCTGTTGCAAGACTCCTGATTGTTGTAGAGTTCCGTTTTCGTGATAGTAGTTCCATTCTCCAACTCGAAGCCCATCTTGGTAGGTTCCTAGTGCTTTGTTTTCTCCATTCCTGTGCAAATATTTCCACTCACCAGTCTTCAGACCGTTTTCGAAATTCCCAGTTGCTTCCACCTCACCTGACTCATAATAGTAGATCCACTCACCGGCACTCTTTTCATCCAATGTTTCACCTTCCATACGGACGTTGCCAAATGGATAGAATTCCTTGTAAGTGCCTTTTCTTCCCATAAAAAATGACTGAGCCTTAAGGCTTTCGTCTTCATAGAAATAGTTCCAAATGCCGGTTTTCTGGTTGTTTTCGTAATTTCCCGCACTTTTTTCACCTCCATTTTCAAAGTAAAAAACCCATTCTCCCTCTTTAATTTTGTCCTTCAGAGTGCCGCTAGATTTAATATTGCCATTTTCGAAATAGTAGTTCCACTTTCCGTTTGGAATACCAATTTTAAACCTACCTTCAGCCTTTTTTCTGCCGTTTTCATAGTAGTACGTCCAGATGCTGTCCGGAAAATCATTCTTATACCATCCAAAAGTCTGGAGTGAGCCATTGGGATAAAAAGCCTCATAAGATCCGTTAAGTGTCGAGTCTGACAATTCATAGTGAAAGACCTCTTTCAATTGGGTGCTGTCCGAGCCAAAATATTTTTTCCCTTGAGTATTTTGACTCATAACGAAAAGAGGTAATAGTAAAATTACGATATGTGAAGAAAGCCTATACATTCCGGGCAAGAACAATTTCTTCTGTTTTATTGGGCATTGCAGATGTACTTTTGTCGGAGTAAAACACTCTAGAATATAATCACTTCCATTTTCTTATCAACTGTTTTATTGCAGTTATAAGAGTGTAAATTTGCGGCAAAATTCTAACAACCGATATAACGAGAAACGTTCCCATGAGTGAAGAAAAGCGAAATTTTGTGGATGAGTTTGAATCTCCGGATCATTACCACATTGATGACCTTCTAACCGAAGAGCATAAGTTGATTCGATCATCTGTTAGAGATTTTGTTAAAAAGGAAATCACTCCGTTCATAGAGGGGTGGGCTGAGAAGAATCATTTCCCTACAGAAATCGTGAGGAAGTTTGGTGAAATTGGGGCTTTTGGACCTACAGTACCTACCGATTATGGTGGAGGGGGGCTAGACTACATTTCGTATGGCCTAATAATGCAGGAAATTGAGCGTGGAGATTCAGGAATGAGATCGACCGCATCTGTGCAGGGCTCACTCGTGATGTATCCAATCTTTGCTTACGGTTCCGAGGAACAGAAAAAGAAATACTTACCCAAGTTAGGTTCTGGAGAGTGGCTCGGCTGTTTCGGTCTAACTGAGCCTAACCATGGTTCCAATCCAGGTGGGATGGAGACTCATTTTGAAGACAAAGGAGACCACTACTTATTGAACGGAGCAAAAATGTGGATCTCAAATGCTCCTGAAGCGCATATTGCTGTGGTTTGGGCAAAGGATGAGAATGGGAGAATTCATGGATTAATCGTGGAGCGAGGCATGGAGGGCTTCACAACTCCAGAAACGCATGGAAAATGGTCACTAAGAGCTTCTTGCACAGGAGAACTTGTCTTTAGCGATGTGAAAGTACCAAAGGAGAATTTATTGCCCGGGAAAAATGGACTTGGAGCCCCAATGGGCTGTCTGGATAAAGCAAGGTACGGTATTGCCTGGGGAGCAATAGGCGCAGCGATGGATTGTTACGACTCAGCAAGGAGATATGCTTTGGAACGTATTCAGTTTGATAAACCCATTGCTTCATTTCAATTGGTTCAGAAAAAATTGGCAGAGATGCTAACTGAGATCACCAAGGCTCAGCTGCTAAATTGGAAGTTAGGTAAGATGATGGAGGAAGGGAAGGCAACAACTGCACAGATTTCGATGGCGAAAAGGAATGCAGTCGAAGTGGCACTCAATATCGCTCGAGAAGCCAGGCAGATTCATGGAGGAATGGGCATCACTGGTGAATATCCAATGATGCGCCATATGATGAACCTCGAGTCCGTGGTTACGTACGAGGGAACACATGATATTCACCTGTTAATCTTAGGTGCGGATATAACTGGGATTCCTGCTTTCAAATAGCATATACTAGCTCCTTAAAAAGAATCACAAGATCTTTCTCAGCTTCCTGAGCAGTTGCGATAATATCCTCAATATTAATGGGTTGAAGGTTATCAGGATCACAATCATCTGTAAGCACAGAAATTGCAGCGACAGGAAGGCCCATTTGATTCGCAGCAATCACTTCAGGAACCGTGGACATACCAACAACATCAGCCCCAATTTGGCTCAAGAATCTATATTCGGCTCTGGTCTCCAGATTGGGCCCTGCTACAGATACATAAATCCCTTTATTTAGGGTGATGTTCTTTTCCTTCGCAATTTGTTCAAGCAATTTGTTCAGCTCTTTGTCATAGGGAGCACTCATATCTGTAAAAATTGGTCCGAATCCAGTGGCCTCCACACCTCTCAAAGGGTTGTCCGGCTGTAAATTGATATGATCCTCAATAAGCATGAGCTCTCCTTTGCTCCATTCCGTGTTCATTGATCCTGCAGCATTTGAAATCAGCAGTTTCTCAATTCCAAGTTCTTTTAAGACACGGACAGGAAAGACCACTTCAGCCATTGAATAACCCTCATAGAAATGAAACCTTCCTTGCATAGCGATTACAGCTTTGCCTTGTAACTGACCCTTTATCATTTTTCCCTTGTGAAATTCAACGGTCGCAATAGGGAAGTGCGGGATTTTCGCGTAATCAATTTCAACATCCACTGCAATTTCACTGGCCAGGGCTCCTAGTCCCGTCCCTAAAATGATACCTATATCGGGCTTACCAAAACCTTCTTTGGATAGGAAGTCGGTTGCTTCCTTTACTTTATCGATCATTTCCATGAACAGTCGTATTTATCTAAAAAGCACATATGGTTAGCATATTCAACCAATGGCCTCCAAAATGAGTTCGCAGGATTGCTTAATTTCATTTTCATCAATAGTTAAAGGTGGAGCGATCCGCATGGATGAGTTGTCGAATAGAAACCAATCCGTAATCACACCTAAATCTATTCCACGATCAATGATTGGTTTTAAAACGTCGTAAGATTCGAACTGAACTGCCATCATAAGTCCACAGCTTCTCACTTCTCTTATCTTAGGGTGCTTTAATTGGTCAAGAAACAATTTCTCTTTTTTTTGAACACCCTCCAATAGATTGTCGTCGAGTATGACTTGTAGGGTTGCAAGTGAAGCAGCAGACGAAACAGGATGTCCTCCAAAAGTCGTAATATGGCCCAAAACCGGATCACTCATTAGCGTTTTTGACACCTCTCTATTGGTAATGAAACAGCTGATAGGCATTCCGCCTCCCATTCCCTTGGCGCTCACCAAAATATCAGGAACTATACCAAAATGTTCGAACGCCCAAAATTTGCCAGTCCTGCCAAACCCGCATTGGACTTCATCCAAGATCAGGAGAGTTCCGGATTCATCGCATTTTTTTCTCAGGGCCTTAAAATACTCTGTATCGGAAGATCTGACACCTGCTTCACCCTGGACTGTTTCAACAATAATGGCAGACGTTTCATCGCTTACGTGTCGAAGGTCCTGGATTTCACCAAAATTTATGTGTCTGATTCCTGGAAGCAGTGGTCTGAAGTTTCTCTTCAGATCTTCATTCCCTGTGACAGAAAGTGCTCCATGAGAAGATCCATGATATGCATTGATACATGATATGACCTCTCGCCGACCTGTGAACCTCTTCGCAAGTTTTAAGGCTCCCTCAATGGCCTCACTTCCTGAATTGAGTAGGTAGACAGAATTAAGCCGGTCAGGCAAAGTGGAGCAGAGTGCCTCAGCCAACAACACCTGGGGACTTTGAACATATTCGCCGTAAACCATCAAATGAAGGTGCTTATCAACCTGATTCTTGATTGCTTCCGTGACTTTCGGATGACGATGACCAATGTTAGATACCCCTATGCCAGAAATGAGATCGATGTACCTTTTGCCAGAAGTGTCTGTGAGGTAGATCCCTTCTGCGGATGCTATTTCCAACATCAGTGGCGTTTCTGATGTTTGCGACAAATAATCGAGAAAGTGCTGCCGATGAGATATCATGCTAGAAAGATAGATCTGGTCAGCTGCTCCATTGTTCAACTAACTTAGGATTACTTACTGTTTCCTGGCAATTGCTTTTTTAGCTTTTTCAACAATGTCAGAGGTACCAAGCCCATACTTGTCCAAAAGCTCTTCAGGTTTTCCACTCTCTCCAAATTGATCGTCAACCGCCACAAATTCCTGCGGAACAAGTTGATTAGTGACAATCACATTCGAAATGCTTTCACCGAGCCCTCCTGCAATTTGGTGTTCTTCAGCTGAAACAACACAACCCGTCTTGTCAATTGACTTGAGAATAGCTGAAATATCCAGAGGCTTGATCGTGTGAATATTTACTACCTCAGCGGAAATGCTCTGTTCAGACAATATTGCTTCAGCTTCGACCGCTTTCCATACCATGTGGCCCGTGGCAAAAATCGAAACGTCACTTCCCTCAATCAGGGTTATGGCTTTGCCAATCTCAAATGGTTGATTCTGCATGAACATTGGCCAACCCGGTCTCCCGAATCGCAGATATACCGGTCCATGATGCTGTGCGATTGCTATAGTTGCTGCCTTGGTTTGGTGGTAATCGCAAGGGTTTATCACTGTGAAATTTGGTAGCATTTTGGTCATTCCTATATCTTCCAAAACTTGGTGGGTGGCTCCATCTTCTCCAAGCGTCAAGCCAGCGTGAGATGCACACACTTTGACATTTTTTTCGGAATAGGCAATGGATTGTCTCAGCTGATCGTAAACCCGGCTGGTAGAAAAATTTGCAAAAGTTCCTGTGAATGGAATTTTACCCGCTGTAGCTAAGCCTGCAGCAATTCCCATCATATTTGCTTCGGCAATTCCGGTTTGAAAGAATCGATCAGGGAATTCTTTTTGGAAGGCTCCCATTTTCAACGAACCAATTAGATCAGCACATAGCCCAACCACGTCTGGATTTGATCTCCCGAGTTCTAGAAGACCATCACCAAATCCAGATCTTGTGTCTTTTTTTTCTGTGTATGTGAATTTTGTCATTTTAATAGTCTCCCAAGGTTTCTTCCAATTGTGACAAGGCCGTTTCTAATTGTTCATCATTAGGGGCAATTCCGTGCCATTTGTGTGTACCCTCCATAAAATCAACTCCCTTTCCCATTTCAGTCTTCATTAAAATCAGGATCGGTTTGCCCTTCCGACTTCTGGATTTTGCCTCCTCAAGTGTTTCGATCAGCCCTGGCAAATCGTTGCCGTCGCACGATAGGACTTCCCAGCCAAATGATAGGTATTTTTCGGTTAGATTACCTAGGGAGTTAACATCATCCGTTTTTCCATCTATTTGTTGCCCATTGTAGTCTATTGTGGCGATTAGGTTGTCGATCTTGTTGTGTGCTGCAAACATGGCCGCCTCCCAAATTTGACCTTCCTGCTGCTCTCCATCTCCCATGAGAACAAAAACATGTTTGTCATCGCCATTGATTTTTTTCGCTAAAGCAGCCCCTGATGCAGCCGACAGCCCTTGACCCAGGGAACCTGACGCGATCCTAACTCCTGGAAGCCCTTCCTCTGTTGCAGGATGACCTTGAAGACGTGAACCGATTTTTCTAAAGGTTTTAAGCTCAGATATCTCAAAAAAACCTGCACGAGCAAGTGTGCTGTAAAAAACGGGCGAAATGTGCCCGTTTGAGAGAAAAAACATGTCCTCATTGCTTCCATCCATATTAAATAAGGTGTCGTAGGACATGATATAGTGATAAAGGCAGACAAAATATTCCGTGCATCCCAGGGAGCCACCTGGATGACCAGATTGTACTGCATGAACCATTCTAACTATATCTCGACGTGTTTGGGAGCAAATTTTTTGGAGGTTATCAAGATCTGCTTGCATCTAGTGTGATAATTATAATTCGCGGTATTTCGGGAAACGCAAATCTATGTTTATCTCGATGAATTGACTCCTACTTTTAGCTAAAAAAGACCGCAGTTTTAATTTTTATAGCACCGGTAGTAAGTGTTGACATCTGGCAAAAAAAGGGTTTTAACGCATTCTGTTTTGAATATGTGGCAAAGATTGCCTTATCTTTAGGCCTTTGTAATCTATTTATAACCAAAAAAGTAAAGTATGAGAAAGATCTTACTACTAAGTACTTTGTTCTTTCTTGCGGTCATTACTGTAATGGCGCAATCAAGAACGGTCTCCGGGAAGGTCACCAATGATGGTGAAGGACTTCCTGGTGTGAATGTTGTGATTAAAGGCACAACAAACGGAACCACAACAGATCTTGATGGTAATTTTAGCTTGAGTGTAGAACAAGGAGCTGTGCTTGTGTTCTCCTCTGTTGGATTTGCTGAGCAAGAGGTTGCCGTGGGCTCTAGAACAGTGATCGACATCACTCTGGCCTCTGATGTAACGGAACTATCCGAAGTGGTAGTTACGGCACTTGGGGTTGAAAGAAGTGAGAAAGCACTGGGATATGCAGTCCAAAAAGTGGAAAGCCAAACGTTGGTTAATTCCGGTGCTGTGAATGCTACGGACGCACTTGTGGGAAAAGCAGCCGGAATCCAGATCACCCGATCTTCAGGATCAGCGGGCGGTGGTACTCGAATTTTGTTGAGAGGTGTTACTTCAATTATTGGTAATAACCAGCCAATTATTGTGATTGATGGTGTAAGAACCAATAATGAAACAATAAGTGGCACTGAAGCAAACACCGCGGGAACAGCTCAATCCAACAGGTTGATGGACCTTAATGTTAATGACATAGAGTCGGTAAGTGTTCTGAAAGGTGCTGCCGCTACTGCCCTTTACGGTACTGCAGGATCTACTGGTGTGATCGTGATTACGACGAAGAAAGGATCGAAGGGAGCCGGTTTGAGAGTTAATTTCACTTCTCAGGTAGCACTAGATAAGGTCACAACTGCTCCTGAATTGCAGCGCACGTATGCACAGGGATGGGGCGGAGCTTACTTTGATCCAAGTACTGGATTTTCTACTTCTTGGGGTCCTAGAGTAACAGACTTATCTTATTCTACTGATCCGGATCACCCGCAGGCTCCTGGAGCTTCTGCGTTTGACAACGACGGAAACTACAGGTTCGATAACAACGGATTCCTTGTAACTGGTGGTAGTGGACCAGCAGCCAATGTTTATGACAACTTGGGTGATTTCTACAGAACAGCGGTGACCCATACGAACTCTCTGAGTATTTCAGGAGGTAATGATATTGCTACATTCCGTTTTTCTGCATCCAATCACGATCAGGAGGGAGTTATTCCTAATGAGGAGTATCAAAGGAAAACAGCTGCCATAGCAACTACTTTGAAGGCTAGTGAGGCACTTTCCTTTGAAGCGACGATCAACTATACTAGAAATGATCACCAGAGGATTCAGCAAGGATCCAATGTCTCCGGGTTGCTACTGGGGCTTTATAGAACACCAATCACATTCGATAACTCGAATGGTTTTGGACATGATGCTTTTGATGAGCCATCATCATATATCTTCCCCGATGGTCGTCAGCGAAACTACCGTGGTGGTGGTGGATATGACAACCCCTACTGGGTAGTTAACAATACGTTGAGGCATGAAGTTGTTCACAGAACCTTTGGAAGTTTCAAAGCAAACTATAAAGTAAGTGATTGGGTCAACTTTGCGTTGAACGTAGGTACTGATATCACAAATGATGACAGAAAGCAGGATTTTGAAATTAACTCTAGAACAAATCCAAATGGTACCATCATTTTGGACGAGTATGTTACGAGACAAACTGATTTTTATCTGAATCTTAGTGGAGCAGGTCAGTTGAACGAGGATTTTGCCTTAAACTACCTAGCCGGTATTAACATGTTTAGCTTCAACCGACACAATACCTACACGCAAGGTGATGGTCTTGTATTCGGTGGTTTCCTTGATATTAGTAATGCTACTACAATTAGTGCAGCAGAAGATGATACAAGGTATAGAACTATCGGCTTCTATGGCCAGGTTGAAACTAGCTGGAGAAATACTGCGTTTGTTACGCTTTCAGCTCGTCAGGATTATGATTCCAGGTTGGTGAATCCACTTGACTTTAATGCTGCTGATGCAGGATTCTTCTATCCTTCAGTGTCTACAGCTTTGGCATTTACAGAGTTAATGCCACAGAATGACATCTTGACTTTTGGTAAGGTACGATTCTCATGGGCACAGGTTGGAGCTCCTCCTCCAAATGCTTACAGTACTTCTTCAGTATATGAGAACACTGCTAACATCGGAGACGGATGGGGAACTAGCATTCCTTGGCCGATCAATGGTGTAACATCTTTCGAATTGGATGACAGACTTGGAAACCCTGGCCTTACTCCAGAGTTGACAACTTCTATCGAAATAGGCTTGGATTTGAGGTTCCTTGATGGAAGGGTAGGAGTAGATTTTGCCTACTATGATCAAACGACTGAAGATGCTATTCTACCTGCTTCCGTTTCTGCTGAATCAGGCTTTACTAGTGCATGGTTGAATGCTGGTCAGTTGTCTACTGATGGGATAGAATTGACAATCAATGCTACTCCGGTTCAATCAGGAGACCTTAATTGGGATACTCAAGTGAACTTTACAAGGTCTGAGACTATTGTTGATGAGCTTGCTCCAGGTATCGAAAGAGTATTCCTAGCAGGATTTAATAGTGCAGGTTCTTATGCAATAAAGGGACAGCCATATGGTGGAATCTCTGGAGGCGCATACCAAAGAACAGGTGCTGGAGGAGCTGACGATACTAGTCTTGCTATTCCAAGTGGAGATATTGTTATCAACAATGATCCTAACTCTGCAGAGTATGGATATCAGGCGATTGACAATACTCAGAGAGCGATTGGAAATCCAAATCCTGACTTCATCCTAGGATGGAGAAACAACTTTACTTATAAGCAAGTATCAGTAGGATTCCTACTCGACTGGAGAAAAGGTGGAGACTTGTGGAATGGTACAGCATGGGCACTTTCATTCTTTGGAAGATCTCAACTTACAGCTGATACAAGGGAGGAAAATCCACATATCTTGAACGGTGTGATCAATGTTGGTACTTCCGAGACGCCAAACTATGTTCCTAACAATATTGCGATTGTGAGGGATCAGGCTTACTGGACTTCGTCTCTTGGAGGTTTTGGTGCTGTTGGAGAGCAATTTGTGCAAGATGGCGGATGGATCAGACTAAGAGAAGTTAGTGTTAACTATCAGCTTCCTAGTTCTTTGTTCGCTAACAATTTCGTACAGAGTGCAACAATTGGTTTTGTTGGAAGAAACCTATGGTATGATTGGGAGTACGATGGTGTTGACCCTGAGACCAGTTTGACCGGTACCGGTAATGGTCAGGGATTTGATTATTTCAACAATCCATCTACTAGAACCCTTATGTTTAAGGTAGGCCTTAATTTCTAATAGTAAAGACGATGAAATACATGAAATTTAAGAATATACTTCTCATGACATTGGTGCTTTCTGCCTTTTCATGTGAGGACTTTATCGGCGGAGATTTAAACGCTGACCCAAACAAGCCATTATCGGTTCCGATTACTGGTTTGACAGGGCAAATTCAAATATCGCTTGCAGATGTATACGGTAGTTCCTTCTCACGTTGGAATAGCCTATTTACACAGCAGGTGGAAGGTGTCGCGAGACAGTGGTCTTCATTCAATCAATATCAGATCCAGGCGATCCGATTTGATGCGGCATGGAGCGATTGTTACGAAAACATCCTTAATGAGCTTGGAATCGTAACTTCCATCGCAGAGGAAAATGGATATAATCATTACCTAGGTGTTGCGAAAGTTATCGAAGCTTATACAATCATGATGATGTCGGACGTGTGGGGAGATATGCCGTACACAGAAGCGGGACAAGGTTCTGCGAACTTTAATCCTGTTTTTGATGATCAGGCAACGATTATCTACCCAGCGGTGCTTAGTCTTCTTAATGAAGCATTGACGTTGTTTTCAGGTCCTGCCGGAGCAATTGCTCCAGGAAGTGAAGATCTGTACTATGGTGGGGATATTGCTGCCTGGACTAGGGCGACCAATGCCATCCTTGCAAGGTACTATCTTCATGTAGGAGATTTAAATAACGCATTGTCTAGAGCTCAGGCTTCATTTACAAGCCGTTCTCACAATATGTCTTATCAGTATGGAACTGACCCTGCCTCTGGTGGATGGTACCGATTCAATAATGGTCGTGAGGGAGATATCGAGTTCCACCCGACCATGAGAGCGCTGATGACGGGACTGAATGATACAGACAGATTGGGTGTTATGGATCAGACGTTTACAATTAATGGAACCCCGCATCCGTACTTTATCGCGCCTTTCAGACAAGACTTGATTTCTTATCGAGAGATTCAGTTTATCATAGCTGAGGCGGAATTCAGACTTAACGGAAATACTGCAACTGCTCAGACCGCGTATCTGAATGGAATCAATGCATCATTTGTTGAGATGGGTTTTGCTTCCGGAGGTGATGAGTACGATGATTATGTTGCTCAGGCAAGTGTTGCTGCTCCTGTAACAGAGGAGAAGATTATGACGCAGAAGTACATTGGTTTGTTTACTCAACCGGAAATTTGGAGCGACTGGAGACGAACAGGCATTCCAGCTTTGAGTCCTGTGTCTGGGAGCGCAGTTCCTACGAACTGGGACTACGGACAGCAAACGTACCTGTTTAACAGCAATGCGCCAGAGCCAGTTCTTTCACCTGCTTCATTGTTGAAAACCGGAGCAATTGATTGGCTGAGCAATTGGTAATTGATGCTCATTAATTAAAACGTTAAGATTATTATGAAAAATAATATAAACATATTACTCGCATGCCTTGTCGTTTTAGGAATGGCATCATGTGATACTGCAGGTGGGATTGACGCGGATATATTCACGCCGGGAGACAACGCTGCTATTGCAGTGTGGGTTTCTTCACCTAGCGGAGATCTTCTGCTATCCGATCCAACCTCTTCTGTAAGTTTTGAGGTAGAATTTATTGATGAGACCGATGGAAGCTCTGTGGAGGCATTCACTATGACTGTCACAGATGGAACAAACACCGGGACGATTGTAAATCAAACTTCTTTTACTGCAAATGCAAACGGGAATCAAGGTTTCTCAGGATCTATAACCATGAATGCGATAGCAGCTGCATTGGGAACAACTGTTGCTAGTTATTCTGAAGAGGATGAATTTGATTTCGTATCTACGATAACTAGAGGTGGAACAGTGTTCCCTTCTGGAAATGCAAATCATTTTCTTTCTGCGGTACGCGATTTTTCATTGGAGACACCAGTTGAGACTGTATCGGTCACTGTTACTGTTGAGGATGCTATTCTGAATGGAGCAGCAACTGGGACAGTTGTTATGGCCTTTGAAAATGACTTTACCGTTGAATTGACAACTCTTCCTACTTTGACCATAACTAGTGGGACAGCTACTTTTGGTGCTGTTACTGCTGTTTTGGATGAAGATATGGATGATTCTGTCTACGTGGCTACCTTAACACCGGGAGCTGTGGAAGAGAAAATTACTTTCACAATCACTGGTGCCTCAGCAGTTACCGCTGCTGGATTTGCCATGGCTACAGAAACAGTGACGGATGCATTTACCATAGATTTGACTGCTCCACTTCTTGTTGGAGACAATTCTGCAACCACAACTTCCGGACAGCTTTATAATCTTCTGTTAGATGAAGATATAGGAAGCGTCACTCTAACGGAAGACTACACAGGAGTTGATGATGATGAAGATGGAATGATCGATGCGGCAGATACAGATGGAGATGCTGTTAAGGTTACTGCAACTTTTGCAGATAATGTACTAGACTATATGTATTCCTGGAAAGCTGCTGACGGGGAGGTGACTCTTAGCCTCTCGATTTGGGATGCGGCTGGAAATGCTGTAGTACTACCTGCTGGTCTTTCAACAGTGGTACTTAATTAATAAACTAGTAATTGATAAAAACCATCCATCCTCATGATGGATGGTTTTTTTTTGCCTATTAAGTAAATTTCGGATCGCCAAAATTGCGTATTTGATTAGACGTCAGCTTGCAAAGCTTGATCCTTTGTCAAGTCAACTGCATACTTGCCATAAAAGACTTCACAGTAGGTGAGGATCTGACTTTTACTTATTCAAAGCGCGTATTTTCATTTAGTTTTATGGACCATTTATGTGTATGAAGAATTGTTTCGGGGTCTTTCTGATTGTTTTCAGCGGTGTAAGTGTCCATGCACAATCACCCCGGTTTGAACTGTTGGACGCTGGAAAAACAGGTATCAACTTTGAAAATATCGTGGTCGATAACAAAGAAGTTAACCCGTTCATTTATGACAATGTTTATCATGGTTCCGGTGTGGCGATTGCGGATATTAACAATGATGGATTACAGGATATATATTTCGGAGGGAATCAGGTTGCAGATCAGCTGTATTTGAATAAAGGGAACCTGGTTTTTGAAGAAATTGCGAATGCAGCTGGCATTGAAAACAAAGGAAGTTGGACCACTGGAGTAACCATGGTTGATATCAATGGAGATGGCTGGATTGATATTTACGTTTGTAAATCACTCTATGACGAGCCTTCAGCAAGACGAAGAAATGAGCTTTATATCAATAATGGCGACTTAACCTTTACCGAATCGGCAAGAGAATATGGTCTAGATGATACTTGGAGAAGTCAACAGGCAGTATTTTTCGACTATGATAAAGATGGTGACTTAGATCTCTTCTTAGTGAATCAGCCTCCGAACCCCGGATTTCTTTCTGTTTTAAAGGGCAAGGATTGGAGGTATCCTGCGTTGGGATGCAGACTCTTACAAAATGACAATGGCAAGTTCATTGATGTTACTAAGAAGGCTAATGTCTTTGATAGGGGTTATGGGTTGAGCGCAACGACCGGTGACTTTAATAGCGATGGCTGGCCAGACCTCTATGTTTCAAACGACTACAACAACCCTGATTTTCTCTACATCAATCAGAGGGACGGAACCTTCATCAACACCATCGATGAAAGCATGGGACATATTTCCTATTTCAGCATGGGTATAGACGTTGCTGATATCAATAACGACAATTTACCGGATATACTCACTGTGGATATGGTACCAGAGGACAACTATAACCTCAAAGCCAACATGGGAGGCATGTACCCTGCAGCATTTTGGGCTACGGTCGAAGATGGTGGTCATTATCAATACATGCTCAACACGCTTCAATTGAACCGAGGTACTAACTCAAATCAAAGAAATGTATTTAGCGATGTATCGCAATATGCGGGTATGGCTTATACAGATTGGAGTTGGTCACCGTTAATTGCTGACTTTGACAATGATGGCCAGAAAGATGTTTTTATTAGCAATGGCCTGGTGCGCGATTTAAGACATACAGATGCACTTGAAAACACTACCAGGTACCTGAAGGAGAAAAAGTCTGATATACAAGAAATAAGAGAATCCAATGGAAAAATTGACGTTTGGGACCGATTGTCTCTTGATGAGTTGTTATCATTCTATCCCGTACGAAAAATTTCTAACTACGCGTTTCGAAATACCGGCAATTTAGGCTTTGATAAGATCACAGAGACATGGGGTCTTGACGAACCCAGCTTTTCAACGGGTGCTGCATACGCCGATCTTGACAATGATGGTGACCTTGACCTGGTTCTTAACAATGTGAACGATCGTGCTTTTTTATATGAAAACAAGAGTGACAAGAACAATTCTCTGCGAGTCATCCTAAGCCCGCGTGGCGGAGAAGTTTTGATGGGCTCCAAAGTTGAAATAGTAGTTGATGGCGAAATTCAGAATTATGAGTTTTCGAATTCCAGGGGTTTCTATTCGTCAAGTGAACCCGTAGCTCACTTCGGAATCGGAAAGTCGACGAGAGTGGATCAGGTCAAGGTCCATTGGTCAAATGGGCTGGTTACCAAGCTGACAGATGTCAAAGCTGGAAGTGTAGTCGTAGAGTCGAATTCCTCAAAAAATGTCAGGGAAGGCACTTCCTCGGTCCAGCCATATTTTAATGAGGTAGACCTATTGTCTTTTGCTCATAGGGAAAACAAATTTGACGATTACGAGCGGGAGATATTGTTGCCACACCAAATGTCAATTGAAGGTCCAAAAGTGGCGGTAGGTGACGTTGACGGTGATAGTGAGGATGAGATTTACATACCAGGAGCCTTTTCCTATGAAGGGACTGTAGCGGGCTCGATAAATGCGAATCTTGAGGCAGGGAAGAATAGTGAGGAGGTAGCATCGCTATTTTTTGATGCAGATAATGATGGTGACAAAGATCTTTATGTGGTTACTGGTGGAAATGAATTCGATCCAGGGGATGTTGCATATCAGGACCTTTTTTATGAGAATAAAGACGGATCTTTTGACCTGATCAATGTTTTGCCACAAAATGCTTTTAGCGGATCCGTGGCTATCAATGCCGACTTTGATTCAGATGGCGATGAAGACCTTTTTGTTGCTGGAAGACAGATTCCCGGACAGTACCCCTCGGCCGCTTCAAGTTTCATTTATAGAAATTTAAAAAGCGAAAGTGGTTCCTGCACATTTGAAGATGTTACGAATTTGATTGCTCCCGAATTGAAAAGCATCGGAATGGTCACCAGTGCATTATGGTCAGACTTTGACTTGGATGATGATGCCGACTTACTGGTAGTCGGTGAGTGGATGGGTATTATCATATTCGAGAATATAAATGGGAAATTGAATCGCAGAGATTCTAAGCTTACTGAAGAGTTAGGTTGGTGGAATCATATTAATGCAGTAGATCTGGACAATGATGGAGATGATGATTACGTGGTGGGTAATTTGGGATTGAACTACAAATTTCAAGCAACCAAATCTGAACCATTCATTGTGTATTATGACGATTTTGACGGAAACAGTAAGAAGGACATTGTGTTGGCTTACTATAACTTTGGAGGATTGTACCCAGTCAGGGGACGGTCATGTTCTGCGCAGCAAATACCAGACATAAAGAAGAAATTTGAGAATTACAACGCTTTTGCTTCTGCAGACATCTTTCAGGTATACGGTGAGGAAGCATTAGATCAATCACTTACACTCCAGGCGACCAATTTTGAAAATTCCTACATCGAAAATTTGGGGCAAGGAAACTTCAGACTTGCGCCTCTACCGGTTATTACTCAACTTTCCCCTATTAATGCTTCAGTATTTTACGATTTAAATAATGATGGACTTGTTGACATAGTCTATGCTGGAAACAAGTATGGGACCGAGGTGGAAACACCAAGAGCGGACGCTGGTATCGGAGGTGTTTTGATTAACAATGGCGAAATGAATTTTGAACCCGTCACTGCCTCAAAAAGTGGTCTGTTCCTGAACAGTAATGTTAAAGATCTAAAAATCATCAAGCGGAACCAAAAGGACTATCTGCTAGTGGCCTCTAATAACGACAAAGTCAGACTTTTTGAAATCAATAGTGATAATCGCAACTAAAACTGTATAATTTACCCAGACATGAAAACAACTATTAACCTCCTGGCCATCCTTGGGCTTTTTATTTGCAATGCTCAGTCCCCATATGAGATTATTGACGATGTGAGTGCCGGAAGAATTGAAAAAGACATTGTAAAACTTGTGTCATTTGGAACTCGCCATACCATGTCAGAAACAGAGTCAGACACTCGCGGAATAGGGGCGGCACGTCGATGGATAAAAGCAGAATTTGATAGAATTTCCGAAGATTGCGGGGGATGTCTTGAGGTTTCTTATCAACGCACGCTGGAGAAAGGTAATGCTAAAACCAGGATCATAAAAGACACGGAGATTGTAAACGTTCTAGCGATCAAAAGAGGTTCTAAATACCCTAACCGATATGTGATAATGGCTGGTGATATTGACAGTCGTGTTTCAGACGCATTGAATTATACGGATGATTCACCGGGAGCAAATGACAATGCTTCCGGCATGGCTGGAGTCATTGAAGCCGCAAGAGTACTTTCAAAATATGATTTTGAAAGCAGCATTTTGTTGGTTGGTCTTTCTGGTGAAGAGCAAGGGCTCTACGGTGGGAGACACTTAGCTGCCAAAGCCATTGACGAAGGGTGGGATATAGTTGGTGTTTTGAATAACGATATGATTGGAAATATTGAAGGCGTAGATGGGGTCATTGACAACCGCACTTTTCGAATTTTTTCTGAACCTACAAATCCTACGGATTCAGCATTTCAAATACGTTTGAGAAGGTTTTATGGAGGAGAAGTAGATGGAATTTCGAGGCAATTAGCAAGATATGTTTACACAATGACCAAGACCTATATGCCAGAAATGAACCCTAAGATGATCTATCGATTGGATAGGTTTGGACGAGGTGGACATCATAGACCTTTTTGCGACAGAGGCTTTGCTGGAGTCCGAATTATGGAGGCTCACGAAAACTACAATCGACAGCACCAGGATCTAAGGGAAGAAAATGGAGTCAAGTACGGTGACGTGATCGAGGGAGTGAATTTTGAATATGCTAAAAAGTTAACAGCAGTGAATGCAATAACATTAGCTGCGTTGGCAGCCGCACCACCTCAACCGAAGAATGTTAAAATTGGAGGAGCGGTTAGACCTTCAACAACATTAGCCTGGGATGAAGTGGATGGTGCCGAAAAATATAAGATATACTTCCGGGAAACTACTTCTCCAACATGGGATAGTTTTAGACTTGTGGACAAAAACAATACCGAATACACGCTTGAAGGAATTGTCATTGACAACTACCTTTTTGGCGTAGCTTCAGTTGGCAAGGATGGTCAGGAGAGTTTGGTCGTGTTTCCGAGTGAAGTTCTCCGAAGAAGATAGCTAAAGCACCTACTTCAAAATCTGAGAGGTGTGATCTTTGGTTTTGACCTTTTCAATTACCTCCTCAATCTTACCCTCTTCGTCAATGACAAATGTGGTTCGGAAAGTACCCATGTATTTTCGTCCGTACATGGATTTTTCACCCCAAGTCCCATACAACTGGTGAACAGATTTGTCAGTATCAGCTACCAGGGGAAACGGGAGCTCATACTTGTCGATGAACTTCCGATGTGATTTTTCATTGTCGGTGCTTACTCCCAGAACAACATATCCATTCTTGAGGAGTTGATCGTAGTTGTCTCGTAAGTTACATGATTCAGCAGTGCAACCAGGAGTATTGTCTTTTGGGTAGAAGTAGAGAACCACTTTTTTACCTTTATAGTCAGAAAGCTTTATCGAGTTGCCATCCTGGTCCACACTTTCGAATTGCGGTGCATTATCGCCGGATTTTAATGTTGTCATATTACTATATTGTAAATTGTTTTGTTGTTTGCATTATCGATTACTTCAATCTTCAACTCTCCTTTTATCGGAATGTTTGGGTTTTCTGTGATTGGCCAGATAAGATTTTTCTTAGGTTCATATCGCATTAGAAGAAACTCTCCATCTAATTCTCCGCGATACGATTTTATCCCTGAGAGTTCATCCTCAATTCGGAAGGTATTATGGGCAAAGACTGACTTAACAGATTGAATTTTTGGCGCCACTGTATCTTCCAGTATAGTGTAGGTCACAAGGTCTCTCGTTTGGAATTGAATCTGATTTTCGGCCCAATCTCCACCCATAAAATTGTAGCGTTGTCCAAAGACTGAATAGACATGTGACTTTTCTTCATTGTACGGATGACTTGGATTTAGGCTAATAGAGATATCTGTTCTGAGAGGATCCAGCGGGTTCTTAAACTTGAATAGCTCAATGTTTCGGACCGAGTCAATTTCCTTTTCAAATGAAAGGTGTAGCGTATCAAACAGGGCCCTACTTCCGTAGCTGCATTCGAATTCTTGCTGGTGGTATGATATTTTTTGATTTGATGGAATCGTAACAACATATCCGGTTTCCATTGTTTTGCCATCAATGAATATATTTCGGGGAAGACCCTTATCGATGTCCCATAGATAATAATAGTAGTTGCCATCGAAATAGTAGGGACTAATCGCTTTCCATTCTTTCACTCTGACTCCGGCTCCATTCTTAGATCTTATATGTAGATTATTACCTAAAATTTCATATGATGAAAACCTCACTTTCGGTGGATAAACTATTTTATCTTCGTTGATTTCGATCTCCGTGATTGACAGGTTTTCGTAGCTGTCCTCGGCAAATATTGTGATCCTCTTTTGATCAATAAAGTTGATTCCCCTGTTCGTTACCTCATAGATATTATGTTCATTCCCGTCATCCAGATAAAGTTTATTGAACCTTCTACTTCCTAGCTTGGAGGCTTGATAATTGTAGTGCTGAAGGATGTTCCTCTGCTTTGAGAAATGGAGAACGCTTTTATCTTCATAGAAAGCCGTATCGTCATCCACAAGCATTACAGTTTTAACAATTCCGTTTTTATTAGGAATTCCGTCCATCGGATCGTAGGAATAGACTTCTACACCAACTTTACCTGTCAGCTGGATAGGAACATTCACTCGATAGGCATTATTAACCTTAATCAAATCGAACTCATATCTGCCGAACAACTCATTTACACGGGCATCTGGATCAAGACAAGTAAATGCAATTTTTCTGACTATTGGAGGAATACGATCTTGAATCTCTTTGAACCCAAATTGAAGGAGATCCATTGGTTTTTGATTTTTGTCTCTTATTTCAAAATGTAGGTGCGGTCCACTTGAAGACCCTGTATTTCCCGAGTAACCAATGACGTCTCCTTGCTTAAAATAGAAGACATCCTTCTTTGGAAACAGGTCTATGTCGTACGATTCTTCTTTGTACTGCTTAGCTCGCGCATACTTTTCCAAGCCGATCTGAAATTTGTCAAGATGCGCATATACCGAGAATGTCCCGTTTGGATGAGCCATGTATAGCGTATGTCCGTAACCTTCAGTGGATACTTTGATTCGAGAAACGTATCCATCAGCAGCTGCGTAAATCGGGACACCGATTTCACCACCAGTCTTCACATCGATTCCAGTATGGAAATGTGAGGATCGAATTTCACCAACTGTGCCTGCGAGGTAATTTTGCGAACCAGTATTTATCGGGAAGATATAATAGCCCTCATATTCATTAAGTTGTGCACTCAATGAGTTCCAAAGAAGTACAATGGAAAGTGGCAGTAGTATTCGCACTATTTCACTTCAAAATCAAACATTTTTTTCTCCTCAATATAACCTGTGAGTTGATCTCCAATTTTGACCTGACCAACTCCTTTAGGCGTTCCGGTGAATATAATATCTCCAATTTTAAGCAATATAAACCGGGACACATACGAGACAATTTCATCCACACTCCAGAGCATCAGAGAGGTATTGCCATTTTGAACGACTATTCGATTTTTTTCCAACCTGAAATTCAGGTTTGTCATATTGTACTCGAGCTTCGACATGAACTTTGAAATTGGCGCAGAGCCATTGAATGCCTTTGCGATTTCCCACGGATGGCCTTTCTCTTTGGCCTTTGTTTGTAGATCCCGAGCGGTAAAATCAATTCCCAGACCGATCTCATCATAATACTCGGAGGCAAATTCTTTGCCAATAGACTTTCCTTCTTTTTTTATTTTTATGAGCACTTCAACCTCGTGGTGGATATCACTGGAAAAATCCGGTAGGTAAAAAGGGTCATTGTTTTTCAGAAGCGCAGTGTCAGGCTTGAGAAAGAAGATTGGTGCATCTGGCTTTTCATTTCCAAGCTCTTCTATATGCTCAACATAGTTTCTTCCGATGCAGATTATTTTCATTGAGAGTGGCTATTGGTTGTAAAACTAGGTGGTGAGTTCCATAGCTTCAAATTCAGGTTCATCTATTTCAACGTGCCCATTGGAATTGATGGATTTCAAAACTACGGTTTTGGTTTCATTGATCAAGAGTGGATCATATTTAGCAACCACTCTGATATAATTTTCAGTGAACCCAAGCATTTGTCCATCTTCCACCTCGTTTTCAAACAAAACCGTAAGGTTTTTATTTAAATGTTGTTGATAAAAATGCCTTCTCTTCTTTTCTGATAGAGTTCTTAGCATTTGAGAGCGTTCACTCCGGTCTTTTGAAGGAACGGGGTTTTCCATGACTGCAGCCTTGGTATTTGGACGCTCCGAATATGTAAATACGTGGAGATACGAGATGTCCAGCTCATTTAAGAAATTGTATGTTTTTAGGAATTCGTTATCGGTTTCTCCTGGAAAACCTGTAATCACATCTACTCCTATGCAGCATTCAGGCATTACCTTTTTGATGTTCTCAACTCGACTTCTATAAAGCTCAGTAAGGTATCGTCTGTTCATACTTTTTAGAATGACATCACTCCCGGACTGCAATGGGATGTGAAAGTGAGGGACAAATTTCTCGGACCTTGCTACGAATTCTATGATCTCACTGGTTAATAGGTTAGGTTCAATCGAAGAGATTCTGAACCTATTTATACCCGGAACTTCATCCAGCGCTTTGATTAAGTCAATAAACTTCTCCTTTCTTTTCCCATTTTGAACTCCAAAGTCTCCGATGTTTACTCCTGTTAGAACTATTTCTTTGACATCGGTCATTCCGATTTCCCTAGCCTGATCTACAATGTTGATGATACTATCACTACGACTTTTCCCTCGAGCCAAGGGAATGGTACAGAAGGCGCAACCATAGTTGCAACCGTCCTGGACCTTGAGAAAGGTCCTTGTGCGATCAGAGATTGAGTAGGATGCGTTGTATCTATTGGCTTCTTTTATATCAGAGGCAAAAATTCCACCTTTTGTGAAATCATCTAAATAGTCGAAAAGCTGAAATTTTTCAGCAGCACCGAGCACAGCATCTACTCCTGGGATTTCAGAGATTTCCTTTGGTTTTAGCTGAGCATAGCAACCGATGATTGTGACGTAACTCTTGGGAGAGATCTTCTTAGCCTCCTTAACAATCTTCCGACATTTTTTATCAGCATTGTCAGTTACAGAACACGTGTTGATTACAAAGATGTCAGGCTGATTTGAGAAATCAACTTTCTTGTATCCTTTGTCCTCAAACATTCTCGAAATAGACGATGTTTCAGAGTAGTTGAGTTTGCATCCAAGCGTGTAAAAAGCAACTTTTTTCATAAAGCTGCAAAATTATGCATTGATGGCCTACTTACCGAGTGATGGGGTAATCTACCTTGTCTACTTTTCGGCCGATAAGCTTTTCTATTCGATTCATTTTATAGCGATCATCTTTGCTAATTAAGGTGATTGCTACCCCACTGGTTTTAGCTCGAGCAGTTCGCCCTATCCTGTGAACGTAATCAGCTGCATCACCAGGAACGTCAAAGTTGATAACGAGATTGATGTCTTTGATATCTATGCCGCGGCTTAGCACATCTGTGGCTACTAGTATTCTTAGCTTCTTGGCCCTGAATTTCAGCAAAATCGCTTCACGTTCTTCCTGTTCGAGCATAGAGGACATACCTCTTGCATCCAAGCCTGCTTTCTTTAATCCTTTAACGATGTCAGAAACCTTCTTTTTGGTAGATGTGAAAACAAGGATACTTTCAAAATCCTTATACCTACTAATCAACTTGCTGATCAACTCTACCTTGAAAGGTTCCTCCACTTTATATGCTTCCTGACTAATTTTCTCGGAGGGTTTGGCTATTTCTAGTGTGATTCGCTTAGGGTTCTCCAGGATTTTCTTAGCTAGTTTTTCAATCTTTGGCGCCATCGTTGCGCTGAACATGGAGGTTTGATTTACATTGGGAAGGTAGGTGATGATCTTTTTGATATCATCATAGAAGTTCATATCCAGCATTCGATCTGCTTCATCAAGAATCAAATGTGAAACATCGTTAAACTTGACATATCCAAGATTTAAATGTGATATGAGTTTTCCCGGAGTGGCAACTACAATATTACTACCCTGCGTGAGAGCGGTTTTTTGCTGGGCAAAGTCCTGGCCATCGCCGCCTCCATAAATGGCGATAGAATGAACTGGTAGATAGTATGAGAATCCTTCTATCTGTTGATCGATTTGTATTGCTAGTTCCCTGGTGGGTACCAGAATCAACACTTTAACCTTCTCACTAGGGTTTTCTGCCAGATAGTTCAAGACCGGTATTACAAATGCTGCCGTTTTCCCCGTTCCGGTTTGAGCACAGGCAATCAAATCTCTTCCGTCGAGCAAAGTAGGAATTGCCTGTTCCTGAATTGCAGTAGCTTCAGAGAATCCCATATGGGAAATAGCTTCCGTGAGCTCTTCGTTTAAATTGAATTCATCAAAATTCATCGGCCGCAAAGATGGAGAATGCCGATCTTACTAGTCGTATTAAATGAAAAAATCTCTTACAGTCAATGCAAGAGATCTGGCACGTCAATTGATTTCTTGGCTACCTCAACCAGCCAGTGGCTGTTCCTTTTTTCGCAAAGTACATAAGCGCGACTCCTATTAAAATGATCATGATTGACAAAAGTACTCCCCCCGACCCAAATGAATCTGTCGAGCCGCTTATGAAAAAATGCATACGTCATTTGAGCTAAGATTCCCACCAGGGAAACCACAAAAACGAAATATGCAGACTTTTTCCTAAAAAGTAATAGTATGCTGCCAATTGTACCGCCAAATACAGCCACAGCAAAGGCAGCTGTGACCCAGGCCGGATACTCGATGCTGTACATAGCTTGATCAGGATTGGGCAGAGCGGCTAATTTTTCTGGTGTCATATATGCCTGATCCAAATAGGCCTTTACACCCATTCCATTCCAGATGAGAGCTATTACTCCCACTATCCAAAACCAGACTGGAGGTTTTACTGAATCACTTGTCATAATGTTAGGTTAGTTGATTTGATTAAAGATATTGAATTCCACTATCATCCAAGGCATTTATTTTTGGTTCGACTTTAGATGAAATTACATTCTTTATATCTTCCCGGTATGAAACTTTCAATCACTTTTTTTCTTGTTCTCACTCTGTTTATGACAGACGGGCAGTCACTTAAATCTGGTCAATGGAGTGGAGAGATATCCTATCAGGAGTATAATGTGCCTTTTCAATTTGAAGTTATTCCCAGTGGTGGTGACGTTCCTGAAATAGTGTTTGTCAACGGGCGAGAAAGAAGGTCAGTCAAAAATGCCAGAATTAAGGAAGACAGCATTTTCATTCCAATGGACCCATTTGACGTGACGATTGTTGCCAAGTTTGGAGCAATGTCCCTAACAGGAGAGTATGTTAAACATTACCGTAATGCAAGGATACCACTGCGTGCCGGATTTGGAGGAGTCCGTTTTGCTAAGCAGAGCACAAGGCCAAGTGTGAAAATCGAAGAAAAGTGGAAGATGACCTTCAGCCCAAATTCATCGTCTATGAGCAATGGGGTTGGACTGTTTAAACAGATTGGCGATAGAGTGACAGGGACCATAATATCTGAAACCAGCGACTACCGGTATTTTGATGGCATAGTAGACGGAGATTCATTGTTGTTATCCTCCTTTGATGGCGCACACGCGTTTATGATTTTGGGAAAGAAAGGAGCGGGAAAGGAGTGGGCAGGAGAAATTGTGTTTGACAATAATTACTCTGAATCATGGGTAGCCACTTACGATCCAAAAGCCGAGCTGGTGGACCCTTTCGAACTAGTTAAAATTGATCAAGGTGTTCATAAGCCGTACTATGATCTTTTAGGTGCAGGCAGTGGCCGAAATTCGGTTGATCCATCAAAGTATGAAGGGAAAGTACTACTTGTCCAATTGTTTGGTACATGGTGTCCCAATAGTCACGACCAGACAAAGTACCTGGTAAGTTGGTACGAAAAGAACAGGGATCGTGGCGTTGAGATTCTGGCATCATCGTATGAAGCCAACTATTCTCAGGAATATGGTTTGCAAAGACTCGAACAGTATAGAGAGGCCAACAACATACCTTATGAATTGGTGTTAGGGGGAAGGTTGAGCAAGACGGGAGCTGCGATGTCTTTACCCTTCGTTGATAGAATTAAGGCATTTCCGACTTTGGTCATCCTTGACAAGAAGGGATATGTCAGATATGTGCATAGCTACTTCAATGGTCCAGCCACGGGAAAATACTACGAAGCTTTCGATGAAAGATTCAATCAAATAGTAGACGAGCTTTTAGCAGAATAGGACAAATACGAGTAGGGATAAAAGTGATACGGGCTTTAGGCGGACTTCTCCTCTACCAATCGAATGGAGTCGTCGGAGATAAGTACGGCAAACTCTTCACTACTTCTGTTTAAGGAGTTATTATGTATAACCCATTGCTCTGTAACGGCCAATACCTCTCCCTTCCCATAATCACTTTCAACCATGTCTCCGACTTGAATCCTCTTCATATCAATTCGGTTTTTTGGTTAAAAACTATTTCCGAAAGGTCGGAAAAAAAGTTCAAAAAATACCTAAAAATATGTGGTATTGTTCACCTTTTGTAGATCAGACGATATTGGTCTATGTGCTAATCGTCTACGGTCTTTTTACAAAAAATTCTCCAGGTAGGATAAACGATTGTACGATCCTTGCTCACCCATTCACCGGCCCAGTCAAAGCCTTCACTAGAAATATTTGAGAATGTGAGTCGATAGTCGCCTGCAAAGCCGTTTGGTGCTGGCTGGTCCCGGAATAAGACGATGTTTCCATTCTCTGTTTTGCCTCCTTCCCAGCTAGGAATAGTAGTGGAGGGACTGACGTGTGAAAAGTAGTGAACATACCATCGACTGCTATCAGCGATAAACTGCCGGATGCTCCCGGTATGACCGCCATCTGCTTTCAGCGTTTCATCTTGCACAGCCATCCCGTTCATGATGTACTTGAACGTCCAGAACATAGAGAGCGTATCGGCCCAACTAGATTGATCTATCCTTACTACTGATTTGCATTCGCACCTACCAATTAGGTCCTTGTAATCGGCGACCTGGGGAGGAGCTTCAGGATTCAGCTTTCCAAAAGGGTTTTCGACAGAGGCGGCATATTCATATTGTCCAAGGGCGTCGAATGACATTGCAGCAATAAAAAGTGATAGAAGAATTCTCATCATTTTGATTTTGATCTGAAAGAAAGATCGCTGGAGATAATTAAACTAGTCTTTTGCAGGCAGCAACACCGATTTTGCAGTAAGCTAAAGTGAGGACTCTTTGATACGTTTTTTCAATGTCTTTAGTCCAGAGCGCGAGAGGGGGAGTTCACGATCATTTTGTAATCGAATGGTAGATGACTCGAAGTTTATTTGGTCTATGTAATGAAGATTAAGCAGTGCTCCTCTGTGAATTCTAATGAAACGAAAATGGCGCAGTTGCTCTTCCAAGGCTTTCATGCTTTTTCTTAGTGAATAGGAACGGTCTTCCGTATGGATACGGACGCAATAATCGTCGGATTGAATCCAGATAATATCACTTAGGGCTATGGGAGTAACCTTGTTCCCAGTTTTGATAGTAAGAAAAGGTTCCTCGTCGTCTATTCTCGACCGCAGATCTTGTTCGAGCTTTTCCGAGTTTCTTTTCAGGTTTACTATTTCAACTTCTTTTGCATTTACTTTTATGACTTGATAATAATTGTTCAGTAGTATAGCAATAGTGCCGTACGCCATGAAAAAAGTGAGACCTTTTTGAAATGCGAAGAATATCGCAAATTCCTTAAGAATTGCAACGAGTACATTTAGATCTTGCCGCCACATGGAGATCAGGCTAACGCTGATCACAGAAATTGCTACAGAAAAAACTGCAGCGATGAAAATCAGCATAAAGCTTTTGACACCAAACCGGACATTTCTTAGTTGGTTCCACACAAACCACCCGAAAGGAATACCAATCAGTCCCCAAACAGCCCAGTTGATGGATTGAGATTTCAGCAAGTGTCCCAACAAAACTGGTTTAGGTGCTAGCTTGTACGTATTGATATAGAATTGTTGCTGAGCTGCATCAAATACAATCAGACCAATAATGAATAGAATGATTAGAAAACTACTTTGCCTTGCCATTTGGATCTGTAAACAAGTTATGTAAGTAAAGACCTATCTCAAAACTGATCAACTACATCCCTACAAGTATGAATGGAGCCCAATAATAGGGACTATTGTATTCTTCTGAATCTAGAAGTGTCAGTTTTGCTCTCCTTAGGGCGGCATTGTATCCATGATGATCGTTGTTGAGATTGTACTTGTAAAACTCAATCATCATTTGCGAGGTGGACTTATCAGCGACTTGCCAAAGTGAAACGATAATGTTGTTTGCTCCTGCATATTGTAAGGCTCGGCTCAAGCCAACGATACCTTCTCCTTTCGCCACTTTTCCGAGACCTGTCTCGCAAGCCGAAAGTGTAACCAAATCAGCGTTAATCTTAAGGTTATAGATTTCTCCCGCATATAAGCTTCCATCCTCCTCCTGTCCTGGATTTAGAAAAATCCTTGATAGTGCTGGTTCGGACTCGTTAACAAGTCCATGAGTAGCCAAATGAAGAAACTTGTATTTGTTAAGATTCTCTGACTTTAAACTGGCCTCACTTGCTTGATTTTTTGTCCAGGTTTCAGGTTGACCATTTGCTCCCATGAACAAATAGCGTATTTCCATTATTTCTTCCTGGGATCCAGGAAGGGTAGCCATTTGGATCTCGTTAGCACTAAAATCGACCGGAGCCGCCAGAAGAATTCCAGCGTTTGAACTCCCATCCTGCATCTCTCTTTGTGTAAAAAGAGTCGCTGAGTAGTCGTAGGAAATGCCATAATCTCTTAACAAAAATTGAGAGGAGATATAATCTTCCCCTTCACTTTCTGATTCTATTAGTGCCTCGAACGGAATCGTGCCAAGCACCCCGTCTGGAAGAATCACTAACTTGTTGATTGTGGACGATAATTTGGGAATCAAATAACCATATAGGTTTTTAGAGGAGTTTATGAAGGTCGACGCGACATTGAACTTGATCGCGTTTCTAATACTTTTCGCACTTTTGTCAAACAACTCGTCCTTGGGTCTCCTAACTGCTTTTATCTTCTTTTTTGTCACCATGAAAATGAATATTTCTTCAGTTCCAATAAAGTAGGAGAGTAGTGCTGTCTGATCGTTTAGTTTAGCTTGAACATCAGCAACTGATGAAAGGTTGGTGCTATACTTAAGATTGAAATAGTCCGGGTAATTTGCTTCTAATCCTGATATAAAAGCTCTGTACTCATTTTGATAAAGAAACAAGAGATCCTTTAACTCTTGCTCTTCCGTATTTTCTGGCTGAGCAAGTTTTTGTTCAATGTAGGAAATCTCATCCTTCAAGCTATCTTCCAGATTCAGTAGTTCCTGTGGAATTCCGGAGAATTGCTTTGCCTTTGTTTCTGTGATTGCCTCCAAGAGAACGGACGATTTACTTCTTTCACAAAACTCAAAGGCAGTTTCCAGGTAGACCTTCTTTTTGAAAGTTTCCTCACTAAGTGTAATTGAGAGTTTGATCCCATTTTCGTAGACATCTTTTGAAATCTCACCAAGTTTTAATTTGTCTTGCTCATTTAGCCTTTGCCTTCGGATAATTGAAACAAGCTCATCACAAAGTTTATAGGTGTCGATGGCACTCGTGAGGTCTTTTGTATTAAGGGTCTTTTCAAAGTGCAAGGCTTCAAGGATCTTGGCTTTCGCCTGCAGACTTGATAGCAAAATGTCGGCGTTAAAATAGTCTTCCAAGGAAGGAAGATCGTAGATGTCAGCATAGCTCTTACCCTCGAAATTTGCATAAATGGACTGCTGATAAAACTCAGCAGCTGACCGAAACTCCTTATTTTTTTGATGTATTCTGCCAATGAGAAAGTAAGTGTTGGCAACATCGGGATGTTTTTCACCAAAAAGTTCCAGGTATGATTGTAGAGCCTGATTTTGAGCAACTAGTGCTTCTTCTAGTTCCCCTTTTTGCTCATGGATTAGACCAATGCTAGATAGCACAAATGCCTTGTTAGGATGGTTGTCCTTATAATTTCTGTCGTAGATGACCTTTACCTGATTAAGCAGATCAAATGCCTGATCAAAATTTTCCTGTGAGGAATTGGCAAATGCCATGTTGGTGAGTACCAAAGCTGTTTTCCTGTCATTGGCTCCTAAGGTATTCTCATAGATTTTCTTTGCACGGTTGAAGTAGATCAATGCCTGAAGAGGTTCTTCTTCCTGGTAAACGAGACCCAGGTTATTAAACGAATCACCCACCTCAACCGCATCTCTGCCTATTAATTGCCTACGGATGCTCAAGGCTTGTTCATGATACTGTAGTGCCAGGGTTTTGTTTCCATTGTTCCAGTACACTAGCCCAAGGGCATTGAAGCAATTAGCTTTTTCTGTGGAATCGTCCTTTCCAAACAGTTTTTCAGCACTCTGTAGATTTTCCAGTGCTTCATCATTTCGTCCGAGGTTCAAAAAACTTAGGCCTAACAATGTTTGAGAACGTGCCTTCAACGACGTGTTCCCTTCAATTTCATTTAAGACGTACTCTAATGTATTTTCAGCGAGGCTTTTAGCGTGAAATGGATCACCATTTAGCAATTGGCAGTCGATCATTTCCAAGTGAGTCTCAACGTAGGATAGAATTGCGTTCTGTTCCAGGAAAACTTCACCTGCCTGTTTATAGAGGTCGTATGAAGCCTGATATTGACCTTTTTGTTTGGCATCTTCAGCCTGTTTTAGCAGGGATCCTTGTGGGAACCCACAATAGACCAAACCCAGGCAAGCAGAGATAGTGAGGATGTATTTCATACCAAAGAAAAGAACAAGTTAAATCAAAACTTGTATACGTAGCTCAAGCTAAATACTTCATTTCTTGTAAGTCCGTCGGGATTGACATCCCTGTCCACAAGTTTAATTCCTTGTATCAGTTTTATGCTGCTGTTTACGTCAAATTGATATCCAAAGGTGCCGATTACGGATAAAGCGAGACCAAGTGTCCCATCGAGATCTGTTCTTGTCTCTGTCCCCGGGATGATCACATTGTCTTTGGTGATTCGATAGATGTTGAGTGCACCTAAGGTGAAATTAAAATTGGTGAACTTGAAATTTCTTTCAATTCGAAGCATAACATCCGTACCGCGTTTCAGGTGAATGCCTCTGTTATATCTTGCAACGTATTCAGGACTCGGGTAATTGGGAAAACCTCCCCAAACAAATTCGTTTCCATTTTCAGTGAATGCAATCTGAATACCTGTAGCAAACAGCCAGTCCTGGTTGATCACTGAAAATCCTGCAATCCCGTCATAGGAGCCCAGACTTGTCTGGTAGTACATGTGCAATGGAGTCTCCTGTCCGTTGGTCCATTCGTTTTTAACCTTGGCATTAGCGTCATTTGTCGGAATTTTTGCTCCAAGCGTTCCATTGAAGCTCCATCTGGTGGTCGTTTTGAGATTCTGAGTAAAGCTCAAGGAAATATCGCCAAGGCCGGCATTTTCACCAAGACTGCCTTTGATCCATTGGTATGGTAGCTTGATCTGAAGCGAACTTCGATCTGTCACCGCGAGATTAAAATCGACATTAGCAGCATAAATAATAGGTGTTAGAAGACTGGTTCCTCGATAGTAGTTGAATTCGATGGACCTTAGTTTTAGCGCAATTCTTCGACTGTAGTTTTGATCAGGTTTCATAGCTCCCATTGTGCAAAAGCCAGCGTCGCTGCACCCCTGCGTGTATCCGCTAGCCATGGAAACAACCAAAAACAAGGTAACTACCAGTCTCACTTTTAATATGATAAGGTTATATATACAATAATACTAAAACCGAAAACACTTATTTAGTTAACTGTTGGGTTGTCTACCTTTTGTCAACTGTCGACAAAATTCGTGTTTGTCATTGCCTGCATTTTTTGGATCTCTCAAGACTTTTTATAAAAAAATGCTATCTCGATTAAACCTTTTTAAACCCGTCTAGTCAAAGGAGCCAAATTCAATAAAAAAACGAATCGAAATATTATGAAAAAGTTATTTATTCTAGCCATTCTTTCAGCATTCATTTTTAGCTCATGTAGCGATGATGAGTCCAATTTCGGGGAAGAAATAGCTGAAGAACTAGACGTGGATTCTGAAGCAGCTTTAGAATCAAATTTTGAGGACATCGACACAATGGTCGAGGCAGGTATGCTTACTCTTGAAGAAGGAGGACGAATTCAAAGGGATGTTATCCTTGATTGCGCTACTGTTGAAAAAGACACGGTAAACAAAGTCGTTACTATCGACTATGGTGATGGTTGCACTGGGCCAAGAGGGAGAGTTCGTAAGGGTAAGGTCATTATCGAATACAATGAGAGGAGACTTATTCCAGGCGCTTTCAGAATAGTCACTCTTGAAGACTTCTTTATTGACTCAGTGCAGGTAGAAGGAACTCGAACGCTAACCAACACTTCTGCTGAGCTAAGCGACAGCCCTGAATTTACTGTGACACTGGTCGGTGGAAAGCTTACTTTCCCTGATGAGACATTTGCTACGAGAGAAGCAAATCATACCCGGACCTGGATACGTGCGAACAATCCCCTTGAAGATGAGACGCAGGTTGAAGGCGGAGCAAGCGGATCAAGAAGAGATGGTGTTAGCTATTCAATAGAAATTCTTGAGCGACTAGTGTACAAGAGAGCGTGTAGACAAGATGGAGTGTTTATTCCTGTCCAGGGAGTTAAGCAGATCACTTCTGGCGACGATGTTGGTATCATCGATTTTGGAGATGGTCGTTGCGATAACCTGGTTACTATCACGATCAATGGTGGTGAGCCGTTCACAAAAGAAATTAATCACAGAGGAAGATAATCTCTTAGGTTAATTTTCAGGTAGGTAAAGCCCCTTGACTCGATTGCGAGAAGAGGGGTTTTTCAGTTCACTTCTGTGAAAACAAAGGCAATAATATTCGCTCCCATTTGGAGCGCTTTTCGCCTCAATTCTTCTGGATCATTGTAGATGGCCTGATCCTCCCAACCATTGCCAAGATCACTCTCATAAGAGTAGAAGCATACCAGTTTGCCTTCGTAAATTATTCCAAAGCCCTGTGGGGGTTTTCCATCATGCTGATGGATTTTTGGAAGGCCTTCATCGAATCTGAACTTCTGGTCGTAAATGGGATGATCAAAGGGAATTTCAATGAAGTCAAGTTCAGGAAAAACTTTTTTCATCTCGATTCGCACGAATTGGTCTAGGCCGTAATTGTCATCAATGTGGAGGAAACCACCAGCGGTGAGATAGCTACGTAAATTATCTGCCTGTGACTGTGTAAAGACTACATTACCGTGACCAGTCATATAAACAAATGGGTAGAGGAACAAATCAGGGCTTCCAACTTCTACAATGTCCTCAGATTCGTCAATGTTGGTATTCAAATGTCGATTACAAAATTCGATTAGATTGGGTAGAGCGGTTTTGTTAGCATACCAATCACCTCCTCCATCGTACTTCAGTTTTGCAATTTTTAAGGGTTGACTAAACGATGCCAGTCCACTTAGGAGCGTCAAATACAGAAAAAGATTCTTCAACATAAGAAATGTAAACCTCAAATTTAGAAAATAGTTCTAGTCTGGGATCGTAACTAAGGGACCTCCGGATTTGCTACTTGTCAAGAGTTCGTCTGAGTAGCGATGAAATTGCGTGATGTCACGGAAGTAAGCACCTTTTCCATTTTCCAAAAAAAACCAGATGCGAAGGTATCTTAATTCTTTTTGCCGTACCTTGTCAACTATCAACACAACTTTTAGATTTCAAAATTTCTTCAGAATTAATCGCTATAATGCGATATTTATAAGACGACATGTTTGAGTGAGACCTTGTCGACGAACCAGCGTAAAATAGAAACTTGCTTCAATTTAAGATAAACTAATTGAGGCATGGAAAGATTAACTATAGCCAAAAAGAAAGCTTTTTACTTAGGTTCTTTGCAAACAGTTGGGTCAATTATGAGGTTGTCATCCAAAGCCTATGTTTGATTGATTATGCTAGAAGAAGAACTTAGAGAGCAGATACCAGGCGAACCCTTGCCTGATGCCGTCCATGATAGAATGATGGAGGTAATGGATAATGCCTCTGACCTAATTCAGAGCTGTGATAGTAGCGGCTGCCTTTTGTTTGTTAATAAGAGTTGGCAGAATGTACTGGGCTATACCTCCGATGAGGTTATTGGAATGAGCGTCTTTGACGTTATTCATCCGGACTCGAAGGATCACTGTAAAGGATTGGTTCAAAAGATAGCTGAAGTGAGGTCAGTGAAGGACGAAGAAGTGTCATTGATCTCGAAGGATGGTAAGCAGATATTCACAAGGGCAAATATTAACTGTCAATTTGATTTGAATGGTGTTCCTAAGGGGACACAAGCTATTTTTCGTGATATAACCGCAACTCGTCAAGCAGAGCTCGAGGCTAAAGGTTCGGAGGCCAGGTATAGACTTTTGGTTGAATCTGCCAATGATGTAATATATCAAGGGGATCCATACGGAAATCTATTGTACATCAATGAGCTTGGTGTAGATCTTACGGGTTACTCAATGGATGAACTTCACGGCATCCATTTTAGAAAACTGGTTCGTGAGGATTACAAGAAAGAAGTTTCAGATTTCTATGCGACTCAATTCACAAAAAGGATAGAGTCCACATATCTGGAATTCCCTATTGTTAGAAAGGATGGATCTCATCGGTGGGTAGGGCAAAAGGTTAGGATGCTTTGTGAAAATGAAAGTGCACAGCCGATTACCGGATTTCTCGGTGTTGTTCGGGATATCACGGACAAAAGAAGAATTGAAGACGACCTGATTGATAGTAAAAAGGAGTTGGAAAGAAGGGTGAAGGAACGGACAATAGAATTGCTGGAAGCCAATGACCGCCTACAGACGGAGATTGAGGGAAGAAGGAATATGGAGCGATACCTTCATGAGTCTAAGCAAGAGTACGAGCGACTTTTTCAAAACGCGCATGACGCGATTATTATATTTCGACCTGATGACGAAAGGGTTTTGGAAGTGAACCAGCGGGCATGTAGGTTGTACGGAATTGGCAGAGATGAATTTATAGGGATGTCGCTGGAGAAAATATCAACGGATATACCCAACAGGAAAAACCTTATTGAGAAAACAATTTCCAAGAAAGATTATTCACATTTTGAAATTGATCAAAAAACTCCCTCAGGGGGAAAGCTGATCCTTGAAATTAATGCTTTGCCAATCGTCTACATGGGACAAGATGCCATACTGAGTATTAATAGAGACATAACAAAACGGCATGAGCTAGATCAGAAGTTGCAAATTGAGAGAAAACAGAGGGTAACATCTTTGATCGATGGTCAAGAAATTGAAAGGAGAAGATTTGCAAAGGAACTTCATGACGGTTTAGGTCAGATGCTTACCGCCTCTGTCCATCATCTTCGGGAGATCAAAAGATCTGGTCAGTTGAACGAAACACAGCAACAGATACTTCGAGAAACGGAAGAAATGAACCAAAAGATCATTGAGGAGACGAGACGAATCTCTAAAAATCTCATGCCGGCGGTTCTTGAAGATTTTGGTTTGGTTTTGGCCCTTCAAAATTTGGTGAATTCTCTTGACAGCGAACAGCCAACTGTTACTTTCTACGGGTGTGATAAAACACCTAGGTTCACCAAAGAAGCAGAAGTAGCACTTTACAGAATTGCTCAAGAGGCGCTGAACAATGCCCTCAAACATGCTGAAGCTAAGGAAATAAAGATTAAACTGTCAAACGATGAGGATAAGATTACACTTACAATATCAGATGATGGAAAGGGTTTTTGTATGAATGAGCGTGACCCAATCCAATGCAATGGTCTCTCAAACATGCAGGAGAGAGCCGAAGTGGTTGGAGCAGGTTTTGACATCATTTCCTCAGAAGCATCGGGAACCGCCGTGGAAGTCATTTTTATCAAATGATCAGTTGTCTCATCAAAGTGAAAGGAGCGTAGCATATGGATGTAGCAGAAAATGAGTCAATCGAAAGCAAATTGATGAGTTCTGAACAAAGAAGTCGAGAATGGCTTGAGAACTCTCCTGTTTGCACTAAAATTATCGATATCGACTTTAACCTTCAGTACATGAGTCGTGCCGGCATAGCAGGACTAAAAATTGAGGATGTTACGGCTTACTATGGAAAACCCTATCCATTTCATTTCTTTCCAGAATGGTCAAAAAAATCGATGATTGAGGGTTTGGAAAAAGTAAAGAAGACGGGACAGGTCACCACAATGGAGATGTCCGCTTTGGATTTAGAGGGAAAGGAACTATGGTTTTACGCGACATTGACACCAATGAAATCCGAAGATGATCAGATTGAAAATATAATGGTCGTTTCCACGGACATCACCAAACGGAAAGAGGCAGAAAAGAGACTTGAGGTGAAGAATCAAGAGATCGCGGCACAAATTGGGAAATATGAGAAGTTAAATGACGAGCTGCACCAATCAAACGTTGAATTAATCAGAGCAAAGGAGGAAGCTGAAGCAGAGCGAAGGCAGAAGCTGACGTCCTTAATTGACGGACAAGAAATTGAGAGGGGCAGGTTTGCAAAGGAACTACATGATGGACTCGGTCAGATGCTGACTGCAGCTGTTCACAATATCAGAAAAATCAAACATCTGGGCCAGTTGAACGATGAGCAAAGCCAGGTGCTAGACGAAACATTGTCAATAAATCAGCTGATAATAGAAGAGACACGGAGAATTTCGAAGAATTTAATGCCTGCTGTATTGGAGGATTTTGGGTTGGTTCTGGCACTTCAAAACATGGTGAACTCAACAAGTAGCAGTTCCTCAACAATTCGATTTCATGGATGTAAACAGGTGCCCCGATTTAGTAAAGAAACTGAAGTTGCGTTGTATCGTATTGCCCAAGAAGCGTTGAACAATGCGATAAAGTATTCAAATGCAGCAGATATATACATTGACTTGAAAAATGAGCAGGATAAAGTAATTTTGTCGATTGTGGATAACGGAAAAGGTCTCGATGTTATGGAACAGATGACCAACGAGGCGACAGGGCTCACTAATATGAAGGAGCGAGCTGAATTGGTAGGAGCTGATTTCACAGTTGAATCCGATGGAAGTTCTTATACAGAGGTAAAAGTCGTGCTGAGCCAATGAAAAAGGTAAATGTTATTCTTGCTGATGACCACACTATGGTAAGAAAGGGCATAAGATCCGCAATTACCAGCAATCCGGACATCAATATTGTAGCAGAAGTATCGAATGCAGGGCAAGTTCTGTCTGCCCTGGAAGAGGAGGAAATTGAAATGGTCATAACCGATATTTCTATGCCAGGTACAACCGGGTTAGAATTGTGTGAAATCATTGGAAAAAAGTATCCGGCGACAAAGGTGCTGATCTTAAGTATGCACAGAGACCACGAATACATTGTAAAAGCATTTGAAGCTGGAGCAATGGGCTATCTGACCAAGGACGCAGATGAAGCTGAGTTTTTCAAAGCTATTAAAATGGTTAGTGAAGGACATAAATACTTCAGTCCATATGTCTCCGAAATTCTGGCTTCTCAATTTGTCAATGGATCTCCCACTACAGCGATTCTGACTTCAAGAGAAACTGAGGTGCTGACCAAGGTGGTGCAAGGCCTCAGCAATAAGCAGATAGCCGAAGACCTTTTCATAAGCGCAAGAACGGTAGACACTCATCGAACTAATGTGATGAGAAAGCTTGGCGCGAATAATGCCGCCGAGTTAGTCCGTATTGCAATTACCCAGGAACTTGTTTAAATCTCACAAAATAAACTACGGTATTTACCGTAGACAAAATTACGTGAAAAAAGTGATTGAATGTCCTTTTGGCACGGGGTAGATTTGTTAAATATTATCAATTGATAATATAAACGAGTGAGATTTTTAACCAGCAAATTGAGAATTGTTACTCACTTCAATTTTAGGATTAACCATTAATTGAAGTATTATGTCAACCACAACCATTACCTCCGACAAGGGAAAATTTATGCCCCTTGAGGCCTCTTCTTTGAATAAATTCTGCCAAAAGAGTAAGATCGAGAATCCTCTCTCCATCGTGAATTTCACGACTGACTTCTTTGAGTATAGTTAAGCACTATTGCTCATAAAATTACATTTTTAACACGCATATGCGTTTTAACAGATTAACCTATATATATGAATAATAGTTTTGATAAAATTGCTGCCCTACTTGTTCTTCTCTTTCCATTTACGTTGATGGGGCAGGATGATTCACAGCTGGACCTGTCTCTGGAGGAGATCATGAACAGGAATGTTGTTGACATGTCTATCGAGGATTGGGTGGATTTGGACAACCAGGAAATCAACAAACTCTCCTTTTACGGATTTCTCAATTTTAACGCTGAAAAAGTCTTCAATGAACCATTTGTAGATGGCTTTGGGAATACAGACACGGAATCCGGGCCTTTTGAAATGGCGAACCCGAGTTTTCACATTTATGGAGGATCGAGGCTAGCCGAGAATTTTACCGTTTTTTTCAACCTTGGCAAAGATGATGACAATATTCAGTTGGTCAATGCCTGGGGAAACTGGAGAGTGACCGATATGTTTCAGATTCGTGCCGGAAGACAATATCGGCGATTTGGGTTGTTCAACGAACGACTGGATCAGATTCCAACATATTCAGGCATTGAACCTCCGGAGCTGTTTGATAACGATCATCTCCTGTTACCACGTACAAGCTTACTTTCAATTCACGGAGAGAAGCGCATGGGACAGAAGACATTTAAGTATTTGCTTACGACCTCCAATGGCGAGAGCGGAGCGGAAAAGAAAGTGCTCCCGATCGGATGGGATTTAAGATATGCGACCAGTTTCTTTATGATTGGTGCGTCGGGCTATACCTCTAACCTTGGTTCAACAAAATCACAATCTACCGTTGGGCTTGGTGAGGGCTCTCCAAGTGCTGGAATCCTGCCCTGGATGACAGGTGATAAATATTCCGTATTTGGAATTTTTGCCGAAACCAGAAAAGGTAATTTGGGCATAAAAGCTGCGTATTTCACAGCAAGCCATGACGCAGATAGAAACCCGAATGATGTGATCACCTTGGCTCAGAATGGGGAGCTAAATCAGGCTCAATTGGGGCGAATGCTTAATCCGGGTGCAAACCTTGCAGCGCTTACGGCAGCTGACGTCAACACCAATGGAGATTACACAGTCAATACGTGGTATTTGCGTATTAGCTACGAGATCAACACGACTAGCGGCAAGTTCACTCCATATCTATTTCTTGATCACTACGAGAATCCTGAAACGGTCGGAAGCAAAGGTGTCGGTGGGGACAATGAAGCGGGAGTCGCAGATGATGGTAAATTCCTGAAACCCTCACTTGGGGTTGTTTACCGGCCGATAGATAAGGTGGCAATTAAGTTGGACGGAAGCTCTCATAGCTATGAATTCAACGGCAAGAGGGAGAGCTATCCAGAAATCAGAATTGACATCTCCTACATGTTCAAATAATCAAATGAGGAATAAAATGAAATACATTATCACATCCATAATCGGTTTGTCTTTGTCGTTTTCCACATTTGGTCAGGAATCGAAGTACAAAGCCTTATTTATCTATAAGTTTTTGCAAAATATAGATTGGCCGTCAGACAAGGTAGCAGAGAACTACACCGTGGGTGTTTTTGGAGATCCAGAAGTCTTAAGTCAGATTAAAACACTTACGGCAGGAAGAAATATTAATGGAAAAACAATCGAAGTGGTAGACTTCTCAGGTTCGATGACCGGATTGAACCTCCTATTTCTGTCAAAGAGTAACAATGATCAATTTGAAGCGCTAAACAAGGAGGCTAGTGCAAATTCAGTTGTGCTTGTTACTGAATCACAGGGTATGGCGAAAAGAGGTGCTGCTATAAACTTTATCAATCCTGGTGGAAAGTTAAAATTTGAAATGAATCCTGCGAGCATAGCTGCTTCAGGTGTAACAGCTTCCGGTTCAATCAAATCGCTGGCGATACTGGTCAATTAAGAGATAGGAGAATGGCTGACGAGAAAGAAACGGGTTTGAAATTTAGTCAAAAGATACGGATTGGCTTCTTGGTACTAATTGGAGTAATTGTCATCAATGGAGTTTATACCTGGGTCACATTAAGCGATTGTATTCGATTTATCTATGTGCAATCTGACGATCTTAAACCAGCCATTGCTACGATCACAGGTTTTAGAGATCTTGTCAAGGATTCAAAAACCTACAGCACCAATTGGGTGTATGTTGGTACGTATGATGGAGATAAGGATAGACTGCGGTCGGTTCATAAGAAGTATCCCAACCTGAGGGAGGATATCAAGAAACTATCTGAAAATCAGCTGGTTGCTTCACACAAAAGTACGATTGATAGTATACTCGTTGGCTTTGAGACAATCATATTGGATCAGAAGAACATCATGACCACATTGAGTGATTTCTCTGCCTATGAGGATGCGCTGACTATTTTTGAGAGTCAGGATTTGATTGAAAATAGTATCATTCCTGGCTGTGATACTCATGTCGAACTTCTAGATCGGATTATTGCAGAATTACAACTCCAGTCTGATGAGTTGCAAAGCAATATGCTTTCTTCATTTGATGCGCTAAAAAGTTCCCTGATTATCACAACGGTCCTATCAGTATTAATCGGCTTTGTTACAGGTTTTGTTATTGTCAGAAGCATGAAGAAGACCCTTGGCGGTGAACCAACCGAAGTGGCTCATATTGCTGATTTGATTTCCCAGGGAAAACTCGACATCACATTCAGTGCGAGAAGGTATCAGGGATTGTATGGAAATATGAGATCTATGGCCGAGAAGTTAAAAAACATTGTCGGCGAGGTATACCGTGGAGCGGATGCCATAACGCATGCCAGCTCACAAATGTCTGCTTCTGCACAATTGGTTTCTTCCGGTGCTAATGACCAGGCTGCTTCCTCTGAGGAGGTCTCTGCTTCGATGGAGGAGATGGCTGCCAATATTCAGCAGAACTCCGATAATTCTCAACATGCCGAGGAGATTTCAATTAAGGCAATGAAGGATGTTGAGGAAGGTAAGATCGCAGTTGACAATACCGTCAGCTCTATGAAGGACATAGCCGACAAGGTTTCGATCATTAGCGAGATTGCACGTCGAACAAACATTCTGGCTTTAAATGCAGCGGTGGAAGCTGCACGAGCGGGTGAGGCAGGTAAAGGTTTTGCGGTAGTAGCTGCCGAGGTAAGAAGACTTGCTGAAAACAGCCAAAAAGCCGCGGTGGAAATCGATGAGTTGTGTCAGTCGAGTGTAAATGTTGCCGAAGGTGCTGGAAAGCTTTTCACGGAATTAGTGCCGAGCATTGAGACTACAGTCCAGTTGGTTCAGGATATCAACAATTCAAGCAGAGAGCAGAATTCGGGAGCTGAGCAGGTCAACGGAGCTATTCAACAGTTAAATAACATTACGCAGCAGAATGCTGCCAGTTCTCAACAGATGGCATCAAGTTCAGAAGAACTGCTGGGCCAAGCTGATCAATTGAAATCCACCATTGGATTTTTTGATTTAGGTGTTGGTGAGAGCAAGACAGAAAATGTTCTCACCAAGGTAATGGCGGAGGAAGTCTTTGATGAGCACTTTGTATCGAATATAGGCGAACACGGCGGTGGGATTAATATTGAGTTGGATGAGGTAAGTGATCAGGACTTTGAACGATTCAACTAACTGAGATATGACCGCCCCTAACACGATCTCGATTCTATGTGTTGATGATGAAGAACCTAACCTTTTTCTCTTCAAACTAATATTTGAGAAAAAGTATCAGGTGATCACAGCAACCTCGGGGATCGATGCACTTGAAAAATTGGAAAACTCATATCGAGATATTGTAGCCGTATTTAGCGATATGAAAATGCCAAATATGAGCGGTATTGAGTTCATTAAAAAAGCCAGAGAAAAGTACACTGATATCGGCTATTTCATTCTCAGTGGTTATAACTCAAATGAGGAAATTCAAGAAGCAGTTGAAAAGAAGATTATAAGAAAGTTTTTCACGAAACCTTTCGATACATCCGAGATTGAGAGTTGTATCGAGGATTTCAGAAATCAAAAAGAGGCGCGTATGTAGTAATGGAATTAAAGAAAATGAAGCTGTGTAGTGAGAATTAGTCAAAACGCATAATTGTTGTTTAAAAGCTAGTTAATCACTTCTCATTGCGATGCTTCAGCAACCGGTGGTAATGGAGCGGGCCGCCTTCGGGCGGCCCTTTTACCAAACGAGCTAAAGGCTAAATCTTTCTTCATAATTGTTTTTTCAACCGTTGACATGCGGGTGGGTTTGTCTTTTCGACAATCCCGCCTCTGTCATCACCAATTAGGGAGATCGTTCCAAAAGTGAAAGATCTGTAAGTCCGGTTTTACCGGCAGATTAGGGTGATAGGGCTGCAAAAAGTTGTGGCCCTTTTCTTGTTTTTGTGGGTAGTGAAGCCACTTTCGATTAAGCATTTTGCGTATAGCAATCCAAGAAAAAGTACGGTAAATGGGGAGGATAATTAGCTCTATTTTCATGTAATTATTATCAATTGATAATAATTGTATAGATAATTAACCAACTTAGAATTGAGCCATTTTGTGGCCCAAGCAAAGTCTTTTTTAACCGCTAAAACTTACGAAATGAACAACTCGAGCTGCGAAGGAAGGAACTGTGAAAATGAATGGATTTCACATTTCCTTAACCCAGAGGGACATAACTGGATTTATTTATCACCGGTTTAAACTAATTGTTCAAAGCATATATGTTGAAGAGTCAGATAAATGTTCCCGATGAGGACAGCATGCAGAAGGGCACATTTGCCATTTTGAAGAACGTAAATGAAAGTGAATTATTGGTGAATGAGATGAATGGTATATGTATTTTAAGGTGGAGCGGCAGAGTAGACATCGAAACCGCATCAGAACTTCTTACCCTCGGCGCTGCAGCAGTGATGCTAAAGGGATATAAGAAGATATTGGTCGACAGACGTCGGTTACTGGAATTTGACAATGAGGCAAGACTGTGGATTGACAATTGGTTAAAAACAAAGGCGAAAAATATCTCCAAGGATGTGGAAAAAGTAGCGATAATTAATTCCGACAGTCCTTTTGGAAACATTTTCAACAATGCTTTTAATTCGACGATTAGCCTGGTCATGCCACACCTAACTCTGCAGATTTTTTCCAACCACATTCGAGCTATTCGGTGGTTATCTAAAGCCAAATAGTTATTAAAACCTTGTCAAAACGATATGTTATTAACTCGATATAAATCCTCTCATACTTGTCTTTTCAACCGGTGACATGAGGCTGGGCCGTCGATTTCGACGGCCTGGATCTCAGTCATTCCAAGTTACGAGAAGCGATTCATAACTAAAGATTTCTGAGCAAGTCCGGTCAACGCTACCGGCAAACTAGGGTGATAGGGCTGCAAAAAGTTGCGGCCCTTTTCTTTATAAATAATCTCAGTCAATGCATGTAATTTTGCGCGATGCAAGACAAAATCCTTATCCTAGACTTTGGTTCACAGTACACACAACTTATAGGAAGACGGGTAAGGGAGCTGAATGTTTACTGTGAAATTCGACCCTTCAACAGCTTTGAGATTACTCCTGAAACGAAGGGAGTTATCTTGTCGGGCGGACCTTGTTCAGTTCTGGATCAGGGCTCCCCTGATGTCGATTTTGGCATATTTGGGGACTTGCCGATTTTAGGTATTTGCTATGGCGCTCAGCTGCTAGTCAAGAACTATGGTGGGACTGTGGCAAAGTCTGATCACAGAGAATATGGACGTGCCAACCTAAGCCATATTGACACTCACTATGAATTACTTAAAGAAATTGAGATTGAGACGCAGGTTTGGATGTCTCATGCAGATACAATTACAGAACTTCCCAAGGACTTCCAGCTGATAACAAAGACAGAGACAATTCCAGTTGGTGGGTTTAAAGTGAATGGAAAGGAAACATATGGTATCCAATTTCATCCTGAGGTGACACACACAACCCAGGGGAAAAATGTCTTACGAAACTTTGTTGTGCACATCTGTGGAGCCAGGCAGGATTGGACCCCAGATATTTTTGTAGAGGAGACCGTTGGCAGGCTAAAGGAGATGCTGGGAGACGATAAAGTAGTGTTAGGACTTTCTGGCGGGGTAGACTCGTCTGTTGCCGCTATGCTGATACATCAGGCAATTGGGAAAAACTTGTACTGTATTTTCGTCGATAATGGATTGCTGAGAAAGAACGAATTTCAGGATGTTCTTAGTTCATATCAAGGGCTTGGTTTGAATGTTAAAGGAGTCGACGCCAAAGATCACTTCTATAACGAGTTAAAGGGCGAAACTGATCCGGAAGGAAAACGCAAGATCATCGGGAGGGTCTTTATTGAGGTATTTGATGAAGAAGCGCAAAGAATTGAGAATGTCAAATGGCTTGGCCAGGGAACTATTTATCCTGATGTCATTGAGTCGGTGTCTGTGAATGGGCCCTCGGTTACCATAAAATCGCATCACAACGTAGGCGGTCTACCAGAAAAAATGAACCTGAAAGTTGTGGAGCCATTAAATACGCTTTTCAAAGATGAAGTTAGAAGGGTTGGGAAAACTTTGAATGTTCCTGACATGATCTTGGGACGGCACCCCTTTCCTGGACCTGGGCTGGGCATTCGTATCTTAAGTGATATTACTAAAGAAAAAGTCAGAATACTGCAGGATGTGGATCAGATTTTCATTGATGGCCTTAAGACCGAGGGACTCTATGATGGGGTATGGCAAGCTGGGGCTATGCTCTTGCCGGTACAATCTGTGGGGGTGATGGGTGATGAACGAACCTATGAGAATGTAGTGGCTTTAAGAGCGGTAGCTAGCCTGGATGGTATGACTGCCGACTGGGTTCACCTTCCCCATGAATTTCTTGGAAAGATTTCCAACAAGATTATAAACCAGGTGAAGGGAGTAAACAGAGTAGTTTATGATATCAGCTCAAAACCCCCTGCAACGATAGAATGGGAATGAGAATTTGAAAGTGCCTTATTCTGTTGGAGTTTACTCTTACCATCGGTTCGATTATTTACCATAATGCAATAATCTTTACTTCTTAATTCTTAATTTTCAATTTTCAATTGAAGCCAGCTGTGCGTAAACTGTTATTCATTCTCGTCCTGCCACTTCTGAACGTTGCTTTGGCTCAGAATAGTCAATCGGAATACCTGGAAGCCAAGCGTCAATTTGGTCTTGAAAACTACAGGGATGCAATGGGGAGTTTTCGGAGTCTTACCGGCGATCCAGTCTTCGGAGCGTACGCATCCTTCTATTACGCACTCTCAGCATACTATCAGCAAGTACCACAAGAGGCATTGGACATGTGGAAGCAAATCCTAAGGAAGTATCCCGACTGGGACCATACTGATGAAGTAAATTTTTGGATTTCGAGACTGTCATTTGAGAAAAAGAGATACCTGGATGGTGTGAGGTATGCTGATAAACTTCCGTCGGACCTCAAGAATTCTGTCATGGCTACCGCCATGCAAAATCTAGACTTACAAGAACTCGATGGATTATATACAGTAAATCAAGAAAATGAGTTGCTTGCCGTTTTATACTTTCAAGCACTAACCAATCAACCATTCGAAGAACGGGATCATGAAAAATTGCTAGCTCTTTCGCAAAAATTTGATTTTGATGCCGAACGGTTTCTGACAGATATGCCCAAAATAGAAAAGGAAAAGTATGGAATAGCGCTTGTCCTGCCGTTCATGTTCGATTCCTTACAAAACCCTCAGTCGGTCATTAGAAATAGGATCATTTTTGACCTGTATCAGGGTATGATGGTAGCTCAGGACTCCTTAGAAAAAAATAACATTTTGTTGGAGTTCTTTCCGTTTGACACCAAAAAACTTGGTTACAAGGCCGGAAGAATGGTAAGGGATGGCCTTCTTGATGATGCAGACCTTATCATAGGTCCGCTCTATCCGGAGCCAAATCAAATTATCAAGAACTACTCGGTTCAGAAGGAGATACCGATGTTGAACCCTCTGTCATCCAACGGAGGTATTATTTCCGGGAATAGGTTGGGATATCTATTCAAACCTTCCTACGAGACTCAGGGCAGAAAAGCTGCTGAATATGCCGCGAAGAGGTTCGGTCATAACAAAAATGCAATCATCTTGTTTGAGACTCCAAGAGATCAGGTGATTGCAGAGGCGTATAAAAAGGTCTTGGAGCAAGATACATTTTGCATCACCATGTTTGGTCAGTTGGACAAGGAGAGTGCCTTACAAATGCAGGTGGATTTCACAGACCAATATGAGGAAGTGCTGGACAGTCTTACGCAGGAAGAGATTGATTCAATCCTCTTGATTCCAGATAGATACGTTAGAAGCAGAGTCAAGAAAGACACATTGACAGGTCGTCCAATCAAAGATTTGGAAGGAGAAGATGAGCTGGAGTATTATGAGATGAAGTACACAGTCCGTGAGGATACCATTGGACACATTTTTGCGGCGACATCAAACAATCTTTTAGCCAACAACATTATAAGCCTAACAGATGTACGAGGGGATAGTATAGGTATCGTTGGCTATAGCAATTGGCTCAATTTTAAGCAGACCTCTTATGGCCAACTGGAACGACTGGATGTTTCGATGATACATACTTCTTTATTTGATGAAGATGCCACCGAGGAGATAGCATCGAAAGTTCGAACAAAATATTGGACAGAGCCATCTGAATACCATTTCATTGGTTTTGAGCTGATCATGCACGTTGGCAATATGTTTAAAGAGCATGGTAAGTATTTTCAACGGGGACTGCTAGGCGGTAGGTTTAGGGATGGCTACCTTATGCAAGGATTATCTTTTGGGTCATACAAAGACAACCAGGTGGTTCCAATTGTAACTGTCCAGGATTTGAACATTGTCGTTCAAAGCAACAATCAAGATGAGGATTGAAACAAGCAAAGAACTATTTCATAGAGCAAAGGAATATATTCCTGGGGGAGTAAATTCTCCTGTTAGGGCATTCAAAGCAGTAGGGGGAGATCCTCTTTTTATAAAGAGAGCTCAGGGTGCCTATTTGTACGATGAAGATGGCAATTCCTATATTGATCTGATTAATTCGTGGGGTCCAATGATCTTGGGCCACGCTCACCCAGTGATCGAAGAAGCTGTTTTAAAGGCCGTTAGAGATTCACCGTCCTTCGGAGCGCCATCGCGAGGGGAAGTTGAGGTTGCGGAGCTGATTGTGAGTATGGTCCCGTCGATTGAGAAGGTAAGAATGGTCAATTCCGGTACCGAGGCAACCATGTCGGCAATACGGTTGGCCCGTGGATTCACCAAAAGGGACAAAGTTTTAAAATTTGAAGGTTGCTATCATGGGCATGGAGACTCATTCTTGATTGCAGCAGGTAGTGGAGCCATTACGATGGGAACTCCTGACAGTCCGGGTGTAACGGAAGGCACGGCTAGGGATACGTTATTAGCTCCTTACAACAACCTGGAAAAGGTCCGCGAACTTGTGGAAGTAAACAGAAATGAGATTGCCGCAATTATACTTGAGCCTGTAGCGGGTAATATGGGGTGTGTGCTTCCGTCTGAGGGGTTCCTTCAAGGGCTTAGAGAAATTTGTAATGACAATGGTATTCTGTTGATTTTCGATGAAGTGATGACTGGGTTTAGACTTGCCAGGGGGGGAGCTCAGGAATTATTTAATGTTGAACCTGACCTAACCACACTTGGAAAAATTATTGGCGGAGGTATGCCGGTTGGAGCGTACGGGGGAAAGGCGGAAATCATGGATTTCGTTTCTCCTGATGGTCCCGTTTATCAGGCAGGGACACTTTCCGGAAATCCAGTTGCCATGGCCGCTGGATTTGCCCAGCTAAATTTCCTCAACACTCACCCGGAGATATACATGAAGTTGGAGGAGACCACCAAGCAAATCGTTGAGAGTTATCGCAAAGTATTAAACAAAAAAGGCCTGGATTACACCATTAACCAGGTCGGAAGCATGTATAGCCTGTTTTTCACTGAAGGCAACGTGATAGATTTTACTTCAGCAAAAGGTTGTGACACGGAGAAATTCGGAAAGTATTTCAGGTGTATGCTTGATTGCGGAATATACCTTGCGCCGTCCCAGTTCGAAACTTTGTTTGTATCGAACTCTATCGGAGAAAAAGAATTGGAAAAGATCGTAGAAGGCTTTAGTGAATTTATAAATCTCAACTAATCCTTAAATCTCAGAATTTCTTCTGTTTTCTGACAGAAATGAGGCACTGTCCTTTTGTGTGACTTTGATTAGTCCTATTCTATACCCACAATTCCGGCTCGCCCCTCACCGCGCCGATCGCTGCCGACATCAAAAGATTCAACGTCACCATTTTCATCATAGATAAGGCGAATCCCCTGCGCATTACCTATTCTACCTTTTTTGATTTCATGACCGATCTCAAATAACTCAGCTGCGATTTGCGAGTCTAAACTCTCATCTACGTAAATGAAGTTAGGTTCAACGAACGAAATCTTGGGAGCATCGATCGCCTGTTGCATCGGCATTTCGAAATCAATCAGGTTAAATATGATTTGTGGTACATTTTGTGTGATCGTATGTCCGCCTGGAGATCCGAGCGCTGCCCAGGGCTTACCGTCCTTTATGATAATAACAGGACAGTCGCCAGATAACTTGTGCCTTCCGGCAAACGCATCCATCGGATTACCCTTGGGTTCAAAAGTGGAGTATGCCATGGAGTTGTTGAGAAAGATTCCAGTGCCTTCCACCATGATCCTGCTCCCAAACAGGTTGCCCAGGGTTTGAGTTGCACTCACAATATTTCCCCATTGATCAATGACTACAAAATGTGTCGTGTTTTTGCTTTCTGGCGAAAAAGGAGGAACAAATTCGGATGGATACTTTCTATCTATCGCGGCTGCCCAAGACTGCAAAACTGGTTGGGACAAAATGCTGTCTATTGGTGCTTCCCGGACATCTGGGTCAAAAGAATAAGCAAGTCTGGCTTTGTATGACTCTTTGGTCATTTCAGCAAAAAGATGCAGATACTCCGAGGAATTATGCTTCAAATACTCGTCTTCAAATTGCTTCATGATTCCCAGGTTGACAAAGGCGGGGAAGGAATTTGCGGGTAATGATGCAGTGTAAACATCAAAGCCCTTGTAGTTAAATTTCAGCGGCTCCCACCACTCAGCTTCATTTTTTTGGAGATCTTCCAATGAAAGGAAGCTATCCACTTTTTTCATTTGTTTGTCAATGGCATTGGCGATCTCTCCATTGTAGAAAGAATCAACTCCGTCAGTCCTGATCTTCTTGAAAGTCTTTGCTAAATCGGACTGAATAAGCTTGTCGCCCTGTTTCAATGGCCTACCTTCCGGACCGTAAAAAGACCTGGCATAGGGAGAAAAGTCTTCGTAAGCCACTTCTATCCATCTTTCAAGTGCAGATGAAATTGGAAAACCATTTTCCGCATGTTTGATGGCTGATTCGAATAACTGATCCCATTTCATGTTACCATATGCTTCATGCATGGCTTTCCAGGCATTCAAATTGCCTGGTGTGGAAATTGATTTAGGTCCAACACGGTTTTTCTTGTAATCAGGAGTAGGTGCCCGCATTAGATCTGTATTTGTTTTGACAGGAAATCTACCACTAGGATTTAGAAATCGAACTCGCTGTTCGTTTGCATCAAAGACGAGAATGGTTCCATACCCACCAATGCCTGACATCATTGGTTCCACTACATTCAATGTGGAGGCTACTGCGATCGCTGCGTCGTAGGCATTTCCTCCTTTGGCCAATACTTCCAGTCCAGCTTGTGTCGCGAGCGGGTGTGCAGCGGCAACAGCGCCTGTTACTGATTCATCCTCTTGGGTTTTTTGAGATGCACAGGCAACTGCTAAGAGGGCAATGATTGAAATGATTTGGTTCCTCATGATTCTGGCTCTGAGTTTTTTCCAATTACTAAGATATACCCGTTTGGATCAGTGATATCGAAATCACGCATTCCATAGTCTCGATCAGCAATGGGATTGGTAATATTGGCTCCTGATCCCTGAAACTCCTCATATACGGCATCTACATCATGAACAAAAATGAAGAGTGAGGTATGAGCTTTGGAGGGTTGGTGATCATCCAATTTTTTTACAAGATGAATTCCGACTGAATCATCACGATTAATAACGATATACGATGGAGGATCTTCCCATTTGAAATTGATGTCAAATCCCAGTACATCCCGATAGTATTCGGCCGTTTTTAATGGATCATCTACGGGAAATATTGGAGAGGAGTGAGAGAATAATTTCATGATCTAAAGATCGTGAAAAAAGCTCAACGTGTTGTTTTGGAATACGTATAATTCTCGGTTTTAACCCAATACGCACAAGCCTACCAATTGACCATGAGATCTTATATTCATTACTTTTTTTTACTCATTTTCATTCCAGCGTTCCAGCGTTGCTCGGAGAAAACGCAGGAAGCCGAACTTTTGAATCGGACAGAGCAAGTTGAGAAGAGGGCTAGGAACTTTTTCAACACTTTCGCTCAACGTGAGGACTGGGAAAAGTTGTGTTCTTTTTATAGGGAGGACATGGAGTTTGAAGACATTGCTCTTCAGCTCAAATTGGACAGCTTGTGGCAATTCAAACGGTTTTATAACTGGGATGGAGAGGGAGACAACTTTAAGAAATTGGCACCTGATCAAGAGCACCTGACTTTGTACTCCTTAGTTGCAAATGACAGTGTAGCCGTGGCTCGGGGACGTGTTAACCCATTCTATTACTATGATCAGATGGTTGACTCGGAGTGGGGCATGGAATTTACTATTTGGCTCTATTTTGATAAAAATTTGAAGATTGTTAAGCAGGTTGATTGGATGGAGTACGACCCCGTAGCTCTTCAAAGTGTTCTTGATCGAGTTGAGAAAAATGGACATGAGGCTACACCTGATTGGCTGGACTTGTCTAGATAAGGATTATGAAAGCTGTTTTTGAAATTAGAAGAGCCTAATCATTGTTTATACTGCTCGCTTAACTCCCTTTGACAACGTTCATAATTGGTGAGCCATTTATTGGAACAATCAATGTCCCTTTTTGCATCACACACAATATGCATATTGTAAGAGGCCTGCATTTGTAAGGTCAAATTCTGACTGTCCAAATAGGGGGTGAGCAAGGCGGATGCCTGATCGAATTCTCCTTTGTTAAAGTACTCGTCAAACCCTTTAAATTTCTTGCCGACGAAGGCTGTTTTCGTCACCGTCTCCGTTCTTGGGTACCATCTTCTTCGATATTCTGTGGCCAAATGCTCAAGCATTTCCTTTATATCGTCGGAAAAATTAAGGTCTTCTTTTGCAAATGCATCAACCAAGAGAACAAGGTCACTCCCTTCCACCTTCACTTTATCGCTTAACTTGATCTGGTTGACCTTTTTGGATTTATGGTACATAGATATAGTGGCTGTGGCGTAGTAGGTACTGTAGTTGATGTTGTCCTCGTCAGAACTTATCGTGAATCCGTCGGATTTTGTAATGTTCAAATGGGGGATGAGAACGGCGGTTTCTGAATCGAAATTTTCCAGAAAGTTCTCTAGGCTTACATCATAGACGGAATCTGAAGCCTGTTCGTAGCTTGTATCAGTTGCGAATTCATTAGTGATGCTTTCAACCAGGTAGTCCTGGGTAGCTTGTTTGAAAGCTACCTCTGATCTTTTCCTTTTCTTGAGCTGGGACAAATCCAATGTGTCTGCACGATCTCCCACGACTATGGTGTTGATCGGTTCTGGCAATTCAATTGGATCATAGGAGACCTGGTAGGAAACCTCTCTGGTACATGAGAGGCAAATCACCAAAAGGAGGAGACTTCCATTTCTGACCAATGAATTATTCATTTCCAGGACTTTGATCTATTATAAAGATACTAATTACGTTCAGGAAGAATAAAAATTACACCAGGATATGATGGATATTATGGGCAGGCCAAACAGCGACCATTACTCATCTCGCAAAATACTTGATGGGTTTACTGTCATTACACGATACACTTGAAATGCCAGGGTAGCAACTGTGATTCCAAGAACTGCAAACAATGTTATAATTGGGAAACTTATGCCCAGGTCAATGCTGTAAGCGAAATTCTCCAGCCAGCCACTCATGAATTTGTATGCAAAAGGTAACGCCAGCAGAATCCCAACCACGGAAGTAACGAGGTATCTTTTGCTCACCACGCTGGCAATCTGTTGTAGTTCGGCACCAAGCACTCTCCGTATACCAATTTGCTTGATTTTTTGTTGAATATTGATTGAAGAAAGTCCGAACAACCCCAGCAAAGCAAGGAAAATTGCTAGACTAGTGAATACCTTGAGCAAGGTGGCAAATTCCTGTTCTTTTTGATACATCGATTGCAGTTGATCATCCAGGAATCGGTAATCGAAAGGGAATCCTCCATCTCTGAAAACTTCCTGCCAGGTGCTTTCGATTGCCTGCAACGTCTGGCTTAGGTTCACCGATTGATATTTTATCATGACATTTCGCGGCTGTCCCAACCACATTTTGATAGCCAGAGGACCAATTTCGTGATGAAGACTTCTGTAGTGGAAATCTTTGAATACTCCAATAATGTTGTATTCGCTACTAGTAAACTCTATACGTTGACCAAGTGGTTCGTCTACGCCAAGCATCTCAGCAAGGGTTTCATTGATTATGATTGATTCGACAGAATCTCTTGCGTGAGTTTTTGAAAACAATCGCCCACTTACAATTTCAAGGTCCAGGATTTTCTGAAACTGATGATCAACTCCGAAGTAAGAAGTTTGTATGACCTGATCTTCAGGCCAACCTTTTAGGCGAAGAGGGCCGCCGCTTGTACTCCCGTCCAAAGAAGGTCCAAATCCTACGGATTGGACACCCGGTAAACGCATAGTAGCTTCAGCATACGTTTGTCTGCGAGTATGCATCTCATCACTACGGAATTTTGCAACCAGAATTCCTTCGCTTTCATAACCAAGGTCTTTTTTGGAAAAATAATTGAGCTGGCTGATGACAACCAAGCTAATCATGATGAGGGAAGCTGAAATGCCAAATTGCAGTAGGAGAACAAGCCTCCCGACGGTGAAATGTTTCTTTGTTGCGGCTCCTAACTTGCTTCTTAAAAGAGCCATCGCTGAAAAGGAGGAGAACGTGCTTCCGAAGAGGATTCCACTCAGAAGAGTAAACAATGCGATGACACCCACGGATGCCAAAGCCACAATAACGATGCTTTCATTGATGATCTTAAACAGTTCCATTTTTGCCATTACAGCTATCAATAACCAACTGACAGCAGATGCGATCATTACGATGATAAAGGTTTCCGTTCCCATTTGTACAAATACCTTTCTTTTGGAGGATCCAAACACTTTTCGAATACCTATTTCTTTTGATCGGGTTCGCATCAGAGCACTGGTGATGTTGAAATAGTTGAAAAAGGAAATAACCACAATCAGTATGGCAATAACACCGAGGCTAAGTAAGTTGTCAGGATCATTCACCTTGAATAAACCACCCTGTGGATTGCTTAACCCCCCGGAAGTCAGATAGATACTTTTGAGCGGTTGAAGACCAATGTAGACTTTAGAGTTGGATGGGTTTCGATGTTCCTGGAATAGATCCAACATCTTCTTTTCTAATGCAGCCACATCAGCCGTTGGGTTTAGTTGGATGTAGGTCAGGAAACCTAGCCAACGCCAGCTGGTCAATGGCTCCAAAGAGCCGGGTCCAGGCTTATACGTATCAAATGAGATCAGGAAGTCAAATGTGAAATGTGATTGGTCCGGTACATTCTCAATCACACCTATGACTTTGAGGTCAATTGCATTATCGTAGGTGATAATCTTACCGATCGGATCAGCAGAGCCAAAGTACTTGGTGGCCATCCTTTCGGTAAGCACAACGGTATTGATCTCGGAAAGGGCGTTGGTCGGGTCTCCAATCAGCCACTCAAACGAGAACATCTCTAGAAATGTGGCTTCAGCGAAGAATACCTTTTCTTCATAGTAAGACTGATTATCATGTTTCATCAGCACATCATATGCATACCTTAACCTGGACATGTTTTTGATCTCAGAAAAGGATTCCTGAGCAGCAGGTCCGAAGGCCGGCGGGATGATCGGATAGTTGATCTTCCTTGTTGCTCGTTCAAAATGTACGTTCGTACGGTAGATATGATCACTGTTCTTGTGAAACCCATCGTAGTTCAATTCGAAATTGACATAGAAAATGATATAGAAAACGCTTGTCAACCCAATAATCAGACCTATTAGGTTGATAGAGAAATAGGTTTTGGTTCTTGCAAAAGACCTTAGGCCAACCTTGAGAAAGTTGGAAAGAAGGCCTGGAAAAAGAGCCGAGGTAGATCTTTGTTCCGTGTATTGACTGGCAATCGAAATTAGATCTCGATAGTCTTTATTTAGAATGAACTCAAATGACTCTTGTTCGGACAACCCTTCATTAATTTTCTCCTCAATTCTGCTTCGGAAATGATCTTCCAACTCATCGATGTCGGCATCTTCAAATCCTTTGTATTTCCGAAGCTGAGAGCGCCATTGGTTGATTTCATTTTCAAGAGAAAATTTCATTGTAGCTTAGGATTTAAGTTCCACATTTTTGAAAGCATAAGGATCATATCTGTCCACTCAGACTTTTTGGCTTCTAATAGTGATCTTCCTTCAGACGTAATTGAATAGTATTTCCTCTTTCTACCGTTTTCAAGGATCTTCCAGCTCGAGTTAATTTGTCCGTTTCTTTCTAGTCGATGAAGTACGGGATAGAGCATTGGCTCACTCCATTCCAGTTTGCCACCCGAGTATTGTTTTACTTTCCTGATAATTTCATATCCATAGTCTTCACCTTCGAGAAGTATTGAAAGGATTATGGGGATAGTTGAGGCCCCGGTCATTTCTTTAGAGATCATACTTAATACTATTAGGTATATTGATACACACCTAATACGATTAGGTAATAAAAAGGTTGTGCTAGTTTAGAACTTCAAACTTTTGCCTGATCTCATTTCCGAAATCGTCAACAAGTGTAATGTAGTGAGCACCCTTTGAGGCATTAACACCAATTTGATGCGACCCACGTGTACTACCCAGGAATTGCTCGTCCAGGTGCCAATGGATGACACTTTTTCGATCTTCATGTGCAGCCTCAAAAACAACTGTTCCCTTTTTTCCATCTTGTTCAACCGGAATCCTCACCTTGGTAAATGACTTAGGGTAAAGCAAATCGAAAGATCTATTCGTTTGAGTGCCAAGGCAAGAATCGGAATAGGGAGGCAACTTCCGATAGTTCGCATGATGTTTTTTGTAGTACCAAGACTGAACAGGTGGGAGAACAAACCAGGGTTTCACCTTCATTGATTTGACTTCATAGCAGCTGCTGTTCACTCTTCGCTTTTCGTTACCGTCCAGATGAATCAGTTGATGATAACTGCAGTTTTTCCCGTTAGCCATGTAATGTGGCAATTGCGATGGAATAGGATGAGGACACATTTTTGAAGCAAGCATTCCGCTTTCTTTGCATATCTGATGGGATGCTCCATAGGCAATTCTCTCCGTGGAAGATCTTTCGACTAGTTCGAAAAGTTGAAATAGAAGTGGAGCTGCCGCTCGGATACCAGTTAGCCCCGGTCGTCCTTCACCATCAGCATTTCCGACCCACACACCGACAAGGTGTTTTCCATCTAACCCGATAGCCCAGCCATCGCGAAACCCGAAGCTGGTCCCGGTTTTCCAGGAAATTGATCTTGAGGAAGCAAAGTACTCCCATCCTGCTTCTTCCTCGGGACGCTTCACTTCTTGCAAGACATTTAGTGCAAAATCAATCGAAGGAACACGAAGAAATCCATCTGTGCTGAGTTTTTCCTCACTCTGCATTGCTTTTTCAGATAAGTAGACGTTGGGACGATAATCTGAGACGGAGTAACCCTTATTTAAAGGGCGATCCATATAATTAGAGGATGCGCGTGCAATGCCAGCGTACACATTGGTTAGTTCCCAAAGCGATGTTTCTGCTCCGCCAAGTATGAGTGACAAACCATAGTGATTTGCAGGTCGAGTAAATGACCTGAATCCCATCTCAACCAACTTTTTATGAAATTTTTCATGCCCGTAGTTCATTAGTAGGTTGACAAAAGGGACGTTTAAACTGCTTACCAGTGCTTCACTTGCGGGTACGGCACCACGGTATTCCTTGTCAAAATTCTTGGGTGAAAAGCCCTTGTGAAAAATTGGAATATCAGGCAAAAGTTGATAAGGTGTGATTAATCCATCATCAAGAGCGGCAGCATATAGAAAAGGTTTTAACAGACTACCAGGACTTCTTTGTGAAGTAATAACATCAACGTGCTGACCATGCGTCCCGGAATTCACTGAATTTCCTATGTAGGCTTTGACTTGACCGGATTCAATTTCTATCACAATTGCGGCAGCATTGTGTATTTGGTTGGCAGCCATTGATCGGCTGTATTTGCCGACAACTTTTTCCGCCCTGACCTGAAGTTCTGCGTCAAGTGTGGTGTTGACTACCTCACTTGATTTTCCTTCACGTTTGCTTCGGTACAACAAGTGATAGGCATGGTTCGGAAGTGGTTGAATTTTTTTCGGAAGGGACTCTTGTTTTGCTAAAAACAGAGCGTCATCATCGATATGTCCTCGAGCATGGATCTTATCGAGTAATAAATTTCGCTTGGTGATGAGCGATCCATCATTTCTTCCGGGGAAGATAGATGAAGGACTATTTGGTAAAATTGCAAGAGTTGCCGTTTCTGCCCACGACAGTTGGTGTGGCGGTCTTCCAAAATACCGCCAAGATGCTGCATTAAGACCGACGATATTCCCACCAAATGGTGCATGATCTGCATATTTTTTCAATATCGTGGACTTACTGTAGAGCAGCTCTAGCTTGAGGGCAGCACCTGTTTCCAGCAGTTTTTGTCTGTAGCTCCTGGACTTGTTGCCATACGCCATCCGAATCGTTTGCATGGTCAGTGTGCTACCACCGCTAACAATTTCATTTGCTCGTATATTTTGTCTGATTGCCCTTGCGATCGAAACCGGATTCACTCCTGGATGAGAGAAAAAATACTCATCCTCGAAAAGAAGCAGAGCAGTTTCAAACTTTTTTGGTATGGAGTCTGAAGGTGGAAAACGCCATTGCTCATCTTCGGCTATGGAAGCGTTTAGCAGTGTTCCATTTTCAGACCTTAGAATGGTAGCATAGTTGGGTTCAAATAACGGATCAGGTACCGGAATCAGAATAAAAAACAGAAGGAAAAGAAGAATTACTCCTCCAATTCCTCTTTTAATCTGTTTGTTTCTACTCTTCACGTCTTCCTTGATCGTTTTTATTTTTCCGAAACCACGTTTACCCACCGACCCGGCCGATTAGCGAAAATTGAATTGTCATACATAGCCTCAACATTGACCGACGGTAAGTAATATCTTCCCTGGTATGAAGCGTTCAACAAAACGGTGAAAGTGACCTGCTTATTTGGTTTTAGGTCGAAATAATGCATAACACGATCATCACGGATATCAATGTACTCCGCTTCTGAATTTGTACTTGCAGACCCGTCAAGTCGAGTATTGATGATTTCCCAGCCAGAAGGAAAAATCTGTGTGAGCGCAATTTCGTTGTAGTCGCCTTTTAAACCTGGATTGGTAATGGTCACTTCGGCCTTGAAGTTAGTTCCCTGCTTCAAAGAGCGAACATTTAAACTTGCCTCATTCATGTCAAGATATTTGATATCAAAGTTGATGTTTCTGGAAACGGTCTGTTCGTTTCCTTCGATGGGTATTCCTGAGCGGATTAGCCGTGCAAATACCGGAGCACCTCCATTGTTAGTAAGTCGAATAGAATTTGCCTGGTCAGCTTCCTCTATTGTGACCTGGTAGGCAAAGTCTCCACCGGAAATGGTTTGACTTTCCCCTGCAACACTCACATCAACATTGGTTTCGGTATCAACACCAAAAACAGACGTGTATTTGGAAATTGCAATGAAACAATAGGCTGTGGTCTGAGTGCTCATCCAACGATCCTTAGTTCCCATTTCGTTGGCAATTTCCATTAAGATCTCAAAAGCTTTTTCCTTTTGATCTAGTTCCATTAGTGCTTCCAGGATCATGGCCTGGTCTCTTGTACTTGAACCAAACGTATATCGGTACTTGGTAGTAGGCTCGACTGAGGTGGATAGACCTTCTATTAGTGATTGTGCCTGATTATCGTAGCCTGCTGCGGCATAAGCTAAGGCGAGGCGCCACTTTGCACGTCTACCAACATTCGTGGATTCCTTCATTCGGTTCATGGCTCCTAAGGCCGGTTCTCCGGCTAGTGCCAATGTATAAAGTCTATATGCCTGGATAAGGTCATCGTTATCATCCGAACTGAGGCTACCCCAGGCGTCGGCTTTGCTTGATTGAAAATCCTGCCACCCAGACAACATACCTTCAGGCACCGCATAGCCTGCTTTTTTAGCTTCAAGTAGGAAGTGCCCTGCATAGTTGCTACCCCAATTGTTTGGATAGTCATTTCCAGGCCAATAGGCAAACCCACCGGAGCTTAACTGGAATGTTCTAAGCCTTTTGATAGCAGCGTCGATGTTTCGTTGTATTTGATCTTTTCGTTCATCCGAAAGGGAGATCAGGTCATCCAGGAATAGCTGTGCAAAGACAGAGGAGGTCGTCTGCTCAATACAGCCGTGTGGATATCGAATAAGGTATCCGAGTCTGCTTTCGATATTGAGAGGTGGGAGGGAGCTAATTTCTATACTCCCGGCATTCTCGCCCAAAATCCCCACTGGTTCGTATTCGTATGTCCAGGAATCTGCACTATTTACCACTTTATCGGCAATATCCGTCATGACAGGATTTCGAGGAATAACATTCATCTCGATATCATAGGTGGATTCAACAGAACCCGACTTTGCTGTGACTTTTACCTTGCCAACTCCCAGTACATCGTTAGCTTTTATATCGAAGTACAAGACCTTATCTCCGGCCTTGTTGAAGCTTAACTGCGCACTCTTGCCAGATGGGAGCGTTAGGGCACCAGATGCTTCAACGACCACATTCACATTTTTTAGATTGTCATCGAGTGCAAAAACATTTACCGGTAATTTCATAGATTCACCGGGCCCAGCAACTCTTGGAAGGGTGGCCAAGACCATGAGCGGTTGCTTCACGGGTGTTGCTACATCTGCACTGCCAAAGGCATCATCAGAAGCGGCCACAACCATTGTCTTGACACTTCCGATGTACTGGGGCATCTGGATATTGTGTTTCCGGGTTTCACCAGACTCGAGATAGAAGGGCCCCAAAAACTTAACTACAGGCTTAAATCGATTTACCTCGTTTTCTTCTTTTGGAGAAATTTCGCCATCACCACCTATTGCCAGCAATCGCTCGATCTGACCAGCAAATGCTCCCATCACATCGTCATAGATGTCCCAGGTTTTGATGCCTAGTGCCTCGCGTGCATAGAAGCTGTTCCAAGGTTGAGGTGTTTTGAAATTGGTAATATCAAGAAGTCCTTCATCCACAATGGCTACTGTGTAGGCCATCGCTTTGCCGTTTCCCTCCGAAATATCAATGCTATAATCCTGTCCAGGCCTGAGTTCTGAGGGAAGGGCAATGACAGGATTCAGCTCAGTTTGCGGGTCTGCAACTTTGATTGATTGTACTCCATATAGCCTGATTGGTAAGTCGTTCGCAGTTTGACCGTGAGGCTGAATCATGGTCAGGTGAGCATAGATGTTGGGGGACATATCGGCGGTAGCTTCGAACGCCACGGTTGTGGTTTCCTCTTCTGCTTCCACCCAGAACGTTTGAAGCACTTCGCTACCTGTCTCAAGACTGATCAGTATCCTGTTACCTTTTGTAGATGGGATGGACAAAGCGATCTGTTCACCAACTTTGTATTCCTCTTTTTCAATTCCAAAATCAAGCATAGCGGCTCCATCGAGTTCACCACGCTTACCCTTTCCGGCCCATCCAGGCCAGTCCAAATAGACGATTTGACCAGCGGAATGGCCAGAGATAGGGTCTTCCACCTGTAGATAATATCGTCCCCACTGCGGATGGTTGATCCGAAGATTGAAGGTGCCTTCACCATTTGTGGTATTAACCGTGCCGCGCGCTACTGGATCCCGGTAAGACCTGCCGACATAATTTCCAAGAGACTCATAGGAATTGTCCCACCACCATCGCCAATTGAGTTTGTACAATCGAACTCTCACACCTCTTCTGCTTACTGGATTTCCATCGGCATCAACGGATGCTATTCTTACTGCGTGATCTTGATCAGTGAGAAGTATCCCACGTTTGTCACCTTCTGGCGTTTTAAGTCCCACGAAGCTTTCATATGGGTAGTAAGGGATGGTGGTGTTACTTATACTGAAATCTCCGCCTTCTTCGTAAACCTTCCCAAAGAGCATGGCATTCAAGGCCCCCGGCGAGCTGCCAGTTCCTGACAGGTCAAGGTTTACTTTGGTAAACCCCTCGCTGTTGACTCGACCCTCAAAGACCATTTCCCTTGAACTATTGAAACGCTTGGACTGGTCATCAAAGCTAAAATTTGGAAACCCCTTAAAAGTGGTTTGTGCTGGCTTAAGCAATAGTTCGTACTCTGCCTTTAGATTACTGGCGGTCGCACCCGTCAGCCATCTCACATTCAGATCACCGGAAATGGATACGTCGCTTGCGCTAAATCTATCCTTGTCAAATTCGAGGT
>JANQOR010000025.1 GCA_028285685.1 Cyclobacteriaceae bacterium | reverse complement strand
CATACGTGTCTGTTGCCGAACACATTGCAAACAAAAACCCACCACTGGCAACGTACGATTTGATATTCTTAACGATTGCCAGTTTGAGGTGTGACACCTTGGTAAATCCATGTTTTTTGGCAGAATTCTCGTACTCCCGCTGCTGCTGCTGATACCATGGAAAATGGTGATAGGCTCTGTAGAATTTTCCGTATTGGCCAGTAAAGTCCTCATGATGGAGATGAAGCCAATCGTACTTAGGTAACTCATTTTGAACGATTTCGTCATCAAACACAACGTCATAGGGAATCTCCGCATAAGTAAGAACCAATGTCACCGCATCATCCCAGGGCTGTTTGCTCTTAGGTGAATAGACGGCAATCTTGGGATATTTTTCCAACTTCATTACATCCATGTTTGATGATGGACTGGCGATCAAACTGAGAATTTCATTTGCTTCTGCGTCAGAGATGACGTCATATGAAACTCCTCTGATGATGCATTCATTCTCAAACACCTGAAGGTACTTTACCATAAAACTTCCACCCTTATAGTTGAGCATCCAGTCAACATTTACCTCTTTGGTCAAAATCCAATATGCAATACCGTACGCCTTCAGGTGATTGCTTTGTGTTTCATCCATTGGGATTAAAAGATACGCAGCTTTTATAGGCAGGATGATGGCAAGTAAAATAATGGTGAAAAATCCCCTCATTTAGTTCATTTTTGTATCTACAACGTTAACGAATTTTCTGAGTTATCCTTATGTGTTGAAAGGTAATCTAGTGACATAACAACAAATGACACTGTAACAATCGATCAAGGATAATCATTTATTAGACAAGCAAATGGATATCAGAAAAAGCACCAGATGGATAAAGGCCAGTAAACTTCTAGCATTTCTCACAGTGGGAATTACCTTTATGGATATCACTTCGATGGAGGGAATCTTGACGGCCCTCGATAGAATCCAAAACTCAATCAATAACTGCAACGTTTCAGCTAATAACTCGATTTACTAACTGACCCATGAACATCAAGGAAAACGTAAAAGAAGGGATAAAATCGATCAAGGCGAGTAAGCTCCGAACTTTCCTTACTGCTGCTATAATTTCTATTGGGATTACCTCTCTCGTGGGTATTTTGACAGCTATTGATGGAATCCAAGCCTCCATTGACAACAGCTTTTCTAATATTGGTGCAAACACGTTTGACATTGAGAGTAAAAGAGCGAACCGTGGCTCCAATGACGGGAAGAAGGAAAAAATATTCCCGCCAATAAAGTACGAGGAACTTGCGCGCTTCAAGGATGAATATTCAGGTCCTGGAATCGTCAGCGTTAATACGGTGGTTTCATGGAATACGGAGGCCAAATACAGGTCGAAGGTGACCAATCCGAATATGATGGTCCGGGGTGGTGATGAGAACTTTCTCCTTGTGGATGGCTATGACATTGGGGAGGGTAGGAGCTTTTCGGATGCCGAGATAAAGAATGGGGCATATGTCTGTATTATCGGGAGTGATGTGGTGAACGCCCTGTTTGAAGACAATGAAAGCCCCGTTGGAAAAAAGATTACCGTCCTAGGAGCAAAGTTCAAGGTGTTGGGAACGGTGCAGGAACAAGGTGGCGTTAGTGGGAACACTGGTGTGGATAGAAGAATTATGGTGCCGCTAAGAACAGCACGGGTCATTGGCGCAGACCGTTCCTTTGGTTATGAGGCGACCGTTGCTGTTCCAGACACGCGTCAAATCGAGGAGGCTACTGGTATTGCCACAGGACTCATGCGCTCAATTAGGCGAGATCCGATAAAGCAGCGAGAAAATTCATTTGAAGTCAGGGTCAGTAGATCGTTGGCTGAGCGAATTGGTGAGATCACTGGTTACCTGCGAGCGGGTGGATTTACCATCGGATTTATCACGCTTCTCGGGGCCTCCATTGGCTTGATGAATATCATGCTCGTTTCCGTTACCGAAAGAACACGTGAAATCGGTGTACGAAAAGCGCTTGGCGCGACACCCCTCAAAATTCGACAGCAATTCTTAATTGAAGCCATAGTCATTTGTCAAATGGGCGGGATTGGTGGCATCATTTTCGGCATCCTGATAGGAAATGCTACTTCAAGTCTTATTGGTTCTGGCGGTTTTATCGTTCCCTGGGTATGGATCTTATTTGGTGTGGCAGTAGGAACAATTGTGGGACTTATTGCAGGAGTGATTCCAGCCTACAAAGCGTCCAAACTGGATCCGATTGAAAGTTTGCGGTTCGAGTAGATGGCTTTTGCATGAGAGGTAGATTTATACCTTTTCGAGCCGCTGAGCAATTTCTAACTCCCAACTTCACTCTCACTCACTAGTTCTATTACCTAACGTGTTAGGAACCTAAACGACACGTGTTTAGTCCTCTAACGACACGTGATTGGTGTCTCAAGCACACGTGGTTGTTCAAGGACGCGCGGTCTCAATAACCCCTTCATTTCTCTCTCATTTCTCGCTTCAACTTCACCAACTCCACAACCTTCAAATTACTTAACCATTTGACTTTAATATACAATCGATATACACCCATGTTTTATACCCAATAAAAGGAATTAAGGAATCTCCAATCTCCCAATCAACTTATTTCCTAATCAACCATTTCCTCAGTTGATAAATTTCAGTATGTTTGATCCCGATTAACCTCCGGTTCGCCACCTACGAACCACAACCTTTGTAGTTAGTAGAATTAAGTAAAAGGGCACAGTACCTTAATGATTTATTGGTGCCTTTTAATAAAATGCTATGAAGAACTGTTGACAAGTCAGCCTATAACTGAATAAAGTATAAACAAACTAACCAACCGAGTATGAAACGCAAGATCGTTATCACCTTTTTCACAGTCGCCACTCTCCTTTATGATGGATATTCGCAAGACAACTTGCTTGATTTGAACAAGGATGGTGCAGGCCTACAAATCCCGTTGTCAATCAGAAACTTCAACGGTGTCAATGGGGACATGACAGGGATTCGCTTCAAAAGCAACGCTGTGGACAATGATCAAAAATATAAGAGCGGAATCTTCTTTGAGAGAAAAACCAGTCAAGGTAGGGGTAGCTTGCATTTTGCTACGAACAATGGAGATAATACGAGCAATGCCGGCATTTCTGATATCAGAATGACAATCGATAGGAGGGGTTATGTTGGAATTGGAACCACTGCGCCGTCCGAATTACTGCAAGTCAAAGGTATCACTCATATACACAATCACGTGGGTGGAATCAAGTTGGACCCTGTTCCATCGCAAAGTGAAAACGGTTGGGTTCGTTCATCAATCCTGTCCTCTAGGGACTCTGACCTGGAATGGGATGATATTAATCACCAATGGACACTTGGCAATGGTAGCAACAGTAATGACTTTGCAGCAATTGTTCACAGAAGTGGCGGTGAACTATCTTTTTCGACGGGTACAGCCTCTGCTTTCTCTAGTTTATCAAATTCAGCATTTAGAAATCAATTTGAGCGACTTACCATCCTTGGAAATGGAAATGTAGGCATTGGAACTACTACACCTGACGGTTTACTTGACATAGAAAATACAAATGGCAGTGCCAACTTAATGGTTACAGGGGAGCAAGCTAAGACACTTTATACTGTTCCCAATGAAGATATTTTGTTGGCAACAGGGACTTACAAAACATCACTTAGTTCAGCACACACCCAATACGGCCTACCTATGGCAGGAGCTGCCATTTTTCGCACGGTTGGAACTGAAGTGACATCTATGCTCATTGGGTCAGATTCCCCAGTTCCAATCGTCTTTGGAAACGATGATATTGAGCGAATGAGAATCACGTCAGATGGCAAAGTCGGAGTTGGGTATTCGAGTGTTCCGATTGGAAAAGGTGTTGTTTATGTAAAGGGTGCTGTCACCGCTGAAAGTGGTACAGATTACGGAAATAATTTTATCACGGATCGACCAGATACAGGGGGTTACATGTCTTATCTTATGAAGACAGCGGGGACTGAGGTTTGGTCGGTAGGATTAAGAGCAGATAATACTCATTTAGGAATCTACGATGAACAAGCGGCCATTGAAAGGCTCGTTATCGATACTTCAGGGAATGTGGGGATCGGAACTACATCCCCAGATAAAAAGCTCGATGTGGCCGGAGCGGAGATGATCTTTCAGGATGATAATTCGGTAGGAAACATATTCTTCAAGACGAACGATGGCGGAATTGAGCTTACCGATGGGTTGAATCACATGTCCTACATCGATTTCCGAGGCAAGGATAATGGTGGTATGAGCAATGGCAATAATGAGACCGACTTCAAGGGCAGAATTCTCTACAATGATGGCCATGCTACTGCTTACAGTGGCACGAAAGGACTTTTTTTCCAGGCAGGCGGTGGCGGTTACGGGATGTCACTGACTGAGGGTGGCAATGTGGGTATTGGAACTTTTCAACCTGGCCATAAACTGGATGTTGCAGGAACGATTAATGCGACACAAGTCCTGGTTAATGGAACCCCTGTTTCAACCGGAACAACTTACTGGAATGAGACGAGTGGAAACATTAGTTTCTCAAGTGGTAATGTAGGGATTGGTAACTCATCACCAGATGTTCCTCTGTCTGTTGGAGCAATACAAAACATGGGACATGAGGGAAATGTTGAAGTGAAATCAAATAGCTCACATTTTGCTGTTAGTCTTGAAGAAAATTCAGGAACAGAAAGATGGTCGATTGGAATTGATTCGGAAGGAGATTTGAATTTCCATGATAGTGGAATCACGACTCCCACTATAACTTTTGAAGATGGGGGCAATGTAGGTATCGGCAAAACCAATCCATCTTATACCCTTGATGTCGCTGGTCAGTCTAGAGCTACGGACTTTTATCGTCTGACAAATGTTGGGAGCGGGGGGGATGGAATTATTGCTGATGATGGAGCAGGATCTACTATTTTTTCTGTAACTCGAAATGCAGGAAATGAGATAAGGCTTCAAGGCTATGGTGATATAACTTTTTTCAATAATGGTTCAAGTGGTTCGGAGAAAATGCGAGTTGCCACTTCTGGCAATGTTGGCATAGGCACAACAAATCCAACTGAAAAACTTTCAGTCAATGGGACCATTCGATCCAAGGAAGTCAAAGTCGAAACATCATCCTGGCCGGATTACGTCTTTGAGGATGACTACAACCTTCGATCACTGGAAGAAATCGAAAAATTTATCAAAGCCAACAATCACCTTCCTGAAGTTCCATCTGCGAAAGAGGTAGAAGAAAATGGTGTGGAGCTTGGAATGATGAACACACTTCTTTTGAAAAAGATCGAGGAGTTGACTTTGTATCTCCTCGAACAAAAAGAGGTCAATGAAGCATTAGCTAAACGAATTGAAAAATTAGAAAAAAACTAACCAACCATGATCAAGTACATTCTTTTCCTCACCTCGAGTGTAAGCGCCGTGTTGCTCAGCGCCCAGGATACGCACACCGATGGGGCTATTATCTCCAACAACAAACCACTTGTATTCCTGGATGGATCCGGAATAGACGATGGAACACAAATTGTCAGACCAGGGGGGAATGCACTCCGGTTCAAATACAAGACCAACTCCATCGTATTTGACGCACTTGATGATTGGCCAGTCAAGCTTCTTAATTCCGCAGGCCAGACAAAGATTCAATTGCACCCAAGCGGAGACTCCTACTTTCTTGATGGTAAGATTGGGATTGGAACCAGTAGCCCAAGCGAATCGCTGTCTGTTGTTGGACGTTTGGAATTGAAGCATACCGCCCCCTTTATTACACAAATTGCAAATAATTCAGCTAGTTCGAGGTTCTTGAGAAAAATCATTACAAGCGACGACGATGTTCACAAGTGGAGTGAAACTATCGCATCGAATGATAACCTATTGCTCAGAAAAGGAACGAATGAGACGTGGGTGGAATATGATTATACAAACAGTGAGATCACATATAGCAACGTAAACATTGGCATTGGGACCAATGCTCCAACTGGGCTATTGCATTTGAAGAAAAATGTAGCAAGTGCAATCGGGCCTGTGTTGAAGTTGGAAAATGATCAATATTCAAATTCTGATGAGGCGGGTTCACGGATTCTTTTCTTTGGCAACAATGAAACAAGAAATATCAGTATTGACGGATATATGCGAAACTACGCCAAGGCTGATCGATTAGAGTTCAATTTCGAAGAAGATGGAAATATCACAAATACACTTGCATTAAAGTACAATGGGAATGTGGGTATTGGTACCAATAGTCCGGCTACAAAACTTGAGGTAGCTGGCACCTACCGCCAAACCGGAACAGAAATGACGTTTAACAATGCAGTCAAAATAAATCTTGTTAGGAATGCCTACTACAACAGTGGCTGGAAGCGGTTGAATGGTGATTTCGCTGAGATGTTACAGTTACGAGATGGAGGCCTTGAGTTTTATGGTACCGGAAATGCTGCCGCAGAATCTGCCGTGACCTGGACCGAGCTCTTCACCATTAAGTCTGATGGGAATGTTGGAATAGGAAATCCATCACCCAGCGAGAAGCTCGATGTGGTTGGAGACTATATGATCTTCCAAGATGATTCCTCTGTGGGCAGCATACTTTTTGACACCAAAGACGGAGGTATAGAGCTTACCGACGGTGAGAATCACATGTCTTATATTGATTTCAGGGGTATGGACAATAGTACCAGTGAGACCGACTTCAAGGGTAGAATTCTCTACAATGATGGACATGCTACAGCTTACAGTGGCACGAAAGGTCTTTTTTTCCAGGCTGGCGGTGGCGGTTACGGGATGTCGCTGACTGAAGGTGGCAATGTGGGTATCGGAACCTTTCAACCTGGCCATAAACTGGATGTTGCGGGAACGATTAACGCAACACAGGTTCTGGTCAACGGAAATCCTGTGTCAACTGGAACGACTTACTGGAATGGGACGGGTGGAGATATTAGTTTCTCAAATGGTAATGTAGGGATCGGAACCTCTTCACCAGGTGATAGGTTTGAAGTTCAGATAGGAGCTTCAGACACTGGAGGAGTTTTACTTACATCACCTGACAATACAATTGCTACTTTGCAGGATTCTAATGGCGCGGGTGAAGATGGAATCCTAGACCTGTACAGCAGCGGAACTATCAATGTTAGAATCGCCGGATCCTCGGGTGTTGATAGTTACATTAATGCTGGTAATGTGGGTATAGGAACGACCTCTCCCAATCGAAAACTAACGGTTGATGCCGGACATGCAGCGACTCATGCAAGATTTGTTGGTACATACACTGGAATTCAAGGGATACAGGTGGAGCGGTCCGGTGGAGACAACATTCGACTGGTTACAAACTATACAAACTATGGAGGAGGGCTTGAATCAAGCTCCGCTTTGCGATTTGCTGTCAACGGTGATGGTATTAATTCCCCGGCTATGTATGTTAAAACAGACGGGAACGTTGGCATTGGTACTACATCCCCAACAGAAAGACTTTCGGTTAATGGAACCATTCGATCCAAGGAAGTCAAAGTCGAAGCTTCCCCCTGGCCGGATTACGTCTTCGAGGATGACTACAACCTTCGATCACTGGAAGAAATTGAAAAATTCATCCAGGCCAACAATCACCTGCCCGAAGTCCCATCTGCGAAAGAGGTAGAAGAAAATGGTGTGGAGCTTGGAAAGATGAATGCACTTCTGCTGAAGAAAATTGAGGAGTTGACTTTGCATACGATCCGACAGCAAAAAAGATTAAATGAGCAAGATGAGCTCAATGCTACCTTGTTAGAACGAATCGTAAAACTTGAAGAATCCAAAAATTAACAATCATGAGAATCAAATTAGCTGTTACGTTACTAACACTACTGCTTGTACTATCTTTCACGAAGGTTCAATCCCAAAGCTGGAGTCCACACGCAAATGGAAATGACCTATTTTTTGATGGTGGGAAGGTTGGAATTGGATTCCTTGACCCTAATTACAAATTAGATGTGAACGGAACAGGCAGGTTCAAAGGCTCCGTCCAGTTGGAAACGAACCATGCTTTGGGATTTGAAGCTGATGGGATCTATGGAGCACATCACTGGATTAGCTATAATGACGGATCAGGTAATTTCAATTTAAAAATTGGCAATAAGTACAGCGGAGGACTTCACAAAATCACCGAAAACGGGACAGCGTTCTGGCACACGTGGCATCAAGGATCTGACTTTTACAAGCTTGAGATATCCCAAGAAGGAGGATTGGCTGGGGAGACAGCTACTTGGACGGAGGTGTTCAGGATGTATAACGATAAAGTTGTTTTCAACGAAGACTCTAACAATATTGATTTTAGAATTGAATCAAATGGCAATTCAGCTATGTTCTTTCTTGACGGAGGAACCAATAGGATTGGAATAGGAGAAGGAACCCCGACTACACCACTGCACTTGACCTACGCAGACAACACAACCTCTACAACGGCGTCCGGTTCAGGTGTACAGGGTTACGGGCTTCAAATAGAGAACACGTCCACGTCCGATGACTCTTTTTCCCAACTTTATCTAAGGGCAGGTACGTCAGATCAATACATAAGAAACATTTACGAAGGTGTGACCAACACTGGCAGAATGGGATTCTTTGTTGACAACACCAATGATATTAAGGAGGCCTTGTCAATCGCGAATGACGGTAATGTGGGCATTGGTACCACTAGTCCTGATTCGAAATTTATGGTACATAATGAAGATCTCGCAGACCCTTCATATTTCAAAGTGAATATTGCCGATGGTTCTAAACAATTGGAGTTGCTCAACACAACCGATAACAGTTCTTCGGATTTAACAACGATAATGAGTCTTGTCAACAAAAGGAAGGCTGGAAGTACATCAAACGGTGGAGCATCAATCATTACACTAGATTACGATGCTGAGAATCTTTTTTCACCCTCTCAACTAAATTCTTCAACGATGATATTCCGAAATGATGATCTGTATAGTGCCTATCTGGCTTTCTACAATAACAATTCGGATTTTTCGACTTTTAATATGTCCAAGTTGATTGATGTGAATGCTTCCCAAGCTTTTGTTCGAATGGACTTGTCAACACAACATGCCGATCACTTTCGATGGGATTTCGATGGAGCCGAGAAAATGAGAATAAATAGTGTCGGTAATGTAGGTATCGGAACCACGTCACCAGGTAGCAAGCTTGATGTTCAGATAGGAGCTTCGGACACAGGAGGTATTTTACTTACGTCTCCGGACAATACAATCGCCGCTTTGCAGGATTCAAACGGAGCAGGTGAAGATGGAATCTTGGACCTGTACAGTAGCGGTACTATCAAGGTCAGGATTGCTGGATCGTCCAATGTAGACAGCTACATTGATGCTGGTAATATGGGTATAGGAACGACCTCTCCCAACCGAAAGCTGACGGTTGATGCCGGACATGCAGCGACTCATGCAAGATTTGTTGGTACATACACTGGTATTCAAGGGATACAGGTGGAGCGGTCCGGCGGAGACAATATTCGACTGGTTACGAACTATACAAACTATGGAGGAGGGCTCGAATCAAGCTCCGCTTTGCGTTTTGCGGTAAACGGAAATGGTATTAATTCTCCGTCTATGTATGTTAAAACAGACGGGAACGTTGGCATTGGTACTACATCCCCAACGGAAAAACTTTCAGTCAATGGAACCATTCGATCCAAGGAAGTCAAAGTCGAAGCTTCACCCTGGCCGGATTACGTCTTCGAGGATGACTACAACCTTCGATCACTGGAAGAAATTGAAAAATTCATCCAAGCCAACAATCACCTCCCTGAGATCCCGTCCGCAAAAGAGATAGAAGAAAATGGCGTGAAGCTTGGAAAGATGAACGCACTTCTTTTGAAGAAGATCGAGGAGCTGACACTGCACACAATCCAGCAATCAAAAGAAATCCGAGACTTGAAATCCAGCAATGATCGATTACAAATTGAGAATGACGAATTGAGCAAGCAGTTCAATGAAGAACTTACAGCTCTCTTACAACGAATTGAAAACCTAGAAAAGAACAGTAAATGAATCTCATTACAGAAGAAACGAATTCACAAAAAATGACCGAGATGAAAATTTGGAAAGAATTGGTTTATACAATACTAACAGTAGCTTGTTTGTTTATCCCCTTTTTCTCTTCAGGACAGTTTGAGTTGAGAGAACAAGAACATAACCCGGTTCCTGCTCCCCCTACGACAACAGCTCTAGGGGAATACAGCTTTTCACCAGTTGACCTATCCACTGGCCAATTGGGTCTTTCTATTCCAATATATACGATTGCAGGACAGAGCCTTTCACTCCCGATTACTTTTTCCTACCGGGCAGGTGTGAAAATAAAAGAGACTTCACCATATACCGGTCACGGTTGGAGCATGCTTGCAGGAGGTGTAATTACAAGAACGGTAAATGGAGAGGTTGATCCGACCACTCGCCTATCTAACTCAATAGCGGAGAGTTTGATCGATAATTCTGATAATGAAAACCCCTTACTAAATCCTGTGCTGCAAAACGAGTGGACAGATGAAGAAGCATTAGACGTTTTTGAAGGCCATTTAGATGCGGCTCCAGACGTATTCAATTATAATTTTATGGGGTACTCCGGGCAGTTTGCATTGGAGGATGATTTTGTAACACCTTACTACTTAAAAAAGCAACGTGACTGGCTGCTCACAGTTGATTTTACAGGTGACATTACAATTGTGACTGAAGACGGTACTAAATATATCTTTTCTGAGAAAGAAACCACCACCGTCACCAACGAAGTGTCTCCCTATTTCGATGAAGGAATAGTTGTTTCCTGGCACCTTACCGAAATCATTTCGGCAACTCACGATGAGAGAATTGAGCTTTCTTATTATACGGAAACGTATGGTCAGCAGGTAAAAAAGAACAATACGTTAGTCCTTCGCCCCCTGACTGAGACTTTCTATATAGAAGAGCAATACGGAAATGATGATAAATACCTCTCTTATGAGTCAAAGAAATTAGACGAGATTGTTTTAAAGAGAGGTGGAGTAATTGTAAACGAAGTGGAGTTCGATGCTTCCACAACTCGGAATGATATCGGAAGTGGAAACCTAAATGCTTTGAGCAGGATCTCTGTTTTCAAAGACCCACAAGGCACTCAACCAATGAAATATTTTGATATTGATATTGATAATGTTGGTGACGAGAGATTGTTTTTAAGATCAATACAAGAATTTTCAGGTGATGGGACTTCATCCAGACCACCATATCTATTCGAATATATTAACGAAAATTCGCTGCCAGGTAGGTTGGAGTACAAAGAAGATCACTGGGGTTATTTCAGTCAGCAAACAGGAACTCAATTCCCTTATTCCGATAAAGTCAAGTGGAAACCTTCCCTGTCAAAGGAACCGACTTCAACTGCTGAATATGGATCACTGAGAAAAGTCACTTTCCCTACGGGCGGTTATAACACTTTTTACTACGAGAATAACCAGTATCTAAAAGGAAGCGATGGCGGAGGTAGTGCCGGAGAAGAGTGGCTAAATGTTACAAAGGAACTTAAGCTGAACTGGAGAGGTGATGAATGGTTTAACTATTTTGATCATGTTGCTAGCAACAGTGAGACCTATGACTTCTCCTTGACGGAAGACCAATTTGTGAAGCTGGACATGAACCTAACTTTGGTGAAGGGGCCAAATCGAGACGATACCAATGGAGTCTTGCAAAATCAGGAAATTAGTGGCTATAGAATTTCTATAGAAGATACGGATGCGAATCAAGAAGTCTTTTCCGCTTACTTTGATTATGACCCTGGTTCCGATGATGGAATAGCTTTACATGTTAATGCAGATAGTTGGGTCGAATTTAAGAACAGTGCTCAGCTAGAATATGACGACCCTAATGACGTTCCCAGCTCTGAATTTGCTGACTACTTGGATTATCATGAAGGATCAGTACTCAACTCGTTTTATGTTTCCTCAGCCAGTTTAGCCGCTTACGATTATTATGATGAATTTTTGAAAAGTGAGTATGATGGCAGTGATATCACTGTAGGAGATGCACTGGATAGGTATTTATACCTTGACTTGGAAGCAGGCAATTATCAGGCTATTATCACGACCAATGCAACAGTTGATAATGACATGATTAATATGTCCTCTGAAGTCAGTTTAGCGGTGTCGTTTGAAACAACTGATAGCTCTCTGGCAAATGAAGATGACCTAGTTGTTGAGAGCGATGTAAAGCTAGGAGGAGGCATACGAGTAAAATCGCAAGTCATTGGTTCAGCAGGTGACGAAAATATACTCACCTATGACTATGTGCTGCATGATGAGAATGGGCAGCCAACTTCTAAAAGTAGTGGTCAAATTTCGGAGGAGCCGTTGATTATTGAGTATACGCCAGCGGCAAGTTTTGTTCCTGGTCTGTATCGTGATGACTTACCAGGTCTCGAATTATCCAAGCCTATTTCTTTGGGCTCTTCTGCTTTGTGGGCTGTAGTGGGTGGCGGATACCCGCTAAATCCTCCGCATCGTACAAATTTCCAATCTTATATTCGAATTAGAACTCCCCAGTTTTCGATAAAATCTGAACCTGATCGAATACACAATTCCTGGGTTGTCTACAGCGAGGTAAAAGTGACTGAGGGTGAAGAACATGCTAACACTGGATTTACACTACATAAGTACGATAGACTCATTATTGATCGACACCCAACATTTCTTGACATTTTCAGCGTAGAAGATCCGGTCGGTACTTTTGGCTTTGCCATTTTTACAGGCCCTGATTTTGAGCCTTTGGCGACAAAAATCACAAAGAGTTGGCCTTACAACGGATTACCTGAGACCAACCCTAACTATTCCAAACCGAAATCAACCTTAGTGTATAAATCAAATGGTGTTCTTCAAAATCCGACACTAGTTAGAGAAGAAAAATATGAGTACTACGATTTTGTCAAAAGCAGGCTATTTACTACTTCAGTCCAAGCAGCAGATCATGTGGTTTTTACCGGAACCTCTTATTTAGATCGTAAATACAGCTTGTTAAAAAGCAAAGAAACTATCAAGTACGATACTGACGGAACCAATCCAGTCTCTACAAAAATCAGCTATGAATACAATAACCCAAATCATCTGATGGCTACCAAGATAATAACTACCAACAGTGATGGTGATGAGATTATCAAGAAGTCCAAGTACGCTCAGGACTATTCCAGTGCGACAAGTGCAGGTACAGGATCATCTATCACGATGAATACACTTAAGAGTAAGAATATTTATGCACCGATTGAGGAACAAATATGGAGGGGGAGCGATTCCAAGGGCTATCATAAACTAATTAATGGTAGGCTATCAATATATGATGAAATCTCATCTCCGGGCGCAACCGACAAGCGCTATCAACCTATTGAAATTTTGAAGTTGGAAGTTGGTCCTATTGAAAATTACAACGTAACTCTTCCTGATTTTAACACCCACTCAAACTTCAATGAAACCAACTGGGTTTCTGGGAATCCCTACTATGATTACGAACGCAGCGCAAGCCTTATGTATTACGAAAACGGTAACCTCAAGGAGGTTTTGAGGAAGGATGGTGTTAGCGTCTTATTCATATGGGGCTATAACGACCAATATCCTATCGCGAGAATAGAAAATTTTAGTGCTTCGCAGATCACTACAACAGAACAGAATTTGATTGATGTGGCCATCGCAGGTTCGAACAATGATGATTCTCAAAACGACGAAAATATTCTTCGAATACAGCTTTCTAATTTGCGAAACACTCCCGCTCTTACAAATGCAATGGTGACCACCTACACGTATGATCCGCTAGTAGGGGTTACTAGTGTAACTGACCCCAATGGGAACGTGACATACTATGAGTACAATAAACTTCAACAGTTGAAGCAAACGAAGGATAATGAGGACAAGGTGTTGTCAAATTATCAATACTACTATCAAAATCAAGGTCAGGGTCAATAAGCATTTTCAAGTATGGATATCCACATAAGAAACAAAAAAATTACAATGAAATTATTCAGCCAAACGATTGCACTGTTACTGATTCTTTTTGGCTCCTCCCAGGTCCTTGCTCAAAATGTCTCTATTTCAGGACCCACGTTGATCAAATTTGGAGAGACAGAGACCTACTCTGTCCAGGACCCCAACGGTGAAATAGTTGCAGGAAGCATCGAGTGGAGTTGTGATGGGAGTATTCAAGGGAGTTCAAGTTCCTCGAGCATTGATGTCGTGTGGGACATTGAAGGTCAAAACATGGTTGAGCTTTGCTATGAAGATGCCTCGGCGAATGAGCACTGCATAAGCATTCAAGTCATCGTATACTACATATCGGGAAATTTGACCGCAGGATTAGGAACGACAAGCACCTACTCTCTTGTGAATTCTTTCTACGTCAATTCAGGTAGTATAGATTGGAGTACCGATGGTGTGATTCAAGGAGCCAACAATAGTTCGAGTGTCGAGATTTTTTGGGATAGCAATGGATTAAATATTGTCGAAGTTTGTTTTGAGGACCCTTCTGGAAACAGTTTTTGCATCTCTGAGGAGGTGTCCGTGTCAGGTCCTTCTTTATCAGGCATGACGAGTTCCGAGCTTGGTGATGTAGAAACATATACCCTGCATGACCCCAATAATCAAGTCAAAGCTGGCACTATTGTTTGGAGCAGTGGTGGGATTATTCAAGAGGCTGGGAACTCTTCAAGTGCAGATGTGCTGTGGGACATTGAAGGAGCAAATACAGTTGAAGTCTGTTACGAGGATGACTTTGGCATTACCTATTGTCTTGAAGAGAACGTAATGGTATCGCAAGGTATACATGTAGCCGGAGCTTCTGGTGCCAAAATTGGTGATACGGGTGCGTACACTTTGGAAGATCCTAACAGTGAAATAAAAGCCGGAACGATAATATGGAGTAGTGCAGGTGTTATTCAGGGCAGTTCCAATGCGGCTACTGTGAATGTTTTTTGGAATGATGAAGGTAATAAGTGGGTAAAAGTCTGCTACGAGGACATAAATGATGTCACCCATTGCATAATCAAAGTAGTGGGTGTTTCCGGGGAGCAAAATGTCTATATGATAGGACCTTCCACACCTAAGCTTGGAGCTATCGACACATACACTTTAGTAGATCCGGATAATCAAGTAAATGGAGGTATAGATTGGAGTAGCGATGGAGTAATTCAAGGCGCAAGGAATAATCCAACTGTAGATATCCTATGGGACAGTGAAGGTGCCAATATCATTGAACTCTGCTATCTGGACAATTTTGGCAATAGCTTCTGTATCCATCAGGAAGTGGTTGTTTCGACTGTCCCTACAGTGACCGCAGAATCTTTAAACCATATTCATACCACTGTACCTAAAACGCTTGCCACTAATGTGTCTTCGTTGGCGAATGACGAAAAATCTGAAAGTCGAATCTACTACGATGGACTAGGAAGAGAAAAACAAAGTGTGGTTATTAGAGGGGGAAGTGCAAGTGAAGATGTAGTTACTCATTTTGAGTATGATGATTTTGGCAGACAAGCGAAGAAATATCTACCATTTCCGGAAACTAGCAACGGCGGGGAATATAGAACTGAAGATCTTGCTACTGCAACCCAACAATATTATTTAAACAATTATCCAGGCGATTTTTCAGGGATATCACTGCCCGACGTAAACGCTTACGTCGAAACCATATTTGAAAGGTCCCCTTTAGGTAGGGTGTTGGAGCAAGCATCTCCTGGTAAGGATTGGAGAGTAACTGGAGGAGCTACGACCGCCTCCAGATATGAAACAAATGCTGCGTCCGAGGTAAAACTTTATGAACACTTGGACCTTCAAGTAAGTGCCTCTACCAATTACTCCGCTGGGGAATTATATAAGGTTGTAACTACTGATGAGGATGGAAATGAAACCATTACGTTCACGGACAAACGAGGTCAGGTCATTTTAAAGAAAGCTCACACCGGAAGCGAATGGGCCGAAACCTATTACATTTATGATGAACGTCAGCGTTTGAGAGTGGTACTACCTCCACAAGCTAACAAGATGGTTATGGATGGGTTGACAGCTTTATCAGGCTATCAGCTATTGACTACTGATCAAAGTGTTACCTCTAATGGTAATTACCAGTATGCTACCAGCGTCTCTGTAACCATCGATCCAGGGACCACACTTACAGATGTGCACATTACCCCGATGGAAATTTTGTCACCAGACTTCCTTTCCGACTGGGCCTTTATGTATGAGTACGACGAGAGAAACCGTATGACACTGAAGAAGGTACCTGGCGCGGAACCTGTTTATATGGTTTATGATCGATGGGACCGACTGGTGCTGACCCAGGATGGTAATCAGAGAGGAAACGATGAATGGTTGTTCACCAAGTATGATGAATTAAACCGGCCAATAATGACAGGCATTTGCACGGATAGCAGGACTGCCACTACTATCCAGGAAGCACTCCATGTTGCCGGTTACAACGAAAGGAACGAAACATACAATGGATCAGGTACTACGAAGTATACAAATACAACTTTTCCTACAGATAATATTCAAAAGTATCTGACCATAAGTTATTACGACAATTACGATTTTATTGGAGGAGAGCAATATGAGGATCATGGATTCACGAACGGTACCTTTCACCTTGACCCTGAGTTGCGGGATCAGGTGAAAGGACAGGTTACCGGGACTCTTGCAGATGATGGAACTGGCACAGGTAACATGCTACAGTCTGTGACCTACTACGACAGTAAATACCGACCGATCCAAACTATTGCTGATAATCACTTGGCCGGAACCGATAAAATCAGTAATCAATACGATTATGTGGGAAATCTACGTCGGTCGCATCTTACCCATACAGCCTCTGGGGCCACTACTGAAATATTGAGAGAATACGAATACGATCATGCGGATCGTTTGGTCAACACCTGGCATAAAATAGGCGCAAACCCCAAAATGCTTATCTCGCATAATGAGTACAGCGAATTGGGTGAACTCACAACGAAGAATCTACATCATGAGGGAAGCAGCAGCTATCCACCTGCAAGCTCGTTTGAGCAAAATGTTGATTATGACTACAACATCAGGGGGTGGCTCACCAGAATCAACGATTCTCAACTTACGAATGGTGACGATCTCCTTGGGATGGAATTATACTATAATACCTCCTCAGGACTAACTGGTCATGAGAATAGATACAATGGGAATATTGCAGCTATGCGCTGGAGTAGCTACGATGCGGAGAATGATGGAATCAGCAGAAGAGCCTATGAGTTTGACTATGATGGACTGAATAGATTGACAGAGGCTAATCACATTAGAAACACCAATACCAGTCACGCCGAATTTGATGTGGACGTTACTAGCTATGACTTGAACGGTAACATTCAAGGACTAACGCGGAAAGGCAAGAACGGAGAGGAAATGGATAACCTTAGCTATACTTATGAAGGAAACCAACTTGTAAAGGTTGACGACTCGTGGGACGATACAGAAGGGTTTACTGAATCAGGATCAGGCCCAGATTACATTTATGATGATAACGGGAACATGATCTCGGATGCAAACAAAGGCATCACAGATATCGACTACAATCATCTTAATCTCCCCACCAAAGTGACGTTCGGGGTGGATGACTACATCGAATATCAGTACGATGCGGTCGGCATGAAGCTTCAACAGGCCGTTTACAGCGAAGGAAATTTAGAGAAGACAACTGACTATGTTGGAGAATTCATTTATGAAGACCTGCATGACGGAAATGGAAGACAATTGCAATTGATCCAACATGAGGAAGGTCGGATCATACAGAAAGTAGGAGGAGAAGTAACTTTTCTTAAGAATGGAAGCAGCACCTCTGGGTTTAGTGCCAATCAAAACGTGACAATTTCGACCGATGGAGAACGGGTAAAGGTCCTATCTAATCAAAGCACTAGCACACCGGGTGCGTGGCCTATTGGTGGGACAATTAGTGTGACAGGCGGACAGCCCTACACCTTTAAAGTGTTCGGCTATAGTGATTTGGGTGTTGATGCCTACTTGTATATTACCACTAGCTCCGCAAGCATAACCTGGTCGGAAATTAAACTTCCTGAAGGCAGTAGCAACGAGGGCTGGACTTCCAAAACATTCGTTATTCCGGATGGAGATACGGCTTTAAAGGTAGGAATATTGTTTTCAGGTCAGTCGGTTGGTGATGCTTTTTATGTGAACCAGGCAGAGCTGCTTAAGGCGGAATATGACTATCAATATCATCTGAAGGATCATTTGGGAAATACACGATTGACGTTTTCAACAACACCTGAGTCGTATTCAAACTCCGCTTCGTTTGAAGATGCCAATGTTTCTACAGAGTCCGAATTTTTTGGAAACGTAAATGTGAACAGGGATTCACATCCAAGTACTTCTAATACAGGAAAAGCAACCCGCTTGAACAATGCCACACCTGTTGGAACATACGCTGTTCTATCAGTCAATAAGGGTGACGAAATAGACCTGAGTGTAAAGGGTTACTACAGCGGAGGAAGTGGCTATTCTGCAGGGATCGCTGCTGCTACGATCGAGTCAACACTGAGTACAGCGGTCCAAGGCTCGCAGCTTCTGGAGGGATTTGCGTCCACAGCGATCGACAATGGTATTGGAGCTGCGATTACTGCTTTAGGTGCTGGTGGCAGCAATGATGACAATGTGCCTGGGGCCTACCTTAATTATTTGATCTTCGACAGAAATATGAATCTTGCATATAATGGCACCACGCCACTCCTAGGATTCATCCAGATAAGCAGTGCAGCAAATGGAAGCGAACAAACCATTTCAATCAACGACATTCCTATTGATAGGAACGGTTATTTGATTGCGTATATCAGCAATGAAAGCAACACAACCAACTATGTGTACTTTGATGATTTCAAAGTGGACCAGGAGAAAACGAATGTTGTACAAGCGAACGATTACTATCCGTTTGGGCTGACGTTTAACGGGTATCAGAGGACGGCTAGTACGGTGAATAGGTTTAATACTTTTCAAGATCAGGAGAGGGATGAGACTACAGGTTGGATACAGTTTAAATGGAGGAATCATCAGCCTGAAATAGGAAGGTTCTTTAATGTCGATCCTTTGGCAGAGAGTTTTTATTACAATAGTACGTATGCCTTCTCTGAGAATAAAGTTACTAATCACATAGAGTTAGAAGGGCTTGAGGCGGTGTATGCTCAAGCTGAGGCAAGGCTATCACTTCCTTTGTTACCTAATTTGATGGGAGTAACAGCAAGTATTGCATATGGCGTAGCAGTTAACATTGATGACGGTAAGGGAATGCTTTTTCAAACGACTTCTGTAGGAACACAAGTTGGAATATATGGTGGTGGAGGAGCAGAATTCGGACTATTTCCAACGGGAAGTATTGACAATATGAAAGGAACAGGTCTGAATTTTGGGGGATCTGCTGCAACAACTATAGTGGCGGGTGAACCATTTGGACCAGATGGTGGGGGTGAGTTAAACCTAACCGTACCAAGAGATGAAAATGGAAGTATTATTTATGAAGATATAAAAGCTGGTGGTACTATTGCATTACCAGTAATTAATTACTCTGGAGGAATTACTGCGTATGGTGATATTTCCAACACACAATCTCTTGTTGAATTCGATATCAACGACATATTCAAAGCGATTGATGAGAGGTCTGGGGAAATATATGAATACATTCAGAATTTTGCGGAAACTCAAGGATTTGATATGAAACAATTAATTGAGGAGTTTAGGCCACATTATGAATCTTGGAAAGAATCGAAATCTTCTGATGAAAAGGATTAAATTCAAGAATTTAAAGAGCAGCGATGACTAACTTAATTGGAACAACTTTGTTTTACTCTGGGTTTGCAATTGGGGTATGCGTAGTTGTTTTGAACCTGTATTATTCTAGTAAAGCTGCTTTGTTTAGGAGTAGTTCTTCCGAAACTGTTTCAAATGGAGATAAAACCAAATATTTGACTAAAATAAAATTCTGGTCAAGGATATCCGGACTTCTATTAATTGTAGGATTTGTATTGATAGTAGTAAGTCATGTAGGTTTATAACCCTCTTCTGGCGCATTCTATGATAAAACCAACTAAATCTTATTGTATTTAACCATGATTAGTAATTGGCCAGCTGAATGAATGGAGTACCTCTGTTTAGTTGTGGCAAATACATGTCCTTAGCATTTGTTTTAATCCTATTAGTAGGAATTTTTGTTTTTGAGGGAATTCACTTTAGTGAGGTAAAGTAGATGAGATCAATTGGTGGCAACCGCAAGTTAACAAACTTGCGGCAGCTGATGAATTGCTCTTGTAGGTGAAGTTTTTCTAGGTTCAAGAGGAATATCGAAACTAAGGAGTTTTGTAGATGCTGACGGAATAACTCTAAAAAGCGACCTTTCATCAATTGATGCTTATAAGTTAGATTATACTTTTGAGAACGGAAGATTCGATTTTGGAGAGATTGATGCCAATGGAAGGTTTGATTTTGTAATTGATAATGATGGAAATTTCTTGATTGGCAACAGACATATGGAATTGTCTGGCAATGCTACATCTGTTAAGGGTGCTGGCACGATTACGCTCAAGAATGGAAAAGTAGTTCCTACAAGCAATTTCTCCAGTCATTTTAGGACAAATTCAAAAGAATTTGCAATGCAGAATAAGATACTTGAGGAGATGGGATTGATAAATGATAAGACAGTTAGAATTGATGTAACCCAGTAGTATGGAGGATGTTGAATACGTTTCGAAAAAAATCAATAATGAATCGTTTGATCTGAGAAAAAGAGAATTCGACTTGAGTTTATATGTTGATGAAATTAAAAAGCTCAATGCTATTGATTTTTGCTCTTTTCAATTCAAATTCTCCACCCATTACACTCATAAATTTCTGGTGACTTTGAATTTTCTCTGAAGAAATTTTTCACGTGATGATTGGAAAGTGATACTGAATGATAATATGAATGATGATTCTGCTCTGCTAAACGCACTGATTTTTTTAGGTAAGTTTATAGGAATAGATATGGCGGGATTTGTAAGAGAGAGCCATTCAGACTCAAAAATTTTGCAATACTTTGTGGAAAACCCTGGATTAGTCTCATTTACCATTGAGGATGAAATACACCTTGAAGGGCTTGAAACAAATTTCCAAGACGTTCATAATCGTCTTGTTGAAGAGGGTGCTGTACCTCTAACCCGGTCAAGTTAAGAACAGGAGTTCTGCCATTGCGCATTTGTTACACCAGGATTAGTAAAAAAATAGAGGTCCTTGCTACCGCAAGTCTTCCAGCGTTGGTTCTAGCGAAGGCATGACTTGTGGAAGTCTCCGGTTGGACCTGCATTGGTGAGACTGTGGGTACAAGTTTACGACTTGTAATGTATGAGGATACTGGAAATTGATTTTCTTGAGCGATAGCCACAAGTTGCATACTAACGGTAAAACATATTAAGAAAATAGAAGCTGATATTGTAGATAAGGTCAAAGCTGATTTTGGTGAAAAGTCCAAGGAGGCACTAGAGTTACTAAATGCATTTGAATTGGCTTACCACCTAAGTTCAAGAATAACACGTTGCGTCGTGGTCCTGTCAGAAGGCGATATCACCAAGTTGAATGATTGGATTATGAAGCCAAACTTGACTGGCGTGATGTGATAGATGAAGCAATGCAAGAGTCATTCCAGTACAAAAGCCCATTTGAAAGTTGATAAAAACAGCTCCAGTACCAGACCCTTAGTAGTCAGATTTGGGTACAAGATTGATTTATAGACATCCTCAATCAGTTTGAAGAAAAAGGATGACTTGATTTTTATTCATTCACGAAACTCCAAATCCTTGAATCGGTCAAATCCCCAAATCCACCAACGCCCATACCAATTGACCACTGACATAAAGCGGCTATTAACTCAGTGACTATTCCCCTAACTTATCCTTTCATTTTTGAAACAACCTATTAGTTATGAAGATCAAAGTACTAGCAGTGGGTATCAGCTTGATGGCGTTGTGTCATTTTGCCTCCTCCCAGTCAGCAATGAGTGAGAAAACCTTCAAAGGTTTGGAACTCAGAAACGTAGGCCCGGCATTTACGTCGGGAAGAATTAGCGACATAGCCATTCATCCGGAGAACGAAAATATTTGGTATGTGGCAGTGGGTTCCGGTGGTGTTTGGAAAACAATAAATGCAGGAGTCACCTGGAAACCGATTTTTGATGATCAACCATCTTACAGCATTGGATGTGTCACGATTGACCCAACTAATCCGCACACAATTTGGGTTGGTACAGGGGAGAATGTAGGTGGTCGACATGTCGGGTGGGGTGACGGAATATATAAAAGTGAGGATGATGGCAAGACCTGGAAAAACATGGGACTAAAATCATCTGAACATATTTCCAAGGTTATTGTGCATCCTGACAATGCAGACGTCGTTTGGGTCGCGGTACAAGGTCCACTCTGGTCCAGCGGGGGAGAACGTGGACTATACAAGACGTCTGACGGTGGCAGCACTTGGAAAAAAGTGCTTGGAGACAATGAATGGACCGGCGTGACAGACGTGATCATCGATCCGCGAAATCCAAGGTGGCTGTATGCTGCTACCTGGCAAAGACATCGAACAGTAGCCGCTTATATGGGTGGAGGTCCCGGTTCTGGACTACACCGGAGTACTGATGGGGGCGAGACATGGGAAAAACTCACCTCTGGCATTCCTGGATCTAACTTGGGAAAAATTGGAATCACACTTTCACCTTTCAACCCTGACTACATCTACGCCGCAATCGAGTTAGATCTTACAAAGGGCGGAGTCTTCATTTCAACGAACAGAGGAAAGACCTGGAAAAAAATGTCTGATGCAGTAGCGGGTGGTACGGGACCACACTACTACCAGGAGCTGTATGCTTCTCCGCACCAGGAAGGCCGGCTGTATATGATCAATAACAGCATGTTGGTTTCCGATGACCATGGGAAAACATTCAGAGTGCTTAAGAGAGATGGTGTGCATTCTGATACACACGCAATTAGCTTTAAGGCCGGCGACCCTAACTACATCTTGCTGGGGACTGATGGTGGTCTCTACGAGAGCTTTGACCTTGCGCAGGATTGGCGATTCATTGACAATATGCCAATTACCCAATACTACAAATTGGCTGTGGATGATTCCGAACCTTTCTACAACATTTACGGCGGAACGCAAGATAACGGATCGCATGGTGGTCCATCAAGAACGGATAATCAACACGGCATCCGAAACGCAGACTGGTGGAAAACCTTGGGCGCCGACGGACACCAATCAGCAATCGAGCCTGGCAACCCCAATATTTCATATGCCGAATCACAGCGTGGCGGGCTTCATAGGATTGATCAAATTACAGGTGAGACCGTATTCATTCAACCTCAGCCGCGCGAGGGCGAGGACTACGAGCGTTACAATTGGGATGCTCCAATTTTGGTGAGCCCTCACAGTCCTACAAGATTGTATTTTGCCTCTCAGCGAGTGTGGCGGTCTGACAATCGTGGAGATAGTTGGACACCCATATCAGGTGATCTTACCAGACAGCAGGAACGAATTAAGCTTCCGATAATGGGAAGGCTACAAAGCTGGGAGAATCCATGGGATCTAAGGGCCATGTCAAGCTACAGCAGTATAACGTCACTGGCAGAATCTCCCATGCAGGAAGGCTTGATCTACGCTGGTACAGATGATGGAATCATACAGGTGACTGAAGATGGTCAAAATTGGAAAAGATTTGAGTTGGGTACCATCAAAGGAGTTCCTTCCACTGCCTTCGTTAATGATGTACGCGCAGATCTGTTTGATGCCAATGTTGTATATGCCGCCCTGGATAATCACAAATACGGAGATTTTAAACCTTATTTGATCAAAAGCTCTGACAAAGGTAAATCCTGGTCGATGATGAGCGGCAATTTGCCAGACAACCATGTGACCTGGCGACTGGTGCAGGACCATATAGATCCCAACTTACTCTTTGTTGGAACCGAATTTGGTATTTTCTTCACCAAGGATGGCGGGTCCAAATGGATTAAGTTAAGCGGAGGTGCGCCCCCGATTCCTTTCAGAGATATTACGATTCAGCGAAGAGAAAATGACTTGGTTGGAGCGTCTTTTGGACGAAGCTTTTTCGTGCTCGATGACATCACTCCGCTGAGAGAGGTATCCAGTCAATTACTTGCTCAGGAAGCAGGTCTCTTCACAACGAAAGATGCCTACTGGTATTCTGAGCGCTCCCTTGTAAGTTCTCAGGGCACAGCGAAGTACGTAGCAAAAAACCCTCCTTTCGGAGCTGTATTTACTTATTACCTGAAGGATGGATTGACCACATTAAAGCAGGACCGCAAGAAAAGAGAAAAGGAGTTGATTAAGCAAAACAAGGACGTGCCGTTTCCAGGTTGGGAGGCGTTGGAGAAAGAGAAGCGTCAGGAGAAGCCACGTATTGTTCTAACAGTTAAGGACATGAATGGGAACCTGGTAAATACGGTTGAAGGAAAAACGAAGGCAGGCATTCATCGAGTCAATTGGGATCTTAGAAGGGCATCTAAGAACGGTATTCGAGTCCAGGAGCAAAGAGGTGGTGGGTTCTTTCGTGGTGGGTTCATAGTGACCCCGGGCAAATACACCGTTACGCTCTCGAAAGTGGTTGATGGTCAAACTACAGACCTTGCTGGCCCACAGGAGTTCAATGTGGTTCCCCTTCGAAAAGGAGCTCTTGAGGGGGCTTCTTATGAGGAAATCAACAATGTAATTGCAGATGTCCAGCAGTTGCAACAGGACATCACCGCTGCATCTACTGTTCTTAATAACAGCTTGAAAAAAGTGAAGGCTATGCAAACAGCTTTGTCCCGAGTCAATAAGGAATCTCCGGAACTGGTAGGGCGTGTTCATGAGGTAAAGCAACAATTGCTGGCTTTGCAAGCTCAGATGAATGGAAGCGAGGCGAAGAGCGAGGTAGGTGAGAGGTCCAATCCAACTCCTAGCTCGCGAATGTTTGTAGGACTCCGCGGAGTCTTTACCACGTACGGACCCACGGAGATGCATAAGGAAAATGTTGAGTTTGGAAAAAGGCAGTTGATGGAAATCAAGCGTGAGTTGATTGGAATCACTGACACCGTTCTACCAACGATTGAGAAGCAGCTCAAAGAAGCTGGTGCTCCTTGGATAGAAGGTCAGACTATTTCTGAGAATTAGCCAACAAGAGTAAATTAGATAAACCGATCAGCCTATCAGGCTGATCGGTTTTTGTTTTTAGAATTATGAAAGAAACCATTCAAACAATCCCAATAAGCAATTTATTGCTCGCATTTATACCAGTCGCAATTGTGATCGTAATCGTCTGGAAATGGAAAATTGGCTACAGAAACTCCATTTATGCTGTAATCCGCATGCTGCTTCAACTAATGCTCGTCGGCTATCTATTAACCTTCATATTCAATGCGGATCGAAGCTGGATTGTACTGGCTGTGCTCACCGTAATGCTTTTGTCGGCTAGCTGGATCGCATTGCGCACCATTAAGATTCCGAGGAGGGAGTTGTACATGAAGTGTTTTGCAGCGATATGTCTCGGAGGCGGGCTTATCTTGATTTTGATTACTCAGGGAGTGCTACAACTTCAACCTTGGTACTTACCAAGCTACGCGATTCCCTTGGCAGGGATGATCTTCGCTAATGCTATGAATAGCATTAGCCTGGCTGGAGAACGACTGCAAGCTGAGCTTGGCAGAAATGAGACATTCGACAGAGCGAAAATAGTGGCACTGCAAGCGGCACTTATTCCAATAACTAATTCCCTGTTCGCTGTCGGACTTGTGTCGCTGCCCGGCATGATGACGGGACAAATCCTATCTGGAGTTTCGCCTTTTATTGCTGCACGATATCAGATCATGGTAATGTGTATGATGTTCGGTTCCGCTGGCATCTCCTCGGCACTGTTTTTATGGTTTACGAAAAATGATTTTGAGAAGTCAAACAAGACTCAGGTGTCCATTTCCTGAGACTTGGATCGTTATCCAAAAAATCACTAGATGGATTATTCAAAGGAAATTGTATATCGCACTTCACCAGAAACGTTGTTCAATGCGATCACTCGGAATCTTGAGTTATGGTGGGGCAGGACCGATCAGGGAGTGGGCAAACCAGGTGATGAATTCAAGACCTCTTTCGGAAAGGCTTTTTGGAAGTTTATAATAACAGAAATAGTTCCAAACGAAAAAGTCACCTGGGAGTGTATTGAAGGTCAACCTGAATTTGAACGTGAGTGGGTGGGGACTAAACTGCATTGGAGTATTGTACCGAACAGTGACAAAACACTTTTAAATTTTAGGCATGAAGGACTAACACCTGCTTTCGAATGTTATGATGTATGTGCGCCGACCTGGGACATGTTCATTACCACCAGTTTGAAACGTTTTGTGGAGACCGGGAAGGGAATGCCGCATCTTTAGGGCCAATCGTCAATTACGAATTTCAAATTACGAATTCTCAACTTCTAATTCGTAATTCATTAAATCACGCAACCATTTTCTGGTCGAAGCGGATCAAGAAGTCGACAAGATTATCGTCGGTAGTAAGTCCAAGTTTTTTTCGTAACCGATAACGCGCGGTTTTGACACTATCGGTGGAGATACCAAGAATTCTGGAGGATTCTTTCAAGTTCATGTTGAGCCGAAGAAGTGCACATAGTCGCAATTCAGCACTTCCGATTTCCGGATAATGGCTTTTGATGGCAGTGAAAAATCCTTTATGAACCTCCTCAAATCTCATTTTGAAATTTTCCCATTCGTTGTCTATGCGAAAACTGTCATCGAGAAGCTTCCGAACTTTATTTAGCTCAAACACTAACTCCCCACCTGCCTGTTTTTTGATTTCCTCGATCCGGTCCGAGAAACGTTCGATTAGTTCATTTTTTTGGATGAAGTTAAGTGCGTAAGAAGTTAGCTCCTTGTTCTTGTACTCAAGTTCCTGCTCTAATTTCAATTGACCTTCTTTTGCTTTTTTGATCCTTGCTCTTGCAATTAGAATGATAACAAAAAGCGTCAATACTGCGATGATGATGCCTGTGATCAAGTAAAGCTGCACGAGTTCTTGTTCCGCTTGCTCCGTTTTTAGAACCGCAAGTTCTTTTTCTTTTTGAGCAACGGTATAGTTGTTTTCCAATCGTTTGATCTCCACCTCTTGCCTGTTCTCGATTGCTTGTATCCTCGCATCATGTCTTTGCTTAAAGAACTTGAGCGCTTCTATTGGATTACCCAACTCCTCCTCTAATTCAGCAGCGGACCGATAGGCAGCGCTGAGTGTACTTTGATTTTTGGAAGAGTCTGCGTACTGAATGGCCTTTCTATAGCTCTCACGAGCAGCGGACCAGGATTCCCGATCCTCGTACATGTTGCCAAGGTTGATGTAGTTGCCACCAAGACCAACAAAGTTCTTGATCTCATGATTGATAGAAATAGCTTTCTGAGTAAACTCAATTGCCTTGTCTAGATTCTTGACGTGTGTCCTGTATAGGGATCCAAGGTTCGTGTATGTGGCTTGAAGTCGACGTTTGCTGACGTTGAACTCCAATCGAATTTCCAAAGCTCGGGAATGATAATATAATGAACTATCCGGTTGGTCAAGACGATCATGAACAATTCCAAGATTGTTGTATAGTACTGCTGTAAAGCCGTAGTCGGCAGGATCAACGCTTTTTAGTGCATTGGAAAAAGTCTCCCCAGCCTTCTCGAAATCCCCGGTTTGGAGATAGGCAAGGCCGATGTTGTTCCAGCTACCAGCGGCACGGGAGGAATCTCCAAGCTCTTCGAAAAGTGCGATGGCTTTTAATTGCGAATCAATTAATTCAGCAGACCTACCCAGCACATAATTTGCCGCTCCGATCTTACGAAGCGCTATAGCTTGACCTTCTTTATATCCAATTTTTTCAGCTGCAGCCAGTACTTTTTCGGATATTCTCTTTGTTATTTCCGGATAAGATCGATAATGCTTGGTGGTGTAGTCGTTAAGCGAATTGATTACAGCTGTATCTGCTGCTACGCTTGATTCTGCAATGAGCAGGAGGCTGTCAAGTTCTGATTGAGCGTGGCAATAGGCCGAGAAAATGAGGGCACAAAAAGTGAAGAATGGCTTTTTCATGGCTGACTGAAATTACACCTAAAATAGTATATACCCTAATAGCAGAAAAATCAGCTGAACGCTTGTTCAACAATGAGCCAAACCATTTCACAATTTACCAACAATCTAATCACAAATTCACCGGTCAACCATTTCATCAGATGATAATTTTTACTATGTTTGATCAAGATTAACCTCCGGTTCGCCACCTACGAACCACAACCTGTATTTGTTGCTGATTGATGAAAAGACATCTGGGTCTTAATGAGATTTTGATGCCTTTTGCGTGATGCTTGATAAGTGTTGACGATTTAGCTCCCCAACGGATAAAGAAGGAAACGTATAAACCAATTTAACCAATGAAACTCAGAATCATTACAACCCTTTTTTCAGCTGCAGTATTTCTTACTGAAGGATACGCACAAGACAGTTTGCTAAATCTTCATAAAGATGGCACAGGCTTGCAAATTCCTTTATCAATCGCAAATTTCAGTAATGTGCAGGGAGATCTTACTGGTATCCGGTTTAAGGTCAATGTGGGTAATAGCGGCGATGATGTAAGATACAAAGGCGGCATTTTCTTTGAACGCGTGACCTCTAATGGGAGAGGAAGCCTTCATTTTGCCAACAATGGTCAAAACGGAACAGACAATGTTGGAACAGCGGATATCAGAATGACTATTGAGCGATCTGGAGATGTGGGCATTGGGACGACTAACCCTACCGAACTACTTCATGTAGCAGGTAGGGCTAAATTCGATGATCGAATCAGGTTGCTGCATGGAACTACAGGCGGACTTGACTTTGGATCTAGCTGGCTTTCATATGCCACTTCAACGAATGACGCTTTTGTAGTTACCCACTCAGGAACAGGTGGTGCCGAACTGGAGATTAGAAATATCAATGGAAATCACGCAGATTCTCATTTTCTGGTAGGAGGCAAGATGGGAATTGACACCAACCCTAACTATCCACTTGAGGTGAGGGGCATTGTCAGCCTTCTGCCTGATGGAAACGGCACCTTGCTAAAGTTGGACGGGTCAGGAAGCTCTTTTTACAGTGATCTTGTTAGCGGCGAAAACGATGCATTGATATATACTTCCGACTGGAGCAGTGGAAACAGAGGTGATTTGATCATGTCTCCAAGGAGTGACGACAACAGCGGTAATACCAGAGATGTAGTTATAACGCATTCCGATGGTTCCGGAAATATTGACGATGCCCTGGTCGTAAAGGGCAGATCAGGTAATGTAGGTATCGGCAGTACTAATCCTGATTCGCGACTGGAAATAGTTGGAGCCCTAGGCGATGCTGAAATGATCCTGCGATCCACAGATGCAAATCCGGACCTGAGATTTAACGCTGAGTCACAGGAAAAGGTAGGTTTACTCTACGATCGTAATGACAATGCCTTTGAGATCCATGTCGATGACAGTGGTATGGATTTCACACAACATAGTTTGGTAGTAAAAGATGGTGGAAACGTTGGTGTTGGTACTTCCAATCCGGCATCTCCATTGCATATTAAGCAACCTTCTTTCAATGGCTTAAGGTTTGAGCGGGCGGGCCACGACACGTACGATATTAGACTGGCAGGTTCCAAAGGCCTTCGTGTTTACAATATAACATCAGGAAGTTATGAGATGGCATTTGATGATGGCAGGGTTGGTATTGGCACGATAGACATCCCATCCGGATATAAGCTGGCCGTAGCGGGAAAAGCCATCGCCGAAGAAGTAAAGGTCGAGCTATCTGGCTCCTGGCCAGACTACGTTTTCGAAGAAGGCTATCACCTGCCGACACTCGAATCACTCGAAGCATTCATCAAATCCGAAAAACACCTGCCCGAAATCCCTTCCGCTGCAGAAATGGAAGAAAACGGCCTAGAACTCGGAACGATGAACATGCTTCTTTTGAAGAAGATTGAAGAGCTGACATTACACACAATCCAACAATCGAAAGAAATCCAAAATCTACAATTCGGCAATGATCAATTACGAGTTAAAAATGACGAATTGAGTGAGGGTCTGACTCATTGTAAACAGCAATTCAACAATGAACTTGCAGCTTATAGCCTGCAGCTTGAAGCTCTCCTGAACCGAATCGAAAACCTTGAAAACAACCAATAACGATGAAAAAATATTTGCTTGTACTTTCAAACCTACTGCTTATAGAAGTAGCTCTTAGCCAAAACTCTTCCATTTTGGAAGCGGATAGTACCACAAACGCGGATGCTTATCTCAAGCTAGTTGCGAACAAGAGCAATACATATCCGAACAGCAATGGTTTTATCCATTTTAGTGAGGACAATGGGAACTTGAACTCGTTCTTTGGGCATACTGGCTCTGGAACTGGCTCTCCCGCGTACGCTTTTAATGGTACTCTGACAAATAGCATCACGAACTCTCTGGCAGTAAATACACCTAACAATTTCCTGGTTGGAATCAATGACATAGTGACTGCAGAGTTTAATTCTGCTGAATCTAATTTTTACGGAAAGGTCGGTATCGGCACAACCGATCCGAGCGAACCTCTGCATATTTATAGCGAAACGACCAACAATGTTCTGAAGATCCAAACTGACAAGCAAAATGGCAATGTAAGACTCACGATGGAGAACGATGCTCAATCTTGGGATATTAGAACAGCTTCCGATGACTATTTCTACATCGTCGATGGGACAGCATCTGGAGCCCCTGTTCCCTTCAAAATCCAGCCTGGAGCTCCTACTAACACACTTTTCTTGAAGTCCTCGGGTAACGTTGGAATAGGAACGAGTGCAGCGACGCAGAAGCTGTGGGTAGAAGAAACTGAAGCAAACGTGTCGGCCGCTACTCTGGCCTTTACTAGTACGACTACTCCAGAAACTGGCGCGGCGGGTCTGCGGATCATGAATCGAGAGACATCAGATGACGCTATCAGCGCGATCAAATTCCAAAATATTGATCCGGGAGGCGGAGGTCGACATTCAGCCCAGATAGTTTCCGGGAAGGAGGCAGGCTGGATTGCTGGTAATAGTTCTACCTATAAAGCATATTTGTCCTTCTGGACCAGACCAGGAGGAAGTCAGGAAGAACGATTAAGAATAACTTCTGACGGGAAGGTTGGCATTGGTAGGTCAAACCCGAAAAACAAATTACACCTATCAGGGAATTACCGACAAACAGGTTCGTCCATAATTTTTGATAACAATGACAAAATAAATGTTCAAAGGAACGTGGAATGGGATGATGGTTGGAAGAGAATTAACAGTGACTTTGGAGAAATGCTGCAATTAAGGGATGGGGGGTTGGAGTTCCAATCAGCTGCGAACGGAAGTGCAGGATCTGCCATTACCTGGGTTGAGCATTTTACTGTAAAATCGGACGGAAAGGTTGGGATAGGTGCTACCGATCCCAACTCTCGACTGGAAGTTGTTGGATCATATGGAGATCCCGAAATGATCCTACGATCCACAGACGCCAATCCGGATCTTCGTTTCAACGCAGAGTCACAGGAAAAGGTAGGTTTACTCTACGATCTTAATGACAATGCCTTTGAGATCCATGTCGATGACAGTGGTATGGACTTCACGCAGCATAGTTTGGTAATTGAAGATGGGGGCAATGTTGGTATTGGAACAAGTAGCCCGCGACAATCACTTGATGTAAGAGGTTCAATTCTAGCGAATGATGTAAATACCACTTCGGCTACAAGTCGAAATGTAGGCTTTTATTCAGTGAATGATAAAGCGTTTGGCATGGAACTTCACTACCAATCATCAAGATGGGGCACTGCGGTATTTGCTAGAGATGATTCCGATATTCGATTCGGTCAATATGCTGGCAACGAAACACAACAAGGAAATCTTGATGTCAAGATGATTGTTAAACATACGGGCAATGTTGGCATAGGCACCACAACGCCTGATGAAAAACTCACAGTCAAGGGCAAGATCCACACCGAAGAAGTAAAAGTCGACCTCTCTGTCCCGGCACCAGACTACGTCTTCGAAGAAGAATACGACCTCCCTACACTCGAATCAATCGAAAAATTCATCAAATCTGAAAAGCACTTGCCTGAAATCCCATCCGCTGCAGAAATGGAAGAAAACGGCGTAGAGCTCGGGACAATGAACATGTTGCTATTGAAAAAGATTGAAGAATTGACATTATACACACTGGAGCAAGAGAAGAGAATTAATGAACTAGTAGGTGGGCATCAAATGACTAACGATCAGTTAAGTCAGTTAGAATTTGACAATCAGCAACTAAAAATTGCAAATGATCAACTGAACTCGAAACTTGAAACTCTTGTGAAACGAATCGAAAAACACTAAAATGAAAAACCAAAAGCAACAAGTCCTTTTAGCAGCTTGTATCACTTTGATATTTGCAATCTCGGCAAGCGCCCAGACATTGCAGCAAGTGGTCGACAATGGAAATTCTACAACCAAACACATTGAGCATTCGAGCTCCGTTGGCTTGAGGCTTGTCAACAGCAATATCACCCCGGCTGCAGGGGTTTACAATGCAATTAGCCTTGGTCAATATGGTGGCTCTTCACAGCAAATAAGGTTCGTTCCTTATTCAACATTTGACAATGACTACCTATGGAACAATGACTTTTCATTTGATTTTTTGAATAATTATTGGAGAATCGACGGAACTACCTATTTGCTGTCTATTTCTAGTGGACCGTCTCTGATTATCGAAAACACTGTTAGTGATGCCAATATTAAGCTTGTCAATGGAGACGGGACTGTTGGCAATATTGCGTATGATAATGGTACCGATGGATTGGAGTTTAGAACAGACGGAGCTACTAGATTTTATGTAGGTGATGATGGAAAGGTTGGAGTTGGAACGACCACACCATCCGAATTACTGCAAGTGACGGGTGCTGCTCATATACACAATCAGGTCGGTGGAATTAAGTTTGACGCGGTTCCATCAGTAAGTCAAAATGGATATGTGAGATCATCGATTTTATCCTCTAGAGACGCTGATTTAGAATGGGATGATGTAAACAATCAATGGACGCTTGGTTCCGGCAGCAACAGCAACGACTTTGCAGCGATCATTCATAGGAGCACAGGTGAGCTATCTTTTTCCACGGGTACCGCTTCTGCTTTTTCCAGTTTGTCAGATGGTGAATTTAGGGATCAATATGAGCGTCTCACAATACTTGGGGAAGGAAATGTGGGTATTGGCACATCCGCACCAGTCGATCACTTGCATATTGAATATGATGATGCCGATGTTTATTCAAGTACAACAATGCAAGACAATGGAGTACGGATAAGAAATAGAAATAATAGCCTGAACGATGGAATGTTCAGTAGCCTCAGATTCCTGGCTTCTGCTAACAATGGAAATAAAAACGCCAATGGAGCGATAAACCTCATACAGCTGAACTCGAATAAACATACGTCAGACTTCTCCTTTCAGCTAAGAAACTCAGGGGGCGATTACCTGGAGGTAATGCGAATGCGCTCAACTGGAAACGTAGGCATAGGTACTACGACCCCGCGTGAACGACTAGAGGTAGACGGGAGCATTTTAGTGCAAGATGCTGTTTCCTCTGATCCCGCAGCTAGAATGGCAGGATTCTATCCATACAAGGATAAAGCCTACGGTATGGAGCTTCACTATCAGCAATCGAAGTGGGGATTGGCCGTGTTCGCCCGAAATGGTTCTGACATAAGATTAGGTCATTATTCTGCGGACGAAACTCAACAAGATAACTTGGATGCAAAGATAGTGGTTAAAGCTGACGGCAACATTGGTATTGGCACAAACTCACCCGACGAAAAACTTACCGTTAAGGGCAAGATCCACACCGAAGAAGTAAAAGTCGACCTCTCTGTCCCGGCACCAGACTACGTCTTCGAAGAAGAATACGACCTCCCCACACTCGAATCAATCGAAAAATTCATCAAATCTGAAAAGCACTTGCCTGAAATCCCATCCGCTGCAGAAATGGAAGAAAACGGCGTAGAGCTAGGAACGATGAACATGCTGCTTTTGAAAAAGATTGAAGAATTGACGCTGTATACACTCGAACAAGAATCGAAGCTCGAGGACCAATCGAATCAAATCCAAAAGCTACAATCCAATAATGATCAATTACGAGCTGAGACTAACGAACTAAGCCATGATCTGACTGAGAGTAGGCAGCAATTCAGCAATGAACTTGCAGCTTACAACTTGCAACTTACTACTCTCCTAAAACGACTTGAAAACCTTGAAAACCAATAAAAATTATGCGACAAATCTGCTCTATCCTACTTGTTATCGGCATCACACTTACATCAAGCTCACAGTCTTGGACCGCTCACACTAATGGCAATGATCTGTATTTTATTGGTGGAAATGCCGGAATTGGCACAACCGCTCCCGTAGAGCGCTTGCATGTTGCACTCGGAGACCTTCGCCTTGATAACAATCAGAAGCTTCAATGGGCCGCTGGGGGTTCTTACGTAGTGGGAAGTTCAGGTTCCGATTATGTGAAACTCGCGGCAGGGCTTGGGGGTAGACTTCTCTTTTACACCGACGGAGAAAATGAGCGAATGCGCATCAACTCATCTGGCGACGTAGGAATTGGAACTAATAATCCTCGCGACCGCCTTGAAGTTGAGGGATCTATCATAGTGGAAGATGTAATAACCTCAGCTGCTACGAGTAGAAACGAGGGGTTTTATCCATACCGCGACAAGGCCTATGGAATGGAACTTCACTACCAGTCCTCAAAGTGGGGAGTGGCTGTTTTTGCTCGAAATGATTCTGACATAAGGTTCGGACATTATGTAGCAAATGAGACTCAACAGGACAATCTTGACACTAAAATGATAGTTAATTCTTCTGGTGAGGTCGGAATTGGGACAACAGACATTCCTTCAGGTTACAAGTTGGCAGTGAACGGGAAAACAATCACGGAAGAAGTAAAAGTCGAGTTATCAGGTGCCTGGCCCGACTACGTTTTCGAAGAAGACTACAACCTCGCAACCCTCGAATCAATCGAAAAATTCATCAAATCCGAAAAGCACCTCCCCGAAATACCATCCGCAGCTGAAATGGAGGAAAACGGGGTAGAACTCGGAACGATGAACATGCTTCTTTTGAAGAAGATTGAAGAATTGACCTTGCACACAATCCAACAATCGAAAGAAATCCAAAACCTACAATCCAACAATCAAGAGCTCAACAATCAACTTGCAACTTATAGCTTGAAGCTTGAAGCTCTCCTAAACCGAATAGAAAACCTTGAAAGTAACTAATCATGTCAAAGACTAAACTATTTCTCATAACCATCTGCATAAGCTGCTCTTCAAGCGCTCTATTTAGTCAGGACGCACCAGTGACGGATATCACCGTTATTCCACCATCACCAGACGTTTCCGCATTGCTGAAGCACATTGATTTCCCGGTGAGCCATTATACTGGGACGCCGCAGATATCGGTCCCCATCTATACCATTAAAATGAATTCATTTAGTGTTCCGATTTCCCTGTCTTACCACGCTTCCGGTATTAAGGTAGACGAGACTGCCTCCTGGGTGGGGACAGGCTGGTCGCTCAACGCTGGTGGAGTGATAAGCCGAACGGTGCGCGGGGTCCCTGACGAAATTACAGGTGCAGCTCTAGGTTTTTTTGGTTCGCAGCATCTTTTCAAGTCCGACGGAACACCTGATGGTAATTACCTGGATACGTTTGATCCAAGCACTCACTATGGTGAGCCAGGCATCCTTGATTCTTTGAACTTAAACTTACTAGATGCGCAGGCCGATCTCTTTTATTATAGTTTTCCTGGTGGCAGTGACAAATTCGCCTTCAACCAGGATAAAACGCCGGTCTTTTACACGCCGCAAGATGTGATCATCACAGAAGACCCATTTAATCAGACAAACGACCGATGGGTGTTTCAAGATAGTAAGGGTATAAAGTATACGTTCGACAAATTCGAAACTGCAAGCACAGACAATAATTGCGGAGTGGCAGACGATCCATACGATCAGCCCATTTCCTACAAAAATAGCTGGCACCTGACTAGCATTAAGAACGGATCAGAGTATGTCAACTTTACCTATGTCGGAGAAAACATTGAATATGACCTGGAACAATCTGAATCTAAGAGATTTCTTATCAACGGAGTAGGGACCAATAGTAGTACCGCCACTTGCACCTATACCACGACGGTGACAAAACAAAGGCTAAGTCAGATTACCACTTCCAATGGGATCACCATCGATTTTGTTGCTAAGACTACGGACAGAGACGATCTCACCGGGAGCCACGCGCTGGATGAAATTATAGTTAAACAAGGAGGGACCGCAGCTTTAAATTTTGCTTTGGAAACCAGCGCCACTGGTCGTCTTATGCTCAATGAGTTCTTTCAATTTGAAGCTGGAAACAAGTCCAATAAGACCAACACTTACACCTTTGACTACTTCAGCGGTGGCTTTCCTGATCCTTTTTCTGATTCTCAGGACTATTGGGGGTACTATAACAATGCCAACAATACTACGAGGCTTCCGGAATTCAAAACGAACTTGTACCACTTCAACGCCGGAGCTGGAGCTGATCGCTCACCAGATCTGACCTATGCAAAACGAGGTACATTGAACAAGGTAACCTATCCAACCGGAGGATACTCAGAGTTCACTTATGAACTACATGATCGCTATAATGCTGACCACAAGGAAACTTTCATTTATGAGGCTAGTGCGACTGGAGGAACATCGACTTCAGGTGTAAAAGATAGTGTATCGTTTACGGTCGCAGCTAATTGTTCAGCAACACTGACTATTGTTGGAATTCCACAGGAAGATACCGGCAATGTCCTGAACCTCGCTGAAATCAGATCCTGTAACGGAAGTACTTGCACGGAAATTAACTTGACCGCCAATGCTGGTAATCGCTATACGCTACCTGCCGATGATTATGAGCTGTTTGTCCAAAATGCATCGGAACCAACCACATCGATAAAGATCGAATTTGAGCAAGTAGAAGCTGGCAACGAGCCGGTAGGAGGGCTGAGAGTAGAAAAGATACGGTATTATGATCCGGTAGAAGGGTCCGATATTGTCAAGCGCTACACGTACAAGTCCGAGCAGAATCCTACCCAGTCAAGCGGATTTATGTTTTCTGACTTTGTATTTCACAGTGTCTCAACTCATGAAGGTGGATGTGGCACAAATGGTGGCAATTTTCTAAACTTAACCACTAGCTCAAATGTGCCGCTCACAAATATCCAGAGTAGTCATATTGGCTACAGCGAGGTTCGGGAATACCAGGTCGCTGACGACAATACGAGCTTGACCGATTTTTCCAACATTCTTGGCTATACGTATTTCAGTTTCATCAACGTGGATGGCTCTGATATATCTTTCCCTTTTTTGCCGCAAAAAGATCTTTCATACAAGAATGGAAAGGTTTTACTCTCAAAACAATACGGTGTTCACAACAGTGCCTTTGCTGAACTCGCCTCGACCACAAACTATTACAGCTTTAGTGCCAGTGATGAGTTTTGGAATTTTAAGGTGAAGCAGAGCACCACATCTAGCTGCGGGTTTACTGTCTACCAACTTGATCACTATACCCAATCAGATTATAAAATGGGAACGTACTGGCACAAGCTCGATTCAACCGTGGAAGTAAGGAAAGCTAATCTCACAGACCTGGATGAATTGGTGACCACCACCTACTATCAATACAACGATACTACACACCATCAGCTCACGAACCTAATTACAAAGTACAATTCCGCAGACAGTTCGGAGACTAAATATACCCGAGATCACTATGTGCAAGCCCGATACTGGCCCGGATTGGTGACAGTTGAGGAACGGTTGAGAAAGGACTCAATTGTTTCCAAGCAAAAAACAACATATGATGATTTTCTGCCCGAAAAGATCAGCTTTTGGGATTTTGACTCTGCTGCCTACGTGACTAAAACAGAAATTGACCGGGATATCTATGGCAATGTATTGTCCGTCAAAGACTACCCGGACCAGGGTGGGATAGTTACTGAATATACATGGGCCTTTGATAGTGATTTGCCGGTGATCAAAGTATTAAATCCGGAGACTGGTTTTAGCACGGCGCTGACTCATGCCTACTCAAATGCGGGAACAGGGTCTGGCTATACCTCCCTTCAAAACCTGTTGGATGCAGTGAACATGGTAGCAGAGAGCACCAGTCAGAAGAGCATTTGGGATGATTTCAATCGCTTGCTCAGGGATCATGCGAATAGCAGCAGTTCCCAAATATTTACTTACACCTATGACGATGAACGTCGACTATCCAGCGTGACTGATCCAGCTGGCCAGACACAGTATTTTGTCTATGACGCGTTCGGTCGGTTAGAGAAGGTGAAAGATCTGAATCATCACCTGATCAGTGAATACATGTACAACTACGCTTCACCAAGCAACTAAAAATGAAGACCATGAAATTGAATATACTACATCGAATCCTTCTTTCAGCTTCATTTCTGTTGCTTCTGGAGATGAAAAGTCAAGCACAATCATGCACCACTTACACCGCTCCCGGTGTGTCCCGATGTGGATCCGGCTCGGTTACTCTCAGTGTCACCAATGGTCCTCCACCAAGTGAGGATGTGACCTATCAATGGAAAGTTGGCGGTTCTCCCATTTCCGGTGCTACAGATCCTGATTATACAGTCACCATTTCGTCAACAACCACCTATACTGTGACGGTCGATGACGTTAATTGTACTTCGCCGCAAGACATAACCGTTGTTGCTACTGTGCATGCATTGCCTTCCGCACCGACTATGAACGATGGGAGCAAATGCGGAACAGGTGATGTAACGATGAGTGTACAAAGCCCTTCAAGTGGCACGTATCAATGGTATTTCAATAGTGCCGGAACCAATGCCGTACCAACAAATGATGATGACTATACATTTTCTGGCACCGGAAACTCGACCATGACAGCAAATTTGAGCACTACGACTAGTTTTTGGGTGAAGCATACTACTACGAACGGTTGTGTATCGTCTCTCTCACAGGTGGATGGCACAATCCACTCTTATCCCACGGTAGATGCTGGAAGCAATATTTCTGTCTGCCAGAATTCCGGAACCTATAATCTTACCAATGGCAGTCCAAACCCGTCCAGCGGCGGTACCTGGTCGAGTACAAATAGTACAGTGAATTCTGCGATCAATAGTGGTGCGCAAACCGTGAATATCAATGCCATTTCGCCTGGAACGTATACGATTGACTACAGCTACACAAATGCTGGTGGTTGCACCAGCAATGACAGCAGGCAATTAACAGTTAAGGCAACCACCGCTAATCCAACGGTTAATAGTAGTCAAACAACGGTAGACATTTGTGACGGAGAAACCATCGAACTGCTGATTGATGGCCAGCCATCACAATCAGATCCAGTCAACGGCTACTCATTTGAGTGGTTTTACAACATCGGTGATCAGACACCTTTCTCTACAGCGACTTCCATCACGGTTAGTCCCAGTGCGGATATCACTTACTACCTCAGCGCAACAGATGCCAACGGTTGCCCAAGCGCACGACAAGCTATCACTGTGGATGTCAATGCGCTACCAGCTGATCCCGTCATAGCCAATGTGGATCGTTGTGGAACCGGAGACGTGACCATGCAGGTAACAAGTCCGACTACAGGCACAACCGTCTGGTATTTTGATAGCCAGGGGACCAACCCGGTTCCAACAAGTGGCGGTGGATACATTTATTCAGGCTCGGGAAATTCTACCCTTACAGTAACCGGTTTAAGCACAACAACAAATTATTGGGTGAAAAACGTGGGAACGAATGGTTGTGAGTCGGACAACCTGACTGCTGTGACCGCTACGATCAATCCCCTGCCAACTGTGAACGCAGGATCTGACTTTTCTGTTTGTGAAAATGCCGGAACGGTAAGGCTGGACACACTGGGTGCCTCTCCTAGCTCAGGGGGAGTTTGGTCAAGCACAAATTCAACAGCAAATTCGGCTATTAGTGCTCAGACCATCAACATCAATTTACTTCCAGTTGGTCCGTATACAATAGATTTCGACTATACGGATGGAAACGGTTGCCCCAATTCAGACAGTCGCACCATAACCGTAAAAGCCACTACAGCTTTGCCAAAAGTAAACAGCAACAAGACGACGGTGACCGCTTGTCCCTCCGAAAGTGTGGAACTGTTAATTGATGGTCAGACATCCGGACAAGATCCTACAGGGGGATACTCGTTTGAATGGTTCCACGAGTCTACGGATACGAGTCCTTTTTCGACCGCAACCTCGATCACTGTGTCACATACAGCTGATGAGGACTACTATTTGCAGGCGACGGACGGAACGGGATGTCCAAGTGGTTTACAACTAATCACATTCGATGTTCTTCCCGCTCCTGCAGATCCTCAATTTGTAGATGCAACAATAGAAAAGTGCAATACGGAAGATGTAAGGGTTGAAGTCACTAGCCCTACCACCGGTACCAACGAGTGGTTCTTTGATAGTCAAGGGTTATCACCAGTGACAGAAGGTGGGGGTTATACCTTTTCTGGAACAGGAAATTCCATCCTGGATATTGTCGGGCTTGGCACTGATTTGGATCTCTGGGTTCAGAACGTTGGTACGAATGGATGTGAATCTTCGAATCTAAAGAAGGTGGAAATTACCATCCACCCGCTTCCTGCCGCGCCTACTGTTCCAACGGTTTCCGAAACCTGTGGATCAACAGATGTGATCAGGGCCAATCCGCCAACCGGAGTTACCTGGTATTGGCAAACCGCAACGGATGGCGAATCGACTACCAACTCTGCTGGAACCTATACGATGACCTCTTCGGGTACGGCATATCTGCGTGGACGTAATAACGCGAGCTTGTGCTGGGGTCCCACAACTTCTCTGGCTGTTACTGTTGAGCAAAACAACCCACCCGCCGGGCTAACTGCTGGCAACAATGTACTTGTGTTCGTGAACAGCGGCTTTGACTTAAATAACACGGGCGAATCTCCAGCAGGTGGAACGTGGTCCGGAACACATGTGACAGGAGGTAATACCTTCAATTCTTCCGTGACCGGCACCTTCACGGTAACATACACCTACAACGATGGCGGACATTGTGACTACACGGCTACCAAGTCAGTAGAGGTACGCGCCACTCCAGTCATGACAACTTCAGGAACGACCGTTCTGCATCGCGGAACAACCGTAGACCTCATTGTTCCTGACGTGGCAGAATATAGCTATCAATGGTACAAGGATGGCACCGCACTAGCTGGTGAAACGGGATTAACCATTACTGCTAGTGAGATCGGCGACTATCATGCGGTGGCAACTACCACAGACAATGCTAGTACTTCCACGTCCATCACGTTTGTGGATGAACCGCTGTTTAGTCAGAATAAGAGCTTCGTTCGAACCCAAACGATGCGTATTGAGACCACAGAAATGACGCCATTCCGAAAAGAGCGTGTCACTGAGTCATATTCTTATGTGGATGGGTTGGGTCGAGCCGCACAATCGGTTCAATCCAATGCCTCGCCGTCGGGTAAAGACCTGGTGGTGCCGGCAGAATATGATACATACGGACGGCAAGCCAAAGACTTTCTCCCATATGAATCTACCGAGCTATACTATGGCGTCTTCCAGGCTGATGCGTTGATACCAAACGATTATGCCAACTCCGACCACCGGGACTACTACGAAAACACCAGCTCACATCAAAGCACCAGGGCATTTACTGAAAGAAGTTTTGAGACAAGCCCGATGAACCGGCTGGCTTCTGAGGCTGCGCCGGGAAGCGCCTGGCAAAATAAGCCTGTCGAATATGACTACAATTTCAATGAGACATCTGATTCCGTCATCGACTTTGATTGGGATGACCTGCTGACACAATCGAAGGTCACCTTTGCGGCCAATGAGCTGACGAAAAATGAAGTGGCGGATGAAGACGACAATGAGACCATCGAGTTTACTAACAAACTGGGTCAAACCCTTTTGAAAAAATCTCTGGTAAGTGGAACCACCTGGGCAGAGACGCACTACATCTACGATCACTTCGGCAGGCTTAGAGTAGTCATTCCGCCAGAGGCTAGTTCGTTGCTCGATGCTGATTTTTATGCCACAGGAAAGGATCGGCAGGCATTCCTGGATCTATGGGCATTTCAATACACCTATGACGGTAGAGGCCGGATGACAGAAAAAAAGGTTCCGGGAGCGGAAAAGGTTCTCATGATCTATGATCGATGGGATCGACTGGTACTTACCCAGGACGGCAATCAGCGAGATTCGGATCAGTGGCTTTTTACAAAGTACGACGATTTCGATCGACCGGTAAGCACAGGGCTGCTCACCGTTGCTTCTTCGACAACTGAAGCTTCTGTGCGAGCAGCTGTCCTGGCTAGCACAGAACGAGGGGAAAGCTATAGCGGAACAGGTGAGACGTTGTACTCCGACGATACGTATCCAACAGATACGGTAGGGCTTGGCAGTGATTACCTGACCATCACCTACTATGATGACTACTTGTTTGAAGGGGTTTGGACAGAAGACCTGGCCTATGATGAAACAAAAGCTGAGAAGACCGTTGCCAACATTGTTACCGGGGCCACCTTGCTCGAAAGTAACTACAGCATGGCATCTGCAGATGATACCAAGAAGTTCGTGTACGAACCGGACGTGGCGGTGACGATTCCCGTCGGAGTGACCCTGACTCCCGGGTCAGAAGTGATCCCTTATGTGGAAACAGTGGAAGTGGATCACGAAAAGAACGATTACGTGAAAGGGCAGGTGACAGGTTCAGCAGTCAAGACGGGCGACGGAAATTGGATCAAGGGCGCAACGTACTACGACCAAAAATATCGTGTAATTCAGACCCAGAGTACCAACCACCTTAGCGGATACATTGGGAAAGATGTGGTCACAAACTACTATGACTTTATTGGTCAGGTGACAAAGACGGTCAACACCCACAGTGATGGACAAAACAGCACCAGCATCACGCGTCGATTCGAATACGATCATGCCGGGAGGCTGTTGGAAACCTATCACCAGGTGGATAATGAAGCGGAAGTTTTACTGGCATCCAATAGCTACAATGAATTAGGTGAGCTGACCGAAAAAGACCTGCATAGTGGAAAACAGTCGTTGGATTACACCTATAATATTCGTGGCTGGCTGACTGCTATCAATGATAGCGATCTGTCAACCTCCCTGGACGGTGACCTCTTCGGGATGAATTTGCTTTATGATCAAACAGATGCTGAGGCAAACAATTCAGCACTTTTTAATGGAAACATATCGGCTGTAAAATGGAGCACACCAAGAGATCATGAATCAACCGATTTGAGTGAACGAGCCTACAAATTCTCTTATGATGGATTGAACAGGTTAACAAGTGCCGAATCCAGGAAAAACTCATCCGGCTGGTCCAACACCAGCTACTATGAAGGAGATTACTCCTACGATTTGAATGGAAATATCACTTCACTCGATCGATGGCCGGACAGCGGATCGGCGATGGACAGCTTAAGCTACTCCTATGATGGTAATCAACTGCTGTATGTGGAAGACGATGCAGACAGTCTTGGTTTTTACAACGGACACATTGGTAGCCAAAACGACCCGGATTATTTGTACGATGCGAATGGAAACATGGTGAAGGATCTCAATAAGAGCATTGATAGCATTCACTACAATCATTTGAATTTACCGGTATTGGTTGTTTTTGAAAACGCGGGTGACAGTATTACTTACCTCTACGATGCGGCAGGAATCAAGCTCCAGCAAGTCGTATACGAAGGCGGAGACACGCTTAAGATCACCGATTATGTAGGGGAGTTCATTTACGAAACCGACACAAGCGGAAATAGAACGCTGCAATTGATCCAACATGAAGAGGGTAGAGTAGTGATCAAATCCCCCTTTGAAGGGGGTCAGGGGGATGTTTATGACTACCAATACCACCTAAAAGACCACCTCGGAAATACACGGCTGACGTTCAGCACAGAAACCGAAAGCTACACGATGGTAGAGACCTTCGAGACGGGGGAGGACAATGGTTTCGAGGACCTGCACCGGCATACAAATTCAAACGCAAACACCACGACAGGCGGTGATGAAGTTGAGCGTTTGCAAAGCGATGAGACAGGAGCTATGCTCTTCCTAAGTGTGAACAAAGGAGATACCGTGGACCTAAGTGTCAAGGCAAACTATGAAAGTGCTCCAAGTGGGAACACGTTCCTGAGCACGGGCTACAATGCCCTGTTTACTGCCTTCGACAATGTATATGGTGGGGCAGAAGGCGTTTCGAGCACCAGCACTGATTTCAATGATGCACTTTCTGGTACAGATATGTCCGGAAAAAGTGGGACCAGCACGGCGCCACGAGCATTCCTGAATTACATCTTGTTTGACAGAAACATGAACTACGTCAGCGCTGGCTTCCAGCAGATCAGTACGGCAGCTTTGGGCGTCAGTGCGCATGAGACCATTTCGATAGATGATCGGATAGCAGATAGAGACGGTTATCTCCTGGCGTATTTGTCGAATGAAAACACCGAAGCGGTGAATGTTCACTTCGACGACTTCACAGTGTATCACGGCAAGACGAATGTAGTGCAGGCGGATGATTACTATCCGTTTGGGCTGACGTTTAACTCATACAGCAGAACAGCAGCTATTTCCAACAACTTCAAGTACAACTCCTTTGAGCACATGACCGACTTGAACTTGAATCTGTATGATTATCAAGCGAGATATTATGATCCTGCGATTGGAAGATTTATTCAGGTTGATCCAGCAGCAGACTTGATGCGGAGACATTCTCCATATAACTATGCTTTTGATAATCCGATGAGGTTTATTGATCCTGATGGTATGATGCCTACAGACGTCATTAATAATGACGGTTCAGGGGAATCTGGCGGAGATCACACCGATACGGCCGTGACGAATGGTGCGAATGGACAGGATGGGAGCGGCACTGAGAGCGATCAGGATGGAGGACAGAAACCGAAGAATCCGAATGAATGGAAGTGGACTACAAATAGTATTGGAAGTAACAGTAAAGTTTTCATTAGATTGTTTGGAGATTGGTCGAGAGGCAAAGATTCTAAAAATGGCGAATCGAACTCTCGTAGTCGTAAAAGAGGCGGCTTTGTTATAGCGGGAGACAGGGTGCCAGGCAGTACACAAGATGTTGAAGGATCACCAACGGATGAATTTGAAGCTCCCAGACTACCATCACTTCAATACAGCAATCGTGGTCTATTAGGTATGTTATCGGCATTTGTAACATTTTCGGTCTCATCATCGGATGTAGAGAATAGGAAAGAAAAAATAAAGAGTGAAAAAAGAACCTATGCTGAACACATAACTGTCTACAGCAGAGACAACAAACCAGATTCAACAACAAAAGATTTGGCAAACCCACGGCTACCAAATAGTGTTAGATTTACGTTTAAAATTGAAGGTGATTCGCTATGGACCCCAAGACAATAATCAACACATTAATCTCATCATTGCTTATTTCAATTTATGGTTGCAACCCTGAGTTAAAACGTTTGGAAGAAAAGAGAGAAGATGGATCATATATAGTCTATCACGAAAGAGCTGGTGTTACAGAGGGCTTATATCAGTCATACGATTCGAAGCATCGACTAGAAACAGAAGTGTTGTTCAAAAATGGGAAAAAAGACGGTGACAAGAAGTACTATGACAGCTTGGGGAATATTAGAGCAATCGAATTATATGACAATGGTTTATTGGTTCATCATACTCAATTTCATGAGAATGGGAATGTTCAAGTAAGTGCAAGTAAAAAGGCTGAAAAATTAGACGGACCTTATTATCAATTTAGTAATGATTATGATACGATAGTAACTGCTTTCTACAGATCAGATACGGCAATTTATGTCAAAGCTTTCGATCATGATGACCCAAAACTAGTACTGGAGTATTTTGTTAACTATCAAGTGGAAACTAAAGAGCTAAATGCAGATAGCATGGAGGTAGAATTTTATTTTCCTTCACCAGACCCAAATCTCAAATGGGCGTTTGCTCTTGGTAGATTTACTCAGGATGAGATCAATAATGATGAGTTTGAAAAAAACAGAGTAGAAATTGATTTTGTAGAGATTAATAGAGGATCATTCGTAATTAATAGGTCCAGTCTAATAGAAGGGAGATTGTATGGGATTATAATTGAATATGATAAAATAAGAAATGCGACTTTCCTAACCCATATTAATGAAGAAATCTAAGCTAGCAATATCAAGCATCGACCAAGCTACCGCAAGTCTTCCAGCGTTGGTTCTAGCGGTGGCATGACTTGTGGGTAGTCTAACATTGGATACGCATTGGTAAGACTTCAAACCCTGAGA
>JANQOR010000024.1 GCA_028285685.1 Cyclobacteriaceae bacterium | reverse complement strand
GAACGTTTCGCCAATTTCGCTTACGATTACTTTCAATGAAGACGTCACAGGGTTTGTGGAAGGTGATCTGGTTGCTAGTGGCGGTACGACCAGTAACTTTACGGGTACAGGTGCTGTTTACACCGTAGACGTTACACCGTCATCAGATGGAACGGTCACGGTTGATATTGCCGCTGCAGTCGCTCAGGATGCTGCTGGAAATGATAACGATGCTGCGACTCAGTTTTCCTTAGAGTACGATGGAACGTCTCCAACGGTCACTATCGCCACGAGTGCCAGCGACCCTACGAACGTTTCGCCTATACCACTTACAATTACTTTTGATGAAGATGTTACCGGGTTTGTGGAAGGTGACTTGGTCGTGAGCGGTGGTACGACCAGCAACTTCGCGGGCTCTGGTGCTGCTTACACTGTAGACGTCACACCGTCATCAGATGGAACGATCACGGTAGATATTGCCGCATCGGTTGCTCAGGATGCTGCTGGAAATGGTAACGACGCAGCTACCCAGTTTTCTGTCGATTATGACGCGACCTCCCCAACGGCCACAATTGCTACGGGTGCTAGTGACCCTACGAATGTTTCACCAATACCCATTACGATTACCTTTGATGAAGACGTCACAGGCTTTGTAGAAGGTGACCTGATGGTAAACGGGGGTACGACCAGCAACTTCGCTGGCTCGGGGAGCACCTATACGGTTGACGTTACGCCTTCCTCTGATGGGACGATCACGGTAGATATTGCAGCAGCAGTTGCTCAAGATGCTGCTGGAAATGATAATGATGCTGCGACCCAGTTTTCTATCGATTATGACACAACGTCCCCGACTGTCACTATTGCTACAGGTGCCAGTGACCCTACGAACCTTTCGCCGATAACACTTACAATTACTTTTGATGAAGATGTTACCGGATTTGTGGAAGGTGACTTAACTGTGAGCGGAGGTACAACCAGCAACTTCGCGGGTACGGGCGCTGCTTACACTGTAGACGTCACACCCTCATCCGATGGGACGATCACGGTTGATCTTGCCGCTGCGGTTTCTCAGGATGCTGCTGGAAATGGCAACGATGCTGCGACCCAGTTTTCTATCGATTATGACGCAACGTCCCCAACGGTCACCATTGCCACTGGTGCCAGTGATCCCACGAACGTCTCGCCAATTCCACTTACGATTACCTTCAATGAAGACGTTACAGACTTTGTGGAAGGTGACCTGACAGTGAGCGGAGGCACGACAAATAATTTTTCAGGAACGGGCAGCGCCTACACGGTGGATGTGACACCCTCATCCGATGGGACGATCACGGTTGATATTGTCGCGGCAGTTGCTCAGGATGCTGCTGGAAATGGTAACGATGCGGCGACTCAGTTTTCAATCGATTACGATGCAACATCTCCTACTGTAGAGTTATTTCCAGAAAAAACAACTACCAATGCAAATACATTTTCGGTTGGGATAAGTTTTAATGAAGATGTGACAGGGTTGGAGCTTTCTGATATCGTTGTTGGAAACGGTTCAGCAGGTAGTTTTGAAACCTTGTCTACTCAGCTTTATACGGTCATTATTACTCCGGACGGCAATGGAGACATAACGATAGACGTACCCGGAGCTTCAGCTCAAGATGCAGCCGGAAACGACAATACAGCTGCCGCCCAGGCGGTGGTGACCTATGATGTTATGGCTCCAACAGTAGATATTCAGGGAGCACCAGGTGTTGTAAATAATCTGGCTGCATTCTCGGTGACCTTTGAATTTAGTGAAGATGCGAACGGGTTTGAATTATCCGATATTGCCATTGGTAATGGAAGCGCCGACAATTTTCAAGTCACAGATGGGAATACCTATAGCGCCGATATTACTCCGGATGGCAATGGGGACGTCACAATTGACGTAGCTGCTGGAGTAGCACAAGATGATGCAGGAAATGATAATACTGCCGCCACTCAGGTTATCGTAACCCTTGATTTTCCACCTACTGTGGAAATACAGGGAGCTCCAACTGCTGTAAACAGTTCAGATGCCTTTTCGGTTACTTTCCAATTCAACGAAGATGTGACGGGATTTGAAGTAACGGATATAACTGTGCAGAACGGAAGTGCAGGTAATTTTCAGACGACAGATGCCACTACTTACACGGCTGACATTACCTCAGATGAAAACGGGAATATTACCATTGACGTAGCAGCTGATGTTGCCACTGATTCGGGAGGTAATGGCAATGAAGCAGCTACCCAGGTAACGATCGTATTCGACAATGTTGCTCCAACAGTGGAGATCCAGGCTCCCGCAAGCACAACAAGTAGTGAACCTCCATTTAGCATTACCATGGCTTTTGGTGAGGACGTGACTGGTTTTGAATTGGCAGACATTACAGTGACAAATGGAGCAACGAGTAACTTCCAAACAACAAATGCAAGTACTTATACGGCGGATGTTACACCTGATGGTAATGGGGATATTACCCTGGATATAGCAGCCGGAGTTGCGCAAGATCTTGTGGGGAATGATAATGTGGCCGCTACTCAAGTTATCGTGGAATATAACTTTGGATACAGTGGTGGATCAGGAACTGAAGTGGATCCTTTTAAAATAGGCAATAAAGCTGATCTGAAGTATCTAAGTGAGAATAGCAGCGAATGGGATTTTCATTTTGTTCAAATAGCAAGCATCACGTTCACTTCAACCGATTTCGGGACGACCGGTGACTTCCACAATGATGGTCAGGGCTTCACACCCATTGCGGCGTTCAGTGGCATTTATGATGGTGGCGATCATGTCATTGATGGCCTGTCAATCACACGCCCTACAACCACGGGTGTAGGAATGTTCGGAGCTGTATCGGGAGGTGTTAAGAATTTAACTTTGACCGCCGTTGATATAGAAGGAGGCGATGAAACGGGTGGTTTAGCTGGAAAACTTTTTAGTGCTGATGTTACTGTAGCTTTTATAGAAAATTGTTCTGTATCCGGGTCCGTGACAGGAAACAATGAAGTTGGTGGTTTGGTAGGTGAAAGTTGGAACCCAATCAGTAACTGCTCAAGTGCGGGTGATGTTAGTGGGCAAAGTGAAGTGGGAGGACTGGCTGGATCTTATTTTTCAAGTGGTTCGACATTGACTAACAGCTTTAGTACAAGTTCGGTAGAGGGAGATTCTGATGTAGGTGGATTAATTGGTGAAGTTTCATTCGCTTCAATAACGAATTGCTACAGTGCCGGCGCAGTGAGAGGGACCGAGAATGTCGGAGGATTACTGGGTGATTTTTTCGGGGGTGCAATAAACAATTGCTTCTGGGACACCGGAACAAGCAACCAGTCTGGTAGTTCCGGCGGTGGCACAGGTAAGACCACGGCTGAAATGAAAACGCAAAGTACCTTTTCTGATGCAGGATGGGATTTTAATTCCATTTGGAGAATGGATGTGCTAGGGTGTGGCTATCCTATTTTTCAACAGCAAGGTGCCCAGGCTTGTCCGGGTGTACTTCCACCTGCTCTTTCTGCCGATGATAAAGTCAGCTACTCCATTGTTATGTACCCCAATCCGAGCGCCGGAGTGTTGCATTTGTCCAGCCAAAGCAATTCCAGGTTCAACGAAGTGATCATTATCACCGCATCCGGTAAGCTGGTGAAGCAGATGCAATTTGAAGGAGCTCGTCTTGAGTCCAGGCTGCTACTGGATGACCTGAAAGATGGTATTTACTTTGTTACCATTAAGGGAGATGGTGAATCTACACAGCGACTGGTTCTTAAACGGTAAAGATTTATTAGTGCTTTTTTAGCATAACTAAGGCAGTCTCGAAATTATCGGGACAAGGGCAGTCCGAGGGGCTGCCTTTTTTGTTAAAATAGTAAGGACGAGATTCCTTCGCAACGCTATGAAGGACGATTAAGGAATGACGGGATTCAGATGTTTTTGAAGCTTGGTCAACACAAACGATGATCTCACTTTTCCGACCTACCCGTGTACATTGCGGCAATCCGGCTCATGCACTTTTCGCCGTCAATAGCGGCAGAAACGATCCCTCCGGCATAGCCGGCACCTTCACCACACGGGAATAAGCGCTTTACACTCACATGTTCCAGTGTTTCAGAATCCCGTGGGATGCGGACAGGGGAGGAGGTCCGACTTTCTACACCAACAATCTGGGCTTCGTTAGTTACAAACCCTTTTATTTTTTTGTCAAATGCTCTGAACCCAGATCTGAGGCGTTCATGGATAAATTTGGGCAGTACTTCAGCCATTTCAATGCTTGTCAAGCCTGGTTGATAAGAAGTGTCAAGTAATGAGGAAGAAGTTTTACCATTCACAAAGTCGCCCAACAGCTGGGCTGGTGCGGCTTGCGTTTTTCCGGCAGCAGACCAGGCTTTGTGCTCTATTTCCTCTTGAAATCTTAAATGAGCCAACTCTTCGTGAGAAGCGTAAGATTCCAGATCTGAGGGTTCTATAGCTACTACAATTCCAGAATTGGCGTATTTACTGTCACGTCTTGATGGGCTCATTCCATTCACAACTACTTCTTCTTGGTTGGTAGCTGAAGGGACGATAAAACCTCCAGGACACATACAAAAGGAAAAGACCCCTCGATCGATTTGTTGGTAGCTTGCCTGTGCGACCAGCGAATACGAGGAAGCTGGTAAATAGTCACCACGAGTTTGCCTGTGATATCTTACCTGATCAATTTGTAGTTGGCTGTGCTCTACTCTAACTCCCAAGGCGAAAGGCTTGGCTTCAATGTCGATCTTTCTCTTTTTACAAAGACTAAAAATATCGCGTGCTGAATGGCCTGTAGCTAAGAGTACGGAAACCCCTTTGATTTGCTCTCCGGTAGCTAGCGAGACTCCCTTTATTTCAGTCTCCAAGATAAAATCAGTGACTCGAGCATCGAATCTTACTTCTCCGCCGGCTCTCTCGATTGTTTCTCTGATGGCTGTGATGATCTTTGGAAGCTTGTTTGTGCCTATATGTGGATGTGCTTCGAATAAAATATCAGGACTGGCACCATGGGCAACCAGGATCTCAAAAATTCTTCGCACACTCCCTCTTTTTTTTGACCTGGTATAAAGCTTACCATCAGAATAAGTACCTGCACCACCTTCACCGAAGCAGTAGTTACTATCTGGATTCACAATATGATCTTTGTTGATGGCAGCTAAATCTCTTCTTCTAGCCCTGACATCTTTTCCTCTCTCGAGAACAATTGGTCTGAGTCCTAGTTCGATGGCTTTTAGTGCGGCGAACAAACCGGCTGGTCCGGCTCCGACAATAATGACTTCTGGTGCATTTTCCACATTGTAGTCTCTGACTTCATATTCGAAAAATTCTAGGTCGATAGGTGTTTTTCTGATTTCTACCCGGAGATTGACTTTAACTGTCTTTTGTCGAGCGTCGATTGATCTTCTGACTATTCGAAAATGGTCTTCATTCGCTAGCAGTCCTTTGTCAAACAGATGTGTTCTTAAATTTCCGTCATCATATGCAATTTCAGGAGTTACAACTAGGTCGTGTTGAGGCATGCACAAAAATATCGGAAAGGAAGCGTCGGAAAATAAAAAAGCTCCTCTCAATTCTAAGAGGAGCTTGGATTTATAAATAGACTGAATTGTCAGCTTAATAGTACCAGTAGAACTACTACTGTCAACACGGAGAGGAAAAATCTAACATAACTCATAACTCAAGCGGTTTTATTGTTAGTACAGTCAAATCTTAGATACCCCTAATTTTTTCTAAAAAAAATTCAATTTTAATTAACTGCTGTCAGTGAATAGATCCGTTGCCCTTCCTGAAACGCACTGGAAATGCGATGATTATGACTTTCCAGCGACTCGATCTGCCAGGTTTGAACAAAGCCATTTATGTCAACAAAAAGCGTGGTTTGTTCTCTGTTCATATCCCATGAACCCACCAAGGCCGGGGGATCTGAGGGATCACATTTTGTTGCTCCCTCATTTATCTCGTAATTCCCATTGGGGAAATAGGTAATGAAGTTATCTGTTAAACAGGAATGGGGCTGTAGTGTACCCAGCTCTAACTCTATCGAGGAAATGCTATACGTCTTTCCAAATGAGTCGTTCCCGGAAATCAGTTCTGCTTTGCTTATTGGTTCCGGGGAACCTTCTTCACATGCTATAAAAATGAACGGTAGTAGGATTAGTTTTAGTCTTCTCATGTCTTCGAGGTTTGAGGTATGGCAAACCCTCGAAGAACTACCCCCAATTTTTTAGTTAGCCAGCAAGAACTTCTTTGACCTTTTCCGCAGCATCTTTCAAGAGGATTGCTGAGGTTACTTTTAATCCTGATTCTTCAATAATTTTTGCTCCCTCTTCAGCATTTGTCCCCTGAAGTCTTACGATGATGGGAACGTTTATCTCTCCAATGTTCTTATATGCCTCAACAACACCGTTAGCCACACGGTCACACCTTACAATTCCTCCAAAAATGTTAATAAGTATGGCTTTTACATTTGGGTCTTGTAAAATGATCCGGAACCCAGCTTCTACGGTTTGTACATTTGCTCCCCCTCCAACATCCAGGAAGTTGGCGGGGTCACCACCGGACAGTTTAATAATGTCCATGGTAGCCATTGCCAAGCCTGCTCCATTAACCATACAACCGACGTTTCCATCCAATTTGACGTAATTCAGTCCGGATTTGCCAGCTTCAACCTCTAGCGGATCTTCTTCGGACAGATCTCGTAACTCCGCAATGTCCTTATGCCTATATAATGCGTTATCGTCGATGTTTACCTTGGCATCTACAGCCAGTATTTTGTTGTCTGATGTTTTTAAGACAGGATTGATTTCAAACTGGGAAGCGTCCGTACCCTCATAAGCTGCATAAAGCGAATAAATAAATTTCACCATCCCCTTGAAAGCGTCTCCCTGCAGTCCAAGTGCGAAAGCTACCTTTCTTGCTTGAAAACCTTGCAATCCAACACCTGGATCGATCCATTCCTTTATAATTTTTTCTGGTGTCTCCTCAGCAACTGTCTCAATGTCCATTCCCCCTTCTGTAGAAGCCATTATCACATTTTGACCCGTACCCCTGTCAAGTAGGATCGAAAGATAATATTCTTTGGGGTCGGATTCTCCAGGATAGTAGACATCTTGAGCGATCAGAACTTTGTTTACCTTTTTGCCTTCGGGGCCTGTTTGGTGAGTGACGAGCGTACCGCCAAGAATAGCTTTTGACTTTGGTTCAACCTCTTCAAGGCTTTTTGCCAGCACAACTCCATTTGAATCTGTTTCCTGTATTTTTCCTTTTCCACGACCACCGGCATGTATTTGAGCTTTGATCACGTACCAGCTAGTGCCTGTTTCACGGTTTAGCTCTTTTGCTGCCTCCACAGCCCTATCAGGGGTGTCAGCGACGATTCCTTCCTGGATGGTAACTCCGTATGACTTAAGGATTTCTTTTGCCTGGTATTCGTGGATATTCATGATTCAACTATTTTTTGCGAAGCTAGCTTATCGACTGTGTTTAACCAAGTGGTAATTGCTCTGATTGCATCATCTTTGCGGCTATGCTCAAGGCGAGACAGTTAAAAAAGAAATACAACAACCTGGAAGTTCTTAGAGGAATTGACCTGGAGATTCATGACAAGGAGGTGGTGTCAATCGTAGGGGCATCCGGCGCGGGTAAAAGTACCCTGCTTCATATCCTGGGAACGCTTGACACGGCCGATTCTGGAGAGGTGGATGTAAAGGGGACGAATATTCAAACGCTAAACCCTAAGAAGTTAGCAGCCTTTCGCAATGAGGAGATTGGGTTTATATTCCAATTTCATAATCTCTTACCGGAGTTTACGGCTGTGGAGAACGTGTGCATACCTGCTTTCATAAAGGGTGATAAGCATGCCCAAACCAAAGCAATCAAATTGCTTGAAACCTTAGGATTAAGTGATCGAGCGGATCATAAGCCTTCGGAACTATCTGGCGGGGAACAACAGCGTGTGGCGGTGGCAAGAGCCTTGATCAACGAACCTTCAATAGTCTTTGCAGATGAGCCTAGTGGAAATCTGGATTCTCAAAGTGCTGACGAACTTCATAAACTATTCTTTAATTTACGGAATGAGTTGGGCCAAACTTTTGTTATAGTAACTCATAACATGGAGTTAGCTTCTATGGCGGACAGATCATTAGAAATCAAAGACGGAATAATTAATACTGGTAAATGAGCTTGAGTCAGGGCGTTAGATACATGCTACTGGCTTCATTCATCTTCATTTTAATGAAGGTGTTTGTTAAATACCTTCCACATATCCCAGCTATAGAAATAATTCTCTTTAGAGCCATCATTTCTTTAGGCATCAGCTTCTATTTTCTTAAGAAGCAAAAGGTCAGCGTGTGGGGAAATAACAAACCGATTCTGATAGCCAGAGGAGTAACTGGAGCTATAGCGCTGATTTTGTACTTTGGATTATTGCAGGAAATTCCTCTCGCGACAGCCTCAACATTGAATTACCTGGCACCGATTTTCACCGCTGTCATAGGAATATTCTTGGTCGGAGAGAAGGTGAAGAGTATTCAGTGGATATTTTTTGCATTGAGCTTTGCGGGAATTCTGGTCATACAAGGTTTTGATATCCGAATCTCGTCGATTCATCTGCTCATAGGAATTAGCGCATCGGTCTTCATGGGATTTGCCTATAACTTCATTAGAAAGCTGAAAACCAATGAACACCCACTAGTAATTATCTTCTACTTTCCTCTTGTCGTCTTACCAGTGTCAGCAGTTTGGTCCTCCTTTGTTTGGGTACAACCTCAAGGTTGGGATTGGCTATTCTTGATTCTGGTTGGAGTGTCAACACAGATTGCTCAATTCTTTATGACCAAAGCCTATCAGAAAGAGGAGTTGAGCAAAGTGTCTATTTTAAGTTATATCAGTATCATCTACTCCCTACTATTTGGATATTTGCTTTTCGATGAGAGTTTCAACTTGGTTACGTACGGTGGCATGGGGCTGGTTTTGCTCGGAGTCGTGTTGAATGTACTTTGGAAGACTCGCCATGATTTGAGGACAGCTGAGTAGGAATTGGCAGTTCTTCTGCAATTTGTGATTAGCTAAGTGACTGCTGCTGCCTACGACCAAAAAAAGATCAGGGCAGTTTTCATTTCAAGCAGAACGATTTTTATTTGCTTGGTAAAAAAATAGAGAATGGGACGAGCATTTGAATACAGGCGAGCGGCGAAGGAGAAGCGATGGGATAAGATGAGCAAGTTGTTTCCAAAACTTGGCAAGGCAATTACTGTTGCTGCTAGGGATGGTGGAACCGATCCCGAAATGAATGCCAAGCTGAGAACTGCCATTCAGAATGCGAAGGCAGAGAATATGCCAAAGGACAACATTGCAAATGCGATCAAGCGGGCAGAGGGGAAAGATGTTGATCAAATCAGTGAAGTGACCTACGAAGGAAAGGGACCGCATGGTGTCTTGGTTTTTGTGGAATGCACGACTGACAATACAACTCGGACCGTGGCGAACGTGAAATCCTACTTTAACAAGGCAGGAGGAGGATTTGCCCCCTCCGGATCTTTGGAATACATGTTTGCCAGGAAGGCTGTGTTTGAATTTGAAAAAGCGGTTGGAATGGATGTTGAGGAACTGGAGCTTTCTTTGATCGATGGTGGACTTGAGGAGATCGAGGAAAATGAAGGAATGCTATATGCTTATGCAGACTACACCCAGTTTGGAGAAATGTCGAAAATATTGGAAGAGCTTGAAGTTGAGGTGAAAAGAGCGACCTTAAAAAGAATTCCAACTAATCCTGTCGAATTTTCGGAAGAGCAAATGGAGGAGATCGAAAAAATGATTGACAAAATCGAAGATGATGATGATGTCCAGGCGGTGTACACCAATATAGCATAGTTTTTGATGGACTGGTGTAAAACCGACTGATTATGAAATTTTTTCTACTACTCACTTTCTTGGTATTTTTTTCGTCTGTGACCCAAAGTCAAAACCTTGAGGAAAGGCTTACTGGTAAATGGAAGATGAGCAAGGTTGTACAGGGTGGTCAGGATGTGACGGAAAAGCACAATCCAAAAGGTAACAGATACTTCATTTTCAAAAGAGATGGCACGTTTGAATCAGGTGGCGATCCATATGGTATCAACACCGGAAGGTTTTTTGTTAATAATCTACAACAGTCGTTGTTCATAGATAGCAACGTAGGACCGGATGACGATTCAATGTGGTATGTATCGATAGAAGGTGAAAAGCTCATTTGGAAAGGATTTGGAACCGAGTGGGCGGAGGGATTTGAACTAATACACGTTAGAGATCAATAAACAAAAAAAGCCGGATCATGCTGACCCGGCTTTTGACATTTTGTTCTTGCAATTCTTAAGCCAATTTGCTGATCAAGTCTGCCGCTCTATTTGAGTAGCCTGCTTCATTGTCATACCATCCCACGACTTTGGCAAGATTGCCCTGACAGGAAGTAAGTTTAGCATCAAAGATGGAGGAATGCGGGTTACCAACAATGTCGATTGAAACGATTGGATCTTCCGTATATTCCAGTATGCCATTCATTGGTCCATTCGCAGCTACTTTCATTGCATCATTGACATCTTCGGCTGTCACATCTTTCTTTAAAACACAGGTAAGATCTGTTAGTGATCCGGTTGGAATAGGAACTCGCATTGCAATTCCATCCAGTTTTCCATTAAGGTGTGGAAGTACCAGTCCAACAGCTTTTGCAGCTCCGGTGGAGGTAGGTATGATTGAAACCGCTCCAGCTCTGGCTCTCCTCAGGTCCTTGTGCGGAGCATCTTGCAGCCTTTGGTCCGAGGTATAAGCATGAACAGTTGTGATATATCCTTTTTCAATTCCGAAATTATCGTCCAACACTTTAGCCATTGGCGCGAGGCAATTTGTGGTACAAGAAGCATTTGATAAAATGGTCTCTTCACCAGTCAGAATTTCTTCATTCACACCAAGAACGACAGTAGGAATACCACCTTTTGCAGGTGCTGATATTACGACTTTTTTGGCTCCAGCTTTTAAATGCTTTCCTGCACCATCCTGGTCGAGGAAGAAACCAGTAGACTCCAGAACAAGCTCAACTCCCAGGTCTCCCCATGGTAAATTTTCCGGATCCCGCTCCGCGTAGACAGGAATAGATTTTCCATTGACAATAATGTTGTTGTCGTCAGCGCTCACAGTGCCTGGAAATCGGCCATGATTAGAATCATATTTTAAAAGGTGAGCAAGTGTGTGAGTGTCCGTTAAATCATTGATCGCGGCTATTTCAACGTTGTTTTTTTCAAGAAGTGCTCGGAAACTTAGTCTCCCAATTCTTCCGAATCCATTGATACCGATTTTTGTTGACATATTGAATAATTGGTTTGAAAATTTAAGTGTGCAAATGTATAACCACTTTTTGGCCTAATCAATTCATTTATCAGCCGTTTAGATAACCTTATTATCCTTTAATTGCTAAATGCCTTCTTAATTGTTTAAACATTTGTTAAATAGCCGATCCATTAACTTAAAATCATTTGGAAATGAAGCGATTAAAGCACGTATTATTTTTAGCAATTCCATTTATGCTGATAGTTGGAGGATGTACTACCAGCTCTTCTGGTGACGAACTTTCGCTGGACTATGAAAAGTACACCTTAGACAATGGACTTGATGTCGTATTGCATCAGGACGACTCGGACCCGATTGTGGCCGTCGCAATTCTTGTTCACGTAGGGTCGAATCGAGAGAAGCCTGGAAGAACGGGATTTGCCCACTTTTTTGAGCACATGTTATTCCAGCGATCGGAGAATGTACCAGAAGGTGGCTTTTTCAAAAATATAGATGAGTGGGGTGGAACTTTCAATGGGGGCACATGGACCGATGGTACAGTCTATTTTGAAGTTGTGCCTAAAGATGCATTGGAAAAAGTGCTTTGGATGGAATCTGACCGAATGGGCTATTTCATTAATGCTGTGTCGCTCGCTAGCCTCGAAGGAGAAAAGCCGGTTGTTCAGAACGAGAAAAGACAACGTGTCGACAACCAGCCATATGGACATACACAGAGCGTGATACTTAAGGCCATGTATCCGGAGGGTCACCCGTACAATTGGACGGTCATCGGAGAACTTGAAGACCTTCAAAATGCGACCCTTGATGATGTAAAAGAATTCTATGAAAAGTGGTATGGACCAAACAACGCAACCTTGGTGATTGCAGGTGATATTGAAAAATCTCAAATCAAGGAGCAGGTTCAGAAATATTTTGGTGAAATTCCTTCTCGTGGAATTGACACCCCTATGGAACCACAGCAGGTTTCACTGACAGAGTCCAAGTCTTTCTACTATGAGGATAATTTTGCCAGTCTTCCGGAGATTAGATTGACGTATCCTTCTGTAGAGCAGTACAATCCGGATCAATGGGCATTGGATGCGCTCGGACAAATTTTAACAGATGGAAAAAGAGCGCCCCTTTATAAAGCGATCGTAGAAGAAGCCAAGCTAGCTCCAAACGTGAGGTCATCTAACGGATCCAATGAATTGGCGGGAACGTTTACGATCAGGGTAAGGGCCAACGACGGTGTCGATCTCGATTCAGTTCGAATGGTCATTGATGCTACATTGGAAAAGTTTGACAAAGAGGGCTTTGATGTGAAGGATCTAGATAGGATTAAGGCTGGCTTGGAGACTAATTTTTACAATGGCATCAGTTCGGTACTAGGAAAAGCATTTCAGCTCGCGACTTATAATGAGTATGCTGGGAGCCCTGATTTTGTGAAAACAGATATCGCAAATATTAAGGCCGTGACCAAGGAGGATGTGATGCGTGTTTTCAGAAAGTACGTTTATAACAAGAATCGAATCGTTACGAATTTTGTGCCTAAAGGCGCTGCGGATCTTGCCATTGAAGATGCGTTGCTTGCCGATATCAAAGAAGAGGCTATCGTACCGTTTAAACCTACGGAAGTAATCGAGGAAGAGGGGGGACTGGTTATCACAAAGACTCCTTCCAGCTTTGATCGTTCGATTGAGCCTGAGTTTAGTCAACCTCCGTTGGTAACGCCTCCTACAATTTGGACAGATAAGTTCGCGAATGGACTGACGGTGCTAGGTGTGGAAGCGAATGAACTTCCTTTGGTTAATTTCTCTATCAGAATTAAAGGTGGGCATTATTTGGATGATCCGGAGAAAGTAGGTGTTGCCAACCTAATGTCGGACATCATGATGGAGGGAACTGCCAGCAAAACACCCGAAGAGCTAGAGGATGCTATTGGCCAATTGGGGGCAAACATCCGAATGAATACGGCCAATGAGTATATTCAGATCACGGGGAATTGCCTTTCGAGAAATTTCAACTCCACGGTTGATCTTGTAAGTGAAATCTTACTAGAGCCACGATGGGATGAGGAGGAATTCGATCGGATCATTAATCAGACGATCAATACTATTCAACAGCGCGAAGCAAATCCAAACGCTATTGCTCAGGTCGTTCGAAACAAAATGCTCTACGGAGACGGGCATATTTTCTCTCACCCCACGATTGGATACAGAGAGCATGTGGAGAGCATTAGCATCGATGACCTTAAAGATTTCTATAGCAGGAATTTTGCGCCGAATATTTCTAACTTCCATATTGCGGGCAATGTGAGCCAATCCGATGTGAAAAAAGCGCTTAGCAGACTGTCAAGCGACTGGGGTTCTAAGGAGGTCGAAATGCCAACCTATGAGGTTGCAGATACACCTGCCGAGCCACGTGTCTATTTTGTTGACATTCCGAAGGCTAAGCAATCAGTGATACAGATCTCGAGATTAACAGTTCCTGCGAACGATCCGACCTACGATGAGATTACGGTTGCGAATGATCGCCTGGGAAGCGGATCTGCAGGTAGATTATTTCAGGTGTTGAGAGAAGAGAAGCAATTTACTTACGGCGCTTACGCATTTCCTGGACGAAGTAGCTTTGCGCCAAGTACTTTTAGTGCTTTTTCAAGCGTGAAGTCAAATGTGACAAAAGAAGCCCTTGATACGTTCAAAGAGGTGATCGGAGAGTATAGTGACACATACACAGAAGATGATCTTAACAAAACCAAAACGTCAATGATTAAGTCGAATGCGAGAAACTTCGAGACTTTAAACAACCTACTTGGAATCTTGCACAACATCAGTACCTACGATCTGCCACAGGATTATATTGACGATCAACAAAAAACGGTTACCGCATCCTCAATTGAGAGCATCCAGGCGACCGCTGATGAATACTTTGATCTGAACAACTACATTTTTGTAATTGTTGGGGATAAAGAAACGCAGTATGATCGACTGAGAGTATCGGGCGCCGGAGACCCCATTTTGGTCGACCGCTATGGAAATGTTACTGAGTCGATCTAAGAAATAGGATTCCCTATGGGGAAGAAGCGATTCTGCCAGGGCAGAATCGCTTTTTTTGTTTGCAGTCTTTTGCAAAACGAAACTGAAAATTTATATTTGCACCTCCAAAATTCATGGCCCGTTCGTCTAGGGGTTAGGACGCCAGGTTTTCATCCTGGTAACAGGGGTTCGATTCCCCTACGGGCTACGATCAAAAAAGCCCTGAAGAGATTTCTTCAGGGCTTTTTTTGTGCCTAGTTCCAAAAGGAGTCAAATACTTTGACCCGAATATCATCTCTAAATACCGGGTTGTATAATCGATCTTTTTGTGCAGATAGAAATCCTTTAGATTGGAATCCGGAAAAAATGTGAATTTTTATGAAATCTATATTGGCTGCTAATCTATTTCTTGTCGTTGGAGTTTTTCTCACCTACGGACAACTTGAACGTATCGAACAGACCATTGACCCCCTGGAAGCGGAGGGACACCTCCGGTTCCTCACCTCAAACGAACTAAAGGGAAGGGATACTGGGACTGAAGAGTTAATCATCGCAGGTCGATATATAGCTGAGCAGTTTCGTCGGTATGGTATATCTCCACTAGGTGATCAGCAGGATGATTACTTACAAAAAGTTCCCTTGGTTCGAACGAAGCAGGCTTCAGAGGTGCAGTTGACAATGCTAGGTGAGGAATTTAAGTTAAATGATAATTTGCTTTTGGTGTCAGGTTCCAGTACGACAATTGAGGCAGAGGTTATTTATCTCGAAAAGCTCGACGATTACACTACACAGGATGTTTCGGGAAAAGTTATACTTACCGTATTAGATGATAAAAGTTTTACTGCTCCACTTCAAAGCTTGCAAGCAGCAGGAGCCGTAGGACTGATCCAGCTGTATCGTCCGGGGTGGCGTTACCCTTGGCCCTTGATTATGAACTATTTCAACAGGGAAAAAGTCAACATAGGTGGTGGATCAGATGGGAACATATTACCACATATGTGGATCAAGGATATGGAGAAGGTATATGTTGATCGTATGAAGGAAGCTTCAAGTCCTAAGGTAAGTTTTGAGATTGGAGGAGTTGAGATGGAACCGGTGAGGGCATTCAATATTGTGGGAAAAATTGAAGGGACGGATGAAAAGTTAAAGAAGGAACATATTGTGATGACGGCTCATTACGATCATGTGGGCATTCAAAATACCCAGGATCCTGATTCTATCTACAATGGCACAAGGGACAATGGGATAGGAACGACAGGCGTCATCAATGCCGCTAAATATTTTGGTAAATACCCGCCAAAGAGATCAGTAATATTTATTGCGCTAACTGCAGAAGAGAAAGGGTTGCTGGGTAGTAAGTTCTATGCGGACAATCCAAAGATACCACTCGAGGAAACTGTGTTCAACTTCAATATTGACAATAGCGGCTACACGGATACAGAGTATATCTGGTTGCTAGACACCAGTCGAATTGACATTGACGACATGGTTTATAAGGCGGCATCAGAACTGGGATTGAAGGTTCAAGGTGATCGACTTCCCGAACAGAATTATTACGAGAGATCAGATCAGGCGAGTTTTGCTATGAAAGGTGTTCCTGCTGTTAATTTGAAAATGTCTATGAGCGCCTACGATGAAAGGATCACCAAATTTTACCATCGTCCGTCGGATGAATTTAACACGGTAGATATGGAATATATCCATAAATACTGGAAGGCGTATATAAGAGCGGCAGAACTGATTGGAAACCGAAAAAAGAGACCTTACTGGCTCAAGGGCGACAAATTTGAAGAAGCAGGTGATGAACTGTATGGTGAGAAGAAGTAGACTGTGGATTCAATTTCCTAGTGGGAGATGATCTCGAGCATTCGTCAAAATAGATTAAAGTAGAAATACGTACATTAAGTAGTACCTGCCCGTTTCAACCTGACTCTCTGAAGGTTTAAACTTCAAAGAAAACTTCGTCTTACTCGTACTTGTGCTTTCCTCTCGACCAGCCTTTTTTTCCAAGGTATTGATTCCCGTCGTCTGCAGCCGGGTCTTCCAATTTGGTGCCCATACTATCGTTCCATCGATTAAGGTACCCAAACAAAGCAACTACTCCGAGAATCTCAACAATTTCGCCTTCGTCCCACTGTTCTCGCATCCTTTCAGCGAGTTCATCATCGACAGCATTCGGGATAGATGCTGCCGCTATAGCAAAATCAAAACACACGCGTTCCGCATCGGAAAATGCTGGGTAGGTTTTGTACTCCCAAATATTTTGAAGTTTGTCTTCTTCCGATCCATATCGTACAGCGGCACGGATAGTATGAGCTTCACAATACCGACACCCAGAGGTCATACTTGCCATGTATCCAATCAGACGCTTTAGTCCGCTGGTTACCCGGCCTTTGTTTTCCATAACCGCCTGGTTCAATTCGACAAAGGCGTGTGCTATCCTGGGTCGGCGCATCATGGTGAAGAGGCTATTTGGGGTGAAGCCCAGAGTTTCCTGGTAAAATTCAGCCATCTCCTTGGCTTCTTTGTTGGTGTTAGGGTCAAGTGGGTAAACAAGAGGTTGTTTCATTGGTTGATTTTTTTAACAATAGTGCGCTAATCTACACATAGAATATTAGGTAGGTCGGTATTGAGTCTTTATTTAGCGACTTGAACTAGTGTGCCAAATTTCTCTCGGTTAAGCTGGTTCAGTGCGGAAATCAAGTAAGTATGATTTAAGAGCTGGTGATTTTTTATCTGTCTAAAGAGTCACAGGAAACTGTCGGATACTTTGGCTCTTTATATATTTACGGCGATAGAGAATGTTCCCATTCCAGATCCCTTTCGAAGGACCCAAATGCAAATTTTATGAATAGGAAATCGATAGTTAGCATTATTTCTACCATCGTCTTCTTCTTTTTGATACCCTTTTGCTTTGCTCAGAAGTGCGATAATGTTGAATATACACTGACTAGTGAAGATTACGATTTTATAGATAATCTCTGTTCGTGCACAAGTTTTGAAAATTTTGCCAATGAGGATGATGTGAAAGAACATGTCCCGTCAGTACTGGCAGAGGTCTTTCCTAATTTAGGTAAAGGCTCTGAAGCTGCTGTTACCTATGATTTTTTCAACGGTAGTGCTCCAGATCTTGAAGGAACGCAGCAATCCTTCACGGTTTCACCACAAGAATACACTGACTTAGGATTTGGATTTGGAAATTTTTCAAACCTGGCCATTGATGTACCAACATATGCTGATTTTAAGGTTGGAGCCGGTATGGACGGCAATTACATTGATGTCACTCATGAGTTTTTTAGTGACGGTTCTACTTCCACTGTAACGACACGGGTGGTTTGGGTGGTTTCACTGGACGCTTGGGTGTGGGCGGAACCGCTTCCCGATGCTTCTTATGTGGATTTTTTTGGTGAGGATGGCACTGATTTTAGTTCTGAACAGGAAGGTATGGAAAGTATTCCGGCCTGGTTATCTGCGACTAAAATGTTAGCTGAAGATGGCGATCACTCATTGATCCAGTGGAACTGGGAAGAAGCTTTTACAACTTTTACTTTACAATCCGTCGCACTCTTTATTTTCGATGGGACGAATTGGGACGAATACACCGAAGTGGCACAGGTGACCCCACGTTCTTTCAGTTTCGCATATGATGGAGAGGATTGGATTGCAGATAATACAATAGCATACACTCTTTCGTCGGACGACTACGCTTCAATCGCAGCAGCTACCTCATCTTCTAATCCTTCAGGATCAAATAGTATGACTTCTTTTGGCAATTACGATCTATCCCTATGGACTTCTGAGGAGATTTACGAGACGATTACCAACCGACTCCTTCAACTATTTCCTGCACAAGATATTTTTCAAAAGTACCAGGTCACATACGAGGTTTGGAGACCTGGTAATGATACTGATGTGCTTCATACAATATGGGATGGTAGTGCGTATGTCGATGAAATTCAACCTGAAAAAGTAGCTCACTTTATTTTCTCAGATGAGGCAATTGATCAATCGTGTCTTGAGAACGATGGCGTTGAAAATGGAAATGTAGATTACTTAGTTGATCGTTTTGGTGATTCTAACAAGGCGGCCAGCTTTGATGGAGACGGGGACTATATTGACATTGGCAACAGTACCGCATTTGACTTTACAGATCGTATGACTATTACCACCTGGATCAAAGCAAATTTTCTTGATAATGATGCGACTATTGTTGGTAAAGGGGAAGGTAGCTGGTCTTTGAAAAGAGTTGGATCCACAGACAGAGTAGTTTTCTCCCTAACAGGGGTCGAGCCAAATGTTGAAAGCTCAACAGGAATCAACGATGATCGATGGCATCATTTAGCAGCAACCTATGATGGCAGTATGGTTTCTATTTATGTGGATGGGGTGCTAAACAGTCAAGAGGCGGCATCCGGATCAATTGCACTGAATAGTGCTGATGTTTGGATAGGTGCGAATTCCGAAAATTCCGGAAACGACTACCGCGGATTGATTGATGATATGATCATCTACAATCGCGTTCTATCTGCCGATGAGGTTCTGGATCATTATACGGAGAGGGGATGGGATATTACCAATATTAACACTTTCAGTTTTGCTGAGCAGTCCAGCCCTTCAGTTATCGACACCGCAGCGAACACCGTGCACATTGAAGTAGGACACGATGCTAACATTACTTCGCTAGTTCCCACTTTTATTCTTTCTGTAGGAGCCACAGCTCAGATAGGTGGTGCAACACAGATTAGCTCCGTTACGGCAAACGATTTCACAAATCCAGTTACTTACATCGTCACAGCACAAGATGGTTTAACCAATGAAGAATGGGTTGTCACAGTTGAGCAGACACCCTTGGGGATCGACAATTTCAAAAATGTACTAATCTATCCTAACCCTGCCTCGGATAGAGTTAGTGTATCCGGAATTGAAGGAGATTTCTCTTTGCAACTGCTGAGTCTGTCCGGGCAAGTTATTACTCACGAAATAAATGAGACTTTTATTGACGTAACTGGCCTGGAAAAAGGTGTCTATTTTTTGAGACTTCAAATTGAAGGAAAAAGCACTAAAGCCTTGAAGCTGATAAAAAGATGATCCGACTGGTGCTGATCTGGAAAGAATGACCAACCACCAATTTCCTTCTTTGACCCTTCAACCCATTGTTTGACATACTGAAAGCTATTTTCACTATCTTTCATACATCCAAATTTTTGAAAGCATAGCCATGAAATCAAGTATTTTTTTAGCACTAATTGTGACTGTCGGAGGTCTTTTGGCCCAACCCAGGGAAATGACTACCGATGACGGTCTTGATCTTGTTAATCTTAGTTCTGCACTAATATCACCCGACAGCGATCGGATTATCTACGGAAAGTCAGTGCTTGACTGGGCGAAGAATAAGCGGAATACCAAATATCATATTGTAAACGCGGATGGCACTAATGACTATCAGTTTCTTGGAGATGGGCCATCAAATAGCTTGCAATTCTCTCCAGATGGAAAATACGTGTCCCTAAAGCGCAAGGACGACAAGTTTCAGCAGATATATTTGATTAGAACCTCTGGCGGTGAGGCTGTAAAGACAACATCACATACCAACAGTGTAGGTTCGTATAAGTGGTCACAGGATTCGAAGAATATCTATTTTGTATCCAACAGAACAGAGTCGAAAGAGGAGAAGAAGGAGAAAAAGGATGGTTACGATCATGTTGTTATAGATGAAGGCCCCAACGGGCAGCAGGCAGCATCCTGGAATTACCTATACGTGTACAATCTCGAGGAAGACACAATCAAGCAACTGACCACTAAAGATCAGCGGATTGGGTCTTGGGACATTTCCCCAGATGGGACAAAAGTTGCCTTTACCGCTCGTACTGAAAATCGGCGAAATCAAAGCAACCAGTCGGAGATCTATCTTTTAAACCTAGCCGACAACTCCACGGTTCAGCTCACAGACAACAACGCTCCAGAAGGCAATATCCTCTGGGCTCCGAATAGCCAACAGTTCATCTACCAAGCCAATGATGATAAAGAATGGGAACTTCGACAGGCAAAGCTTTGGTTAATGAACACGTCAAACAAGAGCTCACGAATGATTTCAGGTTCGTTTGGCGGTAGTTTACGATCTTCGGTTTATTGGAGTCAGGACAGCAAGAGTGTTTATTTTTCAGGACTATTGAAAACAGTAACCTGTTTTTATAGCCTTAATGTTGCCTCAGGGAAATTGGTCAACCTATCAAAAAACAAGACTGGTAGCTATCGGTTGAGGGACATGAGCGCTGATCGAAAAATCGCTGTTTTATCCTACGATGATGCGGAGACAACAGCCGACTTACATGTTACTACTGTCGAAAAGTTCAACCCTCAAAAGATCACAAGTCTCAACCCTGAATTTTCTTCCAACTTCAAGTTGGCGAATGCTAAGCCAGTCCAGTGGAAGAGTAAAGATGGATTGGAAATTGAGGGTTTGCTCTATCTGCCAGCTGACTACGACAAAAACAAGAAATATCCCTTTCTATTACATATTCATGGTGGACCAGCTGGTGTATTCACTGACAGCTACAGTTCAAGATACCATGTTTGGGCAGGCTTAGGCTATGTTCAATTATGTCCGAATGTTAGAGGTAGTAGAGGCTATTCAGATGAACTTTTGAGAGGAAATATGAATGACATTGGAGGGCAGGACTACGAAGACCTGATGTCAGGTGTTGATTATCTCATTAAGGAAAACTACATCGATGAGAATCAAATGGCTGTTAGAGGTTGGAGCTATGGAGGAATACTTGGTGGAACTACTATAACCAAGACCAACCGATTCAAAGCAGCCTCACTAGGCGCAATGGTTTCTGACTGGACTTCAGAATATGGCATTGGATTCAACTATGATGTTAGGCTGTGGTACATTGGTGGCACTCCATGGGAAAATCCTGAGGCTTACCGGAAAATGTCACCTCTGACCAATGCAAAAAATGTGACAACCCCACTTATCCTTTTCCATGGAGCCAACGACCGAACCGATACGGAGGCCCAGTCCATGATGTTCTTCGCGGCACTCAAAGACATGGGGAAAACGGTGCGTTATCTACGTTTTCCAAGAGAACCACATGGGTTTCGTGAGCCACGGCATCAACGTACGCGGGATATAGAGGAAATCCAGTGGATCCAGAAACATACATTGGGATTAGACTGGGAACCATGGAAACGGGAAAAGAAAAAGAAGGCAAAAGAAGAGGACAGTAAGACAGATTAGCACCTCAATCTGTTCGTAATCCTTACTTGACTAGCTAGTATATCGTATATTTACGATATACTCATTTTATTGTGATTTGAATGATCTCAAATTCGTCACTGCATTACATACTAATCAAAGAGACCATTGAAAATGGCTATGCACCAGACATTCATTGGTTGAGTTCCTATTTTCAATGCGATGAGGGAGAAGTGGAGCAAGCACTATCGGCCTTACAAGTGGACCATGGTGTTGTTCTCCATCCAAATGAGCCTAAGGTCTGGGTAGTTCATCCGTTTTCGATGTCTCCTACTAATTTCTATATTCGATCGAACAACGGTCAGTGGTGGGGAAACTGCGCCTGGTGTTCGCTCGGAGCAGCAGCATTAATTCAAACGGATTTGACGATTTATACGACAGTCGGGGGAGAAAGTAAGCCGATTGAAATACACATAGAAGATCGTCGGGTTGTTGAAGAAAATCTCCTAATACATTTTCCAATTCCTATGAGAAAAGCCTGGGATAATGTTATCTATACATGCAGCAATATGCTCATTTTTGAAAATGAAGATCAGGTGAACGAGTGGTCTGAACGTCATAATATCCCAAAAGGAGACATTCAACCTATTCAAAAATTCTGGGAGTTCTCAAAAAGATGGTACGGAAATCACTTGGCAGAAGATTGGAGGAAATGGACCATTAAAGAGGCGAAGGAAATGTTTGCTGAATTTGACCTGAATCACGAAGTTTGGCAACTGGAAGAATCTGATGGGAGATTCTAATTCTCGAAGAAATGGGTAGTTACTAGAAGAATTGTGGAAAATATTATAGTCGTTTCGGTACTGAGCAGTGCTGGTCTTGGGCTAAGCTTCTTTTTCGGCTTCTTCTTGCTGAGGGACAGCAGGCTAGACAACAAGATTCTGGCCCTAATTCTTATCGTTCTCAGCTTACGGATGACCAAATCGATCTTTTACACGGCAATGGATCTCCCACTGTTTATCAAAAACTTGGGGATTGCTGCTAACACGGCCGTTGGACCTTTACTATTCCTCTATGGAAGTGTTCTTTTGGGGAAGACACGAATTGCTGAAAAGGACTTCCTTCATTTTATCCCGTCGCTTGCTTATGTTCTGTTTTGCAACAATATTCCGAATGAGGAGGGAAATTTACTTTGGATTGTGACCTACGGGATGGTGTTGGTCCACTCATTTATTTATGTTTTCTTCAGCATCCGATCTTACGGAAAAATGCAGGGAAATGTCGATGCTGGACTTAGGAGGTGGTATATACAAATAACCGGTGCGCTAGCAACGATCTGGTTGGTGTACTCGCTTATATTCTTGACAGTGATACCCACCTATTCATTTGGTCCGCTAGCATTCTCCATTCTCATGTTCTTACTTGTCTATGTCGGTTTCAATACGAGGAAGCTATTTCAGATTGAGGGGAAAAAGTATGCGGCATCTAAAATAACGGACGAGGAAGGTGAAGCTATTTTGCAACAACTCAAAAGGCTTATGGAGAGCGATAGGTTTTACTTACGGTCAGATTTGAGCCTGACCAATCTGGCAGATGCGCTTCATATAAGTGAGCGAGATGTCTCATTAGTAATCAACAAACATACCAGCCAGAATTTTTCAAGTTTTGTAAATGGATATAGAATTGAAGAAGCCATTGAGAGGTTGAATTCCAATCAAGACGAGAAGATCTTAGCAATTGCCATGGATGTCGGTTTTAACAACCTTTCTTCATTCAATCAAGCCTTTAAGAGCATTACAGGAAGAACTCCATCTGAATTTAGAGCCAAGGCTGTATAAATCATTTCAGGATTCATGAATCCATAAGATTTCGTTTTGGTCTCCACCTACCTTTAGCCTAAAAGGAACCTCGAAACTCAGAAGTACAACATGCTAAGAACTTATCTAAAGGTGGCCTTAAGAAATTTAAGGAGGTCAGCGTTTTTCACGTTTATAAATATTGTCGGTCTCACACTCAGCTTAGTGGTCTCACTCTCGATCTACCTCTATGTTAAATCAGAGAGCAACTTTGACAGTTACCACCCCAGCGCCGACAACCAATATCGCTTAGTCCTAGATCGAATTTACCCGGATCATGTATCCAACTATGCCGTGATACCATCGGCTATGGGAAGGGCGATAACAGAAGAACTGCCAGAGGTGGTCTCACACACAAGGATTTGGAGGCCGCTCGCAGAGGTAACCATTGATTTTGAGAATGAAAATAGAGTAGAGCCGGAATTCTTGATGGCCGATGCCAACTTCTTTGAACATTTTGGTATTGAGCTGATTAAGGGAGAGCGAGAAACAGCTCTTAAAGATGGAAATTCAATTGTTCTGACTGAGCGAGCAGCTCAAAAGTACTTCGGTCAGCAGGATCCTATGGGAAAAGTTCTTGAGACGTCGGTAGGAGATTTTGTTGTTTCTGGAGTTACAAGGGAAGTCCCAGTGAACACTCACTTCACGTTCGACTTTCTGGCAAACATGGCTTTGCAACCATTTTTTCGAAACCCAAATTACGTCAACTTCGCCTTGCACAGCTATATGATTTTGGAGGAAAGCGCGGATCCTGCTGAGTTAGAGAAACAGTTTCCACCTATCGTTAAAAAGTATGCTTCTGGGCCGATTGAACGCATAACAGGGGCCTCTTATGATGACTATGTTGCAGCAGGAAATGGTTACCGATATTACCTGCAAAAAATTACAGACATTCATTTAAAGTCGCATCTTCAAAATGAGCTAGGTGTTAATGGCAACAGTACCTATATCTATATACTTATTTCTGTAGGGATATTCGTTTTTGTGCTGGCGATTGTCAATTTTGTTAATCTGTCAACCGCAAGATCTTTTGATCGCGCGAAAGAAGTTGGAGTTCGGAAAGTTCTAGGCTCAGACAAAAAGAGACTGATTTTCCAATTTCTTACAGAATCAGTAGTTCTGTCCCTAATCAGCTACGTACTTTCTATTCTGTTGATTACTCTCTTGGTTCCTGGGATTAACAATTGGTTTGAGGTGTCCTTAAGATATTCCATATTATTGACCCCGATGGCGCTGTTAATTTTGATTGCCTGTGCACTATTGACAGGAATTCTAGCAGGAGTTTATCCTGCCTTTGCCTTGTCTTCATTCAAATCTGTCACTGTTCTCAAGGGGAAGTTCAGAACAAGCAAGCAGGCCATCTTTCTTAGGCATATTCTTATTGTGTTCCAATTTTGGATCTCTACCATCCTGATCGGGGCAACTTTCATTGTTCAACAACAACTTGATTTTCTCCAAAATACGGAGTTGGGATTTGATGAGGAAAATGTGCTGATTGTGGAGCGTGCCGAACTTCTTGAGAATCCTGAAGTATTCCAGGATCAGGTTCTTACAATCAATGGAGTGAAAGATGTAGGTGGATCGAGTACTTTTCCAGGGGACCGACTGTTTTTCGGAAGTATTTGGCGAATGCCCGAATCATCGGAATCATCGGTGTTTAATTGTGTGATGGCTGATGATACGTACCTTTCAACGATGGGGATTAGCGTGGTTGATGGAAGAATTTTTGATAAGACTTTTCACGATTCTTTGGCGGTACTACTCAATCGTAAAGCAGTAGAAACTCTTGGACTTGGCGATGACCTGGTGGGGGAAACCATCAGGAATATTATTCCGAGAAACGCTGCAGATTCAAGGGATTTTACGATCGTTGGTATCGTAGAGGATTTTCATTTTGCCTCGTTGCATGTGGAAATTTCACCACTTGCTATTCTGAGTACCGAGACGGTGTCAAGGGAAAAGAACTACTATCCGATGCTACCTATGAAGGTACTGTCTCTAAAGGTTCAGTCGGGTGAGCTTATGGAGACCATTGCTTCTGTTGAACAGGTCTGGGATCGACTTGTTCCAGGCACTTCGATGAGCTATTATTTTCTAGATGATAAACTCGATGAATTGTATAGCTCTGAAAAGAAACTAAGTAGATTCTTTACTGCATTTTCCAGTCTGGCGATACTAATCGCAGTAATCGGGTTATTTGGTCTTTCCGCTTATGTTGCGCGCTTGAGGATAAAAGAAATCGGTGTTCGCAAAGTGCTTGGAAGTTCAGTTATTGGCATTGTCCTTCTTTTTCAGAAGTATTTCGGTAAGCTGACTTTGATTTCAATTGTATTGGCTATTCCAGCAATAGTACTTCTTATGAATGAGTGGTTAAGTGGCTTTGCTTACAGAGTTTCATTGGGAACCGGAGTATTATTGACGGCATCCTTTCTTTCATTTTTTATTACCGCTCTGACGGTGATGGTACAGTCCTACAAGGCAGCCATGAGTGATCCTGTGGTAACGTTGAAGGCTGAATAACTAGGTAACTCTGCTTAGAGACGCTTTCAAGTGAAGCGTTCGCCCCGAGACGTCCTCCGTGCTCATTTCCAAGACATAGTCTAGTGAATCTTGGTTCAGTTGAATCGTACGGAAGCTTTTATAGGCTGTTTTCAGTCCTGCTTCGTTTCGCATGAAATCACTTTCAAGCCTCAATTCGAATGATTTTTTCATTTTATCGAATGCTGTGTATTCTCCATTGGTAACCTCAATTCTTCCAGTGTTGTGGCTGACGTAAAATTGAATCCCCTCGCCATTAGCTGGTTTGAAAAAACCTGTTTCCCAGTGCTTAAATTTCCTTTCAGCTTTTTCATAAACCCATGCGATCTCTTCGAAATGAATCAGGGGTTCCTGATCAAACGCATCTTCAAGGAACCGAACATGAATCGAGCTATCATATTCAAACGCATCCATCGTTGGAAACCCACCTTTTCCTCTTCCCGTCCATTTCCCTTCCGCCCAGGTCAAGGGCATCATTCGATCAAGAGCCAATTGTTTCATGCTAGCAAAAATTCGTCTTTAGTTAACCAGAGTTCCTCTATCCGGTACATATGGAAATGGTCATGCATCAATGTATGCCTGGCCAGGATTCGGGCATCATATTTACTGTACTGAGGATGATTTGCTTTTCTACTCCAAATGGAAGGATCATACATTTTTAGCAAGTCAACAGTGTCGGCTCTGAGTTGCTTGAAATGTGCTAATTCGTCATGGAGATCTAGGGACAGCAAGTTTTCCTCAACAGTGCTGCCGGGTAAATAAGGCTCGAATGCTGGGTTTTCAAATTCTACAAATTTTGTAAACCTCCCGTTGATCATATGCTCAGCCTGTGAAAGATGACAAGCATTTTCGTGAATAGACCATTTTCCTGGTTTTCTTGCCGTTTTAAGCAGCTCGAATGGAATATCTTCGATCATGGAGCTGAGTATTTTAGGGCTTTGTTCAAGGCATGAAATGATGTTGTGCAGGTCTTTCATTGGATTTTTTGGTTGAGTTTGTTAATGAACTTTGGACAATGCCCGATCAAGGTCTTCGATGATGTCGTCGGCATCCTCAATGCCGACCGAAAGTCGGATTAGGCCATCGGTTATGCCGGCTCTTGTTCTTAATTCCTTAGGAACAGAGGCATGAGTCATAGAGGCTGAATGTTGGATCAAGGTTGAAACGTCTCCCAATGAGACGGCAAGTGTGCAGAGCTTGACATTATTAACTAACTGACGACCTTCCCTTACGCCTCCAACCTCGAAAGCGATCATCCCCCCGAACCCGCGCATTTGTTTTTTTGCTAACTCATGCTGTGGATGCGAAGTCAATCCCGGGTAATGTACTTTTTTCACCTTTGGATGTGATTCCAAGAATTCGGCAATTGCTAATGCATTTGAATTATGCTTTTCCATTCGAAGCGCAAGTGTTTTTATTCCCCTCAGTGCCAGCCAGCAAGTGAGGGGAGAGGGCACCCCACCGAACAACTTGTTGATGCTCCATCGACATTTTTCGACCAGACCTTTTGATCCAATAAGAACACCACCTAGTATATCTGCGTGACCACCGATATACTTCGTCATGCTGTGAACGACAGCATCTACTCCAAATTCGATAGGGGTCTGATTGTAAGGTGTAGCGAATGTGTTGTCCAGTAAAGTGTTTATTCGGGCTTTGTTGGCTATCGAACTAACCCCCCGGATATCACACAGCTTTAGTGTAGGATTAGCAGGAGATTCCAAATAGAACACTTTGGTATTGTCTTGAATGGCTTGCTTGTAATTCTCTGAATTGGTGGCATCAACTAGAGTAACCTCCATTCCAAGTGATGTCAGGTATTCAAGAAGTCCGCTAGTAGATGCGTAAATCGATTCAGGAGCAACCAGATGATCCCCAGGCTTCAGGTAAGTTAGCAGTGCACCAGAGATAGCAGCCATGCCGGAGGAAAAAGCAATCGCAGCTTCTCCGGATTCTAATTCTGCCATTGCTGATTCAAGGACTTCTTGCGTGGGATTATTTATTCTACTGTAGAAGTAACCGGGAATCTCACCCTCATGGATGGCGGACCCTTTCTCAGCGTCCGGAAATGCAAAGGTGGAAGCATTGAAAATTGGAGTAGAAATAGCTCCCTGATGCTTGGAAAGATTACCACCAGCATGGACAGCAAGAGAATGAAATGATTTGCTATTTTTCATGACTTGAAGTTTTTTGGATCCATAAATTAATTGAGCTCAAGACACCTCGCCATAAAGATTTTAAAAAACAATCATACAACCTGTATTTCACACGAACGGAGCATCTCGTCGGCTGTTTTGAAAATTGCGACGGTCATTTTTATGCATTTTCAAATTCATCTGAACGATCAAATTCTAAAAAATTTGGATCCACAGCCTTCGGTACTCCACACACACCGGATTCGGGCAGCGAGAGCTTTACGTTTCTGGCAGCTTCCCAGTCACCTGCAATGGCCGCCACAACGGATCTGACCTGTTCGTAGCCTGTTGCTAACAGGAAGGTAGGTGCGCGACCGTAGCTTTTCATGCCAACGATATAGAAGTCTTTTTCGGGATGTCTGAGCTCAGCCTCTCCGTGAGGAGCGACAGATCCACATCTGTGGATGTTGGGGTCAATTAGAGACGCCAGTTTTTGTGGACATTCAAGTGCATAGTCTAAGGAGACTCTAAGTTCACGCAAAAAACTCACGTCAGGCCTTAAGCCAGTTGCAACGATCACCTGATCTGTCAGAACATGTTCATTCGTATTATTCTGATATCCTTTGATGACGACTTGATCTTTGGTCGTTTCGAATTCTTCTACGAAGTAGGGGAGATGAACGGAGATGTTTCCTGAGTCTACTAGTTCCTTAATGCGCATTCCGACTTTTCCTCGCCCTGGCAATTCGTCCGCATCCAGGCCGCCATACGCATCTTCGACTTTGGCCTTCGTTAAGATCCAGCAAAGCTTCGAATTAGGGGATTTTTGCTGAAGATCAGATAGTTCAAGCAGAGCATTTATGGCCGAATGCCCGCTTCCGATCACTGCTACGCTCCTGTTTTTGTATTTTTTTTCGTCTTTGCCGAGGATGTCGGGAATCCCGTAAAAAATTTTGTTGGTAAGGTTATTCTCGCCGATCGCAGGCAGTCCGTCGGCGCCTGATGGATTTGGATTGTGCCACGTACCGGATGCGTCGATTACGGCTCGCGCATGTATTACGACTGTTGCATGCGGTGTCTGTACCCGAAGTACAAACGGTGCTCGTTCACGACTGTAGTTCTTTATTTTGTTGATTCGTCGCCTGCTGATCGCAAGCACATGAGAGTTAAGCCGGAGATGTGGTTTTATTTCCTTCGTTTCAGAGAGTGGGAGTAAGTATTTCTCGATGAGTTCTGCCCCTGTTGGGACTTCATGGTCTACTGGTTTTTCCCATTCGTAGGCTTCAAGAATATCAATGGAGGCATGATCCAGGTTGTATTCCCAGGGGGAAAACATCGAAACATGCCTCCAGCTTTTTACATTATGAGCTATTTGATTTCCCGCTTCCAAAATCAGGAAGGGGACTTTCCTCTTGCACAGGTGAGCGGCTGCTGCTAAACCAATCGGTCCGGCTCCTATGATGACTGTAGGTAATTGATTTTTATCCATGTATATCGTTTATTAACGATATACGAATATATTACGACAAAAATTATAAACCAAATACCATCAATCAATGAAATACCACGCGCGAAAGATCTTCTCATCTTTAAGTTGATAGATGCCCATAGCAGAGGAGGACACCAGGTCACCGTTTCTGTTTTTGTGACTAACGACCTCCCGAAAACTAATTCGATTCCCGTCGATCGCATAAGACTCGATTTCGGAATTCACTTTCACACCAGCTCCGAAATAAGACTCCATCCCCTGACGAAAAGCCTCTTTTCCCTTTATTTCGAGCAGTAGTGTATCAGAGGTTATATAGAACCATTTGAAATCATCCGAGACGTTGGCCACCAGGCGATCAATATTGCCTGTGTTGAATGCGTCAAATTGGTCTTTCAAAACCTCAGGTATGGCGTCTTGAGCTTGCGACATCAAAGATCCAAGAAGAAGAAGTGTTGTGATTACATTTTTCATATTAGTTTAATTTTTGGTGTACATAATTTCTAAATCCGTCTTCGAAAAGCATTTTCCATCCCTCCGTTAGGTCTTGTTCTGTCTTTTCGGAAACCTCTCCGAATACCGTATCGGAAAGTGTCAGCGTTGTTTTGTTGTCATCCCCTTGTAAGGAAAGCCTGATGAAGGAAAAAGCCGGTCCACCAAACTGGGGTGAAAGATGGCCTTTGAGTTCGAGCACGTTAGGGGAGTCAAGCACAATGACATCCGCCCAAACCAGCCCTTCGTTGTTTCCATAATCTTCATACATTTTACCACCAGGTTTTGGTTCGATGATAAAATTTTGCGTTTTGGGACTGGTGTAGAAATCTTTTCTCCACCATAAGCCCACATCCTTGATCAAGCATTCCCATACTTGATCCTGACCTGCCTCAATGGGAATCTCCATGAGGATGTTTACTGATTTTGATTGTTGCATGATTAATTTATCTGTTAGTTCATTTTCGTTTGCCTTGTATTCTGAGAGCTCCTTTAATTGCAATAGGCTACTTGCCCATTGCGCTTCGTACTTCTTTACCCATCGTTCATAGACCTCCTGTAAGGGAATCGCGTTGATATGATTCCACCGGTGTTTGCCTTCTTTTTTAGGAATAATCAGGTTGACTTTTTCCAGGATCGACAGGTGTTTCATCACCGCACATCGTCCGATTTCTTCGAACTCTTCCACCAACTGCCCGGTCGTTTTTGGGGATTCTCGCACTAAATCCATCAATCTTCGCCGGGTAGGATCAGCTAGTGCTTTCCAGATATTATCTGTCTCTACGGGTGCCTGAGTGGGTTTTACTATCATATTTTCCTATATGTTACTAAAAGGTAACATGTAAATATAGATAGATTTTTTAATTCACCAAGAAAACTTGTCTTTTTTTATTTCGTAAATCGTTGATAAACGATAAAATGAAGTACTACTCGACCTCCCTGCTACTAGCACTTAGCTTCTCTCTCTTTTCCCAATCCATTCAGCCGCTGGAATCCGTTTCAGGTTACTACCAAGAACTTCAAAAATTGAGCGCTGATCCAGATCCTGATCAAACGGAATTAAATGCAATGCGCTATCCTGCATCGGAGCGTGCAACGGGAAAGCAATTCATAGGAATAGAGCCATCCTACCTTCAACGCAAAGACATTTCGACCCTGCAATCGCTCGTTGCCTTTCCCTCTAACAGTTCAGAACAGACCAGAGCTGAGTTGGATTATTTGCTGGAGTGGCAGGAGAAAAGAGATGCGGGTAAGAGAAGACGGGCGTATGAAATTGCTTCGATCGGCTATTGGCCGCCTCTTGAAAAGAATGGAGAATATGGCAATGTTGAAGACCTCTTCTGGGAATGTGAGTCTATTATTGGATCTAAATGCAATCCTGATAGCTATCCGGCTACCACGCATCTGCTTGCCGGAGTTACACGTGACATGCGCATCGTGGAGTTTTCTGTAAAGTATCATCATCTGCGTCCACGACCTTATCACCTGGAACCGAGGCTCAAACCGATGGGACGTGTTCCGAACCCATCATTTGCTAGTGGCCATACGTTGTGGGCTTACATCCAGGCCTTTACCTGGAGTGAATTGATCCCTATTAGAAGGGGAGCCTTCATAGATCTTGCCTTTGAAGTAGGGGAGTCCAGGGAGATCATGGGTATTCATTATCCCAGTGATGAGGAGGCAGCTCGCGTGCTAGCACATCAAATGCTGGTGATGATGCTTGAGAATAGAACGTTTCTTGCAGATCTGAAGAAAGCGAAAGGGGAGTGGAGTAAGTAATTGAAATTTAATCCAATCGCTTTAAAAAGTCATTGTACTCCTTTAGTAGCTCCCTGTTAAGAAAGTAGAACCTAAACTGGTCTTTTCGCTCCACCTGGAACAAACCACAGTCCCGTAGAATTTTTACATGTTGAGACATGGTGGATTGGGAATAATCAAACATTTCAACCAGGTCCTTATTGCAAGTGGCATTGTCAAGGCCGTCACCTTTGTCTTTGGTACTAAGATATCTCACAAGAGCAACTCGGAGCGGATGGGCAAGTGCATTCGCAATTTCGGCCATTTTCTGGTCTTCCATAGTAATGTAAGGGCTTGATACTTCGCTTCGAATTCGCATGCCAATCGCTTTTTACAAATATACGATGTAGGCAGAAGGTGTCTAAATGCTCATCGGTACAGATCTCCGTCCAGGTATCTCAATCCGGAATCAATGATCACAGTCACTATCTTTTTACCTTCACCTAAAACTCGTGCTCTTTGTAGAGCTGCCCAAACGTTAGCACCTGAGGTGATTCCGCCGAAGATGCCTTCCATTCTTGCTAACTTCCTTGCCGTTTCGTAAGCGTCCTCGTCTTTTACTGCAATCACTTCGTCTACCAGATCTGTCCTGAAAATAGACGGGAGGAAGGACAGTCCGATACCTTCAAGTTTATGCGTTCCGGAAGTGTCTCCACCCGAGACGTTACGAACATTGTAAGGTTCGATAGCAATACAATTGATGTTGGGAATCTCTTTTTTGAAAACTTCGGCATTGCCTGAAAAGCAGCCTCCTCCTCCAATACCAGTCATAAATTCGTCAATTTCCGTTCCGAGCACCTCCATAATCTCTCTCGCCATCTTGTGATATGCGTTTCGGTTGTCAACGTTGTTCACCTGGTCGGTCCAAAAGGTATGGGGCTCATTGCTCAGCTCTCTTACCCCAGCTATCATGTCATCTATAAGCTGTGCATTGAGCCCTTCAGCGCTTTTGATGAGTTCAAGCTTAGCACCAAAAGCTTCCATGGTTCTCAGTTTTTCGTCCGCGAATGCGTCTGAAGAAACAAAATGTGCCTCATATCCCTTGATTGCGCAAACCATCGCCAGTGAGCTGCCGGTGCTTCCCCCTGTGTATTCGATCACTTTGTAACCCTTCTTAAGTTCGCCTCTTTGTTCTGCTCCCTCCACCATGGAGAGAGCCATACGGTCTTTCATACTCCCAGTCGGATTACCACCTTCGTATTTGACGTAGATATCAGCACATCCAGGTTCAGACAGCTTTTTCAATTTAATCAATGGGGTATTTCCAATCATGCTTTTTCCTTTTCCAATTGCTCCAGTATCCGCTCCTTGAAATTCTTCTTCTTGATGAGTTGCTCCAATTCTCCCAGCTGGCTCAAAAACTCGTGTCTTTCTGCCAGCATGATCGAGATCGAGTTTTGACCGGCATTCCAGACTTCTTCGAATTGAGGCAGCTCCTCTTTTGCTTTTTGTGAAAGGCGAAGTTGTGTTTTCCTGCTGTCTTTTTCGTCTTTGATAAAATCTAGGTAGCCTTTTTGCTTCATCTTGTTGATGATCTTCACCAGGGCTGGTTGGGAGAGACCAAAAGCTTCTGATAGTTCGGTCATGGTTCGGCTCCCGTGTTTCTTCAAAGCAAGGAAAACAAGGTGCCAATTGGGTTCAATCTCAAATGCTTTCATTTTGTAGACGTCCCGAATGCTGTATATCATCGAGTCACTGATACGTTTCAGTCGGGCGATCAATCCCAAATGTCCCAACTCTTTTAGGTAGTCTTCCATAAATACTTAACTAGTTATGTAAATATAGAACATTTGCTTAACTAGTTAATTATGTTCTATCTATTCGTGGCGAGTTTTATGCCAACAGCTAGTATTCGATATGGAGGTGTTTTTTGCTAAATGAACTTTTCCCTGAACTGCAGATTAAACATACCATACAAAAGGAATAGTGTGGTTCCGATTGTCAGGTACAATCGATTTTTGAAGATCACATTCAGCCAGATGAATTCGCTCATGTCACGCGGTTCACTGAATGGATTCAGAAATATATTCCAGGCGTTGTATTCGATCTCCTCTGCAAAAACAAAGAAGATGAAACTGACAATCACCATGATAATGGCCGTTCCATTCCCGTTTTTTGCCAACGTCGAAACCATAAATGCCATGGCACCAAGGAATGTAATGGGGAACAACACTTGACCTAGCATTGGAAGAATATTGAAACGGAATAAGGTAATGTTGGCTACTACACCCAGAAATACAAGGATAACTCCAGCTACAAAAATGGTCAGGACAAAACGTACCAGCCAGACTTTGTATCGGTAATTGGGAATCCCGAAGATGGTCTCTAGCATTTTCGAATCATCGTCATTTTGTATGCCGTAAGCCATTGGGTAAAAAATCAACAACAGTCCCGGAAAGACTAAAAATCCGTAGATAACCGCCTCATTGAAGTTTGGATCTTCAAAAATGGTGATCGTAATGATCATACCGAAGAAGAGGAATGCGGCCAGAACAAAGTAGACGAACTTGTTGGCAAATATGACTTTGATATTATACGTCGTAAGCTTAAGCGCTAACAGCAGATAACTCTTCATGTCCGTTTTTGTTTTTACTTTTCATTAGCCACAAGTACGCATCTTCCAAGTTCGCCCGAATCTGTTTGGCATTCTCATCCGGTTTTGTCTTTGACAGGCATTTAACCCTGATCTTGTCCCCGTCACGCATGTGATGTACGATGGAATGTTCTTGCTTCAATTGTTCGAATTCGTCGGGGGTAACAGAAAATTCCCACACATAATCCTTCGCAAGTTCAGCCATGGAAGTGGGACTGCCCATGTACTCGATGTTCCCCTTTATAAGAACTGCGAGGTGATTACAAGAACTTGCAATGTCTTCGATGATATGAGTTGAAAATACGACAATTCTCTCCCGGCTTAGCTCGACTAACAGGTTTCTGAACCGGATTCGTTCCAGGGGATCTAGTCCAGCAGTTGGCTCATCTACAACCAGGATTTTTGGAAGATGGAGTAAAATCTGAGCAATTCCAATTCGCTGCTTCATTCCACCCGAGAAGGATCCGATCTTCTTGTGTTGATGCTCGTCCATGTGAACCGCTTTCAGAACGTACTGGACCCTTTCCTCTCGTTTTTTCTTATTGGTAATTTTCCTTAGCAATGCCTGATAATCGAGGAACTGGTAGGGAGTCATGTTTTCGTAGGTACCAAATGCCTGTGGCAGATAGCCGATGAGCCCCTGAAGCTCTTCTCGGCGAACACTAGTGTCATGTCCATTGATCCATATCTTACCGTAGCTCTGATCCATGATGCCACATAGTATTCGCATAAGAGTGGTTTTCCCTGCGCCATTTGGCCCCAGCAGTCCGAACATCCCTTGCTCAATATTTAGACTCACACCAGCCAGCGCCTTGAATGGCTCTTTCTTTTTGCCCACAAAAGGAATAGCCAGGAGCACCTTATAGTACAATGTTCTGATTCGTTTGAACCTTCCTTTGATCTTAGAAACGTCTACTGGGCGAGTTGATAACCTTCTGGAAATATTTACCAACATCAATCCAAGAAACCAGAGGACGATCAAAAAGATGGCTACTGCTTTCAACTTTGGACTAATGTCGTTGTATATGTGTGAGGAGCTTAAAATTGGGAACCCCCAGAAAAGGACTGTGTGGATAATCCGTGATAGTCTTTTTCTTTTTTCACCCATTAAGTGTGTTACTTCATGTGTTATTGAAATGAGCAGAACATGAAGTGCAATCATGAAGCACAGCTGCCAGAAAGCCTTATCCAGGTAGAAATAGATGAAATAGACCAGGAAACTAATAAGGGCGATTTGCCAGATGAGATTCTCAAGTATCGATTTGACGGAGACAACAAATTCACCACGTGTGTCGAATAGGTGTTTGTTGCCTTTCCACTCCCTTAACCATCGCTTGTCCCGACCATAAACCTTTGTGAGGTTTTGGATTTCAATCCTCATTTCCTCGTTAGCATCCACCATTTTGGCATTGGCTTGCCGCAGAGATGTCATGACGAAATGCGTTCCTCCAGGTATGAGTATTACCGCCGAAATTATGCCAAGCATCTGCCAGATGAAACCGTCGACTTCCGTATAGATCAAAGCACAGGAGGCGGTCATCAATAAGATCTGTGTGATCTTTATGGCTGGCTTGAGATTTCTAAACCATTTCAAGACACTTTCCAACCCAGCGCTCATTGTGGGGATATAGATCAGGGTGAGAAGTGTGCTGAACGCCAGGCCCCCCATTACAGTTATTGCAAAAGGTTGTCCGATATTAACTACATATTCAGCTTGCCCCATTGCCAGTGGGAGCATCGCCACTATTGTTGTAATGGAAGTAATAAGGATGGGTCTTATTCTGGAAATTCCGCTTATCATCAGCGAGCGATATCTATTGAACCCTTTCCTTCTTAGGATTCGGGAGTAATCAATCAAAATGATTCCATTGTTGACAACGACACCAAGCAATATCAAGAAGCCAATAAGTGTGTTGGCGTTCATCAGTGAATTTCCTGTGAAGGTTAATCCCATGAATGCGCCAATTGCCGAAAGGGGAATCGAGAACATGATAACAACCGGCAGGTAGAGTGATTCGAAAACGGATGCCAAGATCATGAATATGATTACAATAGCAGCTGCAATGAGGAAGTAGAATTCTTCGAATAGTGGTTCCTCGTGAATCACATCCACCACTACACCTGAGGGAATGTTTATGCTGTTCACTATCTGATCTATCTCCACTCGTGATGCTTCAAGAAGCGATTCTGAGTCAACAACCTCATCAATGAAGTTATAGGTAATCTCGATCTGTTTTTCCTGATTCAAACGTTGGATACCGCTTTCCCCTGAAGAATAGATCACCGAGCCAAAGTCTTCCAGCTCGTAGGTGGCACCAGCAGCGTTAACAACTGGCATGGCACGAAGATCCTTCATTTCTTTAGCGCCTTCGTTGATTTGATTGTGCGTACGGATGGTGATTTCAAATTCTTCGTTACCACTCACAAATCGGGAACCAGACTCAAAGGAAGGCTGAAAATCGTTGAGACCTGCTGCCACATTCTCTTGCGTAATTCCAAATTCACTCATCGTCATTTGATCGAAGAGGATGTGCGCCTCGGGTCGCTCTGGACTAACGTTGACATAGCTTTCTGAAATGGACTGCAGCCCTCCAACGAATGTATTTAGATCATTGGCGATGGTTTGCATCAAGGCAAAGTCCTGACCTTTGATAATGATCCGCTCCGAATTTCCACCAATACCAAGCAATCGTTCAAAGGTGTCGGAATTGGATGGCCCTCGTCGAGGACCTCTGGCTGCTGCCTGCTGCTGGTCCAACGCAATTTCAAGGTCGTCATTGTCATCGGCTATGTTGTCAAGGATTCCCCTCACATCTGCTAGAGAGATGGAGTCAAGTTTATTAAAGCCTTCGACTAGCTGTACTGTTAGGACTGTCGAGTTTTCTGAAATCTGGCTGATTACCTGATCAACGACACCGACGTTCATTACCTGCTCCTCGATCTTGGCAATTCTCACGTCAGCGGCAGCTAAAGTAGAGCCTTGAGGCATGGTGACGAACATGTTCATTTCGCTTGTTTCTACCTCATTTGAATTGGCGAAACTGACAAGGAAGCTCAGTCCTATTGTGACAAAGAAGAGAACCAATCCTCCAATAATAGTGGCTGCTGGCTTTCTAAAACATGCTTTCAAGATGACCAGGTACATCTGGATGATCCGTTGTCTAATAGACGCATTTTTGATCAGTGGATTCTTTGCTTTGCTTTCGCTCTTAATTACGGTATGTGCTAACATTGGAATAAGAACCAAAGCTACCACCAGAGAAACCAGCAACGTGGATATGATAGATACTCCGATGTGGGTTCCTATAAGTGTAACCAGAAAATTGGAGGAAAAGATGAACGGAAGAAAGACAGTAACCGTGGTGAGCGTTGCGGCTATGACGGATCGCATTACTTCTTTTGTCCCATCCACAACTGCATCTTCAGCCGGTTTTTTGTTTACCACATGACGGTAGATGTTTTCGATGACAACTACACTATTATCCAATAACATTCCAATGGCCAGTGCCATGCCGATCAAAGTCAGGCTGTTAACGGAAATGTTGTAGGCGTAGAAGAAATTGAATGCTGTATAGACCGAAATGGGAATGGCCAGCGCAATGCTCAAAATGAACCTTAGCCTTCTCAGAAAAACCCATAAAACAAAGACCGCTAGTAACCCTCCAACGAGTGCCAGGCTCTTAATCTGGTCAATGTTTTTCACCATGATCTCAGCTCTATTGCTCTGAACGATGATCTCAGCGTCCATTGGCTCAAGATCCTCATTGATTTCGGCGATAGCTGTAAGTGTTCTTTCAGAGACTGAGATGAGGTTGGCCTGCGAGTCCTTGGAAAGCCGTATCGAAACGGCGTCTTTCCCGTTTACCCGGCTGAGTGTTGTTTGCTCCTTAACCCCAAAGAACACACTCGCCACATCACTTAGAAGGAGAGGTCCTTTGTCAGAAACCACTAAGCTCTGAATGTTTTTTATGTTCTTCAGTTCCGCTGAGACGTTTACAAACACATCCTGCCCGTTTCGGGTAACTCGCCCGGCGTAAGCGCTCTTGTTCGAATTTTGAGACAGGACATTGTTGATCGTATTTGGTGTTATGCCATTTGCCTCGCAGATCTCATCGTCCATGATGATTTCAATTGTTTTTTGTCTTCCGCCAAAAACTTCAACACCGCCTATCCCATCAATATCGTTCAGTCGATCCGTGATGTATTGGTCTGTGATGTTACGTACACGATCAACGCCACCGCCTCCCAACACTTGCAGATCCATGAAGGTGTTGGTGAATTGTTCTGTATCAATTTTGATTATGTTGACACCAAACCCGGGTGGGAGGTCCGGTTTTACATTGCTGACCTTCTGTTCCAGTTTCAGGTAAGCGTACTTTATGTTGACGTCTTGCTTAAAAGAAATGAAGATCATTCCTTCCTGGCTGTCAGCGCTGGCGTTTATTTCTTCTATTCCCTCCAATGTGCTGATTGCTCCCTCAAGTGGAATAATTGCCTGGCTTTCCATGTACCTTGGATCCACTTCAGAGGCAGCATTTACTCGAACGATTAAAACCGGTAGCTCAACATTTGGAAAAAGTTCAACAGGCAATTTTTGATAGGAGATATATCCCATCACGGAAAACCCAATGAATAGCATTGAAACGAGGGTTTTCCTCCTTATGATTACATGTAGCAAGCCTGTTTTAGCCATGGGAATTGCCTGTAAGTCGGTGTTTGAAATTTGTTAGTCGCACCAGCCCCCTTTCAATTGTTTCATAGAAACATGGAATAATGACCAAGGTCAAAAGCGTGGAAGTAACTAGACCGCCAATTACTGCAATGGCCATCGGAGATCTAAGCGAGGCGCTTTCGCCGAATCCCAACGTTAGTGGAAGCAAGGCTAGTATCGTTGTCAGACTTGTCATGATGATGGGTCTAAACCTCTTTTGACCCGCATTCAAGATGGCCTCTCGTATATCTAGTCCAGCCTGTTTGTTTTTGTTGATGCTGTCCACCAGGATGATCGAATCATTCACTGCAATTCCTGTTAGCATAATAATGCCAATGAAAGCCATCATATTTAAGGGCATTCCAAGGACGAAGAAGGCCAAAAGAGCCCCAACACCCGCGAGCGGAATGGTGAGTAGAATCGTAAATGGGTGAACCAGTGATTCGAATTGGGAGGCCAGCACCATGTAAACCAAGACGACAGATAGGATCAGGGAGAATGTCAGATTTTTCATGGCTTCTTTTCGCTTCTGCTCCTGACCGACCACATCAATTTTATACTGAGGCGGGACACTCAACTGAGAAAATTTGTTTTGGACTGATTTTACAATTTGATCATAGGGTAGATCCTGGTTGACTCTGGCACTGACGGAAACGATCCTACTCTGATTTTTTCGGAAGATCGCGTTAGAAACCATCTGTGTGCTGATATCTGCAATTTCCCCAAGTCTTAGTTCTTGCTGGTCACCTTTTATTTTCATGTTCTCAAGCTGAGTCAGCGAGATTTCGGGGATCTTGATTTGAATATCCTGAACTTCACCACCACGTTCAATGGTACCTGCATTCTTGCCTTGAAGTTGATCTTTTATTTGACCCAGGACGCTTTCAATGGAAAGACTGAATAGCCCTGCCCTGTATTTATCAACATCTATTTGTATTTGAGGAATTCCTTCTTCCAGATTTGATAAAGGCTCATACACATTCCCATTTTGATTCATGATCAACATCACTGAGTCAGCTATTGGTCGGAGGGAACTGATTTCGGTTCCAGTAATATCTACTACCAGTGGCATTTGCTCTTCTCCCAGCACAGAATTCAAGGCACTTTCATCGTTCGAGAACGACACTCTCAAGTCTGGGATGTTTTCAAAATAGTCGGAGAGTACAGCGGTAATAGTAGCAATTTCCAGTTTTGTTTCCTTGTTGAAAATAAGTTTCAGATTGGCCTGATTTTCTTCGTACACATTTTCATTTTCGATTCCAGATTGACTTTGGGTTGGCCCAATGTGGCTGTATACTTTGTCAAGTTGCCCTTCGAATATTTCAAACAACTGCCCTTCAATCTGGTTCAATGTATTTGAAGTGCGTGGAAGCGGCGTTCCATCTGCCAGTTTTACCTCAACCGAAATTGCCCTGGTTCCGGATTTTGGCATGTATTCACTTCCTATAATAGAGATCAGTTGGTAAGATGCAAAGACGAGGATAAACGCTGAGATTATGAATGCCAGACGATATTTCAGTGCTTTGTTTAGGAAATTGCGATACCCAAGGAATCGAAGTGACTTAACCTCCGGAGTTGTCTCTTTCTCTTTTTTGAAAATCCTTGAAAAGAGCATGGGAATGACCAGAATAGCTACAACCAGGGACGAAACCAATGAGAACGCGACAGTCCAGGCTTGATCTTTGAACAGTTCGCCTGAAGGACCTTGCAAGTAGACGATCGGAAGAAAAACAATGATCGTCGTAAGTGTGGAGGCTGTGATAGCTCCACTGACCTCACTTGTCCCTTTCACAGCTGCCTCCATGACGCTTAGTCCTTCTTCTCTTTTTCTGAAAATACTTTCTACCACCACGATTGCATTGTCCACAAGCATACCTGCACCCAAGGCCAGCCCACCTAGTGTCATCACATTTAATGTGAGGTCGTTGAAGTACATCAAGTTAAAAGTTGCGACGATAGAAATCGGAATGGCAATGCTGATGATGATGGTAGTTCCCATTCTACGCAAGAATAAGAACAAGACAATCATCGCGAAGAAGGCGCCGTAAAGACCCGACTCTTTCACCTCATCGATTGCCTGTTGGATGAAGCTTCCTTGATTTTGGATGACGACAAATTCGTAGCCTGGGACGGACCTTTTCAACCCTTCCAGCACCTCATCAAGCTCTTTGACCGCATTGACTGTGTTGTATTTGGTCTCTTTGTAAATGGATAGTCCAAGGCTTCTTTGCTGATTTACGCGAACGATGCTGCTGGCCTCTTTATCAATGATTTTGACTGCCGCTACTTCTTTTAACAAAACAGGTGTTTGATCGGCGGAGGCATCTTGAGTGTTGGCTTGAGTCTGGTCTTGCTGATTAAGAACTGGAGTCTGACGTGTGGCGTACCCAACCACCAGGTCTTCGAGATCTTCAGAATCGTTGATTATTCCAAGTCCCTTTATGACGTACTTTTTACCCAGTTCTTCGATAAATCCGCCCGACACATTTCGGTTATAGTTCTGGATTTTGGTGACAAGGTCATCGACTGTCAAACCAAATGAAGCAAGAAGATTCGGATCCGTTTCGAGCACAACTTCCTTTTCCTGTTCTCCAGCCAGTCGAACTTCTGCGATTCCGGGGAGACGAATAAGTTCATTTCTAAAATTCGTTTCAGCTATTTTTCTTAATGCATCGAAATCATTGGAAGTTGGATGGTAGATACCCAGGATCATAATAGGTGTGGCATTGGGATCAAATTGCGAAATGGCGAACTCTTCGATTTCTTCGTCTAACGAAAAACTGGATAATGACTTCTGAAGATCGAGAAAGGCCTCATCCATGTCTTTTCCCCAATCGTACCTTACCGTCACTCGCGCATAACCAGTTTGGCAGATTGAGCTGACTTCCACGGCTCCATTTTGCCGACTGGCGATAGACTCAATGGACTCAACAAATTGCTTTTCAACCTCAGAAGGTGGACGAATACCAACTTTCAGTTCAACAAATAGGGTCGGATTTTTTAGATCTGGAAATAGCTCTATTCCCAACTTGTTGAATGAGATGGACCCCAGCAGAATGATAGCCAGAACCAGCATCAGGATGGAAATAGGGTAGGCTACCGCCAGTGAAATAATTTTCTTCACTTTGAAATTGGGTTAGTAGTAACTATTGTATTACGCTGACTTTCGATTTGTTTCTCAAGGTCTCAAAACCCGCGATTACCAGCCGATCGTTGATTTCCAGGCCGTCAATTACCTCGATGTTGTTTTGGTTTTCCAAGCCTGTCACGATCGTCTTTTCGGAGGCTATACCGTTCTCCACGGTAAAAACCACTTTTCCATTTTGTCTGGAGATTACGGTCTCCTTTGGAATCACGATTGTGCCGTCGCGCTTCTCCGAAAGTATTGCTGCTTTGATGAACATTCCCGGTCGTAGCAGCAACCTGTCATTGTTAATTTCCAACACACTTTGGAATGTTCGACTTTCCGGATCGATCACCGGAGCAATCTGACTTATTCTGCCAATGAGTGTATCCTTTGCTATATTATAATTGGTAATATGAACCAGTTGGTTTTTCTCTACTTCACTCAGGTGTTTTTCCGGAAGTTTTATATCTAGTAGGAGTCGATCAAATTTCATGACTTTGAACATATCTTGTCCTTGATCAATTTTTACCCCGTTTGTATTGTAAGGAAGCTCCACGATCACTCCATCAAACGGAGCTCGAACAGACATTTTTTCCTGCTGTATCAGTGCATTGTCATAAGAGTACTTAGCATTGACATGCTCGATCGAAGCATTTTTTAACTCAGTCAAAGTGACACCACCCTTGTCATACAATGACTGCTGTTTGTTAAGATTATTTTGAGAAACTTCCAGGTTGAGCTTTTTCCCCTCCAATTGGAGGTTGTTCTCAAATTCCCTGTCTTCCAATTTGATAATGACCGTTCCTTCTTTCACAAAATCGCCCAGGGCGAACAACTTGTTTGTCGTGGGATTGGTCTGTAGTTGGTAGGTCCCTGAGAGCTCTGATTTCAGTACCGCCTCTTTGGAAGAGTAGACCGTGCCTGTAGTTTCAATGTACCGGGAAATGGACTTTTCCTTTAAGCTCATCACTGAAACCGGGATCTTAATATCCGTTTCGATTGTGGATTCACCATCATCGCACGAAGCAAATGTGATTAGTAGTGCCGATGCGATTATGAAATTTCTATAGTTTTTCATGTAGTTCATGATTTGGGTCTTCTAAAAAGTTGGAATTACAGGTTGCTGCGTCTCAAAATCATATAGTGATAAGATCTTAAGATTCAGGAGTTCTATTTTATAGTTGATAAGTGAGGTCGCCAGTGAATTTTTCTGTTCGGAAAGCTGATTTTGAAACAGGTTTAAATCCATGCTGGTGAGGTCTCCATTTCTGTACCGCTCCAGGTTAATCTCATACGTCAGTTCGGCATTCTTCACATTTTGTTGTGAAATCTCGATCTGTGTTTCAAGGTTTTGAAGATTTCGGTACGTCTTTCGGATATTGATTACAATGTCATTCTTTTGATTTTGAAGATCAATCTTGGTCATATCCAGATTTGCCGTACCTGCAGCCAGGCGTGCTCTTTTTTCGCCCCAATCCCACAGCGGGATACTGAATGTGACTGCCACACGAGGGTTGTTTTGAGGTTGGGCATAGATATCACCAAAGTTGGGATCGTTTCCGAACACACCCATAGACAGCGAAATGGAGCCCTTGAATTCGTTCAGTGCATTGGTACGAATCAACTCGAATTCGGAGCGTTCTATGTCAATGGCGCGTTGTCTTAGCTCCATACGCTGATCCAAACCATGCAGGATCGCTTGATTGAGATCCACCTCTCGTGTAACAAAATTGACGTTAACTTCCACCGAAATATTTTCCGTTAGATCAAGTCCTAAAAGAAGCTTGAAGTCATCTGCTGCATTGTCGACAGTTACCTGCTGATTTTGGAGCGTTGATCTGGATGTTGCAAGATTCAACTCGGCTTGATAAAGCTCTTCCTCAGCCAACAGGTCTGCCTCTACCTTGTTGCTAGTAATCTCGTAACTAACCTGCTGATTGTCGTATTCGTCCTGTGCAATTTCAAGCGCATTTTGTGCTTGATATAGGTTATAGAAGGATTGTGTGACATTTCGCTCCAGGCTGAGCAATTGCATTGCATTGCTTAGCTGCGCATTCTCAAGGTTTAACTCCAGTTCTCTTAGTTGCAGTTTGTTTCGGTTGTAGGTAAATATTGGCTGATCAAGTTGTAAAAAGAGGTTGTTACTATAGTTTTTGGTCCTCAAGTCCTGCGCTTCGCTGAAATTATTCCTGTACCCTAGTCGATTGTTAAGTGAGATAGTAGCATCCGTGTGGATGATCGGTTGAGATACTGAAAAGTTGGCAAAAGAGTTGTAATCTTCATTTGTGTTGAACGTTGAGAAAAAGTCATTGAAGAGCCTGGTTCTGCTAAAATCTATGGGAGTAATATCCAATGCAAACCTCGATTTTAAACTTGCTCGCTGGGCATCAAGGCTCTTTTGATTGCTTAATAGATTCAGGGTAGACTTCCTAATGTCGGGGCTACTGGTCTTAGCAATATTAATGGACTCTTCCAATGTCAACACTCTTTGCGCAACAGCTGATTGAGATGCTGCAAGTCCAACCATGGCTATAAAGAGTATAGCCGCTGATCTTCTTAAGTTTGTTGCTAACTGTTGGTTCATTTTTATCTTGAGTTATTCTGTTCGTAGTTATTGTTTTACCCATTTGATTGCATCCGCATACACGGATCTCAATTCACATTTATCAGTAAGAATTACATTTCCGCCGCTCTCGGCGAAATAGTAGGAGCCGAGGTAGTTCCAGCCACGCTCTGCATTCGACACGTTGAAACTGATTTCGTCTTGCCCATCGGCATGATTTATCACATATTGGTAGGTGTATTTTCTATTGCTACTGCTTCTCCCTGTAAATGAATTTTGATTGTTCCCCATCATATAAACATACAAGTCGTAAAATCCACTTTGCTCTAATTCGGGCGTCCATTTGGTGATCTTGTCTCCTTTACCGGACCTGGTGAAGTGAGCCGATCTAATGTACTGCCCGTAGAAACTGGAACCCGTTGTTGCAAGCCATTTGGAATAGGAGCGTCTCCACACGCCGTAGTACTTTTTATTGGAGGGGTTTCTACTGTCGAGGAACTCTTTCAGATAAGTATCCCTGATCGGGCTGAACGTCGAGAACCCCGGATCTTCGTTGTCAACAATCAATTCGTATTGGGATGCTTGAGGACTACCTTCAACCACCCGCTCGCCCTCGAAAGGCACAGCATTTTCCTTTAAGCTAAATGTGCTAGTCGAAAGGCTAATGACAGACGGGATATTTTGAGAGACAAGCGTGTTGATCGAAATCTGCCTTGGAGGTTCATCCAGCAGAAAACCCAGTTGCTTGGTTTCGCCGGTACGTACCACTGAAAGATACCCAGCATCCTCCAATGTGTTTTCATCCTCCTGCCTTCTACTGAAAAAGTTGGTTTCTGAGAAATCGTTTGAATTGAAGTTAACCTTTATCACTCCATGGTTGGTGCCGACATTGGTCACGTCAAACAATATCTGATATCTCTTTCGATCTCCATCCAATAATTCGTACTCATCCGAATTGGTAATAACAAACGAGGGCTGATCTGTTTCGGAGAACACTTGCCTGATAACCGGATCGATGTCGAGATTGAATTTTAGTTTGATGGCCTGGCTGAAGTCTTCGTAGGCTGTAACCTTATGTTGGTTTGAGTTTATCCATTCGTTGATAAATTCTCTGAACGCCTCTTTGCCAATGATTTGATCTAAGTAAGAGAATAGGTACTCTCCCTTTAGTGATATGGACTTCTGAATTTTGTTGTAATCTTCCTCCTGAGTCACAATTTCCATCAATGTTGAATTGCTCATTAGTTCGTTGCATTCTTCGGTGAAAGAGATGCCATTGATATTTCTTGAGAAATCCCTTAAGGACCGGTCTTCTTTGTTGAGGTAGTTGGAAATGCTTTTGTTAAGTAGCGCCCAATCGTCGCTGACAATTCCAGAGTTGTATGCATACAGGTTGGGGAAGATGGAATACACATCATCTTCGTCATCGTCTCCATCAAAGAAAAAGCGTCCGCTGCTTTCCTGCTTAGTTAAGGTCTTTTTTACAAAATTTGAAAATACGTTCGCTTGCTTTTCCTTGTCCCCGAGAACCTGATTATCCTCCCTTGCCTGCTGGTCCATGTAGATTAGCTGGACATTGAAATCGAATTGGCGATCATTTCCACCCTTTTCCGGAACCAGAACCATTTCCGGTTGAACATAAGCTTGATGGCTTTCGTAGATTTTGTTGTAGGCCCGAAATTGTATCGGTGTTTCAACCAACTGCAGTCGAGAGAATGGATATTTTATTTTCTGATCAAACTCATACTCGTTCACGATATCAGTAATAAGTGAAGCCAGTGTATCACCGACCAGATCAAAATGTTGAGAGAAGTAATCGTTATTCGGGTGATGGAAGACTGAATACGTAATCTCACCAACCGTCAATTCCTTTTTCTCATACGAACCAATTGCAAGTGAAATTTGAGGAAGTGGATGTTCCGGATCAAAGACATAAAATCCTTCATTATTCAATTTGGAATCGCCTTGTGAAATAGGAAGATTATTTTCCGTTGATTTCACCTCCAACTGGAAGTCAGTAAAGGATCTTCTATCCTTAATAGGTGATTTTCGGCTATATCCAATCTGTGTATCAGGATACCATAATACGTCCTTAGTAAAAAGCACATAATCTGGTTGAAGGAAGGCATATCTCTTTTGAATCGGATACACAAATGAATCACTGATACGATCGTACCGCTTCTGTTTTACTTCCAGGTGAGCGACTTCCTCCTGGATACCACCTTGATAGCTTATTTTGATTATGTATTCTTTTCCTGGCTCAAAAAGGTTTCCACTAATTGAGACGATGTGGAGTTCGCGCTGGAAATCGACGGACCTATCGTTGATGGAGACTTCCTGTATTTCCAGTGCCGGATTTAGCGTGAAGTAAACCCTCTCCAGGGTTTGATCCAGCTTGTTTTCCACCATCATTTTAGAGGTAGCCGTTATTTCATTCCCAGAATGAATAAGCCGAATGTGGTTCGATTTAATATCGATGTTTGGAACATCCGCCCATTTGCCATTTAGTGCGATCAAATCATCTCGAAGCTCTATTTTCCCGCTTCGGATATTCCATAGGTTGATCATTATATATGCTGATGCCCCCAGTAGCAGGACGCTCACAAAACCAACTGCCATCCTGATTCTGCTATGATTGGATAGGCGCTCCAGGAAAAATGCTGTTGCAAACAGACAAGCAACTCCAACCGTGAAATAGAAAGATCTTTGCAATAGGATGAATTTCAGGTCGCTGAACCCAATGATATCGGAGGCCATCATGGTGAAACGAAAGGCCATGTAGTCAAAAATGTTTGAATGCTTACCCTGGAAATAGATCAGGATCACTCCGGAAATTCCCAAGAGCAAGACGATACTGACTGGTTGATTTCGAATAAGCGTCACGAACAGAAATGAGAGGCCTGTGATGAACAGTATACTGGGAACGCTCGATAATAACGGATAGATAAAATATCCCAGCGGATTGAAGGGGGCGTTCGGATTCGTCAAATTGAAGATCAGACTGATAGACAGGATAACCACATTGAGCCCGATAAAAAGCTTGAAGAGCGCAAGTGCCTTCCCAAATACATAATCCACATTTGAGATGGCTCGTGTGAAGAAAACCTCATTTGTGTCCAGTTTCTTGTTCTTCTTCACCACACCAGTACCAAGGAATATGATTGCTGCAGCCTGGGGCATACTTAGCAAAATCATGTTAGCGTATGGAATTCCCCAGCTGTTTGCTATGATGAACCAGTTAGGAGTTTCGTCTGCCAGCGAGAAAGCTGCAATGTTGAACATGGTAAGGAAAAAGAGTACACCAACGCAGAGTATCCTGAAAAACCAGTTTCGCCATATAACCTTTGATTCAAATTTTGCTATGGTCAATATGTTTCGTTTCGAAATCATACCAGAGAAATGCCGAGTTTATTTTCCATGAAATAGACATATGCGTGCTCAAGATTGGGCTGGATATTTTCAGCTGCAGGATGTGGTTGATCAGTAGCAATCAATTGTGTTTCCCATTCACCCATGACTGGAATAGTGGAGACTACTGGAAACTGATTTTTAAGAAGTGAAAATTCCTCATCACTCACCGTAACCTGCCACACGTGACCTCTCACCTCCTCGATCATGCCTTCAGGAGCACCTGTGAAGGCAACCTCTCCCTGATGTAGCATTGCCATGTGGTGACATGTGCTACTGATGTCTCCTACAATGTGAGTGGATAGAATGATAGTCACGTCCTTTTGACTCAGATCTGATAGGATATTTCGAAAGCGAATACGTTCCTCAGGATCCAATCCTGTTGTGGGCTCGTCAATCACCAGTAGTCGAGGGTTACCTATTAATGCTTGAGCAATCCCGAGCCTTCGCTTCATTCCACCTGACAACTTGTTCGCCATCCGGTCTCTCACATCAAGTAAGCCGACCTGATCCAACATTTTATCCACTTCAATGATCCGTTGCTTTCTCTTCAGGTTGGTGGATAGCTTGGCCGAATAGTTGAGAAACTCCCATGTCTTGAGTTTTGAAAAGAAGGTGAAGTCCTGTGGTAGGTACCCGATCCAGGGACGTATTTTTTGACGATGAAGATTGATGTCCAATCCATCCATGCGAACACTTCCCTTGGTTGCTTTTTGCAGTGTTACAAGGATTCGCATCAGACTGGATTTGCCAGCGCCATTTGGCCCTAACAATCCAAACATGCCGCTGCCAATTTCAAGATTGATGTCGCGGATGGCAGCATGGCCATTTGGATAGATCTTTGAAAGTCCTTTGATTTCTATGTTCATGCGACTTTCGCTTTAGATATGGTGACAGATGCGTTCAAGTTTTTGAGCTACTTCGTATGAGGTGTTTAGAAACGATTTTGTTACACCGCTGGTAAAAAATTCCATCTAAGGTCCGGAGAAGCCATTTTTAACACTATTCGTAGTGCTATTTCTAGTTAAATAGCCTCAATTCACTACTCTCATCTTTGTTAAACACTATGTCATTCACACTGCTCATGACTAGGTTGGACTTGTTTGTCATCGACCCTTGAAGACTGTTGACCGGGGACTGCATGTACACTTCAGCCTCGTCCAATTGAAGGATCATGGTATCGACCTCAAAATTGTATCCATCAATGTCTGCCCGATCTGAAGCAATGATTTCCAACTTGTCCAGGTAAACTTTCTCGTCAAACACAAGTCTTCCACCAACCTGATTGATCGAGAAACTTGGACCGCTGATATTAGAGATATGCACTGACGCCTTATCCATACTGATGCCCAGGAAACCTTTTGGAATATGCAGAGTGATGTTGAACCGGATATCTTCACTAATATCGAACTCTTGCAGATTCAGTGTGTCACCTTCAAGTTCATACTTTAGTTCAGAGATGATTCCTTCGGACCTACTTCTGATTTCAAGGCGAGGCTTGTCGGACGATTTAAGAAGCACCCGCTTGTCCAAATCGGACACAACCAGGTACTTCAAATCGTCCAATGGAATGGTTTCCACTTTAACATTTTCATTGTCGAGATCACCTTTGACACCCCGTATTCGCACTTCCGTGAAGGCGGCAGAGATATACAGGAGGATGATCCCGAAAAAGACCGTTAGTACTTTGTTACTTGCTTTCATTATTTTGAGTTTTTTGATTCAAGGTGCTGCCTTAGTTCATCCCTGGTGATTCCAAGAACTTCGGCATGGCGTAGAAGATCGGGGAGGAGTTTGTCGAAGAATTCTCTCCTCTTACTTTCCAGGATCACCTGCTGAGCTTCAGGATTTACGAAGTAGCCGATTCCTCTTTTGTTTTCTATAATATTCATCGCTTGTAGTTCACTGTAGGTTCTCATTATTGTGTTTGGATTCACTCCCATTTCGGAGGCAAACTCTCGAACGGATGGGATCTTTTTGCCAGCTTCGAACTCTCCGCTGACCACTTTATCTCTTATGTTGTCTGCTATCTGTAAAAAGATGCTTTTGCCATTTTGAAACTCCATCTTAAACCTCCTTTTCTTTTACTTTCAAATAGGCCACTGAGAGCATCACCAGATTGGCAAGTACTGCGGCTACCGTCAGGAATTGAAACGCGCTTGTCTCATCTCCGGGAAAGAGCCACATTTTAGATTCATCGATGTCGTATTCGCTCAAACCGAGTGGTTCCACGACGATATAGATAAATCCAACATAAAATGCGATGATAATGGCGATGGAAAACAATGTTTTGACCAATGGTTGCTTTGAAAACATTGCCGCTCCTGTGAATGGAAGTACGAAGACGAGAAAGGAAATAGATACGATCATAACCCGTGCCCAAAAGGGTACCTCATCATTCGGAACATCCATCGCCATAAGATCCGAAAAGCCAACAGGATTGAAACCTAAACCTAAACCATTAAACAACTCGAATGTGTAACCTTCGAGGTTGAACATGAGCCAGAAGAGGAATGGCAACACGATCAATGTAATGAATATCCTATTGACAAATTCGAAAAGAAATTTCTCCAATACTGATGCTGGTAGCGTCAGGTATGTTATCGTGTTTTCCTTATTTCTAAAAGCAGGAAAAGAGTACCCGGCATACAGCGCCCCAAAAATGGCCACAAAGGCTACCATGGAGTTAACAAATACCTCCGCATCGAGTGGCTCCAGATCGCGACTTAATTGTGCCAACACCAGAATGATGTAAACCACACCACAAAATCCGACTGAAGAGAACAGCAACAACTTACTGTTGTGAATCAGGTGCTGTTTAAAAAGCAGCATGAACCGACTCATTTTAAATGTGTTATTAGCTGACATAGTCCTTGAGTTTTTGACTGCCTTGGGTTACAGCGTTAAACAATAGTTCAATATCCACAGAAGAGTCTCCGTTGACCTGGGGAGTGATGACCTTATATCCTCCCGGTACCATTTCGCTGTACAAAACATCCTCACCGTCAGCAGTAGAACTGGTCGAGAAATTGAGTTTTTCCGAAATTTCATAGAGGTCCTTCTGCATGATGAACCGGCCCTTTTCAAGCATGACAATGCGATCGATCAGGTTTTCCACATCACGAACCTGGTGTGTCGAAATGATCACGAGCTGTTCTTCATCAAGGGAACCTGCCAACACTTTGCGGAAAATTGCTTTGGATGGAATGTCAAGCCCATTGGTAGGTTCATCCAGGACCAGCAATCTACACTTAGTAGAAAGTGCGAAGGAGATGAGAAACTTCTTTTTCTGTCCATAAGAAAGCTTTTGTAAGCTTTTTGTCTCTGGCAATTCAAAATCGACCAGAAGCTTGTGAAGCAGTTTTTCATCAAATCGTGGATAAAAGACCGAGTTGGCCTTGACATAGTTGTTGATAGAAATCCCGGGAAGTTGAAATTCTTCTGAAACGAAGAAAAGATCTTCCAGAAATGATGGCTGCCGCTTTCTTGGCGAATGATCATTGACCTTTACCTGACCATTCGTTGGGAGAAGCAAACCAATCATGATTTTCAGAAGTGTTGTTTTCCCAGCTCCATTTTTTCCAAGCAGCCCAACAATACTGCCTGCTTGCAACTCGCAATCCAGGTCCTCAAAGAGCGCCGGCTGCTTGTTGTTGTAGTTGAAGTTGAGTTTTTTGATATCAATCATACTATTGATTTAGTGTACTATCATACTAATACAGTACAACATTAGAACATGTAAACTGAAAATCCAAAAAAAGGTTTCAAAAAAGTTTATGGTGTGAGGAAGATTGCGGCGATAGCTAAGCTTTTCCCCAATCGAGCACTACGTCCAGATCAATAATGTCGGTAAAGGTTTCGCCATAGACCGTGGCATCAATTTTTCCCAGTGGGTTGATTAGAAAACTTGCAGGCAGTTGATTTAGCTTTCCATCAAAGAGCAACGACGCGGGTCTGATTTTGCGGAGCGCCTGCATCAGTGTGGGTATGTCGGTAAGTGTCTTGATTTCTCCTTTGAGAGTCGCTTCCGTACCATAGCGTTTATAACTATCCAATACTTCATCCGAGAGAAACTGGATTTTTCCTATGTCAAGATCTGGCAAACTTTGTTTGATCTTGCTGGCAGTGGAAGGAAATACCATGACTGTCTCAATTCCCAGTGATTCAAATTGTGCTGTTCTATTAACAATCTTTGTGAGTGTCAAGGAGCAAAAAGGACAATTTGCCCACCGATTGAGAATTAATAGTACTTTTTTGCCTGTGAAGTCCTGTAGGGAAACATCCTTGTCTTCGATCGAAGGAAGTTGAAAGTGAGGAGCCACATCCCCTTTTTTTAGTCGCATTCTGTTCGCGTTTAATAATCGAGTGGCTGGAACCAAATGTAACTAGCTATGACTTTCAGTCATTGTCAATTTTCAACGACCGTTCTCATGTAGACTTTCTATATACCATTTCCAGTTATTTGAATTAACCGTGGGAATCGGGACGCTGTTTTGAAGCCGCTTGGCAGGGCAGGTCTACAGCTAGAAGTAGGGGGAAGAGGGGTAAAGTGCTGACTCCTATTTACCTCTTCCGTACTTTTTCATAATATTCAAAACCTCCTCGACGGGAAGTTTCTCAGCTTTGTTACCGTCGCGTCCTTCCATCGTCTCAGCTGCAAACAGCGAATTAATGATTGCCTCTTCTGTTGCTTCGATTGTGGCGATAAACAAAGGTGTCATTCGGTTGTTTCGGAGAAATTCCGACGAATTGGTATTGTTTTCAGTCTGATAGGGAACGAGGTTTTGTTCGGCATTTGATAGTGCAATCACGTAGTCTCCACTTCCATTAGATGCCACACCGCCCGTCTTACCGAGACCCAACATGGCTCTTTTTGCCATACGTTTGAGGTTTCGATCTGAGACTGGTGCGTCCGTGATTACGACCATCATGCAAGACCCATCGCTAGACTCAATGGCATTTTTAAATGGATAGTTACCAAGTTCTTTTGCTATCGGGACACCATTGATTTCCAATACACCTCCAAAATTTGTTTGCACCAGCACACCAACCGTGTAGCCACCTAATGATTCAGGTAGTTTTCTGGAGGAAGTTCCGATACCGCCCTTAAAACCAAAGCATCTTGTGCCCGTTCCTGCTCCAACATTACCTTCAGCGACAGGTCCATCTTTGGCATTTTTAAGAGCATCAAGTACATGTTCCTCTTTTACATGCCTTCCCCGGATGTCATTCAAACCTCCGTCATTGGTTTCGCCAACCACCGCATTCACGGACCGCACATCTTCATTTTCCGGTTGGTTCAGCGTGTAGGAAATAAGGGCGTTCATCCCAATAGACACACTTAGCGTGTTAGTTAGCACGATGGGCGTCTCAATGTTTCCCAGTTCTTCCACCTGACTGTAACCTGCTAGCTTGCCAAAACCATTTCCCAGAAAGATTCCAGCCGGACACTTCCATTGAAATACATCTTTTTCATGCGGAATGATCGCAGTGACTCCTGTTCTGATGTTTTCGCCTTCAATCAGGGTGGTGTGTCCCACTTTAACTCCGGGAACGTCGGTGATTGCATTGTTTTCACCAGTTTGGAAAATACCTATCTCGATCCCATGTTCTCTTGGGCGTTGAGCAACTGAACTATTCATAGCAAAGATTATTAGTAGGATGACGTTGAATACTCTCATTTTCATTAAAGTTATATTTCCCGGAGAATAGGTCTCGTAAGGCAAGTTGGACCACCACCACCTTTTACACTGATCTCCTCTCCATCATATTCATGAACTATGCAGCCGGATTTTTCCAGCCTGGATTTAGTGATCGGGTTGCCTGATACCATCACACACTCACCAGGGGCAACAGCAAGTACATTTGCAGCCATTGATTCGAACTCCTCATCGGGAACCTCGATTAATTCATAATCTCGCTTGAACAACTCGTTTCTGAAATGAATAGGCATGAGTGGAGAATATGCCACCGCTTTCTTGATATCCACGGGACTTAAGACTGACATAAGATGAAAGACATCAGATGATCCTTTGTAGTGAGGCATCTCTGCAACAAGAATTTCGATTCCGCTCGGTTCCAGCAAATGCTTCAATTGCTCGATACCCTCATAGTTGGTACGATAAGTGTGGCCGACTGCAAGCGTATTCATGTCAAGCCAGGCTACATCGCCACCTTCTAATGTTCCCGGTGCCTTGATCTGCCCTAGAATGTGCAGACCCACTTTTTCGAAGCACGCTCGTTCTGCTTCGGGTTCCTCACTTCTTTGATCTTTTCCCATCCTACACAAAATGACGCCAAAATCGGTGACTATCGTGGCATCTCGGCAGTACACCGAGTCGAGCGTTACTTTATTTGATTGAGGTAAATAGTGAATGTTAGAATCCCTTGCTGAGATTAGGCCTTCAAGGCTTTGATGCTCTTGGATTGCTTTACTAAAGTCGGGAGGACCTAGGAAATTAAGTGACTCCCATTCCTGATCCACAAATTCCTGGTTCACAAATCCTGCTTCAGGACGCTTTAATAGAACAGATTTTATCCGTCCAACTTCCGAATGCGCAGTGTCTCTAGCCATTTGTCTGCTTTGTTCTTTTAACCAACATCCAAACATACACAGGAAGTCCTGCCATCAGCAAAATAAAACCCCAGTATACGATCTCTGTGCCGGAACCGGCGATTGCCCATATGGAAAACACAAAAGCAACAACAGCTATTGCCAGACTGGCCATCGTTTTTTTTGAGTATCCCTGTTCGCGAATTGATACCACAACGTACGAAGCTGAGGTAAAAAGATAGGCGATCAATGCTGTCATGCTTGCAAGTAGGAGCATGAACTGAAAAGCCTTGACCAGTCCCTTCGTATAATTCATGGCCATTAAGACGGAAATCAGGACACTCGACAAAATGATTGAGATGGCCGGAACGCCGTTTTTGTTCATTTTCCCAAAAAGAGGAGGGAAGAGCTTGTCTCGAGAAATTGCTGCTGGTATTTGCCCCTGAATTAAGATCCACCCGTTGAGTGCGCCCAATGTGGAAATGATTGCGCCGATGGCGACCAGATTCTCCGCCCATGGTCCCCACATGATCGCCGCTGCATCAGAAAAAGGGGCGGTTGAGTATTGGAGTTGTTCTGCTGGAATAATTCCCAGAAGTGATGTTGTACCTAGAATATACACCAGTGCTGTAATGCCCAGTCCGAAGTACGTTGCTCTTGGAATAGTCCTGGATGGATTTTCTACATCGGCGGATGGAATAGTTGCACATTCAAGTCCCATATAGGCGAAAAAGGTCAGGGTGGCTGTTGCGGTGATTGCCTGAAAATTTGACAGATCACTGATATTGGCTGGGAAGAAATTACCAACCTTAATGTAGAAAAGGCCAAATATTCCAATAGCAATTAGTGGTGCAATTTTTAAAATGCTTGTTACCAATTGGAAAATGCCTGCTTCCTTGATCCCCCTCGTATTGACGAAGACCACGATCCAAATGATGGCTAAACCAACAATTGCTGATAACGCCAAACTTGTTTGAAGTGCCGGAATAAAAACACCGAGATAACTTACAAGTGCAACTGCAATTGCAGCATTCGTGCACCATATCGAAATCCAATATCCCCAGGCAACCAGGAATCCGGCAAAATCTCCCAATCCGCTCCTGGAATACGTGTACGGGCCTCCTGATTTTGCAGGTATCATTTTACTTAACTCTATAAAAACGAAAGCCAACGCAGCAGCACCCACGGCGGAAATGAGCCAACCTAACAGACTAATACTTCCGAAAGCCGCAAGAGAAGCAGGCAAGAGAAAGACTCCTGATCCGATCATATTTCCCACCACCAGTGAGGAACTGGTCCAGAAGCCTAGTTTTTTTCTACTCATGTGATGTTCCTGAGGGTAAGCACCTTTTGAAAGATACCAGAAAATAATGTCTCTAAATCTAAATGATTGATACGATCACGATTTTTGCTTTGTAAGGTCGGAAAGTGGGATAGGAGCTGAGTAGAACACTCCAATTGAACGATCACTGCAGGTAGATTGAGAAACAGTGAACGTCTAACCCATCAACTTAAATCTCCGACCGTATCGTCATACTTTTCATCCGGATAGACTTCGAGGATTTCAGATTTGAGTGTCCATGAAGACGAATCTCTTCTTTGAAGCTATTATTTTACTCCTGCTCTTGCAACTAACACTATGATAGCGCTGCTGAATCTACTTTCTTGAATATTTTAATCCTTTGACTCAAGCTCTGAAATCTTGCTCTCTGCTTGTTCTAGCCGTTCCAAAAGCTCGATCTGATATAAAGTAAGTTCCTCGATCTTCTTAAGCAGCCGCATGTTCATGTCACCGAGATCGATTCCGTTTTCTTCAATTTCCGAGGCTGATGGAATTTCCGGAAGGTGTTTGTTTTCAGCGATGTACTTCTTGGTTTCTTTCAGTGTTCGAAGTTCGTAGTCCGGTTCGAACACGTAATCTGGAACGCTGATGTCCAACAGCACTTTGACTTCCGTAGCTCTGATATGACCATTCACGGACAGTTTGGAGAGCGGATCCGTGGTTCCAATTCCCACATTGCCATCTGTTTTGATGAACATTCTTGTTGATGTAGCCAAAGTCTTCGATCCATTGTTATCCGTTTTAAATGCCAAACCCCAATCACTACCCTGTTTCTCTTGTCCTATGTATGCTACCCCGTAGTTGGTTCCGACACCTGTCCATCGATAAAAGTAGGTGCCTGCAGCATTTGTTCTAGTATTATCCCATGTTCCGTACTCAGCTCCGATTAAGTTCGTATCACTCCAGCCATAAGTGGTGCTTCCAACCGCTACAGCATTGTTGGTTCCATCAACTTCCAATTTGTGTTGAGGGGTTGTGGTCCCAATTCCTACTCTGCCAACACCACCAACATCGCGAATATGGAACTTTGAAAGTCCGTTCCGAGAAACATCAAAATTGACACCTATCCTTCCTACGTCCCAATAATCTCCGAGAACATCGTTAGCCCCGGATTCGCCAAAGCGGACGCTAGACTCACTTGTTTGTGCGTCCGAATTCTTGTCCCTAATTGTCAATTTTGGTGCGTAGGAAACCATCTCAACTTGAGAATCAGGGGTTGTGGTTCCAATACCCACGTTCTGATTTTGGTCAATCCGCATAGCCTCAACAGCAACCCCTGTCGTAAACGCCAATTTCATATTCGTGCCAGCGGTACCAACAGTCATTAACTTGGAGTTCCAGCTTGAAGTAATGAGACCATGATTAACATCGGCAGGAGAGGCAAAATATAATCTTGACGTGCTTTGGTTAGGTGTTGCAATGGTTATTCCTCCATCTACTGAGTTCTCAACGACAAGGTCATCAACATTTGCACTTGGTGTAAACGTTCCTGCCGTTGCTGAGTGCACATGTAGGCTCCCGTCTGGAATGTCTGTTCCAATGCCAACATTACCATCACCCGTGATTCTCATCCATTCGTTAAAATCAGTCTCGGAATATTGTGTGGAGAAGGACATATGCGCCTTCCTAATTTGTCCGCCACCCACGTAATCATCGTCTTTACCAATCCGAATTTGACCTGCCAGCTCTTTTGCCCCAGAGCCATTGGATAGGTAAAAATTTTGTACGACCCCTTGCGTGATTTCCGTATCCAGCGGCTTTTCGTCATTGTAGAGATGTAATCCAATGTCATTATCGTCTGCATCTCTAACATCCAATATGGAGGCCGGTGAAGTTGTTCCAATACCTACGTTCCCTTCCTTTAAGATCATGTACGTTTCAAAATTTGAATCTGATGGAGTTTCTCCACCGGCTCCGAAAATGATCCTTTTGTCTGATGCTAGGGTATTTACTTTATCGGCAATGAAAGCAAGTTTGAAGTTGGACGAAATTATTCCGCGCCTATTGTCACCATCGGGATTTATCAGTAAAGCATCACCACCCACATTAGAGAATAATGCCGTACCCCTAACTTCAAGCAAGTTACCTGGAGACGACGTCCCAATTCCAACATTCCCACTGTGATCCACTACCAATTTCGAATCGGCAAGATCTACATTGCTTTCATCGTCATCATTGCTTAGAGCAAAATGTAATTTCCCCCTGGTGTTAGTACTCGTCCTTTCAAAATAGATCGCACCTTTTTTTTGATCGTTCTCTGCATTGTTTCGAATGCGAAAGGTAATACCGGCATAGTCTCCATACTGCGAGGAAAATTTATGTATAAGGATTCCATCGCCATTGCTAGCAGCTCTCAGGTAACCTCTATGACCGTACGCACTTCCCGATGCTCCGATATGTAAATCACCGTTTACAAACGCATTTCCTTGTACGTGCAACAATTGAGTAGGATTGCTTATTCCAATACCGACGCTGTCCGTCGTTGTTAACACCGTTCCGCTTGCATCTTCGGTCCACTGTGCGCTGGTCCATAAAATAGAAAATGTTGTAGTTAAGAGTAGGAAGGACTTTTTCATAATTCAAGATTTTGAGTTGTTGAGAAATTGACTGAACGTCTCAAACATTTCATTTTTTCATTTCAAGTTTTTCAATCCGTCTTTGCTGTTGCGAAAGTTGTTGATTTTGTTCTAGAAGTTGTAGGCTCTGCTCTTCAAGTTTCTCCAAAAGCTCAATTTGATGCAAAGTAAGTTCCTCGATTTTCTTCAAGAGCCGCATATTCATGTCACCGAGATCGATTCCGTTTTCTTCAATTTCAACAGCTGATGGAATTTCCGGAAGGTGTTTGTTTTCAGCAATGTACTTCTTGGTTTCTTTCAGCGTTCGAAGTTCATAATCAGGTTCGAACACATAATCCGGAACGCTGATGTCCAACAGCACTTTGACTTCCGTAGCTCTGATGTGGCCGTCGACAGAAAGTTTGGAAAGCGGATCGGTGGTTCCAATTCCTACATTGCCATCGGTCTTGATAAACATTCTATCTGTGCCACCTTGGGAAAAGGACAAGCTTTCTCCGGCATATGCGTTGAATTGCCAACCAGGGTTACTAAGGGACAAATCTGAAACTCTCACCGAGAGCCCCCCACCCGATGCAGTTTCCCATCTGCTGATCACATGGTCTGTTCCGGCCGTTGCTGTTTCGTTTACATGAAGGTTTGAATTGGGTGTAGATGTCCCTATTCCTACATCTCCGTCTTGATCAATTCTCAATCTTTCCTCATCATTTGTTCCTAACGATAGATATTTATTGCCAAGCGTTCCTAAAATCATGTTGCCGTTGGTGTAAAGTGCGTTTCCATCAATGTAGAGACTTACTCCGCTATCCTGAATCCTAAGTCCCGCATTAGCAACATTCACAAACCCAAAATTACCAGTTGTCGCATTTTTATAAATGTGAAGAAGACCGTTGGCGGGTGAGGAGGTCCCAATTCCGACATTATCGCCTTTCAAGGCTAATGAAGCAGCATTTGAATTGTAATTTGAGCCTCTGCCGATTCTAAATGTGTTGTCGCTGTCTACATACTGCCACCACCTGGTTCCACCCTGGTCTAATGAAATGGAGGGAATCTCCCCGGTCGGATTGTCAATGTTTATGCTACCTCCAAGTCCTGTTGAAGAATTATAGCTTAATCTAATTTGACCTTCGACATCGAGTGTTGTAGTAGGAGTCCTTGTCCCTATCCCTACTTTTCCGCTATTATGTATGGTCAATCGGGCATCATTTATATCTACATTTGTTGAGTCGGTTTCATTTTTAAGTGCAAAATGAAATCGTCCTATTCCTCCGGTTCCTGTCTTTTCGAAATAGATTGCTCCTTTCTTGTATAGATCTTGATCGTTGTATACGTTCTTAAAAAGGATGCCAGAATATGTGTTGTTGCTGGAGTGATCTCTTTCGATTAGTAGTCCGTCATTATCTGCAGCTGCAATGATGTGTTGCTTGTTCCTTGGATTGGCAGTTCCAATGCCTACCCTGCCGGAACTGCTTAAGTAAAGAGTATTGGTTGGCGTACTGGAACTAATTTTAAGAGGAACTAAAGAATTTGTTAAATCTGTAATGTAGAACAGATCGCTGTTACTGGTCGAAATTCCCCAATCCACCGTTCCGTCAGTGTCAGTCAATCTAATTTTGGTATTGCTGTTATCACTTAGATGCAAAGGGCTTGATGGGCTTGTAGTCCCAATACCAGCATATCCCGAAGTTGGAAACGTGTTAGTTTGACTCCAGGCAACTGACCAGGAAGCAAGTAGAAAAAAAGTAATTCTAAAAGATTTCATCGTTGTAAAATTTTAATGGTGGAAGTTGTGTAGTGAACGTTGGCAATTTAAATAAGACTTGAATCACCACCTATCAACAATGGTACTTTCATAACTCTGACCATTTGTTTCTACTTTATCGAAACAAATAAATCCATCCTTCGTTACTTTTACTGCAAAATAGAAACTAATGAAAGGAACCAACCTTGGTGAGTTTGAAGAATTACTTCTGCTCATCGTACTTATTCTTGAAGAAGATGCGTATGTGCTTCGTATCCGTGAAGAGATTTTAAGCCAGGTGAATCGATCTATTTCTATGGGAGCGCTGCATACTACCCTTGCAAGACTGGAGAAAAAGGATTTTCTAAAATCGGCGATGGCTGGTGCTACCCAGGAGCGGGGTGGAAGAAGAAAGCGTATTTACGAGCTGACTGCTGCAGGCAAGGCAGCCCTCAATGAAGTCAAAGAGCTTCGTGCCAACCTATGGAACCAGGTGCCAGGATTTTCGCTGAAATTCGTACATGCCTGATAAGGATACTATAGGACCTTCGCCATTTTCACTCCGGCTTATTAGAAGGCTCTGCAAGCGAGAACTTGTGGAGGAGCTTGAGGGGAATCTGCATGAATACCATGCAAAACTTGAAAATGCCACATTTAAAAAACTCAAATACTGGTACCAGGTACTTAACTACCTGCGACCATCAACGCTAAAATCGACTAATTTAAAATTTCATGCTATGTTCAACTTTAATCCCATTCTTACCTTACGCAACCTGCTGCGGCACAAGTCCACTTCGTTTATCAACATTTTCGGATTTACACTCGGGCTAGTAGCTTCTATTTTTCTCTATTTCTACATCTACTCCGAGCTCAGCTACGATTCGTTCCACACGAACAAAGATCAAATTTACAGGGCCGTTCGTGTATCTGGTATCAATGGGTCTCCCTACAACATTGGTGTGACTTCCGGCCCGTATGCTGCGGCTCTGAAAAATGATTTTCCTGAGGATATAAATTCTGTGACTAGGGCACAGCCTGATAATGGCCTGGTCTCTTTCGGAGACAAGAAATTTTTTGAAGAGAATTTGCTTTTTGCTGACGCAAATTTCTTTGAATTCTTCTCATTTCCATTAAGCGTGGGAAGCCCTGAAGATGTTCTAAAAGATGCGAATTCAGTTGTGCTAACAAAGGCGGCTGCCAAAAAGTACTTTGGAGAGCAGAACCCACTCGGTGAAATCCTGTTGGTAGATAATCAAAACCAATTCACTGTGTCTGGTGTCATGGATGAATTCCCATCCAAGTCAAGCTTGGAATTTGATATGGTGTTTTCTATAAAGGTCTATGAGCGATTCTCTTGGTTTTCGAATTGGTGGGGTAACGGCTTGATTACGTATGTAAATGTTTCCACACCTGGGCAAGCAGATAGAGTGATAGCGCAACTGCCAGGCTTTATGGACAAGTATTTTGGAGACGATTTTGAAGCTTCAGGTCGAAGGGTCGATTTGACGTTGGAACCTCTCAGCGACCTATATTTCAATAACGAGACAAGATATGACTTTGCAAAGCATGGAGATCTAGATTCTGTCTATATCCTGGCCTTGGTCGCTATCTCGATCCTGTTCATAGCCTGCTTCAACTACGTCAACCTTTCCATTGCTCAATCATTTATGCGAGCAAAAGAGGTGGGGGTGAGGAAGGTGCTTGGGGTTCCTCGCTTCCGCTTGGTCTCGCAGTTTTTGGGAGAATCTCTCTTAATTCTCTTTCTCTCCATTTTCCTTTCTGTAGGAATTTGTCACTTACTCAATCCTTTGTTCAACTCTGTGTTTGGGCTGGATGTTACCCTAAACTGGACAGACTCGAATGTGCTCCTGTTTTTTTCGGCACTTGTGGTAACGATCATGATCACTTCCGGAATTTATCCGGCGGTTCTACTCTCGTCATTCAAACCCGTGATCGTGCTAAAAGGAAGCAAGTTGTCTTCCGGGAAAAATGTTGGGTTAAGAAAAGGTCTGGTCATTGTTCAGTTTTCTATCTCTATATTCCTGATCGTTGCTACATTTTTGATCACCGCTCAAACCGATTTTTTGAATGCCAAAGACCTTGGGTTTGACAAAGAAGCGAAGGTCATTATTGACCTGAATAACTCGGAGATCAGATCGGAGATGGAGTCTTTCAAGGAGATGCTAAAGTCAAATAGCAATGTAAAAATGGTCTCCACTATGTCAGGAGAGCCTGGTGGATTTCATGATGCCTCTGGTTTCATTCTGAATGGCATTGAAGGAAATCACCGAATGCGTACCGTCTTTGTCGACAGGGATTACCTTAATTTCTTTAATCTCGAAATTGTAGCGGGAAGGAACTTCTCTTATGAGATGGCAACTGACGAAGAAAATGCGATGATCTTCAATGAAAAGGCAGTCAGGGAAATGGGACTCACTCCTGAAGACATTGTTGGTAGAAGGGCGACCATGCCAGGCTGGGATATAAACAATGCGCCGGTTATTGGTATTGTGAAGGACTTCCATTTCAAGTCGCTCCGAGATGATATTGAACCAATGGCCATTATTTCAGGCGGAAGGCATCGAAAGATTGCTATAAAGATCAACGCACAGGATATAAGTAGTTCACTGCTCTTTATTGATGAAAAGTATAAAGAGGTTTCGCCCAATTTTCCCATCAGTTACCAATTCCTTGATGAAAGCCTAGCACGTTTGTATGAAGATGAAAAAAAGCAGGCAAAAGTCTTCAGTGCCTTTTCAGGGATATCTATCTTGTTGGCTTGCCTGGGCATTTTCGGATTGGCATCTTACACCGCTCAGCAGCGCCAGAAGGAGCTGGGCATTCGTAAGGTTCTAGGTGCTTCGCCTAATCAAATTATCAACCTCATTTCAAGGGATTTCATCATCCTTGTTGCCATCGCTACTGTGATTGCTTCACCCTCGGTGTGGTATTTCATCAAGAACTGGCTGGGAAATTTTGCTTATCGAATAAGCTTGCCTGACTATTGGTATGTATTCATCTTGGGTGGATTAATAGCCGTGGTAATTGCACTTCTTACGATCATTGTTAAAACGTATCGTGCCGCGGTGGCTAATCCTACTCAAAGCATAAGAGACGAATAACCGGTAGAATACAACTTTATCTGAAGTAGAATCATCCTAGGATTAAATCTTTCCTATGAAGTATTCTGTCCTTGCTATTCTCCTTTTTGTTTCAAAAGCTGCACAGTGCCAATTAACCATAGGTAGGTACTTGACTGAAGTAGCTGATTCTCAATCGTTTAGCGGATCGGTGGTAGTGGCTGTTGGAGATGAAATCATCTTGAAGAAGGGCTTTGGCATGGCGGACCATGAACTGCAGGTGCAAAATACCTCAGAAAGTGTGCATCGGATAGGATCGCTGACTAAGCAATTCACCTCCATGGGAATTTTGAAACTTTTTGATGAAAGTGATTCGCTATCTATCCATGATCCTCTTGTAAAGTTCATTCCCAATGTACCCGGCAGTTGGGATGAAATCACCATTTTCCACCTACTTACACACACGTCTGGCATCCCAAATTACTTTGGTGACATGGATGCAGTACCGGTTGAGGAGACCTACCTGGAAATAGAAAAAGTGATGGAGATGGACCGATCTAAGCCCAGTGGTTTGAAAAATGTTCCCGGTGAAGAGTTCAGGTACAGCAATTTTGGATATGTGATGCTCGGAAGGGTTATCGAGGTGGTTTCAGGGTTGAATTATTTTGATTACCTCAAGAAAGAAATATTCGATCCTTTAGGTATGAATCAGACCTTTTATGACGATCCAAGGCCTATCATTCCCAATCGATCTCAAGGCTATAAATTTTCCAATGATGTGCTTGTCAATGATGCATTAAAAGATCCTGCAGGATATTCTGCCGGTGGAATGTTGTCCTCTGCAGACGACATGTTGAAGTGGATGAAGGCGCTGAACTCAGATGTCATTTTGAAGGAAGAAACTTGCCAAAGGATGTTCACACCCAAACTGGAAAATTATGGATTGGGTTGGCAGATCTTAGAAAAGGAAGGTCGTACGATGTACAATCACAATGGAGGAACTCATGGGTACAATAGTCGCATGGTGTACTACCCACAAGAGGAGGTTTTTATAGCTGTTCTCGGAAACAACGAGGATGTTCGCTCTGCTGCTATCACCTGCGACATAGAAGCGTTGATCTTTAACGAGCAAGATGCAATTGTTTCTTTAGCTTACAATATGGATAAGACCTCAATGGTTAAGTTCGTGGGCCAGTACTCTGGTAATTTTAATGAGAAGAGAATCCTCGAAATGCAAGGTGAAACGCTGTTCTTCGTGAATGGGGAATCCAAATACGAAATCACTCCAATAGCCGAGAATGTCTTTTGTTTTGCTAGATATAAGGAATTCAGGGTTGAATTTTCTGATGAAAACACTTTCACCCTATCTACCTGCTCTGTAAATCCAAGAGTGTTTGTACGAGATCAGCCTTAATGAACAATCAGATCGGGTTTATTTTAGCATATCTGATTTCATCCCATATTTGACCTTTTTTATAAATCGCTTTTTTGAAAATTCCTTCCTTCTCAAATCCACACTTTTGCAATACACGCTGCGATGCTTTGTTGTACTCATAAACACCACAATGAATTCGGATCAATTTCAAACTTTCGAAAGCATGTGTCACAGTCAGGTTCACAGCTTTAGTCATGATCCCTTTGTTCCAATATGGCTCGCCAAGGAAGTATCCAATTTCAGCGCTTTTTCGGTAAACATCTGTTTCAAGAACCAGACCAATGTTGCCTGCGTACTCGCCCTCATAATCGATTGCAAAAACAATCAGTTGATCATTTGAATCAAGCATTTTTAAGAACCTAGTGCCATCGTTTCGTGTGTAGGGATGTGGGAATTGATCGCGAAGGTTAACACTAATTTTTTCATTGTTTGCTAGCTCCACCATTCGGTCAAGATCATTTCGATGCAATTTTCTTAAGGCTACTAAACCATTCATTCGACCACCGAGCATTTCATATCGAAGGCAAGCGACAAGTATTTGTTTCCGTTAAACTGAAATTGATCGATCTCTTCCCAACCTAGCTTTGTATGAGCTCGCACGGAGACCGAATTTATCGCATTGATAAATGTAATGGAGAGTGGAAATTCTCTTAGCCATTCAAGACGCATAGTTTCAAAGGTTTCGTTGAACACACCTTTCCCTCGATACTTCTTGTCTACACATACCGGCCCATATTGAAAAGTTGCTGAGGTGCTAATCTCGAAGTTCTTGTAATTCAAATCGGGAAACCTGGAGGTCATGTAAGGAAAAATCGGCCACCGCTCAAAGAAGTCCCATTTGCCAGCAAAAACATAAGCAATGATTTGATCTTTATCTTCAGTGATAAACAAACCATCATTTTCTACGCGATCGGCAATTTGTTCTTCTGTAAATGGAGTAGTCACAAACCCTGATTTTCTCTCTTCGGCGCTCAGTGAACGATGCAGATATCTTTCCTGAAGGGCTCGTATACCCGGTATGTCAGATTGATTGGCAGCTCTTGAGATCAAAATTGCAAGATTTACAGAACGCAGTAAAAGAGGATTAGAAGCGAGATCATTCCTAGCGTCAGAGCCACACCAGAAGCTATGTACTTAACCTTTTCCATTCCTGACCTTGATCGATGGAATTTGGTTTGGGTTTGAGTAAATGACTCTATTTTCCCGGTAATACGATATCCTCGATTTCTTATGGTTAAAACCAATGGATTTTGAGTTGAATGCTCTTGCCAGAACTTTCGGATGACCGAGATACACCTGGTCAGGGAATCTTGGGAGACAAAAACACCAGGCCATAAATTGACGAACAACTCCTCGCGGGAAACGATCCTGGACCTATTCGTCACGAGATAGACAAGCACCTTCATGACCTTATCTTCTATCGTGATACTTTTTTGACCCTTGGTCAGTTCATTGGTGGCGGGATTTACAACTACACCTTCGAGAATGAAGGGCTGACTGGAGGAGGTAGGTCTTTCTGCTTCCATTTAAAAATCAGGTTTAGATCAGTTTCACATCAGCTTGCACATCATCGGGAAATCTAACTTTCCGGAAAACACGTGCTCGTGCTAAGTCATCACAAGTTAAGGCACCGAATAAATTTTAGCCCCCTAATTATGAAATCAAGAATTATCACTGTCTGGATACTTTCAATTTTTATTGTGCTTTGGAGGGTGCTGACCTGGTGGTCACTGACAGGGTTAGGTGGTGGGCATGTCGGAACTCAAGTTCTTGGTGTTATGGGTCTTAGTATATTGGTTATTGGGCTGATCACCTATCGCAAGACAAAAAGTATGCTCTCTTTTGTGTTTTTGCTTTACTGTTCTGCTATGGCTTTTCATTGGGGCGGATATCCTCTGACATCGGATGGAACGTCCATACCGACTGTTACTGCCATTTATTCTTTCCTATCGATCTTTCTAGGGAGCACGATCCTTCATTTTAGTGTTCTCTACCCAAGGCCGAAGAAAATTTCCTTAGGAAAATTGGCGGCAATTTATAGCCCAGCGATCTTGGGAGTTATCTCTATCCTTGGATCAGTGTTTAACCTAAGCCTACTGGAGTTGTTTATTGGGCTGGAGCCGCTTATCGTCACCATTTTTGCATTGATGGGAGCGATCTTGCTCTTCAGAACGTATTTCAGAACTCCCTCGAATGAACGAAAGCTGATAGGAGCAAACATTGTTTACGTAGGAATCATCGTGGCAAATTTCCCATACCTTCTTTCGGAATTCATGCCTTCTATGAATTTCGGAAATGGTTTGGGTTTTCTTCTCTACCGACTGTTGTTTGTCCTTCAACCGATCGCTTTTGCCGTTGCGGTACGAAAAGCCGAAATAGTTGCGAGCATGTCAGATCCTACTCTGGTAGGTAAATAGCTCATAATATCGTCCTTTGGCAGCAATCAGTTCATCATGCGTTCCACGCTCGATTATTTTGCCGTTTTCAACAATTAGAATTTGATCTGCTTGTCTGATTGTACTGAGTCTGTGAGCAATCACAAAAGTAGTTCGGTCCCGCATCAAGATGTCCAAACTCTTTTGAATGTACGTTTCGCTTTCAGTGTCCAAGTTGGATGTTGCTTCGTCCAGAATGATGATTTTGGGATTTGCTAGCAGAGCGCGAGCAATCGAGATCCGTTGACGCTGTCCACCTGATAGCTTTACACCTCGCTCGCCAATTACCGTATCTAAGCCATCCTCAAATCTGTCAGTGAACTCGTCGACATAAGCACCCTTCACCGCTTCTTGTAGCTCCGATTCTGTTGCATCCGGACGAGGAAACATAATATTTTCCCGAATGGTACCCTCAAACAGAAAATCGTCCTGCAAGACAACTCCCAGGTATTGACGGTAGCTGGATAAGTTTACTTGCGAAAGATCTTGTCCGTCGATGGTTACTTTTCCTTCATCGGGATTTAAGAAAGTTGCCGCCAGGCTTGCGATCGTCGATTTTCCTGAACCTGAGCTACCGACAAGAGCCGTGACACTTCCTTGCGGAGCCTTGAAGCTGATATTTTTTAACACTTCCTTGTCTTCTTCGTAGCTGAACGATACGTCGTCAAAGACGATATCACCATGAAGTGAGTCTAGCTTTGCCGGACGGTTTTTCTCAAGGTCTTCTGGGTCCATCTGCATAATCTCTTCCGTTCGGTCCAGACCAGCAAAGGCCTCGGTAAGTTGACTGCCAATATTACTCATTTGAACGATCGGCGCTATCATGAATGCCAGAAGTGATATAAAGGAGATAAGTTCTCCTGAGGTCAGATCTTCCTGGATCATGAAATATCCGCCCATTGCTAAAATTCCGGCGCTTGCAAAACCAATAAGAAAGGTCCCCGAACTGGTGACGAAGGCAGTTGCTGTCAGACTGGATTTTACGTTTTCGTAAAGTCGTCTTGCTCCCGATTCAAATGTTTTATTCTCTGATTGTTCCGCATTGAACCCCTTGATCACCCGGACGCCATTTAGCGTCTCTGTCAATCGACCGGTCACCTCGGCATTCAGCTTGCCGCGCTCACGAAAGATTGGCCGAATGCGTCCAAATGCTTTCAGGGCGATAAACGCGAAAAGGCCTACAGGAACCAATGTGAAAAGTGTCATTGATGGGCTGATATTGATAAGTAGTGCGAGAGCAAGTATCGAAGTCAGTGTTCCACCGATTAATTGAACCAGTCCCGTGCCAACTAAATTCCGTACACCCTCCACATCACTCATTATTCGGGATACCAGGGCTCCGGATTTATTATTATCAAAAAAGTTGATTGGTAGTGATAAGATTTTCTTCTGAACCTTAACTCTTAACTCTGAAATCAGAAATTGCGCCTCGACACTTAATATCCTTGTTAACAAGAAAGACGAGATCGCTTGAACGGCCAGCGAGATCACGATGACAATGACGATCATTTTTAGCATGGCGAGATCTCTATTAGGAACAGCATCGTCCAGAAGGTATTTGGTGGCCGTTGGTAGCACCAGGCCAGCAGGTCGACTTATAAGAATTAGGAGTAGGCCGATGGCGATAGTTTTTCGTCGGGGCCAGATGATGTTCTTGACAGCCCATCCAAAAGTGACGTTCTTTCTTTTGCTCATGTGCCGCTACTTCACTATAACCGTACCCAAAAGAAAAAGTATGCCAAATAGGCAGGGAAACTAGTTTTTAGTTGTCAGTGGTTAGTGATAAGTAGTTTAGTTTTTAGTAATTGGAATCAAATCTTATAATGATCTGACAACTAACTAACTGTCAACTATCTAGCACAATTAACGCACCTGGAACTCTCTGGCATAAGTAGAATGCGTCCAAGTGGAATTGGCTGTTTGCACTTAATGCAAATGCCAAAATCTTTGGTTCCGACTTTATCTAAGGCTTGATTGAGTTTTGAAAGCTTTTCTTCAGATTGTCGCAATGCAGATTCCGTGATGCTCTTGTTGTTGATCGCATCCATACGGGATATACGTCCAATCGAGTTATCCAGGGAGACTGGCTTTGATAGGTCTTTGTATTCTGCTATGAGCTGCTCGGTCTTTGCAATTTCCTCCTTGATTTTTTCAGTGATTTCCTGGTCTTTCATCAACCCCTAAATCTAACAACTGTATGCTAGCTACCGATCACTATCCAAATAATCTTCTCGTACAGGCGAAAATACGTCAAGCACTTTACAATCTGTTATGGCCACCCCGGAGTGAACCGCATCAGAAGGAATGACTGCAATTTCACCAGGAAGAATCTGTTTTGTTTCACCTTCGATGGTAAGTTCCAAGATTCCCTCAGTAACGTTGGCCACCTGTTCGTGATGATGCGAGTGCTCGGGCAATACACTTCCAGCTTTTATATCCCAGTAGGCCAAAGTCATAGAATCGGTATGAACAAACCGAACACTAAAACCGGGCAGAATCTCCTTCTGCCCGATTGAATCTAGTTCTATAAATGCCATTTTATCTGTCCGGCATCACCTCGGCACTCATGGTTTCCCTGTTCTTAACATACGTTTCAAGCCACTGGTCCTGCTCCCACAACAGGTGCATAATACTTTCTTTGGCTCGATATCCATGGCTTTCTTTCGGCAACATAACCAATCTGGCTGTGGCGCCAAGGCCCTTGAGCGCATTGAAATATCGTTCACTCTGCATAGGATAGGTGCCCGAGTTATTGTCCGCTTCCCCATGGATCAGCAGGAGCGGAGTCTTCATCTTGTCGGCGTGCATGAACGGCGACATGGTGTAATAGGTCTCAGGTGAATCCCAATAGGAGCGTTCTTCACTCTGGAAGCCAAAGGGTGTTAGTGTTCTGTTATATGCTCCACTTCTTGCAATACCGGCTGCAAATAGGTTGGAGTGGGAGAGGAGGTTTGCGACCATGAACGCACCATATGAATGTCCGCCCACACCTACTCGATTTCGATCAATATAGCCCATTTCATCAACTGCATCAATTGCAGCTTTTGCATTGGCTACTAGTTGCTGACGGAAGGTATCGTTAGGCTCCTCTTCACCTTCACCTACAATCGGGAAGGCTGCGTTGTCCAAAACCACATAATCGCGGGCGACCCAGTAGATCGGTGATCCATAGTACGGGTAGATGAAGCGATTAGGGTTGGAGGTATTTTGTCCTGCACTCTGCTTGTCCTTATATTCCCTGGGGTAAGCCCAAAGTATCATTGGCTTCTTTTCTTTTTTTGCCTTGTCATAGCCAACCGGAAGGTATAGTGTTCCATCTAGATCTAAACCGTCGTCCCTCTTGTAAGAGATTACCTCTTTTTCTACTCCTTGCAAGCTTTTGAACGGGTTGTCGAAGAAGGTAATGGGAGTTAGATCATTCTCTTTATAGATGTTTCGTTTATAATAATTTGGGAATTCGGTAGGGGATTCAATTCGTATAAGAATGTCTCCCTTGTCCATATCCAAGGCAGTGTACAGCGTTTCCAGTTTGTCGGTATATGCCGATTCGTAAACCCTGGTCTTCTCCTGGGTTCTTAGATTAAGCTTATCTACAAATGGGAATTGCCCTTTCTCTGAAAAACCATCCCCCAACAAGAAGGCGTTTCCATCCACAATTGAAAGCACGCGCTTATTGAATTTGTTCTTGGTCGATACAAAATCTCCTGGATCACTGTATCTGTCCTGGTAGTTTCGGTCTGCCAGGATTTTTGGCGCCTTCTTACTGTTGGATGGGTCAAAAAGATACATCTTGGTGTTACGAGTGTTCCACCAATAGTCATATCCAACTGCAGCCTTATCATTCCCCCATTCAATTCCGGAAAAACGTCCTGTCGTCTTTAACATCGACTTGCCCTCACCGTTGAACGGTGCACTCAACTGAAACACCTCATCTCGGAATTCCACTTCGTTTTTTGGATCACCTTTGTCCAGCGCCTCAGCCCAGACGAGCGTTGCTGGCTGATCATCTCTCCATTGCATGGATCGTCGCCCTTCACGAGTTGCCATAAATCCCTTGGGTAGCACTTCTGTCAATGGAACATCCATGACATTTTTCACAAGTGTCCCGTCTTTGTCATAAATGTCCGTCTTAGATGGGAATCGTCGATAGGTGACAAGGTAGGAGAATGGTCGTTCTATTTTACTGACCATCACATATTCTCCATTTGGTGAAAATGACATGTTCGTGTACATGGCTGTTGGCAACCAATCGGTACTGCTGCCATCCAAGGATACTTTCTTAATGTCTGATAGTGCTAGCTGCTCGAAGTTTTGTTCGTCATTGGGGTTCTTCAACAAGTCCTGATACGTGCGATTTTGAGCTTTCGCCCCAGAGCTGACGGAGATTGTCGGTCCGGTCGGAACAGCTTCGGCAGAATTGATCAATTCTTTTCTGGAGGGAGGTAACATTTTCACGAGCAGTGCCTTACTGTCAGAAAACCACACAACCGGGGTTCTCATATTGGCATTCACTGACGCATCGGTCAATTTTTTCGCGCTGGCTTTTTCTACATCAAGCATCCACACCTCAACACCTGTACTTGTTGTGTGAGTGAAACTCATCATCTTTTCGTCAGGTGACCAACTGAAGTTGGCAAGACGGGCATTTTCAGGAAGTCCTGCAACCCCTCTGGTATCTTTTGAATAAGCTTCTTTAACCTCGACATTGTTGTAGTACGTGGTCCTGCTTCCAATATTGGTTCTTGGGTTGATCCTGAGTCCACCAAGCCTTAACTCTTCTTCTGAGAGCTCGGCAATCGTCTTGTAAGCATTCCTATAAAGCAAAACTGCATTTTCACCCTTACTGTCGATTCTTACCCAAGGGGCAAGTGGGGCATCGACAAGTTCTTTAATTTCTTTAGGTGGCTCCTGGTAGCCTAAGGCTCCCTGGGCATTTGCTCCCATCAAAGTGAGGAAACAAAGACATAGCGTAATTGTACTTTTCATGATTTTTAGATTTTGGAAAAATCAAGATAAGCAAAATGCTACTCAGAATGTACTACAAATTAAACCAGTAGGTCATTTTAATGATGAGCGCTCGATTTTTCTTTTGAAGTCCCGAATCAGCATAGTTTTCGGTTCCGTAATTGTCCGTGTAGACAATGAACAAGTCAGAGACCGGAGCGAATCGCCACTGAAAACGGGAGTTGATATTCAGGTTGTCTATCTGACTGTTGTATTGAATGAAATTGGTGAAGAAAATAGCTTTTGTCAGTGTCAAATCAATTCTTGGTCCAATTAGCCAAAGATCTGCATCATTGTACGGTTCGGGCATCCGAAGGCGGTTATAGTTGACCAACAGTCGTAACGCTGCAATTGGTTGAAAGCGATAATTGAGTGTAGTTCTTAGACTGACACGGTCTCCATTAAAGAACTGACCGAAATTTCCATTCAGGGAATAGCTAAATGTTTTTCGCATGTCCGACATATAGTTGAAATTAAAACTATTGTAGGTATAACCTGAGAGGTTCGGAAGTTCTTCGCCTCCTGTTCGAGTTGGGTCGAATGAACCACTGAAGAGCCAGGTATAATTTTGCTCAAAGGAAGCCGAAAATCTACCGGTGTTGGCAAGAGAAGAGTTTATGTTAAATGCGTATTTGTGATCCGTTTTCCTGCCCGAATTCCAGAAGAATTCAACTTCACCCTGAAGTTGAATCGAATTAAATGGTCCACTTCTTGGAAAAAAATTACGACCAAAATCAGGATTAATCCGAAACATGCCCGGTCGTGGGACGAATCCAGCCTGTGCATTGTGATTTTCGCCAACATATGTGTGCGCCCAGCTCCAGGTCCATGTTCTAGATTGATATCCGATCCAGCCGGTATGCGCTCCATTCTTGGATGAGGTCTGCTCGTCGAACGAATGATGGTAATTGAGTTTACCATTCCACTTACCATTACTCGATGCAATATTGTAGTCGAAACCGATCAACCTGTTTTCACCTTGATAGGGGGTGGAATCCGTTACTTCGTAGTCCTCAAATGTCTGTCTGTTAACGGCAATGATCCCCATGTTGGACCTACCAAAAATCTTTCGCTGTACGGCCGCTACAGTGTAATTGATGCTAGGTAAATTGATCTCATCGTCCTCTGCTGCCTGCATGTTCAGCACCCCAATTCTCCAGTTGTTATCAAGCTTTCCACTGAGCCGAGCACCACCATAAATTCTGTTCTGCACGTTCGTTCCAGTGGATTCGTCTCGTGCAATTCCTATGCGTCGTGAGAAAAAAGGTCTGTAAAAAAAAGGGTGCCCAAAACTCTCGAACAGATCGGCATTCTCAAGGAAAAATTGCCGGCGCTCTGGAAAGAACAACTCAAATCGATTCAGGTTGGTAACCTGTTCGTCGAGCTCAACCTGTGAAAAGTCAGGGTTGAAGGTTAAGTCAAGATTCAGGGACGGGCTAACTCCTATTTTTGCGTCCCCGCCGAGTTCGAATTTATTGTCTGCTGAAGTTTGAGTTTCAGACTCAAAGTCTCGCGTTGTGGCTGGTGAAACATAAGGAATAAGCGAAATATTCGGCCCTGATTTTTCGAGTGGCTCATCCCAGATCAACTCTTTCATAAAGGCCAGGGAAAGGATGAGAAAATTCCTTGGGATTCGCGCCCAGGTGACACGTTCTCCTGTCGCTGCATCGATTCTATAGAAATTGACGTTCCACTTCGTACTTCCTGGCTTGAATCTCAGCGTTTTGAAAGGAATTGCGGCTTCCGCAATCCAGTAGTCCTCGTGTTGTGTAGCATCAGCAAACCACTTGTTGTCCCATGATAAGGAGAGGTCATTGCCCCTGTTTCCACCGTTGCTGATCAATCCTTCGCGTTGCACACCATATGGATTGATACCAAAGTTGAAAGCATTTGTGTTGTCCTGAAACGGATCTATTTCTATTGTAATTCCATCGAAATTCCCACGGTAGTCCCGTCGGAGCGATGGGACGGCATATGTTTGATTAGGGGTCAGATTGTGCATCTTGGCACCTACGTAGAGAAATTGATCATCGTATGTCAGTCGGATCTCTACCTGGGCATTCCCAATCACTGAATCCGTCGGAAAATACTGGTGGAAATTTGTCGCTATTTGAGCGACTTCCCAATCAGCCTCATCCAGCTTACCGTCCACCGTAATAGCCCTACTTGCCTTCTTTATTCTATACGCGTCATCCTGCGCTGTAAGAAGGAGCGGGAGCAAGAAAAAGAAGACGGCTAATCTCTTCATTCCGCGAAGATAGCCTCGCACTATAAATCAAGGAGTCAAATGCAGTAGACATTTGATAGACGGTCCAGGATTTCCGTTTAGTGGATTTTTGAGCGAAATTTTTAAGATTTTAAAAATCCATTGTTTTTGATCTCGTTGTAGATCCTGAGACAAATCCACGCGTCAGTGGCTGCATATTTTTGTTGACTTGACGTCAAAACTTCATTTTCCCAGTTAGATGTCTGTTGACCTTTCGAAATTCGGTGTTTCAAGAAAATAGCGGCTAATTTCTTGACACCAATGTGCTTCACACCAATTGTTCTTGCAATGTCATTTACGTCGATAAAACCTGCTGGCGAAAACGTGCTAAGCTTCTCTAATTCTTTAATATCATCGTCGATGCTGATACCTAATTTGGTAATACCTGGATTGCCCATAAGGTCAAAAAGTGATTTAGGATATCCGATCTTATTTAATCGGAACAGGTATGCGTCATTTACCGAGGAAAGCTGGATCATTGCTGTCGGATTGTAATCGCCCCTTTTAAAGGTTGGCTTTTTCTCCGTATCAAAACCTACTAGTTTTTCCCTGGTGAGTGCATCAATGGCACTGTGTAGTTGATCATCAGACTCCACCACATGAATAAATCCGTCGAAAGCAAGCAAAGGAAGTTCCCTTATATCTTCTTTTGTGATATTGTCCCAAAAATGATCAGGCACCCTTTTCAGTTAGTTTCCTGATTTTGTAGCCCGTGTAGCCCACAATCATGGTCATGATTGGACTTATTAGGTTAAAAAAGCAATAAGGAAGGTAGTCAAGTGTGTGTACACCCAGGACTTTTGCATGATAGGCTCCACAAGTATTCCATGGAATAAGCACGGAAGTGACAGTTCCTGAGTCCTCAAGAGATCGACTTAGATTTTCAGGAGCTAGGCCTTTTTCTCTGTAGATGTCACCGTACATGCGACCTGGGACAACGATCGCAAGGTATTGGTCGGAGGCTGTGACGTTAAAAAACACACACGTACCAACTGTTGAGGAAATAAGAGATCCTACTGAATTGACTTTTGAGATAATAGCTGTTGCTATTCTTTTAAGCATTCCGGAACCCTCCATTACTCCTCCGAAAATCATGGCGGAAAGAATTAGCCAAATGGTCCCTAGCATTCCTTTCATACCACCTGCAGTCAAGAGTTCGCTAACCATGGGATCGGAGGTGGTTATGGCTATGTCTCCATACATTGAGGTCATAATTCCAACAAAATATCCTACTCCTCCTGAGTCCCCACCTATTTCTGTCACAAGCTGCGGCTGGAAGATCAATGCGAATACTGCACCCAATAATGTCCCAATCAAGAGAGCTGGAAGTGCAGGCATTTTTTTAACGATGAGAACTACCACTGCAATAGGGACAATGAAAAGAAGTCCATTGATATTAAACCTTGAGTCGATTGCTCTTAAAATCGCGTCAGTTTCTGAAATAGATCCATTGCCTGTCTGAGTGAAACCGATGATCAAGAACAAGACCAGGGCTATGCTAATTGACGGTACCGTGGTAATCGTCATGTATCTAATATGCGTAAACAGGTCTGTTCCGGCCATTGCTGGTGCCAGGTTTGTTGTATCCGAAAGTGGAGACATCTTATCACCAAAGTAGGCGCCCGAAAGTATTGCACCCGCGATCAGCCCCGTAGAAATCCCTAAGGCCTGGCCAATGCCGATCAACGCAATTCCAACGGTGGCTGACGTTGTCCAGGAACTTCCGGTTGCCACGGACACAATAGCGCAGACAATACAAGCCGCAAACAGAAAAATGGTAGGATTTAGAATTTGCAAACCATAGTAGATCATTGCAGGAACAACACCACTCAATAGCCACGTACCAGCAAGAGCACCAATCATTAGCAAGATAAGGATTGAGGCCATCGCTGAGCTTATACTTTTCACGATTCCCTTTTGAATCTCTTCCCATTTGAAGCCTATTCTCACAGCGACCAGAGAGGCAACAGCAGCTGACAGGATTAGCACTATTTGATTAGATCCGTCGAGTGACGCATCCCCGAAGATGCCGACATTTATTGAGAGAAGAATGGTTAGGAAAATTACAGGAATTAGTGCTTCACCAAGAGTGGGTTCTCGCTTTGTTGTCATTTTAACTTTTTTGCTAACCGCCAAAATAGGACTTTTTGGCCTAGATAACAGCAACTGCCAAGAATATCCATGGATGATCTGGGAAGTTTTCCGTTTTCAGACGTCATTGGACAAGTCTACGTTGATTTCGCAGTTGATAATTGTCTGTAAATGTTGAATTACCAATATTTTTTAGTATTTTTTAGGGTCAATCGCCTTAGACGTAGTTTAATTTCAAACCACCCAATGCCTACCACTCATGAAGGTTTACACCGCTGCTTTCTCCAGAATTCTCTGTATTCTTTTTTTATTTCCGTTTGTTGCCGAGAGCCAGGATAATGCCTTACTGTTTGATGATTCGAATGATCTCATAGCATTTTCCTCTGAGCCCAACTTCAACGGATCTGCTAATCGCACATTCGAAGCATGGATTAATCCCAGTACCACCACAGGGACTCAAACGATTCTTGGCTGGGATAACTCCGGAGGTGAGATTTTAAATTTTCATATTAACAATGGTGTCTTACAGATTTTCATGGATGATGGCGATACACAGTCAGGGTCTGTCACAGGGTCCAAGACGATCTTAACAAATCAGTGGACCCATGTTGCGTTTGTATCTACAGCAGGTTCTTTTGTTTTTTATGTAAATGGTGTTGCAGAATCCGTTGGCTCACCTGCTGCATCCGTTGGTAACCTGGATGATCTCGTACTTGGCGCTAGTGCATCCGCTACCAATCATTTTGGCGGCTTTATGGATGAGGTCCGTGTTTGGAGCGCTGCGTTGGATGAAACAGCGATTCGAACTCAAATGTTTTCTTCACTGCTTGGGAGTGAGACTGACCTTGTTGCCTACTATGAGTTTAATGAAACTACCGGAACATCGCTTCCAGATCTGACCTCCAACAACTTTGATGGTACGCTAGTCAACTTCCCAACATCGACTGATCCCAACTGGCAGACCTCCACCGCTCTTACTCAGCCGGCTTCACCCGGAGGAGTCTTTTTTAACTTGATTTTGTGGTTGCGCGCTGATGTTGGAACGACAGTAGATACTGGTGTTGATACATGGGAGGATCAGTCTGTGGCCGGAAATGATGTATCACAGTCTACCGGAACAGATCAACCTGCGCTTACATCTAGTGGTTTAAACTACCAGCCTGTTTTGACCTTTGACGGAACGGATGAATTGATAACGACTAGTACAGGTTTGATCGGCGGTGGAGACTACACAAAAATCGCTGTGTCCAGAGTTACAAATGCCAGCGTGCCGAGCAATATTATCAGTGCTGCCGGAACGGGTGATCATGCGATCTACTACAACAATGGGGTTCCAACAATCTTTCATTCCGGCAACGAAGCAAACAGTATTGGAAGTGAACTGAACAACAGTATCATTTTTGCGGCGACATATGATCTAGGAGGTTCTACTGTGCTCCAACAGCATATCGATGGGGCAAATACCGCAAATAGTAATAGCGTTAATACATATGTAGATCCTTCCGCTACCTCAATCGGGAGCTACCAGGGGGGGAGCGGAATGGTAGGGGATATTGCCGAGGCAATTATGTTTGATACAAACATTTCGGCAGCAGATCGGCGAAAAATTGAATCATACCTAGCCGCCAAGTATGGGATTTCCCGAATCACTTCACCCATCGAAGACTACCTCGCATCAGATGGGTCTGCAATGTGGGATGAATCCGGTTTTAGTGGATTTCTCGATGATATCACAGTAATCGGAAGGGATGATCTTTCTGGTTTGAATCAAAAACAGTCACGTTCAGCAAATGCAGACAGAATAGTAAGTATCGGGATCGGGACGATTGCCGCAGACAATCAAACCAACACAAATACGTTTGACACAGATTTGAATTTCCTTTCCTGGGCAAACGATGATGGGGATGATAATTCATACACGACTACTGGAGTAACGGGACTCAGCAACATAGCAAATAGGTTAGAAAGAAGGTGGATGGTTGATGAGCAAGGTAGTAACATTGATGACTTAACCGTTCAATTTGATTTAAGTGGAAGTTCACCACCAAGCAGTAGTGCGATCGACTATAAACTCCTCATTGATGACGATGGTGTTGATTTCTCGAATGCGGTCATTGTTGATGCAGATAGCTACTCCTCTGATATCGTGGAATTTTCAGGTGTCGACCTTTCGGACGGAGATATTTTTGCACTCGGCATCAGGGCACCATCCTATGTGGTGACAAATTCCAACGATTCGGGCGAAGGTTCTTTGAGGCAGGCTATGCTTGATGCTAACGCTAGCTCCGAAGAGGTGATCACCTTCAACATTCCCGGAAGCAACAATGTAATTGACCTGCTAACTGATTTACCTGATATAACGTCGTCTATGACGATCGATGGCACGTCCCAGCCAGGCTGGATCTTTGCGGACGTGAGCACCATGGTAGTGATAGATGGCTCCACACCTTCTGCCTCTGATCAAAACGGATTCTATGTTAATGCTGCGAATACAACTATCAAAGGCCTTGTGCTTACTGACTTTGACGATGGCAGCACCGGGAATCAAAATGGAGCGATCAAAGTGGTTGCTAATAATTTCACGATTGGCGGTGTTAACGAAGGCAATATCATTCACCACAATCGCAATAGCGGTATTTATGTGGTTGGAGCGAGCGGAGGAGTTATTCAAGGCAACAGAATAGGGACTACTCCCGATGGAACTGCAAGATCTGGCGGTGCTTCAACACAGCAAAACGGGATCGCAATTTCGGGTTCAACAAACATTACGATAGGCGGTGATTCGTCTATGGGCGAAGGAAACCTCATCTCTGGTTATGACATTGTCGGTCCGAACAGCCACGGAATATTGATCGCAAGTACTTCCACTGTGATCAACATTTATGGTAATCAAATTGGTACTAATGCGGCGGGTGACGACGCGATTCGAAATACGGAGGGAATTCGTGTTACAACTGGAAGTAATAATGTCAATATTGGAGGCTCGGGGACGGGACAGGGGAATATAATTGGGGCAAATTCTTCTGTAGGTATTTCAATCGGAGCTACAGCATTTGATGTAACGATAGAAAGTAACCGGTTTGGGTCTAGTGCGGACGGAGTTTCAGCATTGTCAGCTGTTGAAAACACCTATGGGATCGTGTTGGACGATGGTGCAGTCACAGTCACAATCAACAATAACCTCATGGTGAATTTGTCTGGACCTGCAATTGATGTAAATACGACAGATCCAACGGGAATCACGATTACTAATAATTTAATAGGAGTCAATGTAGGTGGACAAACAGAGATTGGTGTTTTCTCCACCGCCATACAGCTGGACGGTGGTGGTGGAACAGGAACGGTTATTTCCGGAAATACCATTGCCGGTTCCTCTAGCTACGGAATCTTGGTTGGTGCCGGTACCACGGATATCACCATCCAGAGTAACAACATTGGTGTATTTGCTGATGGAACAGCCACCGGGACTGGAAATCCACAAAATAACGATTCTGGAATACGACTAAACAATGCTGACGGAACGGACAATGGGGCGAATCGAATAGCAATTCTTGACAATATCATATCCGGGAATGGTGATGCTTCGGGTGATGATGGGATCGAGATTGTCAATGGTTCGAGTAATATTCTGATTCAAGGCAATAAGATAGGAGTGGAGACAGATGGTACTACGTTGCTTGGAAACTATGAATCAGGAATTTTGCTAAGCTCTACCGCCACAAACGTGCAAATCGGCGGTTCGGGATCAGGAGAAGCGAATATCATCGCGGACAATGATTATGGCATTAGAACAACCGCAACGTCCTTCAGTACCGTTGACGTCCAGGAAAATAGTATTTTTTGCAATTCGTTACAGGGAATAGAGATCGCTGCTACAGAAGTGGTGCCTCCACCCGTCATCACTTCAGCAACACCCACACTAATTTCCGGGACCACCACAGTTGAAGACAATGCCAATATCTTACTCTTTGAGGCAGATGATGGATGTGGTGATGATCAAGGTATGACCCTGGTTGCCGAAGCAGTCGACGTGGTCTCTTCAGGTTTCTGGTCGATCGCTGGATCTTTTACCCTTGGCACCAACTATACCGCAATTGTGGTAGACGACGAAACAACGGTAGACGCAGCATTTGGAGCGTCAGAATTTTCGGTTGCAGCTATCGGCTATCCATCTGTGCCAGGATCAGGTTATGCACTGAATTTCGATGGTAGTAATGATGAGGTTAATGTGAGCGACCTTTCAGTTTCAGGAAACGTCTTTTCGTTCGAAGCCTGGGTAAAAAGAGATCGGATCAACGCAGGATCGTTCACGGACCGGATCATAGCTTCAGATGCCAACAACGGATTTGCCGTATACTTCGATCCATCCAATCGATTGACCATCAGCCATGTAGGAGTGAGCGAGGACATTTCAACAGCTACAGTCGATGATTTAGGCTGGCACCATATTGCGGTAACCTATGATGGTATAAATGCAAGCTACTATCTTGATGGCGACCTTAAGACTACCAATTCGTATGGTGTCACATTTTCCAGTGTGACCGGATATACCATAGGTAATCGGACTGCACAGTCGGAGCACTTTGATGGCCTAATAGATGAGGTGAGATTTTGGAATGTTGTACTGGATGAAACCACCATTAGGGATTGGGTCACGCAAAAGTTGACTTCAGCTCATCCCGATTATTCGAATCTTGAAGGTTACTACCGGTTCGATGAGAATACTGGTTCAGTTGCTACAGATCTCGCGGGAGCCAATCACGGAACATTAAACGGCGCCACCTACAACCTATCGGGAGCGCACCTGGGAGATGAAAGTGCCTTCACTACCACTACCTCCGTTGCCTTGAGCTCGGCTTCTTCTGGTAATAACCTTACGATTAACAACATTCTTGGATCGCCAGATATCACGTACGTCTACCGAGTGAATGAAGCTCCTAACAACACCACAGTTACCTCGGAGCTCAACGCCTTAAACACCACTGATTACTACGGCGTCTTCCAAAGTGGGGGAACCAACCCCACTTTCAATGCGCAGTGGTTTTATTCTGGAAACTCAGGTGTAAATGGGCAGCCTGACGAAAACGGAATTCGATTTGTTAAACGGGCAAATAATGCGGATGGGGTATTTGATGAACTATCCTCCAGCTTTCTAGATGTAAATACAAGTACCAACATTGTGATAGATGCGAATTTGACGTCTGGGGAGTTTGCGCAAGGGATTACAGATGCCTATGCAGAACCGTCGGCTCCCGGGAATACACTAAATTTTGACGGTACTGATGACGTTGTAGACCTGGGTACAGGCCTTGAAAGTGTTTTTGCTGGAGCTAACAAGCAATTTACCATTGAGGCATGGATTAACCCGGAGACATTCACTGGATCAAATAGAAAAATAATACTCGCAAAGAATGGAAATACAATCAATTGTTCATCTGATGAGAGACAACTTGGATTTGCAATTTCCCTTGACGAGGGGCTAAGGTTCGTTTACTATGGAGCAAATGATCTTAGTCAATTTCGAGTTTTTGAGAGTGGGAATGGAAGTATTGTGGCAAACACCTGGCAGCATGTTGCCATGACCTATAATGGATCAATAGACACTGGCGATGGATCCGATCGAGTAAGTTTCTACATTAACGGGGTTCTACAGCCAACCAATCTCAGTCTTGCCGTCGGTGCTTTTCCATTTGACATCACTTCCGGTTCATCCCATGTTGGATTGGGCGCTACTCTGGATTCCTCAGGAGGTCTGTGTGAAGCTTCCGATCAAATTTTTGATGGACCGATGGACGAGGTACGTATTTGGGATACCGTGCTTGATCAGGAAGACATTCTATCTCATATCGCTCAAGAAGTAGACAATACACATCCTAATTACGATAATCTACGCGCCTATTATCGCTTCGATGACTCTGATGGTACTTCGAGTGTCAGCACGCTTCGTGATCTCGCAGGTGCCAATGACGGCACACTAACAAATTTTCCTGCAGATAACAGCGGAAATTGGGGATCGTCCGGTGCGCTTGACCCATCCATTTTCCCGAACAATGCCCTGGATTTCAATGGTACCTCTGACTTTGTTTTTCTGCCTGCTGCTGTCGAGTTAACGAGCCAAACAGCATCCACTGTTGAAGCGTGGTTCCGGATTGATGGCGATCCTGCTGATTTCCAGACCATCTATTCGGAAGAGAACTCAGGTGGTGCTACGTTTTACATCTTAAGGACTGTAGGCAATGTCGTTCAATATGGGGTTTATGATGGATCAGTCTGGTCGTTCTCTACGGGTTCAACACAGTTGGAAGCGGGCAGGTGGTATCATGTGGCAGCTACTTATGAAGATGGAGTCGGTACGAAGATCTATTTGGATGGGAACCTGGAAGATGAGAATTCAGAAGATGGAAGAAGTTCGCTAGGGGGAGCAGGGGGCAGAAAGCTTGGACATCAGGGCGTGGTGAACTATTATTTTGATGGAGCTCTGGACGAAGTGAGAATTTGGACGAAGGCAAAAACACTGACCGAAATCAGAAGTGAGATCTTCACTCCCCTGGCGGGAAGCGAAAGCATGCTCCTCGCCTACTATGATTTCAATCAAGGGGTACCCACTGCGAACAATGCTGGAGAAACTACACTCATCGACGGTACAGCTAATGGACTTGATGGAACCTTGACCAGTTTTACTTTGGACGGTGACAATTCAAACTGGGCCTTCTCTGGTTCACTTGATCCGACTCCAAACGAGCCAATTGATTTGTTGACGACTGAAGTTTCCGATACCCAGATTGATCTTGACTGGACAGACCGATCCTTCACTGAAACCCAATTCTTAATTGAGAGATCCGACGGTCATAATTCAAGTTTTGTCCAGATAGGTACGGCATCCGCTGATGATGTGAGTTATTCTGACAATACAGTAACTGCTGGCAATGGCTATTTCTATCGTGTTCGTGCCACCAACGGAACAGAAAATTCACCATATAGCAATGAGAAATTTGGTAGTACCATCGCACAGCCTGGCAATGCATTGGATTTTGATGGAGTAGACGATCACATAAGGGTAAGTGATCACCCTTCGCTTCAATTTGGGACCAGTGATTTTACAGTGGAGGGTTGGGTTTATTTTGATGGTGTGCCACAAAACGGAAGCATAATATTAAAACTGAATCTTGCCGTTCCCAATGATAATTTGGGGGTGACAATTCGTGATGAATTCTTCTCTACTACCCCAGGATCAAAACTAAGTGCCTCTTTGTGGCCAGATAATCGGGCAGGCTCAACCTCATCAAAAGAACCAGTTGATCGGCTACTCATATCATCAGATCTTTCCACTGGTTGGCACCATTTTGCAATGGTAAATGACTATGACACAGAGGCAAGATTATATGTGGACGGAATTTTGGTGGATACTGATAATTCAGATCATTCGGGTGGTGGATTTAATGTCGCCGGCACTGACATCCTGTTTGGTGAAAACAATGATCCATGGGATTCTGAGGCGCCAATAGATGAAGTTAGATTTTGGAATGTGGCACGTACACAGACTGAAATTCAAGAAAATATGAGTTTCCCGCTGACTGGAAATGAATCCGGACTTGTTGCATATTATCGTTTTGATCAAGGAGTAGCGGGTGGAGACAATACCACACCATCTGTTGACGTCCTCCCGGATCGGTCAATGAACAACAATCATGGTTTATTGCAAAATTTTGACCTAAACGGCGGAGCATCCAACTGGATAACATCCGGAGCTGACCTGGACCCTCCGAATGCACCTTCTGACTTGTTCGTCACCGAGGTTTCGAACACTCAGATTGACCTAAGTTGGACTGACAACTCCGCGAAGGAGACCGGCTTTGCGATCGAGCGTTCAGACGGAAACAATACAACCTGGGTAAATATCAATTCAGTAGGACCAGATGTAACCTCTTATTCTGACAATACGGTCACAGCGGGCAAGGGCTATTACTACAGGGTCATTGCTACTGGTCCTTTAGACTCGTCACCTTCCAATGAAAAGTTTGGAGGCACTTATGACGTTCCGGGCAACTCCATATCATTTGATGGAGTAGATGACGAGGTTGAAGTTTTGGGAGTGTCCGAGCTTCCCACCGGTACAGATCAGCGAACGATGGAGCTGTGGTTTAAAGCCACCCAGGACGCTGCTACCTATGGAGATCAGATTGCCTCTATTATTCGTCAAGCCGATGATGCTGATGGGGATGGAAATTTATTTGCCATTGCTCAATTTATTGTCGGTGGTGTAAACACTATTGGGTTTTGGGGGAACGATCAAAATGTATTTGGTACGGCTGGTGAAATTGAATTGAACAGATGGTATCATGCCGCTGCTGTTTGGGATGGAGTAAATATGAAAGTTTACCTAGATGGACAAGAAGTCCTCTCTGGAACGCCATTAGTGAATACGACCGGCCCCAATGCAAACAACCTTTGGCTAGCGGCGGAGAGCTCGAATGGGTACGGCGATTACTTTGGCGGGGAGGTTGATGAAGTCAGGATTTGGAGCGATGTACGAACAGAAGGTGAAATCCAAGGTAACATGTTCAATTCGCTGGTCGGCAATGAAGATGGGCTTGTGACCTACTATAAGGTTGATCAAGATGAAGCAACTGACCTGCTGATCCCAGATAGAAGCGCCAACAACAACAATGGAATATGGATGGATGCCGGAGGAGGTGTCACTACTCCTATTTGGCCAACCTCAGAGGCCTTCACACCACATCCACCAAGCGATCTCTTTACAACTGAAGTTTCAGATACGCAAATTGACTTGAGTTGGACAGATAATTCCCCGAATGAGACTGACTTTCTCATAGAGCGTTCTGATGGAAATAATACCAGTTTTTCACAGATTGGAACAGCCCCTGCGGACGCTACTTCATACACCGACAACACAGTTGTGGCTGGAAATGGCTATTTCTACCGGATACGAGCGACCAACGGGACCCAGAACTCAAGCTACTCGAATGAAAAATTTGGGAGCACCCTAACGCCTCCAGGAAATGCGCTAAATTTTGATGGTACCGATGACTACATTGATGTGGGAGATATCGGACTCGATTTTACCTCAAGTGCCTTCACGATTGAGTTTTGGGCAAGGCGTACCACTGCTGGAAATAATGACTGGATCGTTTCAGTGGGGACAGAACCTTCGTCTACCAATGAGGCGATTCACGTTGGATTCCGTTCCGGAAATACCTTCACCATTGACTTCAAAGGAAATTCGTTGGACACTGATCAGACGTTTACTGATACGGAGTGGCATCACTGGGCTGTTGTTTATGACCCTGATCTGATTTCTGATGATGATGATCGACAGATTTATCGCGATGGCATTTTACTTAAGGCCGATGATCCCACAGGAGATTTTATTGGAGTAAATGACTTGAAGATTGGTCAGGCTTTTGACTCTGAATTTCTAAATGGCGATGTGGATGAGTTGCGTATCTGGAATGTGGCAAGAAGCGGAACTGAGATTGAAAGTGATTTTGCAACGAGTCTTGTGGGAAATGAATCCGGATTGATTGCCTATTATAGATTTGACCAGGATGAAGTAACAGATCATTTGCTACCTGACAGAAGTACCAACAACAATAGTGGAATCTGGACAGATGCCGGAGGTGGAGAAACTCAGCCAGATTGGGTCGGATCGGGTGCTTTTACACTTGGCGGGGTAGTTCCGGAAGATTACAACGCGCTTCTTGCACTTTACAACGATACTGATGGAGCAAACTGGACGGACAACACGAATTGGCTGTCAGGGGATGTCAGCACCTGGTTTGGGATAAGTGTGGTTGGGGATCAAGTCTCAGAAATTGAATTGGGTACGAACAACCTTGTTGGTACCATACCAGCAGAGCTTGGCACACTCACGGAAATGACGAATCTAGAGCTGTTTGAGAATCAACTGACTGGATCAATTCCTACGACCTTAGGTGATTTATCAAACCTCCAATACCTTGAATTGTACTCTAACCAACTTAGTGGCTCCATACCAACTGAATTAGGTTTTCTAAGCGACCTACTGGACCTTGAGTTGGATGATAACCTTCTGACAGGATCGATCCCGACGGAACTTGGTGACCTCAACAGTCTAATTCAACTTGACCTTGCAACCAACCAATTAAGCGGATCCATACCGTCTCAACTTGGTATGTTAGCCAACCTTCAGTACCTGGAATTATTTGACAATAACCTTTCAGGTTCGATCCCCACTGAAATTGGAGATTTGACTAATTTATTAGAGCTTGAATTGGACGGTAATATGCTGACAGGGGCAATTCCTGCAGAGCTTGGCAGTCTTACAAACCTCCAACTACTTGATCTTACGAATAATCAGCTTTCAGCAAGCATTCCGACCCAAATCGGAAACCTTGTGAATGCCGTCAGAATTGATCTGGATGATAACGATCTCACAGGCTCAATCCCCACCTCTATTTCGACCCTTACTAGTTTGGAAGACTTTGATTTAAGTAATAATCAACTTACTGGATCGATACCCACCGAAATCGGTGATCTCTCGAGTTTGGTCAACCTATTACTGTATGCAAATCAACTTTCAGGTTCGATCCCTGTAGAAATTGGGAGTCTCACCAACCTTGAAGATCTGGATCTCAGCCACAACCAGCTAACGGGTTCGATACCGACCGAAATCGGAATGCTTACAGCCTTGACCCATCTGGAGTTGGACGACAACCAATTATCAGGAACGATTCCTTCGGAGATTGGCTCACTGACCCTACTGCAAGATTTACAGTTGGACATTAATCAGTTCACTGGAGCTGTGCCTACATCGTTTACCAGCTTAACTGCTCTTACGAACCTGGAGTTGAGTGACAATGCCCTGACTGATCTTCCTGACTTGTCCGCTCTGACCGGCCTATCTGCACTTCTACTCGCAAATAACCAATTTGAGTTTGATGATTTGGAGCCCAACGTCGCAATACCGGGTGTAGATTATGTACCCCAGGCGAACTTGACTGGCCTTCCGGATGTAGATCTTAACGAGGATGACAATCTGGATGTAACAAGAACCGTTGGTGGAACAGCCAACCAATACCAATGGTTGAAGGATGCCGTAGATATATCTGGACAAACAACCGATAATTTGTCCATATCTACTGTTGTTCCTTCGGATGCTGGGGCCTATCATCTGGAAGTGACAAATACGCTAGTCACAGGTCTGACGATCAGTTCAGATCCATTTGACGTGACTGTAGATGCCAAACCCACCGTTGTGACACAGGACATTTCAGTGTCATTGGATGCTACTGGCAATATTTCCATTACTCCAAGTCAAATCGACAACGGTAGTTCAGACGATGTTACTATCGCAGCAAACCTTGCTCTGTCATTAGATGTTACAGATTTCGACTGCACCAACGTAGGAGGAAATATTGTGACTTTAACCGTTACTGACGAATCCGGCAATAGTTCAAATGCCACAGCTAGTGTCACGGTCAATGATGATCTTAATCCCACTGTTGTTGGTCAGGATATTGCTGTTTCACTAGATGCTACAGGCAATGTTTCGATCACACCTGGTGATGTTGATAATGGTAGCTCCGACAACTGTTCTGTCAATTTAAGTCTGGACGTTACCGATTTTGATTGCACGAATATTGGACCTAATGTGGTAACGCTCACAGCAACCGATGATGAAGGAAATAGCGCCAATACAACAGCTACGGTGACGGTCAATGATGATCTAAGTCCTACAGTCGTCGCGCAGGATATAGCTGTTTCCCTTGATGCCACCGGCAATATATCCATCACACCTGGTGATGTTGATAATGGCAGTTCAGATAACTGCTCGGTCAATTTAAGTCTGGACATCACTGATTTTGATTGCACGAATATTGGACCCAATGTGGTAACACTCACCGTAACTGACGACGAAGGTAACAGCGTCAATACGACGGCTACTGTGATGATCA
>JANQOR010000038.1 GCA_028285685.1 Cyclobacteriaceae bacterium | reverse complement strand
TGGAGACCGCTACTCTACCAATTGAGCTACACCCGTAAAAACAAGCAGTCCCAAAAGGACTGCAAATTTAGAGTAATCAATTTGTATAAACAAATCCCGCGAGTAACATTATCGCGGGATAACTACTTATCAATCAAGAATTTCAGTAACCTGTCCAGAACCCACTGTTCTTCCACCTTCTCTGATCGCAAATCGCAATCCTTTCTCAAGCGCAACAGGGTTGATAAGATTCACTTCAATCGTAACATTATCGCCTGGCATAACCATCTCGATGTTATCAGGAAGTTTGATCTCTCCAGTCACATCTGTAGTTCGTAGGTAGAACTGTGGACGGTACTTATTAAAGAACGGAGTGTGACGTCCACCCTCTTCTTTAGAAAGGACATAAACCTCTGCTTTGAAGTGCGCATGCGGAGTTACTGACCCTGGCTTGCAGATAATCATTCCTCTTTTGATCTCATCTTTCTCGATACCCCTTAAAAGAAGACCAACATTGTCACCAGCTTCGCCTCGATCAAGAATTTTTCTAAACATCTCAACTCCTGTTATTGTGGACTTAAGATCTTCAGCTCCCATACCAATAATATCTACAGCATCTCCAGAGTTTATAACTCCTCTCTCAATTCTTCCAGTTGCAACAGTTCCTCGTCCAGTAATAGAGAAAACATCTTCCACTGGCATCAAGAAATCTTTGTCGATAGCTCTTTCGGGAAGAGGAATATATTCATCCACAGCAGTCATAAGCTCTTCAATCTTGCTCACCCACTCTGCTTCTCCATTAAGTCCACCTAAAGCAGAGCCCTGAATAACAGGAATATCATCTCCAGGAAAATCATATGCAGATAGAAGCTCTCTGATTTCCATCTCAACGAGTTCCAGGAGTTCAGGATCATCAACAAGGTCAACTTTGTTCATGAATACAACAAGCGCCGGTACACCTACCTGACGAGAAAGAAGGATGTGCTCTCTTGTTTGTGGCATTGGTCCATCAGTAGCTGCAACCACAATAATCGCTCCGTCCATCTGCGCAGCTCCAGTTACCATGTTTTTTACATAGTCAGCGTGACCTGGGCAGTCAACGTGGGCGTAGTGTCGGTTTTCAGTTTGGTATTCAATGTGTGAGGTATTGATTGTAATACCTCTTTCTTTTTCTTCAGGTGCGTTGTCAATGGCAGAAAAGTCTTTTTGCTCTGCCAGGCCTTTTTTTGCCAAAACAGCAGAAATTGCAGCAGTTAAAGTTGTTTTACCATGGTCAACGTGTCCGATAGTACCAATATTTACGTGTGGTTTCGAACGATCAAAGGTTTCTTTAGCCATGTTTGATAATCCTCAATTTAATTTTTAAAATTTATTACTCTATTTATTATTTACTATTACAAAATGTAAAGCCAAATTTCCAAGTCTCTACACATGAGCCAATGAGGGGATTTGAACCCCTGACCTCTTCCTTACCAAGGAAACGCTCTACCCCTGAGCTACATCGGCTTTTTAAGTTATCAGTTCAAAGTCCACAGTTGTCAGTTAACTCTCGAACCAAACTTTGACTCTGTAACTCAAAGCTTGAACAGTTTCAAAATCTGACTCCATACTCAGTCTTTCGACTATATGCTCGGAGTCAGATTTTACAATCTACTCTGAGCGGGTGACGAGGCTCGAACCCGCGACCTACAGCTTGGAAGGCTGTCGCTCTACCAACTGAGCTACACCCGCTTGTTTGACGAAAGTTTTAGTGAAGGCTAACTTGTTCTACCTTCTACCAAATCAATCGACAGGCCCTCCTTTGCCAAGGCTTCGGTGGGCATTGTGGGGGGAGTAGGATTCGAACCTACGAAGACATAAGTCAACGGAGTTACAGTCCGTCCCAGTTGGCCGCTTTGGTATCCCCCCAACATAAAAAAATCTTTAAAAGAACGCCCTTCCTTTGGTTTTGCCTCCGAAAAAAGGAATGCAAAAGTATATTGTTTTTTCGTTTAATCAAATTTTCATTTTAGGATTGTAAATCTTTAATCACAACCTAAATTAGCCGCACATTTGGTGACCTCTTTTAACCAAGCGATGATAGAAATTCAAATTAATAATGGCGATAGGCACGCTGTAGAAAAAATAGGTTCTGATCTTATGATCAACGAAGAGAAATCTTCGGTTGAGGTAGTTAAACTAAATCAGACATCTTACAAGGTATTTAGCAAATCAAAGATTTTCACTGTCCAAATCCGCGAGAAGAAGGACGACCAATTAACACTATCTATCAACGGAAAGATCACCTCTCTCACCTCCAAAAGACATGTAGATCAGATTTTGGAAAAACTTGGAATGAACGCGGGCTCTTCCTCCTCGATAAGTGATGTAAAAGCCCCTATGCCTGGAACCATATTATCGCTGAATGTAGATGTGGGTGACCAGGTCTCCAAAGGGGATTCGATACTTATTCTTGAGGCAATGAAAATGGAGAACGTTATCAAATCTCCTGGTGATGGTGTCGTGAATTCCATTTTAGTAAATCAAGGTGACAACGTCGAGAAGAATCAACTTTTGATCTCGCTGGAATAACTTTTCAATGCAACTATATTTGTTCGATTTTCAAACCTCGCTCAATAAATGAAATATAAAAGAGTCCTTTTGAAGTTAAGTGGAGAAGCGCTGATGGGGGATAAGACCCATGGAATTGATTCTGCCAGGCTCACCCAGTATGCTGATGAAGTTAAAAGCGTAGCGAACCAGGGAGTCGAGCTGGCAATTGTTATAGGTGGAGGAAATATTTTTCGTGGGGTTGAAGCTGAAGCAAATGGAATTGGCAGGGTTCAAGGCGATTACATGGGAATGCTGGCCACTGTTATCAATGCAATGGCTCTTCAAAGTGCCTTAGAAAAAGAGGGTATGTATACTAGACTGATGGCCGGACTAAATATGGAGCAAGTTTGTGAACCATTTATCAGGCGGCGAGCGATGCGACATTTGGAAAAAAACAGAATCGTCATTTTCGGGGCTGGAATTGGTAATCCATACTTTACCACTGATTCCACCGCGAGTCTTAGGGCGATAGAGATTGAAGCTGAAGTTGTTTTGAAAGGTACAAGAGTCGATGGAGTTTATGATTCGGATCCTGAAAAAAATGAGAACGCAAAAAAATTTGAAAACCTCTCATTTCAAGAAGCCTACGAGAAGAACCTCAATATTATGGATATGACGGCCTTCACGCTTTGTCAGGAAAATAATTTACCGATCATCGTGTTTGACATGAACAGGAAAGGAAATTTGAACAAGCTGATAGCTGGCGAAAATGTAGGGACCCTCATCAGTTAGATAATTACGATATTTAAACCATGGAAGAAATTCAGATCTACCTAGAAACCGCAAGAGAAATGATGGAAAATGCCATCAAACACACCCAAATTGAATTTGCGAAAATCCGAGCAGGAAAGGCATTACCATCCATGTTAGATGGTGTAGAAGTTGAATACTATGGTACAATGACACCATTAAATCAGGTAGCTGGAGTCACCACACCTGACGCTAGAACCATAAGCGTAAAACCGTGGGAAAAGTCTATCATTCCAGACATCGAAAAAGCAATTGTCAACAGCGGTTTAGGCTTCACCCCTCAAAACGATGGGGAGCAAATCAGGATCAATATTCCTCCACTTACTGAGGAGCGTAGAATTCAATTGATGAAGCAGGTAAAAGCAGAAGCTGAAAATGGCAAAATCAGCATTCGGAATTCAAGAAAGGATACCAATGACTCTCTAAGGAAATTGGAGGGAGTCTCCGAGGATCTTGTTAAAGATGCCGAAAACGATGTTCAAAAATTAACGGACGAGTTCACGCATAAAATCGATGCTCTAGTAGAAGCAAAGGAAGAAGACATTATGAATGTCTAAAGGTAGTAACCCTCTTTTGAAATTTTAGTCTCAACTGCCTCCGGAACCAAATACTTAATTGATTTATGCTCTTTAACGAGCTTCCTTATCAGGGTTGCTGAAATGTCCATTTCCGGTGCTTCTATTTTTTCAACATTTTCTAAATCCAAGAGGTCCGATCTATCGGAATTAGGTCTGGGGTAGACGATCAAACCAAATTGATCAATAATCTCTCTATGATTTTTCCATTTTGGAAATGATGCCAGGTTATCTCCGCCTATTATTAATCTGAAATTGTTGTTTGGGTGCTTTTCTCGCAAAAGAGCCAAGGTGTCGATCGTGTAGCTAGGTTTTGGCATATTGAATTCAATATCCGAGACCCTGAATTTATAATCTCCATCTATAGCAGCACTGACAAGATCTAAGCGATCAAATTCGTGAAGAAGGCTTTTATTTTTCTTAAAGGGATTTTGGGGACTGACTACAAACCAAATTTCTTCTACAGTTGTGGTCTCTTTCACCAGGTTTGCGATAATCATGTGGCCCGTATGAATAGGATTGAATGACCCGAAAAAAAGACCAATTTCTTTCATTTCAAAAATGTACCGACAACTTCCCGAGCATGTTCCAACGCTTCTTCAAGGTTATCATTAACGATAACAACATCAAATTTATCCTCCTCCTGCATTTCCTGAGTCGCTTTCTGAATTCGTTGGTTTAGCGTAAAGTCAGATTCCGTATTCCTGCCTTTCAATCTCTCACTGAGGACTGATACATCTTTAACCTTAATGAAAACAGCCATCGCCTGATCGCCTAACTTTCTCTTTATTCTTAAACCACCTTTAACATCAACATCAAAAATCACACAATTGCCCTTACTCCATATACGATCAACCTCACTTTTCAAGGTGCCATAAAATGCATTGTTGTACACCTCTTCCCATTCAAGCATCTCCTCGTGACTAATTTTTTTAAGGAATTCTGTAGTGGAGAAGAAGTAGTAGTGAGTACCGTCCTTTTCGTATTCACGTGGTTTTCTGGTTGTTGCAGATATGGAGAATTCAAGGCGATCAAATTCCCGAATAAGGTGCTGTACGATTGTTGTCTTTCCTGCGCCAGACGGAGCACAAAATATGATGGCTTTTCCCTCCATCACGCGAAGATATAACGGAGTTACTGAACTATCTTATTTCTGATATCAAGAGCCAATTGCGAGGGCACTTTTCTTTTTTGAAGTTTTCGCTTGAGAAGTTCACGAATTTGTTTTTCTGCATTGTAGTGGCTGAAGCACACAATGCACTTATCAATGTGAGAATAGAAGAACTCTTCCTGCGTCTCGTCCGCTTCGTCATCTAGGAGAAGATTTAGAATCCTCAAACATTTATCAAAGTCGCTGCAGCTACAATCAGGACACTCAGACATATCTAATCATTTCCTAAAAGATGAATAAAATAATCGGATTAAAAGTTCAGTCTAAAGTTAATTATATCCCATGGAATAAGCGTAGGAGGCAAGTTTTTCCCTTAGAATATTTCTTGCTCGATGCAATCGGGATCTCACGGTACCAATAGGTATGTCCAAGATCTTTGCCATTTCCTCGTATGTAAATCCTTCAAGGTCACATAAGATGATCACAGTTCGAAAATCGATTGCCAGTGAATTAAGGGCATTGCTTATTTCATCTCCAATCATGTCCTTGGTTGTCTCCAACCTTAAGTCGACGGTTGCATCTTTAGCCGTATCCTCTGAATTATAATACTGTTCTACCTCCTGGTAGTCAACCTTCGACGGTTGCTTACTTTTTTTCCTGTAGTCGTTGATGAAACTGTTTTTCAGGATTCGATACAACCAAGCCTTTGCGTTTGTCCCTTCCTGAAAAGAATTAATAAATCGAAAGGCTTTCATATAGGTATCCTGAACAAGATCCTTTGAATCATCCTCGTCAAAAGTCAGTCGGTACGCAAAATTGTACATAGAGTCTATATGTGGTAGAAACTCTGTATCAAATACATGTACTTTTTTACTTTCCGAGTATGCAGATTTCGCGTTTAGTTCCAATTCTTCTGTCATGATTTCCATTTGTATGTAGCTACATAAATGTACGACACTTGCTTAGAATAGTTCTAAATAATTAGAACAATAAGTATTGCATGGCAGGAAATCCACCTACTTCTTTGTTAAATGTTTGCCTTCTGACAAATAGAGAATCTCATGATCTAAGGGATTGCTGCCATTTCCAAGCAGTCCGCATCATATCGTCAAGGTCTCTCTCAGCTTTCCACTCCAGAACCTCATTTGCTTTCGAAGTGTCTGCATATGTTTTTTCCACGTCACCCGATCTCCTGTCAGCAATCTTGTAATTCAATTTCATACCTGAGACTTTTTCAAAGGACCTTATCACTTCCAATACCGATGATCCAGATCCAGTACCTACATTGAAAAAGTCATAGCTGTCTGACATTCGATCACAATAGTCTAGTGATTTGATGTGCGCTTTTGCAAGATCTACGACATGGATATAATCTCGAATGCATGTTCCATCAGGTGTATCATAGTCTCCTCCCCATACTGATAGAGATTCTCTCAACCCGCTAGCTGTCTGCGTAATGAACGGAACAAGGTTCGCCGGAACACCCAGTGGGAGCTCACCAATTAGACTACTGTCGTGTGCACCGATCGGATTGAAGTACCGAAGGGAAACAGCCTTCATATCTGGATTAGATCGTGCAAAGTCAGCGATTATCTCTTCCCCTATTTGTTTAGTATTTCCATAAGGAGATTCAGCCTTTTTCACAGGTGTCTGCTCCGAAACCGGAAGTTGATCAGGTTCACCGTACACAGTGCATGAGGATGAAAAAACAAACTTCCTAACCTTAAACTCTCGCGAAAGCTCGAGCAGGTTGATCAGAGAGGTAAGGTTGTTTCTATAGTATAAGAGTGGTTGCTTAACCGACTCACCAACCGCCTTGCTGGCTGCAAAATGGATAATTGAATCAATTTTGTGTTTCTCGAATATTTCCTTGCTTTGCTTGGAATCAGTCACGTCAGCATTCACAAAGTCAGGAGTCTTATTAGTGATCTTTTCAATGCCGTGGAGCACTTCCATCCTCGAATTTGAGAGATTATCGACTATTACAACATCGTTTCCAATCTCAAGAAGTTCCACGGTGGTATGAGATCCAATAAAGCCAAGGCCTCCAGTTACTAATACTTTTTCCATGAGTTTGATTTAAGGTTCTACTTTACCACTGATCCGTTTTTGTTTTGTTCCAAGGACTACTAGCTTCATTGCATACTTCAAAAAAATAAAAAAAGAAGGACTCCTCATCAAGTTAACTTTCTGAAGAATCCTTCTGTTATTTGAATCAATGTAATTTTAGTACCTGTAATACTCCGGTTTGAACGGCCCCTCAACTTTAACACCAATGTAATCAGCCTGATCTTGAGAAAGAGTATCCAGCTCAACGCCAATCTTCGCAAGGTGCAACCTTGCAACTTTCTCATCCAGATGTTTTGGAAGCATGTAAACCTGATTTTCGTATTTACCGTGATTTTCCCAAAGCTCAATCTGCGCTAAAGTCTGATTCGTAAAGGAGTTTGACATAACGAAAGATGGGTGACCTGTTGCACAACCAAGATTGACTAGTCTCCCTTCAGCTAACACGATAATATCGTTTCCATCGACATTGTAAAGGTCTACTTGAGGTTTAATTTCAATATGTGTGTCGCCGTAATTTTCACTCAGCCATGCCATGTCAATCTCATTATCAAAATGGCCGATGTTACATACGATTGTCTTATCATGCATCAACTTAAAGTGCTCACCTCTTACAATGTCTTTGTTGCCCGTTGTAGTGACGACAATATCTGCTCTAGGAACAGCGTCAGACATCTTCTTCACCTCAAAACCATCCATGGCAGCTTGAAGTGCGCATATTGGATCAATTTCAGTAACAATTACTCTTACTCCGGCTCCTCGCAGCGATGCAGCGGAACCTTTTCCAACATCACCGTATCCTGCTACCACCGCAACCTTGCCTGCAAGCATAATATCTGTGGCTCTTCTGATTGCGTCCACCAATGACTCTTTGCAGCCGTATTTGTTGTCAAATTTTGACTTAGTAACAGAATCATTCACATTGATTGCGGGCATCGGAAGTGTGCCATTCTTTACTCGGTCGTAAAGCCTATGAACGCCTGTGGTTGTCTCCTCTGAGAGACCTCTAATTTCTTCAACCAGTTCCGGGTGATGATCTAGGACCATATTGGTTAGATCTCCACCATCGTCCAATATCATGTTGAGAGGCTTACCTCCATCAAATGCAAAAAGCGTCTGAGCGATACACCAATCAAATTCTTCTTCATTCATACCCTTCCAAGCATAAACAGGTACTCCTGCCTTAGCTATTGCTGCAGCTGCGTGATCCTGAGTCGAAAAAATGTTACAAGACGACCATGTTACTTCAGCACCTAATTCTCTCAAAGTCTCAATCAATACAGCAGTTTGGATAGTCATATGCAAACACCCTGCTATACGAGCGCCAGCTAGCGGCTTGCTCTCTCCATATTCTTCTCTTAAGGCCATCAAACCTGGCATTTCTGCCTCCGCTAATTCAATCTCTTTCCTACCCCAATCGGCTAGGGCGATGTCTTTTACTTTAAATTTTTCTTCTGTTTCAGTCATGTGTTAAAATGTTAGATACTATAACCGGCCTTTTTTCGGGCTGCAAAGATAGAATCTTTGGGCAGAAGTAAGAAGTCTAACTGCAAAGTTCCTAAATCTCTTATTTTTGCCTATTCTAAAAACTCAATCTCCTTCACTTGATAGTTTCGAAAGCTTGCACCTCTGCTGACAATTAGTTTTCCCGAATTGTCAATGCCCAGAATGACTGCTTCAAAGTCACCATCTTTGTCACGAAAAGTGGAGGTTATTCCTTTGCGATACAATTTTTCATGGTATAGTTGAAGTAGAAGACTTTTTTGACCATTCTTGAGTTTCAATAAAAAAAATTCCAGATCTACCAACAGCTCTTCAATAAAGTTGTCCCGATCAAACTCGATATCAGTTTCCATTACCATAGAAGTGGCAGTTGGAAGGCTAAATGCTCTTTGATTCAGGTTGACTCCAATTCCAACAGTGCTGTTCTCCAGCCTATCTCCATAGAGGGCATTCTCTACCAAAATACCGCAAATCTTTCTTGTCCCTACCAGAACATCATTTGGCCATTTAAGCTTAAGTGTTTTTTCATCTAAATGGCGTGCTAAGCTCTTGATTACACTTAATCCAACCACAACATTCAAAAGGTACTGCTCCGGAACACGTAGGAAATCCGGTTTTAGCAATACAGACATCAAAATGTTCTTTCCAGGCTCATCTAACCACACATTGCCACGCTGACCCTTACCCTTTTTTTGATGGTCAGTGTATACAACAAGGCCTTCTAAGAAATCTTCATTTTTCTGCAAAGAAGACATTTCATCGTTGGTAGAGTGACATTCTGTCAGGAAAATAACTTTCTTACCTAGAAAGAGCGGTTTGGCAAAGATTTTATGCAATAGAATTGGTGTAAATTTGTGGCAAAATTAACATAAAGGAGAAGTGAATGCAGCAAGTGCAGAGTGAGGTTAGCTCTAAGGTTCTTAGTGATTGGGTGGTGGAAGGAATGCTTGAAAAAAAAGCTTTAGACGTGGTAATGTTGGACTTAAAGAATGTGAAGCACGCAATTGCTGACTATTTCATTGTATGTAGTGGCAACTCTGATACGCAAATAGATGCTATTTCAGATTCTATTGAGGAACAGGTTCATAAGAATTTAGGCGTAAATCCCTGGAAAAGAGAGGGACGTGAAAATAAGGAATGGATCTTGCTGGATTATGTAGATGTTGTGGCACATATTTTTAACAAGGAAAAAAGAGAATTCTTTGGCTTAGAAGAGCTTTGGGGCGATGCAAAGGTCAAAAGGATTGAAGTAAACTAAATCAAATACGAAGCGTTCAAAGCTTAACTATTCAGGAGATAAGAAGAAATGTCGGAAAAACAAGATAGAAAATTGACCCCTAAACCAAGACCGGGGTATCAAGGATGGCTAATTGGAGGGTTATTGGCTGTGGTTATCGGGATCACAATGTTCTCAAAGGAAAAAGGAATGGTACCAACCACCTTTCGTTCTTTTGAGAAAATGCTTCTTGCAAATGATGTGCAAAAGGTAGTTCTTATTAAGAATCAGGATTATGTCGAAATCACGCTAAAAAATGAGGCGCTCTCAAACACTAAGTATAAGATTGAGCTTGAGCAAAACAAAGGTTTTTTCAGCTCAGAAAGTGGTCCTCATTACAAATTAGAGATCGTGACCATTGATAAGTTCGACAAGGATTTTGAAGAGACAATGTCGAAAATCTCAGAGGAACAGCGATTTGACTATAAAATAGAAGAAAGGTCTGATTACACCACCTTCCTATTCAATTGGGGATTTTTGATTCTATTGATTTTTGGTTTTTGGTTTTTGATGCGACGAATGACAGGTGGCGGTGGACCTGGTGGTCAGCTCTTCAATATTGGAAAGTCTAAAGCAGCTCTTTTTGATGCGGAGAACAAGGTGAAAATCACCTTTGCTGATGCAGCCGGATTAGAGGAGGCCAAAGAAGAAATCCGCGAGATCGTTGACTTCCTGAAAACGCCTGAAAAATTCACCAAACTTGGCGGAAAAATACCAAAAGGGGCGTTGCTTGTAGGCCCTCCAGGAACTGGTAAGACGCTCTTGGCAAAGGCTGTTGCTGGAGAAGCTGGTGTTCCATTTTTTACACTTTCAGGTTCAGACTTTGTCGAGATGTTCGTTGGTGTGGGCGCAGCGAGGGTTAGAGACCTGTTCAAACAGGCCAAAGAGAAAGCACCGTGCATCGTCTTTATTGATGAAATCGATGCTATAGGACGATCGAGAGGCAGGGGTCAGATGCCTGGATCTAACGATGAGCGAGAAAATACACTGAACTCTCTACTAGTTGAGATGGACGGTTTTTCTACTGATGTGGGAGTGATCATTTTGGCTGCTACGAATAGACCCGATGTCTTAGATTCAGCCCTATTGCGTCCTGGACGATTTGATCGACAAATCAGTATAGACAAGCCAGATATTGTTGGTCGTGAAGCAATTTTTAAGGTACATCTTAAACCGGTGCAACTAGCGGAAGACGTGGATCCTAAAAAGTTAGCCGCTCAAACTCCTGGTTTTGCTGGTGCTGAAATCGCTAACGTTTGTAACGAAGCGGCCCTTATCGCAGCAAGGAAGGATAAGAAGAAAGTAGATATGCTTGATTTTCAAGATGCTATTGATCGGGTGATCGGTGGCCTAGAGAAAAAGAACAAGCTAATATCACCAGAAGAAAAAAGAATTGTGGCCTATCACGAAGCTGGACATGCTGTTGCAGGATGGTTTCTTGAGCACGCAGATCCGTTAGTCAAGGTAAGCATAGTCCCCCGGGGAGTGGCAGCTCTTGGGTATGCCCAGTATCTTCCTAAAGAGCAATTTCTCTACCAGACCGAGCAACTCATGGATGAGATGTGCATGGCTTTAGGCGGAAGAGCTGCTGAAGAATTAATCTTCGGCAAAATATCCACCGGAGCCTTGAGTGATCTTGAACGAATTACCAAAATGGCGTATAGCATCGTTTCCGTGTACGGTATGAATGACAAAATTGGAAACGTCTCATACTACGATTCAAAGCAGCAAGACTACAACTTCACCAAACCTTATTCTGAGGCAACATCTGAGCTCATAGACAAAGAAGTGAAAGCTTTGATTGAAAGGGCTTACGACAGAACCAAGAAGCTTCTATTGAGCAAGAAAAAAGAATTGGAAATTTTAGCTCAAGAGCTCCTTAAAAGGGAGATCATTTTCCAATCTGATCTAGAGGAGTTAATTGGGAAGCGACCTTTCAAAAACCAGACGGCCTACGAGGCATTCACTAGCAGCAATGGCTCAGCCAAAGAGGAAAAGGATCCTGACTCCAAGGAGAAGAAAAAAAGTAAAAAGGAGGTAGAGAAAGTCAAGGACGAGGTGAAGAAGGAGGTAGAAAAAGAAGAGGTGGGCGATGAAAAAGCCAGCTAAAAGAAATGGCCAAGAAGCCATCGAGGATCCCTTCATTTCAATTAGGCGAGAGCGAAAAAATCTACTTTGCAAGCGACTTTCATCTGGGAGTTCCGGATAGAGAATCAAGTAGGCAGAGAGAATTAAAGATTATACGGTGGCTTGATCAGATTAAGCCTGATGCAAAGGCGATATTCCTTGTTGGAGATATCTTCGACTTCTGGTTTGAGTACAAGTACTCCATTCCCAAAGGTTTTGTTCGATTTCAAGGAAAACTAGCCGAATTGAGAGACTACGGTATCCCTATTTTCATGCTGACCGGCAATCACGACATGTGGATGTCCGAATACTTTCAGGAAGAGTTGGACATCTCCGTTTATTCCGAGCCTTTTTCATTTACTGTAGGTCATCGTAAGATATTCGTTGGTCATGGGGATGGGCTAGGTCCAGGAGACTATTTCTACAAATTCTTGAAGAGGATTTTCTTAAACAGGTTCTGTCAATGGCTATTCCAGTGGATACCGGCTAACATAGGAATGGGAATAGCTCATTTTTGGTCGAATAGAAGTAGAATAGCTAGTGACGATCGAGAGGATTTTCACAAAGGAGAAAATGAACGACTTCTTCAATATAGCAGGCAAGTAGAAGTGACCGAGCATCATGATTATTACATTTTTGGACATCGACATCTTTTGTTTCAAGTTGAAGTAAATGCCAATTCGACCTATTTTAGTTTAGGAGACTGGATAAATCATTATTCTTACCTTGAAATAGATGATAAAGAAGCACGCCTTAAGACTTTTAATCCTTAGCACATTATCTTTCTTTCTTGTCAGTGCTCAAGGTAACAGAGTCTGGATCAAGCATCTGCCTAAAAAAACTACTGCGTATTCACTAGATAGTGAGAATAACATCTTTCTTGGCTATGCTAACGGCAACCTTCAAAAAATCTCAATAGATGGCTCAGAGCCTGAGCCATTTTCAATTCCCAATCAATCGTCAATAACCCTGGTTGAAGCTCAAAATAATCGCAAGATCTTTCTGTTCTACAGAGATATTCAGCAGATCATGATCCTAGATCGATTCTCAACGATACCAAAAAAATATGATATGCAGAGCTTCGGGATAGATTATGCAGAGTCAGCCTGTATATCACCAGACGGTACTTTCTGGGTCGCAGAAAATAATCCTCAAAGATTGAAGAAAATTGATCCACTAAGGAATGTAGTTATTCATGAAGTTCAGCACAATTTGGGAGATAGCATCTCGATTATGAGGACGTTTGGTAATCAACTTTTGATTGCAGACGAAAATGGTCTTCAAATTCTCGATCAATTTGGAAATCTTAATGGCAGAATCCTTATGAAAGGAATCAGCTATCTGCAAATTCTGAATAACTATGTTTACCTCACTCTTCCCGCTGGTCTGGTGACGGTTGATCCTTATAAATCAAAGATCCTGGAAGAGGTCGAAATTGACCTATTCAAAGGGAAGAATGCCATAATGAAACTTAAAAACGAGTTCGTTGTTATAGATGACGAAAACCTAGCACTAATTTCCTTAACCAAACCAAAAAAATAATTATGCACGCTGGAAATAATTTTACACTGTGGGAAGCAATCATATGGACAAGAAGAGACATATATAAATACATTTTGTTGTCAGTGGTAATTACCATTGCGTACGAAATTTTTAATCTGAAATGGTTGACAATACCTTGGCTGCCCATGGCATTAATTGGCACGGCTGTAGCTTTTTTGATTGGTTTCAAAAACAACGCAACATACGATCGTCTATGGGAAGGAAGAAAAATCTGGGGCGCAATCATCAACAGCAGCCGGACCTGGGGTATAATGGTTCTGGATTTTGTAACGAATCAACATGCAACAAAAAAACTGACTGATTCAGATCTTAAGAGGATTCACCAAAGACTCATATACAGGCACATTGCATGGCTAGCAGCGCTTCGACACCAAATACGGCAACCAAAGAACTGGGAGTATATGGAAAAGAGTCACAATAAGGAATACAAAAAGTTCTTTAAAGTGCCTGAGGAAGAAGTTACGCTAGAAGATGACCTTGAAGGTTTTCTTTCCGAAAAGGAAAGGAGCTACATCTTGTCTAAAAAGAATCGAGCAACGCAAATTATTGCCTTACAATCCAAGGATCTACGGGAGCTCTTGGAAGCCGGACATATTGAAGATTTTCGTCATATGGAAATGGAGAACATGCTCAAAGCCTTTTATGATGAACAGGGAAAAAGTGAGCGAATCAAGAATTTCCCTTACCCGAGACAATTTGCTACCCTGAATCTATATTTCGTCTGGCTTTTTGTTCTACTGCTCCCATTCGGAATGCTTGCTGAATTTGACAAGCTTGGCGACAATCTTGTCTGGTTGACAATTCCATTCAGCACCCTTGTTTCATGGGTTTTTCACACGATGGAGAAAATTGGTGAGTCCACGGAAAACCCATTTCAAGGTGGTGCTAACGATGTCCCAATTACAAACATCGCGAGAACAATTGAGATCGACCTTAAAGAGATGCTGGATGAAGAAAAAATACCGGAACCTACTGTTCCGGTAAACAATATTCTAATGTGATCTTATTTACCCCGGTATAGATCCAATATCTTCTTTCTAAACAGAATTTCGTACTTGGAACTTACCAGTTGGAACTCTGCCTGGTTTTTGTTCCTTAAACTCTGGAGGTAGGAGTTAAAATCGGTATTTCCAACATCAAACCGTTTCTTCACAAACTCGAAACTTGAATTTTGAGCCTCCATATTTTCCTTAGCGGATAGGTAGGTTTGCTGTCCCGCTACAAGGTCAAGATAAACTCTCTGCACTGTATTTGTGATAGTATTGATAGTAGATTGTCTGTCCAAATCCGCATTTACGTATCCAACTTTAGCAACTTGAACATTTGTTGAGGTCTGATATTGATTGAATATAGGAATACTAACCGAAAAGTTGACAAATTCGAACTTGTTAAACCTCATTTGGTCCGAAAAGGATGCATCCTCCTCGAATTCACCATTTTCTGGGTTTCTTGCACCATTACTTGAATAATTGGATCCGAGTGTACCAGTTACCTGAAACACCGGAATTCTTGTAGCCCTAGCGCCCTTTAAAGCGTATCTTGATGCTTCAAAATTTGCCTCCACTCCTTTCAATTGGGGATTAATGTCAAGTGATTCACTGAGAACTACATCGAAAGGATCAATTTCCAAGAGCAGATCCTCATCGCTCACTTCTACAGTGGAAATATCATAGGCTATATCTGTATTCAACTGCATTTCTTGTACCAGCAGCAGCAAATTACTCCTAAGTTGATTCTGAGAATTAGTGAGATTAAGTTGTTCGTTAGAAAGTTGACCTCTTAGCTGATATGCCGTCTGAGGGTCTCCTACCCCAACTTCGATTCGTTTTAATTCCCGATCAAGTTGCTCTTGCAAATTGTTCACTCGATCCTGACTCACCTTCACGGTTTCTTTGCTCGTCGCCACCGATAGGTAAAAGAATAAAATATTTGTCTCCACTGTCAGTTGGGTACTTTTAACATTTTCTTCAGCCGCCTTTCTTTCCTGAATTCTTTGTTTCAAATTGTACTGGTTCGCAAATCCATTGAAAAGTACCATGCCGGAATTTAATCTGGGACGCGAACTATTTGTCGTTTCAGATACTTGCCTGGCAGCATTCTGATCAAAGAAATTTCCAAAGAAAAAATCATAGTTCGTGCTGGCGTTCAATGAAGGAAAATAGTTCATGATCGCCTGAAAATGATTTGCCTTGGCAATAAGCTCTCCGTTCTTGGCTCGCTTCAAGGCAATGTTGTTCTCAAGTGCGTGGTTGATACAGTCGTCTAAAGTGAGGACCGTTACTCCACTGTTCTCTTGAGCCAGGGATGCAATTGAAAAAGTAAGTAAAAAAGTTAAGGCAAAGGTTTTCATGGTTCCAACTTAAATGGAGTTCTAAAAAAGAGGTCCGTCCGCTAAGACGGACCTTTCCGTATGAAGAAAACTTGTTAGGTTATACTAAAGCATTATCTTTCGAATTGATGTTCTCAGATACAATCTGACCATCAAATAAGTGAATCACTCTATGCGCATACTCAGCATCGATAGGTGAGTGAGTCACCATAATCACAGTAGTTCCTGAATCGTTGAGTTCTGTGAGCAAGTTCATTACCTCCTGCCCGTTTGCTGAATCCAAGTTTCCTGTCGGCTCATCCGCAAGGATCAGTTTTGGCTTAGCAACGACAGCTCTGGATATTGCAACACGTTGCTGCTGACCTCCGGATAGCTGCTGCGGGAAGTGATTTCTCCTATGCATAATTTTCATATGCTCCATAACCTCTTCTACTCTTTTCTTTCTCTCAGAAGCCGAATACTTCAGGTAGATCAACGGAAGCTCAATGTTTTCAAACACTGTCAGTTCGTCGATCAGGTTGAAGCTCTGAAATACGAATCCGATATTCGCCTTTCTGAGATCGGCTCTTTTCCTCTCATTATACCCGGAAATTTCCTGATCAGTAAAGTGGAATTCTCCTTCTGATGGATTATCAAGCAGGCCAATTATGTTAAGCAATGTTGACTTTCCACATCCCGAAGGACCCATTATCGCAACAAATTCTCCTTCCTTGATACCTAGATCAACACCTGCTAACGCGGTGGTCTCGATCTCATCAGTATAGTAGAACTTCTTTAGTCCTTTGGTTTGAATTAATGCTTTAGCGTTTTCCATGTTATTTGAGTTTATTCTTTGAGTTCAATTAAGTTATTATATAGTTACTTGTTCTTTTTTACTTGGTTACTTTATTACCAGAATATCTTTATCCTCATATCCCCTATAAGAAGAGACAACAACTTTCTCTCCAGGTTGCAATCCTTCTACAACTTCGTAGTATCTTGGATTCTGTCTACCGAGTCTTATATCTCTTCTGACCGCTTGAGATTCATCATCACCGACAACAAAAATCCAATTGCCACCCGTGGTTTGATAGAAACTGCCCCGAGGAATTTGAATCGCCGTGATATTTTCACTTAGCTGAAGTCTGATCTGTAAAGTCTGACCTCTTCTAATTCCGTCAGGTATTGTTTCTCTAAATGCCATATCCACCTCAAAAAGTCCTTGATTAACCTCAGGATACACTTTTGTGATCTCCAGGTTGTAATCTCCGCCTGCAAAAGAGAAGCTTCCACCAAGACCCTCATATATTCTAGATATATAATGTTCGTCAATAGTTGCACGAACCTTAAATCCATTTAGATCATCTATCTGTCCAATATTCTGTCCGGGAGCGATAGATTCCCCTACCTCTACGTTCACTGTTGACAATCTTCCGGAAATTGGAGCTTTGATATAGAGGTTATCTAAATTCTTTTTGATCATGTCAAGGTTGTTCCTTGTGCGAACCAATGTTTCTTCCGTTTGTCGAATTTGGATAAGTGCATTGAGAGAATCGAATCGATTTGATTCTATCTGAATTTCCCGATTGTCACTTAGTCGATTGTATTCCCTTTTGAGGTTCAAAAATTCTTGCTCAGAGATGATTTTATCTTCAAACAGCTTTTCTCCTCTTTCATAAGCATCTTTAGCTGCGTCAATCTGATAGTCTAACTCGATCAACGTTCTCTTGAGGTTAAATTGATTTCTTTGAAGGTTGAGTTTTGTATTTTCAAGGTTGTTTACCAAAATGGAGGCTTGTGTTTCCTCCCGCACAAAACTTTGTAGCAAATCATTATTAGCAAGTGAAAGTATGGTATCTCCTTCTTCAAGAAGAATACCTCCATCGTAGAATTTTTCAGCAACAACTCCTCCTTCTATCGCATCCAATCTGATTGTCAGTATCGGAAGGACATTTCCATCAACCGGAATAAATTCTCTAAATTCTCCTTCCTGAACTGTCGCGATGTTTATTTTATTTCTTTCAACGTTCAATCTGGCTCCACCTCCTGAAAGCATGAAGCTGTACACAATGAAGAACACTAGGATTCCTGACATTGAATAAATCAGAATCCGTTTCGGGGTCCATTTCTTCTTTTTAATTTTTCGATCCATTGGTCATCTAGGTTTTCAATTCGCACAATGCCAATAAGGGTGCCATTTATCCTAACTGACTAGTATACAGTGCGTTATGAAAATAATTGGAAATTTAGCCAAGAAAGTATTGTACAGTTTGGAACATAAATGTGTTCACTTTCGGTCATGAAACCTTCTTTTGGAACCGCTTCGGTTTGCCACAAAAAAAAGGTTCAGGAGAAAATTCTGCCTGAACCCAAAGGTCAAAAACTCAAAATAAAAAGGACTAATACTCAATTATACAAAAAAATTGAATGAAATGAAAGAAGAAATGTACTGAAAACTACAATTAACCTAACTTCAAGGAAATCTGATTTCTCTTTAAAATGAAAAACGCACAGCAAATCATTGAGGATTTAAAGGAAATGTCAGATCCTGAATATACGAGCAAAATGAGTTATTTCGGGATTAACAGCACTACGGCTTTAGGCATACGAAATTCGAAGCTCAAACTTTATGCGAAAACTATTGGAAGAAATCAAGCTTTAGCTGAGGAGTTATGGAACATAAACATTCATGAAGCGAAGCTCCTGGCCATTTCCTTGATGAAACCGAAAGCTGTCACTCCTGAAGCTGCAGAGAAATGGGTTTCGGGACTCTACTCCTGGGACATTTGTGACGGTCTGTGCATGAAGATTTTATCAAGAACAGCTTTTGCGTTGGAAAAAGCTGTGGAATGGACTGAACGAGAACCTGAATTTGAGAAAAGGTCCGGATTTGCAACAATGATTGGAATTATTCTCAATAAAAAAACACCAAACTCAACCATTGAAGGCTTCTTCCCCATTCTAGAAAGAGAGGCATGGGATGAGCGAAATTTCGTAAAGAAAGCTGTCAATTGGGTCTTGCGTCAGGCAGGTAAGCGAGATCTCGAATTAAATTCCAAGGCCATTGTTTATGCTGAAAAAATCCATGCACAAAAAACAAAATCTGCCCGATGGATAGCTAGTGATGCACTGCGAGAATTGAGAAGTGAAGTGATACGGGAAAGGTTAGAAAAAAAGGAAAAAAGAAGAGCGGACAAGGAGTCCGCTCTGTTCACCACCAATCCCGATTAGCATCGGGAAAAAACTTACTACCGCCTAGTAGTTCTGCAAATCTAATACATATAATGGTTCAGGAATTAAAATTTTCGAAATATCAACGTCAATCATCCATTTTAGTCAGTTAACTAACCATTTATTAGACGTTTTTGTTTGGAAAAACCTCCGTTACCATTTAACAATAGTTCCTGCAAAGGTTAGCCCTCCACCGAAACCTATCATTAGAACCGTCATTCCAGACTTTATATTTCCATTTCTGATCTCCTTTGAGATTGCCAGCGGAATAGATGCAGAAGATGTATTTCCAAAGTCGCTAACACTTTCAGGTACTTTACTCATCGGATAATTAAGATCTTTTGATATCGACTCTAGGATTCGCAGGTTGGCACTGTGAGGTACAATAAAATCAATATCTTCCAATTCCAGGCCAGCTTTCGCCACCAGTTCCCGAACTTTTATCGGAATACTTCTGACGGCCCATTTAAAAACTGCTTTGCCGTTTTGTATAATCTTACCATTAGGTCTGGAATCCAATCCGTTGATAATCGTATTTTCTCGAGTCAGGTAAAGATCATGTCCAAGATCGCCGTCTGTTCCTGAGTTGAAAGAGAGAAAGTGTTCTTCTTCACTGGGTTCGACGATAGCTGCACCAGCACCATCCCCAAAAAGGATACATGAGGTTCTATCCGCATAGTCAGTAATTCTGCTAAGCGCCTCAGCGCCGATTACCAAGACCTTCTTATAAATGCCGGAATTTACATATCCATGTGCAATCTGAAGTCCATAAACAAAGCCAGCACACGCCGCATAGATATCGATGCAACCTGCATTTTCAATACCCATTTTATCTTGAACTCTCGAGGCTGTGTTTGGCATAGTTTGGTCTGGGGAGGTAGTGCAGACCACAATAAAATCGACGTCTTTGATGTCTTTTCCACTCCTTGACACCAATTCCTCAACCGCCTTTACGGACATATCACTAGTGAGTTGATCAGCAGCCGCCATTCGTCTGGTTTTGATGCCGGTTCTCGTTACAATCCACTCATCATTTGTATCAATCAGCTCTTCAAAGTACTGATTATCGACAATTTTCTCCGGTGCGTACGTACCAAATCCAGTAATTTTTGACATGTTAATTTATTTCGTGAATCTTAATTAGCAGTGTGTCCTTTGGCTTATCTCAATATTGAAAAGCAAGTATCCTATAGAGCAGGAGGTTTTCCAAACGAATAACAATAAACTATTTCCTTTCCTTTATCATCTTTTCGAGATCAAGCATCTCATCTCTTAGTCTTGCGGCTTCCATAAAGTCTAAATCTTTAGCAGCTTTCTCCATCTTTCTCTTCGTTTCTGCCACCAGCTTTTCCAGCTGTTCGAGAGACATATATGAAACCACCGGATCAGCTGCAACTGTCTGTTCTTCCTCTATGTAGTATTTCTTTGCTCCCTTCTTTTTATCTGCGACACCGGTTTGTGTCAGTATTGCTTCTTTATCTTTTTTGACTGAGGTCGGCACAATTCCGTGGTCGGCGTTGTATTCCATTTGTATGGCTCGGCGCCTGTTAGTTTCATCTATCGCAAGCTTCATCGAAGTAGTCACCTGGTCGGCGTACATAATTACCATTCCACGCTCATTTCTGGCAGCTCGGCCAATTGTCTGGACTAGAGATCGTTCGTTCCGTAGATAACCTTCCTTGTCGGCATCCAGAATTGCTACTAGTGAGACCTCAGGCAAGTCAAGCCCTTCACGTAGCAAGTTTACTCCGACCAGGACGTCAAATATGCCAAGACGCAATTCTCGCAAAATTTCCACACGATCTAAGGTGTCTACCTCTGAATGGATATACTTGGTTTTTACTCCCGAATTCAGAAGGTATTTGGAGAGTTCTTCTGCCATGCGCTTAGTTAATGTGGTAACCAGGACACGTTCCTCCAACTCAATTCTTTGTTGGATCTCCTCCATAAGGTCGTCTATCTGATTTAAGCTTGGGCGCACATCGATCACAGGATCTAAAAGTCCCGTAGGCCGAATAAGCTGCTCTATAATCACTCCCTCAGATTTTCTCAGTTCATACTCAGCAGGTGTAGCGCTTACGAACACTACCTGGTTGATCATCTCTTCAAACTCATTGAAAGTTAGCGGTCGGTTGTCCAGCGCCGATGGCAACCTAAAACCGTAATCGACGAGATTAACTTTTCTACTTCTGTCACCCCCCCACATTCCTCTGACCTGTGGAACAGTCACATGGCTTTCATCAATAATCATGAGGTAATCATCAGGGAAATAGTCTAACAGACAAAAGGGTCGACTACCGGGCTGACGTCTGTCAAAATATCTGGAATAATTTTCCACTCCCGAGCAGTATCCAATCTCGCGAATCATTTCTACGTCAAACTCTGTCCTCTCCTTCAACCTTTTGGCTTCCAAAAACCTTCTTTCATCCTCGAAGAATTGGACCTGAGCAACCATGTCATCTTGTATCTCACGTATTGCAACCTGAAGTTGATCTTTTCCGGTAACGAAGAGATTGGCTGGAAAAATAGTGACAATACGTTCGTCAGATTGTTTCAGTCCTGAGACGGGATCAATCCGCTGGATTGACTCTATCTCATCGCCCCAAAAAATAAAGCGGTATGCGAAATCCGCATATGCCACAAATACGTCGACAGTATCCCCCTTCACTCGAAATGTACCCCTTTTGAATTCGACTTCAGTTCTACTGTAGAGGATGTCCACTAAATCGAAGAGAAATTTGTTCCGAGCGATTTTGTCACCTTCCTGAATTCGAATGACATTTTTTCCAAATTCATCCGGATTGCCAATGCCATAGATGCATGAGACAGATGCTACCACAATAACATCTCTTCGTCCTGATAACAGTGCGGAAGTGGCGCTAAGTCTTAATTTTTCAATTTCCTCGTTTATGGAAAGATCTTTTTCGATGTAAATATTACTTGTCGGAATGTAGGCCTCTGGCTGATAGTAGTCGTAATAGGAAATGAAGTACTCTACAGCATTTTCCGGAAAAAATCGTTTGAACTCCCCGTACAATTGTGCTGCAAGCGTCTTGTTATGACTTAAAACAAGGGTTGGTTTGTTTACCTGAGCCACAACGTTAGCCATGGTAAAGGTTTTTCCTGAACCAGTAACACCTAGTAGAGTCTGCGATGGCTCATCGTTTTTTATTCCCTCAACAATTTGGGCTATCGCCTGGGGCTGATCACCTGTGGGCTCGTATTCTGAGAAAAGGTTAAAATCCATTAGTTACTTCTTGTCCAAATCTCCCACGATCTTTCTGCCTGAAGCTGCAACATTTCAATGCCATTTTTCACTTTGGCTCCAAACTCTTTTCCCTTACGCATAAATGCAGTTTCATCCGGATTATAAACTAAATCGAATAAACGATGCTTTTTGGTCAGGTGTTTGTATGGAATGCTGGGAAGGGAATCAACGTTGGGAAACATGCCGAGAGGTGTCGCATTTACTATAAGAAGAAATCTTTTTATGATTCCGGGCTGTCTATAAAGTTGATCATAGGTATAGTCACCTTTTGACTTCCTTCGTGAAACTTGATACGAATCAATCTCCAGTTCTTCCAGAGCCACTGCAACAGCTTTAGAAGAGCCTCCAGAACCCAACACTAAAGCTTCGCTTTTGAAATTTCCAATCCAATTCTTCAGGGATTCCTTAAAAGAGAGATAGTCAGTATTATATCCATGTAACCTGCCGTTTTTTTTCATTATCACATTTGCAGCCCCTACTTTGATTACACTAATATCTTGATGATCTAAAAAACGAACAACATTTTCCTTATGAGGCACAGTTACATTTACCCCAATCAAATCATTGTACTTGAGCCATAAAGCTGGAAATTCCTTCAAGTATTCCATATCGAACAACTCGTAGGAGTGGTCTTTTAGTCCAAGTTGTTCGAACTTCTTTTGAAAAAACTCTCTAGAATAACTGTGACCTAGTGGGTGTCCAACTAATCCAAATCTCTTCATTAGATATTGTAGCAGATTTCACTAAGTTACTTCTGAAAGTTCAGATTGCAGCTGCTGAAGCATGCATTATCCCACGGATTTTTTTTCAAGTAAATAGACCAACGAAAATCCGGCAACAATCAAAGTAATTGAAAGGAAAAATTGGCCATTCACTTCTGGCAAATTCCAGATGTAGCCCGTCGCTTTTTCCTGTCCGGCGAGTGATTCGGTTAGGGTAGTCTTCCAAGGCCAGATGATTAAGAGAGATCCAAAAACAAATCCTGTCAATATTCCGATCGTTTGATCCTTGAAATTCGCAAATAGGTAGGAAAGCAATCTGGAAAGCAATACGAGACCGGCAATGCAGCCCAGGACCATTGGAAGAAGTATTGAAAAATCAAAGCTGCTGACTGCCCGGAGAACGAGCACGTAGTTTCCCATAAGCAGAAGGACATAAGAACCTGATAGTCCCGGTAGGATCATACTAGAAACTGCAGCAACTCCGCACAGCACTAAGTAGAAAAATGAACTGTTGGCCTGAGCTGGGGGTAAAAAGGCAATTGAAACGGCGATGGCAGTCCCGAAAACAAAGGACAAGATCGACGAGGAATTGATCTTCTCAATCTTGTTGCCGACAGCTAGAATTGAGGCCATAATGAGTCCGAAGAAAAATGACAATGTCAGTACTTCATAATTTTCAAAAGCTAATTCAAGGACTTTTGCCAAACTAAGAATGCTGACAAAGACCCCTAGGAATAGAATTGACAAGAAGTTTAGATCTACTCGTTTCGAAAACTCACTAAAGCTTCCGCTGAAAAAAAGCCTTAATGACTCAAGGTCAATGTTCTTAAGTGCGACGATCAACCTCTCGTAGATTCCGGTTATGAATGCGACAGTACCGCCGGAAACACCCGGTATTACATTCGCTGCACCCATTGCTGCACCCTTCAGAAAGAGGATAAAATTCTTCATGGTGCGAACTTAATCAAAGTCTTTTTGAGGGTCACGGGTTTAATTTTTGTATTACATATAAATCGGAATTTTTTTAAAAACCTAGAATTCATGAAAAGAATAGCAATACATCTCACACTTCTGGCTATAAGCTTCACCACATTCTCTCAGACGGTCGACATTGACTATGAAACCCAAAAAAAGAGCATCATCAAAATGGAGTTCTTTTCCCCATTGGTAGGACACACCACACTTGGATACGAGAGTTATATCAAAGATTGGGTTTCCTGGGAGGCCAAGGTTGGATTTATTGGTTTAGGAGTAGATAACAGCGATAACACTGACCCTAGTGGATTTTTGTTCCGAGGGGGTCCAAAATTTAAGCTCAACCCTGATTTTGCAACTCGAGATCTCCGAGGTTCGCATCTTCTTGGTGGGAAATACATAAAGCCAGAAATCGTGTTGTCTCTGTACAATGAGGACGTTGTCGATTTTAATTCTTTCAATGACATCCGTAGACGAGAAAGTTTCCGGTCAATTGCATTTATGATCAATTATGGAAGACAATACATTCTAGCAGACGTCATGTCTGTCGATTGGCATGTAGGAGTCGGCTATGGTTTTGACAATAGCTCGGACGGAAAATATCACCACAGTCACGCCAACGGAGATGGCAGCTTTCCCATAGCAGTTTCCGGAGGGTTTACGGTTGGTTTCTTGCTTAAATAACTAGAGAAAAAAATCGAAGGTATCCCCTCTCAGACCAAGTCTAATGGTTTCGAGGGGGATTACTTCATTGGGAGCAATATTACCTAGGTTTACGTTGGATCCACACAATTTGATAAACCATACTTGCTGTGCCTTTTGTGGCGCCTCCCAAAGAATTTTTTCCGCTGGAATTTGAGTTAAAATTTCTTCGACCAGTCCTTGACGGACCTCCCCAGAATCCCTGAACAACCCCACGTTTCCACTCTCTCTTGCCTCTCCAATCACTTTCCAGGCACCGGCATCTAATTCCATTTGCATTTGCTCAATCCACTTGTAGGGAGGAATAATCTTTGCGGCATCTTTAGACCCCACCTCGCTCAAAACTGTAACCTGCTCGGAGAGGGTTTTGATATACTGGCATTTATCTTCGGCACTCATTTCAATGGAGCCATCAGAGACCTCAGCAAACTCCAACTTGTACTTTTCCAAAACTCCACGAAAGTCATCAAACTGATTGCGAACAACAAAGGCTTCAAATAGGGTACCGCCCAAATAGCAGGGAATATTGGCGCTCCTGTACAATTCTATTTTATCTCCTAGATTCGGAACAACGTAGGAGGTAGCCCATCCCAACTTCACTATGTCAATAAATTCCCCACTTACTTCGATCAGGTCTGAGACCTCACGTAAGCTAAGCCCTTTATCCATGACCATTGTAAATCCTTGTGTGCGCGGTTTTTTGGTTCTCTCAGGTAGGTTGTTAAGGTAATAGTTCATTAAAGCAGTTTGTACTTGGTCGATTAAGCAAGCCGCAAAAGTCTAAAATATCTCAGAGAAAAAAAATGATTTATTCCTTGTCTTTCCGAAACTGATCAATGATCCTATAGAGAGCTTTCTGGGTAGGTAAATTAGGGAAAAAATCAAACAGGACTTTGTGGCCCTCATAGTCCAACATAAGTGCAGTTTCCAATCTGTTGATCGCGCTTTTGTAGTTCCCTGAGCCAATCATGTAAACCACTCCCCGATAGTACATTTCAGCGTTGGAAGGGCACTCGTCCAGGCCTGTTTCCAAAATGGAAATTGCTTTCTCGTAATCGCCTTGCTCATAGTATATCAACGACCAATCCAACCATACGTCAGGATTTTCGGAATCCATCTCACTTGCCTGAGAAAACGCATCAATAGCCGACACTAAATTGCCAGTTTTGAATTCAGCGTCTCCAACAGCCTTCCAATAAATGGGATTTTCAGGATTCAATTTGAGCGCTTTGTTCAAAAAGTGAATGGCTTCATACCATTTCTCTTGTAAAGCAAGACAGACCCCTACACCATACCAGGCTTCATGGTACATTTGATCAAGCTTGGTCGCCTTTTGATAATATTTTATAGCCAATTCCAACTGCTCCAGTTTCTCATAGGCAGCACCCATATGGCTGTAAATTTCAGGAGATGCACCTTCGAGATCAAAGGTCTTTAGATAGGCAGAAAGACCTTCCTCGTATTTACCTGAATTCATCAACGCATTTCCCATATTAAACCAAGCACTGCTGAACTCATCATCAATGGCTGTAGCATATTCATAGGAATCCACGGCATCAGCATACCTCTTTAGCTTATTTTGGACAATTCCAATATTATACCAAGCATATTCAGAGTATGGATCCTGATCTATGAATTTCTGATAGTAAGAAAGACTGCTCTCCAACTCACCTGAAACATCCAGGCAATACGCCAATTCATACAGCGCATTTTCATTGTGCATATTTAATTCGATGGTCTTTTTATACTGCTCCGCAGCCTCGGAGTATTTTCCAAGTCCCTGGTAGGCCATCCCTATATTAAAATAAACTTCATCCTTGTCTTCAACATTAACCACAGCACTCTCATAGCAGATAATGGCTTCTTCAAACTCGTTAAGAACGCAGTGAACCGAACCCTTCTGGATTAATAGCTCAGGATCATTTGGTTGAACATTAAGCGTGTATTCCAAAAGATCAATAGCTTCGCCTGCCTTGTCAAGTTTAACAAGGACATCTACTTTTTCAATTGTCAGATCAACAGAGAATGGAAACTGTTCCAAGGCGACCTCTGCTGCTTTCAATGCTTTATTTGGCTTCTCCCGACTGGAGTAATAGTTGATTATCTGCACAAAAGCTTCTTCATCGAAATAGTGGTTTTCCTTGTTTTTAACAAAAGCTTCATACCTCTTGATCAACTCCCTCTCTTCCTTACGTTTATGTTCTTCATGCATTGACGAAAGCGTATTTGATGATGAATACTTGAAATGAAATTAGCTTTTAAAAGAATAAAACAACCAAATCACTATAAAAAGTTTTCCACAGATTTTAAAGTAGTGACTTATTTTTTAGCTCGGCTGATCGACATAATTTATCGACCATTTTATGACGAAGACCTTCCTCTAAAACACTGATTTGATTAAAACCATGTAAATCAGATCCTAGAAAATCAATCAATCGTCGTTCGTACAATGAGATAGCTATTTTTTGGGGTATCGTTCCATAAAAACCTACAAACGAACTGATGGTGACCTGAAACAAAATTCCCATTTCTTTAAGCTGCAACAGCCACTCCAACTCGCCTTCAAGAAATCGGTAGCGTTCTGGGTGTGCCAAAACCGGCTGATATCCTCTCGATTGTAGTTCGAATATACAGGCCTCAAAGTAAATGGGCTTATTAAGGAAAGATGATTCTACTAAAACGTAGTTAGGGCCAAAATGGAGAATCTCAGCCTTTTCTTTGACTCGCTGCATAAAAACATCGTCAACAAAATACTCAGCTGCGGCAGCTAATTCCAAATCGATATTTTCTGCCTGAATTCTCTCATTTACGACTTCTAACCCACTTAAAATATCATCTTTTGTGTTGGGATAGTTTGGGTGAATATGTGGAGTCGTAATTGCCTTCTTAATTCCAATCTTCGAAAATCCTTTAAGGATCTCAATTGACTTATCAAGCGTTCTGACACCATCGTCAATCGCTGGAATAAGATGTGAGTGAACATCAACAACCGGAGTTGCCATGGCTTTTTTTTGCCATCCAAACATCAGGAAAGATTTTTAATCAGGGATGATTTCTCATGGTCACCATCTTCGTAATAGCCGTAGTTATAGCCATAGCCGTATCCATAACCATAACCATAGCCATACCCTGGGGTGGAAGAAATGGCATTCAGTACCACAGTGATATTTGTAAATTGTTCAGATGATTTCAAATCATTTACCACTTTCGTGAAACTCCTCTTCGAATAGTCAGCTCGAACCACATACAATTGAATATCTGATCTTATCATTGCTAGCCGAGCATCCGTCACAAGACCCACTGGTGGCGTGTCGAGAATGATTACATCAAATTGCTTTCTAAGATCTTGTAGTAGCTCTTCAAACTCTTTCTGCAAAAGCAATTCTGACGGATTAGGTGGAGTTGGCCCTGCAGAGACAAAATGAAGGTTCTCAATCTCAGTTTTTTGAATACTCGCTTTTAAGCTGCTCTTATGTGTAATCAGGGTGCTTATGCCATCGACGGAGGATACGCCTCCAAATGCGAGGTGGACTTTGGGTTTCCGCATATCGAGGTCTACAACGCAGACCTTTTGATTTGTCATGGCAATGATTGCTCCCAAATTCGAAGCAACAAAGGTTTTTCCTTCGCCTGGCACCGTCGATGTTACACTCACAAGCTTGGAACCGTTACGTGAATCGATAAAATCCATGTTGGTCCTCAAGGTTCTCAATGCCTCGCTCAAGGAGGATTTTGAGTTGTTCTTTACAACTAGAGCTGTATGATCCAGGTCGTTCCTGGTGTACCTTGGAACAGATCCTAACACCGGAACATTGACCAGTTTTTCGAGTTCCTTGATCCCAGCTACTTTGTTGTGAGCCAGGTACTTTATCAACAGGAATACAAGACTTGCGACCATTCCCATGACAGTGGCAGCTGCCATGATCATGAATTTTTGCGGCTTAATAGGAACACTCGGGAGTGAAGCGGAGGACAGTATTACGTTGTCGGTGACGGTACCAGCCCTGGTGATTTCCAATTCAATCTTGGATTGTTGTAGCGAGAGCATGAATTCTTCTTCTAACGAATATACCCTATTCGTTTTCCCGAATTCGGTCCGCATTGATGGCAGTGAAGACAGATTTACTTCCAATGCAGATCGCTGACTCTCCATCCGGGTGAGCCTATCCTCCATGCTTTTACCATAGCCCGTGAAAAGTGAAATCAAGTTGATTCTTGCTTTCGTGAGCTTCGAATCTACTTGTTGAATGATATAAGAGGTTTCATTATATGACCCCAGTTTGAGTTCACGTTCCTGTGTCAGACTGATATATTGATTAAGAGATTGGTTTAGACTTGGCGGCAACCCGCCAATTGAGATAGGATTTAAAGAGAGGGTTAAGTTAGCCTTTAGCTGATTTTCGAGTCTCTTAACGTCTTTGATCCTCTTCTTCAGATTTGATATTACGGAATCCATTAATCCCAACTGATCAATCGTTCTATTCAGGTCGACAGTCAAGTCCGTCGTTCTGTTCTCAATGGTGAATCTTTCAAAGTAATTCTCATACTCCTCCAGCTTATCCTCAGTTTTTTCAATTTGGTTATCCAAAAAGAGGATTTTTTGTTCCAAGGCCTGGTTTTTTACCTCTCTTGTATAGTCTAGGTATAAGGAATCGATCAGGTTTACGAGATCTCTTGCTTTGAATCGATTATGATCAGTAAGTGAAATCCGGATTGTTTTAGCACTTAGATTTTCCGGAACCACTTCCACTCTGCCTCTCAGATAGCGAATGAGAGACTCTTGGCTGTTTACTGTGAAATAAAATACTCTCCTAAGATCCTCATTGAAAAACTCGGTCTTCTCGACAAGGAAGTTGAAATCCTCTGTTCTTATTTCTTCTCCGAAATCATAGATCTGACTCTTCTTGTTTCCCCCCACTGTGTAACTAAGCTCAAACTGATCGGAATCAACGATTTTGACATCAAAGGGAAAATCGTAGAACCGATTGTTCAGTATCTTGTGAGAAACAACAAATGGAGAATTTTTATACCTCTCCTCCGTCAAATATCTGCCATACAGATGGTATGAGACATCCAAATCAGCTGCATCCACAACTCTTGAAAAGAAGAGTTTTGATCTTAACAACTCAATTTCACCTGAGATTTCGTTTTGTTCTTGGGAGTTGAAAACATTTGCAAGACCCAGGAGATTTGCCTCACTTTGAAATTCAAGCTTTATGGTTGAGCTGGATTTGTAAAGTGGTTTTGTGTAGCGAACATATAAGTAGGATCCTGACACCACCAATATCAAAAAACCTATGATCCAAAACTTACTACGCTTGAGTACATACCAGAATCTTTCCAAGTCGAATGACTCCAAGAAATCCTTTTCAGATTCGTAGTGGCCGTTTGATTGAAATTCAGTACTCAATTTTTACAAATTCTGTATGACTACTATCAAAGTTAGAATACTTGTAGCTAAGCTCAACGTCGGCGAAACATCTCGTAGTGTCTCTAGCCAAGGTCTTCTCCAAGGTTCAACGTAGATTATGTCACCAGGCTCTACTATCATGTTCGTTTCTTGCATACCACTAATGGTGCTTAAATCAATTTCGAATACAAGATCGTCCCTAATGAGCTTGATATTTTGGGCTTTCGCACCTACCTGGACTCCTTGTGAAAGTGCCAATATTTCAACAAGGTGTGTATTTTCATTCACGAGAGGTATTACTTTCCCGCCAGGGGCACCCAAGACAAAAACTCGTCGATTGCTTATCCTTAATTTAACAAATGGATCTATATATACGTCCCCGAACAATTCTGCGATTTTTTCTTCTGCTTCAACAAGCGTCAACCCAACCACATTACATTTCCCAATCAAGGGGAAAACCGCATTCCCATCTGCCTGAATAACATATTGCAGGACATCCCTCTGGCGCTGGCCTTGTCCACCGCCCTGCTGAATAAGTTCAAAATTTGGATCAATGAGTCTTTCACCCTTGTTTGTAAAAACATCCAGTTGAAGAATGTCGTTGGGCTGAAGAACATAATTTGATTCAACCTTCTCGGTTACTTCGGCTAAATCCTCTTTCGTGAACTTCTTATCATACCGAAACAAAATATCTTGCTTATACGCTTTGCAGCTACTGAGAACTACTAGAAAAAGGAAAAGGAGCCGAATCACAATGGAATTGTCTTAAAACGGCAAAAATAGGCTAAATCAAAGACAGATTTCTATTTATCGACGATTTGGGCTATTGTTTCTGTGTATTGCTGAATTACCAGGGTTTCATCAAATTTTTCCTCAACCAGTTTCCTGGAATTTGCGGCAAATAGCTGCCTTTCTTCAGCGTTCAGAGCCATGTACAGTTTAACCTTATCTGCAAGACTTGCTGGGTTTTTCACTTCAAATAGAAACCCGTTGAATCCATCCTTCACCACTTCCTTGCATCCTGGAACATTCGAGGCTAGCAGTGGACGACCAAGAGCGGCTCCTTCAAGTAGCGTACGTGAAGTTCCCTCACGGTGGGATGGCAAGACAACCACCTCATGATCCGTCATCAGATCCTGGATATTGTCTGAATGATTCAGGTATTGGATTAATCCTTCTTTTACCCATTGATCCACTTCAATTCTTTTGACGCTTCTTGAGTGGTTTTCATCAATATCACCGACCAATGTGAACTGAACAGGGATTTCTTTCTCCCTCAATGTCCGGGATGCCTCTACAAAATCGCGAACCCCTTTTTCCTCTATGACCCTACCAACCATGAGTAGTTTCAATGGACTGGAAATGGTCAAATCCATGGGTCGAAATTTGTTTAGGTCGATACCCGATCCAGGGAGAACACCTACTTTTTCATTACTTAAGTCCACATGAGTTAGAAAGAGGTTCTTATCATCCGAATTTTGAAAGAAAACATAAGAGCTGTATCTAAACGCCAGCCGATACAGCCCTAAAGCCATTTTTCCGAGCCAACCACTAACCAAGAATACGGTGCCCAAACCACTAACATTGCAGATGGTGGGAACCCCAGTGATCTTGCCGGCCAGCGAAGAGTAGATATTGGATTTGATGGTGAAACAAAGGGCAACATCGGGTCTTTCCGATCTAAAAATCTTCATTATTCGACTTAGATAACCGAAATCTTTGAAGGGATTCGTTCCAGTCTGATCAAGGGGTGTGTTAATGTGTCGGACGCCCCATTTTTCCAATTCAGCACTGTATTGATCTCTTGGAGCAAGTGAGATCACTTCATCTCCACGATCAAGGAAAAATTTCACCAGGCCTTCCCTGAAATTGAACACGTTCCAAGACGTATTTGTAACAAACGCAATTTTCACAAACCAAAAATTAACCTTTCAAAACTTTCGTAAGCTATAATTTTGTAGGCACATATGTTTGAAACTAAACAAGAGAACGAGCGAGGTATTCTCGTGGCGGTTGGTTCTAAATCCACCAGCGATGAGCATTTACAGGAATTGATGGGAGAGCTTGAGTTTCTTTCACAAACACTGAAGATAGATATTCTCAGCCATTTTTTTCAAAGGTTAGAGCATCCAGATTCCAGAACATTTGTTGGAAAGGGCAAACTTGAAGAAATCAAGACCTACTGTTTAGCAGAAAAGGTCGAAGTAGTCATTTTCGATGATGATTTATCTCCGTCTCAGCTTCGAAACCTGGAAAAGGAACTTAAAGTCAAGATATATGATCGAAGCCTTTTGATCCTGGATATTTTTTTGAAACGGGCAAAGACTGCTCAGGCCAAAACCCAGGTGGAGCTTGCAAGATATCAGTACCTTCTGCCGAGGTTGACTCGTATGTGGACACACCTTGAACGACAAAGAGGTGGAACAGGGACAAGAGGTGGTGCCGGAGAAAAAGAAATAGAAACGGACCGAAGGATCATCCGAGATCAGATCAATGTGTTGAAGAAGAAGCTAGATAAAATAGAGCGGCAGTCGGAAACGAGGCGGAAGTCACGTCAAGGAATCGTTAGAGTGGCTTTGGTGGGTTATACCAACGCAGGAAAATCATCCCTAATGAGAATTCTCAGTAAGGAAAAAGTATATGCAAAAGATGAACTTTTTGCAACCGTAGATTCGACTGTGCGCAAGGTTGTTTTCGGGAATCTGCCTTTCCTCCTCTCAGATACAGTGGGGTTCATCAGAAAGCTGCCTCATGATCTGATCGAATCTTTTAAGTCTACTTTGGCGGAGGTTAAGGAGGCAGATATTCTTTTGCATGTCATCGATGCCTCGAGTACTTCGCATGAAGATCATATTAAGGTTGTTGAGCAAACGCTTTCTGAAATCGGAGCCTCTGATATCAGAACGATAAAAGTTTTTAATAAGATCGATCTACTTGATGAAGAAGTTCCAACAAACGGCGGAATGTCCGTGGCTATCTCGGCCAAAAACAAAACCGGAATTGAAGATCTTAGAAATATGATTGTGGAAGAGGTGAAAAAAATTCATCTCCGGATATATCCAAATTATTTACATCAGGAGGTCTATTAAGATTTTCTAAATTTGCGCCGATTCCTGGCCCCGTAGTTCAATGGATAGAATAGAAGTTTCCTAAACTTTAGATGCAGGTTCGATTCCTGCCGGGGCTACAAGTCTTGCCGGAGCTGCAAAGTTTCAAAATTTTAGATGTAGGCTGGAACGCCAGTCCGATCGATACCACCAAGCCACACCCGACTACCTAAGGATGCACAACCACACAGAAAAAATCATGTAACTAACATGAATTTCCCATTTTCTTCTCGGACCTTTCCATCCTCAATTAAGATGCGAAGACCTTCGAGAATTTGGTCTTCCATGTGGTTTGGCAGTTTTGCTTTCAGGGTAGCCACCGACTGTTGCGTGGAAGACAAGAGTTTTAGCAGAGTATCACGGGAGATTGGATCCGCAGACCTTTTCTTGGCCAGATCGTTATCACAAATACCACAAGTCTCGTCGGGCTTTTCATCAAAATAGACTTGAAAAACATTGGTGCGGCATTGATCGGTATTCATATACTCGATGACGGCCCCTGCTTTTTCTATGGCCAACTTTCTTCTCCACTCAATCTGATTGTTATCAATAGGAAGATTTTCAACATCTTGACGTGGGGTAAGAAATGTGATCCGTTGTGAATCCGAAGTTGCCTGGTAATCAACTATTTTCTGATCATGCAGATAATGAAGCCACTTCCTGACCTGGACCACATCCTCTTTTAGCATTGAAGCAATCTCCTTTTCCTTGATCGCAATGTAGTTGGCAAAAAGTTCGCCTCCGTACAAACGCATCAGACTTTTTAAGAGCGGGTCCAATTTGGGGTTGGCAACCTGATAGGTGTAGATGTCCTGTTTTTCTAAAATAAAACTAATCCTGGATTGTTCGTAGAATCCCTCTGTCACCTGGATCAATCCCTCATCAGAGAGCTTTCTAATTGAGGAGAAAGTAATGATCGGCGAGAGGTTGTACGTCTTTGTGAATTTCTCAAAATCAAATTCAAAGCTGGAAAAGGACTGACTTCCGATCGCCAACTTGTAATAGTTTGCCAATGCCTGGTAGGTTCTTTTAAGGTATTCCTTTCTTACCACCGATTTCTCAGATCGAGAAATCAACTCCTTCTCATCTTGCTTGTGATAAAGAGCTACTGCATACGCTTTCTTCTCATCGCGTCCAGCTCTGCCAGCTTCCTGGTAGTAGGCTTCCAGTGTATCCGGCAGATCCATGTGAATCACCGTCCGCACATCAGGCTTGTCAATGCCCATCCCGAACGCATTGGTAGCCACCACCACTCTTTTTTTGTTCATAATCCAGGCAGCTTGTCTTTCATCCCTTTCCTTGCCACTAAGCCCGGCATGATAGAAGGTGGATGAGATCCCGTTCCTGTTCAAGAATTCAGAAATCTCCCTTGTTCGTTTTCGGCTTCTTACATACACCACGCTGGCCCCGCTCACACTTTCCAACACCTCAATTAATTTCTGCTGCTTGCTCTCCAGCCTAAAAACTGAGTATGACAAGTTCTTTCGGGCGAAGCTTTTTTGAAAGGTCCGGCAATTCTTTAGTTCGAGCTTTGAAATGATATCCTCTTTAACCTCCTTCGTTGCGGTGGCTGTAAGTGCAATGGTTTTGGAGATGTCTAGTTCATTTTTGAAATCTGCTATCTCAAGGTATGGAGGCCTGAAATCATAGCCCCATTGCGAGATACAGTGAGCCTCATCGACAGCCAGCAAACTGATGTTCATCTGCTTGGCCCGTTCGATGAATAGCTCCGTCTTTAACCGCTCTGGGGAGACATATAAAAACTTGATCTCACCGTAGATACAGTTATCCAAGGTGATATCAATCTCTCGTTTGCTCATGCCCGAGTAGATGGCTGTGGCGTTCACCCGTCGATCTCGTAATTGCTGAACTTGGTCTTTCATCAATGCAATCAAAGGTGAGACCACCAAGCATAAACCTTCCAAACACAGCGCAGGTACCTGGAAGCAGACCGACTTCCCGCCACCCGTTGGAAGCAGCGCCAAGGTTTCATTCCCGTCCAGCACGGCCTTGATGATTTCTTCCTGCAGGGGCCGAAAGGAATCGTAGTTCCAGTATTGTTTGAGTATTTGGTGAGGGGATGTCATTTGATATCAAAGGTATCAATTGGGCTTTTCACTACAATCAATTAGAAATTTGTCCAATGCGTATTTTTGGACGAGAATCAGCAAGTACCTCATTCTAACCGGTCTACTTTGAGTCTATTAAGCTCACAAATTGAGGTGTTTGGTAAATTACGTTAGACACATGCTATGAGCAAAGAAGCCTTTTGATGACACTCATCTCGTTTCTGATTGCTACCGGAATGAGCGACATTTTTAGTGACATTCATAGGCTGTTAAGGGATACGATAGAGAATTGTATGATCCTGGCTACCAATTTAAAATGACAGAGACTCAAAGAATAGAAAGCGATTTTGATTTGATTGCTCAACTTCCAGACAAAAGGTGGACTCATAATAACTATTTTATTGATTTTGTCATGAGAGAGATTCCCAATTCCATAGGGACGTCACTTGAAGTAGGATGTGGCAATGGCGAATTATGCAATCTTATTAATTCAAGGTCTGAAGAGACTGTGGGAATAGATCTTTCCGGTAATATGATAGAAAAGGCAAAGTCAGAATACGGTGCGACTAACATAAAATTTGTTAAAGGAGATTATTTTGATTTCTCATTTCAACCGGAGTCGATTGACGTAATTATATCCATTGCTACTGTCCACCATATGGACTTTGATAAATTCTTAGTCAAATCCAAGAATGAATTGAAGAAAAATGGAAAACTCATAATAATCGACCTTTACAATAGTCACTGGAAAAGAGAATTTTGGAGATCAGTGGTTTCAAAATTCTTTCATTTGATCAATGAATTAATTTACAATAAGAGACTATTCAGTTCTAAACTTGAAAGGAAATATTGGAGCGAACATGGGAAAGATGACACTTTTATGGACTTCGAGGACATTAATGAAGTTGCCAGAGATATACTTGGCAACCCTGAAATCAGGAAGCAGTTGTTCTGGAGATATTCGCTTGTATGGACTAAGAATTAAAAACTACTTTCCACAAAAGTTAAAAGCACTAAAACGCTTTTAGCTAAAACCTTGATTGTGATTTGCACTTCAAAAAATGAGCATAGAAGTTAAGCAACGATTCGAAGATATGAACTCAGGTAAACAGGATCTGGCAATCGTTCACCATATAGACAGAGTTCCACCAATTGCAATTTCCGCGAATCGAGAAAGAATTGCATTTGGAAACGGGAACAAAATTGAATTGCTAGAAATGAGGCAGGTAGTGGACAATTCCACAAAACGTATTTTTCCCTAAACGTTTCTATTTACTACTTGCCAATGGATTTGTAGCTAACCTCACCTCACTGAACCCTTGCTGCCAATCGGATCAAGTCATTTGATACCCTTAGCGAAGTGCTGTTGAGTGCAGTTTCGTTGAGTTCGAAAGCTATTTTATCTCCATTCATTATGAAATTAATATGAGCTCCGGCTTCAATCGCTCCATCAAATTCAGTCATCACAAGTGTATTGCTGCTAACAGATGATAAGTAGGTATCAAGTTCGGATTTACTCCGGCCAGATATAAAAATGATATCATGGGAGAGGTTTCCTAATCCGTCGATCTCTTCCACTTCTATTGTCCTTAGTCCGACCTTCCTAGGTGACAAATCATTCAACTCTGTCAGCAGCCCTTTGTTCCTGCCCACAACACCGATCCTAAACTTATCTGCATCAGAAGTCCATTGGATTTTCCGCGTAATACCATAGATAAACACCGACTGATACTTGGGGTTTATCGACTGAGCCGCAGACGAAGCACAGTTGCTGAACCAGATCCAGAAAAGGAGCATCCTTACCCCCAGCACGGCTAATCCACCGGCTTTATCCATTTGAGCCATTTGTTTCAGAATTTGAGGTATGCAGAAGCTAGGATCATTCGACCCGGTTGACTACGCACCGCATTGTAGTTCCGGAAATTAATCTCAGGATTGTAGACCTCTTCATCCAGTAAATTGACTCCCTCGAATGTGATTCCGTACCGTTTCTCACCTCCGGTTAGTTGGGCCACGCTGAAATCAAGTCTTGCCGTAAGCCAGCTAAATGCCTTCAGATCTCCTCTGCCACTCTCAGAATTTTCTTGGTCGAAAGGAGCTGAATAATGTGAGTTGAAAACTGCCAGCTTGAGATAACTTGTCAACTGATGTGAAACTCCCACCTTCAGCATGTGGCGAGGTAATCTCGAGACATCTTTGGTTCCATCATCCGCTTCATTGGTCTGAAGGGAGTAAGACCCCGTAAGGTAGGTATTTGCCGATAATGACCAGGTGGACTCTAGCTCCAGTCCTGAGGAGGTACGTTCGCCCAGATTTTCATACAAGAGCGCGGTTTCAGCTGTAGGGTTAGGAATGCGACCGATAATCTCTGACTGCTTGCTTCGAAAAAAAGTTAGCACGGTAGATCCTTGGTTTTTCACATAGGAAACCTGTGTTTCAAACGTGGCAATATTTTCAGGAACTAGATCAGGATTACCTGCGACCGCCGGAGAAAAAATGCCTTTTTCTACAGCATAAGGTGCTCGGAAGGCCTCACCGTACATGACCTTTACTCCAAATCCGGATGGAAAAGTGCCAATCGCAGCAATACGAGGCACAAAATTCGCATCAATGCCCTCCACTTTGTTGAGTTGACCTCCTGCAACAAATTTGAGTTGGTTATTGACATGATAATCCGCCTGGAGATAGACATTGGACCAGTTTAAATTGTATGCTGGTACTGAGAGTACATCGTTCCCATTTCGCTGCTCACCCTTTAGTCGCTGATAAGATCCGCCTACCGTCAGTTCAAATTGCTCGCTAAGCGTGAAGAAGTTCGTCACCTCAAACACATAGTCGTCGGTTTTAGGAAAGCGCTGAAATGCATCAGTCAGACCTACCTGATAGTGGTCCTTCAGTCGGTTGTAGGTGATGTTCGCCTGAATTTCATACGTGTCAGGTATGAGGAATCTTTGATATCCAAGGTCCGTAAAAATCCGTCTGCTCTCGTAAACTACTGGTTCCGAAGTGACGGCTGCAATCCCGTCAAGGTCGTTGGAGCCATAAAAGCTGGAAAGAGAAAAGCCTTTGTAGTGCAACTGGAGGTTGGAGGAGAGTATATTTTCCCCCAATTCATTTTCCCCAAAGCTGCGGTTCGGACCCAAAAAACGTGTGGAGTCAGCAAACCGCCATCCATCATTGTTCATGTATTGGACTCCTGCGCTTACACCCAGATCTCCAAACCTGCGTGCTCCATTTACCTGTACATTTCGGGCATTGTATGTACCTGTTCCTGCCCTCACATCCAGTGAAGGTTCTTCACCATCTTTTGTAATGATATTGACGACTCCAACATATGCATTGGATCCGTACAGCACCGATCCGGGTCCTCTGATAATTTCAATCTGTTTAATGGAATATATTGGGAATGCAGTGAGGATATTCATGTTCTGTCCACCAATTACACTTTCCCGAAACGGTCGCCCATTGATAAGGTAAAGTATACGTGGGTTCACATGCGTAGTCAAATCTCCTCGGAGGCCCATGGAATTCTTCCTGAAAACGTAGGAGGAAAGATCATAGAAGGAAGCAGCGCGTGACAGGATATCAAGAAGACTATTGCCTCCAAAATCTTCTATTTCACGGGCTGATATCGTGGTAATCACAGACGGAGCATCCTGTATGCGCTCTTCCCTCTTAGAAGCACTGGTGACCTGAAGGTCAAGCAGTTCCTCAAGTGAAAGTTCCAGGAGTTCGTCTTTGCTTTGATCCTGGGCTTGAACGTTCGTCCATACCAAATACAGGATCATCACCATTGAAAGTCTAAGCTGTAAATGTTTTGAAATGTTCATGATTTTGTGTGGTTGACGGTAACAAAAGATGTGTTTTGGAAGTCGTTGAGACTCACACAGCTCCATTCAAAACTATCCTGAGGTACTGGATAATATCACGTCATAGCCTGGATTGTAAACCGTTTGTATACAAGAAACCCGATGGTTGATCTAACTGTCCAGTTTGAACACTAAATTCAGTGCACAAAGGCCCAAAAACTAAGCAAATCGGTCAGATGGGACTCAGTTGGGAAGAAATCCCGGAAACGATCAAATTAAAATTTGAATCTATGAATATAGGTGTCCAACCCGAGAGCATAGACCGGAATCAGTGAAACTTCCTACGTTGTCAAATTAATTTGAAAGCATACAGTAGCAAGGAAGCTCCTCTGGACAGGGTTAAGGTTTTCTGAGGAATTACAAAATACCCCCTTTGAGGTATTTACAATCTTACCAGGCATAGTGAAATTTATCCGGATTCGAAATTTTTGGAACAGCAAATCAATTGATTTCATATGTTTCAGCGAATTAAGTAGATATGAAATACTTTAATAAAAAACCGAATGAAAGAAAAGAAGAGCTTTTTTGAGTGGGTTGATCTTTATTTTAAGATCATAATAGGAACAGCAACAATTATTGTTACTTACTTAATAGGTAATGGACAGCTAAGAATGCAGGGGACTCAACAAAACTCTACAGATCACTTAATCGAACTGCAGACTTTAAATCTCGTCAAGGACTATTTGCCTCTTCTAAGCAAAAACAATGGGGAATCGAAACAAGCTGAGGAAATAATTGAAAAGGCAGCTTCTAAACTATCCATCAAATATGGAAATACCCTGCTAGCAGAAATTGCTGAGGAAATACTTCTAGAAAACGAACAGCGAATAGACACAACTTTTGTTGACAATAACGCATACGCAACCACGTCAGCGTCGAGCTTCAAAATCTTTGAAGCAACAGAAAAACCTGATGAAGATGCAGAGTGGTTTGCGGTGGTCGGATCTTTTAAATCGAATCGGCTGGAAATCGCCAAGAAATTTGCAAACTCTATTGAAAGCAAAATCCGAAATGATGGACTAAGGTATACGGTTGATATCTATCGAACCAAAGTTAGCAACCATTATGCGATCGTTGTAGGTGGACCAAGGCCAAAAACTGGTGCAGAAAAGACGGCAAGAGAATCAAGACAAAAGGGTTGGGCAAAAGACGCATTCGCCCAGATTGACAGAGGATGGACCCAAATAGAGCGTTAATGCCAACACTATTAGGAATTATGTGCGCATGTACTCTTCCTAGCTACCATTCCTTACCGGAAATCCCATTTGAGCCCAAACCAAAATTCCTTCGTCAATAATTGCAGTATTTTCAAACCCATGGCGTTTTAGCGTGCTTTGAACCCGACCTGAAGCTGCATGGGGACAAGCACAATAGATGACGATTTGAGTGCCATCGTTGGGTATATCATTTACAAAATTTTCAGGGTCTTCATAATATGGAACAGGGATGGCACCAGGTATATGCATCTGACGCCAAGCCACCTCTGATCTCGCATCCAAGATAACCATACGAAGGCTATCCATAAGTGCCTGATTGACTTGCTCAGAAGATACATACTTTCCTTCCCTCAAGTCAAAAACCGGGGCATCACTATCAGGATTTAACACATAATCTTCCGGAGAGGGAATGTTTACCGAATCAGGTTTTGGAATATCCCAACCTGAAGCCCTGCTCCTCAAGAAAGCGGTCAATCCATCAATCTTGTCACTACTTAAGCTGTCTTTGAAAGCTATCATGGGAGTTTCTTCACGTCCCTCAGCGATGGCATATCTAAGGAAGTGGTCAGTGGCAGTAGCGAGCGTCATAGGATTTCCAAGAGCAGGCGCGGAGATGCCTTCTCCATTTTCCCCATGACAAATGGCACAATTCGCGGAGTAAACAGTTGCCCCAAGCTCAATATCACCCAATACCGGTTCTCTTGAGAGCTCAACTGCCTCTTCCACACCACTCATTTCATACAACCACTTTAAGATTAATTCTATTTCTATATACTCCATCGGCCCACCCTGAGTATTCAGATACCCGGCCATAGCCGTATTGGCTCTCCCATATTGAATGGTGTACCTCATGAAATTGTTATTCTTGCTGGTGGCCAACAACGATCTTGACCGCAGGGAAGGGGAATTGTCCGCCGCATACCCCTCTCGATCTTTCCCGTGGCAGAGCTCACAATATTTCGAATAAAGTGAAGCTGCATGCTCCACTGCTAAACTATCCAGCTCCTCCGTCGGCGCATACATTCTGGCCATTAAGCCTTGGTCCTCAGGCTCTTGTACAAACTCCAATTGTACCCCCATGGCATATTCCGATGCAATAGTAAGTCGTTGACGGGTCCACGACGTAGCATTGGGTGGTAACATTTTGTCAAAGTATTGACTGGTAGAATCCAGGTTTGCAACTTCAAGCCTCAACGCAAACACACCCTCTCCATTTTCAGCTAAAAATTCTTTCAGCTGTTGATTCTTAGGAGCAACCAGGTGAATCTCTTGGTTCCTGAATAGATGGTATCGTGCAACAGAATCATTTTGTTCAATCAGCTCAAGATTCATCTTTCGAAACTCTTTGCTCGCGGTCCCAAGATCATTGACAACGATTCGAATGGCATTCATACCTACCACCCCATTTGGATGTCCACTGAACATGCGTTGATAGACGTAATAGGTTTTCCATTCATCATTGACCGTATGGTAATCAAACCCTATTTTTTCAATGAACCGAGGGAAGTGCGCGGGTGGATCAGAGGTGTCGAAATCCAGGCTTTTACGTTTTGGGTCACCGTCATCCCAAGACCATCCTGCAGGTTCCTTCGACGTACTTCGATAAGATTGAATGGAATCCATCTGAAACCCACTGGAAGTCAAAGCGAGGAATGTAGAATCGGCGGAAGATGTGGAGAGTGAGAATAAACGAACACCTTGCCTGGCATCCAGAAATTCCCGAATAAAGGAAGTAACAGAATCTCTATTCACTGAATCATCCACAGATAAGAATTCGAAGGAAGACATGTCTCCTAAAGACACTGATGCTGCAAGGGTCCCTTCAAAAACTCCCTTCTCTGCACTTCTTCGAATATTGAAACCCAGGGTATCCTTAAAGTAACTGATTGCTGAATCAATATCGTGGACCATTAAAGTGACACTATTAATTCCAAGGCCCTGGCCTGTCAGGTAAGGAGGGGTTTGGGTCCTTCCAGTTTGACATTGAATAAGTAAAGAACATAGTCCTAGGCAAAGGCTAACAATGGGAATGACTCGGGGTATCTTCATGCGGATAGTCAAATACGAAGTTACAGTTTTCTTAGAACGCAACTATGTTGCAAGTTAGGCAATTCTTAAATTCAATCTAACGGGAATTAAAGTGAACATGATCATAATATCACCAACTATTTTAAAAGATGCTACGAGTAAACGAAATGTCAGACTGGTGCGATCGACTTCATTGAACTTATGTACTTCCCTTCCATTTTCATCTTTTCTACACTATGTAACTTAACTGTCTCTTATGGAACGTCCGCATCTACGTTGAGGCTACCAATTCCAATTATGAGTCCAAGATTGAATCAAAAATTAAAATAACATAAATACTAACAAACGAATAGCACTGGTGGTACCTTGTGAGCTATGGCTGACTTCATTACTTTAGACGAAATTTGCCGCCCAAGAAACTTTACACAATGACGTTATCTTCCATTGATCATTAGCAGTACTAGTTTGAAAATTGCAATAACAAAAATTCTAATTTTAGTCTCGACGGTCATTTGTGGCCAGGATTTCGATAAAAGGATAACGCTTGACTTTCCTGCAACACCGAATGCATTTCTCCATGCAGACTTAAATAATGATGGACGACACGACCTCCTAATGACTTTCAAAGAGTCACGTTCAGTATCAGTCAGATATAATATGGGTGAGAAAATGGGAGCCCCTTTTAGTTATGATTTGGGCTCAATATCTGAAGTCCGTCGTTTGACTGTAGATGATATTAATAATGACGGTTTGAGCGACATCATCTTCACGGATCCAAACCAAAATAGAGTCGGTTTACTAATCAACCTAGGTGATTTTAAGTTCGACTCGCCTCTCTTCATAGATCTTACTGACAGTCCTGCAAAAGTTATCACGGAAGATATTGATGGCGATGGCAGTAATGATATTGCTGCACTTACATCATCATCGAACTCGATTGCGCTTATATTTAATAAAGATCAAGATTGGAACGAGAGTGAATTCCAGTACGTCAATGTAGGCGCACTCCCAATCGATGCCAAACTTGTTGATCTGGATCAAGATGGTAATATCGATCTTACTGTCGTGGGACAGGGCATGGAAACGGCACGGGTGTTTTACAGTATCAAAAACTCACCAGATGAGTTCGAAGAAATTGCCTTAAATGTCCAACCTGACAATATTGAAATTGCAGATTTTGATAGTAACCAAATCCCCGATTTAGCCATCATTTCGAAGCAAGATTCTGTGTTGCAGTTGGTCCTAAGAAACGCCGACAGAACGGTAAAAGAAACAATTGAGTACCCATCCAGTATTCGCTTCTCAACAGCGGATTTCCTAGTTGATGATATCAACAGTGATTCCCATCCGGATATTGTAGTGAATGGTTCAAAGCCGGCTCCCTTTGGGAATGTAACTAACGATACCTATCTACACTTTTTCATCAACGATGGGAATGGCTCTTTTCAACTTATTGAGCAGAATTACAATTACACTTTCAATGGGCTTTTCTTCTCCGTCTCATTCATTGACTTACTTGGTACTGGCGAAAAAGGATTCCTTTTCGCCAATGCAGAGGATATAAAAACGCACTTAACCTATCCGAATACCTCTTTCAAGGGAATTCGATTTACTGAATTCCCGATGGCATCAGATATAAATAAAATCGCCTTAGGGGATATAAACAATGATGGCTTCATCGATCTAGCCATTGCAAATCGACAATTTCAGTTCGTTACGTTGAAACTAGGCAATGGCCTGGATCATTTTGAAGACTACTATCACCTGGAAAGCGAACATAGGCCAAGCAAGATCAAGTTAGTTGATCTCAACCTGGATGGAAGCTTAGATCTGGTCACCGGGGGATTCAAGCCATCCATATACTTAAATGATGGCTCTGGACTTTTCACAAACTTAGAAATAGATCTTAATCAAAATGTGCACACCGACGACATTACTGTTGGCGATGTAAACAATGACCAATATCCAGATCTATTGGCTAACGGGAGTCTATATCTCAACAATGAAGGTACTTCTTTTTCCAGGCATATTGTCTTTGATAATCTGAATACGAAAGCACATACATTTGGGGATTTCGACAATGATTCAAATCTTGATGTGGCAATTTCCCCTTCCGCAAGTGAGGTGATAATACACAGAGGTGATGGTACAGGACAATTCACATTTCATTCTTCCTTCTCAGTTAAGGCATTTGAGATGGAAGTAGGAGATTTAAACGGTGATGGATTTGATGACCTAATTGCAGATGGAAGCTCAAGCACAGATATCGCGACGATTTACTTTGGCTCTAGCGAATTACTAACCAGCAATGGTAAAATTAGCTTTGGACGAGATGGCTTTAACGCCGGCATTCAATTATTTGATTTTGATCAAGATGACAAGATGGATATCGTCTCAGCCAGTTATACAGATGTATTTTATCATTCGATTTCCAATGGTTTTCTAGGTGGTAGGAAGCTATTTGACATTGGAAAATGGGGGTTTTATAGGGACATATTCCCATTCGATTATGACCGAGATGGTGATTTGGAAATAGTATTAACCGATCACTACGAAAAAATTCAGATTTTGAATAAGCAGAAAACCGCAGCAGACCTAAGTGTTCTAAATCAAGTCTATGATGGTTCTCCGGTCGACAATTTCATAGTTTCCGATCCTCTGGGATTGGCGTTTAAAGCATATCATAATGGAAGTTTGAACTTACCAAAAGATGTAGGCTACTACCCTTTTGTGGCTTACATTCAAGATGAATTTTACGATGGCTGGATACAAGATACTGTATGGATAGATAAGGCCCATCTAGATGTTATAGCTCAGGACACGAGTAAACATCAGTTTCAGAAAAACCCTGACTTTCAAATCGCATTTGACAGTTTATTTGGAAACGATGTGCCTGAGGATATTGATCTGATGCCATCTATTTCTACTAGTGCCACCGAGCTTTCGAGTCCTGGTGATTATGATATCCTGCTTGCAGGAGGTAGCGACAACAATTATGAACTAAACCTTGTTAACGGGACGCTTACCATATTCGAACCACTCAGTTTGAATAAGCATAACGTTTTTGAATATTACCCTAATCCCCTTCAGAATAGCATTAATATCAAAAGTAGTACCCACACAATTGAGAAAATTACGATCACTGACCTAAGTGGTAAGTTGATGAAGTCCATTGACAATTTGGATACAAATACAGAACTAAATCTGGATCTTACTGATCTTGGTGAGGGACAGTATATTATGATTTTAAATTCAGGTACCAAAAGAGAAGCTATTAGAATTAGGAAGGAAGAAGTTAAAAGATAAGCAACGATATAGTGCCCATTTACTATGGGTCATTTGAACCTGATCATTGAATTCGCTAGATGACTAAGATCAAGGAGATTTCGGAAATTTTGATAGCTTAGTTTTCCTCAACGAATGATACAGACCTGTCCATTTGATTTTGAGCGGTCTGTGCCATAAAGGTGAGAGTGCAGCAAAAAACGCCTAATCGACAAGAATTAAATGCTCTTTAACTCCTTAGACTTCGCAATTTTTCTACCAATCGTCTTTATCCTCTATTGGTTCATATCAAGCAAGAATATAAAGCATCAAAACTTGCTAATAGTTGTTGCGAGCTATGTCTTTTATGGGTGGTGGGATTGGAGGTTTTTATCCCTGATCATTTTCAGTACGATTGTTGATTATACAGTCGGACAAAAATTAAAAATTGCAGAAAGCCAGTCAAGGAGAAAAGCTCTTTTATGGACAAGCATCCTTGTTAACCTAGGTTTCCTGGGTTTTTTCAAATACTACAACTTCTTTCTGGATAATTTCATCTCTGCTTTTTCCTTCTTTGGTGCAGATATCAAAGCAAATTCTCTAAACATTATTCTACCGGTTGGAATTAGTTTCTACACATTCCAAACGTTGAGCTATACCATTGATGTTTACAGGAGAAAACTTGAACCAACAAAGGATTTTATCGCCTTTTCAGCTTTTGTGAGTTTCTTCCCACAATTGGTTGCCGGACCAATTGAGCGAGCAACCAATTTGTTGCCGCAATTCTGCACCAAACGAAATTTTGATTACTCCACGGCAGTCAATGGAATGCGTCAAATACTTTGGGGGTTGTTCAAAAAAATAGTTATCGCTGATAACTGTGCTGAGCTTGCGAATCACATTTTTAGCAATTCAATTGACTATTCAGGGATTACATTGGTACTTGGTGCTGTTTTCTTTACGTTCCAAATCTATGCGGACTTTTCTGGCTACTCGGATATAGCGATTGGAACTTCCCGTTTGTTCGGATTTAACCTTATGAGAAATTTCGCTTTTCCATACTTTTCGAGAGACATTGCGGAGTTTTGGAGACGCTGGCATATTTCTCTTTCCACATGGTTTAGGGATTACCTCTACATTCCTCTAGGGGGAAGTCGCGGCGGCACTTTGATGAAAGTTCGCAATACATTTATCATCTTTATTGTTAGCGGTTTTTGGCATGGTGCAAATTGGACGTTCGTTATTTGGGGAGCTTTAAACGCAGTCTACTTTTTGCCGCTTCTACTAACGAATAAAAATCGAAATAATCTTGATATAGTTGCCCACAGCAGGAGCCTACCAACTTTTAAGGAGCTCCTTTCAATACTCACCACATTTAGTCTGACTGTGTTTGCATGGATTTTCTTCAGAGCAGAAAATCTTGGTCACGCACTGCAGTATGCCTCTGACATACTGCAGCATCCCAGCTCATTCCTGTCATTCAGCGTGTATTTGAGATACAAAACAATTATAGTCTTATTGGGAGCATTTATGATTATCGAATGGTTAGGAAGAGAAGGAGAATACGCGCTGGAAAAACTCGTATTAAGATGGAAATCACCTGTTAGATATACATTTTACTACTCAATAGCATATGCGATCCTTTGGTTCGGCGGAAAAGAACAACAATTTATCTACTTCCAATTCTGATCCCATGAAAAGGTTTATATCAAAGACTATCGTTACAATACTCGTTCCGACTCTACCTTTTCTTGTCATGGAGCTATTGATCGAAAAGCAAAAAGAAGGTTTTTTCGAGGAAAAAGCGCTTGAAAAAAGATACGCCCAAGATGCAAATGATTATGCATGGATAGAAACATTGGACAATGGTCCAATAAATATTTTAGCCGGGAGCTCAAGTGTAAGGTATGGGTTGTCATGCAAGGAGCTCAACAACATAAATCCGGATAATTCCAGCTATGTCAATTTAGCCATGGATGCCAGAGGCCCAATTCAGACATACTTTATCCTGAAAAATTTAGGATTAGATTCAGTTCGTACTATCTATTTTGGACTCGACCCCTGGATTTACACAAAAAGGTACTATAGACATCGGAACCAGTATTTGTATTTGGACTTCACCACATGGGAATGTTTTCTATATTCCAGAGAACATGATAAGAGTGCCTTTGTAAAGAGGTACAAATCATTTTTTAGATATTTATTTCTTCCCCAACCGGCACAAAAAAATAGAAACATCACTACACCAGATGATTATGGCTCATCTGCTCTACAGAGAACTGCCAAAAACTTTGATGACCTGAGTGATTGGTTTCAAATAGAAAAGTATGGTTGGTCTGGTTTGCAATTCGAGTACTTGAGAAAAATAGAAAAGCTATGTGAAGAGAACAAGATCAATTTCCATCTTTTCATCCCGCCAAAGCGCTCGGACTATTGCGAGTATTACTTAGAAAAATACAAAGCAATTCATGAGGGTTATACCAGCAAAATAGCTCAAACAGGCATAGATAGTTCAATCTTTGGGCGATTTGACATTTTTAATGATCATGTGGATTCTACGCTTTTTGCAGAAGCATTTCACCTTAACAAAAAGGGACAAATTGAATTTTCAAGGTTGTTTTATGAACTATCCCTAAAGCAGAGTAAGAGGTTCACAACGGATTACTTGTGGTTTGCAGAATAGTTAATAGATGGTTAAAGGCCTAAAAGATTGACTGCATTTAAAAAAGTAATAAGCAACTTTAGACATTATGTATCTAACAAAGTAGACATGCAGCAGACCAAAAAGCGGATTGGTATATACCCACTAGTCTTCGCAGCAATCATTTTCATGTTTTGTTTAGGTTGTTCATCTACGTCTTCAAAATCGACCCTTTTCTCAGATCTTAAACCAATCATAATTAACCTTTCCAACCAGGGAAAATGGAGAGAAGCCCACGAACTTTTACAAATCAATTTGACTGAAGACTTGGCCAGGAGAGATCAGATACAGTTGCATTTACTCCTGGCAGAAAATTTCAGATATCTTGAAAAATATGGTAATGCAGAAGAATCTTTCCATAAGACAATTCACTACTCCAGACTGTATGACATCCCGGATCATCTGGGGGATGCATTCTACGGGCTTGGTGATTTATCCTATTTAAATTGGAGTTATTTCAAGCGTGAAGATGCTCTGGCTCAGTCCAGAGCGTACCTGGACACCGCCATGACCCACGCTACAGAAAAACGCAACGATGTACTTACTTCAAAAGTGCTATATCGTCAAGGTACGATTTTCCAAATTGAAGGAGCTGAAGAAGAAAGTAAAAAATGCTTTCAAAAAGGACTCGACATTTCTTTTTCTAGTCGTGATACCGTCGGAATTATACGAAATCACACACACACCGCTGTTGTTTTTAGAAGATCTGGCGCGATGGACTCAGCACTTTTTCATCATGGTCGAGCTTATGAATTTGCGAAGGCAATCAATCGAAACTACTCGGAAGCCCATGCATTAGGTAATTTGGGCTCATATTATCTGGAGCTTGGGGATGTTTCTATGGCTGAGGAATATTATGTAAAAGCTAATTTCTTGTCTGAGGAGTTGCAACATGGTATTGTGCTATGCAAGAGTCTTTACGGTCTAGCTGTGGTTCGGGAAAAGCAGGAGCGAAAATCCGAAGCTATGGACTTCGCTGAAGTTGGATCAATGATGGCCAAAGAGAAGGGATATCTAAATTTTCAGAGGGCTTTCGATACGTTGATCGAAAGACTAAAAGCCGGCTAGTAAGGCTTCGTTGTCTTAAAGGCTCTTCGATAAGACTAAATACCTCTGTAATGTCAGGTTCCTTCGTTGTAAACTCGTTGTAGATGCATCTTATGAACAAACTTGCCCACTGCCTCTCTACTTTCGTTCTTAAATTATCATCAGCAGAGCACTCAATTCATATGTACCCGCTAGACGCTGTTATTGTAAGTATCTCGCCAGCGTCTCACCACGAATAAATATCTTGTGTCTGCTATGAGAAATGACTAAAATTATAACAATGAGAAATGATATTTCAAATAGGGTAATGATGTTGACAATGATCTTCTTTTGCTCAACTACATCCATACTCTGTCAACAAAAAGATCGTTCAGATTCTTCATCGAAGATCGTCGGGCAAATCAATGATTGGAATCATTCAATGGGAAGTTCGGTGTTTCTGCTAGGGAACTTGGATAGAAAGGAGCCTCCACAGTATTTTCAGCTAAACTATGGCTACTATCTGAATTCGAGAGATGTCATTATAGCAGAGGCAATTACCTGGGCGTACTACCATCCGCTTGGAATACAACTTTGGGAATCGTCAGATGATGTTTATCCCGGAAAAATCAGATCTTTCGGTATTGGCGTTGGATACCAACGATTTCATTGGAAAGGCCTGTATTCAACGATCCAGGCAACTCCATTTCTTCAAAATTTTTACGACACCCAAGATGAAAAAATCCAATCCGGATTTCAACTATGGTGTCAGCTGAGAACGGGATACAGGATTGAGCTCTTTAAAAGACGCTGGTTTTTGGAACCATCCTTTGTCATTAACTACTGGCCCGTCAATACCAACTTTCCCGACTCATTTGAACAAGTTGAAAGCAAATGGCCAAACTATTATTTATTTGAGCCCGGACTTCACTTCGGGTATCGGTTTTAAATGGAAAAAGGATAACCTCATAAGTTTCCAGGAGCGACTTATTTATTCCAGCGGGAATCTATAATTCCTCTGCTTCATGGTGTAACCTTGTTAGGGAGTCTTTACAAACTTTACTAGCTTCGTTTTTCGCTGCTGGTTACGAAAAGTAATCAGAGACCGGATTGGATGCACGCCTAATCGGCACACAATAGTCGCATATGAAAATACTTTTAACCGTCATTTCAATTTTCAATATTTCGGTTGCTTCCTATGCTCAAGGTGAATTGTCAAATGGAGAATATTATGTGAGCTACTCTGACACAGTCGTCTATGATTCTACCAACAGGTACGAGTTTGGTACATACCAGGGTGCAAAGCCTTATTTCATCAATTTTTGGCTCCCCTGTAAACAAACTGGATCACCAAATTCCTACCAAGATTTCCTTGATTACGGTGGGTCCGAAAAAGTGAGTGAATTAGCCGACAGTATTTATAAAATGCAGCTTAACTCAGTTCTGAATTTTGGTGTCATGGTTAATTTAGATACCGATGAAACGCCAAGGTACGGTGCTGATCTTTTAGAAGCGGTGCTAAAGGGTAGTGTAAAATCTTCAACTAGCATCGCTGAGAAAGATGGCAAATTTCCAACTATAATTTACCATCATGGAAATGGTGGCGTTCCTTTTGAAAACAGTACCTTGTTTGAATATGCTGCTTCCCATGGATTCGCAGTTATCTCCTCATACTACCACTGGCCGAATCAGGCTACTCATTCCTATCCGCAAGCCTTAGAGGATGTTGAGTTTATCTACTCTTTTGCATCGGGCTTACCATTCGTCGATGCTGATCAGATACACTACCTTGGACACAGTTGGGGTGGCGGAGTTGCACTTCAAATGAATCATCGTAATAGTGTCAACTTTAAGAGCTATTTGATATATGATTCTTCATTGGAACACTATGGGCTTGAGGAATTTGCTTACCTGTACCGCGAAATGGATTCCCTGTTTCGAAATCATGGAAATGAGTTTAAAACAAAAACCATGGTTTTCTCGGCCTCAGCCACCTACCTTGATGACGAAGGGAAGAGAACAACTAACCCAGCACCAGAGTATAAACCATATCAATTTTTTAATCAGGATTTATTTACCTACTATACATTAAACAACCCGCTTAACCATGGTCAATTCACAAGCTTGGGCGTGATTCGAGAATCTTATGTAAGCAACTATGAGTTTATTGACGAATCATCTCTTATTTCCCAAGCCAAGAACCATCAATACCTAATTCAACTTACTCTTGACGTACTATTGGGGAAACCGCTTTCAGGAAACAATTATGTGGAATTTAAGATCGAATAGCTGAGACACAATTGTTCTTAAAATGAAGGTTCCGTTAGATAGAAGATCATGAGCTTACAGGACCTACAGACAGTTCCATTTTGACGATCTGTTAAAGATTAAAGCAACTAAAATAAGAATTGTGGTACGGTTTCTTATCTGACATCTTGTTGTTGAATTGCAGCTTTGCTAGCTTAGTTTTCACTGAAAGATTGGGATTAGAGATACAAACTAGCTAGGACTGATACAGCAATTATAGAATATGGAATAACATCAATAAATCACCCCACCCTTGAAGAAAAAGATCCTAATCTTATCCATACTCTGTTTTTCTTGCGTCAAATTACTCTCCCAAAATTATTTCAAAGAGACCCTTAGGAAAGTCGGTGATGACATTGCCAATTCAAGTGTTTTCATTAGCGAAGATCACGTAATTGTTGTAGGAAGTACTCAATCTGGTTCCGCGCCTTCTGATGGACTAATAATAAAACTAGACACTACGGGCAGCGTACTATGGTCAAAAGCCGTGGGAGGTAACGGCACCGATATCCTATTTAGTACAATTCCATTATCCGAAGGAGGGTATCTGACGATAGGGACGACCGATAGTTTTGGTGCAGGAAATGATGATTGGTTTATCACCAAATTTGATGAGATGGACAATGTAGAATGGTCGAAAACATTTGGAGGAGTTGCTGATGATCGTGCATACACAGCCTTGCAAACTACCGATGGAAGTTTATTAGTCGGTGGTTGGACAAAAAGCTTCGGTGTTGGTGGAAATAATGGATTGCTGGATGTAATGATTACGAAATTAGATTCTGATGGAAATTTAATATGGTCGAAGACGTACGGCCAAAGCGGCAATGATTGGATCAACTTCGCTCAATTTATTGAAAATGATATCGGTAACTATATAATTTCTGGAGCTTGGTCAAGCGGTCTGGGGATATCCGGACATAATGGATTCATCATGGAAGTGGATCAAGCAGGTGTAATTGTGTCCTCCAATTTGTATGGAGGAGGAGATGATGAGGCATTTAACGGATATCTCACGGAAAGTGGGGGAATATTACAAACCATTGATGATGCGTGGAGCTGGGGAGGTGGCCTCAAAATATGGATGAATGAAATAGACAACGCCGGAAACACGAGGTGGTCCAAGACCTTTGGTGTAGCTGATAACAACATTCAATATAGTTCAGCAACATTGGTAGGTCAGGAATACATCATTTCAGCACATGAAATTAATTCTGGCCATCCTCCCATTTTAATGAAAGTAAATAACAACGGTAATCTAGTTTGGTCCAGGTCCTTTACCGGGCAGGGAACTGACAAGATTCTTTCAGTGATCTCTCATCCAAACAGGATGATTATGGCTTTTGGATGTACCGAGGAACAGGGAGATAAGGATATCTTAATCATAAAAACAAACCTAGAAGGTGATGGCGATTGCGTTCAGAATGTCAATATGGTCGAATCAGCCGTAGTTCCTTCAATTAGCACCCCCAATTCAATAAGTAGTGATCTGAACCTCGGCTTATCGGTATCCCCACAGATCAACTCTATCGATCTCGGGGAGATTTTCTCTTGCTCGTCGGATATCAGGGCCGAATTCCAGCTTAATTCAGATAGCATCTGCATAAATGGGTGTTTGAGCATGATGGATGAATCTTCTGGAGCTATTGATAGTTGGGAATGGCTTTTCACTGGGGCAAACATTGAAAGTACCAACGAACAAAGTCCTTCGGACATTTGCTTTTCACAGCCTGGAATGCAGTCAATAACATTGGTAGTTAGCAATATGGCCGAATCAGTTTCCATCACAAAACAGCTACTCGTACTTCCTGAACCTTATGTTGAAATTGATTCTCAAGGTGAGATGACAATTTGTGAAGGGGATTCTCTCACAATAAGTGCTAGCGCAGAAAATGCAGATCATGTCTTGTGGTCAACCGGATCTACTGAAAGCTCCATAATTGTCAATAGTGGGGGTAACTATTGGGTTACAGCAAGTAACTCCTGTGGGATTGTTACTGACCAAATTGATATTTCATCCGTATTTCGCCCAAGTATTGATCTCGGAGTCGATAAGAGGATCTGTGACGATGCGATTGTGCTAGGAAATGAGGATCCTAACATAACAGCTTACAGATGGAGCAATGGATCGAACAATTCAACCCTGGAGGTAAACGAGTCCGGTATTTACTGGGTGGAGGTTGAAAATTCCTGCGGTATAGAACAAGATACGATAGAACTTGTCTTTCCGAAATTTGATAATCTTAATATACCAAATCTCTTTACGCCAAACGGTGACGGTTTGAATGAGCACTTTGTAGTCGATACAAGATTGTTAGGTTCTGTACTGAAAATTTTTCAAAGAACAGGCGTAATGGTCTATAAATCAGACAATTATCAAAACGATTGGAATGGGGGTAAGTTGCCAGATGGCACTTATTTCTGGTCAATTACCAACGAATGTGGTTCCAATTTCAAAGGTTGGGTCACCATTCTCAATTAACACTGTGCTATAAATCACATAAGGATTACCTTGAAAAGGTCAGGAGATGCGGTCGATAGTCAAACGCATTGATAAGTTTGTATCACCATTAAACAAATTCTAATCTATGATAAGGGTGGTTTATCGTTGGCAGGTCCCTCAAAAGAACTTTGAGGAATTTAAGAAAGTCTGGAGTAGAACAACCAACTCCATTCATGCATCTGTTGTGGGCGCACGTGGCAGTTTCCTGCTGAGATCATTTGAAAATGAGACGGAGGTTATCACGATAGCAAAATGGGACTCCTTGGAATTATGGAAGAACTTTTGGGGAAATGAAAACCCACAAGAAATGGAAGCTATGAGAAGGCTCGGTCAACGTTCCTCCGTAGAAGTCTTTGAAGAAATTGAGGATCATACCAGGTGATTGATAATGGCTTCCTCAAAACGATTGGAAGGTGTCAATAGAACTCTTTGATGGCTTATCAGAAGAAGATCAGTTTGAGAATTAAGTAGCTTAGCCAGGATGATAAATCTGTAACATTATGCACTTGGAAAATGAAATGATACCCGTATTTTTTTATGGCCTATTCATGGACAAAAAGCTATTGAGAGAAAAAGAGCTTCGACCTACCGAACCAGTGCTCGCCTATGCCGAGGGCTACAAATTGAATATTGGTGAGCGAGCAACACTCACAAAATCGGCTGATAAACGAGCATATGGCGCGGTAATGGCCTTAAGTAAAATAGAGCTGGATAGCCTGTATGGAGAATCGAGCGTGGCAGACTATGTTCCCGAAGAAATCATAGTCACCGACTTTAACAATGAGTCACAAAAGGTGATCGTTTACAACTTGCCATTAGAAAAACTAGTGGGACGGAATAAAGAATACGCCGGGCAATTGGCTAAGACTGCAATGCAACTGGGATTGCCAACAACCTACATTCAAGAGATTGAAACATTCGCAAATTGACATCCAAGCCAACAAAACTAAAAGAAGAAGCTAAAAGCCACCTTAACTCGAATTAGTTACTGCTGATTCTGTTCCAAACCATCTGTCCCATATGAGCTGAACATAACGGTCAATTGCTTAGTACTCTACAACTTAATTTCATTCTATTTACCGATATTTCAACTTGAAAAGTTAAAATGCATTTACAATGCGAAGGAAAATACCGGTTATTTCGCTTATCGCAGTGTTTCTTCTTCCTGCATGCAACAAGGATGATATTGGTACCGAAGAGCAGGGACCATTTGAGATTAGCAATGCATTTGCCTATAGCCTCAAGGATCATTCACAGCCAGAGGAAGTTGTTTCCGTATATATGTATGACCCTGCTAATGAGACAAGAAGATCTGTCCTCCTCGATTTTACTGGTAGAGATTGGACGATGCAGTGGGTTGATCAGCTGCTGTACTACGTCGAAGATGAGATTCTTTTCGCCATTGATGCCGAACCCTTAGCTAAAAGCGAAATTTTCTCCTTTGACAATGAGGTAGCTATCGTTTCAGTATCTCATAATCATCGTTTTATTGCCTATGAGTTGGCGGGTCAAGAAAAGACGCATATAGTTGACCTTGAATTAGGTGTCGAACTCGCAGAACTTGATATAGATAGTTTTCACATTCCAATATGGTCCTCTGATAGCAGATTCTTGCTTATCACCTATGAGTTGAATGATGTGAACACGTTGCTGGTCTATGATGCTAAAGAAGCTGAGGTCTTCAAAGAGGTTATGACAGACGCACCGTATTTCCAAAACGTAGGTTGGAGACCAGGCAGCTACGAAATATTCTATAGTACAGCAGATGACTTGTATAGCTACGACATCTTCAATGAAGATTTGCACCTTCGACAAGGTCTGGCTGAGTGGACGATGAAAGAGCTTACTTTTTCGAAAGATGGTCGCTACGTTAGCTTCCTTGATGTATTGAATAGGGCCTGGATTGAGCGGGAGCTTCACATTCTGGACTTAGATGAAGATGTTGAATATGTACACACAGCATACGTTGATGTGTTCAACACCAACTGGAGCAGCAACTTCAGCAAGGTAATCTTCAATAGAACGGATCGAATCGTTGCCCTTGATGCCGCTACCAAGACCGACACTGAGCTTCTACTTATTCCTGAGGCGGATGAGGAAGGAATCGAGATTAGCCATATTCATTGGTTCTAATTTTTTCGGAAAACCAGCACGAAAGACACACCTGACAACACGAATTAACAGCTAATGCAAACCAGTAAAAAAAATGAAGCAAGCCACTTAGGCGCAATTGCGGACTTAACCATCTTCCTTGCTATCATGTTTTTAGTCAGGATAATCCACATAGAGGCAATTGGCTTTTGGGGGAATGCGCTATTCAGATCATTCTCAACTGTGGGAGTAGCCACTATCCTATTATACTATAGAGGGCAATCCTGGAAAGATCTGGGACTGGGTAGACCTGATAGCTTCTTGAAGATGTTAGGCATGGTAGCTATTACCCTAGTAGGCACAATTGTCACATTAATGATTTTCGAAATATTTATAAATGATCTTCTTTTCACCTCCGAATCATCTTCAAAGTCAGACACAAGATTCGATTATTTGAAAGGGAACATTTCGCTCTTCTTTTCAATCATAGTCTTTGTGTGGATTGAATCGTTTCTTGAGGAACTTCAAGACAGAGGATTCTCTCTGAATAGATTTGAAACAGTGTTTTCAAAAGTTCCCTTTTCCACTATGCTAGCCGTATTGTTCCAGGCGGCAATTTTTGGCTTCAGACATTCTTATGATCTATCAGCACGCTCAGTTACAACAGGTCTAATTGGGCTTGTTTTTGGAATGGTATATATTCTTACTGGCAGAAACCTTTGGCCATTGATTGTTGCTCACATCATTCTAAATACCATATCTATGGCAGAGAGGCTATGAGCTAACAAATTTTCATAAAAAAAGGCGGTGAACCTCTTCACCGCCCCACATTAATTAACCTAACAAAACAAGGATTAACCGTCAGGATAACTTCGATAGTGCATAAGCACCGATGGCCATCACAAGGTCTCTAACAGCCACGTCCAGGTAGCGGCCACCGAATATTAACACCAAGGCAATCGCTACCAGCCAGCCAGCGACCACCAATGAACCGATCTTGGGTTTCATTAAAACAAGAACACCTGCTACAATTTCAATGACCCCAACGATCATCATGAAAGTACCGATATCAAATGGAAGCATACCGGCCATTCCTTCCGCATATTGACCCCAATTCGTCAGAATATTTGTGAATTTGTCCAGGCCAGCAACAATAGGGACAAGACCATAGGTGTACTTCAGTAGATCTTTGATTTCCATGGTTTAAGTTGTTTGGTTTTGAAGTTTGGATAACGGAAAGTGGATTTGGTTACAGGATCGTGTAACTTTTTATGAGAATCTCTCTCTAAGAAGAAAGAAGAGCAATGAAGGCCGTAAAGATTTCAGATTTTAAGTACAGCAAGATTCCCGAAAAAGAGGTGATCGGGAGAATTCTTGCCGGAGAAAAAGAGCTGTATGAAATTTTGATGCGCCGAAACAATCAAAAACTATTTCGAGTAATTCGAGGGTACGTGAGTGAGCAAAACGAGATTGAGGACATCATGCAGGACACCTACCTCACCGCTTATGAAAAACTATGGCAGTACAAGCAAGATGCTCAATTCTCCACCTGGTTGATCCGAATTGGCATCAACCAGGCTTTGGCAAGAATTAAGCAAAAAACAAAGCTCAGGACAACTGACATTCTTAGTATTTCTGAGAAAACTACCATTGAACTACACGATGAAAAGCAGCCTGGACCTGCTCACAAAATCATGCGAAAAGAAGCGAAGGAGATTCTCGAGAAAGCCATCGACAACCTTGATGAAAAATATCGAAGCATCTACATTATGCGAGAAGTAGAAGAAATGTCTATCGCTGAAATAGCCGATTGCACTGAACTCTCCAATTCCAACGTGAAAGTTCGACTCCATCGTGCAAAAAATATGATCAAGGAGAATCTCTATGAGCTGTCCTATACGAATGAGCTCTTTGAGTTCGGGTTTAGCAAATGTGACAATCTTGTGGAAAGAGTGCTGGAAAAAATCTAGTTCCCCGAAGTAACCATTTCGGAAACGGTGAGTTATCCCTTCTGAAAACAGATTTTAGACCCATTTTTAACTCACTTTTATGAGACTTTTTTCACGATTGACTTTAGTCGCAATTCTCGTTGTACTAAACACTTTTATTGTCCATTCCCAGCTTAAGAAGCTATCACCAAATCCATTCGCTGGCTTCTCTCCTTACTTAAATGAGCAACTTAACCGACAACTTGACGATCGAATAGATCCAGGTATTGCCGTTTCTATCATAAGTGATCAACAAGTCCAAATAAGAAATATAAAAGGTGTGGATGACCTATCCTCCAATGAGCTTCTATCCGCCTCCACCTCGTTTTATCTTGCTTCCGTTACTAAACCCATGACTGCCCAATTGGTGCGCGATTTGGTCGCAAAAAACAAGGTGCAATTATCACAGAAGGTCCCGTCACTTCTACCAAATATGCCTAATTACATGGATCAGGTAACCGTTAAAGACTTGCTCTTGCACCAGTCTGGTATTCCCGACTATTACCAGTTCATCACCTGGAGGGAGCCGATCATTGACAATGATCATGTATTTAAGTTACTAATGGACAGTGTCAAGAATCTAAATTTTTCTCCTGGCACAAAATATGAGTACAGCAATGCGAACTACATTTTACTGGCGACGATTATAGAAAAATTGACTGGAACCTCTTATCCAGAAATGCTTAGTAGTGTAATCTTCGATAGTTTCAATATGTATAGTTCATCAGTAGGAAGTCCCAAAAAGGATCTAAGACCGGCAGTAGGGTACAACTACAAAAACGATGTTTTCCTAATGAATGATTACAAAAGCATTGAATTTCCTAATGGTTTCGTCGCACCATTCAACAAAAAAACCTATGGATCAAGCGGTGTATTTTCGACGCTCGCAGATCTGGAGCGCTGGATCCTAAACCTCTATGAAATCGACTACTTCCAGAACATTGAAGACAACAACATTCAAGTAGAACAGGTGTTTGAAAGCCCTGTGGCAGGAGTAACTTACATGGACGGCTGGCTAAAGGGATCACTTTTGGGCTATGACGTTTTTTGGCACTCTGGCGGTTTTGGCGGATATCGCAATGTAGTTGTTTGTGTTCCTGAAATAGAATTTGCAATTATCGCACTTTCCAACAATGGAAGATTTGATGCCGAGAAGTCGGGGCTACAATGGGCTCAAAAATTTGTTGGAGCGATGAAGTGAGGTAGATTCTTACTCCGTCCGTAAACTAACCACTGGATTTTTCAGCGCAGACCTAATGGACTGCCAGGAGATCGTAGCAATGCCGATGGCGAGCGCGGTAGTACCTCCTATAAGGAACCAGGATGGTCCAATCTCAACACGATAGGCATAGTTTGCCAGCCACTCATCCACGGCAAAATATGCCACTGGAACCGACAGTATAAAGGCCAATAAAATAGGTTTTGCAAAATTTCGCGACAATAACCTTGCTATGTTGAAAACAGAAGCTCCAAGAACTCTCCTTATCCCGATCTCCTTTGTCTTTCGTTCAGCAGTGAATACGGAAAGACCATACAGTCCCAGACAAGAGATGAACATTGCCAAAACAGTAAAAATCAACACTGCCTTAGATAATACTCGCTCCTTTTCCACCAGCTTACCAAAGTTCTCATCCAAGAAGTAATAGGAAGGAATTTCTTCTACACCAAACTGTTCCCAAATCGCATGAACCTGGTCAATCACCGGCTGAGGATTGCCTGAAAATTTAATTGCCAGATTTCTCCCACCTTCTTCACTATAACCCAACGCAAGTGGCGTAATCTGATTCTTCAGGGTCTCGTAGTTGAAATCGCTAACTACTCCGATGATCGTGTAAAAACCGCCATTAAGTGTTTTTCCAATTGGATCGTCATATCCCAGTTCTGCAACCGCAGTTTCATTGAGGATCACAGATGAAGTGTCTGTCCCGATTTCATTGGAAAAAGTTCGTCCTTTCAACAATCGAAAGCCAAGGCATTCGAACATGTCTGCATCTCCGGTGAACTGCTGAAACCAATAGTCCTGTTCATCGCCATCCTTCGTTAACTTCCAAACGAAAGATCCATTTTGAGCAGGCACACGATGATTGACGCTAACGGCCAACACATTTGGGTTTTGTGAAAGTTCTTGTCTAAATACTTCTTGGTGATCTCTGACATGTCTGAAATTGTCTACGACTAAAACATTCTTTTGATCAAACCCCAGGTCTTTGTTTTGGATGAACTGCAATTGGTTAAAAACAAACAGGGAAACTACAAGCAAACTGATGGAAATAACAAACTGAAAAAGAACCAATCCATTTCTCACTATTCCCTTTTCATTAACATGGATATTTCCCTTTAAGACTTTTACAGGTTGATAGCTGGTGATGTAGAACGCAGGGTAAACTCCAGCAACGAACCCTATCATGATAATTGTGAGAGCAACGATTAAAACATCAATTGAGTTAGTGAAGAGAGATTCAAGCAGTTCCAAACCGGTCAATCGCTCAAATCCGGTAAGGAACAATTCACCAACCATCATTGCCAGTGCCCCTGCTAGCACGCAGATAAGGATAGATTCCAAAATAAACTGAGCTACAAGCTGTCTTCTGTTTGTTCCAAGGGATTTCCTGATACCTACCTCCTTAGCTCTCACTGTTGATCGCGCGGTCGAGATATTGATAAAATTGATGCTTGCAAGGAATAGGATCAAGACTGCAACTCCAGCAAACACTTTGGTTGTCATCGCATTTCCGATGGGGGCGATTTCGAACTTGTAGTCGGAGTACAAATGAATGTTTTTTATCGGGATAGGCAAGAATTGATAGAACCCGCTTTGATAAAATTCCTCGTATGGATCATTCGGCGCCAACTTTGGGTGTATTTCCTTCCGCATTATATCATCCAAAATGATATCCAACGTGGCCTGTGGATCGCCCTTCAAAAGGACGTATGAAAGTGGTGAAGCGGACGTCCAGTTCGCTGCAATGGATTCGTTTCCCTTTGAAAGCCAAATCTCGGCGGGAATGTGGGTGATCTCGTCCGAAGATACTACACCCTCAATGGAATAGATTTTAGAATCATCCTTGATTTGTAAGGTTTTTCCCAACACGTCAGTTGTTCCAAATACGTTGGTAGCAACCTTGTCTGAAATGACTGCTCCATTAGGATTCTCCAGTACACTAAACCGATCCCCATTCAAAAATTCATATGAAAACAACTTAAAAAAGTCCTGATCAGTTTTAAACACATTATCCAGCAAAACTTCCTTGTCGTCGATGAGAAATGTTACTTCTCCCTGCCGATGCAAATTAGTTGTGCGTTCCACAGTGGAGTAGTCTGTCAATCTCTCCTTTAAGATCTCAGGCGCACGAGCCATGTTTCCGATGTTAAAGAAGTTGACGCCAATACGGTAGATGTTGTCGACCTTTTCAAAATGCCTGTCATAGCTAAACTCCTGCTTTACCCACATGCCGATAACCATCGTGCAAGCCAAGCCAATTGTCAATCCGAAAATATTGACGAACGAATAAGTAAGATGTCGCTTCAAATTGCGAAAGGAAACAAGTAGATAGTTGCGTAACATGGTTGTTGGTTTTGGTGATTAGCAAAATGCCAATTACCATGCCAGCCCCAAAAAAGGTCTTAAATGCGCTATTGGAGGAATTTCAACTATCCAACCGGACAATCTTGTGTACGAAAATGAACTTATTCGTTCCGAAGCATTTCAGCCGGGTTGGTCCTTGCCGCTTTACGCGTTTGCCAGCTAATCGTCAAAAACCCAATCGTGAAAACTAAGGCCACTCCGGACAGTAATTCCAGGGGACCAATGGTGATTCGATTGACAAAGTCCTCCATGACCATTTCGCTGAAAAAGAGATAAGCCAACGGAATCGCGATTGCGGCAGCAACAAGGAGCATCACAACAAAGCCTTTGGATAAAATAAAAACCAGGTGCCGGACCGTGGCGCCCATTACTTTGCGTACGCTTATTTCTTTGATTCGGGTCTCCGTAGTAAAGACCGCCATTCCCAATAGTCCCATGGTAGCTATGGAAATAGCTAAGAAGGCAAGAAATCCAAAAATCTTGAACAAAGTAGCTTGAGAATCATATGCCTCCTGAATTTGCTCATCATAAAACAATGCCTCAAACGTATGTACCTTGTCAATACTACTCCAAATGCTCTCCAGCTTGTCCATCAGGGCTATCGGATCCACGGTTTGGACTAGCAGATTGAGGTGTCGGTAATCCTCAGGAGTGCCTTGAATGACCGCACATGGCTCAGGTTCGTTGTGAACTTTGACGTATTGGAATTCGCTTACTACGCCAGCAATCTCAACCTTCGGATTATCCCTTTCACTCACTATTGTTAACGTTTCCCCAATAGCACTTTCGGGAGTCTCAAAATTGAATCGCTTCCGCATCAATTCATCGATAATCACAAATTTTGCGTCTCCTTCTTCCTGATCGAATGGGAAAGTGCCACCGGCAACAAACTCGTATTGATGGAGGTCGAAGTAGTTCTTGTCCGTAAAATTCACATAAGCCTCAACGGAATCCAGTGGATCATTGTACTTAAACCGCTCTGCCCAAACTTCACCCGTGTTTGGAATCATCCCAGACCTCGAGATTTTTGAAACCTCAGGAAGTTTTTCAATTTCAGCTTTTAAGACCTTCGAATCATTATTTTGAAGCGAAAGGTTAAGGACGTTTTCAGTCTCAAATCCCAGTTCGAAGTTCAGGGCAAATTTGTATTGTCGATATGCGATTGTTGAGCCAATGATCAGAAAAATGGAAATAGTGAACTGAATAACGATTAGCACCTTTCTCAAATTCACACCTTTCAAAAGCTTTATGGAAGATGCATCTCTGAAAATGGAAATGGCTTTCAATTTCGATAGGAAAATTGAAGGCAAAACTCCCGCAACAAGTCCTATCAAAAGTGCGAATGCAAGAAAATACAGTCCGTAAATCCATTCGAATTCGAGTGACAGCATGCCATTTTCCAGGAATAGTTCCTTAAAACCTGGTCTAAATAATAAAAAGAGTATGTATGAAATGAACAATGACACCACCGAAACGATAACCGCTTCAAAGATGAATTGGGTAAAAACCTGCTTTCGACTAGCTCCTACCACTTTTCTTACTCCTACCTCTTTTGCGCGACGCAGCGATCTGGCGATGGATAGATTGGTATAATTGAAGCATGCGGAAACAATCACAAATAGTGTCAAAAGCACCAATTGCCAAATACCAATCCACGCCATACTTGGCCCAATCTGATTGGACATTTCCTCCCCAGGAACGATCTTAAGGATGTTTTCTAACTTGTGATTGATGGTGTACCTATCGGTTTTAGCATTTTCTACATCTGCAATCTCCACCAATGCTCCATTGATCCTGTCCGGACTTTCCCCTTTTGGCAAAACGAGGTATACATGGTTTTGCCATATGCTGCTCCAATTATAAAGAGTGGTGCCTTCGAGATTTCTGTTTTTGCTATCAAGCGTCTCAAATGAGGCCAACGCCTCAAATTGAATATGAGAGTTTCTAGGTATGTTCTCCATCACCCCGGTGATTGTGTAACTCTCATCACCTGAAGTGACAATTTCACCAACAGGATTTTTATCCTTGAAGAGTTTCTTCGCGGTTTCCTCGGTCAAAACCAATGAGTATGGTGCTTCTAATGCTGTAGCAGGATTGCCGGATATTAAATTGAAGGAGAAAACATCGAAAAATTCTCTTGTTGAATAAAGACCACTCAAGGCAATAATGTTATCCCCTTTTGCGATGTCCTTTCTGAAGTTCCTTCGCATGATCAGAAGGTCCTCAAATCCAGAATATTCTTCCTTTAACTTTTTCCCAATAAAAACAGAGGTAGAAGCAAGATCGAAGGGGTCGTTGGAAATGCTCTCATATCTGGACACGATCCGAAAGGTGCGATCTGCTTTTTTATGAAAGGTATCGAAGCTGAGCAACTCACTGATATAGGTAATCATGAGAATACCGATCGACATGGAAATCGCCAATCCGGCAATATTGATTGTTGAGAAAAGTCGATTTCTGATTAAACTCCTTGTGGAAGTCTTGAAGTAGTTTCCTACCAGGTTAAAAAAAGTCATACGTCCTACTATTTTTGGGTTTCTTATTGTGTAAAGCCGGCAAAATTTCACCACATCCAACAGGTAGATAAAATCTGCTCGGGTTCTACCTTTTTTACTGTTTCGTTCATAATATTCGTGCAGATCTCCCTGCAAGTCCTCAAGAAGCTCTGACTTGCAATACCATTGGATGACGAGATCCATCCACGCCGGTGGACCCTCTCTCCTACTCATTTCTTAGCATTTCGGCTGGATTTGTCTTGGCGGCTTTCCACGTTTGCCAGCCGATCGTAAGAATGCCTAATCCGAAGATCAGTACCACTCCAGATAGCAATTCAAAAGCTCCGATGGCTATTCGATTTGCGCTATCGGCCATCACCACGGAAGTAAAAAACAGGTAAGTAAGTGGCATTGCAATGAATGCTGCTATAATCAGCATAAATACGAATCCACGTGAGAGAATATAGACAAGGTGTTTTTCTGTAGCCCCCATTACCTTTCGCACACTGATCTCCTTGATTCTTGTCTCGGTCGTAAACACTGCCATTCCCAGCAGCCCCATAGAAGCAATGGAAATGGCTAGGAAAGCAAGGAACCCAAAGATCTTGAACATAATCACATATCCTGCATAGGATTCTCTAATCCTATCGTCGTAAAACTCAGCTCTAAACGGGTGAACAGTGTCAACTTTTTTCCACGCGTCCTCCAATTTTTCCATGAAAGAAAAAATGTTGTCGGTCTTGACGACGAGGTTCAGATAACCGTAGGAATCGTCGGAACCCTGGAAGAAGACGGTTGGTTTCTTTCGGCTTTCAATCTTTGCATACTGAAATTCATCGATGACACCAGCAATTTCTAGCTTCGAATCACCTCTCCTTTGTCGTAGGGTCACCACCTCCCCTATTGCATCTTGTGCACTCCCTAAATTGAATCGCTCAACGAAAAGCTTGTCGACAATAATGTATTTAGCTTCCTGATCACCTTTTAGGTCGTAAGGAAACATTCCTCCTGCCAGGAAATCGAAATCATGCACCCTCAGATAGTTTTTGTCAACATAATTGACATGAGCTGAGGCTGAATCCAGTGGGTCCTTATACTTAAATAAATCGGACCAGGTGTCCCCGGTACTCATAATCATGGCTGATCTCGAATAGTCCGTAACCTCAGGAAGCTTTCTCATTTCGCTTAAGAGAATGTCAGAGTCATTTCCACTGAGGTTGACATTTAGGATGTTCTCAGTGTTAAAGCCTAAATCAAAATTGAGCGCGTACTTGTATTGACGGTATGAGATTGTAGCCCCAATAATAAAAGCGATGGATAAGGTGAATTGAAACACAATCAACACGCGCCTCAGATTAACTCGCTTCAGTAATTTCAGTTTTGAGGCATCCTTCAAGGCGGAAATGGCTTTCAGTTTGGAGAGAATCAGGGAAGGCACAAATCCTGCGATAACTCCAATCGCCACCGAAAAAGCCAGAAAATAGAGGATATGTATGTATTGGAAGTCCATTAAGACCTTTGCTCCATCGGAAAGGATCCTAACAAACTCAGGCTTAATGAGCAGTGAAATCCCAAATGCAATGATCAGGGCGAAAAAGGAAATAATGATTGCCTCAGTAATGAACTGGAGGAAAACCTGCCCACGACTAGCCCCTACTATCTTTCGAACTCCGACCTCTTTCGACCTTCTCAAAGATCGTGCGATGGATAAGTTGGTATAATTGAAGCACGCCGAAACAATCACAATCATGGTCAACGTGATTAGCATGTTGATCATTTGCCAAGAAACTCCTGCTCCAATTTTGTTATTAAGGTCCTTACCAGGCATGACCTCCGACAGGTTCTCCAACTCAAAATTGATTGCATACCGATCGGTTTTAGCATTCTCCTCCAAAGCCACCTCATTGAGACTCGCTTCTAAGGTTTCGGTATTGTGCTCCTCAGGCAATAGCAGATACACATAATTTGACCAAATACTTCGCCATGTCAAAAAACTTGAGTTTTCTTCCTTTGCATAGGTATTTTCAGCGGTTGAAAAGGAGGCCAATATCTCAAACTGCATATGAGAATTAACTGGAACATCTTCCATCAGACCAGTCACCATAAACCTCTCATCACCTGCGGTAACAACTTCCCCGACCGGGTTTTTGTCCTGAAATAGCTTTTCTGCCGTCTTCTTCGTAAGAACAACAGAGTTTGGATCTCTCAGTGCCGTGGATGGGTCCCCAGCTACCAGTTTGAACGAGAACACATCAAAAAATTCCTCTGTTGCATAATGGCCCCTTACACTGATGACATTCTCGCCTTTTGCAATGTCCTTGCGGAAATTTCTTCGCATGATTAGCACTTTCTCAAAACCTGTGTATTCCTCTTTCAATTTTTTTCCAATGAAAACTGAGGTAGAAGCATATTTCTCTGCATCAGAATCGGTAATTCCTTTGTATGTGCTTAGTACTCTATAGATACGATCTGACTTGGTATGAAAATTATCGTAGGTCAATAGTTCACTGATATACGTGATCATCAAGATGCCTACCGACATGGAAATTGCCAGACCAATCATATTAATGGTCGAAAACAGTTTGTTCCTTGCGATGCTACGCACCGAAGTTTTATAATAGTTTTTGAATAGGTTGAAAAATGTCATTCGTTCAATCATTTTGGGTTTACGAACCGTGTAGAGTCTGAAAAATTTGACAACATCAATGAAAAAGATCAGATTGGCCCTGGACCGGCTTTTTCTTAGATTGCGATCATAATATTCATGGAGATCACCTTGTAGATCCTCAAGCAATTCTCTCTTGCAGTAGAGCTCCACGATTCTGTCCATCCATCGAGGTGGGCCTGTCTGTCGCGCACTCATCGAACTCCCTGGAAAACAACATCAGGAATCAAGTTCCATAGCTTGTCTCGCTGCTCTTTCGACTTCAAGAGCGCAATCTTGCCACCATGCGAAACCTGGAAGAAGCGCTTACGCCTTCCTCCTCGTTCCTTCGTTGGCTCACCTAACTCCGAGGTAATTAGTCCTTTGTCTTCCATGCGTTTCAAAACTGCGTGCACCACGCCAAGCTTGGTTTTTCGACCAGTCACTTTGCTGATTTCATCGACAATATTCACACTGTATGCTTCATCCATCAATGAGGCGATCGTTAGCAAAACAACTTCTTCAAACTCTCCTAAGTTGGTTCCCTTCATTTCTATTAAAAACTTTGTTATTCGCCGAATGTGTACTTGTTTGAAGCAATTTCTCTCCCGCGCTTATTCATAAGGCCTTGCTTCCCATCCTTCACCGTCCATATCATTCCAAACTTATAATCCAATGATTCATACTCAGTTGGAATCAACTCGACACCTTTCTTCGTCATCAAACCGAACTTTCCATCCTTTTCTGTCCAAATCCAGCCAAACTTGTATTCAAGTGATTCATATTCTGTAGGAATCAATTCAGAGCCTCTTTTAGTCATCAGTCCAAATTTCCCGTCTTTCTCCGTCCAAATCCAGCCAAATTTGTACTCTAGCGATTCATATTCGGTTGGAATCAGTTCGGTTCCATCCTTGGCCAATAAGCCGTACTTATCGCCGATCTGGGTCCAGATCATTCCAAACTTGTATTGCAACGATGATTGTCCGTCGAAACTTGAGGTTTGTCCTGTAGTCGTATAAGCAACTAGCAGGGCTAATAGTAACATTACATTTTTCATGATTTGAGTTTTTTCCTATTTATTCATTAAATGTATGAAAAATCAATACGACAATCCAAGACTTTAGGTTTTATTTTTTCATATTTTGTATAAAAAACATCTCTGAAACCTTCTTTGAATCTTTTTTAGGTTGATTACGTACTTAGATTATCTATGTATTAACAAAATCTAGGTATGTTATCAAAATCGATGGTAGCAGCAGCTGCCAGGCCAATTATATTGAGCATCCTAAAAAAAGGACGGAGCTACGGTTACGCCATCATTGACGAAATCAGACAGAAGTCCGCAGACGATATGCAATGGGCAGAAGGTTCCATTTACCCAGTATTACACAAGCTGGAAAAGGATGGACTGATCACATCTGAATGGTCTTTGTCCGAAAAAGGGCGAAACAGAAAGTACTATCACATTTCAGATCAGGGGAAAAAAGCACTCCAGGTAGAACAAGACAATTGGTTTAAGACTTTTGAGATGATTAATAGATTTTGGAATCTTCAAATAGAAAGCAAATAGTATGCAGTTCGACCTGGAAACAAGTATCAAAGAGTGGCTTTCGGATCATTCCAAAACCGGATCATTCGAGGATGGTCAGCTCGCAGAAATCGAAGACCATTTTCGAACGAAGATTGAGGCACTTCAGAATCGGGGAATGACAGATCAACAAGCTTTTGATATGGCATCTGCTAAATGGGGTCAGATCAACTCAATCGCCAATGATGAGCGTCAAGCGAATGTGAATCGAAAATTTTATTACCCCCTTGGAAAACAACTGATCTTTGTTCTTCGGCTGTTTCGCAAGTCACCGATTACCACATTGCTTAACATTGGTGGTCTAACCCTTGGAATCGCTAGTTCAATCGTAATTCTACTTTTTGTCTTAAAGGAATACAGCTATGATGAAATGCATAGTAAAAAGAATCGTATCTATAGAGTTGAACTTGATAGTTCCTCGCCTTCAGGAACAACCCATTTCGTGACCACAGGTCCACCCACTGGACAATACATAACTTCTACCTACGAGGAAGTTGAAAACTCTGTCATAATCAAGAGAGGTGATGAGGTGTTGGTAAGATTTGAAGACAAGGCATTTTATGAAGATCGGCTCTATTATGTTGAACCATCTTATTTTGAAATTTTTGACTTCCAGTTGAAGTACGGGGACAGTAAAACTGCTCTTTCACAACCGAACTCAGTTGTTCTCACAAAGGAAGCTGCCACAAAGTATTTTGGTGACTCTGATCCAACGGGACAAGTATTACAGGCCGGTAGCCAAACACTGTCAGTGACTGGAGTATTTGAGCAGCTCCCCAATACGCATTTTGAGATGGACCTGCTGGTCTCCTTTTCAAGCTATGAATACCCATCCTTTGGATCTCCGACCAGTTGGTCCTGGATCACCTTCTACAACTATATTTTGTTGAAGGAAAGCTCAAGCAAATCAGACTTCGAAAAAAAACTCCCTGAGATCGTCAAGGTACACTTCCCGCCAGAACGGGTTTCCTCAATTAAACTGACCTTACGAGGAATAAAAGATATTTACTTAACTCCTTCTGAAACCCCTTCGGATGAAATTGGGCCTACAAGCAATAAGTTGTACTCTCAGGTGTTGACTTTTGTGGCATTGCTGATCATGCTGGTGGCCGGCTTAAACTACATCAACCTCTCGACTGCTGCAGCTTCCTATCGCTCTAAAGAGGTGGGAATTAAAAAGGCGCTTGGAGCTAGCAAGCGATCGCTAATGTCACAGCTCCTGCTGGAGTCAGCATTAACCGGTATCATTTCAGCAGTTCTTGGACTAGTCTTAAGTTATCTAGCTGTGATCAATTTAGGTCAATCACTTGGGTTGTTTCCAACTGATTTTACCAATTTCACAAGGCCATTACTTATCTTTTCGATACTCTTCGGAGGACTTGTCGGGCTCCTGTCTGGAATTTATCCTGGCCTCCTGCTTGCTGGTGTGAAAACAAAAAAAGCCTTATTATCAAACTATTCCAGTCTTCTTGGAGGGCGGTCCCTGCTACGTAAAATCCTGGTAGGTTCGCAATACACCATATCTATAAGCCTAATCATGGTGACGTTGATCATCTTAAAACAGATAAACTACTTAACATCAAAAAATCTTGGGTTTAACAAGGAAAACGTATTGGTGGTGCCGTTGAACGAACCTGAGCAAAGACACCTATACCAGACGTTCGAAACAATGCTGGAACAACAGCCGGATATCACTGGCGTTGCAGCGGCTCGGCTGGGATTGGAGGGACTACACGGATCTTACCAGTTCGTTGAACGTGGCACCAATGTGGGTGAAGCACCGAGGATGTCAATCTATCCGGTTAATCTTGATTTCATTGATCTTTTAGGTATCAAGCATCTCGATGGACGGAAGTTCAACCAGGTTTCGACGCAGGATACCTTACATAAGTTTATCATGAACGAATCCGCTGTGGCTCTAATGGGGTGGAATCATGAGCAGGCCCTAGGAAAAAGAGGTATGCTAACCGGCCAAGGTGGGATTCATGGCGAAATTGTGGGCGTGGTTAGCGATTTCCACTTCGAGCCACTACAAAATGAAATTGAGCCACTCATTATGTGGTTCCGAGAAAATGCCGCCCACTATGTATACATAAAAACAAGTAGCGGTAATATAGAGGCTCAAATTCAGTCTATTGAGGAGGTATTTACTACTGTTTTTCCGGAATACATCTTCGAGTATGAGTTTTTAGATGATCGGATCAATGAAAACTACCACTCTGATCAGGCCTTTGCGAAAGCATTATCCATCTTCTCAACGTTAGCTATTCTCATTTCCTGTGTTGGACTCTTTGGCATGACTATTTTTCTTATCCAGAGAAAAATGAAGGAAATCGGCATTCGAAAAGTTTTGGGGGCCAGAGTCCATCAAGTCGTCATGATGCTTAACAAAGAATTTCTTATGCTCATAGGACTAACCTCTCTAATATCCTTGCCTATAGGATACATTGGAGGTTCCCAATGGGTCGAAAACTTTGCCTACAGGACTGAATATGGTGTTGAGATCTTTGCTTTGTCACTACTTTCTGTCACAATCATCACAATTCTTACTATAAGCTATCATACTTTAAAAGCAGCGTTGACGAATCCGTCTAAGGTAATCAGATACGAATAGCGTCCCTATCTCCTTAATCTATTTCAGCACCCTGATGTAGTCAAACATACCGAAGTACCAAAGAGGAAGATGCTGAAACAAGTTCAGCATGACCTGCTGTTTTGCATTTCGACCTACTACCAAAGAAGTCACCCTGAATTGTTTCAGGGTCCTCAAGGGCTAACGACATCGATTCCGAAGTAGTGGAAGATGTTGAAACAGGTTCAGCATGATAGAGCGACTCAGCTCGTTTACCCAAATTCGAGAGGCAATTATTTCGCATTCGGATCACGAACTTTCCAAATTAAAGTAGTCAACTACATTTAAATTCTATATATTAGTGTAGTCAACTACATTTTATCATGCAATATGACTTTGTGAACGAACTCGGTTATTTGGCAATAGCCACACGCCTAAAGCGAATAAGTGAAGCCATGGTTCATAGCGGAAGGGATATGTACAAATCACTTGGAATGGACATTGAACCTAACTGGTATTTGATTTTCAGGCTACTGCAGAAATACGATCAACTGTCAGTGATGGAAATGACAGCTAAACTCCATTTCTCGCACCCGTCGGTCATCAGTCTTGTGAATAAAATGGAAGCAAACGGCTACCTGGAATCAGCTCCTGACAAGAAGGACTCAAGAAAACGGCAGTTTAGATTGTCAGAAAAAGCGCATAGCAATATTCCTGAATTTGAGAAGGTGTGGACTGCAGGTACTATTGGCGTTGAGAAACTATTTACTGATAATTCGTTCCTTGATCAGTTGGAATCGATCGAAATCCAACTTAGTCAAAGTGATTTCAAAGAGCGAACACTAAACGAACTTTCAAAATGACTGATAACTCCCTGGATCTTGACTCCAAAGCTTTTGCGAGGCTCCTTGATAGAAGTTCGGAGCTTGTTTTAAACAAATTCTCTAACCTGGAAAGTCAAAAGGCGTTTCACGATTTTCCGCAGAAGGAGATTGAGCATTGGTTTGATGAGCCACTGCCAAAAAATGGTATAGATGATTTCGAACTACTCAACTTCGTTAAGGAGAAAGTGCTCGATACAGCCACAAATAACCTAGGGCCTTATATGTATGCCTATGTCATGGCTGGCGGTTCGCAGATGTCCATCATTGCCGACAAGCTTGCGTCAACCATCAATCAGAATGTTGGGAAATGGCATTTGGCTCCCGCTCTTAGTGAAATTGAAAAACGTGTTGTACAGTGGGCAGGACAAATGATGTACTACAGTTCAGATGCTAAAGGAGTACTTGTGAGTGGTGGTTCTGCCGCCAACTTAACTGGTCTCACCGTAGCGCGAAACGTGTTCTTTGAGAAGGAAGAAATTCGCAAGAAGGGGCTATTTGGATTGAAACCTTTCACTGCTTACGCCTCCACAGAGATACACAGCTGTATTGACAAAAGCATTGATGAATTGGGAATTGGGACAGATCATTTGCGAAAAATTCAGGTAAATGAAGATTTCACAATCAACCTCTCGGCTCTTGAAGAAACCATAAAGGGGGACATTGACAGCGGCTTCACTCCTTTTTGCATTATTGGTAGCGCTGGAACTGTAAATACTGGCGCGATTGATGATTTAGAGGGTCTTGCGGCCATTGCAGAAAAGTACCAGCTATGGTTCCATATTGATGGCGCTTATGGAGGTTTAGCGAGTACACTCGATTCCGTCAGAGATCATTACAGTGGAATTGAAAAGGCTGATTCACTTGCCGTCGATTTTCATAAATGGCTGTACCAGTCCTTTGAAGCAGGATGTCTGCTTGTCAAGGATTGGGAGACACTTCGAAGAACTTACTTCAAAAAAGCGTCATACCTGGATACCTCACTGGAGGAGATTGGTCGCCTGGATTTTAATGAGCATTACTTCCAACTCTCTCGAAGTGGCAAGGCACTCAAAATCTGGATGAGCATTAAATCCTATGGCATAGAAAGGATCAAACGGATGATCCAGAAAGATATCGATCTAACGCATTACCTAGCAGATCAGATCGAAGCATCCGAAGATTTCCAGCTAATGTCAAAATCGGAACTGGCCGTGACTTGTTTTAGGTATGTAAAAGATTTGGATTCCGAGCTAGAGATTGAACACTTCAATCAACAGCTAATTCCTGCCTTGGAAAAGGATGGAAGAGTTTTTATTACCGGAACAAAGCTTAATGGTCAGTTTGTAATTCGTGCGTGTTTAATCAATCATCGAATGCATGAAGGAACGGTTGATTATTTAATTGAGGTGATTAGAGATGTGGCAGCTGCTATGGAGTGATAATCGCGTCAGTGTGAGATACTGAAACGAGCTCAGTTTGAGATCTTCAATAGCTACCTAGTTCGATCACACACGGGGTCCTAAACTTGTTTTCGAGCCTGCATAAAAGTTCAACCTACCACATTTTGTCATTGAAGATGCTGAAATAAATTCAGCATGACTTGGGGTTATTTTCTCATTCCACCACCAGGAAAGTCACCCTGAACTTGTTTTAGGGTCTTCCATAATGCATCTACAGGAATTCCATCATTCAAAGTGTAAGGTTCAACCCTTTGGAAGAGCCTTTCCTTTCGGTGCCATTCTCATATATTGTAAATCCCTGCCTCTATTTCCAAGCCGTATCTATCCATGCTTGCAATTAAATAGATGAAAAGAGGCTACGTTTACATTCTTACAAATCATTCCAGAACAAGTTTATATGTAGGTGTCACAAATGACATTGAAAGGAGAACTTTAGAACATAAGGCTGGGATTGGGTCAAAGTACACCTCCAAGTACCAAGTTCGATTCCTTATGTACTATGAAGAATGTCCCGATATGTCATCGGCAATTGCCCGGGAAAAACAATTAAAGAATTGGCACAAAGATTGGAAATGGAATCTCATTAAGGAGCAAAACCCACAATTCAAGGATCTCGCTTCAGACTGGTTTGATCAATCCGACATTGACAGTATCAAGGAAGATGCTTAAAGTTCAAGATTACTTATGGTTGGTTTTCTAGGCTACAGAAGCGAATCGCTTCCGGTTAATTTGATAACCTTTCGATATCGAGAACTCATGCAGAAAAGATGCTGAAATAAATTCAGCATGACTTGGGGTTAGTTTCTCATTCCACTATTAGGGAAGTCACACTGAACTTGTTTCAGGGTCTTCCTGTATGTTGGATATCCAGAGCAAAAGTGACCACTTACAAATCATACACGCCGAAGCAGTTTAGTGTAACCTTAGTGTTTACACCTCGAGCTACATTTTCCTCAAATACACATTCCCAAACTCCGACCTGAAGTACTGAGGATTCGATGGGTTGCTGCCTTTTCCTTCAAGGGTTACCCATCTACCAATTTCATACCTATCCCGGGATGAGAACTCCATATCAAGGTTGGAGTACACCTCCCCAAACTTTGTTCTAACTTTCATGGATGGGTTTGTCTGTGGCACCCTTACATCGATTCCTCCAAATTTGGAGGATACTTCGATTTTATCTGTAAAGCCTTCCACCTCGATCAGCCCAAACTTAGCATCAACATTAAGAGCAATATTTTTAGGAACTATGACGTCCACTTTGATATCCATAATCACCCCATGTCGCATATACTCATAGCCGCTGTCGCCAATCTCTTCCCTGAACCTCATGATCTCAGGTGAATGCGGATCTTTGGTTTCAAAAAAATAGTCTTCTCCCTGATACCTTATGACAATGTTCCTAGGAAGTTCGCTGTAGTTTTCAATTATGGAATTTATTCTAAGCGTCTCGCCTTCGTCAATCTCAAATTGAAACGATTCATCGTTCCTACCAAAGTTGATGCTAACTTCAGCACTGATCTTTATTTCATTTCGGTCCCATGTCTTGACTGATATCAACTCAGGATGTTTAAAGTACATCTCCACCTTTTGCCCAGGATTCACCGAAACATTTTTTTCGACCCTAGTCTGAGCAACAGACGCATGGCCAATCAAGACCCATAGAATTAGTAGATACCTCATTTTTGAATAGTAGTCTGTTAAAAAAATCAGCCTCGCATCTTGATTAAGATTTCAAGGCTGATATCACGGCATTCACTTTTTCCTTAAGTACACATTTCCATGTGATGAAACTGCACTAAAATCTACACCTCCACCATTTAAGGTGCCTTTAACCTCGTTGCTGCTATAACTTCTTAACCGAGAAGTTTTCTCGATTTCAATGTCGAAATCTGAGTAGATCTCTCCCCATCCTGAACCTAACTTCAAGTTGGCTTTTGTATTGGCAGGAAGCGAAACATCAATCAGTCCGTGCGAAGAGGCGATCGACACCGGACCGTCCTGGTTAAGCACACTAAAATCTGCTTCAATCCTGCCATGTACAGTGCTTACAGTCATAGGACCTGTAACCTCATTGAGTTCTACACGGCTGTGATTGGTTTTCACCTCTAACTCGCCTTGAATTTTAGAAAAAACCACTGTACTACCATGTGCGGTGGAGTGCTTGTAAACAAGCGTCACGTTTTTTGGCACTTTGACCACATACCTTCGGCTTGATCGTGAAGAAATCTCCTCCATCTCGGTATTGCCATTTGTCTCGACCACCGAAACCCCAAGGCCGGTATTGTCTTCAAGACCAGACCCATTGATAAGCTTGAGTCCCTCGGCTCGTTCTGACTTGCTTGAAGATCGAGAGGTTGTCGAAATAATCACCTCATTTCCGTCATGACCTTCGAAGGATATTTTGTTAATTCCGTCTACGATCAGTTTCCCTGTTGGTGTAAACTTGTATTCGTCACTCTGTGCGGTGGCGCCAAACGCCACGGCAAGTGTCAGTACTGTTGAGAATAATATGTTATACTTTTTCATTTTTAAATTGAGTTTAATATTCGTTTTTGATCTTTATATTCTTGGTTATAAATTTTCTTTTATGAAAGTTCAAAAATTCCAAGCTGAGCTTCGTCTTTGACTGCTTCATGCACTTCATCTCTGTGAAGTAAATTTTTCAGAGATTCCACTGCCTCCTTCTCTTTCAATTGAACCATCAGGTTAATGAGGCTGATCGCAACAACGGGATCGTCTTGCGTTTCCAATGCGCTAATCAGCGCTTTTTTCACTGGCTCTTCCTCCACAAAACGAGCTAGCGCTGACACAGCAGCCAATCTCACGTTCGTATTTTCATCCGTATTCATGGCCTTGATGAGTGCGATAATGATCTCATCGTCCGATTTTTCCATCACCATCGACGTGTTTACACCTTTGAGTCGACTGCTTGCTGATGTTTGATCCTGAAGTGAGGAGATTACAAGTTGCTTTGTTAGTTGCATCTCACTTTTAAGTGCAGCTAGCTCACGTTGATTTTGGATGTTTTTTGTCACCAAAATTCCGATCACAGCACCCAATGCCAGCAAGGTAACGGAGGCTGCAATTCGAACGATCCATTTGCCCGAGTCAGGTTTCATGGGCACAACTTTGGCACTTTCCTGGTCATCCAACTCTTCATCCAGCATTGTATTAAAGTCCCGTCTCAACGAAGATTCTGGCTGCAATTCAACCGTGGAATCCATCATTTCCATGATTCCGGAAAGCCTATCAAACTCCTGCTTCCATTCATCATTCTTCTCAATGGTTTTCTCGACATGATCCTTTAGTTCTCCTGTGAGATTACCTTCGACGTAATCAATCATTAGATCTTCCATCTTTCGTTCCTCCATATCTAAATTTTTTCTAATTCGAAATAGTGTTCTTTCAATCTCTTAATTGCTCGATGAACTTTCACCTTCACAGCCGACACTGAGGTTTCCAGCACCTGGGAAATTTCCTCGTACTTCATTTTTTGAAACTTGCTCATCAGAAGTATTTCCCTGTCTTCAACTTTTAACCTGTCCATAGACAAGTACAATATCCTTTCCTGCTCGTTTCTAACCACTGCGTCATCTATATCTCCCAGTGTTTCTCCCACCGTCTCAATATCAATGTTGTCGTTTTTCAATGTCTTGCTTCTTCTATAATGATCAGCGAAAACATTTCTGGCTATCTGATATATCCACGGTTTAAATTTCATTTCCTCTTTATATGTGTGCCTGAATTTCATAAGTCTCAAAAACACGTTCTGCGTAAGATCATGCGCCAAATCACGGTCATAAGTGATCTTTGCAAAAAAGTTGTACAGCTGCTTATTGTACAGTTCAAAAAGCTCAGAGGCCTTTCTCAGCTCTCCTTGTTTTACCGCGATCATAAGCGACTCTTCAGACATTCAATCAGGTTATAATTTGGATTCGGGTTTAGATACTAAGAGGTCCCAAAATGGTTACACCAGTAATTTGAGAATTTTTCGGCACTGGAGAAAACAGGCCTCCTGGATGTAGGAAAGAAGTTAAGTCAGTGAAGAGGGGGGTTATAGATCCAGCATGACCAAGCCAGCTGCACCAGCAGCAATAAAAACTGACGTACTGCTCAAGGCAAGAGAGGTTGGAATATTGTTTCCGATGTTCAGTGAAACAGTTTCGGTGATTGAAGGATTGGCAGGATCGCTGATATCCACTTTGACTAAAATAGGATCAGGAGCAATCCCAATGACGTATGCAACATCATTTTGTGCCTGAACACTGATTCCATTCATTCCAAGGTCAATAAGGCGGGAAGTTCCAAGGGCTGCCTGTTCGATCAGGTCAACGATTGTCAGTCCACCACCATGTGCCACTAATAGCTGATTGCCATGCAAAGCAGTCTGAATTGGAAACCCTACTGGAGATGTGACCCCATCAGTAATTCCTGCTTCCTCGATTCCAATCTGAGAGATTACTGTCGGGATTTGCAGCTCGGTTCCCAACGAAAGTGCCATCACACCGAACCTTGCGTCATTCACTTTTCTGCTTAGATCATAGTCAGTGGAAGCAAATGCTACCTGTCCATTGTCAGAAAGTAGCACATCGGGATGACCTCTATCACGACCAAAAGACGCTGATCCATTGATTTTTCCAGAAGAGGTATACTGAAAATATTCCAGGTATCTCGTTCCTCCCGATACCACAAGATTGCCATTTCGTGCCGAAATACCATTGAAAGGACCGCCCTGTACAGAGTAGGGTCCGTCAAGCAACTCCGGATTGCTCAAATCGGCGATGGAATAGGAAGCTAAGTAGTTTTTACCTCGTGCGTCCAACACAAATAACAAATCTCCTACAACATCAAAATCATCGATTCCCCGCATATCCCCAACCGGAAATATGTGACCCACCACCTGATCAGTGCTTAGTTCTGTTACAATCAAACCGCCATCGCCATAGCTTACAAACAAATGATCCCCTGATATTTTCACTACGCTGGGAACATGACTAGGAACGGTGTAATCGTCCGTACACGACAAAAGGACAAGAGCGAGAAAAAGATAACTATAGCGCATCAAGCAAAGTTAAGTATCTTAATAGCACCTAAATATCGGATAGACGACCCATCTGATTGATTGCATTTTGTTTTATTCGCGAGTTATGAAATATCTGAAAACCTTATCGATTGCCTTTTTTTGGCTCATTTCATACACGCCAAGCGCACAATCGCTGTCAAGTCTTGGCTTGTCTTTCGCCCTTCCAGAGTCATACGATGGAGTGGTTATCGCTCCTACGTCTCAATTTGACTCTAACAACCACACCTGGAGTGTGGGGCCGACAATACTGCTCTCCTATGGTGATCAAATAGAACAACGTGAAAGCACAAAACTTACGGGATTGTATTTAGGGTATACGAACTTTCCGCAAGGAAGGGAGCAAAAAATCAGCATGTTTTATGGGTTTGATCTTTGGGCTCAACAAGTCAAAGATGAGCAAGACTCAAGATACTTCAACACCTCCACCAGCGCTTTTGAGGATATCACAATAGAACAAAAAGATGCGATTTTACAGCTTTTCATCAATCTCGGATTGATGATCAAACTATCTGATAAAATCTCTATAAACCAGGTAATCGGAACAGGTTTAAATGCAACTTCACGTTCCACAACTTCACCATTTGACGACTTTAATGATGCATTCTACAGTCAGGATTGGATGTTAAAAACGGGTTTTGCTTATCGCTTGAACTAGTCAACACACGAAAAAAATTCACATTCAATTCAAGGATTGTTAGATTTACTTCGTCACTCATTTTTAAGTTCTACACTTGACTAATCAGATATTCATTGGAATCTGTGGCGTTAGCCAATCAGGCAAAAGCACGCTAGCACGTGGGTTGAAAAAGGAGCTGACGGGATTGGGAAAGCAAGTCAAAATCTTTGAAATTGATCACTATACTGTCGCTGAAGAAAGAATTCCCAAAATAAAAGACAGGCTGGATTGGGAGCATATTGATTCCGTGGATTGGGAGCGACTTACTAAGCAGGTAGAAAAAGCCTCCTCAGATGTTGTCGTCGTGGAGGGAATATTCGCTTTTGATCCTAGACTACTGCCCTACTACTCAAAGAAAGTGCTAATAGAAATTGATCGAGCAACTTTTTTTCAAAGACGAAAAAATGAAATAAGGTGGGGTGATGAACCGTTTTGGTACCTTGAGCATGTATGGGAATCTAACCAGAAGTTGATTAAGGCAGCTTCGCCTGACATCAAGCTAAAATTTGATGCACCAGATAATGTGAATCAAGTGTTGGATCTGATAAACCAGCGTCTTTCGCTAAAAACCCCAACCCATGGATCAATTTCTGGATGAGGCCATAAACGAAGCAAAAAGAGGTCTTGAAGAGGGCGGAATACCGATCGGATCTGTGATCGTGCACGATGGTGAGATAATCGGAAAAGGGCACAACAGAAGAATTCAAAAAGGTAGTGCAGTACTGCATGGCGAAATGGACGCCCTGGAAAATGCAGGTAGACAACCCGCTAGTATCTACCAAAACAGCGTATTGTACACAACACTAAGCCCATGTTCCATGTGTTCTGGGGCCATTTTGCTTTATGGCATTCCAAAAGTCATCATTGGCGAGAATGAAACCTTCCTTGGAGAAGAGGATCTGTTGAGAAGCAGAGGTGTCGAAGTAATCGTTGCAAACAATGAGGCTTGCAAAAAAATGATGAAAGACTTCATAGCTGAGAATCCCGGACTATGGAATGAGGATATTGGCGAGGATGGCTCCTAGGTAAGATACGAATTGCTCAAAAATGTGCTTATTTCTTTATCTTGAGGTAATCAAGCAAATAGTTAATTGGTTAATTAGACAACTAGTCGACTCAATTCCAGAGCCCTAATTTCCAATCAACCATTTAACAAATCAACTACAACCAAAGAATGGCAGATATCCGGACATATATTGAAGGCTTACCTAAGATCGAGCTGCACCTGCACATCGAGGGTTCATTCGAACCGGAATTGATGTTTGAGATCGCTAAGCGAAATAACATCGAAATCCCGTTCGCATCCGTCGAAGAACTAAAGAAAGCATATAGCTTCAATAACCTTCAAGAATTTTTGGACATCTACTATCAAGGAGCAAATGTGCTTATAACAGAGAAGGACTTTTATGACCTGACGTGGGCGTATCTGACCAAGATCCATGAACAAAACGTCGTTCATATTGAGATCTTCTTTGATCCACAAACTCACACTGATCGAGGTGTATCGTTTGATTCGGTGATTAAAGGAATTAAGCGCGCTTTGGACGATGGTGAAAGGCAATATGGAATAACATCCATTTTAATCATGTCCTTTTTAAGGCATCTGGATGAAGAATCAGCTTTTGATACACTTGAGCAGGCTATGCCTTACAAAGATTGGATTGCAGCCGTAGGATTGGACTCCTCTGAGGTAGGGAATCCTCCCTCAAAATTTGAGCGTGTTTTTGCCAAGGCCAGAGAGGGGGGATTCTTAACAGTAGCACATGCTGGAGAGGAAGGACCATCAGAATACGTCTGGGAGGCGCTCGACCTACTCAAGATTGTTCGTAATGATCATGGGAATCGCTGTATGGACGATGAGAAGTTAGTTGAGCACTTGGTTAAAATTCAGATGCCACTCACACTCTGTCCCTTATCCAACCTGGAGTTAAAGGTTGTGAAAGATCTCCGTGACCATCCAATCGCAAACATGATGGATCGAGGACTGCTGGTTACAGTAAACTCCGACGATCCGGCCTATTTTGGCGGGTATATGAACGAGAACTATATCGGAATTGCGGAGGCATTAAACCTTTCGAAAGAGCAAATCACGCAACTTGCAAAAAACGGAGTTACAGCAAGCTGGCTACCAGAGAATGAAAAAGCACGGCGAATCGAGGAGATCGAAAACTATTATCAAAACAATTGATGGAAGAGCAAAAGGAATTCATGCGGGAAGCGATTCGCCTTTCCATTGAAAATGTGGAATCGGGAAAAGGGGGTCCATTTGGGGCTGTTGTTGTCAAGGATGGCGAAATCATTGCCAGGGGCATGAATAAAGTGACAGATTCGAACGATCCCACAGCACATGCAGAGGTTGTTGCAATTAGGGAGGCATGTGAGAAGTTAGGATCGTTCCAGTTAGAGGATTGCGAGATCTATACTAGCTGCGAACCATGCCCCATGTGCCTTGGAGCAATCTACTGGGCGCGACCTACCAAGGTCTACTATGCAAATACCAAGAAGGACGCCGCTGAGATCGAATTTGACGATAATTTCATCTATGAAGAATTGGATCTTCCGGTTGATAGCAGAAAACTTCCAACGATCCAAATACTTCGAGATGAAGCACTTGTGGCATTTCGTAAGTGGCGTGAGAGCACAGACAAAATCGAATACTAGTGGTTGAGTTCATTTTAAATGATGAAGCAATAAAAACAGAAAAGCCAAGCGGGTATTTGCTGCTTGACCTCATCCGGTACGACAAATGTCTAACTGGCACAAAAATCGGTTGCCGGGAAGGAGATTGTGGAGCTTGCACCATCTTAATCGGTGAGCTAGTTGATGGAAAAATGAACTATATCTCTGCAACTTCCTGTCTTACACCGATTGGTAATGTTAATGGAAAGCATGTAGTAACGATCGAGGGATTGAATATGGATCACTTAAGCCCGGTCCAGCAATCGATGATCGATGAATCCGGGACACAGTGCGGTTTTTGTACGGTAGGTTTCGTTGTGTCATTATCCGGATACTGCATGGAAAATGGTGTTCCGGCCTACGAGGAAGCCATCGCTTCGATTGATGGAAATATTTGCCGGTGCACGGGTTATAAATCCATCGAAAGAGCAACCAAAAATGTGATCGAGGCACTTGAAAATAAGGAAACAGATTCTTCAATTGACTGGCTAGTTGCCAATGGATTCCTTCCCACTTACTTCAGTAACATTGCCGATCGAATTCAAGAGATAGCGCCACCGACACCTTTGAATGGTCACCAGTTAGTTGGCGGAGGGACGGACCTGTATGTTCAAAAGCCTGAGGAGATGGTAGAGCATCCGGTTGGATCAGTAAATAGTGATTCTTCACTGCGGTTTATTTCCTGTGACAATGAAATATGTGCAATCGGGGGCGGCACGACCGTTACGGACCTTGCGGAAGCGAAAATTTTGATGAAATCTTTTCCTCGACTTCATGAGCATATCAAATTAGTTTCCTCAAGCCCGATCCGAAACATTTCTACTATAGCCGGAAACTTTGTCAATGCCTCTCCTATTGGAGATTTTACCGCATTTTTTCTTGCACTAGATGCTCAAATTGACTTAACAGAAAATGGAGCAACCAGAACAATCTTCCTGAAGGATTTTTACAAAGGGTACAAAGACCTTGACAAAACAGGTTCGGAGATCGTTTCGAAGATCACATTTAAACTTCCATGCGCCGATTCATACTTTAATTTTGAAAAAATCAGCAAACGCGAGCACTTAGACATAGCAAGTGTAAATTCAGCTGCTTTGGTCAAAGTCTCCGACGGAAAAATCCGGGAAGCCCATATCTCAGCTGGGGGTGTAGCTCCAATACCCAAATATCTTACAGAAACCTGCCACTTTTTGAACGGCCGGGAATTATCAAGTGAGACGATCAGATTCGCGGCGGGAATACTTCAATCCGAAATCAGCCCAATCAGCGATGCACGTGGATCAGAAAACTATAAGCGACTAGCGCTGCAACAACTGTTCTTTGCTCATTTCATTCAATTATTTCCTGAACAAATAACTATGGAGAGTCTCAGATGAAAAATATCGACTCCATAGGACACGTTACTGGTCGTTCCATCTACCTGGATGACCTCCCCACCATCCAGGGGACCCTGTTCGGTGTCGTTTTTGACTCGCCAAAGGCCCATGGAAAAATTAAGTCCATCAACTACTCAAAGGCAGCTGGTCTTCCCGGGGTTTTTCGCATACTAACCTTCAAAGACATTCCTGGGGAAAATCAGATTGGTGGGATCATTCCGGACGAACCACTCTTCGCTGATGGTGAAGTTCATTTTATTGGTCAGCCGATTGCCTTGATTCTGGCAGATACTGAAGCCATTGCATACAAAGCCAAAAAATTGATTGAGATTGAGATCGAGGAACTTCCTGTAATTACGGACCCTCGTGAGGCCCGAGCTCAGGATCAGCTCATTTTTCCTCCACGGACCTTTCAAATCGGAGATACGAAAAACGCTTTTCCCGCTTGTGACTATGTCATCCAGGGCGAGGCGGACAATGAGGGACAGGAACATCTCTACATCGAAACACAGGGTGCTTATTCTGTTCCATTGGAAAACGGTCACATCCGAATTTCTTCCTCTACCCAAGGGCCTACGGCCGTCCAACGAACTGCCGCCAGAGTTCTGGGAATTCCCATGCACAAAGTGGAGGTGGATGTCATTCGACTTGGAGGAGGTTTTGGGGGCAAAGAAGACCAAGCCACACCATGGGGTGTTATGACCGCACTCGGTGCCCAGGTTACGAAAAAACCTGTAAAGATGTCCATGCATCGTATGGATGACATGCGTATGACCGGAAAGAGGCATCCATATCGTTCGGATTTCAAGATCGGATTGTCCAAGGACTTAAAGATCTTGGCATATGAAGCGACCTTTCATCAGAATGCCGGTGCTGCAGCTGACCTTTCACCGGCTGTTATGGAACGAACACTTTTCCATGCGACAAATAGCTACTTTATCCCGAATGTAAAGGCAACAGCATACAGCTGCAAGACCAACTTACCTCCAAATACTGCCTTCAGGGGATTCGGCGGACCCCAGGGAATGTTCGTCATTGAGTCAGCGATAGCAAAAGCTGCCGAAGAAATTGGAGTAAAACCAAGAGAAATACAAAAAGTCAACCTTCTTAACAACGGTGATGAATTTCCTTATGGTCAGAAATTGGATCAATGTTTGGCAAAGGACGTCTGGGAAAATCTCGAATCTGAATTTGATATTGAGAGGCTCGAGGAAGAGGTCGATACCTTCAACTCCGAGCACGCCGATTTCAAAAAAGGCATTGCTATCCAGCCTATCTGTTTTGGTATCTCTTTCACGAATACCATGATGAACAATGCACGAGCTTTGGTGCACGTTTATTCCGACGGAAGCGTCGGCGTGAGCACCGGAGCGGTGGAGATGGGCCAGGGGGTAAATACAAAGATGGTCCAGGTCGCAGCTGATGTTTTTTCCATCGATCCATCCAGGGTAAAGCTGGAAACAACGAACACGACCCGTGTAGCTAATACCTCCCCGTCAGCAGCAAGCGCTACTTCGGATCTCAATGGAAAAGCGCTACAAATCGCTTGCAATAAGATACTTGATCGGCTTAAAGAAGTGGCTGCCAAAAAACTGGATGCAGGTATTTCGGATATTGAGTTGGAAAATGAAACGGTCCTTTCCGCTGGAACTACAACTGAGCTCGACTGGAAATCGCTTATACAGGAGGCTTTTATCTCCCGAGTTTCGCTAACGGAAAATGGGCATTATGCGACTCCAATCATCCATTTTGACAAGACCAAGGAAAAAGGTCATCCGTTTGCCTACCACGTATATGGGGCTGCGATTCTTACAGTGACTGTGGACTGCATCCGTGGACGCTACGACTTTGACTCGGTAAAGCTCGTCCATGATTTCGGTAAAAGCATGAATCTTCCCGTGGATCACGGTCAGATTGAAGGCGGGCTCGTACAGGGAATCGGCTGGATGACCATGGAGGAACTGCTTTACGATGAAGATGGTAAACTTATGTCGAATGCGCTCTCAACCTATAAAATCCCTGATATCTATTCCGTTCCCAAGGAAATCGATATCAAACATCTCAAAACCGAGGGCCATGAGGCTGCTATCCAAAAATCAAAGGCAGTTGGAGAACCTCCGCTTATGTATGGACTTGGGGCCTATTTTGCTATCCAACATGCGGTCAAAGCCTACAATCCGAATTATGAACCAAAATTTCATGCACCTTTCACTCCAGAGAAGGTGTTGATGGGATTGTATGAAAAAGCGGATGAAAGATGGAGAATTGACCCACCATTGTCGTTTGAGGAAAAGGAGAAATCAATTTGATAACTACTTGAAACGACGATGTAGTATCTCATGCGATTAGATCTCCCACTCTGGCAAGAAAAATTCATAGTTTACTGTCATATTTTTTAAAGTGCCTGTCACTAAGATTAGTGAACAGTTGCTGAAATGCCTAAAAAGCAAAGTCATACTTTTGAGCAGATCCTGGAGAAAAACAAGGAAAAGATCTTTCGGATTTGCAAATTCTATGCAACAGCCCCACTTGAGCCCAAAGATCTGTTCCAGGAAGTAGTATTCCAGCTTTGGAAATCTTTCAGAACGTTTGAAGGTCATTCAAGTATCAACACCTGGGTCTATCGAATTGCCTTGAATGTGTGTCTCAGATCCAAGCTTAAACTTGAAAAAATCAGTGATAAAACAGTCAGACTAGATGCCATTCAAATCACACCGGCATACGATTCAACTGATCAAGACGAAAAATACAAAGCCTTAAGAGATTGTATTTCGACATTAAATGAGAGCGATAAGTCTATCGTCATTCTATATCTCGACGGGCTGGCCTACAAAGAAATTGCGCAGATCGCTGGACTAACAGAAAATCATGTGGCAGTAAAAATGAAGCGCATCAGAAAACAACTATTTAATTGTATCACTCAAAAACCTTAGAAAACATGCTAGAAAAAGAATTGAAGGACATCTGGAGAAATTCATCACAAGCTGAGCAGATCAAATTCGACTTATCCAAGTTGATGATTGAGTTAAATGCAAAACTTCATCACATTGAAAAAGCCATTCATAAGAGGGACTGGATTGAAACCGCAGCGTCATCTGTTGGCATTATCTTCTTTAGTTACCTTGCCTACGAAATTCCATTTCTGCTATCCAAAACAGCATGCCTATTTGGTGTATTCTGGTTTGGCTATGTGATCTATCGTCTATGGAATGTGAAGAAAAATGGTAAGAGTGATTTTTCACAATCGTTTAAAGAAGTTTTAAAAAGCGAGAAGGATCATCTTCTTAAGCAGGCACATTTGCTAAACACGGTTTTGTACTGGTATGTTTTACCACCTTTTTTACTCAACACTTTATTTGTCATTGGGTTGGGTGATCCCGCTGTCTATTCCTGGTCGAATTTCCTTACGGACCTCCTCCTCCCATTTTCCACCATGGAAAAAGTGGGGATCCTAGTCGGGCTATCCTTTTTCTATGCCTTTATCGTGTGGATGAACAAACGTGCAGTTAAGAAAGAAATTGATCCTCTAGTTGCTGAGATAGACAAAGTTCAAAAGCAAATGGATCTAGATAATGTTGCAAACTAACCAGGAGGCCACACTTGACATACCTTCCTTGGTACGATCGAAACAGACGACCCGCATTAAAACAATGCATTTTTCATCAGTAGTAAGATACACCACATGTAAACTACATGTAGAGATACTCCCTGCCTTAGATAAGGGGTGATAGAGTAGCTTCGGCACAAACAAGAAGAAATCGATGGAAGTTGTCATATACATATACAACGGCATGACGATGCTGGATGCAATTGGTCCCTATGAAGTTTTGCGTGGACTTGCCAATACAACCATCAAGCTTGTTGCTCTTGACAATGGTGAAATCTATTCTGATACGAAGGCTGTTTATCTAAATGCAAAATACGGTCTAGAAGACATTGACCGTACCGACATACTGTTGATTCCGGGTTCAGTCAATTCCACTGAAAAGGAGATGAAAAATAGCAGGTTGCTCAGCTGGATTAGAGAAATTGATCAAACCACTCAGTGGACCACTTCGGTGTGTTCGGGTTCACTGATACTGGCGGCCTCAGGAGTTTTAAAAGGACTAAAAGCAACATCTCACTGGAAAATTGTTCCATGGCTAAGAGAACTAGGGGTTGTTCCCAGCCGCCAAAGAGTAGTAAGGGAGGGAAAATATCTTACTGCCGCTGGCGTATCTGCAGGGATCGATATGGCTTTTTTACTGGCAAGTGAAATTGCAGGTGAAGAGTACACTAAAGTCATTCAGCTAATGGTTGAGTACGACCCCATGCCCTTGTACAATTCAGGAAACTACTTGGCTGCCGACAGGAAAATTATTGAACTCGCCGAAAAGTTTTTATCAGAAGAATCAGGTAAAATTTAAATCGTACTTACAAACTTCATTCACGTTCTCCTACCCTCCAATATTTTCAAGAATGACCGAGTTTGAATTTCTTCAATTGTCAACCCAGTAGCTAGCACCTGCTCCTCCGAAAGAGCGCCACAATTCAAGCCAGTGAGGAAATAGTTAAGAAGACCTTGTCCGGTGGCGGCATCATCGAAGACTTCACCTGTCAGTGTAGCCCGAGCTGCTTTTTCGACAAAGGTCTTCAATCGATGAGTAGCATCTGCGTAGCTTTCCAGGAAAAAGGAATAGACTGCTGCGTAGCGCGAGGGAAACTGGGCAGGATGCAGGTCCCATCCCTGGTACAAGCCTTTCCACAGCGAATGCCTTGTGTGATCGAACGCTTGTTTCCAGGTGCGATGCACAACCTCAGTATTTTCTTTAATCTGGGCCTCCGTAAGATTGTCTCCTCGATGGGGTCCAATTGGCATTACATTGGTTGCACCGTCAGAAAGCCAAATTCCCGTACTTCCTAAGCTCACTTTCATCACATAGTGTGCAAAATCACATACTCCATGCCCCATGTCCTGGTATTTGGCAGTGATGTTGTTGGAAGCCGTATAATCATATGTGCCAAAGGCGGTGGCAATCATTCGTCCCTTACTTGCTTCTACAAATTTCTTTAGTGGATTTTTCCCGTCAGGATCTACAACGGCCTGGGTAGTCTCAACCATCATTTCACATTTTAGTGAGCTAGTAGCTAAGGCAGTATTTGCTTCTAAAAGATCAAACAAACTAATCAGTGCAGAAACCTGCTCGGGGATTGTCACCTTTGGTAGCATCACAACGAAATTGTCAGGTAACTTTCCGCCGGTTTTTTTTGACAGTGTGCTTAGAAAAATATCTAAGGTCCGGACGCCTCGTTCCTTGAGATCTTCTGTAAATGGCTTAATTCGAATGCCAATAAATGGTGGTAGCGTTCCGGCTTCCATGCCTTTTGCCACTTCGAGAGCCGCATTTTCGGCAGTATCATCCTCTTCGTCCCATGAGCGATTACCAAAACCATCCTCGAAATCGATACGAAAATCTTCTACTGGCTCGGTCTCTAGTTTGCTAATGACTTTTTCGTAAACATTGTTCGCAAGACCACCCTCCTCACTGATTCCCATTGCATTCCCGAACGTCACTGCATCCGGAGCGTAAGTATGAATGGCATTCAAAGCCACTTTTCCCATCTTCTCTACTGAATCAGATTTGAACAGGTCGGCTCCACCGTAAACGGTGTGTACCGGCTGACGTTCCGGCCGATCACCGGGATAAATGCTCTGAAATTTCTTGTTGGCTGTTCCCAGAACTGAAAGAATCGCTTCTTTGTCTTTTTCAGGTATCGATTGACTCATCAACTCACTAATTAACTATTAACTATTAACTAATTGACCCATTAACTACCTCTGTACGTCGAGTACCCAAACGGGTTCAACAGCAAAGGAATATGATAATGCTCTGTATCCCTGATCTCAAAGATCACTGGCACTTCAGGGTAAAACCCTTCCACATTATCCCCCTTAAAGTAAGCTCCCGTTTCAAACAGCATGCGATACACTCCTGGCTCTATTACCTGGTCCGCGGAGAGAAAATTTGAGATCCTTCCATCTTCGTTTGTTACACCTGAGGTAACCTCTTCCCAATCAGTACCAGCAGGCCTTTGCAAAGAAATCCGAATACCTTCAGCCGGGCGACCTTTGGAAGTATCCAGCACATGCGTTGTGATCTGGCTCATGATAGTAGTTTTTTTAGTCTAAGCATTGTGATCTTATGCTGCTCGCCCATCGCTATCTGAAGTTCATGTTGATAGTCGTTACCCATTCTTTCTTCTAAAAGAACCAGCATCTCCTCTGCAGCTTTACCAGTGGCATAAACAATAAAAATGAAACCGAACTTCTCTTCATATTGCTTGTTCAGTTCTGCCAACCTTTCCAAAACTTGCTGATCAGCTATCTGTACCGTCTGCTGCTCATCACCCGCCCATTCCCTCGTACTTCCAAACTTTTTTTCGAGGCTGGCAATATCGCCGATCTTTGGGTGATGCTTGAATGCCTCCAGCCAATCGTTCTCAAAACAATAGAACCACGTTTTCTCAGCCGCCTTAAAAAAGGCCTCTTCCGAATCGTAGGGTCCATTCCGGATCATTTCCGATACCCAATTGGACGAGCCACAACATTTCGTCAGGGCTGCAGCTGCCTCATCGTAATTCAATTGGTTTAGTTCATTTAAAGTCATAGCGGTTAATCTTCAATGGTTCCCCATAGCCTCAATCTACTGATCCCTCCGTCTGGAAAGATGCTGAGCTGAACATGCGTAAAGGGTCCCTGATTTTCAATTTCTTCTTCAAAATGATGCTCCTGATGAGCTTGTAGTTTTGATTGTGGTAAAACTGTCTGCCATTCCATACTTCCGGTGTCATCAGTATCCGAAATGCACCCTTCAATCATACAGCTATCGGGATAATTCCCCTTGAAATGGTGCGTGTCAATCATGATCTTATTGATTAGGCCTTTTTTCGCAAGTCGAATAACAACCCAATCTCGATTGTTAGGAGTTCGATTTCTCTTTGTCTCCCAACCATCACCCATATTCACTCCTTTTCCAGGCATGATCAAGTTATCCATATGACTAAAGAACATATCATTGCAGAGGATGGACTTTCCTCCATTGATTGCAGCAGCAAGATCAATAGTTTCCGATCTATCAAGTTGATCCCAATCCTTTTTCACTTCTCCATAAACCTTCAATCTCGCAACGCCTCCATCCGGATAGATGTGAAGCTTGACATGCGTGAATGTCGAATCATTGTCAATCTCAAAAAAGTGCTGACTTCCTGGCTGAAGATCTGATTTTGGCAAAATCCAGGTCCAATCTGCGTTCTCCACATCATCCCCTTCAGAGAAACACGCCTCAATCGCACAGTGAGGTGGATGATTGCCTAGGAAATGATTCGTGTCCACATCTACACCACGAATAACCCCTGTAGCTCCAAGCTTAACAACACACCAGTCATGACCTTCAGTGCGTTTCCTACGCGACTCCCAACCATCCATCCACTTTCCATTCTCTGTGTACTTATCTTCAATGAAGATCCCTCTTCCAGGTTTGACTAAATTGTCCATTGAGGCGAAAAAGTCATCGGAACAAGAGATAGCCTTACCTCCTAGTTTTTCAGCAGCAAGGTCCAACAATTCTGTAAATGCGGGTTTTTTCTTACTCATTTCTTAACAGTACCTTTCCTTTGGACAACTCGTAGAACGTTCCATTTTCGAAAACCTTATCTCCTCCAACATACGTTTGCCGAACCACACCTTTGAGTCTACGTCCAATATAGGGCGAGATCTTGTGCCTGAAGTTAATGATCTCACTTGTCACTTCAAATGAATGCTCTGGATCCCAAACAATCAAGTCGGCGTCATATCCATTGGCTATTTTTCCTTTTTGATGTCCAATTCCCAGAAATTCGGCAACATTCGTACTCATCAATCGAGAAACATCTGAAATAGAAAAACCCTGATCTCGAGCTTTTGTCCAGAATGCAGGCATGCTGAACTGCAAACCTGGCACTCCACCCCAGGCCTTTTCCAGATTTCCGGATTCAAGTTCTTTAATTTCCGGTACGGCAGGAGAGTGATCTGAAACAATAAAGCTGAAGAGGCCATTTTTCACTGCCTGCCAAAGTTGCTCGTTATTTTCTCGCTCACGAATAGGAGGTGCACACTTAAATGAGGTATTTCCATCTTCTATTTCCTCGGCATTAAAAAAGAGGTAGTGCGGGCAAGTTTCGACCGAAAGTGGTAGTCCCGCTCTTTTTGCCTCATCCAGCTGATGAATAGAATTTGAAGAGGACAAGTGTACAATGTGGATCGGTGTATCATATTCCTCGCACAATTGAATCAGCATACGAATGGCATCATCTTCCCAGGATTTAGGTCTGGAAGCAAGATAAGCTTGATAGCTAGTCGGATTCTCCCTTAGCAATCGTTGTCCATCATGAGATGCATCTATTTCGGCATGCACCAGTAGCGGAACGTTGTTTTCTTTCAAAATAGGAAGGCCTTGCCGGAGATCATTTTCTGTAACATTGGGAAACTCGTCAATTCCCGAATGAGTCAGAAAAGCTTTAATTCCAAACACTCCACTTTTTAACAGATCGTCTAAGTCTGTGATATTCTGGGGGATAATACCTCCCCAAAAGCCACAGTTCACATGTAATTTACCGGTTGTAGCAACTAGTTTTTCATCAAAAGATTTTCTCGTCGTCGTTACTGGGTCCGAATTGAGGGGCATTTCAATTAAGGTGGTAATTCCACCAGCCGCGGCTGCCTTGGTTGCTGTGTCAAATCCCTCCCATTCCGCTCTTCCGGGTTCATTTATGTGAACATGGCAGTCGATCAGGCCTGGCATAATAACACAGTCTCCAAGATCAGTAATCGAAGAATCTCCCTTTTGCGGTGGTCCAGCTACAAATTCATCTATTTGTCCATTTTTAACAATGACTGTACCCTCATTTAGCTGATCAGCAATTAAAACGCGACTGCTATAAAGTCCAAACTTTTTCATCAGTCAATCTTTGCACCTTGCAATATCCAGGCTCGGATCAAGTCTCGCTCTTCTTGCGTCATGTTGGTCTTGTTTCCCAGGGGCATCGTTTGCGTACGAACAGAACGCACCATGATACGTTCTGCCTGTGACTGAACCTGTTGGGGCGTGTCAAACATGACATTGTTTGGAGCCAAATTCCATTGATCATCAGTTGGTGTTGATGAATGACACTGGACACAACGGGAAATAATGATCTCGTTAACCTGTTGAAACGAAACGTCTCCAAATTCGTCACCTGCTTTTTCAAAGGCCGGAGAAGTGACCAATGCAAGCGAGAGCAATGCAACGATTGACACGGGCAATATAAATCTAGATCGTTCTCCACGTTCAAGCAAATTCCAGAAATGTTTGATCCCGGCACTGGCCACCGTTAGTACGATCAAAATGATCCAGTTAAACTCATGCCCATACGTACTTGGAAAGTGATTGCTAATCATGATGAATATGACCGGCAAAGTGAAATAGTTATTATGAAGTGATCGCTCGCCTGCCTTTTGTCCCAAGGAAGGATCAAGTGGCTTTCCTAAAACGGCCGCTTTTACAAGGGCTTTTTGAGAAGGAATGATCACAAAATAGACATTCCAGGCCATTATAGTGCCGATCAATGCTCCAACGTGAATATATGCGGCACGACTGCTAAACACGGTCGACAGAAAATAGCTAACACCGATCAGTAGTACAAGACCCACAATCGCAAAGAGTATAGGTTTTTTGATCAAGGAAGACTTACACATGACATCATACACTATCCATCCTACTATCATGGTTCCAATTCCAATCGCAACTGCTGTGGATACTGGCAGATCTGCCACCTGGGGGTCTATCAAAAAGGATTTAGCATCCATATAATAGACAATGGTCAAAAGCGTAAATCCAGAAATCCATGTAAAATATGCCTCATACTTAAACCAATGAAGCGTTTTGGGAAGTGTTTTGGGCGCAACCTTGTACTTCTCCAAAAAGTAAAACCCGCCACCATGAATCGCCCAAAGATTGCCAGCCAGCTCTTCTCTTACTCCCTCGGTCCTGTTAAGATTGTTTTCTAAAAAAATGAAGTAAAAAGACGCTCCAATCCACATTATCCCTACTACCACGTGTGCCCATCGAATGATTAGATTAAGCCACTCCATCACAAACCCTTGCATAGGGGTATCCTTGATCAGCTCGTAAACGAGAAACCCGACCAGCAGAACGGAGGCAATGATTAAAACAACTCTTCGAATCTGAGCGACCAAGACGATCCGCTGTGAGAGATCGTATGTGTACTCTGTTAAGTCCTCCCCGCGAATCTCAACTTCCATGAATTTTTTCACATAAGTAAGGATGATCACAGATGCAGTAACAATGAGTAGACAGCCGATAAGAAAGAGTATTATCATCCAGGTCAGTTGGTGAAAAATCTTTTTATTTTAAGGATTATGATAAATCTACTCAATTGAAGGGATTCTGGTCAAAAATAAATGATTGGCTTTCGGAGGGGCAAAAGGCGGTGTTGCTGTGTGTCGTTGATAGTAAGGGAAGCAGTCCTGGCCGAACAGGCTTCAAAATGGTCGTCAATGAGCAAGAAGAATTGCTTGGATCCATTGGTGGTGGGATCATGGAGCATAAATTGGTGGAGCAATGTAAAGCAGATCTGCTAAAGAGAGATTTTGAGCCTTTCATAAAACGACAGATACATCAATCTGACATTCCCAAAGACAGATCAGGGATGATCTGTTCCGGTGAGCAGACAATTGCCTTCTATCCTTTAGATTCTTCGCATTCAAAGTTGATTAGTGAATTAGTTGATTGGGGTCATAATGGTGTATTAACTTTCGACCAGGTAGGTATTGGGTTTGACCAGAAGGAGTCATTGACACAGAAATTCCACTTAGAACTGACCGCTGACCACTGGCAGTTAAAAGAAGATCTCAGTCGTTTTCCTATACTTCATGTTGTCGGAGGTGGACATGTGGGCCTGGCTTTATCTCAACTTGCATTCGAAATAGGATTCTCGATTAAAAATTATGACGACAGGGATAACCTGAATACCATGGCTGAAAATCGTTGGGCGGAAAGAATCGAGGTGTCTGACTATGCTTCTATCAACGATTACATCTCCGCTGGCAAAGATGATTATGTGGTTCTTATGTCCTTTGGATACCAGACCGATAAGATCCTACTTAAGGAGCTGATCACAAGAGATTTTAAGTATCTGGGCATGATGGGAAGCAAGGAAAAAGTGAAGAAGTTATTTGCAGCCTTGGTTGACGAGGGCGTGGAAAAAGAAAGACTAGGTAGTGTCTATGCACCTATTGGTCTCCAGATTGCAAGCAAAACGCCCAAGGAAATTGCCATAAGCATTCTTGCTGAGATAATTCAGGTGAAAAATCGAGCAGAAGTCTAGTCCAGCCGCGTACACGTCTTTTCGTAAGGAATATCGGCGCCAACAAATTCAACCCACTCCTCTTTGCTCATGTTTCGACTTACCAGCTCGCAAATACGATCAGCTAGAATTTCAGGGTCTGTCGGCCAGGTTCGAATAAATTCGTCTCTGCTACCAGTAATAACCTTTCTACCGGAAGGATCGAAACATCCCGTCATGACCCAATCATCGTGATCATCCATTACAATCGGGAGTTTTCGAGAATCACTCAAATCCCACAATCGAGCAGTCCTATCTCGACTAGTCGTCAACAACTGTTGATTGTTTGGACTGAATTCGATGTCGGTGATAGCACTCTGGTGGCCATTGATCAGCCTCTCAAGTTTTTTTTGCTCGATATTCCAAAGAATGGCATCACCTCGCTCTCTGCCGATGGCAAGCAATTTTCCATCGGGACTGATGTCGAGACAGTTAATAGCAGGCGAACCCAGCTCGTATCCAAAATAGGATTGCTCCTCCCAGCTTTCCAGAACACCCTTGACTGTACCTGCATAGATGGTACCGTCATTTTCATCCACTTCCAATGAAAGTACGGTTGATTCAGTCTTACCCACCTGTGTAGTTTCGGTTTGAAACCCTTTCACCTTCATCTCTCCGCCTCGTGATACACCCAAATATTTTTGCTCGTTCGGCATAAATACTGCGGTCTGAACCGGTTCCGGGTCTTCAACCGCGAGAACTTCATTTCCGAATTTTTGCTCAAGAGCGACCAGTGCCACGCCGGTCTGAAAAAACACTGCCATCAACCACCGTCCATCATCAGAGACATCCAAAGACCTGATGATCTTGTCGGATTCATAGACTACTTCCGGTATGGCCTTAGGATTGTTCAAACTCCATTTGAACACTTTTCCATCCGTCGACGCGGAATAGTATGAATTTGGGTCTGCTCCAAAAACAACTGAAGTTACTCGCTCCGTATGTGAACCAACCTGATTGTAAGCATAAGATCGTGTCGAATCAACATCAAGGTATTTGTTGGCCTGATGAAGTGCCGAATACACATTGAGGTGCGAAACATAAGGTTCTCCATCGCTGTTGCTCCAAAAGTTAAACGCCTGTTTAGCTATAAGCGCTTTTAGCTCGGTTAGATACCCAGGCATAATTAAAGATCGCTGCGACATCGACATGATCAGCTCAGTAGTTCTTAATGTTCCGATTCTTGCTTTGAGGCGCTCTATATCAGCCGGGGGCAACGACTCATCATTTTGTGCAAAAATTGGTGTTGACAAAAGACATAATAGGGCTATTAAGTAGTATCGAGTTATAGAAGTTGACATCTGGTAAATGAGGTTGGTTTTATAACTTCACTAATTGAAAGTATTCTATTTTAATAGAAAATTCAGCGATTTGTCAACATTATGAGGCAATATATTTTCATATTTTTTCTGATATTATGCTTTTTATCTTGGGGGCAAGATCGTGGTTTTAGAAGAGTTTCGCCCTCTGTTGCTGGTGATTTAAGTGCTTTGTATCACGAAAATCATGCACTCATAATTGGAAATTCCAGGTACACCGAAGGCTGGCCAATGTTATCAGGTGTTCAGGAAGATGTGAAGGAGGTAGCAAAAGCCCTGAAAAATCAAGGATTCAATGTTTTGCTGGCACATGATCTGAACAAATTCCAGATGGACAGTGCTATGACGAGTTTCATTTCCTCCTATGGTACCAATCAGGAGGCTGGATTGCTATTTTATTTCGCCGGACACGGCCATACGATTCAGACCAATTATGGAGATAAGCTGGGGTACATCGTCCCCGTAGGCGCACCAAGCCCTAATCTGAATCCTATGGAATTTCAAAGCAAAGCAACTGAGATGGCACAAATAGAAATCTACGCCAAGAGAATCGAATCCAAACATGCTATTTTCATCTTCGACGCATGTTTTTCAGGCTCAATATTTAGTGGCACACGTGCTATACCGGAAGTGATCTCCTACAAGACCGCACAGCCTGTCAGACAATTCATCTCCAGTGGCACTGAAAATGAGAAAGTGTCAGACGAGAGCGTCTTCAGAAAGCAGTTTGTGGAGGCAATGACGACCAGCAATGCAGATTTTAACGAAGATGGCTACTTAACGGGCACGGAACTTGGCCGATTCCTGCAAAGCACGGTCATCAACTATACCAAGGACAGTCAGCATCCTCAATATGGAAAGATTAACAATCCTGCTTTAAACAAAGGTGATTTTGTCTTTATGTTAAATGCCGAAAAGAGATCTAGCACTGCGATAGCCACTGCATCCACCTATGATTACTCGGATGTCGATTTAGGCTCAATCGAATTGACGACAGAGTTGGGTGGCGATCTGTACCTTGACGGGAAATTGCTCAGCTCAGTAAGTCCGAACACAATCGTACCGATTAACAACCTTGCTTCTGGTCTTCATACACTGGAGTTAAAAGGTCCAGAGAAATGGCGTCAAGAAGTTGGTGTCAATGCAAATAGTACGAGTGAAGTTCAAATAACCAGCAACTTCAGCAGCAATGAGGATCTCCCATTTATTCAAATGGTTTTCGTTCAAGGTGGTACCTTCGACATGGGCGGCAAGTCCGGAGACCAGGACGAACTTCCGATTCATGCCGTCACTCTCAATGATTTTGAAATCAGCGCCTATGAAATCACGGTCTCTCAGTTTCGAGAATTTATTCAGGAAACGGGATACAAAACTGAAGCTGAAATTGAAGGATGGAGTTGGATTTTTGACGGCGAATGGAAGAAAAAAGTAGGCTACGATTGGGAATTAAATACGAATGGTGACATAGCTGGAGATAACGAGCCTGTGACATTTGTCAGTTGGGGTGACTCCCAGCGGTTCACCGAATGGCTAAGCACAAAGTTCAACGCTCGTTTTCGTCTTCCAACCGAAGCTGAGTGGGAATATGCAGCCAGAGGTGGAGTCCACTCGGGAAGGTGGGACTATGCAGGCGGCGAAATTGCACCGCTTTTGGGATGGTTCAAAACAAACGCTGAAGGAGGGGCTCACCAGGTCGGAGAACAGCGGGCAAATGAACTGAACCTGTATGATATGTCAGGAAATGTTTGGGAATGGTGTCTTGACTGGTATGGTGAGAGCTACTATGCCAGGAGTAGCTCCTCCAACCCCAAAGGTGTCCTTAGCAGCGAATTCAGGGTGCTTCGAGGTGGTTCCTGGAACAACTCGGAGGAAAGCGGCAGAGTAACCAACCGACATAAGAATCGGCCCAATGAAAGAGACAGTTTCACGGGGTTTAGGGTAGTTAGAGAAACGTATTGACAGAATGCGATATACACTATTGTGCTTGTTTCTTTTGGTATGCCAACTTCAGGTATTGGCACAGCAACCACAGAATCGGGGCTTCAAAAAAGTCAAAGTAGCTTCAGCAGATGAGACCGGGATTCTTTACGAAGAAAGTCATGCATTGGTGATTGGCAACTCCAATTATACTGGAGGATGGTCCTCTCTGCCAGGTGTAAAAGATGATATTCGAGCGGTATCGCGGACGCTTGAGAAAAAGGGATTCAATGTCGTGATAGGTGAAAATTTCACAAAGGCTCAGCTAGATAGCGCCTATTCCAGCTTTATTGCAACATATGGAAATGAGCTTAACAACCGGCTATTGTTCTACTTTGCCGGTCATGGCTACACAGTCGAGGCTTCTTATGGTGATAAACTTGGCTATCTAGTACCCGTCGATGCACCCAATCCCGAGCTAAACGAAAATAGATTCCAAAGCGCCTCAATGGAAATGGCACAGGTCGAGATCTATGCAAAACGTGTGCAATGTAAGCATGCACTTTTCGTCTTTGATGCTTGTTTCGCTGGATCCGTCTTTGCCCAAACTAGAGCAATATCTGATGCGATCTCTTATAAAACGTCACAACCTGTACGGCAATTTATTACTAGCGGTGATGAAAATGAACAGGTGCCTGACCAGAGCATTTTCCGAGACAAATTCGTGCAGGCCATATCCTCCACCACTGCTGATGGAAATTCTGACGGGTATCTCACAGGAACTGAACTTGGAGAGTACCTGCAGAGCACAGTAATCGCTGCAAGTCAAAACACGCAGCATCCACAATATGGCAAAATCAGAAATCCTGCCTTGGATAAAGGAGATTTTGTCTTCGTTGTGAATTCCAATCTGTCAGTTGCAGCCAGCTCAAAGCCATCCCTTGGGACCATTGAGCAATTGGAAACGGAAGGGATGATTGAAATCAGAAGCGAGCTCTATGGCAAAGTGTTCTTAGATGATTTGGAAGTATCCAATGTTGCTCCCGATTCCAGCCTTTTCCTACATCGTGTGGAATCTGGTCTCCATAACCTTCGGATAGAAGGGCAGGAAAATTGGTGGGGGAAAATTCAAGTCAAAGCCGGAGAATCAACTTTGCTTGAAGTTCGAAGCTATCAAAACGTCTCTGAAGAACTTCCCTTCATGAAGATGATCAGGGTGGAAGGAGGCGAGTTTTCAATGGGCACTTCGAATGGCTTACCAGATCAGCAACCTTCTCATGTCATCAAGCTTGATGATTTCGACATTGGAGCATTCGAGGTAACCATCCGGCAATTTCGAACATTCATCATCGAAACGGGATACACTACTGAAGCAGAGCAGAAAGCAGGAGATAATCTTATTCTCACGGAAGATGGGGCATTGAAGAAAGTTACAGGTTTAAACTGGCAGTTTCAGTCAAATGGCAAAAAAGCCAAAGACCTCTCCCTACCTGTGGTATTTGTAACATGGAATGATGCCGTAGCATTTACAGAGTGGATGACTAAAAAATACTCAGGGAATTTTAGCTTACCTACCGAAGCACAGTGGGAGTATGCTGCCTTAGGCGGAGTCAGAAGAAAAATGTACCGATACGCCGGGTCTGATCAATTGGAAGAAGTTTCAAGGCCAAGGCAAAATGCTAAGGATTTCTACACGACCAGGAAAAAACCCAATGAGTTAGGTATTTACGACATGAGTGGAAGTGTTTCCGAGTGGTGCCTGGACTGGTACAATAAAAATTACTACAGGCAATCATCCTTGAAAGAGCCACAGGGTCCTACTTCTGGAGATTTCAAGGTATTGAGAGGAGGCTCTTGGTTTAGCGACGCAACCTATTCGCAAGTCTTCTTTCGTAACAAGACCAACCCAAATCTCTCTAGTTTTTCAGATGGATTTAGAGTCGTTCGGGTTAGCGAATGAAGTAGATAACCGATCGCGACTCCTTTAGGTCAGCAAGATGACCTTGAATTGGTATGAGATTGTCAAATCAGAAGGTTTGCAGTAAATTGGAATGTACCTAACCGCGAAAATCATGAGAATCACATCTAGCTTTACTTACTTCCTACTGTTTCTTTTCTGCTTCGAATTAGTTTTTGCACAGTGGACAGCTGAGCACATCATGAAGTTCAAATCGATTATTGATACGGAAATTTCACCCAATGGCGAGTATATAGCCTATGTCGTTAGAGATCCGATCATGAAAGGGGAAAAGTCCGAATATGTCAACCAGATTTGGGTAGCTGATGTGGATGGAACCTTCAATGAACAATATACACAGGGAGAGAAATCTTCCTCTTCACCGAAGTTTTCGCCTGATGGTCGATCTATCGCCTTTCTCTCATCTCGCTCGGAGAAAACCCAGGTATGGGTCATGCGTCTAATGGGGGGAGAGCCCATCCAGATTACAGAATCTAAGGAAAACGTAGCTCAATTTAGCTGGTCTCCTGATGGAAGTAAAATTGCCTACACGACCAAGGATCCGCTCACGGAAGAGGAGGAGCGACAAAAAAAGGAAAAAGAAGATGTAATCCTTGTCGATCAAAATTTCAAATACAATCAGCTGTACACAACCACGATTAAGAAAGTTGAAGATGAACGTGAAACCAAACGGCTGACACAAGGAGATTTCCATATCACTAGTTTCGACTGGTCACCCGATGGCAGCACGATTGCCTTTTCACATGCCGACGATCCCACGATCAACACGGGCGGACTCAGTGTTGACATATCAACCGTCCCAGCAGATAGTGGTGCTGTTAAGAAATTGGTGACACGAGCAGGCGCTGACCGGGACCCAAAATACTCCCCAGATGGAAAATGGATTGCATTTGAGTCTCACGGTGGAAAACCAGAGCGAGTTGGATTGAGTGACATTTACAAAATCTCTGCAGATGGCGGAAACATCATACCTCTCGTTCAAACGCCCGATCGAAACGCTAACATTGTGTCGTGGAGTTCGGACGGAAATTTTGTGATGATCTCGGAAACCATGAAAACTTCAGGTGTTCTTATGGCGATACCTTCAGGGAAAAATGTCAAGGCTTTTACCGGAGATGACCTTACCTATTCTGATTCTGAAATTGCGATTCTCACCTCACAGGAGGGAACAAGTGGAAATTTTTCCGTGAATGCTTCAACCGGAACCATGAGTTATGTTTATGAGGACACCGACACACCAGAGCAAGTATATCACACCAGTCTACGGTCAACAGCGAGGAAGCAGCTCAGTGCTGTGAGCGAAGATGTTGAAATTCCTGAGATGGGAAAAACCGAGTTGATCAGCTGGAAATCTGCACATGATGGAATACAAATAGAAGGCTTGATCACCTATCCCATTGGTTACAAAAAAGGAACAAAATACCCTGTAATACTCCAAATACATGGTGGCCCTGCAGGCGTGTTCCGAAAGAACTTTACAGGAAGTCCGTCCATTTACATGACCCAGTTTTTCGCCCAAAAAGGATATGTGGTGCTTCGACCCAATCCTCGTGGTAGTTCGGGATATGGTAAAGAGTTTCGTTACTCCAACATAAGAGATTGGGGATTCGGAGATTACCAAGATTTAGTGTCAGGCGTTGACCACCTGATCAAGGAAGGAATCGCTGACAAAGACAAACAGTACGTAATGGGTTGGAGCTACGGTGGATATATGACCAGTTGGGTAGTGACACAGACAGCCCGATTCAAAGCCGCCAGTATGGGAGCCGGATTACCTAATTTGGTGAGTATGACCACCACTACCGACATACCGGATTATTTGGTTGCCCATCTTGGAGGGAAAGAATTCTGGGAGGATTACGAAGAGTACGAGAAGCACTCAGCCATCTACCAAATTAAGAATGTGAAAACCCCTACACAGGTGATCCATGGAGCAAAAGATCTACGTGTTCCTTTTACTCAGGGACAGGAATTTTATGTTGCCTTAAAGCGAATGGGAATTGATACTGAAATGGTTGTCTATCCAAGAACGCCACATGGGCCAAGAGAGCCTAAGTTTCTAATGGACGTTTCACCAAGGATCTTGGCATGGTTTGAGAAATTCTAGGCATCGATCACCACTTGATATACTTATAAATCACACGAATTAGTCGATATGCTTCGTCCATATTTCTCGCTTCGTACTCAATGGTGTAGCCATCGATACGCTTCATTCCAGGAATGCTCATGCAAACATCTGCCCGTGTGGTGGAAGCAGATCGTATGCGGAAGGTGACAGGGTTGGTTGTATCCAGGGTCTTTGCATTTTTTAGATCTTTCAATGCCTCAGTTGTCATCTTTTTAAGATCAGCCAAAACGACCGAAGGGTGTCTAAGTTTTGCAGCCCTTGCACCCACCGCTACTTTGGTTGCCACCGTGCGTGTGGGCACCAATTCGGTAAATTGTTCTGTAAACGCCTGGTCGCCACTAGCGAGGATGACCGGCACCCCGAAAGATCCGGCATAGTATGCATTTAATCCGCCTTCTCCGACCTCTGTCCCATTGATCCACAAGCCTTTGATCGATCCGGAACCAGTGTGGGCAAGAAAGCCGTTCTCAGTTCCTGCACGTGTATGATAGCCAATGAATATAACTGCATCAAAGCTGTCATCCAATCCCTGGACCATCCCCAGTGGTTTAATGTTACTTTGGATGTACTCGGCTCGTGGATCAAGTTCAGTGTGTATCAGGTTTTGCATATCTCCGTGGCTGTCATTTACTACAACTGTAGCATTGCCAGCGGCGAAAATGGCTTCCACAACGGCATTTACTTCAGCGGTCATCAATTTTCTACCTGTGGCATAGTCTTTTCCATTGGAGGACACCATCTTACCAGTGCCGATCCCACCGATGCCTTCCATATCAGCAGAGATGAAAATTTTGGGCGATTGGGCAAAAATTAAGCTAGTGGTGAGGCACAAGAATATGGATAAGTATTTCATGGTCGCAGGATTTGAAAACCAACGTAATCGATTTTAGCTAGAAAAGCAATGATTGATCAAATGGACGGTCTAGAGCTCCTCGACTATCTCCCCTGCCAAAACTTCAAATGGTAGCCTATTTTGGGGTGGAGGAAATAGGCAGGTAGTGTACTTTGAAAAGATGCATGGTGGATTGTAGGCATAGTTGAAATCCAGGATTACTGTCCCATCTTCATCGGGTTCGTCGAATTTCAGATACCTGCCTGATCCATAGGTCTGCAATGCCGAAGTTTCATCGCTAAACATGATATGGCCGTCTTGCACATCGAGTGTATAGTTCTTGTCCTTGTATTCAAAAGAAAGGGTACCAATAAATGTGGCCGTACGCTCAAAATCCACGGAACTTGGTACTGTTACCACCCTAGGCGGATCAAAGGGGGTGAATTGAGCCCTGAAGATGAAATCTGATGTTAGATCAAAACGTTTGCAACCAGGAAAATTCTTCAAGGCAGGACTTTCCAGATCCCTCACTCGCAGGTATTTGTCCTGACCATACGCCACCACCCTCCAGCTGAAACTGCCGTGATAGAGATCGGCGGTATTCCCTAACTCATCAAATGGGAGGGTGATCTGTTCTACTTCCGAATCTTCTTCGGTTTTAACCACTAGCCCTTTTGTTGCACTAAATCGGATAGAATCTTGAAGAATTTCAATCGATCCAAAAGTTGATGGTGCATTGGTTGCCTCAATAATATGTTCGTTATCGGAGGCTGTTCCAAACCGATTTGCGGTCATAGGTTCCAATTTCGAAAAACTGATCAGCTGCAAATAGTATGGTCGATTATACGCTAAACCTCCTTCCGTCTTTTTTTCAAATTCGCTGAGATAGTCTTCATCGATGGCAAAGCCAGCCTCATTTGGTTGGCATGAAAACTGGAGAATGCACAAAAAGGGAAACAGTAGTCTTCTCATTTCTACTATCGTTAGATTCCTTTCAAATAATCGTCGGTTATCTCATAGGTTTTCCTAACCAGATCCTCTACTTCAGAATCTGAATTCATAAAAACGGCAATAGTTAAGGGACGGTTTTTTGCTCTGAGGACAAAGGTGCTTGTACCGTACCAACCACCTCCATGAAAGATATAGTTGTCATCAACGATCCAACCCATCGCGTAATACTGGTTTCGATCATTTATTTTCATGGAGCTGGGTTTGAAAATCAAATCGTGCATGGAGTCAGACAAAAGATTCTGATTCCTGAGTGCAACATCATAGTTATAAAAGTCCATTAGGTTAGTGTACACTGCCCCCTCGCCAAGGCAGCCATTCAAGAAATGGCCATCTACCTGCTCCCACTGTCCCAGATTATTTTTTTCATAACAATAAGCTCTCTCGTCTATTTCGATTGGATCAGCCAGGTTAAAGTAGTTGGTCCTAGACATTCCGGACTTCTCAAAGACATTATCCCTCGCATACTGAGAGAATTCTTCTCCGCTGACTTTTGCTACAATAGTAGCTAGAAGATTGTAGGCTCCATTGGAGTATTCCCACCTCTCACCTGGTTGAAAGAGTTGTGGAGGTCCTTCAGCATACCATTCCAGAACATCCTTGTTTTGAGCTATTTGAGTCGTATCCCAATCCGACATGAAGGCCTCCTCGTAATCTGCAATGCCGGACGTGTGATTGATCAAGTGCTCGATCGTCATATCATCAAAAGTGGAATATGGTAAATACTTTTTGACTGGATCATCAAGGGCCAATAGACCTTTTTCAACCAGGCTTAGTACTGCCAAGGCCGTGAATTGCTTACTCACAGATGCCATCCTCATGTTGGTCGTGGAAGTGATTGGTGCCTTTGTAGCGAGATCTCTCAGTCCGTACCCCTTGGCGATCAAAATCTCACTTTTATGTGAGACAAGCACCGCAGCCCCCGGTCCATTGGCTTCCATCTCAGCATTGAATAAGGAATCGACCCTTGATTCAAGAGATTTTAAGCTTGCGTTCCCATTTTCCCTGGGGTTGCAGGACAATATCAGAAGGGAAAGTACGACGATGTAAGATCTCATGACTTTAACGTTTCAATCAATCCAAATATTCATCATAGCCTTCTATCGCCTGAATAATCAACTTAACAGCTTCCACATAAAAATCCGGGTTGATGTTTTCATAGATATCACTTGGCGCATGGTAATCCTCATGATCATCGACTCCGAAGTAGATGAACGGAATCCCTCGTTCGTGAAAGGCCTGATGATCTGAATTGTCCGTCCAGTCATCCAACACAGGATCGTTAGGATCATCGTGACCGAAATGGAGCGTAATAGGCGAAACGATGGCCTTAACCGGTGGCTCCAGTTGCGGGTAATGGTACAAGCCTGTAGCCCATAATTTCATGCTATCAGTATGTGAGATCATATCCAGATTCACATTTAAAACTATCTTCTCAAGAGCCATCGGAAAATTTTCAACCAGGTACCTGGCTCCAGCCAATCCTACCTCCTCGGCATCAACCGCTGCAAGCACAATTGTGTGTTTCGGTTTGTTCGCCTTAAAGTACTGCCCGATCGCAAACAATGCTGCGGTGCCAGACCCATCATCATCAGCACCATTGTAGATCTCTCCGTTGATGACTCCCAGGTGATCGTGATGAGCCGTAACTACAAATATTTTGTCTGTTGCTCCTGGAACCACGGCAACTATGTTCGCTCCCGATAACGTGGTATCCGGAACGTTGCTAAAGTCATTTCCCGGATTGGCAACAGGAAACGCCCTTTGTCTCCTTCTGCCCCCTATCGTATGTTCAAAAAACTGTCGGTACCCGTCAGCAAATGCCGGTTCAAAACCTGACTCTTTAAATTGATCAACTATAAAAAGCTGTCCTTTGTAGTTGCCTTCCGTTCCAAAACCACGACCTTCCAATGAGTCATGAGCTAATATCTTAATACTGGTCAAAAGCATCTCTCGATCAACTTCGATAGATTCTTTTGACGATTCGGTGGTGCAGCTCGCAAAGAGAGCGGCAAACAATGCAACGGTAAGGTTTTTCATGATAGATTAGTTAGGTTGAATTTTGTGAAAGTAGCAAAGTTTCTGCTACTTCCTCAAAGCATCAGTTGGCTTTGGCACCCAATGACCTATTCCTCCGGCCTTTTCGTCATTGAAAGTGGTAGGGATATCATTGGCATCAGTCCTTTGTGCCCAGGTAAGGTTTTCAGATCCATCATCTCTTCGTTCCATGGTAATGCAATCTTCAATCGGGCAAACGATCGAACACAGGTTACAACCCACACAGTTTTCCTCGATGATTTCGGGAACGCGGTTTTCATTCTCCTTCAGCCTGATGGCTTGATGCGCCCCATCTTCACAGGCGATATAACACAACTGACATCCAACGCATTTTTCCTCATCTATCTCCGCGACAACTTTGTATTTAAGGTTCAGATTTTCCCATGTTTTTACGTTGTCGAGCGCCTTACCTTTCATTTCCTCCAGGTTGCTAAAACCTTTTTCTTTCATATAATTCTCCAGTCCCGGAAGCATTTCCCGTATGATCCCAAAGCCAAAATGCATCACTGCTGTGCACACTTGTACATTCGTGGCTCCAAGCAAAAAGTATTCGACTGCATCTCGCCAGTTTTCAATTCCTCCAATTCCCGATATGGGGAGATCGACATTCTGAGCACAGTTTTTCACCATGTTTAGTGCAATGGGCTTAACCGCCGGACCACAATATCCACCATTAGTGCTTTCACCGTCCACGACGGGATACGGCACAAAATTGTCAATGTCTACGCCTACTAAGCTCTGGATCGTGTTGATCAATGAAATAGCATCCCCATTGCCTTCCTTAGCTGCTCGTGCCGGTTCGACGATATCCGAGATGTTGGGGGTTAACTTCACGATTACCGGGATACTTGCAACTTCCTTTACCCACTCAACAATGGTCTTTAGGACTTTTGGTTCCTGACCTACAGCAGATCCCATTCCTCTCTCGCACATTCCATGAGGACATCCAAAATTGAGCTCAATTCCATCCGATCCTGCATTCTCTACGTCCTTCACAATTTGATGCCACTCTTCTCGCGTTTCAACCATCAATGAGGCGATTACTGCGTGATCAGGAAAATGCTTCTTGACTTCTTCAATTTCCTCCAAATTGTCTTTTAGTGGCCGGTCCGTGATCAATTCTATATTATTCAATCCGACCAATCGGCTGTCACGATAGTTGACACCTCCATACCTGCTGGACACATTCACAACCGGAACACCAAGGGTCTTCCAGACCGCACCACCCCAGCCAGCATCAAAGGCCTTCATGACCTGGTATCCTGAATTCGTGGGTGGAGCAGAAGCTAGCCAAAATGGATTGGGAGATTTTATTCCTGCGAGGTTAGAACTTAGATCTGGCATAGCGATTCGATTTAGATTGTCAAATGATTCGATTTTTTGATTGACCTTGTGAAAATTACTCCATCAAATATTGATGAATCCCTTGTGCCGCCTCCTTACCTTCAGCAGCTGCGTTGACCACTTCTGCTCCTCCGTTCACAGCATCCCCTCCGGCAAAGTATTTTGTTGATCCGATCCTCCCTGATGAGTCGATAGAAATTCTGCCTCCATCATCCATCTCAACTCCAGCTATCATATTCAGAAAATCTTTTTGTTTAAGTTGACCTGTGGCTTTAATAACCATGTCACATTGAATCTCAAACTCAGACCCTGGAATCTCTCTTAATTCGTTGCCTACAACCTCCGTCCTAGTAAACCTAACTCCTTCTACCCCACCATTACCTAAAATTTCTACAGGCTGAACATTGAAGAGACCTTGCGCTCCAACTCCTTTTGCCAGGTCATACTCAAAATCGTAGGCCCCCATTTCTTCCGGTCCTCTCCGGTAACTGAGGATAACGGACTCAGCACCCATCCTTGCTGACTCGGAAGCGGCATCCATTGCTGTGTTTCCCCCTCCAAGCACAACCACCTTGTTTCCTATCTTGATCTGATGGTGATTCATTCTCAATTCCTCGATGAGTTCCGTGGCCCCAACGCAATTGTCCAGGTCTTCGCCGGGCAATCCAAGCACTGAGGTATTGCCAAGTCCGATCCCAAGAAATATTGCATCGTACCCCTCTTCCAGTTTCCTTAGGTCTTCTTCAGAATTTATTGGACTATTGTACGTAACCCTATATCCGAATTGTTTTTCCAGATATTCCATCTCATCAAGCACCTCTTCATTTTCTATTTTATAAGGTGCCACACCATGGACTGTCAGACCTGATGGTTTGGCTTTTGCTTCAAAAATATCAACTTCATATCCCAACGCTCTTAGCTCGCAAGCGCATGAAACTCCGGCGGGTCCAGCACCTACAATCGCTATTTTTTTCCCATTCTCTGGAGCAAGAGAAAAGAGGTTTTTGTTTTCTTCAATTGCCTGCTTTGTAGCAAAATTTTGAAGTCGCCCGATCTCAATTGGTTTTACATTTTGTTCGTTGTAAACGCAGGCTCCCTCGCAAAGAACTTCCGTTGGACAAACCTTGCCGCATGCGTTTCCAAAATAGTTGGAGGCGTAAATAGTCTCTGCCGAACCTGTGACATCTCCTGAATTGATTTGACGGATAAAAAGTGGGATATCTATTGCTGTAGGACAAGCCTTTTGACAAGGCGCATCGTAGCAAAACAGACAACGCGAACTTTCATAGTACGCCTCCGTCTCATTCATTAATGGCTTGATCTGACTAAAATTATCAGCAAATTCCTGTTCTGTCTCTGGTCGCTTGAATTCTCCCATCTTTAAAGAATTGAAAAATTATAATTGAAAAACTAAAAATTTGCAGCTCATTTCTTTCTTTGGTAATCGGTTAAATATTTCTTAAAACCGGCTATTTGTTTTGATAGGCTTATCAGACGAGAGTGAAATTGTTTGTACTGATCTGACTCAATGAAACCGGCTTCTTCCAGAACATAGAGTTGATTTCTTACCTCTCCAGCAGAGCCTTTGGCATACTTTAAAAATCTAATAAAATCAGGATTGTTATTGTATTCAAACCCCTCGGCAATGTTATTTGAGATAGAACAAACTGCTCTTCTAAGTTGATCTTTCATCCCCCAATCATTTTTTATCTTTCCCGTTTCTGTCAGTTTATACAAATCAGCAGCAATCTTAACTGAGTCTTTCCAAACCTCCAGATCTTCAAATTGGCTAATTTTTGCTGACGAGTTGATAATCTCTGAATCTTCCAATCTTTAATTCTATAGTTCAACCAGTTTACCATACGTCTCTGGTCTTCGATCACGGAAGAACTGCCAGGTGGACCGTACCTCATCAATCATATCCAGATCAAATTCGGAGATCAATAATTCGTCATCGTACTCAGATGCTTCGTCAATGATCTGACCTCTTGGATCAACATGATACGAGGTGCCGTAAAATCTTCCCAGATCCCATGGCTTCTCCTCGCCTACCCGGTTAATACATCCCATAAAATAACCGTTTGCTGCTGCATGAGCAGGTTGCTCCAGTTTCCATAGGTATTGAGACAGTCCAGCAACAGTTGCGCTTGGATTATACACGATTTCAGCTCCGTTTAGTCCCAGGGCTCTCGCTCCATCAGGGAAGTGGCGATCATAGCAGATGTAAACACCCACCTTTGCATATTTCGTTTCAAAAACCGGGTATCCCAGGTTGCCAGGTTTGAAAAAGAACTTCTCCCAAAAACCGGTGGTATGAGGAATGTGATTCTTTCTGTAGATACCCAAAATAGACCCGTCCGCATCTATGACTACAGCAGTATTATACAAGAATCCCGCTTGCTCCTTTTCATAGATCGGAACGACCATCACCATGTCATACTTCTTTGATAAGGCCTGCATTCGTTCGATCGTAGGGTTAGGGATCGGTTGCGCAGAAGCATACCAGTCCTTGTCTTGCCCAGGGCAGAAGTAGGGGGTATTAAAGATCTCTTGTAAGCATAGGATTTGCACTCCTTTCTTCCCGGCTTCTTCAATGTATGGGATATGTTTATCCTCCATGGCTTGCATGATCTCCTCTATACTTCCTTCCCCTTCCGTCATTGGAAGGCTCATTTGGATAAGTCCTGACTTAATTTTTCTTGGCATTTCCTTCTAGTTAATGGGTCAATGGGTAGATGCTGTTGAGGCTATTATTACAACTTTCCATCCACCTTATTTCTAAATACAAATTGTCCGTATCCTTTTTCTATATGCACCTTTCCGTCATCGATGGCTACTTTCCCTCTTAGGATAACGGTTTTTGTTTTTCCGGTTACCTCGTGTCCTTCGTATCCAGAGTAGTCAGTATTCATATGATGTGTTTTTACCGAAATTGTGTGCCTTTCCTGTGGATCGAAAATGACGATATCAGCATCAGATCCAATCGCAAGGCATCCTTTTCTCGGATACATTCCAAACAATTTGGCAGCGTTGGTGGAGGCAACCTCGACGTACTTAGGCAATGTTAATCTGCCTTTCGCCACTCCCTCCGAGTACAAAAGTTCCATTCTATGTTCAATAGCCGGATGGCCGTTCGGAATTTTTGAAAAATCGTCCTCACCCATTTTCTTCTGTTCCCAGGTAAAAGGACAATGATCTGTGGCCACCACTTTTATTAGGCCCTGTTCTAAACCTGCCCAAAGCGAATCAATGTCTTTTTTCTCCCGGAGAGGTGGACTCATCACCCATTTGGCAGATTCGAAGCCTTTGTCATAGAGTGATGCATCAAGCACAAGATATTGAATGCATGTTTCAGCCAGCACTACCTGATTTCTTTTAGTCGCTTCTCGGACACTGTTCAACGCACCCTCGCAGGTCATGTGTACAATGTAAGCAGGCACACCTGTATAATTTGCCATGTCCCCAAACCGTGCTGATGCTTCTGCTTCTGTCACTTCCGGTTGAGTCAGATAGTGGTACAACGGACTCAAGTTTCCTTCCTTTTTAGCTTTCTGAATCAAATGATCAATCATATCGCCATTTGTCGCATGTACCGTCACCATTCCTCCACATTTCTTCACCTCTGTCATCAATCCGACCATCTGATTGTCATCAATCATCAAAGCTCCTTTGTAAGCCATAAAGGTCTTAAAAGAGGTAATCCCCTCCTCTTCTACCATCTGCCTGATTTCCTTTTTTGTGTCCTCGTTATAGTCCGTAACTGCCATATGGTAGCTATAGTCACCGTATGCCTTGTCTTTAGATTTTTCCTGCCAGGTCGTTAGGGCATCATGAAGGGATTTCCCTTGTGTCTGCAAAATGAAATCGATGACCATGGTCGTACCACCATGCAGTGCAGCCAAAGTACCAGTTGAGTAGTCATCAGCTGAGTAGGTACCCATGAACGGCATGTCTAAATGTACATGTGGATCAATTCCTCCTGGAAATACAAGTTTTCCAGCAGCATCAATGACTTGGTCTGCATCGCGCTTCAGGTTTTCGCCAATTTCAGCAATGTGTTCGCCTTCAATGTAAATATCTCCCTTAAAGTCTTCCGCAGCGTTGACCAGATGGCCATTTTTGATAAGTATCGACATGATCTAGCTATTCAGGTTGTTAATTCTAAGATAATCAAAGAAACGTCACCATTTTGGCTGAATTTTAAGTTTGTTCAGATCGTATGGTAAGCTTTGTCACAAGCACTCCAACAATCATCGCAATCAAAAATGAGGGAAACATTTCAGCAAGCTGATCAAAGTAAACACCTATTTCAGGGATTGCAGGTACTACAAATTCGAATAGTGGAATGCATAAAAACCCGGTGATCATGGCTGCAATTGCTCCCTTTTCATTGAAATCTTTATAAAAAAGCGACAGGATAATCACTGGACAAAATGTTGCGGCAATTCCTGACCAGCCAAAAATGATGAACCAGAAAATGGAACGTCCGGGTGTGGTTACTGCTACTGTCATAGCGATACTCAGAGCAAACAAGGCGATAATCACCGTAATTAGTCTTGATTTCCTTGTTAGATCCTCATTTTTCAGCTCAGGCCTAAAGACCTTCTGATAGAAATCCCTAGTAACGGCACTGGATGCCACCACTAGCAGAGAATCAACTGTGGACATGATTGCAGATAAAACGGCAGCAACAAATAAGCCGACGATAATCGTCGAAAAGACGTGATCTGCCAGCATTGGTAGAACATTCTGAGCTCCGTTTCCTAGTATGGCTTGGACGTCCTCTCCCGCTTCTGTGAACACATACCTTCCAATTATTCCGATAAGTACTGCACAAGAGTCGGTAATTAGGGTGAAGGCAATAGCAACCCATCTTCCCTTAGTTATCTCATTCTCATCTTTAATCGACATAAACCGGACAAACACCTGTGGAGATCCAAGAAAGCCCAACCCGATAAACAGCAGTCCTCCGATCGTCATGATATTCATTAGTGTGAAACCACCAGCACCCCATATGTTTAGTAAGCCAGGATCAATCTGTCCCAAACCTGAAAAAAGCTGTCCTCGATCTACTATGGCAAAATATGCGGCGGTAGGCAACAGTACAAGTCCTAACAACATAACCAGGCCCTGGAACAAGTCCGACCAAGCTACCGCTATGAATCCGCCCGAAAAGATGTAGACAACGACAATGGCAAACCCTGTCAGTGCCCCCACATAATAATTCCATCCAAGAAATGACTCAAAAGCAGACCCCGTAGCATCAATTTGCGAGCTGACATAAATAGTCACAAATACAGCTAATGTGGTTGCGGAAATGATCCTTAACAGATGACTTGTAGACTTAAATCTGCTTTCCAGATAGTCCGGGATCGTGATGGAATCGAATTGATCTGAGAGGCGCTTGAATGGTTTGGCCATAAAAAACCATGCGATTGCCACTCCAATCACTTCGCCAACAACTACCCAAAATGCTTGTACTCCTACCATCGCACCCATGCCCGTAACCCCAAGTAACAGCCAGCCAGATTCTCCCGTGGCTCGAGCGGAAAACGCCACTACCCAGTAGCCTAGTTTTTTGCCACCCACGTAATAATCTTTCAATCCCTTGATCTTTCTGGATGCCAGGTATCCCAGAACAAAGAGGATCCCAAAGTAGAGGATTAGGATAAGGTACTTGGTCACGAGTGATCAGTCGATTTTTTTGGATACATCGAAAAGTACTTGCTCCAGAAGTAGTAGGCTACCAAAGAGATCCCAAACGTCACGAACCATGCGTATGAGTAGAGATCAACAAAAAATGGTCCGACGCTCTCCGCGTCAATCAATTTCACCACGACCAAAAACCCCGGAATAACCGGCGCGATACTGACAACAAATGCAATCCATGCAGCATTGTTCCACCCTTTGTACGGCCCGTCTGGCTTGAAAAGCGCCGCCAAATCAAGTTCAGTTTTCCTAACCAGGTAGTAGTCACTGATCATTACTCCGGCAATAGCTCCCAACAGCGCAGAGTAAGCAATTAACCAGGTAAAAATGTAGCCCGTAGGATCAGCTAGCAACTTCCATGGAAAAATCAGGATTCCAATCACTCCTGTTATGTAACCGCCCATCTTGAAGCTGATCTTTCCCGGAGAGATGTTTGCAATTCCGTTCGCTGGAGCTACCACATTTGCAGCAATGTTGGTTGAAAGTGTTGCGATCGTAAGACCCAGCATCGAGAGGATTACCACAAACGCTGTATCAAATTTCCCCAACAAAACCACTGGATCCCAAATAGGTTCATTGAAGATTATGAATGTCGCACTTGTAACGGCAATGCCGATGAAGCTATAAAAAGCCATAGTTGTGGGCAATCCCAATGCCTGGCCAAGGATTTGATCTTTTTGGGATTTCGCATACCTGGTAAAATCGGGGATATTCAGTGAGAGTGTAGCCCAAAAACCGACCATCGCGGTAAGGTTTGGCCAAAAGATCTTCCAAAAATCTATATCTGTTTGTTCAGAAAGTAGATAAGAAGCATCCAGAATCTTACCAATAGAACCTACTTCAAACCATGCCCATCCCAGCATACATGCCCCAATCAACAGTAGGAATGGGGCGGCCCAGGTCTCAAGAACCTTGATCGAGTCGATCCCACGATAAATGATATAAATATTCATGGCCCAGAAAAGCAGGAAACAGACAAATTGAGCAAGGTTGATACCCATGAAATCTCCCAGAAAAGGGCTGTTAGCCAAGCCGGGAAGAAAAACCAGCGAAAGTTGATAAATCGCCGCACCCCCGATCCATGTTTGGATTCCAAACCATCCACAAGCCACCAATCCTCGCAAAAGCGAAGCTAGAATTGACCCATTGATTCCGAAGTTTAGACGAAGAAATACTGGAAGTGGTATTCCATATTTTGTGCCCACGTGCGCATTTAAAACCATAGGAATCAAAACAATAATGTTTCCCAGAGTAATAGTGATCAGCGCCTGCCACCAATTCATTCCCTGGTTGATGAGGCTTGAAGAGAGCATGTAGGTGGGAATGCAGACAGCCATTCCTATCCAAATCGCTGCTATATTGGTTACGCTCCAATTTCGTTTTGCTTTGGGAACGGGTGCAAAATCTTCACTGTATAGTGGAGACGAGGAGACATCCTCTTTTAGTTCAATAATTTCTTCCGTCATAAGTCTCAGGTTAGATTATAGCTTGCGCCTCGATTTCTATCATGAATTCCTCATTGGCTAGTCCTTTTACATTGATCCATGTGCTTGCAGGAGGGGTTTCTGATCCGAAACAATCTTTTAAGTGTGAGCTTATGACATCTCCGTCCTCTTTTTTATAATCTACGATGTAGATTCTGAGCATCAGAATGTCTTCCAAACTGCCTCCAGCAGCTTCGATGGCACTTTTAAGGTTGTCCAGGCTTTTTTGGGTTTGAATTCCCAAATCTCCTGCTCCAATGATCTTAAGATTTTCATCCCAAGCAACTTGTCCTGAGATAAAAACATGTTTTCCTGCCTCGGATAAAACAATTTGTGAAAATCCATATTGTTTGGAATTGAAGAGTGCTTCAGGGTTTAGACATTCTTTTTTCATTTCGATGGGCCAAATTTTATCTAGTCGATGTGAGCATCAGCAATGGAAATTGCTTGTGAGATAATATCAAGCCCCTCATCGATCTGTTCCCTTGTCACAATGAGCGGCGGAACGGTAAAAATGTAATTCCAACGCACAAACGTAAACATACCAAGTTCTTTGATCTTGGCTGCCACTTCGTTCATCACTCCCATTTGATCGGGTGTTGCATTCCATGGAGCCATCGGTTCACGAGTTTCCCTGTTTCTTACCAACTCAATACAGCCTAGTAGTCCGGTATTTCTGAAATCTCCGATGGACGGATGTTTTTGCATCAACTTGGCAACTTGATCATCCATGTATTTGCCCATCTCATTGGCTCGTTCTATCAAATTTTCTTCCTCGTAGACCTTCAGGACAGCTAGTGCTGCGGCACAAGAGACGGCGTGACCTGAGTAGGTCAATCCAAGTGGAAGTGGGATGTCATTGAAGTGATTAGCGATTTCGTCACTCACGATAATTCCTCCTAGCGGAAGATAACTTGAGGTAAGCCCCTTTGCCATGCAAATAATGTCGGGTACCACTTCATGATTCTCGATTGCAAACCATTTACCGGTCCGACCGAATCCACTCATGACCTCATCATCGATGGTGAGGATACCATAGCGATCAGCTATCTCCTTAACTTTTTTCCAATATCCGGGAGGGTACTTAATACAACCCGAGGATCCGGACTCGCCCTCCATTAAGATTGCAGCTACATTTTGAGGTCCTTCGTATTCGATTACTCGCTCCATATGAGCAGCACTCCTCTCCGCACATTCCTCCGGCGTTGTGCTGTTAAAAGAGCACCGATAGAAATATGGATTTTCGACATGCACAATGTTGGGCAATTGCTGAGAGTCAACAGGTAGCTTTCTTGGGTCCCCACCGGCTGAAATTGACCCATAAGTTGCACCGTGATATGATCTATATAGCGTGATGATCTTATGCCTCCCGGTATAAGCTCTTGCTAGTTTGATCGCATTTTCTATTGCTTCTGCACCTCCCAGGGTGAAAAAGGTCTTGTTCAACTTAGGAGGAGCAATCTCAGCCAGTTTTTTCCCCAGTTCTCCTCTCACCTTCGTGGCAGCGCCCGGAAAAACATAGGATACCTCATCCATTTGTTTTACAACAGCCTCACGAACCTTAGGATTGCCATGCCCTATATTCACACTCATCAGCTGAGAAGAAAAATCGATGTAACGCTTGCCATCACGATCATAGAGGTACGCTCCCTCTGCTCGCTCAATGTTGAGTGGATTCAATCCCGACTGCTTACTCCACGAAAAGATGGTGTGGTCGAGATTGTTCCTTAAGATCTGTTCGTTTTCTGTCATCTCTATAGTGAATCAGTTAATAGTCAATTAGTTAAACGGTAGTGATCGTTAGCTGAGAATCAGACTGATGATTAATTACCAATTTACCGGTTAACCAAACTCAGCTCATCCAGTTGGTACGAGCTTCGGGATTCCACTTAGTCGTCGTTTTTTTACGCTGAGTCCAGAACTCAATCGAGCTTTTTCCGGTAATGTCGCATGTCCCAAATTTGGATTCGTTCCATCCACCGAATGAAAACGGTTCTCGCGGCACCGGAACGCCAATGTTCACTCCCACCATGCCTGCGCTTGCTCTTTCCATCACTTCACGGGCTAGACCGCCACTCTCCGTAAAGACTGCTGCTGCATTCCCGTAGTTGGAGCTATTCTCTATGTTGATAGCCTCGTCGAGATCCTTTGCCCTAATTATCGAAATTACCGGTCCAAAGACTTCTTCCTTCGCTATTGCCATATCTCTGGTTACATAGTCGATCACTGTCGGGCCTACGTAGTAGCCTTCCTCTTTTCCTTCAACGTTAGCATTTCGTCCATCTACCAGCACCTTGGCACCCGCCTGCTCTGCTTCTGTAATGTATCGTTCGATCCGTTCTTTGGCTTCTTTGGAGATTACAGAGCCTAAGTTGTCGCCAGGAACAATCTTTCTAGATTCCTCGCAAATACGTTCAATGATATGATCAACCTGGCCTACACCAACCATAGCCGCGGCTGCCATACATCGCTGTCCCGCACATCCGGACATTGAGGCTGCTACGTTCGTTGCAGTCATTTCTTCATGGGCGTCAGGTAGCACAATCAGATGATTTTTAGCTCCGCCCAGTGCTACGCACCTTTTCAAGTTAGATGTTGCTCTTTTGTAGACAATCTTCGCGACGCGTGTCGAGCCCACAAAACCGAGTGCTTCAATGCCGGGATGATCGCACAGTGCCTCCACAACGTCTTTGTCGCCGTTAACTATATTAAATACTCCATCGGGCAGACCAGCTTCTTTTAGCAGTTCAGCCATCCGGATTGCGCTTATTGGCACCACCTCCGAAGGCTTTAAGATCATTGCGTTACCCAGTGCAATGGCATTGGGCATTGCCCAGTGAGGAACCATATTTGGAAAATTAAATGGCGCAATAAATGCCACAACACCCAATGGCGCATATTCGATCCGGCATTGTACGCCTTTACTTACCTCCATAACCTCTCCAGCTACTAATTGAGGAAGGGAGCAGGCAAACTCAGTGAGTTCTACGCTTTTGTCCACTTCCGCATAAGACTCGCCCATGGTCTTTCCATTTTCCTCATGAACAATTTGAGCCAATTCTTCTCTGTTCTTTTTCAGCAGTGATTTGTATTTGTAAAAAACCTGCACTCTCTCTTTTATAGGTATGGCCGACCACTTCTCAAATGCTTTTTTGCCTGACTTCACGGCCGCATCCACTTCGTCCATACCTGATAAAGGGAGATTCGAAATCGTTTGTCCATTCAAGGGTGAGACAATGTCCAATTTCTTCTGCCCATTAGACACAAACTGGCCTTCTACATAATTTTTTACCTCCGGATATTTCAAAGTTGTCGCTTCCATCTTCTGCTCTGTTTATTTCCTTACGCTATAAACTTACTGATTTTTAGGGTAAGTACTTATTTATATTCCTCAAGAAAATCTATCACTTAGGGGATCGCTATGGTCCTGTATTGCAACCGAAATTTAGAGGTTGAATACCTGAAGCTCTATTCACTTTCTTGAGTAGAATACCCCGAAGAGGGTATTTTACTGGTTTAATCTTTACTTAAGATTTGCCAAATGCCAGCCAACTAGCTATATGCCATGAAAGATGAAGAGAGTAAAAAGATCATCCACCTTTGGAAAACCAGCATGGGGGCTGCAGTTCCAGCACAACCTCCTAATCTCAAAGTAGTTGATCAGGTTGCAAACTACTTTAGCACAGGAACCTACTTCTACTACATTTTTGATTTCTCCATATTTCAAATGAAGTATGTGCACCACACAATTAAGAATCAACTTGGAATATTACCGGAAGAGTTCGGAGCGGATAAATTCTTAGAGATAATTCACCCTGACGATCTCCCCTTAGTTAGAAAAAAGGAGGAGTGCGCACTTCACTTTCTTCAAGAGTACCTGCAGCCAGAAGACATTACCAGGTACAAAGTCAGTTACACGATTCGAATGCGGCGTAGTGACGGAAGCTACTACCTCAATCTACATCAGTCAACCGCTCTAAATCTTTCTGAGGAAGGAAGAATAGCTCATGTTGTTGGCACTGAAACCAACATTGAACACCTGTCCAGAAGTCCGGATAACACTATTTCATTTATCGATCTTAAGGGAAATGATTCATATCTGAATCTTGATATTGACCATTTCAAAATAGAACGTAATTCCCCGATAAATACATCCCTTTCTCCCAAGGAAATTGATGTGCTACGGAAAATTTCTCTTGGATCTTCAACAAAAGAAATTGCTGATTTTATGAATATTTCACCAAATACGGTGAGGACGCATCGACAGAACATCTTAAAAAAAGAAGAGGGCAAAACAATGGCTGAAGTGATTTCCGGACATATTCGATTGGGAATCATTTAGTTAACTAGACTAATCACAATCGCTGGCGTCAAATTACCTCTTATGATGACCGAGAATACCCCCTAGTAGGTATTCTCATCCATCTTACGATCGCAGAAATTTGGGAGTGTTACCATTAATGACGTATAGGATTTTGTCATTTGATAAAATACGCATTTTGCTGTATTGATCTCAAAAGGCTGATCAACCACTTTTGTTAACACTCAATTTTTAAAAATAAAAACCTAAAAACACCAACTAAAATCACTTAAATCATTTCAGCCATGAAACACCAATATCAAAAAATTTATCTCGTTTTATTCCTTTTTGTTTTTGCATTAGGTTCCTATGCGCGAGCCTTTCAGGCGCCTGAAGGTAGAATTCTAACTTTCCAGGGAGCTTTGTATGAAAACGGGAACCCTGTAAATGGAGCAGTAGATATTACTTTCTCCATCGTTGATCCCGAGTGGACAGAGACCCACTTGGGGGTCCAGGTAATTCAGGGATTGTACTCGGTAGTCCTGGGTTCAGATGTTGAATTTCCTAACGAACTATTTACAACCGGAACACCCGAATTGAAGATATCCGTAGGCGGTACGGAGATTGCCAGCGTGGATCTGCACGCCCCCTATCTCAGCAGCGGGCTTATTGCTCAAAATATGCCCAGGAGAATCGTGCTCGATTCTGCTATGTTTCCCAATGATACTGCAATGAGTATCTCTGTTCGTGGTGACTCCTTTCGTCGTGGGCTACAGGTGGATATGACTGGAGCAGGACTCAAGTTCGCTACCAGAAGCAATGTTCTTTCGGAGATTGGAGATGATGGTTGGAAAGTAGGGATGATAACCCTTTCCTGGGGCGAAGGTTCAGGAGACCATACCGGCGTTTATGGACAAGCATTCGGAGCTGGTAAATTCAATGACGGTGTTACTGGCGTAGCGTTTGGAGTAGGAAATGGTGCAACTGGTTTTGAGGATGGATCATACAATGCCGGTGTATCCGGAAGAGCGGGAGGCAACGCCTGGGGAAACACCGGGGTATTTGGAAGAGCAAGTGGTACAGCTGGAGAAGACAATCATGGCCTTGTCGGTCTTTCGATCGTAGGTGATAGTACTAACACAACGATTCAAAACGTTGGCGTCCGCGGTCGAGCTGAAGGACCTGGCATCAATAAAGGTGTTGTTGGAAATGCTTCGGGGGGAGTTGAAAATTGGGCCGGATGGTTTAACGGTGATGTAAATGTGGAAGGCCAACTGATGGTTAATGGCCAACCGCTTCAGTCACCTGGTGGTGATATTCAAGTCTTTAATCCAGCAGGTAGTCTGAGAGCTGACTTAAATTATTTTGAGCCTAATGATGCAGGTTCTGTAGTGTTGTATGGAGCAAATGATTCCACCAACGTTATACTTGGATCAAGCGGAGGTGGTTATGCCGGTGGATTATGGATGTACGATTCGTTACGGAACCTGGGCGCTCAGCTGAGGGTGACGAATCAAGGCCGGGGAAATCTCTTCACATACAATGAACAACATAAAAATGTAGGCTGGTTTGGGGGACTAAACAACAGAGGTGGCTTTATGCAACTTGTTGACTATGATGATGCCGGTGTGGATAGCGAAGGAGCCATTTTGGCTGGTTTCTGGGCTGGACGACCAGAATTGTACCTGGAGCTTGGAAACGGTTTCCATCAAGTTGACCTTAGCATTCAGGATAGCGTAGGCGTCTTCTGGATGCGAGGAGCGCATAGTCAAAATTTTGAAGTTGGATCCAAAGTTTGGGAGGATACTAATGGCAGTGACCTACCCTATCTAAAGATGGTGGGGAGCGATGATGCAACTGATCTGGTTTGGATGGAAGCACAATATGACGAAAGCGATGGTACCGAAAGAGGTGCGATTAACTTCCGGGGAACAGACGGGACTGAATTCAGTATATCTTCTCGTGGCTTAGAAGGTGGACTGGGTGAAAATATCAATGCGGCGCAAGACAAGTTCTCTGTTTCTCATGTAAATGACCCTGATAACAACGACCCTACAGGCTATTCAGCTGAAATGTTTCTTCAAGGCAACAGCACTCCAAACTTTCAAATGGGTGGTCAGCCTTGGGAAAATAATGATCTTGGAAACTTCCGCATGTACGGATCTACCAGTGATGGTGGAGGTTGGTATCACAGCAATCTGGATATGCATGTTAGCTCAGATGGAACAGATGAGTGGGGAAGATTAAGCCTTTCAAAGACCAACATTGCAGGTTCAAGCTCAGAAGAGGTTTTGAGTTTAGATGCATCGGAAGGCAGTATTAACATGCAAGGCAATGTCTATGGGAGAAGGTTCGAAATTCAGTCCAATTGGGGAAATGATGGACAAGGAGCAATGATCTTGAGAGATCCTAGTGATTCGTGGATGGTTCAGTCAAGTGTTAACGATGATGGTGCCTCTAACTACAATGGAACAGTGACAGTTTTTAACAGTCAGAATGGTTTCCAGGCTGAAATGGGCGGTGATGGCTATATCAGTATTCATGATTCTGATGCCGGAGAAGATGTCATCAACATGAACAATAACGGAGACATCTGGGCAGCTGGAAATTTTAATAACCCAAGGGTTGAGGTACAGTCCAACTGGGGAAATGATGGACAAGGGGCTGTGATAGTCAAAGATCCAAATGACAACTGGATGATCCAGGCAAGTGCAAATGATGACGGTGCATCCAATTACAATGGGACAGTCACTGTTTCCAACAGTCAGAACGGATTCATCGCAGAAATGGGTGGAGACGGCTACATCAGCATTCATGATACTGATGTTGGACAGGATGTTATCAACCTGAATAACAATGGAGATATATATGCTTCCAATTCAGTCTCCACTGATGGGGACATGAATGCAGTCAATTTCAACGTAACTTCTGATCGACGTTTCAAGAAGAATGTAAAATCAATTGACAATGCGCTTGTAAAAACAAAGCAGCTCAATGGCTACACATACAACTGGAATAAATTGGCTCAAAGACAGAAGGGAGTGACCAGCGATGATGAGCAAATTGGAGTACTAGCACAAGAGTTAGAAAAAGTATTTCCTCAATTGGTCAAAACTGATGAAGATGGCTTCAAGGCAGTGAACTACACCGCTCTGACCGCTGTCCTCATTGAAGCCATTAAGGACCTCTCCACTGAGGTCGAAAGTCTAAAAGAAGAGAATACTGAATTAAAAGCTGGGTTGAGCAAAGTGGCCAGCCTGGAGGCAAAAATCAGTCTTATCGAAAAACTCCTAATTGAAAAGAACAAATCGGATGAGCTAAAAACAGCTTCTAAGTAATTGTTTGATTGTTAACCTTAAACAAAGAAGACATGAAGACAATTATTTATAAAATCCTGCTGATGTTCCTTTTGCTTATCCTGCTCATCGCAGCTCCTGAGTCAGCTTTTGGGCAGGATACTACCCTGGTACGAAGTACTATCTCCGTTGGTGCAGGTTGGTCATCAGGAGGGAATTACACGACATTTGGGATTGCCGGACAAAGCGCAGTCTCCACCCGCCTGGCAGAAACCGGTAGCTATACAGGAAACATTGGTTTCCTGTTTAGTCCGCCGCCAGCAGCAGTCGAGAATCTTCCACCGGTGGCAATTTCTCCCACGGTGGAATTTGTTTACGAACTTGGCAATTCCATCTTCCTTGATGGTTTTGATCCGGAATTGCAACCCATCGAATTTGAAGTAACCACGGAGCCAACTCATGGCACTTTGGTAGGCCTTGATGCGCTCCTTAATCGAGAGTTCAGGTTTGAGCCGGCAACTGATCTGGAACCTGACCTCATTTATCATGACACAATCAAATTCAAGGTCAAAGAACAGAACACAAGCCTGGAGTCAGAAATTGGTGTGGTAGCATTTCAGTTTTCGATTGAGGATCAACCACATCAAATCGACACCTTGAAGATCAATGGAAATACCTTTACGCTGGAGATATTGGATGCTTTATTCAACGATGCGTACACCCTTGATCTAAATTACTATGACCTGACGGATCCCACAGACCCCCAGATCGTAAATTTCCAAAGTGGATCCATCGAAAAGGCGGACCTGACTATAGACGGTTCGATAGGATCGTATGACTTCAATGTAAGTGAGACAGAACATGATTATTTGTTCACCGCAGATCAAGTGTTGGTGACTGTTTTGGTTGCAACGGAAAACGGATTCTCTTCTTTTGAGTCCTACATAGTGGATAATTCTTCTTCGGGACGAACAGCAGCCAGCGCTGATGGTAAGTTCTTCGTCATAGGCAGTGAACTGTCAGTTCCTGAGAATCAAACAGTTCTATTGAAGATGATTGCAGTCGACTTTGCAGACGTAGATGTATCTCAAGCCTCGTTTGAGTGGCTGACCAGTCCCTTCAAAGGATCTATTGGTACTGTCTCAGCCGTAGAGCAGTCCGCAACAATTGTCACATGGGAAGCTGAATACACTTCCACTGAAGATATAGGGGGTAAAGATTCCATTGAATTCCAGGTGTTCAATCCAGTTAGAAATGAATTTCAATCAGGATTTGTGAAGATCAATATAGCAGATGTAAACGATCTACCAACCTTAGATCCCATTGCGGATCAGCAAATGAATGAGGATGGAACACTAGATGTGAGTTTGACCTTCTCAGATCCGGACAATGAGTTGGAGGTTTTTGTAGCATCCAATGAAACGAGTAACCTTCTTGCAACTGTTAGCGGAGGAACGGTGAACCTAACAGGATTGAATAATTTCTCCGGACAAGTAAATGTCACCGTATGGGTAAAGGAAGTTGGAACCGTAGAGGAATATTTGCGACTACAAAGTTTTGATGTTGAAATTCTTCCAGTAAATGATCCTCCTGTAGTTCAACAGGTAAGTGACATAATCACAGAAGAGGACAACAATATCAATGTGTCGCTTAGCGCCTCTGATCCTGATGTGGATTTCCAAATCTTTGAATTCAGTGCCATCATCGATGACCCTTCGATCGCTTCTGTCGAAGTGGAAGGTAGTTTGTTGAAAATACTTCCATTTGAAAATGCCTTTGGAACGGTGAATGTGACAGTGCGAGCCGATGACGGTTCAGGCTCAGAAAATTCACTTTCTGCAGACATGAGTTTTTCGGCCGAGTTTACACCAGTCAATGACGCTCCTGTCATTGCACAGCAGTTAGAGACCCAGGTACTGGTTCAGGACTTCCCCGGATATGATGTTGATTTAAGCGCAAATTTCAGCGATCCGGAAACCGACGCTGCAAATCTCCTTTATTCTGTGGCAAACAACACTTCGGTGCTGGTAACATTTACAAACTCTGTGGCTACCATCACATTGGCTAGTGGTTTCTCCGGAGTGGAAGACATAGACATTACGGCGTCTGACGGCGTAGAATCTGTTACCATGAATGTGACTTTTGTGGTAAATGATGCAAGTCCCGATCTGATTGTCTCAAATGCTGTGAGTACAATCAATCTAGAAGAAGATTTCGGTCAATATACGCTCGACGTCTCCACCGTTTTTGAGGATACAAATGACGCAGGGGCGGTGTTTGAGTATGATCTTGCCGGCCTAACATTTCTTTCCGCAACAATTGACAACAGTACCGGACAAATCACCTTCTCAAGTGCCGAGAACTACAGTGGAACGGAGTCATTGGTCTTAATTGGAACTACTGGCGGAGTTTCTACTTTTACAACATTTGATATTGTAACAGCGGCAGTAAATGATGCCCCGGTATTACAATCGCTAGCTGATCAGTCAATTAAGGAGGATGCAGAATTAAGTGGCCTGGTAGTGGCTATCGAAGACGTTGATAATGATGCTGGTGATCTGACCCTCACCGTTACTTCCGCAGACCAAACCAAAGTAGCTGATGGTGATATTAGCGTTACCAGCGTAAATGGCTTTTATCTTGTGGACATCGATCCGATTGCAAATGCAAATGGGTTTGTTACTATCAACGTGGTGGCTTCAGACGGCTCCTTGCAGGACAATTCTTCGTTTGAACTCGAGTTGGTGCCTGTCAATGACCTACCTGAAAACATTGCATCAATAAGTGACGCGACCGAAGATGTGTTGAAGAGCGTGGATGTTTCTAACCTGTACCAGGACCTGGATGGAGACGCGCTCACCTTTACAGTAGAGAATCTGCCTTCATGGTTGACACAGGCTGGCAATATAATTTCAGGGACACCTACCAATGCCGAAGTAGGAACGCACCAGATAACCGTAGTTGCATCCGATGCTGCAGGTGATGTAAGAAACACTTTTTCATTAGTGGTTGTAAATGTAAATGATGCCCCCACTATAAAACAGCCTGTCGGATCGACTACGACATTTTCAAACCAGGAATTTACATACAGCTTTCCTGAAGGGAATTTTGAGGATGTTGATGCTGGTGATAACCTCACATTTACCATCGAGGGCCTCCCCTCCTGGGCCGCAAACATGGACAACACAATCGTAGGCACTCCTGCGGAGTCAGATGCAGGAACTCATCTAATCACCTTCAGGGCAACTGATCTTTCAGGAGCTTCTGTCACAGATATTTTAAGTGTCATTGTTGAGAATGCGGTCTATAATGCGACCGTAACTTTGGCCGCTGATGCAGTTTGCTCCGGAGGTACATCCATCGTTACCGCTACAGGGGCGTTCGAATACAATTGGTACGACTCGAATGATGAACTTCTGCAGTCCGGAGGAGCCACATATGAATTTCAACCGGCATCAAACACACGACTTTTTGTTGAAGGTGTTGATGGCCAAGGAAATGTAACTGCCGATAGATTTGAGATCGAAGTAGTTGTCAATCCGATACCTGATGTTACCGTGACAGAGGGGAAGACCTTAAGCATCCCGGAGCAAGCTGGAGCAAGCTATCAATGGTATCTCAATGACATGGCAATAGATGGGGCAACCAATGCATCCTATGAGCCAGATGAAGAAGGTGAATATTACGTGATCGCTACCTTCGGAACTGGCTGTGAGGCAACCTCAGCCAGAGTAACATTTGAAATACTTGGAATCGAAGGTCCGGGAGTTCAAATTGATTTGTACCCAGTGCCTACGAATGATTGGTTAAACCTAATCTCGGACCTGGATCTTAGCACTTCCCATTTTAGGATTGTCGGTGTAGATGGTAAGCTCTCAAATGCACAACCTTTGATAAATGGCGGGAAAATAAGATTTGACGTCACAACACTTCCGCCAGGCATCTACTTTTTGCATGTTTCCAATGACGATTTTGTCCGGACAATAAGGTTTATTAAAAACTAACTGTACTATACTTTACTTTTCAGCCACGGTCGCTCAACAGAATGCGGCTGTGGTTGTTTTTTTCTTGTGTTAATCTGCATTCAACCTTATATACCCCCTACCTACCTCATGTCTTCATTATACAGATAAGTCTATTTCTACAAAAATGAAACAACCCCATTTCATAAACGTATTTATAGTTCATGAAAGAAAATAGCCTTGGGGAATTGCAAGAGTTGGTCCTACTTGTCATTGGAAATCTTCAGCGGGATGCTTATGGGCTAGCCATTAAGGAGTTTATCAGGGAGAGGCTCAATCGACCTATTAGCATCTCAGCTATTCATGCCACACTGCAACGCTTGGAGAAGAAAGGGTTTGTTACTTCAACCTATGACAAAACATCGAATAACGAGCGTGGTGGTAGGCCGAAATTGATCTTCACCATCACTGCTTATGGGGAGAAGACACTGGCCGAAGTCCGGTCTACTCGTAACGAGCTGTGGAATGGAATGTATGGGCTGACTCTAAATCACTAGTATGCGTAAGCCTCCGTCGTTCATATCATTTCTACTTAGAAAATTTATCGATAACCACCTGCTTAACGCGATTTATGGAGATCTGCTTGAACAGTACTATCTGGACTGCAAAAAATATTCACGCCGAAAGGCCAATTGGAAATTCCTGATTGGCGGACTTGGTTTCATGCGATTCCCCATACTACTTCAATTTTCAAATCAAGACAAACATTCATCCATGGGCATTTGGAATAACTACTTCAAGATCTCCCTGAGAAATCTCAGTCGAAATAAGATCAACTCACTGATAAGTGCCAGTGGGCTAATTGTAAGTTTTATGGCAAGTATGGCTATTATGCAATACGTTCAGTTCGAGAAGAGCTACGATGATTTCCATCCGGATTCCAAACATATATTCAGGGTAACCAATAAGATGATCACTTCTTCTGGTACGACCTTAAATGCAGCTACCTTCTATGGAGCAAAGGCCGATTACCTGAATGAAATTCCAGAGGTGATGAATTCCGCACAGGTCTTTGTATCGAACCCTGCTCTGCTTACAAGGGAAGAACAAACGTTTTTGGAGGAGGAAGTGATTTTTGCATCTCACGAGTTTTTCGAGCTCTTCAACTTCCCCATGCTGTCGGGAGAAATGTCCGACTCTCCCGATCCAAATGCTATCTATTTGTCAGAAAGTGTAGCAAAAAAGCTTTTCCCGGAAGGGAACGCATTGAATCAAACGGTCGATATTCCTGGCGTTCTAGGGCAGGTATGGACTGCGACCGTTTTCGGAATTTTCGAAGATCTACCTATGAATTCACATATCAAAGCGAACGTGATTTTTCCTATCCAGAAACTGGTCAGTGTAGCTGATGAAGCACAATTTTTTGGTCCAAACTTTACTGTCGAACAACTGAGATGGCGCTGGCTTTCTTTTCACACATATCTACTGCTTGATGCTAACGCAGATCCATCTGTTGTTGAGACCAAGGCCAATCAGCTAATTGATGAGTTTAGAAAAGAGATCAACCAAAGGCTCAATCAAGACCATGATGTTATACTCCAGCCGTTGACCAGTATTCACACCACTGCTGGCATTGAAACAGAGCTATCACCAGTGAATGATCTTAAAATAATCAACTTGTTCGCTGTGGTGGCTATTTGTATCCTGGCTATCGGTTGGATCAATTATATCAATCTCAGTACGGCACGATCAGTTTCTCGCGGTAAGGAAGTAGGGATCAGGAAGGTATTGGGCTCTGGCACATTGCAACTAAAAACTCAATTTCAGATAGAGGCGTTGCTCCTCAATTTCATCTCCTTTATTGTGGCATATCTCCTATTAATACCCCTAGCTCCAATCTTAGAGGATGTATCCGGTGTCCTATTTTTTTCGGACTTCTTTCAGAACTTGCTGTTGATCTTCATCATGCTATCTATCATAGTGGTAGGCAGTTTCCTTTCAGGCCTCTACCCCTCCCAGGTTTTGTCAAATTACAGATCTATCGATGTTTTGAAAGGCAAACTAAAAACCTCTTCAAAAGGTGTTGCCTTGCGACGGATACTTGTAAGCGTCCAATTTATTTTCACCCTTTTTCTCATGTCAGGGCTTATGGTCGTTCATAACCAAATGAGTTTTATGATCGGGCACGATCTTGGAATCGACATTGACAAAACTGTCATCGTTCAAACGCCACCCGGAGTTGTCGGGCAGGACGGGTTTACGGGAAAGATGAGTTCCTTAAAAAACGAAATGCGTCAAATCTCCGGTGTCAGTGAAGTATCGATAGGCTCGCTAGTGCCAGGAATTGCTAACAATTGGCGAAATTCCACAGAAGATTCAGACAGCGAAAGAGCGGGGATTTTCATTCACAGATCCGTGGTTGATTACGACTACTTTGACCTTTACGGGGTTGAGCTTAAGGCAGGAAGGCTTTTCGATCGATCGTACGGAAAAGAAGAAGGAAATATCATTGTAAATGTAAACTCCATAGAAAAACTTGGATATTCCTCATCGGAAAGCGCCATTGGCGAGGACATCATATTTGCTGGGGTTAGGTACGAAATCGTAGGAGTGGTCGCTGATTTCTACCAGCGTGGTGTCCAGTTTGCATTGGAACCGTTCTCCTTTAATCTTGACACGGCATTGTCTGGCGGCAACATAGCACTTAAAATTGACAGCAGAAACTTATCTTCAGCAATAGAAGAAATGGAAAATGCTTTAAAGAACATTTTTCCAGGATCTCCATTTCAAAGTCAGATTGTCAGAGATATATTCATTGCACAATATGAAAATGAGCAACGTTTCAGGACGTTGTTCAGCATTTTTACCAGCATAGCAGTAGTCATAGCTGTTCTTGGACTGTTGGGCCTTGCTTCATTCATTCTCAATCAACGTATGAAGGAGATTTGTATGAGAAAGGTGCTAGGAGCAAAATCATCACGGTTATTCGTCATACTAAACAAGGAGTATTTTCTGATCAATGCCATTTCTTTTGCCATAACCATTCCGTTTGCCATCTTCTTCATGAGAAATTGGCTGGACGGATTTGAGAACAGAATCCAGCTAGGAATATTCTATTTCTTACTTCCTTTTCTCGTAACATTTGGCATCATCATCATTTCTACCATTGGTCATACAATGAAAGTTATCAATGCCAACCCTGCGGTGATTTTGAAGGAAGAAGACTAGAAATTGCCAAAAAAGCTCTCCGAAAACTATTTCGTCACAAATTCGTGTATATTTACTTTGAAATACAAAGTACTTTTATGCAATGAGCGAGGAAAAATATTTAGAAGACCTAAAGGACATCAAGGACATCATGAACAGGTCCTCAAGGTTCATTTCTCTTAGTGGCTTATCAGGAGTTTTCGCAGGTATATTTGCTTTAGCTGGAGCGTATGCAGCGTATGTGACGGTTTACGAGGATCAAAACTACCTCGCATATCGAATTGCGACCATGACCAGCGACAGCATCCTTACACTGATTCTCATAGGATCAGTGACTATGATACTGTCCATCGCCACCGGGATTTTTTTTACCACCAAAGAGGCCAGGAAAAAGAACCAACATCTGCTTGACCACAATGCGAGGAGACTATTGATCAATCTTGCTATCCCATTGGTTACTGGTGGGATCATTTGTTTGATGCTTCTTTCAAAGGGCCTTATTGGCCTTATAGCCCCACTAACATTGGTCTTTTACGGCCTGGGACTGGTCAATGCCAGTAAATACACGCTTGGTGAAGTGCGGAGCCTGGGAATAATTCAAATCGTCCTTGGTGCAACTGCCACTTATTTCATTGGATACGGTTTGCTATTTTGGTCGATAGGATTTGGATTCTTTCATATCGCATATGGAATCGTAATGCATATCAGATACAAGTCGTGAAGGAGATTCTCAAAGATTTAAATAAAGCCTTTGATAATAAGGTGAGGCTGGGGATTATGTCAGCGCTCATGGTAAATGACTATTTGGACTTCAAGTCTTTGAAGGATCTTCTTGGTCTCACGGATGGAAATTTAGCGAGTCACCTGAAATCGCTGGAAGGCAATGAGTATGTAAAAGTCAAAAAGGAGTTTTTGGACCGCAAGCCCAACACAAAATATTCAGTTACCGAAAAAGGAAGACAGGAATTTATGAAACACATTAAGGCAATCGAACAACTTATTAAATAATTTTTTTAACTATATACTTTGAAATACAAAGTACTTTTAAATACTAAAATATGATAGAAGGCGAACCCATTGAACGAGTAAACAACTGGATTAAAAATTCCATAATGCTCAAACTTCTAACCATCACAATTTTGATGCTACTGCTCTTAATCCCCACCTCAATGATCAAATCAATCATAAGCGAGCGAGAGAATTTAAATGATCGGGCCACAGCAGAGGTAAGCTCAAAATGGGCTGAAAATCAAGATGTCAACGGCCCAATACTCTCTATACCGGTGGAGTTCGAGTACGAGAAGGAGGATAAGACGGTCAGATCAACCATGCATTGGCATATATTGCCTAAGAACCTGAATGTTACAGGTAATATTGAACCGCAGCGTCTCAGTCGAGGGATTTATGAAGTAGTCGTTTACGAGTCCAATTTGCATATTTCAGGAGATTTTGAAATCCCTACTTTTACGGATCAGCACAACTTGAAGGAGATCAAATATGATCAAGCCTTCCTCACCATTGGTATTTCGGATCTTCGTGGCATTCAAAACAATGTCACTATAAAATGGGGTGATCGAAAACTTAATGTCGAACCTGGCTCAAGAGTCAAAGATCTAATTGCGTCAGGAATTACGGTTTATACTCCTCTCACACCTCAATCTCCCGGAGAAACAATTGTATTTGATTTCAGCCTCGACTTGCAGGGAAGTCAAAATATGTCATTCGTCCCAATTGGAAGTACAACTAATGTGCAAGTCGCCTCCTCTTGGGCCTCACCAAGCTTTGACGGCAACTTTTTACCTGACACAAGAAAAGTGGATGAAAATGGTTTCACTGCAAACTGGAAAATCCTGCAATTGAACAGAAATTATCCCCAATCATGGGTCGGATCAAAAAATAGTGCAGGCATGAAAACCTCCTCATTTGGAGTTGATCTCATTCTTCCGTTGGACGATTATCAAAAATCCATGCGATCAGCAAAGTATGCCGTGATGACCATCGCACTTACCTTCCTAGTTTTCTTCTTGGTCGAAATTCTAAACAAGCGAAAAATCCATCCGTTCCAGTATGCCTTGGTAGGATTGGCCTTGTGCCTGTTTTATACTCTGCTTGTATCCATCTCCGAACATTCAAATTTCAATTTCGCGTATGCTGTCGCCGCGATCGGTATTGTGACAATGATCACACTTTACTCCTTCAGTGTCTTCAAGGAAAGAAGATTATCCCTGCTCTTAGTACCTACTCTTGGTGGCATCTACAGTTTTCTATTTGTGACGATTCAACTGGCTGATTATGCCTTGCTGCTAGGAAGCATCGGTCTCACCATCATTCTCGCATTGACCATGTACTTCACACGAAAAGTGAATTGGTATGATTTAAATATTCAAACTGGGTAATTGTGAAAGAGAGATGCCTGCTCATTTTGATTGAGTGGGCATCTACCTTTTTAAGACATTTAGCATGAGAATCTCGTATGTGGTAGTCGACTTATTTGCAGCAATGCTTCTGCTGAGATTGCTTTTGGAAGTTCCACTCGATTCTATGACAACATTTCATTCATCAGCCAATGCCTCGGAATTCAGTTTTTGTATAGAAGCAGTGGGAAAAACAACATCCCAAACTACATGCTGCGCTTGCCAAGTCATTCAAGCAATCGATTCTGTTGTCGGCGTGTTCATTTCACAATTTTCTATTCATCTAAAAGTGCTGGATAATCATTTGCTCAAACTATTCCCCTATTGTTTAACTAAAATTTCAACAAAAAATGACCAGAAAACGAAAGATCGTATTGGGTTGTGGTGGCTTTTTTTTAATAGCCTTCATTGTCCTTTTTAATTTGTGGCAATCTGCGATTAAAAAAAATAGGCAGATACCAGTGGGTCCATTTCAGATTGTAGGAAATCTCTACCATGTAGGGACTACAAATGTTACTTCCTTTCTTTTGACAGACCCCGAAGGACATGTGTTGATCGATGGAGCATACCCGGAAACAGCAACAACCATCATAGAGAGTATCTCTAAACTTGGTTTTGACATCAGAGATGTGAAGGTATTGGTGAACTCACATGCCCATGCAGATCATGCCGGAGGGCTTGCTGCCTTGAAGGAGGCATCGGGTGCAGAATTGTGGGTTAGCAATGCAGATGCCGACATCATTGAAGCCGGCGGCAAGGGTGAACCAACGTTAGGGCCCATCAGGTTTGCCCAATTTATGGGTATTGCAACATTTCCCCCAGTGAAAGTCGATCATCGTTTCGAGGATGGTCAAAAAATTCGTGTGGGTGCAATCGAACTCACTGCTCACGTGACTGCCGGTCACACGCCGGGATGTACGTCATGGTCTTTCCCTGTCAAGGACGGTGATCGTGAATATCTTGCAGTTAGCATCGGTAGTTTGACCATGAGCCCATTTGTGTCACTGGTAGAGCCGGAGACCTATCCCGGAATTCGAGAAGACTATGAAAACAGTTTCAAAACATTAAAAAACCTTCCAGCAGATATATTCCTGGCTTCACACACCGATTGGTTTAACCTGCAACGAAAACTTCGTCAGCGTGATTCCCCAACAGATCCCACACCATTCATTGATCCTGAGGGATACCTTAGATTCATCGAAATGGAAGAAGAGGACTTCCGATGGGTGCTGAACAAGCAGGAGCAAGATCTTGCCGAAGAAGAGGAGTGAGAAACATCCTCAGACAGTGAAGCAATAAAGCATTTATGACCTTCTTATCAAACATAAACGATCAACGAACTCTTCGAAATGTGAGTGCTGATAAACCTCAAAATCCAAACTGACAAAAGTCAGTCCTCTGCCTATAGCCTTCTTCTAGATTTGACAGTCGATGAAAGTCGATTGTCTACGGACATACCTAGACTGAATGTATGATATCAGCCCCTGACCAGTATTTGGAAGAACTCCTTGAATGTACTCATTGCGGAGATCCCTGTGACGACTCGATTCGGCATGGAACGGACCCATTCTGTTGCTATGGATGTAAGGCGGTGTTTGAGTTACTGGAAAACAGCAACCTGGGGAAATACTACCAGGAAACGTCATTGGAAAATGCCTCCTGGTCACAGATCAAGGCCGAGCGAAAGTACGCCATTCTTGACAATGAAGACATTCAATCACAATTTCTTTCCTTTCGAGATCAATCTCTTTCTATGGTCGGATTCTCCCTGCCAGGAATCCATTGCAGCTCATGTATCTATTTACTCGAACACCTACCTAGAATAAATAAAGGCATTCTCAGGGTAGAAGTTCACTTTACAAAAAAAGAGGCTTCAGTTTCTTTTAACCACAAAGAGATCACTCTCAAGCAGGTTGCCATCCTGCTCTCCCAGCTGGGATATCCTCCGGATGTTTCATTGAACAGTCTTGACAAAACCAAAAGACATGTTTCGAAAAGCAATATAGGAATCAAAATTGCCGTCGCAGGTTTTTGTTTTGGCAATGCGATGCTAATAAGCATGCCGGAATACCTTGATAGCCAGTCCCTACTAAACGACGAATTCAAACGGCTCTTTGGTTGGATTAATTTGGTCCTGTCTCTTCCAGTGATGCTTTATTCTGCAAAAGACTACTTCAGCAAGGCATGGGCTGGTCTGAGGCAGAAATCACTGAATATTGATGTGCCTATTGCTCTTGGTATCCTTACGCTTTTTACAAGAAGCGTCTATGAAATAGTTACTTACACAGGACCTGGCTACGTAGATTCTCTAGCAGGGTTGGTCTTCTTTCTTCTCATTGGAAAGTGGTACCAGAGTAAGACCTACCAAGCCTTGTCTTTTGAAAGAGACTACACCTCATATTTCCCCGTATCGGTGACTTGTATTATTGAGGATCAGGAAGTTCAACGACAAGTGAAAGAACTAAAAAAGGGAGACCTGGTCATAATTCACAACGACGAACTTATTCCGGCGGATGGAAAAGTCAAAAGTGGGAAAGCAAACATAGACTACAGTTTTGTTACTGGCGAGTCGCGCACGGTGCTTAAAGAAGAAGGCCAGGTAGTTTATGCGGGAGGAAGACAAAAAGGGAGCGCTATACTCATTCAATTGGATAAAAGTGTGAGTTCAAGTGAACTCACACAATTATGGAACAGAGACGTTTTTACAAAGGACCGTAAGAGAATCGCCACCTGGATTGACAAAATCAGCAAATACTTCACGGGGGCCATTATATTGATCGCACTGTTTACGGGCGTTTACTGGGCTATGAATGATGCTAACATGATTTGGAATGCTGTCACCGCAGTTTTGATTGTTGCATGTCCCTGTGCGTTGGCACTCACCCTACCCTTTGCCTATGGCCATGCCATGCGCGTGCTGGGGAAAAGTGGCTTATACTTGAAGAGTGCCGAAGTTGTTGAGTCACTGGCAAAAATTGATCTTATTGTCTTTGACAAAACCGGAACTCTGACAGCTAATAGCTCTGAAGTCGAATTTGTTGGCAAGCCACTTTCAGACCGGCAGCAACAATTGTTGAAGTCCGCAATGTCGAACTCTGCACACCCCTTAAGCAGAGTCATCAGTGAGCAACTTCCCGCTTGTCAAAAGATGCCCTTGACATCCTTTAATGAGGAGACGGGAAAGGGATTTACCGCCGAGCTAGAAGGTCATCGGGTACAGGTTGGGTCCGCTCAATTTTTAGGACAGGAATTCGAAGGCAGCCCCAATCAATCGAACGTTCATGTCAGTGTTGATGGGTACCTAGGCTACTTCTTGGTGAAAGCTACCTACCGAGAAAAAATATTTAAAACGCTTGTTAAACTAAATGATGACCACCACTTGGTTCTACTGTCTGGAGACAATGATTCAGAGCGGGAAAACCTGGAGCCTTATTTCGAGGGGCTCCATTTCAACCAAAAGCCGGAAGACAAACTAAACTTTCTTGATGGTCAAACCAAGCCGACACTAATGATCGGTGATGGACTAAATGATGCCGGTGCCCTGCAGAAAGCAGAAGTGGGAATAGCCGTATCAGAAAACATTCATCAATTTTCCCCAGCATGTGATGCGATCCTTAGCTCCGATCAGATCACCAAAATTCCAGACATCCTTTCATTTTCGAAGCAGGTGATCACTATTGTCTTCCTAGCATTTGGGATCTCTTTTCTATATAATCTGGTTGGATTGTCCTTCGCTGTAACTGGTTATCTAACTCCTTTGATCTCCGCCATACTGATGCCGATTAGTTCCGTAACAGTGGTGGGATTTGTGACCTTACTAGTCACACAAAAAAGCCGAACCATCCGAAAATAACTCCCAGTAGAATCACCATAGGCATAATGTAATTGTTAAGTCCACGACGTGTGAACCATGGCTCGAAAGCTTTAACAAAATTGGGAAATGACAACAGTAAGATTCCTTTGATGAGCGCCACCCAGGCCACCACTGAAACGAGTGAACGCCAATCGTTGACCCAAATATTGTGGTATTGCACCATGGCTACACCGACAGAAGTTGCTACCCAGCCACCCAGGAACAAATAGATGGGGTTATCCAGAATTCTTCTGAAGGCATTTTCATAATAGCTTCTACTAAACAAAAGACCTAGCCCAACGGATAGGTAGACAACTGCCAATATTCTTGCGATTAAAACTGAAGTTTCCATTTCTTTTTCGCCAAAAATGCCTCCCAATGCGGCTCCAGGAAATGATCGTTATTAGCCCTTGAGCTGATATTTCTTCATCAAGAAATACAAAACTGACAAAAATCAGTTCGTACCATAGCATCACTCATGCCACACCGTGTTGGCGCCAGCTAATCTTGTTCTTCTATGAGTGTAATTTTTATCCTTATCGCTTTCAGCTTACTACTGGCCAGTGGGTTTTTGCTCGCTTTTCTGTGGGCTGCAAGGACTGGACAGTTTGAGGATGATTACACTCCCTCTATCCGCATGCTCTTTGAAGATGGTATCTCTGAGGTCTCAAACTCATTGGGCAGTGATGGAATCCAGCAAAAGTCCGAAGCAAAAAAGAAAAAGGGACACTAGACACTAAAAAGACAATAAAAACCTAACGATCCATGTCAGACAATCAAGAAACAGCATCAGGTACCGGTTTGGACACTTTTTATTATGACAACACAATCGTCCGAAATTTTCTAATCGCAACTACAATCTTCGGGATTGTAGGAATGTCCGTGGGATTGCTGGTGGCCTTGCAATTTGTATGGCCGGAAGCAAATTTCGGCCTGCAGTACACAACCTTCGGAAGAGCCCGACCACTTCACACAAATGCGGTGATTTTCGCTTTCGTTGGAAACGGGATCTTTGCGGGGGTCTACTATTCCCTTCAGCGTCTTTGCAAAACAAGGATGTACAGTGACTTGCTTAGCCGAATACACTTTTGGGGTTGGCAACTTATCATTTTATCAGCAGCAATAAGCCTTCCGCTTGGGCTAACAACAGGAAAGGAGTATGCGGAACTAGAATGGCCAATTGATATTGCCATCACCTTGATTTGGGTTGTTTTTGGTTTGAACATGTTCCTGACCATTATGAAACGTCGGGAGCGGCATTTGTATGTGGCTATCTGGTTTTACATCGCCACTTTTGTGACCGTTGCGATGTTGCATGTCGTAAATTCCTTCGAGCTTCCAATTTCATTTATGAAAAGTTACTCCTGGTATGCCGGGGTCCAGGATGCTCTCGTACAATGGTGGTACGGACATAATGCGGTTGCTTTCTTTTTGACCACACCCTACTTGGGATTGATGTACTATTTCATCCCAAAAGTATCTGGGCGTCCCATTTACTCCTACCGTCTCTCCATCATTCATTTTTGGGCATTGATCTTCATTTACATCTGGGCGGGACCACATCACCTCTTATACAACGCACTTCCCGATTGGGCTCAATCACTGGGAGTAGTATTTTCTGTCATGTTGATCGCTCCATCGTGGGGTGGTATGCTGAACGGTCTCCTTACCCTTCGCGGAGCATGGGATATGGTTCGTGAAAGCGCCATTTTAAAATTTCTGGTGGTTGCTGTGACCTGCTATGGAATGGCCACATTCGAAGGGCCGATGATGTCGCTCAAGAGTGTAAACGCCATAGCTCATTTCACCGATTGGGTAGTGGCTCATGTTCACGTGGGTGCGCTCGGCTGGAACGGGTTCCTGACATTCGCTATGTTGTACTACCTCATTCCCAAGATGTACGGGACCAAGTTGCACTCACAAAAATTGGCGAATGCACACTTCTGGATAGGTACACTAGGCATCATTTTCTATGCCCTACCTATGTACTGGGCTGGCTTTACTCAAAGCTTAATGTGGAAGCAATTTAACCCTGATGGGACATTGGTATACAGCAACTTCCTGGAGACTGTCACTCAGATCATTCCAATGTACGCGCTAAGAGCATTCAGTGGCGTACTATACCTATCAGGAGTATTCATCATGGTGTACAATTTGGTTAAAACTGCCAAAGCTGGAAGCTTTTTAAGGGAAGAAAAAGCCGAAGCGGCTCCGCTTCTCAAGGAATATGCCTCGAAAACCTCGGAACACTGGCACCGAAAAATGTTTGAATGGAAGCCGGTCCGAATGTTGGTCGGAAGTCTGATTTTGGTTGCTATTGGAGGTGCGATCGAGATTATTCCAACATTCCTGATCAAATCAAACGTCCCGACTATATCTACTGTGAAGCCATATACACCCTTAGAGTTAAATGGACGGGACATCTACGTCAGAGAGGGATGCTACACGTGTCATTCTCAAATGATCCGTCCCTTCCGATCAGAAGTGATGAGGTATGACCCGAATGATCTTGAGTACTCGAAGGCAGGAGAATATGTTTACGATCACCCATTTCAATGGGGATCCAAACGGACAGGCCCCGACGTGCATCGGCTGGGAGGAAAATATCCTGACAGTTGGCATTTCTATCACATGCTAGAACCGGAAAGTATGTCGCCAGGTTCCATTATGCCTCCGTATCCGTGGCTTTTTGAACAAGACTGGGACAAGGAGCGATTGCCCGATAAGATCAGAGCAATGCAGACCTTAGGAGTTCCTTATCCCGAAGGATTTGATACCGAGGCACTCGCGGATGCCGAAGAACAGGCAAAAAGGATATCGCAAGGCCTTGCTGTTGAAGGACTGAGAGTTAGCCCGGATGTGGAGATTGTAGCATTGATCGCCTACCTACAGCGGCTAGGAACTGACATCAAGAAAACTGAAGAGCTAACCATTAAATAGAGAGTCATGCTGAAATTCATCAAACATCACATGGAGACAATAGCTGGAATAGAGGTGTATCCACTGATTTCCTTCATTATCTTCTTTGTCTTCTTCATCGGCTTGACAATCTATATCATCAAAACCGATAAGAGGGTATTCGAGAAAATTGCCAACATTCCTCTGGATTCGACTGAAGGTCCGTCTACATCAACAGATTCACAACACAAAAAGAGCCTTTGAATATGAAGAATTTGAAAATCATAACTATGCTGTTTTCCCTGGTTACTCCGGGAATAGCATCAGCACAGGAGACAGAAAGTCTAGTTGAAAAATATCAAGTTGAAATTGTTCTTGGGTTGGCAGTCGTGGTCTGCCTGGCAGTTTTGCTCGCAATGTTTGCCATGTTGGTGGCCATGAAGACAATGCTTCGAATGAAGCTAGCTGCTGATGGAGTAGCAGAAGAAGAAGAAAAGGAACTGATCAAAACTAAGGAAGGTGAAGAAGGATTGGGCTTTTGGGCGAAGTTTTGGAACCGCTTCAATGAGTCTGTCCCGGTAGCCAAAGAAGAAACAGTTGCTACCAGTCACGAATATGATGGTATCCGTGAACTCGACAATCGACTGCCGTCCTGGTGGTTGTATGGATTTTACTTCACAATTTTCTTTGGCGTAGCCTATCTGATGCATTATCATGTACTTGGCACAGGCATGACTCAGGACGAAGAGTACCAGCAAGCAATGATAGAGGCAGATCAGGAGGTGAAATTATACCTGGCTTCTCTTGATAATCTGATTGACGAAAACAGCGTTGAGCTAGCTACATCTAATGTAGATCTAGCAGCGGGAATGGCAGTCTACGATGCAAATTGTGCTGTTTGTCATGCCGCTGATGGCGGTGGTGGTGTTGGACCTAATTTCACTGATGAGTATTGGATCCATGGTGGAGATATGAAATCAATATTTACGACAATTAAGTACGGTGTTCCTGCAAAGGGAATGATTTCATGGGAAACTCAGCTATCGCCCAAGAAGATGCAACAAGTGGCCAGTTACATCTACATGATGCAGGGGACTACACCTGCCGATCCTAAAGCACCACAGGGTGACATATTCGAACGAGCTACTACACCTGCCGATTCTACCGCAGTAAACTGACTCGGCAATGGCCGAAGTGCAAGACCTATACCACGAACAAGATGCTGCCAATGAGACGTTTCGGGACCATCTGGCAACAATGGATAAAAAAGGGAAGCGGCTTTGGGTATATCCTAAGAAGCCAAAAGGACGGTTTACGAATTACCGTTCCGTAGTTAGTTATGCACTCTTGCTGATTCTTATTGGAGGACCATTCATTAAGATCGCCGGACAGCCATTGCTCCTCCTGGATATTATTGAGCGAAGGTTCATCATTTTTGGACAGGTCTTCTGGCCCCAGGACTCTTTCCTATTTGCAATAGGAATGATCACTTCAATCGTGTTCATTATCCTATTCACCGTTGTCTTTGGGCGAATCTTTTGTGGATGGATTTGTCCTCAAACTATCTTCATGGAGGGTGTTTTCAGAAAGATCGAGTATTGGATCGAAGGTGACTATATGGCTCAGAAAAAGCTTGATAAACGGCCATGGGACAAAGAGAAGATCCTGAAGAAATCTAGCAAGCATCTGATCTTCATACTAATCAGTGCGATCATCATGCACACGTTTATGGCCTACCTCGTTGGAGTGGAGAAAATGCAGGAGATTATCCGGGAAGGCCCAACTGAAAGTGCCGGAGGTTTCATTGCGATGATCGTATTGACCGGATTATTCTATGGAGTTTTCAGTCGATTACGTGAGCAAGTTTGTACAACCATTTGCCCATACGGAAGACTTCAGGGCGTGCTGCTGGATCGTCAAAGCATCGTGGTGGCTTATGATCATGCCAGAGGAGAGCAGCGCGGCAAATTCAGAAAGGGAGAGGAAAGAGAGACGCTCGGAACGGGCGATTGTATAGACTGTAAACAGTGTGTTTATGTGTGTCCAACCGGCATAGACATTAGGAATGGCACCCAGCTTGAATGTGTCAATTGCACCGCCTGTATAGATGCCTGCGACTCTATTATGGACAGAATTGGGAAGCCTCGCGGGCTTGTGCGATACGCCTCAGAGCAGAATATTGCGGACAAACAACCATTCAGTTTCACAGGAAGAATGAGTGCGTACAGTATTCTTTTGGTAGCACTGATCGGAATACTTGTTTCTCTGCTGATTATCCGTTCTGATTTCGAGACCACCATCCTTCGAACACCGGGTATGATGTACCAGGAGCGTGAGGACGGTATGATTACCAACCTCTACCAGTTAAAAATGGTGAACAAAACCAACGAAGGGAAAAATATCCATTTGGAATTGTTGGAGCCTTCAGGGGAGGTTGTAATGGTGGGCAGTGACATTAGGTTAGAAGCGCAGGGAATCGGTGAGGGGGCATTTTTTGTGGCCATTGATCCGAACAACCTTGAGAAAATGAGCACAAAAATTACTATCGGCGTGCACGGGGATGGTGAACTTGTAGAAAAAGTTAAAACCAAGTTTTTGGGACCGGTCAAATAAAAAATTGAATTATGAATTGGGGAAACAAAATCATTTTAGTCTTCATTTTTTTCGCTGCTTTTATCCTGTTCATGGTCGTTCGGGCCTTTCAAGAACATTCAGACCTTGTAGCAGAAGACTACTATGCTCAGGAAATTGGCTATCAAAAGAAAATGCAGCAAAAGGCAAATCTGGCGAAATCCGGAGAGAGGGTGCAACTAACACTGTTAAGTGAAGGTGTGATTCTACAGTTCCCGGCGAGTCATGAGCCCAACGGCGAAATTCATTTTTATCATCCTTCACGGAAATTATTTGATCAAAAAATACCAATACGTCTGGATGATAAGAATTCTCAGCGCGTAGATAGTGAAAAGCTCCTGCTGGGTATGTATAGGGTCAACATCACTTGGGAGAGCAATGGAATGGAGTACTTTCAACAAGAGAAGATTTACCTGCAGTGATCGCCGCAGTGATCATAGGGTTCGTCGGAAGCATGCATTGTGTTGGAATGTGTGGTCCCCTAAATTTGCTCGTACTCAATAACAGTACATCTCTAAGGCCATTGGTTCGGTATCATGGGGGTAGGATCGCAGCTTATGCCTTACTTGGAGTTTTTTTAGGTGTAGTCGGCCAATCCCTGGCAATTTTGAAAATCCAACAGATTACTGCATTTACCCTGGGATTCACCTTGCTAGCTCTTTATACTGTTCCCCGGTTAAGAAACAGGCTAGAACGATTTTACTATCATTCTGTTTTTTTCAAGGCCGTGCACCAAAGACTTACCAGTGGACTGTCCGGAAAGAATAGATGGCTCATCAGCGGACTTGCCAATGGTTTTTTGCCGTGTGGGCTTACATACGTTGCTGCCGCCAGTGCCATTGCAAGCGGAGGCCTATCAGAAGGCATTTTATTTATGATATTCTTTGGGTTAGGGACAGTTCCTGCGTTGTTGCTGGTAGCAGTTAGTGGTAACTTGTCTGCTAAAAGGTGGAGGACCTGGGTTCCCCGGGCCGTTTCATTTGTAGCTGTCCTTTCTGGTTCTCTACTGATGCTGCGTAGTCTGCTGATTACCCTGCCAGACTTTAACAGTCTCGTTCACCACAAAGCTGCTGCACTCATTACTATCTGTGGCTTGAACTAGTCTTTCGTAAATAGTCAGTCCGTTCATCAAAGAGAGCCTGCCAACCTAGTCCCTAGGTAACAAGACTCTCCACCTTTTCCTAGGCTAGCTGCCGACCGACAAAAATTCCAAGGACAAACAAAAGAACTACGGTATAAATCAGTAGTGAAGCGACATATGCAACAGTTGATTTCAGGATAGTCTGAAATGATCTTGATTGGAAAAAAGACAACAGCAAATAGAAGTAGAACGGTCCCATGGTCAATAATGTAGCCCACACTATCCACTCTCCCGACCAGATCAAGGCAAACGCGTAGATAATAATCGCAAAAACGTTGCCTGCAGAGATGTAGTATGACTGAAGGACCAAATGCTCAGCATAGTTATAGCCTGCTTTGGCAAAAAGCACATATGAGAAAAGTGCATATATCGGGATCGATATCCAAAGGAACAGATGGTACCATTCGAACAACGTCTTTTTGATCAAGCCGGCACTCAACTCAATATCGTTATTGGCCCTATTGATCTCCGCCTCAATATCGTCGAAGAGCACGTCTGCAGTCCCGGACAAATGAAACACAACAAGGCTTAGCGCAGTGGTAATAACCAGTAACCGAAAGGCATTCGTAATCAGGTAGCGATGAGCACCTAGATAATCTCTCATCAGCTTTCCAGGCTTTAAGATCAAAAGCTTGATTGTATAGATCAACCCTCGCTCAAGGTTAAAAGCCGCTGCTATATCAAATACAAATTGCTTAAATGTGATGCGATTCACCTTTCGCGAATCATTCACTTCGATGGGATATTTCATGGAACTTAAACCGTATCAGCAAATAAAGGTATGCCATTCAAAAAATTAATCAACCGATATGGTTCGTATAGTCAAAATCCAAATCTGAGCCCTAACTCCTTAGAACCGGCCTCAGGGTTTGGCGTCAGCTACTCACAATTCCGTAAACATTCGCCACACCTAAAACCATTTCAAAAACCAATCCTTGAATTATCTGCTTGTTTGGCTTTCCATCTATAGTAATGCTAACAGATCGACCTACGGCAAATCCAAGGAAGATCAAGGACGCAACCACAAATGATGCAAAAGTCAACCGGGGGATAATCGTTCCCAATAAAATAAGTGCCCCGCCAAATAACTGGACGGAGCTCACTCCTCTAACCTCATTCAATAAGTTGACGTCTCTTTGAAGAGTGATCCCTGAATTTTTAGCAAAGGTTTTTATCGGGTTGGTTAATCTCATTGTGCCAACAAGAAGTAGCAAAAGGCCTGAGATTGAAAGTGTCACAGTATTGAAGATTTCCATTTTCTATCGTTTTTAATGTTACTCAGGCAAAGCTAAAATGGGGTTGTGACAGCCCTATGTCAGGGGTGTTCCTGATTTTTTACATATTTCTCAAAATATTCCTGCATAGTCATGTCGTGTGGGGTAAATGTCTCCTTTTGCGTCTGAAGACTTTCAATAAAGTCAATACGAAAAACTCTAAAGTCTTTTCTAAGCCTGCAAAAAGCAATTAGCAAAAAATTTCCGTTGATACTGTAAATCGCGAATGGTTCGATTTGCCGGGCAGTTCTTTTCCCATCCGAAGAAAGGTACTCTACATTCAAGAGTCGGAAATGGATGATCGCGGACTGTATCTTCATCAAGTTGTTGCTAGTCTTCCGTTCGCTTTGATGGCCATCAAAGTAAATCCTATCAGTCAGAAGGTCTGCATTTCCCTTTTGGGAATACTTCAAAATAGCTTTTATCTTCTCAATGGCACTTGAAACATTTTCACTTAAGGATTGATCTTTGTTTTTAATCACCAGCCGTTCAACGGTAATTAGGGCGTTCGCCTCATCTTCAGTAAATAGAACTGGTGGGAGATGATAGCCTTCCATAATGGAGTAACCCTTGCCTTCCTCGGTCAGGATAGGGATTCCTGCTTTCTGAAGCGTTCTAATGTCACGATAGATTGTGCGAACACTTACATTATGTCTTTCTGCCAAATAATTGGCTGTGACGATTCTTTTGGATTGAAGCTGTGTGATGATAACAGTTAATCTCGACAGTCTTGGTTTTTCACTTTCTTCCATTTGTTGCCCTACCTATAGCTCCATATGCTTTAATTCCTCGTTTCAAATTAACAAAAGTTCTCGTCCCTGATTTGGAGAAATCTAAAGTGCGCTGTCAGACATCGTGGGATTTTTCGCTCTATTCTCTCAAACTTCGGTTATCCAAAAATTTGATCCGTGCAGTGGGATACTGCCGATTAAATTCGAACAAGAAGTAGGGCACATGGCTCGCACCTACAATAACTACCGCACGTTTATCTTCTTTTTGCTCCATTTTTTGTACAATTAGTTTGACCATTTCACGATTTCGTTTTCTGTAAGACTCAATCCAAAGTCGGGAGGCTTCCACTCTTGGTTTATTCAAGTGTATCTCATGAATCTTAGCCATGTTTTTTATTGTCTTCCACCGATTTAAAATATCAAAATGTCGAACAGCTTCTGAGGTACTTTCTGGCGTATTTTTATCCAGTTTCATCATTTTAATCATATATGGAAGCTTCCAAAGCTTGAGCATAAGTCCTGGAATCATTTTTTTACTCGCAATGGAAAGTAGTGAATCGTTTCGTGCCCTTCCCACCTGGTAGTCCATCGCTTCAATTCTATTCAGACCTAACCTAGCGGCCACAGGTACAGTCAGGTACTTTGTCTCGCCCTGACAAAATCTGTATCTAAAATTTATTGGTGATATTCTCTTTTTTGCCGATTCAAAAGAATCTCCCAGCAGTTCGGCCAGATAGCTAATTTGGAGATGACCATTCGGTTCATCCATACTTACGAATAGCGCATTTATAAGCCCAATTCTTAAGTCAACGTCTGCTGGATTTGATAAAAGCAGCTTCCTGTTAGCCTGGACAATTTCATGAGATTTTTCCTTGGGTATACTTGTCAACGAACTCACAGAGTCAGTCATTCGGGAGTAAAACCTGTCTCCCCTAACAGCATTGGAATACAATACATTGTAGTGATCCTCCTTTAAATGTGGCGGAACTTCCTCGACATAGATCGACTGTGGATTAAAATCAACTAGCTGTTGTTCTACAGCCGGAACACTCAACTTTTTGTTTCGGAAGTGAAAGGTCCCAATCAGCATGATTTCTACCTCTGAGGCACCATTTCTACTCATCACAGCTTCTTTGCTGTCAAATTGACTCAGGTATTGCATCACTGCAGATTCTTTTTGTTGCGCATTAGCTGACATGTTTCCAAGTAGAAGCGCCATCCCATAAAACAGGAGAACAGTACTCTGAATCATATTATCGAAGGTAAAAGTGATTTTATTCACTATTGTAAGTAATATCATTCCACAATATTTCATACATCTAACAGAAGCGAGTAAAATATTGTAAGATTTGACCATGAACTTAGAAATGCTTTATGATCACTGATGGGCGATCAATCAACTCAAAGCCCGTTGATCTGAAATACCCAGCGACCATCTTATCTGTCGGTTCGCTTAGCTAACAGCCTCACGAAAATATCATACCAGTGCTTAAGTGGAGATGAGAGGTTAGATAAAATTGGGGTAACTTAAACGCCCAGGACACTAGGATTGCCATGTTGCGAACGAAACTGTCAGCCTTACTACTCCTCATTCTTTTGAAAGCACTTCCTGCGAATTCTCAGGAGCAGGAATTAAGGGAATTGAAAGTGGTTTCAGATTCAATCATTTCCCTCATCAATCAAATTGAGCTTGATAGTACCAAACAGGAGATCGTAAGATTAATGTTCGATGACTGTCTATTTGAAATAGCAAGAGAATATTCCGACAATGGGTATGATATGCATGCTTTCACATTAAAGGACATTGATGCCAACAGGCTACGATTGGCCTACGATCAGGAGAGAGATATTTGGGGCCTGGCTATTGTGGCTAACAATCGCGAAAAGAAAATTAAGACGACGGGAGACGAAATTGTTGGAGGGTATGTCCGAGGAATGTACCTACTAAGTCAAGAAAAGAGTGACCTTGAAATGCTTATCGAACCGCTCAAAAAGGCTATCGAATTGTGCAAGCAAAGAGAATTCTAGTTGGTACAGCACCTGTGCTTTCCCTGAGGTATATCAAAGTGTAAACAATTGAAAAAACACGAGGTATTTCTAGCTTCCTTCTCACCTGTTAGCGTTTAAGGACACTCTCCACCAGTTTTAGATTATCTTTTCAAGATGAGGAGTTTCTACAGAAAGATTCTGAGATTGGGACTGGATAATTATGCGGATGAATTTGATAGAAGGCGTGCCACACTCTTCAATTTTCTTGTTTTCTGGTTCTCAGTATTGATATTCCCATACGTGATTGTGATCAGCATATTCCAAAATAATCCCGAGGAATTCTACTCAACCCTTTTTATTGAATCAGTTATTCTGTCAAGTTTATACCTCAATTACAAAGGCTACAACCAGCATGCAATCATCGTGACCACTTTCGTTTCTTTAGGGGTCATATGGTATGTTCTTTATTATATACCCTTTCAAACCGGAGCACCTTATGCCAACTTGCTGATAGGTTTGGTATCGGTACTTCTTATTAAAAACAGGAAAGTTCGTCTGCTGCTGCTTGCAGTAGCAATCGGCTCATTTATAACGTCCAACTACATTCAATTGAAATACCGGACTTTCCACGATACAGAATATGGGCCAATTGTTGTGGTGCTTTTTTTACTGTTTGTTAGCATTCTCTATTATGACAAACTAATGGTGACCTACCAACAAAAGATCTTAAAACAGGGAAAATTCCTACTAAAACTAGAGGAAGAAAAACATCAAAAGGAAATGGAGCTGAAGCAGAAAGATCTTGAAATGATGTTGGTCACTGCATCCGCGCGGGATCAGCTTACCGAGAACCTGACTGAGAAACTAAGGGAGCTTTCAAACTCGAAGGATCTCAAGAAAGGAATTTCTCGGATTATACATGAACTTAGGTCGCAAAGTCAACTGATCAACAAGCAAGCTTTGATCAACCAGAACATTAACGAGTTAAATGCGGAATTTTACGATCGCCTGCTTTCACAATTTCCGGATCTGACAAAGTCAGAAAGAGAACTGTCAGCTTTTCTTAAGCTTAGTTTGTCCAATAAAGAAATTGCAGCGATTAAGAATTCCACAGAGAATGCCGTCAACGTTTCGAAAGCCCGATTAAGAAGAAAGCTTGGCATTGAGACAAACAAGGAGCTTTCCAGGTTTCTGGTAAATTTCTGATCATTCATAAAAAGTGTTTTTCTGTAGCCTGAAGCTGCCCTCGGTATAAAAACCAACCGTGCTACACTTTTGTCACTTTTGAAATTCGAGTTTAAGATCAGGTCACATATACGTTTGTAGAGGCTTCTGTTTGTGGCTACCACCCATGATCCTATAGCCGATTTTCTTGAACCAAAATGCGAATTGAAATGATAGAAATGATTCTTCGAAGGGACGAAAACCGGATAGTATATATCCTTTCCCTATCACTTGTGCTCACCTGTCTTAGCACTGAAAGTTTGTGGGCCCAAAAATCGAAATTTAAACATGTGCCCGATCAAGGGATTTCCAGTCCGACGCATGAAAGATATCTTGGAAAGATCATGTTTTCCAACGAACGTATTAGTAAGGATAATCCCGATGAATCCAAATTCAAGGAGCGCTTTAAAGCTGATGAACCACTTTACGGTAGATATTATTATGCCAAATCCGCAGCAAATACTCCAGTATACCAATACTACGATCTCAAAAAGAGAAAATCTCAAGGTCCCTGCCGCGAAAATTGTCGATATGCTTTGAGTATCTTCAGAGAAGGATCTGATGGAGTTTTTACAGCAAGATGCGGAGAACTTCTTGGGGAAGAAACTGAATGGACCACTTGGCAACTTTCCATAAATCCTGTAGCAGATGACCCAGAACAGGTGGAGAAGTTTTGGGTAAATACGTTGAACGAACTTCCCCCTGGCGAGTACAATTTTCGCGCAGAACTTTGGTTTGGTGAAAGTGCCTGCTCATTTAATCCAAAGGATAATAATGGGTATGCCTATGTTTCCGATCCAATAGCAGTTGGAAACTTTACCATTGTGAAAGAACCCGGGATGAAAGTCAAATTCAATCGAACATTTGAAAGCAATTTTGAACCAGTCATGACTGAGCCGGAACTCGAAAGCAAAATGTTGTCTGAAGCTCAACGGTACGGAAAGGAAATTGGGTGGGATGTCGAATTCAGTCAAATATCCATCACGGAATCCTGGGAATACGAGCGCAACACTTACGGAGTTCTACTTAGCAGAACCTGTCACACCTACGTATACGGAGCGCATCCAGAAACCGGGTGTGCTGGTTATCCATTTCTTTTTAAGCAGGAGGCGCTCAATGACGGAAGCTTCGGACCGCTGAACATATCATACGAAGCGTACTATGGCAAGAGTGGAATTGACTGCTCAGAATAACCACTATGTAATCACATCACTAGTTATCAAAAATGGAGAACACCAACATTCGTAAACTTAACTGGATTCTATTTTCGCTGATTCCACTGCTGTTAGTTCTGATTGTACTTTCTTTCTTTATCTGAAAACAGTTCATGAGGACTTGCCGTGAGGGTGATACACATTTGGTTGAGGATCATATTGTTACCTATCTATAGCCTTACCCAACGTTTGTCATGTTCCACAACATCCATCCCTCTTAAGAATCTGGACAAAGACGTTCAATCCAGTGTTGTAGTCTTCCTCGTAGCTGTCCCATTGTGTCTCGGTGCAGGCGATCGTCAGGAGCTCACCAAATATTCAGCTTATATCTACTACCCTATCGATCATATGGAAGTAACTACCCGCAAAAAACAGAGCGATTGAAAACTGATGATTTTTAGTTAAGGGAATTAGTATTGTTGCTCAAACTACATTCCCTCCAACAAAACTAATTCTCGAGCGCCCATTTGAAGTGATCGTGGGCAATTTGAGTCTTGTTTTCTTCCATAAACCGAATAAGCTCCTCATGAGCCGGGGTAAGGCTCTTCCCTTTATTGTACACAAGATTCCAATTGGTAATTATTGGCAACCCCTTGATGGGAAATATCTTTATGCTGCTATTCGCCAATTCATTTCTTAGTCCTATCAGTGGCATTATAGAAAACCCAATGCCGGCATTGATGGCTTGTTTAACTGCCTCATTGGAAACCAGTTCCATTGTGTTACCAACAGACACTTTATGTCTATTTAGAAATTTTTCCATCGCATTTCTTGTCGCTGAACCTTCCTCCCGATAAATCAGGGTCACCTTTTTCAAATCTGAAAGACGCTTGATCTCATCAGGATACGAACTGCTGCCTACAAGAAAGAGGCGATTCTGCATAAGTTCGATTGCATTTATCGAAACTTCTTTTGGAATAACTGAGACCAACGAAAAGTCGCTATCATTTTTATGAAGTCCCTCTACCACTCTATTCTTGTTAGAGACATCAATTGATATCTCCACTCCCGGATACTTATCCATAAACGGTTTGAGAAAATAAGGTATGACATATTTTCCAGTAGACACTACGGAAATTTTAATCTTTCCCGACAGTAGCCCTTTATACTGCTCAATAGTGTATCGAATCTCATCCGCCTCCTCTAGTATCTTTCTACTTGTCTCAGCGATTTTTTGACCAAAATCCGTCACATACAATTGCCTCCCGACAACCTCTGTCAGCGGTAATTCAAATTGATCCTGCAATTTTTTGAGTTGAATGGACACCGCCGGCTGTGTCAAGTAAAGTTCTTCGGATGCCCTAGTTACACTTTGACAGTCAACTACTTTCAAAAAGATCCTTAATTGATGTAAGGTGTAATTCATATATGAAAACTAATGTATTACAATAAGTATTTAGAAGAACATTTATACCTCAAAAAATACTATCGTGGATAGTGCAAGTTGAAAAATGATAAAATCATTTGAAACGAAAGGTCTGCTATTCTCCAACTCGCCAAACAAAAAGGCCACCAGATTTTCTGGTGGCCCTCCAATGTAAAACTTATAACCAAATAATATATTGAGAACTTACGTGTTATTGAAAATGCTTCAAGTCAAACCACGACGCTTCATACGAACTAGACTGTTAAACTGCAGCAAAAATTAGAATGAGGGTGACAAAGAGTGATCCTGCTTCTGGCCAGTCTTGATAGATCTTGCAACCATCTCTTTTCCTTTGCGCTCGTCGGCGACCGCTTTTTCCAATTCCCCATTGGCTCGATATGCCTCGGCTCGAGCAAAATATGCATCGGCATTTTCGGGGTGGTTCAAGATCTCCTGCGAAAAAAAGTAGATAGCGCTGCTAGTGTCTTCATTTGACATTGCATCTCTGCCTTGCTTGAACCAATTCTTTGATCGCAATGCTGCCACTAATGCGTTGGCTAATACCAGAACAAGGCCTGCTATAAGGACCAACGTCTCTGTCTGAAGTGAAATTATCTCTTGTATCATAACAGTATCATTTTAAATCCCAATTTCTTTGACCCAAACATATACTTGTCCATCAGTCCTATCCAAACACCATTTTTCCAGGGTTGTAAAAATGAGAGAAAATACTAGATCATCACTAGGCGCTGAAAGACAGCATAAGAGGCCGTTTCCATTCAAGGAAATCAAATTCTTCGAAGTGAGAAAAAGTCTCTTTTTTGTACGTATAGCCAATATTTAGCACGTTCCATTTTCTAAAAAGTCAGAATGATCTCCCTAGATCTACCTCGGCTAAAAAGCCAGTTAACGAATTAATTAATTTTATGAGTTTGATAACTTATTTAAATATTCATTTATGTATTAGATACCCGATTTTGCCCAAAATCTTGTTAGAAGGCGCATCACAATCTATTTACAATAATTAATCTAATTCATAAAATATTTAAATAGAGATTTATGAACTAAACTCTAGCTGTTCTCGTCAGTAAGGTGAAGGTAATGGTCACATATAGTTTGGCCAATTCATGTCTAGTATCAGTAAATGTTTAACCCTTTAATCAGATATTATGAAAATCATTCATCTTACCTCAGTGGTCGTATTGGGGGCCTCCGGATTCATAATAGGGATTTTTATCAACCCTATAAATAGTGCAAATACTTCACTTTCTGAAGGAATACTTTTGGGAACCAGCGCGGGAATTGCAGTAGGTTCAATTATATGTTTACTAAACCTAGAGTTCGTACGAAAAGGAATTCTTCAAATGTTCATGAGAAAGAGTCCTGGACAGGATAGATTTTCAAATGCTATGGGGCTTAGCCTTACTTCTAAATCAATAATGAATGCAAAGAAGGTTTAAGTTCAAGCTGTCTTTTCTATGGGAATATGTTCAGATATTCCTTGCCGCCACGCTGGCAAGTATCGGTCTCAAGGCATTTTTACTTCCAAATGGATTCCTGGATGGAGGAGTGACAGGAATTGCCATCCTAATCAGTTCACAGACCGGCATAGATCCATCCTTACTTATAATAATTCTTAGCATCCCCTTCCTTATTCTGGCAACAAAGACAGTATCCACGAGAGTTGTCATTAAGTCAGTGATAGTGATCATTGCTTTCAGCATTTTTATCAACCTGGAAAATTTTGATCCAATCACTAACGACAAATTACTGATATCAATATTTGGAGGACTTTTTTTGGGAACAGGTATTGGATTGGCCTTGAAGAACGGAGCTGTTATTGATGGGTCTGAAGTATTAGGAATCTACATCAACAAAAAATTTGGCTTCAGTATTGGCAAGGTCAATTTGTTTTTTAACACCATTCTATTTGGAATAACGGCAATAATACTACCGATAGAAATGGTAATGTATTCTATCCTAACATACCTGGTGACCTCCAAAGTAACAGACCTTATTATCGAAGGATTCGAGAATTACGTGGGTCTCATGGTCATCTCAGATAGCCCCGGTCAATTAGAAAAAGAAATAAGGGAGAAAGTAGGAACAGGAATTACCGTGTACAGAGGCGCTCGTGGCTATGGAAATAGCGGTCACAAAAATGAGATGGACATTCTACACCTTGTTATTAATAGAATAGACATTCGCAAAACCTATAGTCTCATAGATGAAATAGATAAAAATGCTTTTGTTATCGAGTTTGACATAAACAACATTAAAGGTGGAATTTCTAAAAGGGCTTTTTCACAGAAAGAGCTAAGCAAATTGACTCCAAAGGTTCTTGCCCAGATAGCGCCAAATATTCAAAAAAGCTTCATCTTGAACTAATGTTTTATGTGAAAGTGTGAGGCTGAAAATTTTAAAATTGATTTCAATAAGCTATCCTCAAAACACTGCGATAATCACTAGATTCCCATACTTGACCCGAATAGAAATTATTGTTTTTCCTATATGGTTGGAGCTAACATCGAACTTGCTGATTTCTCCATTTTCACTGGAGAGTAATTTGAAATTTCGTGGTTCAACCTCAACCGGTTTACCATCATCTAGAATTTATAAGGTCGTGAAGAACAGTTTAATGGAAAGGTATTCCTCCACCTGGTCTGGAGTTCATTTATCAAACAACGAACAATTGAGTACAAATCTTAAGAACGTTATCTTTATTCTTCAAAGTTGAATGTCTTTCGAAAGCGAATGGAAAGAATATCATCACTAGTCGGATTAATTGTCTGCATTTTACTAGTCAGCTCCTGTAAAAAAGATAATGAGGATCCAAGTTTCTCCAAACCGACGATAACCATTGAAGGTGGTAATTCAGGTATGGTAACTCGGGGTGAGGAGATCACAATACAGGTTAACACAACAGCAGAAGCTGGATTGAAATCTTTGACAATAAATAATGAGGAGGTGCAAGGAGTAATAGTAGGTGATAACAGTCAGAAAATTCCTGTCACCATTGGAACCAATCCAACAGATAATCTTGGAAATCACACATATTCTTTAATTGTAACAGATCTTCAAAGTCAATCCTCCGAAATCGATTACAACCTGGAGTTCCTTCCTGGCTCTATTGAAATATCTGATAGCGTTGAGATTTATGACAATGTGGAGATTATTCCTACTGAAACTGCCCTTTTAAGTACTACGCAGCAAATCTCATCAGGAATATATGTCTTCAATAGTTCCGACGTTCCGGATTTAGAAGTTGATGATCTCATTGTTGGAAATCAGAACGGTGGTTTCTTAAGAAAGGTTGATGGGTTAAGCGAAACAGGTGGTCAGGTAATTGCGGAAACTTCTCAAGCAACAATCAAACAACTCTTTAGCGAGGCTGATTTACACTTGGATTTCGGTGCTCTCCTTGATGAATCTTCGGGAAGAACTACAGGGAAAACAACGTATAAAGAAGAGTTCAATGATCTTAAACTGTTTGAGGAAGGTTCCTCATCAATATCACTAACAGGATACTCTGAGCTGACTGCTAACATCAATCTTGATCTGAAAATCATTGCCGGAGAGATTAGTAAGCTGACACTTAATACAGACGGCTCTACATTGGATCTTGATATACTTACAAGTTTTGAAGTCTCCGAATCGCTGGAAATTTCTGATTCAGATGTTGAAATTGGATCAGTAACAAAGTTCTTTGCACTAGGTTATATTGCTGGGACCGTAGAGTTTAAGCTGAATGCTCAGCTATCTTCCGCAATAGAATCGAGTATTGCGGCTCAAATGAGAACCAGGGATATGGTTGAAATCAACTTTCAAGCGAGCTATGAGGAGGGAATGTGGACTAGCAGTTTCGAAACCGTTGATTTGATAAATTCTTCAGAGTTTGAATTATCAGAAACCGTTCAGATGACCAATGAACTTAGACTGAAACCAGATATTACAGTTAAGCTCTACGGTGTTGGAGGCCCCTATTTAAGACCAGAGGGATATGCCAACTTGGACTTAGGTGTTGCGATTTCCAGCGGAGACTGGAATGCTTTTTCCGATATCGGATATGAGGGTGTATTTGGTTTAGAGGCTGATGTTTTCGGTTTTGAATTTGATCTATCAGAGCCAATTACACCTAGAGAGTTAAGAATCTGGGAGGCCCCGGTAGCGTTAGACATAGTTAGCGGTAACAATCAACAAGTTGGCATTCTAAGCAGCAGTGAACCTTTGCTAATAAAAGCACTAGACAATTATGGAAATAGTGTTCCCGGTGTCCCAGTCCACTTTGAGATTACTAGCGGGAACGGAGAACTTAGCCCGATCACTCCCATAACCAGTTTGAACGGAGCTGAAACAGTTTTTAATGCTGGTGATATACAAGAAAACATAGAGATTGCTGCTACGATTAAGAATAGAGAGAAAGGCTTAATTGACTCTAAAACAATACATTTAGAAACGATAGAGTCTGATTCCTCCTACTTCACTTTGATTATTGACGGTAATGAATTTAGTACGACTGGAACATTGGAGCCAGGTGGTCAAACCTCAGGATCCAATCATAATCAGCAGACTACAAACACAACTGATCAATGTGGACCGTATCAATTGTATAGAGAACTTATTTTCGGTCGTATTTGTGGAGACGATAGCTTTTGCCACCAGCTCTGGTTCGGCCTCAGCTACAAAACTGGGGCTTGCGATAGCATTCCACTGGAGAAGAAAACATACTACTACACCGGTGGAGACGGGTGCAATCGCTGTAGCTATGAGTTCTCAGGTATTGAGACTGAAAAAAACATTGATGGTTGGGACGAAGTGTTTGAATATTTTAGGGTTGAAGATGGGTCTGTTACAATCTCAAGTATAACAGATTCATATGTTTCCGGAAGTTTTTCATACACTGGTTGTGAGCCTTCCGAGACGGATACTTCGACAGATGAAATGGGTAATTTCATTTATTGCTCCTCTGAAGCCCACGACTGCTGTAAGGTCGATCACGAAGTTTCAGGAACCTTCAAGGTTAGATGGGACAGTTTTTGATTACGTTGATTTGGAAAACTGCATTTCCCGGGATCAATAATTTATACTATACCGTTAAGTGTTTAGAACTAAACCCTCTCAACGAGAGAGTTGAAATTCTTAATAAGTTTTCTATTTGATTTAAGGACAAAAAGAGTGTAGAAACTTACGTCAATGCACACATAATAAACTTTCCAATTATTAGGCACATCCAATATAGAATTTGATTAGATTGATTGAAGAACATTGCCATGAAAGTGATGCAAAAACCTGCATTTCGCTGCATGATTTCGTGGCATGCACTCTTTAGCTCTTGCTAACGTACTTGTTATACAATTTACTGCACCAGAAATTTATAAATGCCTTCATCACAAACAATAAGATAGATCCCTTTACCAAATCCCTCGACAGTCAATTCATTTAGTAATTTGCTTTGATGCATTAATCGACCATCAATCGAAACAATCCTAACTCGATTGATCGGACGGCTAAATTTTAGAACCGAATTTCTTGAAACTGGGTTAGGATAGTAGTTGATAGATTCATCATTAATTGATAAGACTTCATCACCATCTAAAATTCTATTTCCATTTTTATCCCCTTCAATTTCATTCAGGTCAATTATCCTATTGCCATTGATGTCACCTGTCAATTCGCCATTATTGACTTGTCCATTCCCATCTATGTCTCCTGCAATCTCACTTGAATCTATTATCGCATTTCCGTTAGCATCTCCTGCTACTTCATTCTGGTCAATTATCCCATTACCATTGAGGTCACCTGTCAATTCACCGTCATTGATTTGTCCGTTCCCATCTATGTCTCCTGCAATCTCACTTGAGTCTATCATCTCATTTCCGTTAGCATCTCCTGCTACTTCATTCTGGTCAATTATCCCACTACCATTGAGATCACCTGTCAATTCACCATCATTGATCTGTCCATTCCCATTTATGTCTCCTGCAATCTCACTTGAGTCTATTATCTCATTTCCGTTTGCATCTCCTGCTACTTCATTTTGGTCAATTATCCCATTACCATTGAGGTCACCTGTCAATTCACCGTCATTGATTTGTCCGTTCCCATCCAGGTCTCCTGCAATCTCATTTGAGTCTATTGTCGCATTTCCGTCAGCATCTCCCGCTACTTCATTCTGGTCAATTATCCCATTACCATTGAGGTCACCTGTCAATTCACCATCATTGATTTGCCCATTCCCATCTATGTCTCCTGCTACTTCATTTTCGTCAATTATCCCATTGCAATTAATATCTCCAGCTAGTGAAGGATTGCATATAGTTATGTCAAATATCAAATAGCTTTCACCTACATTATTCATACTAGGTGCACCAATGACAAAATCCGGTCGTCCATCACCATTAACATCACCTCCCCCGCTCACTGAAGCTCCATTAAAGGAGTGTTCATCTGAGCCATCAAATACAATTCCCTTGCTGTCATCCAAATCTGAAAAATAACTCGTTGTTTGATGTCCCGAGTCTTTGCCAAAAACTAAAAAAGACTTCCCTGCATTTTGGGTACCGACTATCAAATCATCGAAACCATCATTGTTCACATCACCCACGCCATCCACCGAATTACCTGTCTGATGATTTCGGTCAATTCCCAATATTCTAATTCCATCATTGCCATCTAAATCGCTTAGAAGAAATTCCGATGAATATGTCGACTTTCCAAAAAGAACGAAAATCCCTCCTTCCCGATTGTTTTCAAATTTGTTGTATCCCCATGAAAGGCCAGTCTGTCCAATAACAATGTCAGCATATCCATCTGAGTTGATGTCCCCAGCTGAACTGACGGTAAAATCCCCGCCAAACGTTTGATATCCCTTTACAATAAATCCATTGCTCCCATCCAAACCATCCAAATCAAATACCTCTCCAAAGCTTGCTGATCTCCCAAATATCACATAACCCATTCCAGGATTTTCCCCAGAAAATGGTCCCTTCTCACCTATGATAATGTCATTGTAGCCGTCATTGTTGATATCACCTGCGGAATTTACTGAAAGCCCAAGGTTGTAAATACCTTGTTTCATTGTAAAACCCTCAGTTGCATTCAGGGAAGAGAGGTCTATTTTTGGTGAAAAACCACTCGCTCTGCCGAATATCAAATAACACTCACCCCATCCGTTGCTGAAAAATGGAGCACCAATTATAATATCATCATATCCGTCAGAATTGATATCATTAGCAGTGCTCACAGAAAACCCAGATTGATCACCCGCGTTCTTGCCATTCACAGCGAATCCGTTGGACCCGTTGAGATCGCTCAATTCCAATACACTTCCAAAAACGTCTGGCCTTCCAAATATGATATACGTCTGACCAGCATCCTCCATTTCATCTACGTCCGCTAATGGAGCACCAATGATAATGTCATTATATCCATCGGCATTAATGTCTCCAGCACCACTTACACTATAGCGGCTATTGTCTCCAGTATTAGTTCGGTTTATTATGTATCCATTCGTTCCGTCCAAAGAGGAAAGCTCGAATATTGGATCAAACCCACTGCTTTTTCCGAATACCACATAAATTTTACCAGCGGACTGGGTACCAACTACCACATCATCAAAACCATCTCCATTCGTATCACCTATGATGCTCACCAAAGAGCCGCTGCTTCCTCCCTCAATGTTTCCTCTTAGAATTGTGCCGTTTATCCCATTAAGTCTAGACAGATCGAAAGTATTATCTTGAGCATGGGTCGTGATCTGCTCAAGAAGCATGAGGGATAAAAGTATAGCTTTCGAAACTTTTTTCATGATCTGAATACAATTCACCAAATTTCCATTTTGCAAGGTAGTTCCTAACGCAATTGTTTTAAAATCCGCCAGGTATACATTTGGTTTTATCTTACTTGGCATTACGCTTTGCGGCATCAAGTTGGCAGCGCAGGAATCCCCATTTGTCTGCGAAATGTATGGAAATCACAGCTCAACAGGATGACTCGATAAACATAGTGCCCACCGTGGTTCTTTGCAGAACTATGGAAGGTGCAGTCGGAGGGATTCGAATCATTTGGTTTAATTCCTATATATACTGATAATCAATCAGTTACGGCTCTATACCGTGTTCAAGTATGCCAAAGTCCGCCATTCACTGCATAATTTCATGGCATGGTATTTCCCTTTTAATCTCCTTCAAAGAGGTTCTTCAGCATATCGAAGAAAGGCTTTTGTTTCTTATGTGCAATAAGGTAGTAGTCCCTGTTTGGATATAAATTGGATTGCCAGATTATTTTCAATGATCTGTTCTCAATGAATTCTCTGCAATTTTCTAAAAGAGAAATAGCCACTCCCGAACTCTCGGTCATTTCCTGAAGCATGAAGTATTCATTGGGGATGATGTAATTCGTAAAAACCTTTGGCCTTTTCTTGTTAAAGCAATGCATCCAGAAAAGTTTTATGAATGGGTTGGTTGCCATATGTGAAAACCAAACTTGGCGTTCGAGCCAATGCTGAATATTTGATAGGTCAGAATCCTTAATGAATTTGTGAAGTTCAGATGTATCTATTTCTGGATGGCCTACCACTACCAAAGGGGAACTAAGAATCTGATAAGAAAGGGTATCAAAAGTTTGGACGTCTTCACGAACGATGGCCGCATCCACCTGCTGCTGGTTGACCAGATCGAACAATACATCTCTATTATCCTCAAATCGAATATCAAGATGTTTGGAGATCTTCGCGATCTTATCTGAGATTAGACTTTTGTACAGGTGCTCGCTAATCCCAAGCACATATAATTTCTCCTCTTTTTTGACTTTGCGGCTATACATTGCTTCCACTTCTTCCAAAGTGTCTAGTGATTCAATAATCAGGTTATTCAAGAACTTGGCATTCGCAGTAGCCTCTACACCCTTTGATTTCCTTATGAATAGTTTGTGACCAACATAAGCCTCCAGCATGCTCATTTGATTACTTACCGCCGGTTGACTTATAAATAATTCGTCTGCCGCCTTGGAGTAGTTACCATGTTTGTAGACAGCTTTAAAGGTCCTGTACCATTCGAGACTAATCATAGATATTAAAATATTTATATCATGAGGTAAAATAAGCTATTTCATTTGATATCATCTATTTCCTACTCTTGCTTCAGGAAATTAAAACATAGTCAAATGAATAGAATAGCATTAGTAACAGGAGCAAACAAAGGGCTAGGCCTTGAAACTGCTCGGCAGTTGGCACAGGAAGGAGTAAAAGTTTTGATGGCTTCCAGAAACAAGGAAAGAGGCTTGGAGGCAACTAAAGGATTAAAAGATGAAGGTTTGGATGTGGAGTTTGTCCAGTTGGAGGTAACAAACCAAGCTGAAATTGATGCCCTTGTAAATCACATTGATACGACCTTCGGTAAACTCGATGTATTGGTAAATAATGCAGGTATCATGCACGGCGGAGAGCCTACAGGTGTAAACACGGCAGAAATTGTGAAAGCAGAAGTGTTGAAGGAAACTTTCGATGTGAATTTCTTCGGTCTTGTAAACCTCACGCAAAAATTGTTGCCTCTGCTCAAGAAAAGTGAATCGGCAAGGATCATTAATGTTTCAAGCATTTTGGGGTCTAACACAGTACAAAGTGATGAAAGCTCACCCTGGAGCGGCATCAAGCCTTTTGCCTACAATGCTTCAAAGTCTGCACTCAATTCGTTCACCGTACATTTAGCGGCTGCTTTGAGAGATACAAATATCAAGGTGAACTCAGCACACCCTGGATGGGTCAAGACGGATTTGGGAGGTAAGAATGCGCCATTGGAAGCACCCGAAGGAGCTGAAACATCAGTTCTTTTAGCATCAATAAAAGAAACGGACTATACGGGTAAGTTCATCCACAAAGGAGAAGAAGTAGCGTGGTAAAAGTTTAGAATTTAAAGATTATGTAGCCAAAAACCCTCGATACGTGCTGTAATGAGGGTTTTTTGTGGAGTCGGAGGGATTCGAATCATTTGACCTAAATCCAAAAAATCCTGATAATCAATTACTTAGGTAATTTCCATGCCGTGTAGAACCTGCAAAAACCTGCACTTCGCTGCGTGGTTTCGCGACATTGTTACATATAATGAATCTCGATTTGCTTTGCGAGCTCTAACTCATGATCCTCTTAGCAATTGCCATAAACTGTATCATCATGTCCAATTAAAAACGCCACGAATTATTTCATTGAATTGGATTCTCGACATTTCAATTCTTACCAGTCGGTTCCTTTCAAAGGCGTTTGTGTTTGGTCGAAAATCGATCAACAATTTTTTGATACCCACAAGAAACTTCCTATTAATTCTGATTTCGGTATTGAGCTGGACTCATACCAGTCTTAGACTTAAATAGCTTGCTAAAATGATTCGGATATTCGAACCCTAGACGATAAGCTACTTCACCAATTGAATTCTCCGTTCCAAGGAGCTCCGTTTTAGCCTTCTCAATCAGATGGTAATAGATGTGTTCTTGTGCTGATTGTCCAGTCTCTTTCTTAAGAAGATCGCTTAGATAATGGGCTGACATGCTCAACTCTTCGCCGAAGTGGGATACAGAAGGCACACCGTTATTCAATGGCTTAGTAGAGTTGAAGTATTCGGTTAAATGTGATTCAAACTTGGTGACAAAATCCTTGTTCAGGTTTGTTCTTGTGTAAAATTGACGGTCATAATATCGAGTGCAATAATCAAGTAGCAATTGGATATTAGTTACCATTAGATTTTGACTGTGGCGATCTATCTTCTGATTATACTCTTGCTCTATCTTTTGGACTATTTCTGTAAGGCAATCGATTTCATCTTCTGATAGATGTAATGCCTCATTTGCTTCATAAGAGAAGAAGGAATACAACTCAATTACTTTTCCTAACTCTGATTTTCTGACAAGATCAGGATGAAAGATCAGCGTCCATCCAGAACTCCCAGAATATCGCTCTTGGTTTTCCATCTTAATTGCCTGATTAGGTTTGAGAAATGTCATCGTAGCATCCTCAAAATCATAGGAACTCCTGCCATAAACCATTGAACCAGCAATTCCCTTTTTCAAGCTGATCTGATAGAGATTAGCTACATATGTGTGATCGCCATAGTCATAGTTTGTCATGTAATCTGTGATAGGCAACACGGTAATAAGCGGATGTTTAGGTCGATTAATTTGATAGAAATCATGAACCTGACTTACTGATTCTATTTTGATTATATCCCTCATTATAGAGTAGTTTTTACTCTTTCATCCAACTCCCTTAACAGTTTCTCATATGCAACTTGAACTGGAGTAGGATTCCAAAAATTAACACCAATCCCTCGATATTCTTCGTGAATGATGACCTTCACACCGTCCCCCATGTCTTCAAGTTTATACTTGTGATTAAATGTCAGAATTCCAGCCAAACCTCCTTTTTGGTTGATCAATTTGTTTTCCTCCATTTTGATAACGGTCGCTGACATAACCGCTGGATCACTACCTTCTTGACGAAATTCATATTTCACTTTCTCACCTTCCTTAAGCTCTCCTTCAACGGGTACTAAGACAGAATTCCATTCCTGAATTTGATCAGCGGTAGTCAATACAGACCATATGGTAGAAGGCCCTGCATCAATTATAATTTCGGCGTGAACCGACTTTTTTCCTGTGAAATACAGAATAATCCCTACAGCAATGACTATGAATACAATGAGCATCAGCTTTGATTTTAGAATCTCCACTAGTTCAAGTATTTGTTAAACCACCCCATCACCTCTTCAGAGTTCCGACCTAACCAATCATATGCGGCGCCTCTTTTCTTCTCAAGGTCTAACCACAAAATCTGTTTTTCAACCTTAAGGTCTTCGTAGTATTGCTTTACCATATCCATGTTTGTCATTGGGTCATTTTGATTCTGAATTACCAATGTTGGAACCGAAACTTCTTTAGCATAAGGTAAAAAAGAATCTCCAGTTAGGTTCACTCCTCTCTTTTCTTCATTGTATTTGTTTCCGCTATTGACGAAGGCTGAAGGTATCCCCATTGCCTTAACAAAATAGTCATAAGTAAGCGGTTGAACAGCAATCAAAGCCTTCACATTCGGAATGCGCTTGATCTCATCTTCCATTCCATAAGCAAAGGTTGTGGAAGCAGCTCCCATACATATACTTAAGAGTCCTATGGAAGCATTCTCAAAATCTTTATGATTAGCTATAAAGTCTACTGCTGCTAGCACATCTTTTCTCTCCTCTGTTCCCCAAGTAACCCAAGGTGTTGTCCCCTCACCGCTGTTTCCATGATTTCTCAAATCATACATTAAAACGGAGTACCCAGCTTCTACAAAGTATTTAGCATGATTAAGGAAATGAATATTGCTCGTCCAAAGCGTATTCTTCCACATTCCCTTACCTTCTTGGGTGTACCCGCAGCGTGAGCACTGAACACCGAAGTGTGATTGAATAATCACCTTGTCACTACCGCCTTTTATTAGCCAGCCAGAAAGTGTGACTCCATCATTGGCATTAAACGTAACGTCTTCATAGTCAAGTCCGAATTCATCAGGATTCTCAAAGACAGGTGACTTACCTGGCTTGATCATAAGGTCAGAAACTATTTTTCCAAACATGTCTTCTATCATTTTGATTTTGACTCAAAATTCAGAATCACACTTTAGACGCATGTAAACATCTTGCAGAAGGATGTATACATCTTGCAGAATTTGAGGAGCACGAAAATAATTGATAGTTGGAGTCGGAGGGTCTTCACGACATGAAAAAACCCCCTATACGCGCTAAGAAGAGGGTTTTTGTGGAGTCGGAGGGATTCGAATCATTTGACCTAAACGCCATTTATACTGATAATCAAGGAGTTGCGTTTTCTTATGCCGTGTTCAAATGTGCCAAAGTCCGCCATTCACTGCATAATTTCATGGCATGGATAATTACCCTAAAGCTTGTCTAATAGGTTATCTGTTGAATCAATTAGCTTAACTACATGCTTCTGATCATATGCACTCGGGTGTGCTTCGCTTATGGTCCCTTTATCATTATCAAAATATTTTCCATCAAATTCTTTTGGGTCATTTGCGGAAGATAGATCATATAAGATGTCTGCACCCTTATCTGCGGATGACCAATGACGACCAAAGGCTTCTTGTACCATCCTGGTATTTAGCAATGAACCAGGATTGACCGCAACGACAGAAACATTATTAAGCTTCTTTGATAAATAAAAACTCCACATGGTAAGTGCAAGCTTACTCTGAGCGTAGCTTTCACTAACTGGAATTGAAGCTTTTCCGAGTAACGCTTCAATCGAAACTGGTGATTGAGCTGCTGAACTCAAATTGATAACTAGGGGACTTACGCTCTCTTCTAACTGGGGGATTAAATGATTAGTGATGATTACAGGCCCAATATAATTAACTACAAAGCGAAGATCCAATCCATCTTCGTTGATTGTGGTTGGAGTATTATATACGCCTGCATTATTTATAAGTACATCAAGTGTATCCAAATCGGAACTGACCTGATCAACAAATCTTTTGATTGATGATAAGTCAGATAAATCAGCAAGGTATCCGTTAATGTTTTGGTTTTTTGTGACCTCTTTGATTTCCTCAATCGTTAATTCAAGTTTCTCAGTGTTCCTACCATGCACGTAAACTTGATGACCGGCTTGGGCCAGTTTTGTAGCAGCAAGTTTGCCTATACCATCTGTGCTTCCAGTAATTAGGATGGATTTATTCATGGACTATTTCTTTTCTTCTTAGATGAAATTGAGGGAGGACATATTTTGAAATTTGCTCCAAAGTTTCGGGAATTGAGGAATGATTGAACCGAAAATTCATGGCCACATGATTAACTCCAATTTCTCGTAAACTATGTAAGTATTCTATCAATGGATTGATCCCAATTCTAAATCCCAATGGAATGTTCACAGGCCTGAAATCCATATCTTCCTCAAGAATGATATATAAAGGCTGCATAAATGGTTTGTCAAACGGCTCACCGGTCTTTATTAATGCTCGCCATTCCCCAATACTTTGTTTTTGCATATACAGATTCCTTGGGTAGTTCATCCAACCGTCACCATTTTTCGCATTCCAATCGATGGATTGCCTACTACTTCCAGTAATCAAAAGCGGGAGTTTGGTACCTGTAGGTTTAGGGAGAATGTCTGCGTGTTGATTGATACTTCCAAAATGAGATTTCTCTATTAGTGGAAAGTTTTCATGCGATTTCCTTATGTATGAGAATGCCTCTCTAAATAACTGATCTCTGCTTTCAAAATCAATTCCCATGGCTGGGTATTCTTCTGGTCGATCACCTGAAGCCACACCCAGTATCAAGCGACCTTTAGAAAGCTGATCGATTGTCGATGCAGATTTAGCCACATGCAAAGGGTGATGAAGTGGCAGCGCTATGCTAGCTACCCCAAGCGCAATAGATGAGGTTTGGCCTGCCAGAAAACCAAGATAAGTGAAAGGATCAAAAGTTTGACCTGCGTCTCCAAAAGAAGGTAAGTTCAATGGAATATCGCGAATCCAAAGAGCTTTAAAACCAAGTTCCTCAATTAATCTAACGCGATCCAAATGATCATACATCTTTGGGACCGGAGAATTGGGATAATTTTCAATCGGTACCACAACACCTATGGAAAGTTCATCAGGTTGAAATGTAGTGTTGAACCCATTATTTATAGACTCGAAAGCTTTCATACTGCTAAAGGGATGCCTACTTGTTTAAAGCATCCCCTTTTTAAATTTTTGAATTAAGAGAGATCATCCTTTCCTTCTATAAGGTAGTGATGACTAACAGAACCTTCTGTTCTAGCCTTCAGATGAGGAACATATTCAGGATCATTCATGAAATTCAAAGCAGCCTCTTTGGATGGCCACTCTAATACAATTCTTAACCCCGCTTCATTTGGCTCACCTTCTACTTGTTCATGACTTGCAGTTCTGGCAAGGTATTTTCCTCCATACTTCGCAACTAGTGCATTTGCCGTTGGTAAATAATCTGGAATCCAATCCTCTGAGGTTGGAGTCACATCTAAAATGGAATAATAGGACATTCGATATTTTAATTTTATACTATAAAAAATATAGTTGCAATATTATTTATAGTACATTATTCTTGCAATAACGGTCAAAAAGGATAGTTTAAAATTTTTATGTATAAGGTGAAAGGAAAGAAATATCCCTGTTGTACCAGCGTGACAATGGGTATAATCGGAGGAAAATGGAAGTCAGTAATACTTTTTTGGTTGATTGACGGTCCTTTGAGATACAATGAACTTCGAAAAAAAATGACTGGAGTTACTGAACGTACTTTGAGTTTGCAATTGAAGCATCTGGAGGAAGATGAGGTAATCAATAGAACAGTCTATACTACTAAGCCACCCTTAAAGGTTGAGTACTCATTGACCGAGTTTGGTAAAACGCTAATACCTATTCTTCAATCCATCGCGAACTGGGGTGACTATGTTGTGGCAAATCATTCGGATGAGGAGTAGATAATCAAAAGTTTGAAATATCAGAATACAGTTAATCCCCTTCCTGCTTTTCTACAGAAACTAACTGCTTATAGTAGGCTTCGATTCTCGAATAGGCAGTACCGTCTATCAATAAAATAACGATCATCATAGCAATAGTTGTGATGCTAATTGCTCGCCAAATTGGCTTGTCGACAAAAACAATTAGAAAGGCCGCAACAACTATTATTATGGGAATAACTTTGAAAACAGTCTTGTATTCGCTCAATGTTCTTTCGGCACGATTAATTTCTGATGTAGTAAAAGCTGATACATCAGTATTGTAAGCAATTTCAAATGCTTTAATTCTTGATTTGTTGGTAAAAAACAATCCGAGCCCTATGGTTAAAAGTAATGCACCAGCGACCAACATTGGAATGATGTAAGCCTTGGCTAATTCGGTTTTACCTAACTGCCAAAAACCGATGCTCGCAGTAACAAATAATATCGCGAAAAGAATGAAAAATCGTGTAGAGAAAACTTCTGCTCTTGCCCAATCCGTGGCAGTTTTTAAAATTTCCATTACTTAATGTTTAGAGGTCAAGTTATACTGAGATATGTTGATACTACTTACTTAAAATACGCTATCTCACCCAGGCGCTTTATTAAACAACAAAATCCGCTCAAATGAATTTGGCGGATTTCTTATGTTCATCATCGCAATCTAGTTGCGTTTGATCGTGGAGTCGGAGGGATTCGAATCACTTGACCTAAATCCCATATATACTGACAGTCAATTAGTTAGCTAACATTCATGCCGTGTAGAACCTGCAAAATTCTGCATTTCGCTGCATGATTTCATGGCATGAAAAACTATACAACCTATGACTGAACTAATCGTTTTTTGGCTTTGTCTTACTGTCACTTACTATTGGAAAGTTATCTGTCTCGGCATTCCTTACAAACATTCTAATTTTCTCAATCTCCTCAAAATAGTTTCTAAGCTGAATAGCTTCATCTGATCCAAAACTTTCAGGTCTATCAAGCATTCTTCGGTAGGTATCATAGAATTCTGATTCTCCTTGACGAAATGCTCTAAAATTGCTCTCTACCTTAAGCCCCCTGTGAAAGCTAATAAGTAAGGCAGCATGCGCTGAAATAACTGTTAAAAACAGCTTAGATAGTTGAGAACCATCAATTGTTTGCGAAATAATGGGTATTAGAACTCCAACAGGTATAGTCCAAAACACAGTATAATAATGAAATCGCCTGTTCCACTCAGCCTTATTTTTCCAGAAAATCAAGGTTCCTTGTATTCTGGAGTAATGTTGAGATAGGCTAAGTTTTGCATTTTCAGAGAAATTATTTGAATCATCAAATGAGCTTCCACCCGGATTCAACTTTACTTTCCTAAGCATCGCAATTAATACTGGTATAAAAGTCAGTACTGCAATTGTGATGTAAATCCAGATGGTGATTAGCCAAGGCATTTGTAAAGTTCAATCTCAAGATAATGATTAAACAGGAATGAATATTTGGAAATCATAATAATGCAAGAATTGATCATATGTAAGTTAATTGTGATCACTGTAGCTCAGACTAATAATCCATTATGCACGAAAATTTCTATATTGGTACTAGACACAAAATTTCTATAACTATGGTGTGTGATGTATTCTTAAGTTATTCTAGAATCAAAGATCAGTATGAGGGTGTCAGCAAATTCAGAGAACACCTAGAATGGTCCCTTCGCTTGCAATCAGGAAATACTCATTTTACTATTTTCCAGGACAAGAGATTAATTGAACCTGGAGATAGGTTTGATGAGAGAATAATGAACGCGTTAGATTCTGCTAATGCATTAATAATATTATACTCACCAACCTGGTTCACTTCAAATTGGTGCAAGGAGGAGTATCGTCGTTTTACAACAGAAGAATATGATCAAGGAAGGAATAGGCCTATTATAGTTGTAAAATGGGGGAAAGTAATAAACACTGATTTTGATGATGAAACAGCCAATATTTTGGATGAGCTTGATCGAATACAACATTTTGAATGGGGTGTAAATCTTCAATATGGTCAATGGGAAAGTTCAGACCTGAAAATCGAAGCAGCTAAATTGTCAACGGCCATACTGTCACATTTAAAATAGTTTAAAAGATGATAACTGGAAAACACAAAAGAATCCAGAATGAACTAGCCCATGAAGTGGATACATTGAAAGTCAAGTATCATGATCTTGATTCACTGATATCTCAAATGTTTCATGAGCTCTCTGTGCCCCTCCTAAACGCGACAGATACTCTAGAGTTAATTAAAGACAGGAAGAGCGGGATTGCGATGAATAGCAAAGACGAAAAACTCTTCGATAAACTGAGTAGTTATGTATTAAGGATAGAATCAACCATCAATTCGATTGGTTCAATTTATGAGTATAAGGCTTATCAATCAAATGAAATTAAATCCAAAGATTACAAAGAAAATTCTAATCTAAATACTCTTGTCCAACAGAGTGTAATTCAATTCAAGATATTAGAGTCTGGGGCAGACCAAATAACATTTCATATCCTTTTTCAAAAAAGGATCAATATTAACTGTTACCCAACACAGGTCATGAAATTGATCACCTTGATTTTAGAAGATTTGTATGGTCGAGATTGTAAAGAAATCTGGCTAAAAACCAACATATACAATATTGATTCTTCGCAAGGTCAACCTACACTTAAGATCGGGTTTCATGAACAAAAAAATGATGAAGAATACCTAACCAAACATTTAGCAGAAATTAAGCACGGAGCTGAACATTGCCGAGCAATCATTACTTCACAGAGTACTGACTCAAATTTATATTCTTCTTATACTTTGACTTTTGAAGATGAAATACAAAAATGAAACTATAATAGGTATTGTTGATAATGAAGTAAGTTTCCTTGAAGGAATTGAGAGAAAAGCTGTTGACAAGAATTTGGAAATGTTTACATCAACCAATCCGAATGAGGCCATAAAGTGGATTGAAGATAAAAAAGTTGATGTCTTGGTTTCAGACCTACAAATGCCGGAAATCAATGGTATAGAAGTTCTCACTCAGGCACGGGCACTTGATTCTGAAATCGAATTGATTCTTGTTACGGGCTTTGTTGTTTCTAATGACATTCGAGAAAGGTGTGAAGAATTAAATGCTAGAATACTTCGAAAATCAGAAGGGTATCAGAATCTGTTGCATAACCTTACAATCAATCCAGCTAACAGAAGGCAATCAGTACTTAACAAGATTGAAGAAACTCAACGTTCAGGTCACGTTTTTGTATCTTATGTTAAGGAAGATTTCGACCAGATCAAAAAAATTTGTGATTTCCTAGAAAAGCATGATATCAATGTTTGGCTGGACAAAAACAAGATTAAACCTGGTGAAGATTGGCAGATTGCAATTTCAAAAGCTATTGATGCTGGGATATTCTTCATTGCATGCTTTTCTACAAGCTACTATCAAAAATCTAAAGTTGCACGGTATGTCAATGAAGAAATTAATCTTGCGATCGACAAACTTAGAAAAATGCCAGATGACCAAATTTGGTTCATACCTGTCAAACTTGATGAGTGTGAGATTCCTTACTTCGAGATCAGAAGAAACAAAACATTAGAGTCAAAACAATTTGTTCAGCTAGCAAAGAATTGGGAGAACGGGATGAGGGCTGTCGTTGATGTTATCCAAAACAATAGATGATTGGCATTAAAATATATACTGCAAAGAAGGCAAATTCAACTTTAATAAATGACCCTTTCTCTCTAAAGGAATCAAGTAACAGAATCGGCTGATATTATCTGACTTCTTTGGTATGAACGTGTTTTTGTTTATCTTTCATATACTTAAGTCCGTTAATAACAAACTAATCACCACCATCAATGAGACTTACTAAGATTTTTTTTCTATTATTCATTTTGTCATCATGCTACGTTCCTAAAAAGGTCAAGGAAGCCTCTGATGTCTTGAATAATTCTCAACAGTTGTTTGTTCTTGAAAACTCGAAATTTTATGATGTAATTCAGGAAGCCATTTTAGATTGTATTGATGATCAGATTAATTCCATTAAAGCGAATAAAGAAAATGCAATCAATGTAACAGTCAGTGCAATAGATGAAGATAATGCAATTATAAAAAATGACGCTAACCTTTCAGCTGATGAGAAAGCCCTAAAATTTATTGAGAATGAAAGACTTCTAGCTGATGAAAAACTCAAATTCTCATTAGAAGCGGAGAAAGAGATTGAAATTCAGGAGAGTAGAAAAGAAAGAGTTATACGATCCATAATTATTCTCAAAAGGATGCAAAATGAAATAGCTAACGGAACAATGAAATTAAATGAATATATCAAAGTAGAGCGTGCTTCGGAGCTTCTTTTACAAGAAGTGAAGAGCACCTTTCCCCAAATTAAGAATGAATTATCTGATTTAGAATCTACCCTTGAGGGGTTTTAATGAAATATTATGACCATTGAACAACTGCAACAGACCATCTCCAATCTTGAAAAGCTTCTAGCTCAATCATCTGGAAAGGATAAGCTTGAGCTTAACCGGACAATATTTGATCTCAAAAACAAGAAAGCTAATCAAATCACTAGTGCGCTTGACAAATTAAGCATTAATATCACGGAAGAGGATCTTGATCAGCTAAGCAAAGCAGCTAACGTAATTTCTGAAGCTACTACGACAGCTACCGAAAAGTCTGAATTAGTTAAGAAGGGAATTGGAATTGGTAAAACTATTTTGGGGTTTATTAAGTGACCGTGTAATGAACCAAGAAGATTATATTAAGCAACGCCTACAAGACCAAATAGATTGGTATGATAGAAAAAGCAAGCTTAATCAAAACTGGTTCAAACGGCTGCAAGTAATATCAATTATAGCTTCTGGTTCAATACCTTTCTTAACTGGATATATTACTGATAGCACTGGTGGAGTAAAGGTTTTAGTTGGATCACTCGGACTCGTAGTTGCGGTAATTACCTCAGTTCTTGGATTGTTTAAGTTTCAGGAAAACTGGTTGGCTTATCGGACAACAAGTGAAACTTTGAAACATGAAAAATTCTTATTTATCACCAATTCGGAACCATATGATCAAGAAGAATCATTTAAGCTTTTGGTTCAAAGAGTTGAAGGTTTGATATCCAAGGAAAATTCATCATGGAACAAATACATGAAAATTGAAAAAAAGAGGAACTAGTTATCCTCGATTGCAGGTATTTTCAGCACTTTGCTGTATCAGGCCTTATTGGCTGGACCACCCATATATTACATGAAATTCTTGGGATACATAACCAAATCAAAGATCTATAGATCAATTTTTGGATATGACATCTTCATCTCATATTCCAGAAAGGATGGATTGGACTATTCATATAATATTTCAAAGCACTTCATTGAAAATGGCCATGAATGTTACATCGATCAATTGTCAAGCCTTACACCAGGTAAAAAATTACCTTCCAATATCAAGAACGCTGTAAAAGCCAGCAATTCGTTAGTAATTATTGGAAGTGTGGGAGCAGCTGACTCTGAACCAATTCAGCAAGAGGTTGAGCTATTTCTTGACTACAATATAAATAAGCCTATAATTCCAATTTCTTTCAACCGAAGCATTGAAAAAGCAATTTGGTATAACAGAATAGAGGGGCTTGCTATTGTTGAAGATGAACTTTCCCAACTGAAATTAGGTCAACCATCCGCAGATGTGTTGGAAAGAATTCAAAATGCATTGACATTCACAAAGAAATCCAACCGATTAAGACGAATAGCCATCCTCGTTTCAATATTCACATTGATGCTAATTGGAGTAGCTATTTGGTTTTCAATTCAAGTTAGCAGCACCACAGAAGAACTAAGTAAAGCATCTCAAGACCTTAAAGCATCTCAAGATAGTCTAGCTGTAAACAATAGCAAGTTGCAAAATAGTTTGGATTCTTTAGCTACTCTTACACAAAGCCTTGACTCTTCTGAGAACAATTTACTTCAGTCAAGGAAAACATTAACTGAAGTCAACAAATCCTTAAATAGTAGACAATATGAACTAGATGTAACCCAAACATTTGAGTTATTCAGACAGGGTTCTGAAGGTCTATCACCTTCAAATGCTTCTTCAGCTAAAACAACCTTCAATCGTGTAATTCAGCGGATGAAGAATTTAAACCTAGATCCGCTGATTGGATCTCATGCACTATTAGCTGCAGATTTAATTGATGAAACTGCGGAACAAATAATAGATATTGAACCAGCTGCAGCATTCATCAAGGTTTCGTTGGATGACAAGTATCTTCTTGTGGTTTATGATCATCAAGATTTTGGTGGCAATCCAGACATTGAAGACATTCCAGGTTGGACATCGTTTGTTATCTATGATCTTGGATCTGGTAATGAAGTATTGAGAGAACCAATTGAGTCAAACATGGGATCGTACTTGTATGCATCATCAAAACCTGATGCATTTCTTTTCAAAGAAAGTGAGTACATAATTCTATGCTCGTTTTATGAAGAAAGCATCAGTATTGACAAACATTCCCTCACAGGCGATTCACTCGAAGAGTTAGAAAAATTACCTGATGAATTTAGAGGTTTGACTATTACTAGAAGAAAAGAGGTTTATAATGACTTTATATCCGATGAAGAACTTTATGAAGTTCATCCAGATGAAGGAATAGATGAATATAGCCGTCGATTGGTCGGCAAAGTTGAGGTTACTTCCTCTAATGAAAAACTAATGTTGATTGGCACATACGAAGGACGGATTCTTTTGATTGACCTTGAAACTGGATATATCAAAAAGGAGATATTCACTTACCCTATATTCTCTGCAGATTTTGATTCGCAAGATGAATATGTTTATGTAGCAGATGAAGAAAGTGTTTGGAAGATCTCCTCAGGTAGAGAAAAGAGCATTGTCGATATTTCTCAAACTTTATTATTGCAAGACAACAATTTCTGGAAATCAGAAAGATTGTTAGACGTATCTATTTCTACAGATGGATCAATAGTATCACTGGCTACAACACATAGGCTTTTTGCTTTTCAGATCCACAATCAAAATTGGACGACATGGGAGTTCAAGAATAATATTGAGTCAGTTGCGGATTTGGAAGTCGATATAAAAAATAAGAGAGTCATCCTTGTAAGCGAAAATGGAAGCTTAATAGTTGCAAATCTCAATAATCCGATAAAATTTGAGTATGAACATGTCGAGTCAGATAAAAGTGTAGTTGCTTGGATAGACCAGTCATTCCAAGATGTTTGGTTATCTCCAATTCAGATTTCTGGAGAACATATTGAAGTTAATAAACTAAGTCTCGACAATTATGGAAATCTTGCCAAAGAGATTCCAATCAAGTTACAAGGTTTAAGTACGGACTTCTTGGAGCAATCAAATTATGAATTGCATTCTATCTCCAGGGTTGGAAATAGTCTGGCTTTAATCTATGGAGATTCTGAATCGATAATGCATGATTTTGTTATCATGCCTGGACAGTTACATGTTCAACCTCTCGATCTATCTACCAAACCAACAAATCATATTTTATTTGAGCCTACCAGCTTCGTTGACAATATTGGTGAAGAACATTGGAGTATAGAGCGGGTAGAAAAAATTATGTCCATCTCTAGTGAAGGTAGGATACAGGCTTTGACCGAATTGCATGGAAGTTTTTCTATTAGCCTCGAAGGTGATGTTGATGGTAGAGGTTACAATATTGGAGCCAATGAAATCATTTTTAGCGAGGAAGAAGCATATGTTCTAGGTCTTCAATTTGAAGATGAAACTTCACATCTGGTTCTATCAATAGAGCATCTGTTGCGAGATGTTCAATTCAACTATAATGTGCCGTGGAGATTTGAAAACGAACCCGATTTTGTATCAATAGGTAAAAATGGAAGAAAGGTAGTTATCGCCAATAGACATGGAAGTGGCCTAATATTAGATGCCTCTTTGTACGATCAATAATTATCGAATGCATTAGCTAATTAGATAGGAGTTCATCCGTCTTTTTATTGATCTTTTGGATGCCTCACCCAAAAAAGAACACTCCTGTTTGTATGATTGATAAGAAATAGACCCTTATGACAACAATTAGTTCCATAAAACTGAACCAGGTTCTAGTGGTGAACAGATTTTGTAACTATTAAAGATAGAAATGAGGGTCAAAATCCCTGATAAGTCCAAGTTGTAAAGGCGGGTTTATTGATAACTAATGTTATGTTAAATAGACCGATCTTAGATGCATACAATTATTGCAATTAACAATACCGTTAACTGTTCAGACTAATTCGGTACTAATCGAGACCTTATTAATACTTCCACCTAACACTAATGCTCACTGAATTAATTGTCGAGTTTACTCATTAGTTGGATCGTGGGAATAATAGTGGATCAAGCACCAGAATTGGAGAAATTCCTAAGAAACTTGAATTGACCAATATTAGTTGCGTGATAGATAATGATTGCTCATGATTGCAATTCCAAGCAATCAAAATCAATGTGAATCAATTTTCGAAAAAGATGACCCCCGGCACCCCCTTGGGTAGGAAAGCATATATATGCGCCGACTGGATTTTCAAGTTTTGACTTTTATCTATTCTCTATTCTTTCTCGCACGAACGTTTCCAAATACCGCCTGAACCCTTCTTCTTTCTTGTTCAATGTGCTCTTCTGAGAAATCGAATTATAGAGCTTAATGAATTCCTCCTGGAACAAATCAATAACAGTATCCTTATCATCAGACCTAGCTACAAGTTCTAATTCAATTAATCTCATTTCATGGACTTGTCCATCAAAGTTGAAAGTAGCTTCAATATTCTGAGTAAGGTTCAGAGTGAACTGCTCATTTTTTATGACTTCAAACGAATAAGGAAAGGAGTCAATTATTTGGCTGAAGAGCATGTACTGCTTTAGGTTGATTTTGCTTACATCTTTACCTTTTGGTTTTTCGATTACAATATTCACCAACTCATATTCTTCTTCTTCAACCACCTTAACTTTTACAGGAATAATTTTCTTTACCTTATCATCACTTAACGACTTGAATTTTTGATGAACATTAAAGTTCATATCCGTTTTGTAGAAAGAGACCTTCGGATCATTATAGATTTTAATGATTGGATCGTAAATTTTTGACCTATCTTCTTCAGAAACCGTTTCAGTTAAATTCTCAATTTCCTTCTCATCCATGCTGTCCACACCTAGAACATCTTCTTCGAATTTCTTTAGAACAGTTTGCTTCCACTCAATTAAATCTTTAGACTCATCTGCCCTACCTAAACGATCAACACTTAATCCAATTCCAAAACTTGCATGAGCTAGCTGAACCGGTCTCAAGGACAATTCTTCATTGATCTTTTTGAAGTACTTATCCACCATTTTGAGATCATTGAATTTTTCGAAAAATGAATTTGTGAAATCTCTTTTCGTATAAGCAACAAATGATGTATTTATCTTTCTGAGAAAATCAGTTACCTCGACTAGAGACAAAGTGCGCTTATACTTAGATTGATTTGACTGTAATTTCAAATAAATGGCACTTCCTCTAAGTGCTTGCAAATAAGAAAACTCTTCTAAGTTCTCAGAAGAAAGCATTTCTGAAACTGCCTCAGGAACTTGTTCAGAAAAATAAGAATCCTCAGCTGGAAGATACTGTTCTGGAAGAAGAGCCGACCTAATCAAAAATGAATTTTCAAATTGATATTCATTGTTTTGATCAGCGATTAATGTGTATTCCCTCTGATTGTCAGTTAAAAGTTCCTTCAGGGTAATTATTCTATCAAAATAATTGATAAGAAGATTCGTCTGAACCTTAGATATCAACCATCGATGGTGATTTTGATCGCTATCTATCCAGTAATACAAATACAAGTCTTGTGATTCATCTACAAACAAGGACAGAATAGGTCCTTCATAATTGATGATATCATCAACCCTCTTATGATCCGTATAAGGAAATTTTTTAATTTGATATGTTTCTAGGTCAATCACGACTACCTATTCGACTTTCTCAAATCTTCCTTTAAAACTAACTTTCTCGTACTCATAAAGCGAGAAATGCCCCATTTTGTTGATAGGAGAGCATACACCATCATCGGTTACAATCTTACCGGTTGCTATCCCGCTTATATTCATTTTTTCTTTGATGCTGGGATTAAATGAATTGAGTTTCTTCTGTGCACTATCAATGGTATCAAAAAAAGACAGTGCATGATAACTACATTCTTTAGCTAGACTTGGGCTCCTTGGAAACTTATTTTCCCGCCTATCTTTTTCCGCTTTGCTAATCCAATTGTCCTCATCTTCCACATCATCATTTACAAATCTGAATGAGGTTCTTTCTGATTCTTCACATGAACTATGCGGGCAATTATTAATCTTGTCTAGCTCTTCCTGATACTTGAATGGTGGTGATTCTGCCATGGATGAGAAGTTTTACAACCGCCAAAGTATAAAATTTCTTACAACTGAAAGTGGCTTCCATCATTTATTGGAAATAATTTAAAGTTGTTATCCATTTTAGAATCATTGTAAAAATACTAAAATATTTAGTATTTTTGTTGAGATATTCTGTTTTGGTTGAACTACTATAAGCTATCAAGTTTTAATTCTGAAGTTTTTCAAGCACAAAAAACTGAAGATTACCTAACCATTCAGACTCAATTTGCCTATACCATTCTAGATTAAGTTTTAGCAAGGTCTGAGCGCCATCCTTTGAAGGAAAAGACTCATTCAGGACTTTCGCGGCGTTAATTAAACGGCCTTTCCTGTCTTACAAGGGTACAAGGTGTAATGTGGCGCATACTACCCACTGTGAATGAAGAGAGCGCAGGCGCTTAAGGGCTACCAAGTGATCAAGTGTAGTTAAGACTCTCAAGGCATTGGAATGTTAGCGATCATTTTGTCCAATGTTAACCGGGGAACCTCAAAAGTTTTTCGCACGATTCTTTCCCCACCCTCATACTCTTTTTTTGGGCATGATGGTGTAAGGGAGAATTGTGCCCAGTTTTCCTAAAAGTAGAGTAGTAATAAGGACATAGGAGATTAAAGTGATCAATTCCTCCATTGAAATTAAAGAAGTAGTATTTATAAAATTTGATCAGAACAAGAACTTTATTGAATTGTATTTATTGGGTATAAAAACTTTAATTAAAGTTTTTGAGAGCATATATATTGTACTTTTAGAAGTCTTCACTTGACTTTAAATCATTTCCTTACCAATTTTACCGTCGATACAACCAAAAGTGGTTGTTGGTAAACAATTGAACAAGATGTTTAATAGGGTTGATACTACCCTCAGCTTCGATCTCAGAAGCTATTCCAATGAAGTAGACGGTAAGCACAGAGGGGTCACCGTTGAGTCCTACGGAAGAACAACTTCACAAGTTACTGGTGCTTTAGTAAGCACTCCTTTAAAAAGCATTACTCTTAATGCTGAGTCTGATATTGATAGAATTGACAGAATTGCCAAGTCGATCTATAATCAATTAACGTCAGAGCCATTACTGACTTACACTGAATACAGAAACATTGATTGGCCTCCAATAATGAGAGTTCCTTCTGATGACCTAAAGCGATGCTTTGGAGATGTCAATATGGATAATAGAACTTTAAAGAAGTGGTTAAAATTTCTTGGCTTTAGGAGAGATGCAAAGTTTATTGTGACAGAGGAATTGACGGAAAAAGTGCGGGAGCGATATTCAAATTCAAGCAAACTAAATTTAGGTAACTATAAACCTCAAAGCAAGTATGGCAAAGAGCTCTTATGATCCCTTAATTATTCCAAGTAACATGAGGAAGTCGAGACAAGGCTATGGAGTTCATTGTAACAAATGCAATAGAAATGTCACAACAAAATGCGGTCTTACCAAAAAGAGAATTCACACATGCAAATTCCCAGAGTCACACCGGTTTGTAACGAAGGTTTATGATCCCACAAAAGGAGTTATGGTCCATTTGAAATCATGGGGGAAAGAAGATAGAGATTATGACGAATACTATCTAATGCATGCAAAACTCAAAATGGATTACTCCAAGTCAATTGAAATTAAGAAGGATGGAAAACCTCTAATGCTTACTCCATGCCTAGCTTATTATGCAGACTTCATTGCTGATGTTGGAGTCCCTGGTCACAAACAAAAATCAAATACGGAGCGATATATTAAATCGCAGATTTCAAATCTCAAATTGCTTAAAGAAGCCCTCACCAATGAAGGCATTGATCCTGGTTATTTATCGGTTACTGAAATAAATGACCATCATGTTGGAATAGTTCATGACTTTCTATTGTCGAGATATGCAAACAAAACCTACAATCACAAAATGGCTACTTACAAGGCTTTTCTTAGGTTTCTAATATCAAAGGACTATCCAATTAAAAATGTCTTCGAAGAGGTCGTTGCAAGGCCGACAGTGGCTAGAACATCTATCATCAGTATTAAGGAGTTCGATGAACTGTGCGAAACTGTCTCGCCCATTAGTGGCATCTCTTTTGAGAGTCAAATTCGGAATGGTAAGCCAAGAAAATTCCAAAGAAATCTATATAGACCCTACCTTATTCCGGCGTGGAAATTTGCCTTGTTCTCTGGATGTAGAAAGGGAGAAATTCAAGAAGTAAGAGTTCAAGATATTGGAGAGGACCACATTAGCTGTGTCGATCAAAAGGCTAGTAAAAAGAAGAAGGATCGTGTAGTGAGATTGATCTGGTTAAATGAAGAGCTTCAGACCCTCGTAAATGAGATCAAACAAGGTCTCAATCCAGAGGACTATTTAATCGCACCACAGGAAGAGAACAGAAACAATATGATGCATATTGTATCAAGAGCTTTTAGTCACTTTTGGTCTAAAATTTCCGAACGTGAGCTGACATTCCATGATCTCAGAAATACTTATGCAACTGAAATGATTAGGAATTACGGAGCAGCCACAGCAGAAATACTGGGTGGTTTGCATTCAGAACTCAGTGTTACAAAGCAGCACTATCTTAACAAAGAGGAAATTCTCAAGAGTAAAAGAGGAAGTAGTCTATTTGGATCAGACTAAAATGGAACTTTCGAGGTATAGTTTCGAGGCATGTGACCCTTATTTTAAAGTAAAAACCCCTCATACGAATCGTATAGGGGGTTTTATAAAGTGGAGTCGGAGGGATTCGAACCCTCGTCCAGCTAAGGAAACTATAAGCCGTCTACATACATAGTCGTTCTTTTAATCTCGCCAGGCAAGCAGGTGAACAACTACCAACTTACAAGGCCAGTCACTTAATTTCACCAAAGATCCGTGACCCTACCAGAGGCTATTCCCTAGTTCGACACCCCAATTTCCAATCCTAGGGAAAAGAGACTGGTGGGATGTGGCAGGGGGAACCGATGTGGCTCAACCCTAAATAATCTCTACTTTATTCGAGATTAGGCTGCCATAGCGTAGTTAGACTCGCCAATTACAATTTTGAATGAATTGATTACGTGTGCTCATTCAACACCCGGCATGCAAGCGTATAATTTACACTTCCTGTCAATTCCGGTCGACCCCATATTTATCAAAGAACAAATCCTGACAGCCGTCAACGAACAGCCGCCAACTATTAGACAACAAAGTTAATGGCAATTTTATCCATTACTACAGCCAGACAAATCCAATTCCTTTTTTTTACTGCATTAAACAGAGAGATCAGCATACTCGTCGATTAATTGAGCGCTCCTATGCATTTTTTTCCTAGTTTCGATTCCCAATGTACAGCCAACTATCAATGCGACCTTTCACCAGAGAAGCAAAAAACAACACCCCTTACGTCCACATCGACTATGAAACAGGACATATCGAAATGAAAGGAGTGTCCCACCCGGAAAATGTATTTACATTTTACAACCCTCTCTATGAAGCCATAAAGGAACTTGGGAAAACATCCAACCGGGAGATTGTTGCTGATTTTGCACTTGAGTACTTCAACACCAGTTCCGCACGTTGCATTTTCATGATCTTAAAGGAAATCAAGAATTTGGGACGTGGTGGAAAGCATCTCACAGTTAATTGGCACTATGAGGAAGAGGATGATGATATGCTGGAAACAGGTGAAGATTTTCAGGAACTGATCGAGCTTCCCTTCAATTTCATTGAGATAGAAGAAGTATAAATCCAACATTGATTTCCGAAGAATTGTGGAGCATGTTAACTTGCTCATGGAATGGAGAATTTCGTTGTATCGGCCCGCAAATACCGCCCGCTAGGATTTGAAGAAGTAGTAGGGCAAGAGCACATTACCACAACACTTGAAAACGCCATAAAGTCCAATCACCTTGGTCAGGCTTTGCTTTTTTGTGGTCCACGTGGTGTAGGGAAAACCACATGTGCCAGGATCCTTGCCAAGACGATCAATGGCTTTGAAAATGAAGGGCCCGAAGGAAATTCGAACTTCAATATTTTCGAATTGGATGCTGCTTCGAATAATTCCGTAGAAGATATTCGAAACCTGATCGACCAGGTACGATATCCACCACAGCAAGGAAAGTACAAAGTCTACATCATCGATGAGGTTCACATGCTTTCCAACCAGGCATTCAATGCTTTCCTGAAGACCCTGGAAGAACCACCAGATTACGCCATTTTCATCTTGGCCACTACGGAAAAACACAAGGTGATTCCTACCATTCTTTCACGGTGTCAGATTTACGATTTTAACCGGATAGAAGTTGAAGACATCGTCAAACAGCTCCAGAAGATTGCTGAGAAGGAAGGTGTAGAAGCTGAGTACGATGCCCTGCACCTTATCGGTCAGAAGGCAGATGGCGCACTCCGGGACGCCCTTTCGATTTTCGATTTGATCACCACGTTTTCTTCCGACGGAAAAGTCAGTTACTCAGATACTATCAAGAATCTGCACATTCTGGACTATGACTACTACTTCAGGTTAGTTGATCATTTGCTGGAAGAAAACATGTCCGATTCTATTTTACTGTTTGATGAAATCATCGGCAATGGATTTGATGGAAACAATTTTTTGGTAGGGCTTCAACAGCACCTCAGAAACGTACTTGTGTCAAGAGACCCCAAAACAGTTACACTCCTGGAGGTCTCTGAAAACTTGAAATCAAGGTATTTGGAGCAAGGTCAAAAATGTGATGAGTCTTTTCTTCTTTCTGCACTTAACATCTGCAATCAATTTGAGTTGAATTATAAAGTCAGTAAAAATCAACGACTACACGTAGAGCTCTGTCTGATGAAACTGGCACATTTACCAAGCGCACTAACTCTATCATCCAACTCCACGGAAAATGGGGTAAAAAAAAAACAGTCTGAACGGGTAGATAAGCCTGAAACTTCGGCCTCCAAAAGCGAAGGGACCGCGACAACCACACCAGAAGTTCCTCCAAAGTCAAATCAAAACGTAAGCGAAGAACCACCGCCACCTGAGGAACCTCCAACCAAAGAAGAAATCATCGCAGCTGCAGACGTTGATGATCAGGAAGTAATCTCAAAGGTGAGTAAGCCGGAGCCAGTACGAGTCCAAGAGCCTACGACTTCAACAGAGAATCGGGAAACACCAAGCATTTTCAAGCGGAAAAAAGAAGAAGCCACAAACGAAGAGGCTGCTCAAAACTCGGTTTCCAATAAGCAGGATGAAGATTTTGACGAAACCGAACTACAAGCAGCTTGGAAGCAGTTTGGCGAGCAAAAAACAAACTCAGGAGACACCGACAAGCTTATTTTAGGTCGGGAAATTAAAAAAGGTGAAGGAAGTGAGGTGCTTATTTTTCTTAGCAGCCAGCTGGAGGTGAGTTTTCTGGAAAAATTTGAGACCGACCTGATACAATATCTACGTACGGAGTTAAAGAACGACCACCTAACGGTCAATAAACAGGTAGCCCAGATTGAAGAGAGTAAAAAGCTTTACACCAGCAAAGACATCTACGATCACATGGTGAAACAAAATCCCAAGCTTGCGGAATTAAAGGAAAGGTTAGGGTTGGATTTTGACTACTAGAAAATCAGCAACTTGCACATTCATACACCTTAAGTTCAATCCCAACATCAAGGTCAGTGCTACTCATTTCATTGAGTTCCATTAACTCATCTACCGTCATTTCATATTTCCTTGAAATCCCATAGAGCGTCTCACCAGGGCTGACACGATGTATAGATATCGTCTTGGTTTGTATCACCTCTTCCACTGGGACCTTCACTCGGACGTTTTGACCAATTCTAAGGGCATCCGGGTCTGGCAATTCGTTCCATCGCAACAGGTCTTCCATAAGAACATCATACTTCTGAGCAATTGCCCACAAAGACTCACCCGGGGCCACGGTGTGTATGGAAACTTTTTTAAGTTCTTCTGAGCTATCCACTACAGGTACTATGATCTCATCCGAATCATCGTAGCTCACCCGTTCATCGCTGCTGGAAGCCAGAGCCACAATGGATGGTTGAACGTCCTCGATCTGATGATACTCAATCGCCTGATCCGAAGGTCTTGTCTTCTTTAACCACAACACTCTTCCTGCCTGCAGTTCATCGATAATACTCATGCCATTTTTCTTCGCAAGCTTGCCGAGCTGTATACCGTACTGCTGCGAGACGTCCCAGAGCGTTTCGCCTTTCTTCGTCACATGGAATCCAATTTTGGACTTCCCCTTCTTCTTCTTTACATAGTAAAACTCGCTTGGTATGATCTTGTCGGCTGGTCCCATATCATTGTATTTTCTGAACCGAGTTTCACTGATACCAGAACGTGCGGAAAGCGAGTGAACATCATCAAATTCTTTGGATAAAATCGAAGGAATCCCATTTAGGGGAATGATCGTAGCTTTGTCCACTCGTGTTATACCAGGCGTTATTTCAGTGGGATAGATTTTTGCCTTAGGTTCAGGAATTCTTTTTGGGGGTTTTTCAGCTTTATTGGTTTTTGATGCAACTAGTCGTTTGGGAGGAGACCCTTTCTTAGGTATGAGCACCGTATAATTCTTATCCTTCGGGACCGATCCCTTTTTCAACCATTTGTTGTATTTCTTAACTAACTCAAGATCAACCTTGTGCTTCTTGGCGACCCCGGATAGTGGCATCCCCTTCGCTTTATCGTCTTCATCCAGCCAGATGTTTTCAGAGTGCGGCAACCCGACTTCAGGAGAAAAAGCAATCACATGCGCAAGGAACTTCTTCACATACCAATGAGTCTTGTTGTCAATCGTCATTTTCTTCGCCCCAAACTTCGATTTGTCAACCAGTTTTTCAGCTCCACCCCTACCCGTGTTATAAGCCATTACGGAGTAGATCCAGTTGTCGTAAAAGAAATTATTAGCGTTAAGATATTTTGCTGCTCCATATGATGCCGACACAATGTTCAATCGTTCGTCCACATTGCGGTCGACTTTCAGTCCAACTTCTCTTGCGGTAAAATCTTTAAACTGCCAAAAACCGACTGCATTTGCTATCGAAACCGCATCTGAAATCAACGCGCTTTCCTGGATAGCCAAAAACTTAATCTCGTCAGGAACATCGTTTTCCTTAAAGGCCCGCTCGATGATCGGGAAATATAAATTCATTCGATCCACGAGGATGCTGTAATACGTCTGACTCGCGGTTAGTCTGTCCACATCCTTTTGAATCTGTCTTCTGGCACTCTCTGTAAAATGGAGCCGCATCTCACCAAAAATCATATCTTTTGGCACCACCTGGGAAAAAGCGATGCTGGCAACAAAAAGGGTAAGTAGTGACAGTATTTTTTTCATAGTTTTCGTAAGATCATTAATCCATCCCTGATTGGAAATAAAACGTCCTGGACGCGTTCATCCATATGCACCTTATCGTTAAAATCCCTTAAGGCCTCTGTGTCTTTATCCTTCTTTGAAGCATCTACTATTTTTCCGCTCCATAGCACATTGTCAGCGATAATGATTCCTCCGGGCCTTAGTTGATCAATGACCAGATCAAAATAGTTGCCGTAGTTCTCTTTGTCGGCATCAATGAATACCAGGTCCCAATTTTGATTCAGTGTAGGAATGATTGAGGAAGCATTACCAACTATCATCTCGATCTGATCGGCATAGCCGGATTGCGCAAAGTACTTTCTTGTGCGTACAGATAGTTCCTCATTGTTATCTATGGTGACCAGCTTTCCCCCGTGTGATAAGCCCTCAGCCAGGCACAATGCGGCATACCCGGTATATGTACCTATTTCCAGTACATTTTTTGGGGCGATCATGTGTGATAAAATGGATAAAACCCTCCCTTGCAGGTGACCTGAGAGCATTCGAGGCTTTAAAACATGAAGGTGAGTTTCCCTGTTGATTTGCTGGAGCAAGTCAGATTCCGGCTCAGTGTGATCTTCTATGTAGGCCTGAAGATCCTCAGGGAAAAATTCCATGTACACAAATATAGAAAGATCTCTTTTCGTGCTGGCAAGTATTCCCGGTTTTGAAATTACTTTTTGTATCGTAATATTGCAATGATACAATAACAAAGAATTACACAAGAATGTCCTTAGACGTAATTAACCATAGGGGAAAAGAAATTCTGATTTGCGATTTCTCCAGCTACAATAATCAAGACGATTTAATCGGTGCATTGCTCAGCCTTGTAGAATATTCAAGGAATAACCCACATCTGAGCACCTTGCTCTGCGATTTCACAGGTGCATTCATGGGTCCTAATTTTATGAAAATAGGAAAGCAGAACAGTCAATTGTGGGACAAGTTCAATTCGGCAGTCGTCGGTGTAGACGGGGTCAAGCGGATTTTGCTTAATGGGTACAACCGGATTGCCAGGAAGAAAATGAAAGCTTTTGACTCAAGGGAAGAAGCGCTTAACTACCTCACCAGCTGACAAGATAAAACTGCTCAATTATTCGGGAACGTAGGTCAGTGAGCTCATTTCTTCCGTAGGTAAATAAGTTCTTGCAAGCTCTTGAATTTGCGCTGAAGTAATTGAATCGATCTTTTTGAAAACAGAGTTAAGGTTGGGTATCCGGTTTAAGTCCAGCTGGCTCTTGGCCATCATGAGCATGATCGCACTTTTGTTTTCCTCTGACAAAGCCATCTGTCCTTTGATCTGATTTTTCGCCTTCTGCAATTGTAGATTACCCAACGGTCTATTCTTTAGGTTTTCAATTTCCTTCATCACAATACGCTGGCTTTTCTTTAGGTTCTTTTGGTCCGTAGCAAAAAAAATAGCAAATGATCCGGTCTCGAGATAAGGTGCATAATTTGCGTCAACACTATAAACCAGGCCATGCTTCTCTCGGAGGCTGAGGTTCAGCCTTGCATTCATACTCGGCCCACCAAGCAAATTTACCAGGAAGAAAAAAGGAATCCTGTTTCTATCCTTGATGGACAGTGAAGGCATTCCCATTGCAAAGTGCGCTTGTGAAATAGGTTTGCCAACGACATCCTGAGCTGAGGAATAGTCGGTAAACCAACTTCTTTCAGGTGTGTGATTCTTATGCGGAATGGGCTTGAGATATTTTTCAGCCAATTTTTTGATCTTGCTAGCTGGGTAGTTTCCAACGCTTGAAAGGATGATCTTTTCTGTATTCAGATTGCGCTTTAAGAAGTTTTTAAAATCCCTCTGAGTGAAGGATTTCACTGCTTTCTCCGTACCTAAGATGTTTTTTCCTAACTGATGGTTCGGAAATAGAAGTTCGTCAAAATCGTCCTGGATGGCGTCTTCGGGCGTGTCCCTGTACATCGCCATCTCCTCTAGAATTACTTTACGTTCCTTCTCAATTTGCTTCTCAGGAAAAGTAGAATTGAAGGCAATGTCAGCTAGTAACTCTACCGCTTTTTCCAGGTGAATATCTAGCAACGAAGAGTAAAAACAGATTTTTTCTTTGGTAGTGTAGGCATTTAATTCTCCACCAAGAGACTCCAGGCGATCTATGATGTGAAAGGAATTTCTTTTTCTTGTGCCTTTGAAGACCATGTGCTCCAGAAAGTGGGCAAGTCCCTGCTCTTCAGGAAGTTCGTCCCGACTTCCTATGTCTAGCATCAATCCAACGTTCGCAATTTTTGTGTGGGTTACCTGCTTGTGAATCACGCGCATGCCGTTCGGCAGCTCAATCAACTCGTATTCCTTGCTCATAAAGGATGCAAAGTTAGAAGTAAGTTACGAGCTTTAAGCTATAAGCTTCAAGTTTGATTTGTCCCGGTTGACTAGCTTGCCGACAGCTGCTCCAACTTCTTATTAAGGTAGCTCAGTTCGCGATCGTTCTTTGTAAGTGATATAGCTTTTTTCAATGCTGTAGCTGATTCTTTGATCTCTCCTAAGTTTTGAAGGATACCACCTTTTATCGCATAAAAGAGGTAATAGGTATCGAAAAAACCTGTTTCCTCCAATTCTTCAATTTCCGAGTAAGCCAGCATCGAACCATGAACCTTCTCCATCGGTATAATTCGGTTTAGACGAATCACTGGACTTGGGTTGATTTGAAGTTGAACATCATATAGTCTGAGTATTTCACTCCACTGAGTTTCTTCGAAACTGGCGGCGTTACAATGGTAGGAGCTAATCGCCGCTTGGATCACGTAATCATTCACCTCATCGTTATCCGTGGCTCTTTGCAGGTATCTACTACCTGCTGCTATCAGTTCCTCATTCCATTTCGAGCGATCCTGATCTTCCAAAGAAATAATCTCTCCGCTTTCATCCACACGCGCATCAAATCGGGAGGAATGAAAACACATCAAAGCCATAAGCGCATTTGCAGAAGGTGTGTTACACAGCTCAGTTTCAAGCAGCACGTTGTTCAAACGGATCGCCTCTGCACATAAATCCTCCCTGATCAGGATGTTGCCCTCTGCACTTTTATATCCTTCATTGAAGAGCAGGTAAATGATTTTTAAGACCATTTCCAGGCGCTTTTCTACCTCGTTGGCGGGTGGGAGGATAAGTTTGATCTCATCCTCTTTGAATTTCTTCTTGGCCCTGGTGTATGCCTTCGCAACTGTTTCCTCCTTCTTTAGCAACGAAGTTGATATCTCCCGAATGGAAAGACCACCTAGAATTTTGAGTGTAAGGATAATCTGGTATTCAGCACTCAGGGTAGGATGGCAACATGCAAGCATCATCTTGACCATGTCATCATTTATCTCGGTAAGTGAAACGTCCTCCACCAGGTTTTCGGAATCTTCAGGTATTTCTTCGTTTGTCTGCTTTTGTAAGCGCCTCAGTTGATCGATCATTCTATTTCCTGCCACACGCAAAATCCAACCAGTGGGATTATCCGGCACTTGCCCAAAGGGCCAGGTCTGCATCGCTTTGACCAAGGTGTCCTGAACGGAATCTTCAGCAAGTTCCAGATGTCCGGACCCAAATCGATTGGTCAAATGAGAAACGGCTTTACCGTACTCAGTCCTAAAAAAATGATCGATCAGCTGATTGGCGTTCATCTCAGACATGAACTAAAGATAGGAAATCAACCCATCTTATTGCTCATTACATTTCTATTATCTCACGTACCTCTACGGAACCTCCATATTCGAAAATTGGACATTCCTTTGACATTTCAACAGCATGATCCATGTCGTTCGCGGGAACAGCCACATAACCACCCACTATCTCTTTTCCCTCAGTAAAAGGTCCATCTGTGATAACTTCACCAGCTTTTTCAACCACTTTTCCCTCCTCTTGCAAGGGATGGCCTACTGCGGAGATTTTTTGCATCCATGTTCCCCATCGCTCCATATGAGCTTGCATTTCTTCCGGAGATTGTTCCTGATAGGTGGCTCTTCCTCCCCTAAATACATACAAATACTGTTTCATTTTGATAGTTTTTTAATATTCAGATCAACGACGACCGACCGCTCATAAAATGGACAATCGAAGCAGAAATACTATTTTTATGACCAAGATAGAAATTAAATGAAGTACGATCCGATCGACAATAAACTGTTTATACAAAACAGGAAGAATCTCGCCAAAAGAATGAAGCCCAACTCCGTGGCGGTAATCCGGTCTAATGACATTATGCCAACGAATGCAGACGGCACCATGCGATTCAGACAAAATGCCAACCTCTTCTATCTAACAGGGGTAGACCAGGAAGAATCAATTGTTTTGATCGCTCCTGACTTTCCTGATGAGAAGATGCGAGAAATATTATTCCTGAGAGAAACAAATGAGACAATCGCTGTTTGGGAAGGCCACAAACTGACAAAGGAGGAAGGGACATCAACCTCTGGGATCAAGAATGTCAAGTGGAATTCAGATTTCGAGTTACTTTTTTACACCGTTCTTGCAGAATGCGACAATATCTACCTCGAAAGCAATGAGCATATTCGAAATTCTTCCAAGGTACAAACCAACAATGCCCGTTTTATTCAGGAATGTTTCGAGAAATATCCACTCTACAACTATGAACGTCTGGCACCACACCTTACTGATCTCAGGTGCATCAAATCATCTATAGAAATTGATCTTCTCCAAAAGGCATGCGATATCACGGAAAAAGGCTTTCGAAGAGTTTTGGATAAGGTTAAACCTGGTTTCTACGAATATGAAGTAGAAGCCGAGTACTTACACGAATTTGTCAGAAACAGATCCAATGGGTTTGCTTATGATCCCATTATCGCAGGTGGTGGAAATTCCTGTGTTCTGCACTATGTGGATAATAATCAACCTCTTAAGGATGGCGATGTTTTGCTAATGGATGTCGGTGCCGAGTATTCCAATTACATGTCCGACATGACCCGAACAATTCCGGTTAGTGGGAAATTTACACAGCGTCAAAAGGATGTATACAACGCCGTGCTTCGTGTAAAGAATGCTGCGACAGAGATGCTGCAGCCAGGGAACAGAATTCCTGAATATCATCAGGCCGTTGGTGAATTGATGGAAAAAGAGTTGTTGGACCTAAAACTGATCGACCAGACAGATATCAAAAACCAGGATCCCGATTGGCCGGCGTACAAAAAGTACTTCATGCATGGCACTTCACATCATCTGGGTATCGATGTACATGATGTGGCTTCTATTTACAAAAAGTTTGAAGAAGGAATGGTCTTCACGGTTGAGCCTGGAATTTACATCCCGGAAGAAAAACTGGGAGTCAGGCTGGAAGACGATGTGGTTATCACCAAAGATGGTCATTTAAACCTGATGAAAAACATTCCGATTGAAGCCGGTGAAATAGAAGAATTGATGTCATGATCCTCATTCGGGAAGGCGATATTGATGAAGTAGCGTCCCTCATGCAGGAACTTCCCGAATTCATCAACCCCTATTCAAAAGAGGAGTTAAAAAAGAGACTGCTCAACGCCAATTTGATGCTGGTGGCTGAAACAGATGGAACTCTTGTCGGTTTCAAATGTGGGTATGAACGGGATGTAGGAACCCGCAAATTCTATAGCTGGCTGGGTGGAGTACTTCCGGAGTATCGCAAAAAAGGAGTTGCGAAGTTATTATTGGAAAAAATGGAAGAGTGGTGCAGAGAACACAGCTACGAAGTTTTAGAGTTTAAGACCTTCAACGAGCACAAAGGGATGATCATATTTGCTCTAAAAAGTGGGTTCGAAATTGTAGATGTGCGATATTCAGAAAAGGATGATCGCAAACGAATAGTTTTGCAAAAGGAATTGATTTGATGGAAATATTTAATTCAGATAAAGCTCCAGAGCCTGTAGGTCTGTATCCGCATTCGCGTCAGGTTGGAAACCTGCTATTCCTGTCCGGTGTAGGTCCAAGGGAAAGAGGTGAAACGAAAATTCCTGGGGTTGAACTCGATGAGGATGGAAACATTCTTAGCTACGATATTGAGGCTCAATGTCACTCTGTATTCAAAAATGTAAAGCTTATTCTGGAGGCAGCGGGGGCAAAATGGGAGGACCTTGTCGACGTGACCGTTTTCCTCACCAATATGAAGGATGATTTCAAAACATATAATAGGATTTATGCAGAGTATTTCAAAGATGCGCAGCCCTGCAGAACAACTGTTGAGATAAACTCATTGCCAACTCCGATTGCCATCGAATTGAAATGTGTAGCAGTTGTTAGCTGAATCCAGTAACTTGACTGAATGCAAAAACTGATCTATTGGTCCTTCATCGGCGCATTTATATTTTCGTCCTGCGCAAAAGAGAACCCCTCTACTTCTTCTTTTGAAGTTTTCTGCGAAATGATAGCTAATGACGCTAAACCTCTGGCACTCAGCGCCCCGATGGAGCCACAAGAGATGGACAAGGTGTGGACTGACTTTCAACGCGTTGCAGACGAGTATCAAGTTCAAATCTTTAGAGAGGATGATTTTCCAGTCACCATGCTTTTTCCTGCAACTGTCACAGACGGAAAGTCAGTAGCTGTAATTTACAAAGGCCATCGTCTGACTCAGTATAAACAGCTGAGGGAAGATGTGATGAATAGTTCCGGTGCCAGACCTACGGAGTTGGAGGCACTGGCCAGGCGTTTCGGTCGATTGTTGGGTTACGGCTCACAGGGAACTAACCTCCTACTAAGTAAAAATTCCCACTACCAAAGTTTATCTTCCTTCAATGTGGCTCAACAAATCACACATCTATACTACGATAACTTGGATGAGGCCATTGATTTTTATGCTGAAACCCTCAGGCTCAATAAAGTTGGCCCGGCAGTATTTCAGATTAGCGAAGATGCATTTATAGAATTGCATCCATTAGATGGTGAACATCCCAAGGGACAAGCAAAATCTACAGCCATTGCTCTTTTGACTGATCAGTTATCGGAATGGTACACCTATGTTAAGGACAAAGATGTTCCAATCAAGTACACCTACAAGCCGCGTGATGGTGGGCCACATGATGGTTTCGTGGCTATCGATCCTGGTGGCTACCTGCTGGAATTTGAGCAGTTTAAGCAACATCCGGAAAACGAACTATTCATGGCTACACTTGCTCAAGCACCCAAGGTAGAGACAGGGGTTGAGTCACTGAATTTCTACGGTGCTATCACCTGGACGTATCACAACGATCTGCTGAAAATGCAGAAGTTCTATGAAGAGATGTTAGGCTATTCACTCGTTGCAGATCAAGGGTGGACAAAGATCTATCAGGCTTCAAACACAGGCTTTATCGGTTTGGTCGATGAGCGTCGCGGCATGGAGGACTATGCAGATACAAAAGCGGTGGAAATCGAATGGAAGTTGTCTGAGGCGTCATCATTCGATAGGTATGCGAGTCAATACTGGCAAGAGTACGGATACAATAACAACTACTTCATTGGGCCTGAAAAGTACAGGTACTTCGTCAGCTCTTCCGAATAAACTTTCATTCCTCCTGGAATTTTGGAAGTAAAAAGTGTGGAACTTTTTATCTTGTATGAGGTAAATGCACATATTATGAAACCACATACTCGAATCGCTCTACTTCTATGTCTTGTTTTTTGCATGCAGAATTGTCAATATCCCAAGCAAACGGAAGACAAATCAATCTCTTTAGGCACCATTGAATTTGCAGCTACCAGTACACCGGAAGCATTGAAGCATTTCGAGCAGGGAGTTTTATTGCTTCATTCTTTCATGTATTCGGAGGCAGCAGAATCGTTTAGGAAAGCACAGGAAGAGGACAAAGATTTTGCGATGGCTTACTGGGGAGAAGCCATGACCAAAAACCATCCACTTTGGACCCAACAATACTATGATCCAGGCAGAAGCATTCTTGAAAAACTAGCTCCAACCAAAGAAGAGCGCCTGGCAAAGGCGCCAACCGAATTTGAGCGCGATATGCTGGAAGGTGTGGAAATCTTGTTTGGAGAAGGCACCAAAATTGAGCGCGATGATCTCTATGCCTCGCACATGGAGAAGCTCCACAAAAAGTACCCAACCAACCATGAAGTTGCCGCTTTTTATGCTTTGTCATTGCTTGGTTCCGTTGAGCAGGGAAGAGATTATGAGGTGTATGGGAAAGGAGCCAAGATCGCTGAAGGCATTTTACGCGAAAATCCCAGTCACCCGGGTGCGCTACATTACCTGATCCACTCCTATGATGATCCGGATCACGCCTCACTCGCGCTGGATGCTGCAAACAATTACTCAGAAGTTGCTCCTGATGCGGGCCATGCATTACACATGCCATCTCATATTTATATCGCCATGGGTATGTGGGATGATGTGATTTCGTCAAACATTCGCTCATATGAAGCCCGGTTGAAGAAGAACGAGCGGACCGGTGGTGGTGGTTGGAACCTGCATGCATACCATTGGCTATTGTACGGTCATCTGCAAAAAAATCAACAGAAAGAGGCAGATGTCATTATGGAGCGGCTGATTCCTTATGTTGAATCAAGTTCTTCGATTTATACAAAGTACTATGCTATTGAAATGCTGGGAGTTTACCTGGCCGAGACAGGAAATTGGGACGGAAAGTTTGCCTCCTTTCCTATCGAGATTGAAAAATTGAATGTACAATCCAAGGCTGCAAAGTTGTTCCTGGATGGATATAAAAGCTTTCAAAAAGGCGATAGCGATGGTGTCAACGAATCTTTAAGAAAGATCTTTGGTGAAATAGCCAATGCCAAGAATCAACTTGCGACAAGAGGTGTAACCGTCTGCGCCAGCACATCCTTTGCTTCCAGAGCTCCAAACCAGGACGATGTAGATATTTCACGCGTGTTATCATTGGAATTGCAGGCATTGGCAGAAATGCTTCTTGAAAATGAAGATATCATTGTTGAACCGCTGTTGAAAGAGGCCACGGAATTGGAAAGTAAAATTTCATTCGCCTTCGGCCCACCGGCGATCATCATTCCCTCCTATGAGCTATACGGACAGTGGTTGCTGGACAGGAATCGGTTCGATGAAGCACTTGTTCAATTCAACAAATCACTGGAAAAAGGACCAGGAAGAAGAAAAGCGCTTGAAGGAAAGTTAAATGCTGCAAAAGGGCTTGGAGATGAGAAAATGGCTAATGAGATTCAGGAAATATTAAAAGGCCAACTGGAGGTATCCTAAATTCCGTTCTTGCTCCTACACTTTTTGCCCCTTCAAGGACATCTCCACTGCTTTGTGTGCATGGATCTTACTGGTGTCAAAAGATGGGATTGAGATATCCAGACTATCGATCAAGATCGGAAGTTCGGTGCAGCCCATAATCACTCCCTGTGCTCCTTCTCCTTGCAATCTGTTGATGATGTTAATTATCTGCTCACGTGAATAGTCTTTGAACTGTCCACGAACCAGTTCATTGTAAATGATATCGTTGATAATCTGACGTTCACTAGCATTCGGAATGCATACCTCAAGGTCGTACTCCTCAGTTAATTTTTTTGTGTAAAAATCCTTTTCCATCGTGAACCGGGTACCAAGTAACGCTACTTTTCCAATCTGACTACTTTTAATCGCCGAGCCAGTCGCATCAGCAATATGGAGAAAGGGAAGTTTCGTTGCTTCGATAATGTAGTCACTTACCAAATGAATGGTATTTGTGCAAAGAATGATAAGTTCTGCTCCACCCGCTTCCAACTGGCGAGCGTAAACAGCCATCCTCTTGCCCATTTCATCCCATTTTCCGTCAAACGTCTGTTCCTCGATCTCTGCAAAATCCACGGAGAGCATTAGACATCTTGCAGAATGAGAACCACCTAATATTTCCTGCACCCTTCTATTCACGAATTCGTAATAAAATCGAGAGGACTCCCAGCTCATTCCCCCTATCATTCCAATTGTTTTCATCCTAAATTTTTTGCCAAAAGTATGTCCTCCGGAACACCCAAGGAAATGGAAATCAATGAGCGATTTTGATGATCATAGTGAATGATTTTAATCCTGGATCTCAAATTTGTCTCTTTTCTTCAATTGACTTTTTTTCTCACAAAAAGTTATATTGACATCGGACAGACAGCAGAAGCGATCAAACTTCAAATTGACTATACAGATCTCATCCTACTGGCAGGGTTACTCATCTCGATAATCATGGCCGTGGCGATTGGAACAAAAGCGCAAAAACAAACGGCAAACATTTGGCTAGTAGGCTTCTTTGTTTCCAGCGCCACTGTTATCATCGTCAAATTTCTATATACCTCAGGTTACATCCTTGACTCACCACATTGGTTCAAGGTCAACTACCCGGCAGGGATTCTTCGCCCACTTTTCATGTATCTATACATTCACTTCCTCCTTCAAGGAATTCAAAAGATCAGGACTAGCACCTTTCTTCATTTTATCCCATTTATCCTTCTGACCCTCTACCTCTCTGATTTCTTTCTTCAAAGCGAAGATTACAAAATCGCTGTTCTAAAAAGAGACGTGGTGAACACAAAAGGACTGATCCCTTCCTGGTATGCCTACTTTCAAATCCTCTACTCAACCGTTTACTTAATTCTTATTTTTCTCGACTTTCGAAAATTCACGTTGACGTACAGAAAGCTCACTAAATCACAGAAAACATTAAAAAAATGGATAAGACTACTCCTGGTCGGTGGAGGTGCGTACCTAAGTTTTATTGTGGTAGCAAGACTATTCGACCTAACGACGGACTACAACCATCACTTTTACGAAATCTTTTCCATACTCCTGATCTTACTGTGCATCAAACTTCTAACCCTGCCAGAGTTCGTCGATAACAACACTCTGCTCAGAGAGAAATACAAGAAATCCTGGCTTAACGCATCTTCGATTGATCAATATTTTTCGAAGATTGATCAGTTGATGAAGAACGAAGATTTGTTTAGAAAGGAGGATTTGAAACTCAAAGACATTGCCACCAAATTGGCTATTCCTGAATACCTGATTTCACAAATCATCAATGAAAAGTCCGGACTGTCCTTTAGGAACTACCTAAACGCCTTTCGAATTAAGGCTGCACAAGAAATGCTCGCAAGCTCCCGTGACCAATATTCCATTGAAGGAATTGCAAGAGATGTGGGATTCAACTCGAGGGCATCCTTCTATACAGCTTTTAAAAAGGAGACCAATCAAACACCTACAGAATTTCTCGCTGCCCTGAACTGAGTTGTCAAGATTTGCTTGACTGGACAACTATTTTTTGTCGTACGAAAAGTCAAGTCACATTTTTGATCAGAATCATTTCTTAACATAAAACGGACTAAAAATGAGAATTACAATTGTATGTGTACTACTGATTATATTATTCACAAAATGTGTAGAAGCTCAGTCGAACAAAGAGGCGGTCCTTGAAAAAGTTTTTCCTGGAAAAGAGTGGCTGACAACCGAGCCCGAGAATGTCGGCTATTCATCAAAGAAGCTGGAAAGAGCTCGTGAAAAATTCGAGGAGATTGAGGGAGCAGCGGCACTTGTAATAGTGAAGGGCTATATCATCGCGGATTGGGGACTTACTGATCTGAATTTTGGCTGCAGGTCGATTCGCAAAAGCATGCTCAGCTCACTATATGGAACTGAATTAGAAAATGGAACCATCTCCCTGGAAAATACACTGGGCGAGCTTGGAATCGACGAAAAAGGAACTCTTACCAAGTCGGAATTGAATGCTCAGATTAAGCATCTAATGACAACATCCTCGGGTGTCTATCTTCCTGGTGCTTTCGAAGAGGCTACGCATCGAAATAAACCTGAGCGGGGTACACATTCACCTGGTCAACAATTTTCCTACAATAATTGGGATTTCAACGCGCTAGGAACCATTTACAACCAATCTACCAACAGCGATCTGTTCGAGGCTTTTTCTGAAAAAATTGCTACCCCACTGCAGATGGAACATTTTGATGGCAACTACAACACGGCTTATGTTTATCAACCTAGTCTATCTAAACATCCAGCCTACTTATTTAGGATCTCAACAAAGGATCTGGCCCGCTTTGGGCTTCTTTATTTGAACGAAGGAAATTGGAACGGAGAGCAGATTGTCCCGAAGGATTGGGTTCTAAATAGTACTTCATCACAAATTAAGACAGGCGAAGACTACTTTTATAACTACGGCTATTTGTGGTGGGTGAGTAAACGCGAATCCAATGGAAGAGCTCCATTTTTAGCTCGTGGTGCTCAATCACAATACATGTACATTGATGCTGCCAACGACCTGATTGTGATCTTTCGTGACAATCCCGATGGAATCAAGCAAGTCAAGAAATCAGATGCTTACCCTTTGATCGGAGCGGTGTATGGAGCCATGATCCGCTAATGATCACTCATCGGTCTCGACGATCGCCCTCTTTCTCATATCATATTGATCCCCTTCCCTCAAGAAATAGAATTGATTGTTACTTGGGGGGAGGTTTTTCAGGTCGCTTCCCTCCCTTGACCAAAATGACCGGTCGTAGATCAGCACGTAGCTATCTCCGAGCACCTCAAATTGATCGCCACGAACTACAATTGCTGTCCTCTCATCAATGCCTATACCCAGTAGTTCGGGACGTTTTTTGAGGATATCAAATAGGTCAAAATGCCTATTGCGAGCCAGCACATGCTGATCTATTGCAATGTTTTTGATGAAACCGAACCCTTCTTCGTGATCTCCCATCATGATCTGGTTGTTTTTGGTGTCACCCCGTGCCAGGTACGAACCCTGGATGGTGGCTCCTGCTGAAGATCCAGCAATGACACCATCCCGGTTGAGTACTTCCCAGAATGCTTTTTCTGCCTCAGTATCTTTATAGGCATCCACCAACCTCCATTGCCGACCACCTCCAAACCAGACTCCTGTCGCATTTAGGAGAGGTTCAACAAAGGAATACATATTGGCTGTGTCCTTACTTCGCGTATGGAGGATGGTCACATTGGTTGCTCCCGCTTCCCGAAGTGATCTTGACCCACCTGCATTCTCCCCAAAGGAATCTCGGCCACTTGCAGTCGGAATAACAACGATGTTTGCGTCCGGTCCACCGGCCAACTCAATGAATTTTTCAAGAATGCTGGGAGTAGCACCTCCGCCACCTACTACGATCAAGGTTCCATTTTCGGGACCGGTAGTGACAATTTCAGATAGCTGCTGACTATATGAAGTCAGACAAACAATTAGAAGAAAGGAAACAATCTGAGCTCTCATTCAATGAATTTTAATGCCAGAAAGTTAACCAATCTGATTAACAGAGTTGATCAAAGTAGCGCCGCTAGCTCCTCTTTGGCGTTCGATAAAATATTCTCTCTTTCAGTTACAGTCAGATCAGGATCTTCATTCACCAAATTCAAGGCTATTCTATAGTGATCTATTGCTTTTGGGTTTAAGCTTCGTTTCATCGAGTAGTAAGCAAGGTAGTAGTTGACTATAGCAGATTCCGGATAGCTGTCATAGGCCAACGCATATAGCTTTTGCCTATTTAAATAGTCGGGATCCTTTTTCCAGGCTAGCCAGTTTCTATAGGAAGTATAAAATGACTTGGAGAAAGGTTGGGAATTGTTATTAGCCTTCAGCTCCTGATAGGTGCTGTCAACGGGTTCGAATCCGTTTTTGATGAACATATCCTTCATAACCGAGATATTGGGTGGGGCAGGAATTCCTTTTAGCACAAGGGTGGTATCGATTTCCGTCATTGATGATTTATAGGATGGGTCGAACAGCCCTGAAACTGTCCCTTCCCTGGTTTGATTTAGGAATCGCAAGATCAACTGATTTGCCTGCTCAAATCCCAGCTGGGTGCCGCCCTCATGCTCACCAATGATGTTAGGAATGAATGAATCGAACATGCCGTAATTCAACATGACATACTCTGACATGTTTGGAAAATGAGCATAATAGCGATCAGCGTATTTTAGGTGATACGTGTATTTTGGATCAATGGAAGGATGCGGAGCATAAATAAACAGGATAGGAGCTTTCAAATTCTCGGGCCTATAGAAAAGGGATTCATTTAAAAGGCGCTGTTCGAATGCACTCGGCAAACCGCCCTCAAGGCTGATCAACGCCATGATCTTCTCATTTCTTGCGACGGTGGATGCGCAAACCGATGAAGAAATGGCATTGGCCATGAGCGACACCTCCCCCATGTTTACATTAGGCAGCCCACTTATTTTTCCAAGGACAAATTCCATGTCATCAACTGCAGCCTCCAACCCCACTCCTGACACTTCTAGTCCACTCGAAAATCGTCCTTTTGCCACGAAGGCCACGATCACATAACCATGGCTGGCAAGGAATTCACAAGTTATACTTTGAAATGCAGGACTACCTCCGTTGGGATAAACCACTACAGGAAATTTCTCATTGAGATGCTTCGCTTCTCGCAGAGCTAGAACATCCAAATCTAACAGCGTTTGAAGGTTTTCGTCAGTGAAAGTGCTATCATCACCGAGCTCATCTGTTTGAACGGCAAACAGTTCTTCCCCAAACAACCTATTCTCTTCCGTATCAGTAAAATCTGTTTGTCGGCCCCTTAGGTGTACATAGTCCCGATATTTCATGGAACTTCCTGAACCTACTTGAGCAGGATACCAGACATTTATCTGAAATTGTCTGCCTTTGCTTTTATCATATCCATCGTACAATCGTCCCTCCCAATCTGAAAATGGAATACCAGGTTTCGTTTTGTCGTAGGTGAAGAGTGTTGTATAACCAACCTCGTATTTCCCGATTGGGAGATTGCCCATGATCGGTAAATCTTTGTTGCGTTCAGGTTTTGCACAACCAAAGGTTACCAGAACCAGAAGAAGGTAGCATTTAAAGTATTTCATTTTCGTGTTGCAGTTTCTGTCCACAAGGGTTTGAGAATGAGCTTTGAATCATCATTTGCTCGTGGATACAATCCCTGCCAGATAATCTTGTTTTCATCAGTGAAATTGATGCTGTGAATCGATTCATAACCACTCGTGCTTCGCCCTCTGATAATCTTAGCATTTTTATCAATTACCCAGGCACTTATGCCGCAATCAGGGTAGTCACTTGATAAGCTGAGAAACTGGAAATACTCTCTCTCTGGATGGTAGTTGATAAGGAAAACATAAGATCTATTTCGTCCCTTTCTTTTGCCTTTGGTTTCACATTTGATCCATGATCCGTCCATATAGTAGCTACACTCTCTCGTTCCGGTTTCAACGTACTCGTTTTCCGTACCGGCAGCCACAATTTCACTCACATCCCATTTTCCGACTAGAAAATCGAGATCCCGGATCGATTGAGCATTAACTACCATACTTACAACTAATGTATATACAATTATAAATGATCTTGCCATGGATGTCTATCTACTTTTTCTGGTTGCCACATCGTTAAAAACCTGTTTCCACTCTTTATCATCCAGCCACTTACTTGACCAGCCGTTCCAGACCAACCGATCTTTGTCTGCATACGAGATCGTTGCTCTAAAGAATCTGTCTTCGATCACATTCTTGGGCGTAATTGCGATAATTCGCTGATTTTCCTTGTCCAGGTACCATTTGAATTGGCCTTGCAATGGGAAGTCATTTGCAAGGTTTGTAGCTCTATAGCAATCTTCGCGCTTATCATAGTTGATCACATACGTGTAGAAGCGCTCTTTGCCACTCGTAGAAACGACAGTGGCTGATTCACACTTTATAAAACTACCGTTCAGGTAGTACTCACAAATTCTTGTTCCCTTTTCCTGGTATTCCTTATCTGTTCCTGGGTAGATGGTTTCAAGCACCTGCCAGGAGCCAATCAAAAAATCGAGATCCTGAATCGACTGACTATGGAGTGAGGATGCAGCGATGACTAACGCAACAAATAGTATTTTTCTCATGTCCCTTATTTTATAAGTTTTAAATCTTCGCTCAAATTATAAGGGCGCTTCAAATCAAAAGTCTCAATTCTGGTTTTGAGGTCTCAAAACCCGCATTCGATTATAAATTTTCGGATTTGTATTCCTTTGGTGTACTTCCAGTCAGGGATTTAAATACTCGATTGAAGCTAGCCTTTGAGTTGAAGCCAGCATCCGTCGCAAGACTGATTATCTTCAAATGATCATGGTTAGGGTCTCTTAGCCGTTGCTTAATTTCTTCAACCCTGTATTCATTTATTAGCTGAAAGAAGTTCTTTCCAAGCTCCTGGTTGATGGTATCAGATATTGCACGTTCAGATATTTCCACCGATTTACTTAAGTCTGAAAGTGATAGCTCAGGATTCCTATATAGCTTATCATTCTCTAATATTTCACGAAGCTTTTGGATAATCTCAGATGATTCCTGTTGTGCATCCGATTCGACGAAGACAGAGGTCGATATTTTATGCGTTTGAGCCTGCTTGAAACCGCTGATGCTCAGCCAATACAGAATACAGGCATAAATGAGTAAAACAAAAGCTCTTGGATCATCCCACTCTGCAAGGGAGTACTTGCCTCCTGCAACCATACTGATCACCAGGAAAACGATAATGAGTAAACAGCAGCCCCCGATCACGAAAATAATTTGACTTACCCATCTAAGATCAGTCTTTTCGATGTTGGAAACGTTGTCTAGTAAGGACCGCTGATACTTCTTAACGATCCTAAAAGAAATGACAAGGTAGATGGCCACAGATAAAATTGCTGCTGTTTCCAACACTTCTGCAACATGATGAAACCATGGCCATGGATTTGAATTCAATACAACGGCATGATAAATACTATGAAGGTAATTGAGGATCAATGGTGCGAAGTGCCCCAGGTCTTTTCTCGTAAAATTCGGAGAAGCACCGGTCAACGTTTTGATATAAAAGTAGAAGGAAGGCCCTATCCAGTAAGAAAGTGAAAATGGAAGCCAAGCCAACGATTGGTACTTGTTCCAAATCGACATGTCCAGGATGAACGGTGTGAAAGTCAGGCACATTGACAGAATCATCAAGGATAAGAAACGATTAGCTTGATGATTTTCCTTCTTTTCAAAAAGAAGGAATGTGAAGACTAACCCATTCATAACCGCACCTATGGTGACGAGTTGGATTGGTGAGATCTCAAATTGCATAGGCCTTATTACGAGATTTTACTTTGACAGGTAGTATACTTCGTTTTCGAAAGATATCAAAAGCAGAAGTGAAAGCAACCGGTTCAAGAGTTTTGCGTTCGCTTTTCAAACACAACACTTGTCACTATGCGGCAGTCAGCTCTTTATTTATTTCTGTACTCTATATCCGCAACTATCAATTCCTTTGCTTTCCAACAGGTGGCAGAAATGGAACCAGCTGTCTCAAATGATCGATCTAGAATTGCGTTCAGGGCAATTAAGGATGGAAATTCAGACATCTACATCGTAGATAAAGATGGCACAAACCCAGAACGAATTACAGATTGGGAATCGATGGAAGGACAACCTTCCTGGTCACCGGATGGTAAAATGCTATCCTTCTTTTCCAACAAAGGAGGGAATTTTAATATCTATCTGATTGACCTACAAACAAAAGACATCCAACAGATGACAGATAATTCAAACTTGAATTTGATATCCTTTTGGTTGACTAATCCAGACACCTTGTTCTATACAAGCAATGGTGATGGGGACGAGGTTAGATCTGTGGCGCTTGGTTCTGGTCAGGACACACAATGGAGTAATGCCTTTGAGCACCACAACCCAATTAAACCTTCGATGACCAAAAGGCAACTGTGGGGTGTCGTCAAGGATGGAAAAGACTGGGAGCTTGCTACCTTCACACCGGGTCAGCAGCCAACGATTATGGCCTCAAGTCCGTCACGAGATAGTGAACCTACTCCTTCACCAAATGAAAAAACGGTCATCTTCACATCAAAGCGTGGACAAAAGAACAGCTGGCAGCTATATCAAATGAATTGGGATGGATCTGACATCACCCAACTAACTGATTCAGAAGGTCGAAACGCTGCTCCTTCCTGGATCAGCAACCAGGAAGTTCTTTTTTCCTCTAATAGAGAAGGAACCTGGCATTTATACATTATTGATATTGGATCTAAAAAAGTGAGGCGATTGGAAATTGACTGGTAGCTGCCCCAGTTTATCGAATTGGAATCCACACCTCCTCTTCGGCATCCGGATCGTCAGGACGATAATTTGGTCCCAGAATTTCAAACTGATCTCTTTTGTCGAGCTCATATTCAGAATTGGGAATCCAAACATTATAAATGTATTGAAAGGTCTTCGCAAAAGCGGAAGCCGGTCCGTGATGAATGAATACAGCATACTTACCACCTGCCAACTCATAGGACTCCATATCTTCCGGTATTTTGTCATAACTACTAACCTCAACTGCTGCCAGTTTGTCAAACTCGGTCGTAGGACGAAAATCCGCCATCTTGAAGTCTTCAGGGTAGTGTTGGATTGAAAAAAAATCAGAACCTAATCGGTCAGCAATTTCACCAACCCGTGGCCTAAATCCCTGCCAGAGTTCCCTGACCTTATGATTGGACAGTGACATTCTCCTGCGCATTGCAATTAGTTTTCTTTCTGGGGATTCTACGATCTTTGGTTCCTGCATGTTAAAACTATAATGTGATTGCGACTGGCATAATTAATTTAACGAACAAACATAAGGTGCACATCCTTACTAAATTTAAAGAGAGATCAAATCCCTGAGGGCATGAAGTATTTTATCAAAGGCTCAACATTCGCACTGCTATTAGTCTTGCAACTCAATCCCACTCGTTCAGTAGCTCAATCTCCTTTGGCGGGGATTGAAGAGGTCGTGGCTGCCGCGATGGACGAAGGAAAGATTCCAGGTCTGGCGCTTTTAGTAGTCAAAAACGATACGGTGCTCATGAGCCAGGGATTTGGAGTTAAGAGCATTGATTCAGATGAACTCGTGACTCCCAGAACAACGTTTCAGGTGGCATCTTTCACCAAAGCCGTAACATCTACTGCAATTGCCATCCTTGTTGATCAAGGTCTTGTCAACTGGGATGACCCTATCAAAAAGCACCTTCCTGAATTTTCAATTTCAGATCCGTGGGTGGAGACTCATTTTACAATAAGAGATGCACTTGCAATGAATAGTGGAATGACTTCTGCGGACACAATCGCACTATTTAGCAGCCGCTCAAGACCTGAGATTTTAAGCGACATGAAACTCTTTGATGTTTCTAATTTCAGAGCTAAATATGGATCTGCCCCCAATCTCATGTACTTCTTGGCTGGAGAAGTTGTACGTTCTGTTTCAGGTTCATATGACGATTTCGTGGAAAACAGAATTTACAAAAAACTGGGAATGGAAGAAACAACATTGCGTTTCGACAAAGGATCTTCAAATCCTTTGTTAGCGGCTCCTCATGATTTAAAAGATGGAGAGATCGTCCAAATTCAAGCGTACAATGCAGAAAATGTTGCAGCTGCTGCCGGTACATTCACCAATATTGCTGATTGGTCCAATTGGGTTCGGCTTCATCTATCAAAGGGAGTATTTGAAGGTGAACGGCTAGTAAGTGAAAAAGCTTTGAGAGAAACCTACAAACCTCATAATGTGCTTACTCCCGCATATCAAGGTTTTTTTAACCCTGATGCAAACTTGCTTGCCGCAGCTTTGGGTTGGGTTGTTGGCGACTATCAAAATCATAAAATCGTTGAGTTTGGCGGTGCCTTGCCAGGCTACGGTTCCTTTATAGCCCTAGTTCCTGCACAGAATTTGGGTGTGGTGATACTCACAAATCTTGAGTTGTTTAAATGCCTTCCAACTTTAATCAAGCTTAAATTTGAGGTCCTGGACAGGTTTGTTAAAGAGTAGCTATCACAGTTCTATTTCAAATCTAAAAAGAACCTCTCCTTTGTCTTCGAGATCGCACCGTAATCACGATAAAACTTGATCGCCCTATGATTAAAGTCCGGAGTATGCCATTGAACCTGGCTGCAATACTCATCCCTGGCAAATCGGACAACAGACCTCATCAGCTCTTTTCCAATACCTTGTCCCCTAGCAGTTTCCCTCAAAAAGAGACAATCCATGTACACGTAGTAAGCAGCATCCCACGTTGAAAACTGTTTCATGAAGGTCACGTAACCAATCAATTGCCCTTCTGATTCTGCAACAACGCAATTGACTGGAGCTTGATCACTAAAGATTAGCGCCGTTAATTTTACAAACTTTCCTTTGGGATTGTATTCACTTCTTTCGTACTCCGCATGCTCCTGACATAACTGGATCAATTGATCCATATCCTTGAGCTGGGCCTTACGAATGACCGCTCTATCAACTTTGATCATTATTCGATTCGGGCCTTATCCGTAAACCCTTGCAAGACCGGTCTCATGAAACTTCGTTCGTAGCTAACTATGAATTTCTTTTCGTTAGCATCTCTCATCACTTCAAGAAATTCCGGGTTTGTAGTGAATTCCTTTCGGTATATCTCGTAATCAGCCATAGATGGAAACGAAAATGAAGCATAGGCAATATTATTCGGTCCTTCATGCGGAAGCAGATACCCGTGATGAATTCCGCCTGTTTTGTTCACCAAGTCAATCCAGGTCTTTGCATAGTCTTCGAACTCGGAAACCCTATATGGGTCAATAATGTATTTTAAAAAGCAGGTTACCATAAAGCCACAAGTAATTAAAAAAAATCGAGATCTAGCATGCACACTGAACCTCGACACCTACCGTGGCTTCATTCCCTTCGGTTGAATAGCCATCTCTTTTCCACCAGTCGAGTCCGCCAATCAGTTCAAGTGTATTGAAGCCTAGTTCGGTCATCTTTAGTGCACCTCTTGTCGATCCATTGCATCCGATTCCATCACAGTAGCAAACGTAGATTTTAGACCTGTCCATGTGAACGGTGGTTTTCTCATCCATGGTCCGGTGCGGAAAATTGATGGCACTAGGAATATGTTCGATTTCATAGGCAAACTCTTTCCGAGTATCAATCACAACTACATCCGTTCTTGTTTCAAGGTTTTCAAATAGATCTGCAGAATCCCACTCATAATCTAACTTGTTCCGATAATGTTTGATTTGCTCATTCATAATTCATGTTTTTTTCTTTGCAAATCACCGCGGTGCAGATCAGCATTCCAAGCTTTTTTGATGAGCGTTCCTAGTCCTCTGGATGAAATTGATTCATCCACCTCTAGGGGTATTTTTAATTTATTTGTTTTAGTTTTAGGAAACATATAAGTCTTCTCTTCGTTACCAGATGAAAATGGACCAACCAAATCCTCCAAAATGGCCGCTCTGGATCTTAAGCAAAATCTGCTCAGATCGTCAGGTGGAGATCCTCTACGGTGATGCGCTGGAGATTTTTCAAAATAGAGTGAAATCTCAGGGAGCATCTAAAGCCAAACTCCTTTTTATCAGGGATATGCTCAGCTCAATAAAATTTTTTACCATGAAAAAACCTCAAATGTTTAAGTCCGCTTCTATGTCACTTTATCGCAACTATCTCAAACTGGCCTTTCGAAGCTTTTCAAGGAATAGGCTTTCAAGTTCAATCAACTTTTTGGGTCTGATTACCGGCTTTTTTGCAGCACTTTTGATTGCGCAGTATGCTGTGTATGAATTGAACTACGACAGATTTCATGAAAATTTTGAAGACACATACAGAGTGAGTTTCAAGCGAACGCATGGGGATCAGGTCTCTTTCAACGGCGCGACGACCTTTTTGCCAGTAGGACCAATCATGCTGGAGGAATACCCAGAAGTGTACAATCAATGTCGCTTCTACTATTCTTTCACACACGGTGTAGTTAATTACAAGAACCAGGCATTTCATGTGGAGAAGCCAGTGTTTACCGAGGAGTCCTATTTTGAGGTATTTTCCTATCAATTGTTAGAAGGAGATCCGTCGTCGGCACTCAGCGAACCTAATTCAGTGGCCCTTTCAGAGCAATTGGCCACACGTTTTTTTGGAGACGAGCCAGCTATCGGGCAATTGATCCGGTTTTCTTTCGAAGACGGTGAAGCGGAGTTGAAAGTCACCGCCGTACTGGAAAATCCTAGGAATGACTCGCATCTGAAGCTGGACATGCTGATGTCTATGAAAACATTGGAACAGTGGCCGATCTTCCAAAATAACGACTGGTCTCTGCCGTTTTATCACACTTACATACAACTGAACAGTGGGACAGATATACCAGCGTTTGAGAAAGAGGTTGCTTCAATACTTGAAAAATTCCGAGGTGATCAGATGGGAGGTGCTACAGAAAAATTTGCATTGCAGTCACTTAAGGATATTCATCTGGACTCTCACCTGACTTTTGAATTGGGTGAAAATGGAAATCGAAATGCCATAAACTTCCTTGTTCTCATAGCTGGCCTTATCCTGGTAATCGTCTACCTCAACTACATCAACCTTACTACTGCTCTTTCCTCACTAAAAGCTAAGGAGGTGGGTATCCGGAAAGTCATGGGTTCGCACCGAAGGCAACTGCTGCCGAGATTTCTGGCTGAGTCCTTTGTAATAAATATAGGCTCGCTAGTTATTGCATGCTTGATGATTTTCCTAACAGTGAAATACATTTCACAACGGATGGATATCTATTTCGAGATCTCCACTGATCCGCTATTCTGGCTGGTCACAGTAGGTATCGTCATCTTTGGAGCACTCCTTTCGAGCCTCTACCCAGCGATTGTTTTGTCAAAATATGAGCCGATTACGGTTCTTCGCGGAAAGTTCTCCACGAGTGAGAAAGGTAGCTTTTTACGTAAGGTATTGATATCAGCACAGTTTGCGATCTCGGTAGCAATGATCGGAGGAATGATCCTCATTGCTCAGCAAACCGACTACCTGCTGTCCAAAGATCTGGGTTTCGAATCAGAAAGATTGCTGGTAATTAACGCTCCACAAAAGGGAAATGAAGGTCGTGATCAAATGACATCAGTACGAGCTCTTGGCGCTGACCTGGTGAACGACGCAAATATTCATTCCTTCACTACTAGCGGCAGTGTACCCGGAAGAGTAATGAGTTCAGGATCGCTATCAGGTGTAGGTGAAAAGAAAGATCAACGAGTTCCTATGCACTTTAATACCATTGATTACGGATACTTCGAAACCTACGGAATCACCTTTGAAAAAGGTCGTGCATTTTCCCGGTCTTTTCCTTCAGATCAAACAGGCGTTGTGCTCAATTCAGCAGCTATGCAAGCACTTGGCTTCAAGGATGCAGATGAAGCTGTTGGTGGCAAAATCCTTTTGATGGAACGAGAATTCAATGTCTTAGGCGTGGCAAGCAATTACCATCATACCTCCTTGAAAACGAGTTATGAGCCTATCGTATTTGCTCTCAGACCAAACCGCCCAGTCTACATAAGCCTAAATGTTAACACCACCGGTCTTCTTAAAACCCTTGAGGAAGTTGAAGCTAAAATGAAAGCACATTTCCCTCAAAATCCATTTGAGTATTTCTTTTTAGACCAGGTATTTGACCAGGAATTCAGAGCTGAGCTCAGATACGGCGACTTGCTCAAAGGATTCTCCATTTTAGCAATCATACTTGCTGCCCTGGGTTTGTTTGGCTTATCCTCCTTTCTTATCACGCAGAGAACAAAGGAAATTGGGATTCGAAAAGTGCTTGGGGCGTCCGGAAAAAATCTATTTCAAATGCTAAGCTCTTTTTTCGTTTTCCCGATGGCTCTGGGAAGCTTAGTCGCCTGCTTTGCGCTGTATTATTTCGGAGTGGATTGGCTGAACAGCTTCCCCTTTAGAATAGCCCTCCACTGGCTGGTTTTTATTACTCCGTTAGCAGTAGTACTGCTGATGACAGGTGTCACCTTGGGTATCCAGACACTTAAGGCACTTAAAATACAGCCAGCTGAAACCCTGAAAAACGAATAATTATGAAAAGCACGAATCTTGGAGCATTTGAAGAAATCGTCTTGTTGGTCATTGGCATTTTAGGTGAAAACGCCTACGGTGTAACAATAATGGAAGAGATCGAGCAGCAAACAAAGCACCGTCCAAGTGTGGGAGCACTTCATGGTGCCTTCTACCGACTAGAGAAAAAAGGATTTGTAGAGTCCTTTGAATCAGGTGCTACTGCGGAGCGCGGGGGTCGAAGGAAGCGCTACTATCGAATCACAGCGACTGGCAAGGACACGTTGGTAAAAGCCAATGACTTGCGGAACTCGATGATTAAGCTAATTCCAGGTCTACAAAATCAATAAACAAACAGATGGAACGAAATTTAATACTAATCCATGCAGGCTTGTCAGTTATTTTCCTGCTCTACCTTCTGGTTCGGTTATTCTTTTCACTCTTTGGTTTAAACAACAAGGAATACCAGCAGGCAATGAGATCTAAGTTCAAAATTCCGGATTGGATCTTTTTTGGATTGATCGTATCGACGGGCCTCTATCCGATAGTTGTACTCGCAGAAATTGAACTCTATCATCTCCTCAAGTTCATTTTACTTCTGTCGGTGGCATGGATGAGCAGGTATGCTCACCAGTTAAACTTTGCTCTTGCTTCTTTCCTTTCCATGGGTGTTCTCATCTACGCGGGCTATGCTTCCTTCACTGATAAACCAACTTTTCCGAGAGCACAGGGGACCTTTGAAAAAGACTATCCTGAGATATCTGCTCTTAACGAACTCGAAAAAGGTGAGCGTATCTTCAGCACCATTTGTGCAAAATGTCACGGTAATGATGGCAAAAAGGGATTGTTCGGAGCCTCAGACTTAACAATTTCGGAATACGATATTGACCAAAAGGTTGATTTGATCACCAATGGCAGTCCCCTAACCGTCATGCGCTCTTTTAAAAAGGAACTCTCACCAGGGGAAATTCAGGCCGTTGCAAAGTATGTGCATCAACTTGCTAATCCATAATCACTCGTCTCTCAAACATTGCACAGGATTAATATTAGCAGCTTTGAAGGTTTGGATTCCAACAGTCATCCAGGCGATGACCAGGGCGATGAATCCCGCAAGCACAAAAAACCACCATTCCAAACTGATCCGATAAACAAATCCATCCAGCCAAAACCTAGCAAGGAAGTAGCTGAGTGGCAGGGCAATAAAAATTGCCAAAAGAACCATTTTAGTGAAATCGCTTGACAGCATGTACACGATTCGGAAACTCCCGGATCCTAGTATTTTTCGAATACCAATCTCCTTTAGCCTCCGCTCCGAGGTGAATGCAACCAGTCCAAAAAGCCCCAAGCAAGAGATAAGTATGGTGATTCCACAGAAATATTTTGAAAGGGTGGCGATTTGCTGCTCAGAATTATACATCGCCTGATAGTCATCGTCTAGAAAGTTGTATTCAAAAGGCAGATCCTCGTTAAACTCTTTGTACAGATTGTGTATGGCATCAATAGAGGCAGACTCGGTACCAGATCGAATCTTAACCATCGTTTTGCTTAAACCACTTCCAAGCAGGAAAAAACAGGGTTCCACATCCTTGTAAAGAGATTCGTAATGAAAATTCGTGGATACACCAATGATTTGGCGTTCCCGGCCCCAGAAGGAGACTTTTTTCCCAATGGGATCGCTAAGTCCCATTGCATCAATTGCTGCTTTGTTAAAAATGATCTTTGATTGCTCAGCCTGAAAATCACGTGAATATGTTCTTCCTTCAAGCATTTGTATGGAGACCGTTTCGATAAAATCATAACCTACTTCCAGGTTTCCGAATCCGATCCTGACTTCTGGATCTTTCCCCTCCCACCTCAATCCCGAGGTTCCGCCGTGATCACCCATCAGATCGTGTCCAAAGGCAGCAGCATTGATGACACCGGGGACATCTTTCGCTCGGGCCAGGAACGTTTCAAGGTTCTCACCCAGCTCTCCATCATTGTTGAAAATGATGATATTATCGCGATCATAGCCCAGGTTTTTTGATTGGATAAACTCTAGCTGTTTGTAAATAACCACCACCGAGATGATCAGCATAATGGACACAGAAAACTGGAAAACAACCAGTCCTTTTCTGGAGCCAGAACCTCCTAAGTCGAACGCTCCCTTCAAAATATTTACGGCTTTAAACTTCGAAAGATAGAAAGCGGGATACATGCCAGAAACGAGGCCTGTAATGAGGGTGATTAGCAGGACAGCGATCACAAATTCATACTGAAACTGGATAGAAAGGCTCTTTTCCACGATTTGGTTGAACGTCGGGAGGAAAAAGACTGTGATGAGAACAGCAACAAGCAATGATGCAAAAGACAAAAGAACAGATTCTCCCAGGTACTGCGCAATTAGCGCTCTTCTTCCAACTCCAATTGCTTTTTTGACACCAATCTCCTTAAAACGTCTGGACGCCCTTGCAGTTGAAAGATTCATGAAGTTGATACATGCAATTGTCAAGATCAGGATTGCGATCATCGAGAAAAGTCGCACGTATTGGATGCGTCCTCCAGCCACTTTACCATTTTCATATTGGCCATTTAAGTAGCGGTCAGAATACTTATGCATGAATAGTGTGCTGGAAGATCTCTCAATCTTTGTCTGTATGAATTTTTCAACCTTACTATTTACTGCCGCCAAATCCGTTCCTTCCTTTAAAATGACGTAAGTACTCGGATCACTATTCCACCACTGCTCCAGGTAGGTGTTATTGTCTACAAATAGTTGGAACTGGAATACAAGGTCAAACTGAGAGGAAGACACTTTTGGAGGCTTTTCAAAAACTCCCGTGATCTGATATTGTCCTGAAAACTCTCCTTTTTTCCACTCCAGGCTTTTCCCCACCAAATCATCAGTAGTATCGAATAGTTTTAGAGCCAGTTCATCTGAAATCGCAATGCCATTTTTTTGAGAAAGGACGGTGGATTTATCTCCATCTAAAAGTTTGAATGAAAACACATTGAAGTAGTCTTCACTTGCGTATTGCTCCTTCGCTTTTATAACCTTGTCACCGATTGACAAAATGCCATTATCACTGGACCAGCCTGTTGGAATTACACTTGCTGCCAACTCTACCTCAGGTATTTCAGCAGCCATGGCACTAGCCAGTTTGGCTGGTGTGCTGGTAATGGTCATCACTTTTTCCGTATGGTTAAGGTTGTGCATGACTTGATACAGTCTGTCATCTTTCTCGTGGAACTTGTCGATCCTTAACTCATCTTGCACCCAGAGAAGGATCAAGAAGGCACAGGCCAAACCTGTAGAAAGACCTGTCAAATTGATGAAAAAGGAATTCTTGTATCTCATAAAGTTCCTTACTGTAAGCAATAGATTGTGTCGTATCATACCGTTATTGAGTCTTTGAGTTCCTGACAATTTTCGTGTGAGCGCTGGACGTAGCAGCCTTATCACCTCCCATACATATTTCCGCTGAGCTTTTTTCACCGAAAACAATTCTAAGTTGTCCCGGAATACCTCTTCCATGTCGCCTTCTATTTCCTCCAGGTAATCTTTTTTGATGAAGAGTCGAAGTAGCGAAAGAGGCCATTTTGGAGGAACAGGTGAAAGGGTTTTTTTCATTCGCTTCTTAAGGTTTCTACAGGGTTGATGGTTACGGCTTTAGCGATCTGGTAAAAAGATGCCAATGCTGCCACAAATAAGGTCAGTGTCCCTCCAATCACAAACATCCAAATGGATATATCAATTCGATAGACAAAGTCTTGCAACCAGGCATCCATAAAGTAGTAGGCAAAAGGCGCCGCTACTAAAAATGCGAGCGCTATCAAAAAAGTGAATTCCCTGGAAAAGAAGACTATGATTTGCCCTATTGACGCACCAAGTACTTTTCGGATGCCCACTTCTTTGGTTTTTCTAAGCGTGATAAAAGACATCAGACTGAAGAGACCCAAACAACCAATGATCACAACCAAGACAGAAAAGATGGTAAAGCCCTTGAGAATAAGGCGTTCAAGTGCGTATTCGCGCTCAATTGAATCATCAAGGAATCCATAGCTGAAAATTGAAGTTGGAAAAGACGATTTCCAGATCTCCTCAAGCCGTACTAATTGAGAAGCGTTAGATCCAGCCGACTTTATGAATGCAAAGTCCTGAATGTACTCCCAATTCATGAGGATCACAGGTGTAATCTCCCGTTGAAGGGAATTGTTGTGAAAATCTTTCATCACACCCACAATCGTTGCCTCACCTTCATTGATGGCTAACCTCTGCCCCAGTGCCTCTTCAGGCGTCCAACCCAGAATCTCCAGTACCGTCTCATTCACAATGAACTCATCAAATCTTCGCTTGTTTTCCCTGAGGTTTCTACCCGCAATTAATTCCAGATCAAAGAAATCGAGGTAGTTCGGATCTCCGATCTTCATTTCTGCATGAAAGCCATCTACCTCCGTTTGATGTGGCAATCGAAAGGTGGTGCCCAGTTGGCGTCCATCAATAGCCATAGGTGGACCGGACCCAAAAGAGACAGTTTCGAACTTGCTATCGGATAGAATATTGGCTTTAAACACCTCCAACTCCTCAAAGTTTGCTATCGGAGTGATCAGGACAGCCTCAGAGTTAAATCCCAGGTTTTTTCCTTTAAAAAACTCCATCTGACTGCCAACGATAATGGAGGCAATGATGAAAATTTGTACAATAGAAAATTGAAAGACCGTTAATGATTTTCTCAATCGTGCTCCTTTGAATGTGATATCATTTTTCAGAGCGGCAATGGGCTGGTAAGATGAAAGGACTAAGGCTGGATAAATAGTCGAAAGAAGAATGGTTAGGAGCCCAGCTATCAACATAAGACCAGCGTCATTCCATGTTAGAGCTAACTTCAAATTAACAATAGCAAGCGTCTGATTTAAAAAATCCAACACGAATTCTGCTACCAAAACAGATAATCCCAATGTTATGAGAACGAGAATGACATTTTCGAAAATAAACTGCTTAATCAGGTTCGCTCGTGAGCTGCCAATAGCCTTTCGGATTCCAACTTCTCGCGAACGCAATCCAGCCCTAGCAGTGACCAGATTGACAAAATTCACGATTGCGATAATCAGAACAAAAACGCCGACAAACATAGCCGCATCAAGGATCGTCTGAGGCATGGTATAGCTACCAGGACTACTCCCGTAAAAGGACTCAGTATGGATGGATCTTAGCGGCTGAAGGTAGTAATTGATCCGCTGATCATCTTCAGCATCCAAGTACTTCTTTTTCCATGGAACAAAGGCTGCTTCAATCTCTGCAGCAGTTCCACCCTCCGGCAAGACCACAAATGATGTTCCTTGATAATTTCCGGACCAATTGTTAGCAAAGTACGTGTTGTGATGCTTGAAGAATTGGTAAGGGATCAAAATCTCATACCGCAAATTCGAATTGCCTGGTGCGTCTTTCACAACTCCAGTAACCAATAACTCATCTTTGGCATTGAGCATGATTGATTTTCCAAAAGCTTCCGCTGATTTTCCAAAATAGCGCCTTGCCACACTCTCTGTCAAAACCACCGAATTGAGATCACTAAGTGCTGTTGACGCTTCGCCATATAACCATTGTAGATCAAACACCTCGGGATAATAAGGGTCAACAAAAAGGACGAAATCATTCTCAAACAGCCGCACTTCACCTGCTCCGTCCTCAACGCTAAACACCCGATCAAATGGTCCTGCGGTCTGGGTCACCAGTTCGATGTTTTGAAAGTCCTCACGAATGGCAGCTGCCAGTGGGTAAGCAGTGGTGTTCCAGTGCAATTCTTCTTCCGGGTATTGAGTATGCTGAACTACGCGATATGTTCGATCCACTAGCCTGTGAAAATGATCAAACCCTGATTCGTATTTAACGAAGACAAACAGAACCAGAAAAACAGCTAGCCCAATCGTAAGTCCACTGATGTTAATCCCTGAACTTACTTTGTCCTTTTTGATGCTTCTCCAACCTATCTTGAAATAATGTTTCAACAGCAAGTAGTTGCTGAATCTGCTCAGTCCTTTCACTCTTTGAATAAGGCTTGGTCTCAGTAACTTCAGTACCTCAAAGGCATATAACCGCCTCGCCTTTTTTTCTGTGTATACATCCAGGCAATCTTGGTATATCTCTTCCATATCCCCTTCAATCTCTTCGAGATATTCGTTCTTTATGAAGAACCTGAGAAGATTCAAAGGCCATTTCGGCGGTTCAGTAGTTTGTTCTTTCATACTGCCTGAAAACTGGTAATTGGTTGTGGGATGGCTTCCCATAGTTGGGATCGAATGTCCTTCATTTCGGTCAAGACTCGATGTGCGTAGGGGGTGGCAGAATAAATTCGCTTTCTTTTCCCTCCACGTTTGCTGGTGGCTTCTCCAAATTCAGAAGTTAAAAATCCCTTCTCCTCCATTCGTTTCAGAGCAGATTGGATGGACCCTACGCTTAAAGTCTCCTTTAATCTAGACTCTAGCTCACGTTTTATTTCCACACCGTAAGCCTCCTCAGCTAGTACTGCGACCGTCAAAAGCACTAATTCTTCAAATTCGCCAAGTTTGGTTTTCTTCATAATGCTATATTATTCGTAATTGCAGTAAAAATAGTTACATTATTTTATTCGTAATTGCAGTTTTTATAAAAAAATCAGAATTTTTAGTCTAAAAATCCGATTCAAGAGCACAGGATAAGTTCACCAATCCCGAGGAGGTGAAATGGAATTATGGTTCTGAATACCTGGCCATTGCGCCCAAAATTGCTCCGGCAACGATCCATGCGATCACAATTTGAAAGAATCCCACAGCATACAATTTAAAATCATGCAATGGTGAAAAAACCAGCGGGTACGTTACAAGAGGAAGTCCAAATCCAATGGCAGCCCTCACACTTGCCTTCACACCGGCTCTGATGCCTGCTATCCCACCCAAACGAATTAACAAAGCAAGACCCCAGGCAATAAACAATGAAATCACAACTCCACCCATATACCATGCAGGATGACTAGCTGCGTATTCTTCCGCCGTAAACCTATGTGATTCTTGCTGTATATCATTGAAAAGAACTCCATACCAGACCGCACCAAATACACTAAGAAAGGCGGCAGCTATAACGATCGAAAGAGGTTTGATTTGTATGTGACTTTTCATCTTGAGCATCTTAAGGTTAGAAATATGTATGATTGATGATGATACACCATTCGAGGTTGCATGATACAATCCGATCAGGAGTCAGGCATCTTGTCCATCTCGTGTACCTTTGCACGCATGAAAACGAAAAAAGAAATAGTTGACAATTGGTTGCCACGCTATACAGGTACGGAGCTTAGCGAATTTGGCAAATACATTCTCCTTACCAACTTCCCCAACTATGTTGTGATGTTTTCAGAAAAATTCGGAGTGGAGATCAAAGGAGCGGGTGGCTCCATGCAGACGTCAACTCATGATGATATCACGATCATCAACTTTGGAATGGGTAGCGCACTTGCTGCCACTGTTATGGATCTTCTCTCTGCAATTTCTCCAAAAGCTGTCCTGTTTCTCGGAAAGTGCGGCGGACTGAAAAAGGCGAACAAGCTAGGAGATCTTATACTTCCCATTGCCGCCATTCGAGGTGAGGGTACCTCAGATGACTACCTTCCTTCCGAAGTTCCCGCCTTGCCTTCGTTCCGCCTGCAGCGGGCGATATCACACGTTATAAAGGCCAAGGGTTTTGATTATTGGACTGGTACTGTCTATACCATGAACCGGCGAGTATGGGAGCATGATGAAGAATTTAAGGAATACCTTAGATCCATCCGCGCGTCGGCAATCGACATGGAGACCGCAACACTTTTCACGGTAGGGTTTGTGAACAAAATTCCGAGGGGCGCTCTACTGCTGGTTTCAGATAACCCAATGGTTCCGGAAGGAGTCAAAACTTCAGAAAGTGATAAAAAAGTAACATCCAAATTTGTTACTCAACATTTGGAGATTGGTATAGATTCATTGGTAGAGCTCCGCAACTCCGGAGAGTCTGTTAAGCACCTAAGATTCGAATAATCTCAGACCCGTTTTAAACCTTCATCCTTTTTTGTAGTCAAAGCACCAAACAGCACGACAATGAAAAAGATAATTATAGTACTTGGGATTTTGGTGGCAGCAAATGTTCTGGTTGCGCAAGAAACTGAAACAAGTGAAAAACTCAAGGATAAACGTGAAGAGATCAAATCACGCCTGAACTTAACAGATGAGCAAGCCGAGCAACTCATAGAGCTAAGGGAAAAGTACAAACCCGAGCTGAAGAGTATCAGGGATGATGATTCAAAGTCAAAGAGCGAAAAGTTACGTGCAGTAGCAGATCTTATCGACCAAAAGGATGCTGATCTCAAAGAGATATTGACCGAGAATCAGATTGCAGAACTCTCAACTATACGAGGAGAAATCAGGGAGAAAAGGAGAGATCATCGAGAGCGAATGCGAGATCGTATGAAACAACGAAGGTCCAGGAAGAAATAAGTCCAATCCGCTTATATTTTTGATCATGCCATTTGTGTGCAAGCGCAAATGGCTTTTTTTATTTCTAAACCCAAAATTGGTGAGAAAGTCCGTTTCTTTTTGTCTTAAACGAGTCGGAACACCCAGAAATAAATTCAAGGTGACTCTCGTGGGCAAGTGTCATTCTTGGATTTCGTAGGCTATGTTTTCACAATTGATTAAACCGAAAGACTTCCCACAAGAATGCCGTTCTTGAAACGGCATCTTCGGCTCTCTTTATTAAGATGCTTGATGAAGTCAGGCATAACAGAACATATAATCAAGCCACTCCTTCCGGAACCTTCAAATCCAAACCAAACTCTTGATTGAGTTTCTCAATAAAATATGCAGAAAGAACCGGGGATTCCTTTTCCAGGTTTTGATGAACAAAAAAGTACAAATTCCGCATTCCGGCTTCTTTCCATTTAGCTACTCGTTTCAACCAGTCATCCAGTCTGGAATAGTCGCTTTCATGATTTGCACCCACATACCTGACAAAAACATCCGGCGAGGTAAGCCTCATGTGCAAAAGGTCTCTTCTACCTGCAGTATCCGTGACAATATTTGAAATTCCATTTTTTTCAAATAAAGCATAGACTTCATTTGCTATCTCTTCATCGTTGAACCACTCTGTATTTCTCAATTCAATCGCCAGCGGAATATCTTTTGGCCAATACTCCACCGCAGTGATCAGTCGGTCCATGTTCTGAGGCTTGAAATTATTGTGAAGCTGAAGAAAACACATCCCCAACTTATCGCCTAGGTTCCGAATATTCGTCGTGTAAAATTCGATCGATTCTTCAACATTATTCAGTCTCTTAATATGACTGATCATTTGGTGAACCTTTGGGAAAAACTTGAATGTGTCCGGAGTTTTTTCCACCCACTTCAACATTTGTTCTTCACTGAAATGATTGTAAAAGGTCGCGTTCAGCTCTATCGAATTAAACTGTGTTGCATAGTAGGTCAACTCATCCTTTGTTCCTCTTGGATAGAATTTTTTAAGATCCTGCCGATTCCATTTAGCACATCCAACAAAAACACTTTCCAACTTCTGTCCAGTTTTGAAAACGTCACCAGTGTCAGGGTGATCTGCGGGTAATGTGAAATCTACTAATTCGGGATTGTCTACTCCTCCAAATTTCATATGATCTAACGATATAGTTTAAGACTCTTCTTAACAAATTTATCCAATGTTCTTTCAGGAAGAAGCCGAGGAAGCACCCAATTTCTAAAACGCTGCGGGATAAGACCGTACCTGGTTTTTGGCGAGGATTTTTCAAATACCCCCAGGATGATTTTAGCTGCTTTCTCTGATGTCCAGGCGTGTTTGATTGACTGAGCAACGAAGACACTTTGAAAGATCTTCAACGATTTGTAAAACGATGATTTTTCAAATTTTGCGTCCTGATCTTCTCCTGCACCTTTATTCCATATGGGAGTTTTGATCGGTCCGGGACCAATGACAATGACATCAATGTCGTACAGTTGCAGTTCTCGCCTAAGACTTTGAGAAATGCCTTCGAGCGCATGCTTTGACCCAACATAGGGTGATAAGAAGGGCATCCCGATTTTGCCAGCAATGGAGGAGATCTGTAGGATTTTACCTGGTGCCGAAGCATGATTCTCCCTTGCCCCAAGTAGGGGCAAGAATGACTGGGTGACTTTGATCACACCGAGTACATTCACCTCAAATTGATACCTAAACTCCTCAATGTCCACATCCATAAAAGGTCCGCCCACTGCGATCCCTGCATTGTTGATCAACCCGCCCAATCCCTCATCGCCAATCTTCTGATTAAGTTTCTCGGCTGCCTCGTCAACTGCTTTATGATTGGTCACATCAAACACAAGTGGATGAATATTGGCACCTAGTTCCTCTCTTAACCTCGCCGCATCTGATTGCTTTCTAACACTACCAAAAACGATGTAGCCTGCTTCAATAAATATTTTAGCCAAGTCGTACCCAATGCCGGTGGAAGCACCAGTGATCAAAATGTTCTTAGATTTATTCATTATTTAACTTGAATTAGTGGAAGTGAGTCAGATAAATCAAATAATACGTGCTCGTAAATCGGTATATCCTCGTCAATACATAGATAAGCCAATCCCCAAAAATATCATAGAGGAGCTTCTCGAAAATGCTAATCATGCGCCAACACACAGGCTTACAGAACCTTGGCGTTTTAAGGTTTTCATAGATGACAAGAAAATTGCATTGGGGGAATTTATGGCGAACAAATACAAAGCGCTTTCCAGTGAATTCTCTGAGGCCAAGTATGAAAAAACGAAAAATAACTTCTCCAGCGCCGGCGCGGTGATTGCCATCATTTTACACCGTGATCCACAAGAGCGAGTACCTGAATGGGAAGAAATTGCATCTGTTGCATGCGCCATTCAGAACATTTGGATTTCTTGTTCGCAGTACGATCTCGGTGGTTACTGGAGTTCGCCGACCCTGGTTGAACATCTTGACGAATTCATCAATCTAAAGGCAAATGAAAAATGTCTTGGTTTTTTTTACCTGGGCTACTGCGAATCAAACGATAGAATCGTAAAAAAAGGGCCTGTTAAGGAAAAAACCGAATGGTTTTAGGCTGCCTGCCAAAGAATCTCGCGGTGCTGCGTTTCAAAATTTTGAAGCACAATCCTTGCCGGGTCCGGCAACAGAAGCAGTCTGCCCTCGGTAAATGAATAATCATCCAAATGCACAGCAACTCCTTCACTAAGCGGTGCGTCGTACGTACCTGATGACTTGGTATAATGATCGGCAAGGTATTCACCAATCGGTTTAACCTCATCATCGGGGCACAATTCATCATAAATTTCAAACATGATGTTTTGCATGGCCAGGTTATACTTCTCATTGAAGTAACTGACCTTCCTGTCTAGTATTTTCGCTGCGAGAGTGTGATGTTCCGGAATTTCCAGAAGGGTGATCTCCTTGGTTTTTATCTCAATCAACTCCTGCAAATCTTGGTTAAAAGCATGCATGGCGGCTCTGATTTCTAATTTGAAGTAAATAAAAGATCTTCAATCCCCTAAATACATTCGATCAACCGCCATTTATTGCGGTAAATCCACCTAAATTTTCGACTAAATAATTTATGAAATCATGGTTTTGGAGAAAGAATCTGTCAAACTTCTTCGGCAGGCACTTGACAAGCTAGAGGCTGGTTTTAACCTACCGGAAATACATTCGGATGTCGATTATTCGAAAATGGAAAAGGTTTTGTTAGAAGTAGCAGAAAAAATGCAAAACAACTACCCTTATTTCCATCCTCTCTTTGCCGGCCAAATGTTAAAGCCACCCCACCCTGTCGCCCGAGCTGCATATATGCTAGCCATGTGGATCAATCCTAACAATCACGCCATGGATGGAAGCAAGGCCAGTTCCCCCATGGAAAAAGAAGTGGTTAAAGATTTGGCAAAAATGTTTGGACTGAAAGAGCATCTTGGCCACCTTACCGGCGGTGGAACCATGGCCAACCTGGAAGGACTATGGGTAGCAGGACAAGTCCATCCTGATAGGTTAATTGTGGCCTCTGATCACTCACACTACACGCACGAACGAGTTTCAGCCGTACTGAAGCTTCCGTTTAAAAAGATCAAGACAGATCAATTCTCGAGGATGGATCTTGTGGATCTGGAAGAAAAATTAAGACAAGGAAACGTTGGCACTGTCGTTTGCACCATGGGCACTACCGGAATGGGTTCCGTAGATCCTCTTGTCGAAATCCTTAAACTCCAGCAGAAATATAATTTCAGAATACATGCAGACGCAGCATACGGTGGCTACTTCGGACTGCTTGATAATCTGGAGGACGAAACTTCTGAAAAGTACCGTTCGATTAGCCAGGTCGATAGCATTGTAATAGACCCACACAAACAAGGGCTCCAGCCATACGGATGTGGCTGTATTCTATTCAAAGATCCATCGGTAGCTCAATATTATCTTCATGACTCTCCATACACCTACTTTACTTCTGACGATTTGCATCTTGGAGAGATTAGCCTCGAATGCTCACGCGCCGGTGCTTCCGCAGTTGGTCTATGGGCGACGCATCAGTTGCTTCCGCCCATCAAGGGTGGCAAGTTCAGTAAAGATCTCAGCAAGTCGAGAAATGCGGCTTTAAGATTGCACGATAAACTGGAAAGCAGTGACAACTTCTTTCCGCTAATGAAGCCAGAGACGGATATAGTTGTCTACGCAATAAAGGGTCAGGATACTTTGTCGATGAGTGAAAAGGCAAATCAATTGTTCCATAAGGCGGAAGAAAATCATTTGTACCTGTCTCTTTACAAATATCCGACCGCCATGCTTGAAAATACTGAATTTGAGATTAACTCTGAATATCTGACATGTCTTAGGTCTTGCTTACTTAAACCAGAACACGATGAATGGATGGAGGAAATTTGGAAAAGGCTGAATGAATCCTTTGCCTTGATCGAGGCAAGCAATTAGAGAAAACTTTTCGTGGTTGAGTTGGTTAAAAAGCAAGTAATCCACTTCTTCCGAAACTTTACAATGAAGACATGGCAAATTGAGTCCTACAGGTCGGTAAAATTTTTAGACCAAAAGAGCTTTTTCAAATATGATTAGGAAGATCTTAATTGGGTTGCTAACAACCATTGCGTTGCTACTCCTCGCTATTCTTATTCAGCCTGTGGATCCAATGCAATATGATCCTGAGGAAGATGTCCATATTTTCCCCGATTCTTTGTCACTATTGTCATATGACCTGGATAGTCTGAAAAAGGTGGTTGGAGTTAACAAAGGTTTACCGATGGGGTTTGAAACCGCTGCACTTCTTGCTTACTCTGCCTATCCTCAGCTCAAGGACGTGGCAATAGACATGCGATTAATCCCAAGTGGCGCACCTATGGAATCCAATTTCGATTTGAAAACCTTGTTGGGTAAGAAGAAAAACAGGAAATACATAATCTACCTCAACAATGCGGACAATACCCCTTTCGATGAAATTCTACTGCGGTCACTGCCTTTCGATTCTCAAGTAGGAATCCTGGCTCATGAGCTAGGCCACACTGCCTATTACCATAAGCTCACCACACTTCAGATTGCCAAATGGGGAATCCTGTATTTGATCGATGAGGACTTCCGGGCTAAACACGAACGAAGCACCGACCTTATGCCAGTCTATCATGGGCTTGGCAGTCAGATATACCAGTATGCCTGGTACGTAAGGAATGATCCGTCCTGCATTGATCTTTACAAAAGTTTTGGTGCTTCTTTCATTGACAAATTCTACCTGACCGATACGGAATTAGCAGAGGCAATCAAAAATCACAGACTGTATCAGTAACGGTAACTAGAGTTGGTATTTTGACAAAAAACGTACTCTCCCTTGTCTGCATTGGATTCCATTTTTACGAAGAACAATGGATCAATCAGTTATTTCCAGCACAAACCCTCGTCCATGGACATTCCGAATTTTAACCGACGGATCTTCGCTTAAATATTTACGGAGTTTGGAAATAAACACATCCATGCTCCTTCTATTGAAATAGTCACTCTCGCCCCATAGAGATTTGAGCGTAGTTTTTCTATCAAGAATGTTTCCCTGACAATCACATAATGCTCTTAGAACATCGGCTTCTTTAGCAGTGATGCTCCGCTTGTAATTACCAATCCTTAGTTGCTGATTCTCATAATCAAAGGAATATTGTCCGATTTGGTATGTTGAGGTTGTAGAGACACCCGAACTAATTCTGAAACGCTTGACAATCGCATTGATCCTGGCCATCAATTCCTCCTCATCGACAGGCTTGATGATATAGTCGTCTGCTCCTATTTTGAAACCTTTTAATTTATCTACTTTCAGAGCTCTGGCTGTTAGGAAGATAATTGGCAGATGTTCATCAGACTTTCTAATCCGTTCTGCGACTAAAAAACCATCTGCTTTTGGCATCATCACGTCGAGAACGCAGAGATCGAAGCTACCTTTTTGAAAGACTTCAATCGCCTCCTCACCGTCTTTGGCCAGGGTGACATCAAAATTGTTCATCACCAGGTATTCACTTAGCATGTAGCCAAGGTTCTTGTCATCTTCAGCTAACAAAATTCGTGTGCTCATCAGGCTATTGGAAATTGAACGGTGAATACACTGCCCTGATTGGGGCTACTTACAAGGTCGATTTTTCCCTTATGGGCATCCACCACACTTTTAACATAGCTCAGTCCAAGACCAAATCCCTTAATGTCAGGTCCTGCCTTTGCGCGGTAGAATTTGTCGAAAATGAATTTCTGCACTTCCTTGCTTATGCCAATACCATTGTCACGTATACTCAGGGTCAAATCGCCAGCACCGTCAGAGGTGGTGACTTCAATCTCCGGGGCACCTTCGGTGTATTTCTGTGCATTATCCATCAGGTTATAGATGATATTCTTAAGGTGAGTTTCGTCAGCATAAAGAATCGGATTTCTGGCGTGTAAATTCAGGTTAAGTGTCCCATTGCGTTCACGAATAAGCAACTCAAAATTCTTGGATACGCTGAAAAGCAGATCGTGAAGGTCCAGTTCTTTCTTTTCCAATTTGAAATTTCCCGAATCAACCAATGCCACCTGCAAGACCTTGTCCACCTGACTCTTCAAACGTTTTCCTTCTGTTTCAATGACTCCCACATACTTTGAAAGTCGTCCTGAGTTCTTAACCTCCGATGATTTCTTCAACATCCCGGACGCTAGGTCAATAGAAAAGATCGGTGTCTTGAATTCATGAGTCAGGTTATTGATGAAATCGTTTTTCATTTGTGACAGCTTTTTCTGCCGGTTAACCACATACACCGTGTAGGCAAAACAACCAATGATCAACCCTATCAAAGCGAACGAGGTGATCATCAGCGGATTTGAAACAAGGATTACAGATCCAATTTGATTTGGATAGTTTATAGTGAAGTCGAAAGCAGTGCGCTCAGGACCACAGAGGCAGACAAAATGATCTTCCATACCGCGATTCTTCAAGGACGACATACTCATATGAGAGTCATAATTATGATATTGGCACTTAGTGTTCTCCAAAACAACTCCTTCCATCTCATAATCAATGTCAAGGTTATTTTTTAAAAAAATATGCTCGAGTCTTCTTCTAGCATCTTCAACCAGCTCATCATGGTACTTTCCATCAGTCGACTTTATATAAAACTCTGTTTCTCCCTCGTATTTAGCCAATCGGGTCACCATACTCCGGTCATTTCTAATCTCTGATTTGAGTTCCAGCAACATCTCAGGAATGATGGTGTTAAAGCGCTCCTTGTAAACGGTGATATCCGTGTTGATCAGGTTAACCTGAACGTATAGAAGGCCTACCATGGCTATGGCAGCTACACTAACAACTAATACAACCCATCGTCTTGAAAGCATCATGTGCCTTTATTGATTTGTAATGTTAAAAAGTTACTCATTCTATAACGGATCGTTGCGTTTCACTTCGCATTTTGTTAACCCTTTTAACACTTCGTTAACCTTCATTAACCTTCCAAAGGGTCACCCCGGATTCGGTGGATCGTACATTTATCTCAAAAAAGCATTTATGAAGAACCACACTTTCGTTATCTCACTTTTCTTATGTCTATCTACCGCCCTGACCATTCAAGCGCAGGTAGAAGAAAGCTCAGAATATATCTGTCCCCCTTGTGGATGCGAATCCGATGGTAAGATTTTCGACAAGCCCGGAACATGCCATTCCTGCAACATGACGCTTCTTAAGAAATCAAATATGAGTGAAGGGCTGAACTACACGAACATCACGGCACAAGAACTTTGCGGCATCATCGATGAGAATAGCGAACTGGTATTTTTGGATGTTCGCTCTACGGGTGAATTCAATCAGGTCACTTCCAAAATTGGCCGATTCGAAAACGCTATCAACATTCCAATAAGTGAGGTCCGAGACAGGATAGATGAGCTCGAAAGCTATAAGGATCGTGAAATAATTGTTTACTGCTCCATCAGTGCCAGAAGCCCAAGGGTAAGCAAGATTCTTGCTGATAATGGCTTCAGTGAGATTCGGAATCTTCTCGGCGGACTGAACCTATGGAATCAATTCGAAAAATCCGATTTGCCGTGCAAAGACCGGGTCGTCGATCTTCCTGAGTAAAAATGAGACTCTTAAATCTTATTCTACTCAAATTGGGTGAAGAAGGCTCTTTTCGCAATTTCAGAAAAAGATTCCAGGACTATGAAAGCACGAGCCTGATCGATGAATTGCGAGCACGAGATTTCGGCCGCCTGGACAGGCAAAATCACACCTATCTGGATTTCACAGGAGGGCAATTGTATCCCGAAAGCCTGGTGGATTGGCACAACCGATTCCTAAAGGCCCACATTTTAGGAAATCCGCACTCCCAAAATCCAAGCTCTGCTCTATCTGGGAGTTTTATTGCATCAACAAGAAGAAAGATCCTTGATTTTTTCAACTGCCAGGATGATTACTTGTGCATATTCACCTCCAATGCCTCGGCAGCCATCAAACTCATCGGAGAAAGTTATCCCTTTGAACCTGAAAGTCGCCTGCTGCTAACGATGGACAATCACAATTCTGTTAACGGGTTGCGGGAGTATGTCCGAGGAAGATCTGCTCAGTTTCACTATAGTTCCCTGAATCAGGAAATGCTAACCTTGAACGAAGACGATCTCCTTGCTCAGCTGAGAAATTGTGATCCATCCAAAAACAATCTGCTTGCCTATCCGGCACAGTCAAATGTATCGGGTCTGCAACACGATTTAAAATGGATTTCAATTGCCCACGACCTGGGTTGGGATGTCATGCTGGATGCTGCAGCTTCTGTGCCATCTTCCAGGCTGGACCTGCAAGAATATCAACCAGATTTTGTTCCTATTTCCTTTTACAAAATGTTCGGATATCCAACTGGGTTGGGATGTCTTCTAGTAAAGAAATCTTCGTTTTCGAAAATGCAAAAACCGGCCTTTGCGGGTGGTACTATCACAATCGTATCTGTCCTCGGTGACGGATATTATCTTGATACTGATGAAGCAAGATTCGAAGACGGAACAGTTGATTACTTAAGTATTCCTGCGGTCGGTCAAGGGCTTGAATACCTGGAAAAAATCGGATTCGACAGAATGAAAAAGCGAATCAATTCGCTGTTAAACTATTTAATTGAGGAACTCCAAACACTGGAACATTCGAACGGGAAAAAACTACTTCGTATTTATGGATCCACCTCCGAGAATCATGGTGGCACAATCGCGCTGAATTTCTTTGATCGCAATGGAGAAATGCATGATTTCCTTACAATCGAGAAGAAGGCGTCCGACTGGAACATCTCACTACGTACCGGCTGTTTTTGCAACCCTGGGATTGATGAGACAAATCACAAACTTTCTGCCTCTGACTTGAAATCTTATTTCGAGCAAGAGGGTGAAAAAGACTATTTCAATTTGATCGAGTATCTCGGCAAGCGTCGAGGTGCAGTCAGGATTTCACTTAGTTGGATCACCAATTTTCGAGACGTCTATCGCTTCATTCAGTTTTGCAAGACTTTTCTGAATAAGGGTTGTGCCTAGTAGTGGACTTAATACTCACAACTTTTCAGTTTAGGACTGACCTCTGCTTTATTTTAGCCTTAGTTTTAACGCCTTAACGGTATTATTTATACCGCTTGTTGACAACTGTTTATTATTTCTTTTCTAAAATTAAATCACTATACGAAACGGATATGAGATTTTCTTTTGGAATGCCGAATAATTCTAGATGAAATTCACACTGATTCAATAGTTCAAGTTCACCAATTGTTCCATCCGTATCAATTGCTTCAATTTCAACAAAAGTACCTAAGCCCATAACTGTGTCGATATGAAATTTGACATTTTCAATGAAGTAGATTTCTCTCTTTTTATCAACCACAGTTAAAATTCCTATCGAGCTAGATAATATCTCTTTCAATGTTGAATCAGGTTCAGATTTAAAGAGAGTTATTTTGGATTGTTTCGGTCCCTCTTTGTCCTCTCTGAAGTAATGAATTAAGTTGTTTTCAATATTTCCTTCTCTTAGCTTCAAACGTCCGTGCTTAACATCGAAGTATGTATCAATCTGGTGATCAACTCCTTTGTTTATTGCTTTTCTCGAATTCAGTAGTTCTCTAATTTCAGATTGCCTATCTGATTTAGCTTTGATTTCAACGTTCAAAATGCTCATATACAGTCCAGATCTCTTAGTTCGATAGGCGTAGCGGTGTTGAAAAACATCCTACATGTTCTGCTCACAGACTTGTGATCAACTTCAATGGCCCAGAGTTCACTAGTTTCTCCTGTCACAGCATCTTGAGAATAACTGGGATATGCTACAATAGTCATTATTAAGTCAATGTCTCTCCAAAGCTCGTTGGCCTGTTTGAGAGCACTTGTTCCATTTTCCCAATTTCCATTTAACTCCTTTAGATCTCCTTCTTCGGTTACGTAAAAAATTGCAACCTTATCTAAAGATTCCATCTTCTCGATCACAAGTTTTAGTGTTTCGACAATATCGCCTGTAATATCATCACCAATGATTTCTCCTCTATATGGAATTTCTGCTAGAAGCTCGCTTCTTGATTTTCCAGTTCCCGAGGCAGACTCTGAGTACAGACCACACCTTAATGATACTAGAAGAACTATCAATATCGGAAATACTTTGCTCATGTTGAATGTTGTATTCCCGGATATGGTACGTGGCTCTTAAGAATAGCAGCCGATTGCTTCCTACAAATCAATTGGTCGTACTTTATAGATAACTTCTGTACTTACCCAATACACATCCGATAATCCTGGCTCTGTATCTCTTTCACTTCTACCGAAAAATAAATATTTACCATCCGGTGTGATTCTCGGACTTTTTTCATCCAAATCTGAGTTTATCGTACTACCCAGATTAATTGGTTCTGTCCACGTTCCATCTCGCTTCTTGAAATAGACATAAATATCATTGTCTCTTCTACTTTCATCCTGTTGGTTTCGACCGCTCACCAGTAAATAGTCTTGAGATGGAGAAATGAAGGCGTGATGACCAAATTCAATTCCAACTTCCTGTACTTCGGGATATTTACCGTTTTTATTAGGAGCATAATTGGTTTTTATGTTTCGTATATCTGATATATTGGTGTAAAAAAGGTCTCCGTTTTTCGCCTGATTAGGAGAAAACACCAGGTCATCATTAATAGGTGAATCAAGTTTTATGGCATCACTCCAGGAATCCTCTAAACGGTTTACATACCAAATTTTCTCATCTGCAAAACTAGAGTCCAAGGCTGTGAAATAAATCCTTTTACCATCAGGGCTGACGAATGGATGCATTTCTTCTTTCTTTTTCCCATTGGTAAAATTTGCTCTTTTAATGGGAGTCCATTCATCACCTTCGAGCTTAGAGAAATAGATAGCTGTTTCTTCGCCTTCAGAGTAAGCTGCAAAATAGATTTCATCTAAATCTGGAGAAAACGAAACGGTACCTTCAAATCTTCCATCGAGTGAAATGATCCCGGGAGCAAACAATTCAGGAGTCAGGCCTGGCGACTTTTGTCCAAAATAAGTATCTCTTGTAATTGGTAAATCACTGTCTTTTGATTCATGTTTTTTAGAATCGCATGAATGGAAAAGCATTGTAAATACAACTATTGAAAAAATAAAGTTGTTATTTCTCATTGTTCAAATTTTCACAATGTTTGGTAACGTTTTGGAACTGCCTTTGGATGCAGTTTGGGCTTTGTTAGCGCCAGTTTCTACTTTTTTTCTTCACGCAAAATTTTCTCCATTTTACGACCTTTTGCCAATTCATCAATCAGCTTTTCCATCTGTCTACATTGCTTATACAATTCAAATTCATCCTCTATTTCTTCAATTCGATAACCACAAACGACTCCTTTGATCAAGTGTGCGTTTGAATTGATTTTAGCTTTTTGAAAAAATGTTCTAAAGGTCGCTTTTTCATCAATAAGTGACTGTAAAGAATCTTGATCAAAACCAGTGAACCATTTAATAACCTGGTTGAGTTCCTCTTTTGTTCTGCCATTTTTCTCCAATCTATCCAGGTAAAGTGGATAAATGGATGCGAAGATCAAATTGGCAACCTGTTCATTTTTTTCGGCTGTAACTTTCATTTTTATCTGATTTTGAATTGATTGGTGCTGACGTCCAGCAAAAGGACGTATGTCCAATCCCGATAGCTATCGTGACTGATGAAACTAAGCTAGCAAAGTTTCTGAACTCTCCCTAACCCCTCTCTTTCAAGAGAGGGAAGTTCCGATGGCTATCGGAACAGGGTGAGTATTTCAGAGCGAAGCTTTTCGGTCTAACAGCAGGAAAGTTGCAAGAAGCACTTTGACATATTGCACTTTAGCGTCTGTTACCTGTCGGCTATTTCCATTTCACTTCAAAATCTTCGGTTAGGACGAAACGACTGCAACTCCCTTTGTACATAGTTGGAAGAACAGCTTTGTATTCTTGTTCCGAGGTAAGAATTGTTACCCTAACAGAGTCAACAAGTGGCACGCTAGTTCTTGAAGAACTTAGGTATTTGGGATAGAAATTACTCACGATCGATTCGCCTTGATTCAATTCGCCAAGTTCCTGTTCAAAAGTTGAAGCTGAGATTGTTAGTTCAAGGTTGTCCAAATTGCTGTGGTTGGTCAATTTAAAATATGCTTGTTGGCTAAGGTCAGAATGTTTTTCCAATATCAAATGCACAGCTGGAATATTGGATAGTATTAGTAGGAGAGCTAAAGTTGTTCTTTTCAGGAACTTTGGATAGTTGTTTCCAAGCGCGAATAGCATAAGAAATAATCCAATCGATGCTATTGGAGTTGCGATCATTATCCAGAAGAAGCCATATACCTCAAGGTCTACTAACGAAATGGCGAACCAATCTCTAGCAGCCCACCAGATTAGAAATATCCCAGTTCCCACGGTCAGGGCAAGAACACCGCAAGAAAGACCGATTGTGTATGCGATTTTGCCTTTCAAAATATTACTGGGCTAGATGCAGCGCTGACAGGTAACGTCCAGATAAGAACGTGCCTCCGGTTTTTGTTTATTTCTTCTAAGCTAGCGGATTTGCACTGCACTTTCAAGTAACTATTTAGAGGCATGTGCTATATCGTTTGTTAGCTACACACTATTTTATTCGAAGAGCTTTTTTAAACATTGGGTGAATGTAAAACTTTGAATCTGGTAAAAGATCTCTCACTTCAATCGCTGTGTAGGATTCATAGACATATTCATTCTTTGTCTCTGGACTGATCTTAATTCCAAGTAGTCCTGTTTCATAAAGAATGATTAGAACATGACAAAGAAGTTTGTCCAATTCAAAATCTTCTCCATATGTTTCGAACATTGCTTGTAATTCTGAACTAAGTTTCTTGACTTCATCATTTCCAATAATTTCCACAAAGTACTCCTCTGCTAATTCCTTTACCTCGTCCTTCTTAAACCCTGTGGACACCCCCTTTAGAAATCCATAGAGGCAAAATAGACTTCCATAATTTTCTAACCATTCGTCGTTAAGAGCTCGTAACCTTTCGTGTGAATATTCATCTTCCGCAAACTTTAGTACTTCTCTGGAAATTTTAGTTTTTCCGTCGGCATGCTTGATGCATTTGTTGAAAAAGTCTATTACATCTCTAGGTCGCATAAATGTTCTTTCAATCATGTAGTCAAATCCAGAAATTATCGTTTTTCCCTGCGTTTTTGCATCTGGAAGGATATCATCAATCGTAGGACTTTCGGAAGTATAAGATCCTCGCATCAGCTCTCGCAACCTGTTGTTAAGGAGTTGCTTTAATTCCGATTCTGACCATCTGATGTCTAGATAAAGATGATTGTACTTTTCTCGTTGAACACCCCTTGTAAGATTCGACTTCAATATCCTTTTATGGATGTTGGTTCTGAGAGCTATGACTATTTTAACGTTACCAATCTTACTTAAATCTTTTATGGTTTCAATTAAAGCTTTCAGCAAATCATAAACAATAACATCGGATACCCATTCTTTATCCAGATCATCAATAACAATGAAAAATTTCTTTTGAGTTTTACTGAATATTTTGGATTTCATTATATCCAGAATGTTATTGATATGTTCTATCTGCGACTCATTAATGACCTTTTGAGCTTTGTTGATTACCTCATATTTAACAGTATTAGTGTCCTTAGCTTCGCTTTCTCCTTTCGTTGAAAGCTTCATTAAATCTTTTATATCAACTTGGCCTCCAAGTTCACCTTTAAATCTTTTTTCCAATGAGGTTTCTAGTTCCTTGACTCGATATTCAGTATCCTCCCAAAATTTATCTTCCCAATTTTCTAGATAATCTAAAGAGCTTTTTTTTGCCTTATCTGGGAATTGATTTTTTAACCAATCAATAATACTCTTTGACTTATCAATGTTATTATCATAGTAGAGTTTAATCAGCTCTACTATGAAAACATGTTTCCATAGAACCTTATAGAATAAATCAAGCTTGACATTTAATTTTTTGAAGTACTGAATTATGTCTGAGTTACTTAGGTGTCTAAGCGAGATACTTTCGGGATCAATTCTAACACCGTAAGGTTCATGCTCTTCTAGATATTTGATTAAGGCTGATTTACCTGATCCAGTTCTTCCAAGTAGAATGCATTTAGGGTTGTTCATGTCCCTTAATAGGGATAGATCATTTTTATCTACGAAAGCTGAAATCAGAAACCTATCATTTTCTGCATCTAGGCTACCGATATCTATGTTCCGTTTGAATTTAAATTGTGATGCACCCATTCATTTCTCGTAAATAACGTAAATATAAATGGTCTTGCTAGAAAGAAACTTGATCGGCACGGCAGTTGTGACTAACACTTTTATATACGGAATTTATCCATTTATGCCAACTTAACATACCAATACATCAAGTTAAGCCAACCTCTTTACCTAATGTCGTTTATCTTCCTACTAGCGGATTGACCGACCGTTCCGGAGTCAATTCAACAGGATGGATCTTCTATTAAGTGATCTTTTATCCATTCGTTATCAGCTTTAACTTTTTCTTAACCAACCTGCTAGTTATCGGAGCGTATTTAAAAAGCGCAATTGAGAACAACTAGCCTTTCATGAACCTTTTCAAAAATTTTCTGATCCTCTCGATAGCAGCAGCACTTTCCGGCTGTGAGCACTTATGTCCTCCCCTGCCTGGCGCTGAACCGCTACTGCAACCTGGGCAAGTCGTATTGCTAGGAGAGATACATGGCACCAGGGAAAGTCCGGAATTTGCCGGACAAATTGCATGTAACGCTTTGAAGAAAGAACTGATGGTGACAATCGCTCTGGAACTACCTCAGGCCGATCAGGAGCAATTGGACGAGTACCTGGATTCGGACGGATCCAGCGAAGCAAAGAGAAAGTTTCTTGGTTTGAATTTTTGGTCACGTGACTACCAGGATGGCCGTGCCAGTCAGTCCATTTTTCAACTCATTGAATCCGTTCGAAAACTCCGAAAAAATAAACAGCGTATTGACGTTGTGTTTCTCGACGTGGAAGGCTCTGGAGAACGCGATCGAATCATGGCGGATCGGTTGCTGGAAGATGTCAGAAGCTATCCTAATAATTTCTTCATTGCTTTGACCGGAAATATTCACAACATCATCAGTGAAGGGTCAGGTCGTATGGGCAGCCATGTAGTGAAAGAGCTGGGAAAAGAACGAGTGGTTTCTCTCAAGCAGAATCACAGTGGTGGATCGGCCTGGCTTTGCCTGGCAGGCGAGGGATGTGGCCCTGTTGATCTAAAGGGAAGAGGTGGCAATCAATTTGGCATTTTTCTTAACGATGATTCAGGAAACTATGACGGAACGCTCGAAATGGACAGCATTCACGTGTCATTGCCAGCAAGGGAGTTAATCAGTATTTGAGTACTTTAATGGAGTTTTTTGAACCTAGCAATGATCTCCGAAAAAATCGAATGCATTCAGGGTGATATAACCAAAATATCTGCTGACGCAATAGTAAATGCCGCTAACAGCTCGTTGATGGGTGGTGGTGGCGTAGATGGTGCTATTCACCGTGCCGGTGGTCCTTCAATTTTAGAAGAATGCAGAAAAATAGTCGCAAAGCAGGGTGGTTGTAAAACTGGTGAGGCCGTTTTGACCACGGCTGGAGATCTCCCATCCCGACATGTTATACACACTGTTGGCCCGGTCTGGAACGGCGGAACACACGATGAAGAACAACTGTTAGCAAATTGCTACAAGAATTCCTTGCACCTGGCCGCAGATCATCAACTACGAACGATTGCCTTTCCGAATATTAGCACAGGCATTTACGGATTCCCAAAGGACATGGCAGCAGCCATCTCAGTTCAAACCCTCAACCAAATTCTACAGACAGATAATCGAATTGACAAGGTTTTCCTGGTTTGCTTCGATGACGAGAACTACGACCTTGTAACGCAGGAGCTGGGCAAGTAATCTATATTTCCAATTCTTCCTTGTTTCTTTTCAGGACCTCAATGATGAAAGTTATATGCTCGGTCAGGTCAATCTCCATCAACTCAACTCCTGCTGATATCTCATCACGCTCCACCTTAGCTGCAAAGCTTTTTTGCTTTAGTTTCTTTTTTACTGACTTTGCGGTTAAGGTCTCAATCCCTTCCGGTCGAATCTGACAACAGGCAACAATGAAACCTGTCAGTTCATCACTGGCCAAAAGTGCTTTATCCAATAGTGAGTCGTATGGTACATTCCATTTTGTATAATGCGCAGATATCGCATGCGCCATCTCCTCCTCGCCTTTCTCGCGTAAAAGGTTAACGATCCGATTCGGATGCTCCTCGGGATATTTGTCATAGTCCGCATCGTGCAAGAGTCCGGTGTTCCCCCACAGGGTGGTGTCCTCTCCAAATTTATCGGCATACGCCTCCATCACCAGTTCAACGGTTCTGGCATGGCGTAGCAGGCTGGGGCTTTCGGTCATGGAGAGCAGAATATCTTTCGCTTCTTGTTTCGTCATGACTCAAAAATGTGGATTTTTTCTAAATCTTAAGCAGAGGCTACAGCGAATAGGTTATTCCAAATCCAAGGTTGGGAGCAATAGTGGTTCCGTCGCCAAAGACAAAATCAGTCTTGAGCAAGATGGGGATTGAGAAACTGTCATTTAAAGCCACGTTTCTTCCCAGTCCGGCAGCTAAGCCAAGTGTTGACCCGCTGGCAGTGGTAAAATTGTGGAAACTGGCAGAGCTCTGAATAAACCACTCTTCGATCCTGATATTTGCGATTGCGGCAATTTCAAACGTCCAGATGGTGCCGTAATCAAACTGAAAGTTCGTATCGAACAAATTTCTGAAGCGCTCCTCCCAGTAGTAGAGTCGATTGGTGCCTATCCCTACCCCCAGATCTAAATTTTCGCTAATTTCTGTAAAGACTTGTACTTCCCCATTGTAGTAAAAGCGACTCCAGTCCACGAGCTGTCGTGTATTTGGAGACAAACTATCATCAAACAAAGGCGTCCCTGTGGCATCCTCCAGGTTGACTGCATTGACTCCAAAGCTATTGTGGAAGTTGATTTTTATCTGCCCTTTAGAATGGCCGAATATCGCTATAAGGCCTAAGGCTACGATCAGTCGGTGATTCATCTAGTTAATTTAAAAAATAGCCGACGCATTACCCAATCATTTTGACAAATTCCAGGCAGATATCTGCAACACAAATCATCTAAAATTTGTCTCTTTGTTTAACAATTTTGAGTTGGAGGCCTTTGGGGACTAATTCAGATATCATTTATTTCTAACCAAACCTTATGAAGAAGACTGTTAAAATCATTTTGATCATTATCGTAGCTCTTATAGCCGTGGGATATGGAGGCTACCAATACATTATCTATTCGACCAAACAACATAGCCCTGAGAAAATTGTAGAATATAAGAAGGCTAATTATGAATTGGAGGTATTCTATAATCGACCCTACAAGAAAGGGAGAGCGATTTTTGGTTCTTTGGTTCCCTATAACCAAGTCTGGAGGACTGGCGCAAATGAGGCTACAACTTTCGAAACAGCATCCGATCTGAGCATCGGCGGAAGCTCTCTCAAAGCAGGGAAATACACACTGTGGACCATTCCAGGGGCTGACTCATGGAAAGTGATCTTCAACGACAAGCAGTACGACTGGGGCGTAACCAGAAATGGCGCCAGTAGACAGGCCAAATACGATGCACTAACGGTAGACGTTCCGGTACAAGCTGTCCCCGATGTTGTCGAGCAGTTCACCATCGATTTCGAAGAGACGGAGGGAGAGCTTTTTATGACGCTTAGTTGGGATCTGACGAAAGTAGCTGTATTGCTGCAGTAGACGCACTTCCACAAACCTCGACGTTTCATCCATGTTCTCTTCCATGATAGGAAGGGAATAATCGACTATCTTACTGGGTTATCTATTTCACCTTAATTACAAAAAAGCCATGAAAGAACTTTTGTCCGCCGCTCTTTTACTTTCATTTTCATTTGTCGTTACCGCACAAGAATTCAAACGTTATGGTATAAAATCCGGAGTGATCGAATATGAGGTCAGCGGCGCACAATCGGGAACTGAAACGATCTATTTCGATGACTGGGGATATAGAGAGGCCAAGTACACTGAAACCGAATTAAGTTTTGGTGGATTTTCTCAAATGACTAAAACCTTGACAATTCTAGAAGGGAAAACCATTTATACCATTGATCTTTCTACCAACACAGGCACAAAAATGGAAAACCCGCTTTTTCAGAACGTAAGTGATGAGGATCTGCAGGAAATCGGCGAACGAATGATGAAGCAAATGGGTGGAGAAAAAACCGGAACTGAGGATGTGCTTGGCAGGACCTGCGATGTTTGGGAAATCAAGCAAATGAGAGGTAAAACATGGATCTGGAATTCCATTCCGCTGAAAACGGAGGTGAATATGGGAATGCAAATGAACTCAGCTGCCGTTTCAATCAAAGAGGGAGAGGTGCAGCAGGATAAATTAAAGGTGCCGGAGGGGATAACCTTCCAGGAGGGTGGGAACCTTTCTGAAATGATGAAGAAGCTTAAAGGCGGAAATTAAGCAAACACAAGATTAGATCTCCAGAAGGTAAAAGAGGGTTGGGTGGTGATGACTACCCAACCCTTTTAATGCATACTATTCGTCCTTAAGTGAATCCGTCGGATTCACTGTAGCTGCCTGGTAGGACTTCGCGCTAACCGTGAGAACACCGATCAAAAAGGTCAGGATGCCCGCTATTAGGAAAACAAAAGGGTCAAGTGCTGTCCTAAATTCGAAATCATCTAACCACTTCTGAGTAAAATAATATCCAAAGGGAATGGCCAGAATGAAGGCAATTAGCATCAGCTTGGAATAGTCCTTTGAAAGCAAAACCAAAATCTGTGGAACACTTGCCCCGTGCACTTTACGGACGCCAATTTCTAACGATCTTCTTTCGGCAGTAAACGCTGACAATCCAAATAGTCCAAGGCATGAAATTAGAATTGAGATGACTGCAAAAATGCCAGCCAGGGTACTCAATGTTCTCTCTGCTCGATACGTTTCAGCAAATGATTCGTCGACGAATTGATAGTCAAAATCAAATGCCGGATTGAATTCCTTAGTGACTTTTTCAATCGATTTCAGAGCAGAATTAGGACTGCCTTGTATCCTTACAAAAGCCACTGAAGAGCTCCCAGGAGATATACAGGTGATAATTAAAGGAGCAATTGGCTCATACATATCGGCCATATGAAAGTCTTTTACTACACCGATTATATTGCCATCAATTCCCCAAAAGGAGAGATCCTTTTGGAGCGGGTCATCAAAACCCATTAGCTCAGCAGCTGCTTCGTTGATGATAAAGTTGGTGGAATCAGCTAGTTCATTTGAAAAATCACGCCCTAGTTTCATATCCATTCCCATGGTTTGTATGAAATCGTAATCTGTAAGCATGATGTTGATTTCATAGCCAGCGTCGGGGCTTTTTCCTTCCCAATTTGCAGAGCTCGTAGACCGTCCATAGTTCAAGGGATTGCCTGAAGAACCAGTTACAGCCTTAACTTCAGGGATATTCATCAGCTCCGTTTTATAGGTATCAAGTCTACGTCCCAAATCACCCTCCATGCTCACAGCTACCAGGTTTTCCTTATCCAAGCCTAAATCCTTAGTTAAGATGTAATTGATTTGTTTGTAAACAACTGAAGTACCAATTATTAGAAGTGTAGAGATGGCAAATTGGAACACCACAAGTCCTTTTCTAAAATATGCCGCTCCGGAAGACTGTTTAACAGTGCCCTTTAGCGACTGAATAATGTTGAACGTAGGTAGAAGTAAGGCCGGATAGCTTCCTGATAACACTGTAACGACAATAATAATCCCAAAGAAATACACCCATGTTTGTAGTAGAGTAAAATCCAGAAACAACGACTTTTCGACCAGAATATTAAAGTAGGGTAAGAGGACAATCACAATCCCTATAGCCAATACGACTGCGATGGATGTCAAGAGAAAAGCTTCAACGTAGAACTGGATACTGATGGATTTCTTGTGAGCGCCCATTACTTTTCTCAGTCCAATCTCCTTTGATCTCCTACCGGAACGAGCAGTTGCCAGATTCATAAAATTGATACAAGCGACAATCAAAATGAAAACAGCCACGACCGACATTATATTAACGTAATCAATTCGTCCTCCATTAATCACTCCATTGTCCCAATTTGAATACAAGTAGTAGTCCTGATACTTGTGAATAACCAGCTCCTCATCTCCTGCATTATCTTGTCCAGCAGCATGAACCTTGATCTCATTAAGCACACGTTCTGCCACAGTCTTTGCCGCTATTTCATTGTCCACGGTGAAGTAGACACCAAAACTGCCATTGCCCCAATCATCAACCCAGTCGTTCCTGCTATAAAACTCTTGGGCAGGTAGGAGAAAATCGAACCTTAGTGAGGAGTTATCTCCGATATCTTCAAATATCCCAGTGATTTTTGCATCTCTGGTTCCATCAAGCCTCAATGTTTTCCCAATTGTTTCTTCACGCCAATCTTTCCCGAAAAACTTCCGTGCTACTGTCTCTGATACTACGATAGAGCTAAGATCTGCTAGTACTGAAGCCTTGTCTCCCGCGATGAGGGGAAAGGAAAACATGTCCAAAAATTCCGGAGTAACGTACCTTCCGACTTCATCAGAGCCATTTTCCTCAAGGCTAAATCGGAAAGTTACCGGCCAACTTACTTGTGTTGTCTGCGTTACTTCCGGATACTCATTCCGTAGCATATCAGCTGCCGGCTTGGGAACAGTAAACGTAGTATTTACGATCCCACCTGACTGACGCATGTTTCTGAATAATTGATAGATTTTATCTCCCTTAGTGTGGAATTTATCCATTCTTACCTCGTCATTTATCCATAGCAGGATAAGCGTACTCGCGGCAATCCCAATAACTAGTCCTAACAAGTTAAGGAGAGTAAAACCCTTGTACCTAACAGCATTTCTCTGTGCAATCTTTATGTAGTTTCTAACCATGGCGTAATTGATTATTTTGTTGATCGGCTCGAATTTCCTAATCATGCCAGGACGAAAAAGCAGTAGCACGTCCAGTGTGAAAAAGAGTCTGGCCTTTAGTTTATTTTGTTTTAACCTTTTTGAAAATAGTTCTGAAATATCACCTTCTACATCCTCCACCATATCCGGATTGCAAAACCACTTAAGAAATTTTAGTGGAAGTTTAGGAGGTGATATGTTCATTGACTCGCTCATGCGAATTTGAAATCAAATGCAATGGACGGAATAGCGTCCCATAGCTGTTTTCTGGTTTCCATAACCTGTTCAAGAGCGTCCTTACCATAAGGTGTTACTTTGAAAAAACGTTTTCGTTTCCCACCTCGGACCGCAGTTGCCTCTCCAAACTCCGAGATAAGAAACCCTTTCTTTTCCAGACGATTAAGCGCGGTACGCATGGCACCCACACTCACTTTTCTGCTAAGCCTTTTTTCAATTTCCTCTTTGATGGAGATGCCATATGCATTTTCAAATAGTATGGCTACAGTGAGAAGCACCACTTCCTCAAACTCTCCGATTGAATATTTACCCATAAGATTTTGATTAAAGTCCTAAAAGTAACAAAAATATTAAAGTCCTAAACGCAATCTTTATTAAAATGGTTGTAGTAGAGATTGTAAAATAAGATAATGGGTTGCATCAGAAGCTGAAATATTGATCATCCATTTTTTGGAGGATCAACTTCACTTCATCTGATTTATGGTAATCGCCTAATTTTTCAAAGGAGACTGTTAGGTTTCTCAGCGCCCTTAAGATGATGTCCAGGTTTGAACATGGCTCATAAAAGATATCCTGCTTATTTAACTGTAGGTTTTCGAGATAATTGTCAATATCAGTCCTGGTAAAGATCAGCCCTCGGTTAAATACATTTATATAAAAGGACTCCTCGCCTAACTTATATGTCAGAATGAACAAGTTTGGCAAATTAACTCCATATATAGGTAGTTCCATCTTCTGTGCAAGTAGAAGATAGATCGAACAAAGCGAGATTGGATTACCCTTTCTCGATTCTAGCACGGCGTTGATCATCGAGTTGGCGGGGGAATGAAAATTCTTAGTGTTAGCTCTAAACTTGAATTGATTAAAGAAGACTTCATTAAACGTTTTAATTTGATCATAAGGAGACATGTCATCTTGGAACTGGCGCCACAGCTCATGATATAATTGTTCGATTTCTTTGACCAGCTCATCTATCTCCAAATCGGGATACTGGTACGTTGCGACAATCCAAAGGCCTTCCAACAAGTTCTCAGCACCCGATTCCTTCCACTCCAAAAAGCGCTCTTTCAATAGTTCAAACTGCAGCTCGTGGACCAAATCTTCAATTCGACCCTGGATAGTTGGATTGAATACACTCTCCCACTCCTCCTCGAGAAAGGGGATTACTTCCGTGCCAAGTGATCGGATTTTATCCTCAACATGATTGATCACTTCCTGATCTTCATCATCCAGAAGTTGTACGAGTGCTTTTATTTCCTTCGATTCTAACAATTATGAATAGTTGAATGTATGAATCTGAAATGCTGATTAATTGAATTCTTGATGTGGTACATTTCTATAAAATTGAAACAATTTCAGCTACTTCTTGCTTGAAATATGAAATATCGGTTTTTCAATTCAAGCGAACAGTTACCAAAGCTTAATCACCCCGTTCAAAATCCACAAATCCACTCAATGGTTAAGTCTGAATAACGCCGACGTTCATCCGTTCTTCAATTGGAGCATGATTTGCCATTTCAATGCCCTTCGAAATAACGTTTCTTGTCTCAATGGGATCGATAATCCCATCTACCCACAATCGTGATGCTGCATAGTAAGGGCTTAGCTTTTCATTGTATGAGTCTTCAATTTTCTTTAACTGAGAAGACTTCTCTTTTTCCGTGAGTTCCTTACCTTTTGCTTTGGCTGAGGCAATTTCAATCTGAAGTAAAGTCTTGGCTGCTGATCCTCCACTCATCACGGCAATTTCAGCCGTTGGCCAGGCGTATATCAACCGGGGGTCGTAGGCTTTTCCACACATCGCGTAATTTCCAGCGCCGTAAGAGCTCCCCATCACAATACTAAATTTCGGAACCACAGAATTAGAAACGGCATTAACCATCTTGGCTCCATCTTTTATTATTCCGCCATGCTCCGATCTTGAACCAACCATAAATCCATTGACATCATGCAGAAAAACCAGCGGTATTTTTCTCTGATTGCAGTTCATGATAAATCTGGCAGCCTTATCTGCTGAGTCGGAGTAAATTACCCCTCCCATTTGCATTTCACCTTTCTTGTTCTTTACTGTCTTTCGCTGATTGGCCACAATTCCTACACTCCATCCATCAATTCGCGCATATCCACACAGTATCGATTTGCCGTAAAGCTCCTTGTATTGATCAAACTCTGACTTGTCCACCAAACATTTGATCACATCTTCCATATCATATTGGATATTCCGACTAGCCGGAAATTTTCCGTAGACATCTTTGAGTTTGTCCTTTGGAGCTGTCGCCTTCACTCTATTGAAGCCAGCATCGTCCGGAGTTCCAACTTTGTCAAATATCCGCTTGATGGAATCCAAACATGATTTATCGTCTTCACATTTATTATCTGTCACTCCAGAAATCTCACAGTGAGTGGTGGCACCCCCCAGAGTTTCGTTATCAATATCTTCACCTACAGCAGATTTCACCAGGTAGCTTCCGGCCAGAAAAACAGATCCGGTCCCGTCGACGATCAATGCTTCATCAGCCATTATTGGCAAGTACGCTCCACCCGCAACGCAGCTACCCATTATTGCGGCAATCTGGATAATTCCCATCGAAGACATTATCGCATTGTTTCGGAATTGCCTTCCAAAATGTTCCTTGTCAGGAAAAATCTCATCTTGCATTGGTAGAAAGACACCGGCGCTATCTACAAGGTAGATAATTGGCAACTTATTCTCGATTGAAATCTCCTGAGCTCGAAGATTCTTCTTAGCCGTCATTGGGAACCAGGCTCCTGCTTTCACCGTCGCATCATTTGCGACAATCATGCACATCCTACCTGAAACCTTGCCGATGCCAGTAACCACACCAGCAGATGGACAACCTCCTACCTCTTCGTACATACCATCAGCTGCAAATGCACCAACCTCGAGAAAATCGTTAGGATCATCGAGAAGATATTCGATACGCTCCCGGGCTGTTAACTTGCCTTTTTTGTGGTGAGATTCGATTTTCTTCTCACCGCCACCCTGCTTTATTTTTTTTAAACGTTCGTTGAGTTTGAAGACCAGTTGCTTATTGCTGTCTTCATTTTTGTTGAATTGGATATCCATGGATTTCAGCGCTAGTTCCCTTCTTGACTAACCCCTTTTAGTTTTTTGTTCTTCCTACCTAAAGGCTTCATAAAATCCCTTGGATAGTTGTTGAAATGAATGGCAAGTTCATCTAAGTCTACAAGTAATTTGTTGAGACTGTTATAAATAGAATCATTGGTCAGCAGCTTTCCAATCGTGCCATTTTCTGATTGCACGTTGGCCATAAGGTCATTAATACCATCAAGCGTTTCTGTCAAAGACGAAACTGTCTCATTTAGCGGAAGAGACCTTAATGAATCAATTAAGCCATTGGATCCTTCTAATACTAGCTTTAGTTGCTCGGATCTAGCCTTGAAGCTTGCAGAAAGAACTTTAACACTATCCAAAGTACCACTGATATCCGTTTCCTCAATCTTCTCATTAAGAAGTGACAGTGTCTTCTTTATTCCTTCGACTGCGCCAGCTAAATCTGTCCGGTTTAGTGAATCCAGCAGTGTATTGATTTTGACAACTGTAGTTCTCAAATCGGCAGCAACAGGTTCGAATTCATCAAGCAAGCCTCCATCAATTTCAGACAATAAGGTATCTCCCACCTGAATTGGCTCCGCCACAGATCCAGGCCTCAATACGATGGCTTTACCTCCCAACAATCCATCATTCGTCAACTTGGCAGTATCGTATTTACTAACCGTAACATTTCGATCTATATCTAAGGAAACAATGATTCGTGATCTCTTTTGATCCAACTGAAAGCCGCTCACTCTTCCAACTGGTAGTCCGTTGAAATAGATTGGGTTAGAAACATTGAGCCCCGATACATTGGGGTAGACTACATAAAAGGTATCTGCTGGTGAAAACAAATTGGTACCTCGCAAGAAATTGAAGCCGTAATAAAGCAAGGCTCCTGCCACGACTGTAAGTAATCCTATCTTAAATTCTTTAGACACTATCCGATTTAGTTTTGAGAGTCAAACGCTTCTTTATATTCTTTAACAGCCCGATAGATTCCAGAGGCAATATACGACTGTACATCCGGATCGTTTAGTTCTTTTTCTTCGGCAGGATTGGAAAGGTAGCCAATTTCCACCAACACACTTGGCATTGTCGTGCTCCAAAGTACATAAAGACTTGATTGTTTGACACCATAGCTCTTTCTTCCTGCCCGGTTTGTGAGTTGATTATCGATTAGACTGGCCAGCAATAGGCTATTGTCTTGAAAGGCAGCAACGCGAAGCGAGTTAAGGATATAGGATTCTTCCGACTGAGGATCGAAATCATAATTTTTTTCATAATCCTCTTCAAGTAAGATTACTGAGTTTTCTCGCTTCGCTACTTCTAACGCTCTTTCTGTATTTTGCGCTCCCATCACGTACACTTCTGTACCCTTCACAATTTTTTTTCTGTTTTCAGGCGCAGTTTCTGGTAAGGAATTTGCGTGGATCGACACAAACAAATCTGCATTATGCCTATTAGCTATATCGGGCCTATTTCTTGCGTGGATAAAAGAGTCGTCTTTTCGAGTGTAAATAACTTCAACACCAGAGATATTCTGTTCGATATACTTGCCTACTTGCAAAGCTACTTTCAGGCATATGTCTTTTTCTTTCGTATAGGCGCCAAGAGTTCCAGGGTCTTTGCCGCCATGCCCAGGATCGATGACGATTTTTGCGACTTTAAAATTGTTCGGTCCAACTGGGTGAAATGAGACAAGAACCAGGAAAATGGAAAGTATGAATGGAACAAAAATATTTCTCATATCACTTCGAATTGGATATTCCAATTTGGGATACTTTTACACAAAAATTAAAAAACATCGCATGTTTGGCAACTGTCTGAATGTAAATTCAGCAAAAAATTTGCCATTTAGTTTTATTTCTATTTCTCAATTATTTCTCAACAATTTTTAATCAATAAAGGGTTCAGGTTTTGCGCGTAGTTTTTGTCCTTATGTTTTTGATAGCTGCAACCGCTTTGATTGGCCAAAATATTGTTGAAAATGACTCATCGGAAAATTCACTTACTCCCAATCTGATTAGCTCCGATTCTCTAGCTGTGAGCGGAAATGATAGTGTGCAGACCACAGCCAAAAGTGATATAGAAACCACTATTAACTACGATGCTCAAGACTCGATGTACTTTGACGTGATAAACAAAAAATTGTTTATGTATGGAGAGACACATATTGACTATGGAGAGATCACACTTGAGGCAGATCGAACAAATGTAGATTGGGATCGCAGAACCATCGAATCAGACTATTCGCTGGACTCTGCAGGGAAAAAAATTGGGAGGCCGGTTTTTTCGGATGGACCTGATGTCTACCAAACGGATGATATCATCTACAACTTTGACACAAAACGGGCATTGATCAAGGGAGTCGTGACCGAACAAGATGGCGCTTTCATGCACGGTGATGATGTCAAGAAAAATTCAGAAAATGAGATGTTCATACGAGGTGCAAGGTACACTACGTGTAACCTGGAACATCCTCATTTCTTTATAGAATCCCAAAAATTAAAGGTTATTCCCAATAGAAAAGTAGTTTCAGGTCCATTCAACGTAAAATTTAGAGACCTGCCCACTCCGCTCTTTTTTCCTTTTGGAATGTTTCCCCAACCCAAAGAAAAGGCCTCAGGAATTATCGTTCCGTCGTATGGTGAGGAGCAGCGTCGTGGATTCTTCCTTAGGGACGGTGGCTACTATTTTGCTATCAGCGACTATATGGATCTCAGGGTCACTGGCGATATTTATTCAAAAGGGGGTAATGGGCTTAACATCACATCTAACTATCTAAAAAGATATTCTTACCGTGGGACATTTAACTTTTCATACAATAAATCTGTATCTGACGATATAGAAAATCCATTGGAGACCAATGACTATTGGGTACGATGGAATCATCGTCCTGAGAGCCGGGGAAATTCTTCTTTTTCGGCGTCAGTCTCGGCGGGTACTTCAACGTATAGCACAAACAATAACATTGTGAATCAGGACTTTAACAGAAGTATAAATGCACAATTCACATCAAATGTTAGCTACTCAAAGCGGTTCCAAGGAACGCCCTTTAACATGTCGGCCAATCTCCGGCACAATCAAAATATTCAGACTGGTATCGTAAATCTCACACTTCCGGATTTTACCTTAAATACCAATCGCCAGTATCCATTTAAGGGGCTTGTCAAATCCTCCAAGTCTCCGCTTGCCAAGCTTAATTTCAGCCACAACTTTGTTGCAAAAAATGAGCTCACGAACAGGGCTCGATCATCTTTTTCATTTAACGTAGCAAATGAAGATCCTAATGGTGATCAGGTCTTGACCTTCAATACCAGCAACCTCGATCAAATCCTGGACCGATCTCAAATAGGCGGCAAACACAATATTCCAATATCAACATCACTAAGCTTGCTTAAGTATTTTACTTTAAGTCCGACCTTTAACTATCAGGAGCTTTGGTACACAAAAGAGCTTCAATACACATTTCTCGAATCTGAGAATGCAGTCCGAGTTGACACAGTAAACGGCTTCAGCCGGGCGGGAAGTTGGTCCGCCAGCACCGCATTAAACACGCGGATTTATGGCACAAAATTCTTCAAATCAGGAAAAATATTAGCTATCCGGCATGTTATGACACCGAGTGTCTCTTTCTCGTTTAGGCCTGATTTCACGGATCCGCGGTATGGCGTATATAGCGACATACAAACAGACAACGACGGAAGTACAGCAAATGTCAGCAAGTACCAAGGCTTTGCCTTTGGGTCACCGCCTGGTGGAGAAAGTAAGACCCTTGGGTTTTCCCTTTCTAACAATATCGAAATGAAAGTGGTCAGCAAAAAAGACACAGTTCAGGGTTTCAAAAAAATAAAGATCTTTGACAATATAGGCTTAAGTTCAGGTTATAACCTGGCAGCAGATTCATTCAATCTCAGTAATATTTCGCTCAGCGCCAGGACGAGCTTTTTGAATAATTTGGTTTCCTTAAACTTTACCGGCAGTGTGGATCCTTACATCAGAGATCGGGAAACGAATGCTAGGATAAACCAGTTTGCATGGAACAGTGGCCAGGGGCTTGGTCAACTGACCTCCATGAATATCGCTGTGGGAATGAATCTGAGTCCCTCTGGCCTAAAGGGAAGGGGAGGCAACAATGCCGCCCAGAATCAGAATGAAAACCAGAATTCACTTGGATCCTCTGGTGACCCCTTTGGTGGCCAGGATGATGACGGCTTAACCTTTGAGGAGCAGCAGGAATTGCAAAGGATCAGAGATAATCCTGATCTATATGTCGACTTTGATGTGCCATGGACCTTGCGAGCCAACTATTCGATCAATCGAAGTAAGCAGGGATTTAATGATGCAAACATCCGTCAAAGCTTGAATTTTAGTGGAACGCTGGGACTGACCGAAAAAACTCAAATCACCTTTAACTCGGGCTATGACTTTGAGCAAAAAGACTTTACCACGACAAGAGTTGGACTCACTAGAGATCTGCACTGCTGGACGATGAGTTTTAACTGGGTTCCTTTCGGGACATTTCAGTCATATTTTGTTTCGATTCGAGTAAAATCCACATTGCTACAAGACTTGAAAATCGAAAAAAGGAGGAGTTTCCTTGACTTATTCAATTAGAATTTAATTGTAGAAGTATTTTCTTGTCCCTAAATTGTACAATTCAATATTAATCTAATCCATGGAGCTATGATAAAACACATTGATTTTACACCTAAGGTTACCAAGAAAGGTGGGTTATTTAAATCCACTGAAATTGAGAAATTTCAGGATATTGTTGACCTGTTAAATGAATGGAAAAACTCAAATAACGCAACTATTATAAGCATCGAAACCGTTGTGTTGCCAAACATTCATGATGCTGATGAGGAAGGTAGCGAAGATACTATGCTTGGCACTGGACGGGAAAGCTCCTCTCATTGGTATCAATTAATTAGAGTTTGGTATACAGATTAGCCAGTAGAAACATGACTGCATAGCATTTCGCAAGGAAATCCAGACACATGCAAGCCTCAAATCGTTCAAGATTTGAGGCTTTTCTTTTTTACAATTTTGAAACCTTTTTCAAGCATATCATTACGCCTTTTTTAACAATGTTTAACGAACAATTTATGCTTATGAAGAAGATTTTCTTTTCATTAATTGTAAGCTTTTTGGCCATTACTGTGGTATTGGCACAAAGGACGGTATCTGGACAAATCACCGACGAAAATGGTGAGGGCCTTCCAGGTGTGAACGTGGTGATAAAAGGCACCTCGACAGGAACAACAACTGATATAGACGGCAACTACAGCATCTCTACCAATGAGGGAGATGTTCTGATCTTCTCATTTGTTGGTTTCGAAAGCCAGGAAGTGGCGGTAGGTTCAAGGTCAGTAGTCGACATTACCATGGGTGGTGTGACCGAGCTCCTTGAAGTTGTTGTGACTGGTCTTGGCGGAGATGTTGACAGGAGGAAATTAGCAACCTCGGTCGATCGTGTAACTGCCCAAGATCTAGCAGCTACTCCAATAGTAAGGATCGATCAACTGCTGCAGTCAAAGCTTCCCAATACTCAGATTCTCCAAAGTACAGGAGCACCTGGGGGAACATCTATCATCAGAAGTAGGGGAGTTAACTCCGCTCTTTTGGGCCAGCAACCAGTAATCTATATTGACGGTGTTAGAGTAGATAACTTGAATACGTCACCTGGATTGTCAGTTGCTACAGGAGGACAACAAACGAGTGCCCTAGCAGATATTCCTGTTGATCAAATCAAGGACATCACCTTCCTTAAGGGAGGAGCAGCAACTACTCTTTATGGATCTGATGCCGCGAACGGAGTACTGTTGATCACAACTGACAAAGGGAATGCTGGAGCTGCCTCTGTTTCTTACGAAACGCAGTTGGGAGCGATTAGAGGAACAACAGATTACTTCATCTATCCCGACATCATCAAGGATGCGGCATTTAGAACCGGTTTCTTAAATTCTCACAAGGTTGGTATCAACGGTGGCAATGAGAATGTAACCTACAATTTCTTTGCTCGATACAGAGAGGACAATTCCTTCGTGGAAGGTCTTGGTGAGACTAGATACTCAATAGGAGGTGGATATCAGGCTTCTCTAAACGAGAATCTGGTTTACAAAGGATCATTCTCCTACCTGAGAAATGAATTTAGTCTCCTTCAAAATGCCAACAGCTCCTTTGACCGAATTTTTGCTATCGACCAAGGAAGCTTGGGTAGAGGTGGAAGTTTCGGGTTATCTACTAACGACCCAGCACAGTGGACCGCCGAAGAAAGAGGAATTGTTAAGCAGTTGATCAGCGATATCGCAAGATTGACTGATATCACTAACAACACAAGCAGGTTTACGAATTCACACAAATTCTCCTATTCCGTACTTGACAATCTCTCTGTTGATGTTGGAATTGGATTTGACTACAGGTTTACTCGATTTGAGAACATTCAAACAAACGAATATCTGGTAGCTCAGGAAAACATCTCTGCCGGAACAACAACGGAAGGTAGCATCAATAGGAATGATCGAAATTTCTTAGGAACAACCGGTTCCCTTTCGATAAAATATGATGCTTCCATCAATGACTTTACATTCACCACAATCGGTGGGGGTCAGTTCTTCCGAACAAGGGATGTCCAGTCACAAATAATAACCACAAACCAAGCTGAAACCTCAACAACTGTAAATATTTCAGCGGAGCAGACGGTTACTGATTTCGAATCAAGTGTTGCCAACTGGGGATTCTATCTGCAAGAGACTATTGGTTTCAAAGATCGAATATTCCTGGATTTAGGATTTAGAAATGATAAGAATACTGCGTTTGGTGATGACATCATTAGTGAGTTTTATCCAAAGGCAGGTCTTTCGTACGTGTTGAGCGATGAGCCTTACTGGTCCGGTCTATCAGAAGTTGTGAACAGCTTCAAAGCCCGAGTAAGTTATGGTGAGTCAGGAAATTTCCCTCCTCCATTTACGAGAGATGCACAATTGAATGCTAATCCATTCAACGGTCAACTAGCTTTCCAGCCTGGACAACCAGGAGAGTCTACTTTAGGACCTGAGAGACAAAAAACGTTGGAGTACGGTGCTGACATGGGATTTCTTGACAGCAGAATCAACGTTGGTCTTACTATTTGGGAATCAACTACCGAGGATGCAATTTTCACTGCTCCTTTCGCTCCAAGTACGGGTACCGAAGCACAGCCTAGAAACTTAGGTGAAATCAAAAATAATGGTGTAGAGGTTTCAACTTCTTTTGAAATACTAAGAGGCGGCGATTGGACGCTCTCTGCCAATGCCTCAGCAAACTTCCAGAAAAATGAAGTTGTGAGCGGCGGTGGATCTCCTGAGTTCAACATCGGTGGATTTACATTCCTAGGCCCATTTGTTAAAGAAGGACTGCCTGTTGGATATTTGAGAGGTTCTCAGCCCACATTTGACGAAAGTGGAGCCCTCAGCAATGTCGAGCGAAATGCTGACCTGGGAGCACCAATTCCTGACGTGTTTGGTAGCCTGAGTCTCAACGCAGGGTGGAAGAACTTCAGTCTTTATATAGCTGGCGATTACCAGAAGGGAGCTGTTGGTGTGAATACAGATGAAGTACTTAGATTCTTCAGAGGCCTGGATGATGATCGTATTCCTGAGGCTTCAAAGGGTGAGAGCTTCTTTGATCTAGCGGGAGTTTGGGTTGAAGATACTGATTTCTTAAAGGTGAGAAATATCACTTTAACCTACAATGTTACCCGAGAATTCTTGAGCAACATTGGATTCATCGATGGAGCAAGCGTATCATTTACAGCGCTTAATCCATTTAACTTCTACTCATCTGTATTTGATCCTGAATTGACAGGAGCAGGTGCCAGAGGAACATTACCAGGGACGAACACCACAACACAGAATAATGTGACCGTAGGTGCTTTTGGTTATGGTACTTTTTCTGCTCCAAGACAATTCATAGGTACTCTTAGATTCAATTTCTAAGCTTTTGTAGAATTAAAAAGAATAGTAAATAATGAAACTATATATAAAATCAATTTTAGTATGCGCAGCTGTGGTCTTTATCAGCGCATGTGACGAATTCGATCCCAAGAAGGGTATTGAAAACCCGAATCTTCTATTGGAAAATGTGATAGGCTCTCCGGGTTCAACTGCCTCATGGATTGTTGGGCAAGAGCGTGAGATGGCCATCGTTTACAATCGGTTGCTGGAGTTGACGGAGATTGGAAGTGACAACTACGAAAATGTTCAGACCTTCTTTAATCAGCAGTTTGATGCGTTGAATATCACGTTCCAGGATCAAAACGTTGACAACCTTGCATTCAGAATTGCGGATCTGAGAACTTCAGGTAACATTGGATTGCAGCAGGTTCAACCTGCTGATCCCGATGGAACTGATGCACAAAGAGCTGAATTGTTCTTCTATGTTGGTTGGGCAAAAATGCTTGCAGGTGAACTGTTTGTAGCTCTTCCAGATACAGAGCTACCAGACTCAGAGCCGGCAACTCCGAAGACACCCACAGAAAACCTAAATGCAGCGCTCGCGGACTTCCAAGCCGCTGAAGCATTGGATGGCACACATGCGGGTTACAAACTTGCGTTAGCAAGAACTTACTACAATCTCGGGGATCAGGCAAACGCTGTGCTCAAAGCAAATGAAGCAATTGCCGCAGATCCTAACTATACGAGAACTGTGGAGTTTGACGGTACGAATGGACCAGACAGCGATTTCGCTGACGCTTTATTCGATCGAGGCAACTTTGATGATCTGCAGCCATTACCACGTCTAGACTTCCTTGATCCTAAATACTTCGTAGAAGGAGATACAGAAAGTCCGGTCTATATCCAAAAGGCTGAAGAAGCACATTTGATCCTTGCTGAGGCCGAATTGGCGAACAACGACGTTCCTGCAGCTAGGACTCATTTGACTAATCTGCTATCTCTAGTCAATACAAGAGCCATGAATACATTCAGCGATGCGGTAGAGGGTAGAGATGGCTCTCGACCAGCGACAGCAGTTGTGATGGTAGCGGCGTCTGCATCAGATCCGCTTAGAGCAGGATTGGTGATAGACAGACAATTGGGTGATGTCACGGTCGCAAGAATCTCAGGAACTAGCATTGTTCAGACCGACATAGATGCTCTTACTGATCAGTTAGTCGCTCTGGAAATGCTTTATCTGATGAGACAGGAAATTTTTATAGCTGAAGGTCGACGCTTTGTGGACTTGGGTATTAAAATGCCAATCTCTGAGAACGAGTCGTTGCTGAATCCTGCAGTTACTAGTACCCATATTCTTTCATCAGTTCCGTCATTTGTGCCGACTGATATGGATGCATTTACTTTTGACACTTCTACTAACGAAGTAGTCATTTTACACAATATGAATGCTATACTGGTTGCGAACAGAACCGACGCGGCGGTAGTACCTTTCTTCTAGAAGAAAGCATCTGGACATTGAAAAAGGCTGCCAATGGCAGCCTTTTTCGTTTTCAACAAGAACATTTTGGGTTAATTAGATCCTGTTTTCTGATGCAAAAAACTTCTTTGGGCTTATATCCAGAAAGTACCTGAAGTCCTTAATTAAATGGGATTGATCATAATACCCACACTTATAAGTAAGTTCCGTAAGATTTTGATCTTCGTCTTGCCTATAAGAATTGATGAAATAATTGATCTTCTCGATCTTGCAAAACTCCTTCGGGGTCAGGCCAATCTCCCTGTTAAAATGCTGTTCCAGTTTCGACTTACTCACATTCAAAGAATGATAGATATCCCTCACCTTAATCGTTCCGCTGGAGTGCTTTATCCTTTCAATGGAGTTTGCCACGGTAGTATTAAGAGAAGTTAGTGAGTCATTGATGACACATTCATTCCTCAAAATGCTTTCTACCTCCATTTTCCCAGCTTTTTTGACTTTCTTCAATTTCTGAAGGGAATCTTTGCTCAAATCCATGAAATGAACACCACGCGAGACCTCACTTAGATCTCGACAGATTTCTCCAGCATAAATTGGGTTGATTTTTACTATTAAAAACCTGGCACTGGCTCTACATGTAATCACCATTCCACGTCTTCTCGGCTTAAGAAAATAACACTTGTTGGCATCCAATTTTGCCGTTTTTGCATGACCAATTAGTTTCAGCGTTATCTGATCCGAAAAAGGCACGATTAACTCGCCCTGATTATCGGGAACCAACAGTAATTCCGTAGGTTCTAGTCCCATATTGTAGAGAATTGAACTTTTCACAATCCCCCACTCTTCCGTTTTTGAAGCCTCCTCAAGTAACATTTTTGATCTTTTCGGTCAAAATGCCTATTAAAGGAGAGTACCTTATCCATTTTTATGCATACATGTAAAGAATCGCGATTATTTCCGACAAGAAATCAGATTGTTAACTATTTGGTGTAACCCTTAATAGGGGATTTACTGCTCCGGCTGTTGTAGTGCTCTAAACTGCTTTGGAGACATGCCCGTGTCACTCTTAAAGGCATTGTAAAATGAGACTTTGTTAGCAAATCCGCATTCTTCCGCAATTGCCTCGATCGTATAATGATTCAAACGGCCACTCCTCAGCAAATCTTTGGAGTATTGCACTCTAAACGAGTTGATGAAGGTATTGAAATTTCCGTTGCTATACTTGTTGATTGACCTGGAGATCGTTTTTTCGTTCTGATTTAACCGGGACGCCAAATCCGCAACTTTTATGTTTTTATTTAAAAAGATCTTTTCTTCCTCTTGCAGCTGGACAAGCTTGTTGTATATCGAGTGAAGCAATTTTTCGTCATGCTCATTGACTTTTCTCTTGGACTTTTTAGGCTTGAAAAAAGGGAGTTTTGAACGAACCCATATCAGCAAAATCCCTGATAACGTAAACGCCACGGCTGGTATCGTCCAATCCAATTTGATCATATTTAGAAAACAGTATTAAAGCTAATATCCCTCACAGCCCTATGAAATCTTCTTTTTTACAGTTTTAGGGTTTCAATCTTTTTTACAATTATGCAAGACCTATCGTTAAATAGAATTGCATTTCCTCTTCATACTTAATGAGGGACAGTGATTGAGATCAATCCGGTCCCTCTTTTTTTTCTATAAGAATTCCGGTGATTAATTGAAATATTTTAAGGTGAACATCTCTTAATCCTTTTTTTTCCTATAGAGTAGTGTACGGTATAGAATTTTTCAAGTTTTGGATGTACATTTATATTGTTATCCAGCTAACGACCTAAATGAAGAAGCAAGACAATTGGGAGAATATTAAAAATATCATCCACTACGCACTAGACGACCTTGTCAATGGTATGTGGAAATTTTTATTGAGGAGACAAAATAGATTCAGACATCATCATTCCGACAACCGGGACTAGAAATACGCATTACAGTCGGCCTCAAGCCGACTTTTTTATTTTTAAAGAAATTTAAAGATTAGCACGCAACCAATGCGACCTCAACTGCATCAAGTTTATGAAGGTCAAAACCATGCTACGTATCAACAAGTCAATAACAGAAGAGGAACTTATTGCAGATTGTCGAAAAGGAAAGGCATCTGCGCAACGTAGCATCTATGACAGACTTGCTCCTAAAATGTTAGGAGTGTGCCTCAGGTACATAAAGGATCGGGAAGAAGCAGAACATGTGATGATCGGAGGCATTGTAAAGGTTTTTGAAAAATTGGATCAGTTTAAAGGTGAAGGAAGCTTTGAGGGATGGGTTCGCCGGATAGTAGTCAATGACTGCCTAATGTACATCCGGAAGAATCGAAACATGTCATTGGAAACTGACATTGATTCCGTGGTAGAATCTCCAAATTTTGGAGCCATCGACGATTTCCTTCAGGCGGAGGATTTAATGAAACTGATCGACGAACTTCCTATCGGATACAGAACTGTTTTCAATCTGTATGCAATAGAAGGTTATAATCATGCAGAGATCGCAAAAATGCTAGGGATTAATGAGAATACTTCAAAATCTCAGCTAAGTAGAGCGAGAAAGTGGCTGCAGAGCAGATTATCGGAAATTGAAAGTGAACTAGAAAAAGATATAACCAATGGATCAGCAAAAAATTGATCGATTATTTAGGGAAAAGCTGGATAGCTATGAAGTAACTCCTTCTGATCAGTCCTGGTTAGAAGTGGAGAAAAAAATTGGAGCTGCCAAAAGTTCAACAAAGTTCTATTGGATAGCTGCAGCTGTTTCCGTAATTATCGTAAGTTGGGTAGTCTGGCCACAGAATAAAGTGGAGAACCTTACTCCCATTGCTTCAGAAGTCAACCATCCGGTACTTGAGACACAGATAGAGTTTGAATGGGCAATACCTGCCGTGGAGAACGTCATCGTGAAAGATGAGCCAAAAGTTATTAAACAATCAACGGTTCAGTTGGTAGCTCAAGAACCGATAAAAGATCAAGTGGATCAAGTACTTGAAGAGGTTATAAAAGATGTTCCCGAAGTGGAATTGAATACCCGAACAGCAGTTGCTGAGGTGGAGATTGAAGAAGAGAATCCACAGTTAGAAATTGAAAATACCATTGAAAAACCAACTGAAAGTAAAATAAAAGTTGATTTGTCAAAAGTTAAGATTACTTATATAGCTGCTAATGCAGCTGAGAAAAAACAAGAAAAGGACAGTGTCGGCGCATTTAAAAAACTCATTGCCTTTGCCGGTAAGATCTCGCCAGGAGAAGTTCTGGCTGATCTGAAAACCAAAAAGGATGATTTTATAAACGGAGGATTCAAGTCCAAGGAAAAAGACAGAACAAGTCTATAAAATCAAGGACTAATACAACTAACTCAAATACGACAGAAGATGAAAACGATCACATACATAGCAACAGTCTTACTAAGCATCCCTTTGATGGCATTCACCGACAAGGGACCAAAAGGCGACACGGTGATTATTGAATTGAACGGCAGTAAGATTGTCATCATAACTGAAAACAAGGCTGACCTTGCCAGAATTCAAGATTATGACATCAATCAAATGATCAAGGATCTCAACGCTCAACTACAGGATAGCGTCACTTACCTGGAGATCGATGGTAGTGAGCCTGGAAAAGAGTATGTGAGTGACAACAACATATCAAATAACGGTGAAGGACTTTCCATAGATCTTGGAGGTCTCGAGGTGGAAGTAGACCCCGATGAGTTAGATGATTTTGATGAAGACGACTGGCGAAGGCGAAGGAAAGTGACGTACGATGTTAAGCGTACGGAGAGGACTACTCATCACTTTAATATGGATCTTGGATTAAACAACTGGCTTGAGGATGGGAATTTCCCTGACATAAACAACTCGCCCTATTCTGTTAAACCCTTTGGTTCATGGTATGTAGGCTTGAATAGTACAAACAGAACCTGGGTTGGAGGTCCCCTGTTTCTTGAGTGGGGTCTTGGTATTAGCTGGTACAATTGGAAACTTGAAGATTCCGACTTCAGAATAGTGGAGACAGATACAATGGTCGATTTTGTCGATGATCCAAACATCAACGGGATGAAAAGCAAATTGACGGTATCTTATCTCAATGCTCAGCTTGTACCAATGTTTGATTTCTCGCGTGGCAGAAAGAGGATCAGAAGCCTGGAGGCCAGCGGAATAAAGATCAGAAGATATTCAAGAAGAGGTATCCGGTTTGGACTGGGAGGATACGTTGGATATCGGCTTGGTAGTCACACAAAGTACATCTTTAAGGAAGGCAGTGGTAGAGAAAAAGATAAAGAGCACGACAACTTTTTCCTGGAAAACTTCAGATATGGTCTTAGAGGTCAAATCGGGTGGAAAGGAGTTGAGTTTTTCGGGACATACGACATGAACAATGTATTCTCGTCGGGTAAAGGTCCAGAGTTGACAGCCATTACTTTCGGAATGACTTTTTAGTTCTCTCAATTCCATAGGATCTCATAAAAAACTGATATCATGATATCAAGAGGACTACTTCTGTCGATTATGATTCTAACCCTGTTCGGACTAAATGCCCAAACAATCATAGAATCCCAGGTTTTAGACACAAACGGCGACCCAATTCCCTTTGTCCATGTTTATCACGAGCAAACAAGATCCGGGACCATATCTAACATAAAGGGGTTCTTTATACTGAATATTCCAACGGACGATTTGGACTCATATGTGAAAGTGAGTTCGATTGGTTTCGAAGAAAGAATACTCACTTTAAACGAAATAAGGAAAAAAAACCGGATAACACTGAAGGAGTGGGTTGGTCAGCTGAAGACTGTGACGATTACTCCAAAAAACTGGGAGCTGGAGCTTTTCGAAAAAGTCCTGCAGCGAATTCCTGACAATTACCCGGATCGCGAAATGAGTGAGGGATTTGTAAAGGAGCAGCTTCATTTCAAGGATAGAGATGATAATCCTATCTACATAGCTGAAGCTACAATAGAGTCTGTAAAAGAAAACTATGATCGCAAAAGGTCTGATAAAGGAGACATCAGATTGATAAAAGGAAGAAAATATCGATCTCCGCAGCTTGATAGTCTCAATTTCAGCATCTATGCGGGACTTTTTGCACCGTTTCGTTTTGATAAAGTCTATACCAGGAGCTACATGTTCAATGGCAAAAATCTGGACAAGTATGACCTTTCGATTTCGGATACGCTTTCAATGGACGGGATCAATCTCTTCGTACTAGAATTTGAACCTCAAAGAAAAACTCTACCAAAAGGTACTGTTTACATTCTTGACTCAACCTATGCCGTTGTGAAAACCGATTTTTTCTTTGATCAAAATGCGTATAAAATAGATACAGTAAAAAGTTCATCTAGTATTCAAAGGCGATTTTTGAAAGAGGAGACAGAATACTATCAAGCCGATGATGGGCTATGGAGAATGAAACTATCGACATACAACACCTCCTTCCTTCAAAAGGACAGTATCCTTTTTCTTGAAAACAAATATGTTTCAACCAAGACTTTAGCGGAATTTGATGAGATACCATATCTAGAGAGATCTCAATACGGAGACTATTTTTTGAATAATACAGGCACCTATGACCCAAATTTTTGGGACACTCACAACGTTATCTTGCCAGATTCTCTTTCCGAAAACCTATTTAAGAATTATAAAGAAGAAGAGAATGAGGATGAAACCTACAAATTGACCCGTCAGGTAGAACGTGCCCGAAGGATTAGTGCGTCATTTGGCATCACTCATTCCCGCATTAAAGTCAATTCCCACGTTATCTCTTTTGCAAACGAGGGGCTTTCAATTGCTACAACATCTGATGAGTTTGACCAGGCAGGGTGGAGCTTTTTCAGCAGCTTCAGATATGAACTTAAACCTAGACTATATGTTGGCTACGAGGCTTCCTGGCCTTTACAAAAAAAGCGATTTCGAAGTATCGACCTGTTTATAAAGCGAGATTTTAACCTAAATCCAAATGGAAGACCCATTTTGTTGTCTCCTGGCCTTAATTTAGGTCGACAAGTTCTTGGATACTATCTAGGTAACTACTCTTCAGAAAGTTCATTTGAGCTGAAGAACCGTGAATTCGATAGTGGTAATACAGACGTATGGCTACAGTCAAAAGGGGTGCATCTTCAACCATCGATATCCATCGAAATTGAGCAAAGCAGGACAACGCACTATTTCATCCGCGCCGGGTACAATCACTTCATTGAAAATAGAATCGGGTTACTTTTTAAGGAAACGGATCAGTTCTTTTTAAAGAAAAAATCTCGATTTGTTGAAAATAATTCCAATGGTGTAGCTATCACATCGACCAATGATGTCTTAGTCAACAATTGGAATTTCTCTATTGGGATCGTCTTCGGAACGGATTTGTAAAATACTTCTACTCAATAAAGACATTCTGTCGTTTCTACAGTTCCTCTCCTCGTAAGCGTTCCCGTTCCCCCTTGTCAAGTTTCAGGTCTCGTATCACTTTGTCCTGAGATGGCCTTAAAAGAGAAAACTGGACGAGAACCAACAGGTAAGCAACAACAAAGACATAATTTGCCGTAAGCCACAGGCCTACTAGACCAATAATGGCACCAACCTCAAGTTGCAGGTATCTTTTGATCTGAAAATTAAAGTAAACAATCAGTCTTTTCTTTATTTCCCAACTGGAATCAATGATCGCAAGTTTCTCTGAGATTCCTCTCCAAACCCGCAGGCAAACCGTAAAAATCGCTGCTAGAAGAATTACGATAACTATTATTTCATTATCACCCTCCAGCTGCGATATGGAACCTTCTTCCGAATCTATATCCAGAAAAACCAACGCAAAAGGAATGAGTGACACAGCAATTATCCCATGATAGACAAGATTGATACGGTGATGAAAATCCGACCAGGATTTGAGTTTGCTTTTCATTTCATGCAAAGAAATCATAAAAATCATAACCCGTCTGAAAATCTTATCGTATATTAATATGATATCATTTTGATATCAATTCTTAAATTAGTTGTTAAACTATAAAATGAGAGATATGAAAACGCAGGAATCAACACATTCGCCCGTGTCTGGCTACATAATGCTGACAGTCAGTTTATTGCTTTTGATAGGTTCGGTGTTTGGGCTAGTGCTATTAAAAAACCCATTTTTTTTGATATTACTTGGTCTATTCCTGTTTACCCTGCCAGGTTTCTTCTTTGTTAATCCGAACGGCTCCAGAGTTCTCGTACTTTTTGGGGAATACATCGGAACTGTGAAGAAAAATGGTTTCTTCTGGGTCAATCCATTTTACATGAAACAGAAAATCTCATTGCGAGCCAGGAACTTTGACAGTGAGCGAATCAAGGTCAATGATAAACTTGGAAACCCAATTTTGATCTCTGTTATACTTGTTTGGAGAGTGCGGGACACTTTTGCAGCTGCCTTTGAAGTCAACGATTATGAGAACTTTGTAAGAGTGCAAACTGATGCTGCGGTCCGTAAATTGGCGGGATCTTACCCATATGACAATTTCGACGATGAAGAAGCCGAGGTAACCCTAAGGTCAGGAATAAAGGAAGTAAATGAGGACTTAGAAAAGGAGCTAGAGGATCGCTTGAACATTGCAGGCATTGAAATCTTGGAAGCCAGAATTGGATATCTTGCCTATGCCCAGGAGATTGCGAGCGCCATGCTTAGAAGACAACAAGCCACTGCCATCGTTTCTGCAAGGCACAAAATCGTTGAAGGCGCCGTTGGCATGGTTGAAATGGCATTGGATCAGCTTCACGAAAAGGACGTAGTTGAACTAGACGAAGACAAGAAGGCAGCCATGGTAAGTAATCTCATGGTTGTCCTCTGTGCCGACAAGGATGTTGCCCCTGTGGTCAACTCCGGAACGCTCAATCACTAATGCAATGAAAGAGAGGGTCATTTTTGAAGAAGTGCAGAGCTTTGTTGGCACCTGGATATGGTACTTGGTAATTACTATCTCTGTGCTAGTGATTGGGAGCCGAATCGCAGCAGCAACCTTGTCATCGACTTCTTCAGATGGTGGATTTGTTGGTTTGATGCTGGCGGTAATCGCTCTAGGCGGAGTCATTGCACTCCTGGCAACATCCCGCCTTTATGTGACCATCGACAAAAACAACATCTACTACCGCTTCCCTCCTTTTGTTAGCAAAGAAAAACACCTGGGCCAAGGTGATATTAGGGAAATGCAAGTAAGAAAGTATCGACCCATAAGAGAGTATGGAGGGTATGGGTATAGATTTCGTTTTCGTTCTGGTAGAGCTATGAATGTTTCCGGAAACATGGGGCTACAGCTTGTACTAACAAACGGGAAGAAGCTCCTAATTGGGACACAAAAGCCAGAGTCAATGCAAACGGCTATCAGACATCTAAAAGAAAATTGGGGAATGAATGGCTAAGAAGAAACCATTTGCGCTCCGACTTAACGAAGACACCATGAAGGCTCTTGAAAAATGGGCAGCAGATGAATTTCGCAGCACCAACGGACAAATTGAATGGGTTATCCATAAAGCACTAAAGGAGAGTGGCAGATTGAAGAAGGACACACCTGAGTAACTACGATTTCATTTTTAGCAGCACTTTACATGCAACTCGGAAGATACTTCCAGGCTTTGTTGCTCAGTGGTAAAATGCTATAGGTCACCCGTCTATGTATCTGTACCGACAATTACTTCAATTGTCGAAGCATGTGTAAATGGGATTTAGCATTCTGACTGTTACTTAACTATTATGATGAGGATACTGCTATTTTCCTTAATCATTTTACCCACTAAGTTGATTGCACAGTGCTGTTCAGGTGGTGTGCCTATGTCTAACAATATTGGCCTCCCAAGTGCCGAAAAAGGCGTACTCCAGTTGAACCTCAACTACGATTGGAACAATCTTCAAAACCTTAAATCAGAATCTTCCTCATTGAATGACAACTCGCGCCAAAGAGAGACGCACTCTTTACTTTTTGAATTGGGTTATACAATCACAGACAGGTTTTCGGTAGATCTTTTTGTGCCATTTATTAGACAAGAGAGAACGATCACCTCATCGTTCGGTAGCATTGATTTTGACAAAACTCAGGGGCTTGGAGACATTGTCATACTTCCAAAATTTTCATTTACGGACAAGATCACTTTTGGTATTGGAGCAAAGATTCCTACTGGAGATTCAGATAGATCGGATGATGGAATAACACTAGTTGCAGATCTTCAGCCAGGCAGCGGGGCTCTGGATGGGATCCTTTATTTTGCTTATGCCAACTATTTGAACACCAGGCCTAGCCTCGGCTACTTTGGAAACGTAATTTTCAGAGCCACTGGAGAAAATGACTCGTACTTTGGGTCATCCACCTACCAGTTCGGAAATGAATTGCAGCTAATTGCCGGAGTATCAGATCGACTAATTATCTCCAAACTTCAAATTGATCCCTCCCTAAAATTGAGATACCGTGAAGCTGGCAAGGATTTCTTCGATGAAGCGGAGTTTCCTAATTCAGGAGGCTCATTTCTTTTTCTAAACCCTGGAGTCTCAACTGTTCTTAGCCAAGCACTTTCTTGGCAAATAAACACTTCGATCCCAATCTACACATTCGTGGATGGAACACAACTTTCTCCAACAATTCAAGTGAATACCGGGCTTCTTTTTAGAATGAATTTGAAACAAAAAGATTTTGAACTATGAAACAGGCATTTACACTCACACTCCTCTTACTATTCGTAGGATGTGGCAAAGAAGAAGATCCATCAACAAAAGCAACTACCACCATTTATAGTGAGTGGTTGATTCCAACTTCCCTAGTTTTTGATGGTGGTCCTGGAAAAGATGGAATTCCTGCACTGGAAAACCCGGAAATGGCAGTCATCGGGGATGCTAATCTGAAATTTATGAAGGATTCTGATTTAGTACTAGTCTATCGCAATTCAGGAGAGGTAAGAGCCTATGCCCATCCGGTCTTAGATTGGCATGAAATAATTAATGATCAAATTGGAGACGACCATGTAGCAGTTACCTACTGTCCACTCACCGGAACCGGAATCGGTTGGGGCAGAGAACTCAACGGAGAAATTACAACATTTGGTGTATCTGGCTTTCTATACGAGACCAACTTAATGCCTTATGACAGGCTTACTGATAGCTATTGGAGTCAGATGTTCAATCAATGTGTTAATGGTTACCTATTTGAGGAAATACCACAGTTTTTCAATCTCATACAAATGAACTACGGCGCTTTAAAAAATCTATTTCCAAATGCTATGGTTACCACCAGCAATACTGGCCACATTCGAGATTATAACAGCTATCCATATGGCTCATATCAAACAAACTCCAATTTTCTATTTCCTATAAGTAACAGTGATGACAGGCTGCATCCAAAAGAATGGGTCCGGGGTGTAGAAATAAATGGAAGTGCCAAGGTGTACCAATTCCCAAGCTCTGGAGGAAGGGAGCTGATTTTAGATCAGTTCAATGGCGAAGAGATTATCGTAGTGGCAGATAAATCAAAAGGTTTTATTGTTTCCTTTCTCAACAGAACAATTGAAAGTCATGAACTGGCGTTCAGCCTAACGGACAACGAGGACTCGAACATTATTTTAGAGGATCAGTTGGGAAATAAATGGGACCTGTTTGGAAAAGCTGTTGAGGGCCCCAATGCCGGACTAGAGCTAGAAGTACCTTATAGCTACATGGGTTTTTGGTTTGCCTGGGCTACTTTCTATCCGGATATTGCTCTTTATGAAGCAGAGTAATCAACAAGCTTCTATTTTGCCGCTAGTGCTTCTAACATTTGATCTAAATCTGATCGTGTTCGTAACTTTCCATTTCGGATGACAGCATTTATGTCCTTAGTGTTGTTGATATCGTTAAGCGGGTTTGAATTAAGGACTACCATATCTGCTAGATAGCCCTCTTTGATCAGACCAAGCTCTTTTTCAAGTTTGAAATATTTAGCAGGCGCTAATGTAGCAGCATCAATCGCCTCCATAGGGCTCAAACCTGACTCAACTAACAGAGAAAGTTCTTCATGCAAGCTGAGTCCTGGAGTTAGAAAAAAGATTGGACAGTCTGTACCTGCCATAATCCCTATTCCTGCTTCGTTGATCTTACCAGTCATTTTCTTCAACCACTCCGAATACGTTGTCCTGTCCTCAGTAATTGGGAGGGCTGCGACTCGCTCCGATCCTTCAATCCAACTTGTCCGCACTGGTTCTGGCAGGTATCGAAAACTGGCCTTCCACTCGGGTCTTGTAAAAGGCTGATTTGTTGAGTTCGTCATAATGGAGAGCGTTGGAACTTGCCATGTTTTGTTCTTAGCTAAAACTGTCAAAACCTCAGTTGCTCTATCTTCGTCGTAGTTTTCAATCGCCACCAATCTTTGTGCACTATGCAGGTTTGCTCGGAGATCTCCTCCCGGCAGTGAGGAACCCTCTCTAAGCATTTTCCTTCGAGCTGCCAAGAGTTCGTCAGAGTTACTGGCAAAGGACATCTCAAGGTTTCGGAGATGTTCCATGCTATTCATTCCCGCGTTTGATGCAGAAATCACATCCATGCTAAGCGGAACATGTCCGGTGACCTTAAGCCCCCTCTCGCGTGCACGCTTTGCTATTGCTTCAAACTGCTCCGGAGTGAGCATTTCGTAGGCTTTGATAAGGTCTACCCCCACACTATCAAATCGATCAACTAGTGCAACAGCCTCTTCGACATCCATGGCACCAAGAGATAAAGGTGGTCGAGTCGCCGTACTGCCGTCATACACATTAGGCATACCATCCAACAACGGACCTGCAATCATCACCCTTGGCGCATCACGCGGTGAAGCAAGTGCCCGATCCTTCCATTCTTTCACAAAGCCCAACCGCCCACCAGTATCGCGGACGCTGGTTATTCCGTGAGCTAGAAAAAGATCAAACATCGCTGGCGCCAACTCCTCGAGGTAAGCAAAATGCACATGTGCATCCCAGAGACCAGGAATCAGGAATTTGCCAGTTCCATCCACAATTTGATTAGAGGGGGAGAGGTTAAAATTGACTGATTTATCAATTTTTAAGATGCGATCACCCTTCACAATCACAGTCATGGATTCACGAAGGCCTTGCTCAACATCTACCGTTGTAATATTCGCAATGCAGTAAGCATCATCGTACATCTCCTGTCTTGGAGAACATGAGCACAACCAGAGTAGTAGAGCTAGAACTGGAAAGGTCTTCATACGACTTTTAATTTACTGTCCCACCATGAATAGAGCGTTAACAAAGAGAAGTTTTCCATTCTGCCAAAACGATCGGAAAAGGGGATCATCGACTATGTGAACAATTTGTCCTCTTCCTTTATATTCCACACCAAAAACCAGCGATTTAGCCATGTCCTCACGAACATATGCCCCTGCAAAACCGCTTAAGAGGTCATCTTTCTTCTCAATGATCCCGACATTACTTCCCTCCAAATATGCAACTCTATTGGACCTGATCTTTAAAGTATAGTAGGTGTCGGAATAGCCAAAAGCCAAGGGGTCACTGTTGTCCACTTTGACCCTGTAGATCGCTCCTGGTGCATTGCTCTTTATACTTTCTCGCTGTTGATCCTCATACCGTGTTAGCTTGGCACTTTCATCTCGTTCCTCTTCTTTCTTTTCCGCAGCTTTCTTTTCATCTTCTGAGTTGTATTCACTTAAATCAGAATAATCACTATCCTTTAACTTGTTAAGAGCCCCTTGCACCGCCACCAATTTACCGCCCGCAGAAACCCATTCCATCAATTTTTTCATTTGAGATTCCCTAAACGTATTGTACCATCCATCCTGCATGATAATCACGTCATATGTGGAAAGATTAACGCGACCAAAGTAGTCTGTTCCGATCACAGTAACCGGATAGCCAAGGTCTTGTTCCATAAAATGCCAGGTAGCGCCGAATGCCAAAGAGGATACACCATCACCCGATAGTAAGGCAATCTTAGGTTTTTTAAGATACCTGACATCACCGCTCCCTGTGTCGGGTCCGGAATCCATAAAGCCAGTTCCTATCGCCGAAATAGTTCGATTACTGCTGTTTGCAAGATCTGTAACAATTTTTTCAAAGTCACCTCCCAACTTTTTGTTATCCCTTTTGGAAATGATCAGCGTACCCCTATCAAATGACTGGTCTTTGTAAGTGATCACTCTTTCAGTGAATCGAACCTTTATGTCCCTTTTTAGCAGCTCTGCGAGGAACCGTGCATCGTCAAGTGAATTCCATTTGGCATAAAAAGCATAGGTCTTTTCGGGAGCTTCTTGAGCCACAAAGGAATTTTTTTGTGAATCCCGTACAGGTACAACCTGTGATGTTGCGAATGCCTGGACACCGTAAGCATACGGCACGCCCCAAGCTGTGATATCGTAGGTTACTGAATCTACCACTTTGGTTTTTGGTTCAAACAGAATATGAGCAAGGGTTGCTTTAGGTTGATTTGTGCTCACCACAAGGTCATTTGGGCTGATGGTAAAACCGCTTGATCCGCCTGTTCTGTAATTGTAGCCTCGCAAGCCCCGAACATTAGATGCTGTTCCATACTCTATTCCTACCGACTCCAGCCAAGATTTCAATGCATTAAATTTGTCATCATTGCCGTCATGCTTTAAGACAAACGTCTTGTACTTCAATGTGGAGTTGTCGCCAAAGAACTTACCAAACTCACTAAGTAGCCTGTCTGAGTTGTTTGATGAAATTTCCACTGTAGACATTCCGGTGGTGTAATGGTGCGCAATTCTATCCTTTAGTGTAAGGGAATCATCTTCCTGTTTAATGATCCCTAGTCCAGCTCTGCCTCCGCCCGCCTGTTCGTAAGTCATTCCGATAGATCCATTATATATAGGATAGGAGTCACCATAGCTTGGATACAACAGATCAAATACCTGCTTGGTGAAATAAAACCAATTGTTCTCATCAAAGTACCTAGCATGATTTTTTCCGATCTCTGTCTGAAAATCTCGCTGAAATTGAGTGATCAGTTCGTGATATGGCTGAGCCGCAGGTGCAAAGTAGTACGGTGAGTTCACTCCTTGCTCATGAAAATCAACATGGACTTGTGGGAGCCAGGAATTGTAGACCTTCAATCTGCTTTTACTTTCAGTTTGTGTTTGCCACGCCCAATCTCGATTCAAATCAAAGAGGTAATGATTGGCTCTACCACCAGGCCAAAATTCGTCGTGCTCGCGTGAATTTGGATCGGGATTATATGGCTGATTTCCATACTGCCAGAAAAAATTTGCGTATCTATCCCTGCCATCCGGATTAATGCAAGGATCAATTATTACTACGGTATTTTCCAACCAATCACTTCGATTATCCTGAATAAGCTCATAGATAGTCGCCATTGAAGCTTCCGTAGAGGATGACTCGTTTCCGTGCACATTATAGCTTAGCCAAACAATCGCAACATTGCTATTCGGAGTTCCTTCCAAAACACCTGCTCGCCTCAGGTTATCCTGGCGGATTTGATCTAGATTGGAAAGGTTTTCTGTGGAAGAAACGAACGCCAGAAGCAAAGGCCGATCTTCGTAGGTTTTTCCGTACTGGATAAGATCCACTTTTTTGGAATTCTCTGCCACATGATTAAAATAGTCAACAACTAAGTGATGTCTTGTGAATTTGTCACCCAACTCATACCCCAAAAAATCTAGTGGGGTTCTGACCTGAGCTTGCAACATTGCGGGGAACAGTAAGAGGGCTAGAAATCTGGCTTTCATATCGTTAAAATTAATTGAGGCGCCAAAATACAGAATGTGATTAGAAATCTCGTTACCGTCTCTGTAAAGGGTCGAATTGATATATATTTGAAGACCAGCTCCACATTAATATGAGGTCAAGTATCCTCTTTACCAGTCTGTTCGCAGTAAGTCTCACAGCTTATTCACAAACTACTGTCATTGACAGCTTGAATCGGTCTTACACTTCTGCTAAAGAGGACACCACGAAAATAAAATTGCTACTTGAGATGGCCCGTGAGCATGGCCTGTCCGACTCAAGCGGATTTGACGCTGCAAAAAGGGCTTATCTACTATCACAAAACATAGAATCAGAAAAGCTCATAGCTCAAAGTGAAGCTAAGCTTGGATTGTTCTTCTATGAATTAGAGTTCGACTCTGGACATCTTTTACTAAATCGAGCCATTGGAAGGTTTGAAAAATTAGCATTGGGAGATAAAATCTCCGATACTTATTGGAATATGTCCTTGGTCCACCAAAACAAGAACGAGAATGATTCAGCCATTTACTTTCTTCAAAAATCTTTGGACGCTGCAATTGAGTTTGACTACACTTTCGGAATAGCTGAAGCCAACTACTCTCTTGGAATCATTCACAACGTTCGTGGGAAAAACTCAGAGGCTTTGAGATATGGTATTCAAGCCAAGGAATACTATGAAAAGGGCGGGGAACTTGAGGAGCTCGCCCAAGCTCTTAACCAAATTGGAATAGTTTATGACTTCATGGGGTTGTACGCTGATGCTGTGGATCATTATCTTCAAGCACGGGAGATCGCTGTTGAAACGCAAGATGCGCAGGGGGAAATTCTGATTCTTAACAACTTAGGTGTCGTCTACGACAATATGAATAACCAGGAGACGGCCCTTAGCTACTATGAAGAGGCACTGGAAAAATCCGGCATTTTGGGAGATAGAGAAGATGAGGCTACACTGCTAAACAACATTTCGTACATCTATCTCAAAAGAGGGGACACGATAAATGCCAAAAACGCACTTTGGAAGGCCTTGAAAATTAGCTCTGAGACGAATGTTCCATGTTTCGACTACTACCCCCAGGAAGGGCTCGGAGACTTGTACGTTTCTCAAAATCAACTCGACTCAGCTAGCTACTACCTGGATAAAGCACTTATCAACGGACTGCAATGTGAAGATGTTGGGATACTCACCAGTGTTTACAAAGGTCTGGGAGAATTGTTTGAAAAAAGAGGTGAACTGAATAGCGCACTTCGATCGCTAAACAAATCACTGGAACTTGCACTCGAAGCTAATCTCAACAATGATGTAAAAGAAACGCTTCTTTCTCTGTACAGATTTCAAAAAAATCAAGGCAATACTTCAGCAGCTCTAGCTCATCTTGAATCTTACAGAGTTTTGTCAGATTCGCTCCAGGAAACCAAAAATATCGAAAAAGCGAATCAGCTTGCCGCGGAATATGAATTTCGAAAGCAGGTTGAGGCAATGAGGGCAGAGCAACTGGCGACCGAGATGGCCTTCGAGGAAAAACTGGCGGCCGAAAAACGCGAACGAATGTACGTTCTCCTCGCTCTGATTCTCGTCTTTCTTCTACTCCTCACCTTGGGTCGATCTTATTTCTTGATCCAAAGACAAAATAAGAAACTGAAGTGGCTAAATGAGGAGAAAAACACATTGATGGGTGTAGTGGCCCATGACCTCCGAAATCCGCTGAATATGATAAAGGGTCTCATGCAGTTAGTAGTCGGCGTGAAGACCGTGACCGAGGGAGAGGACTCCGAAAAGTACCTCCATTTAATAAAAATGTCGACACAAAAGATGACCGACATCATTGACAAGGTGCTTGACATCAGTGCCATTGAAGACATGAAGGTCAATTTGAGCATGTCACGGGAAGACCTGACCAAACTACTGAGTCGTTCATCTGAAAACTTTGAGCATTTGGCATCTAAGAAAAATATTACCATTGAAAAAGCTTATAATGCAAAGGAGACCCACTTCTCGGAGGTAGATTCCAACTACTTTGAGCAAATAATGGACAACTTAATATCTAATGGCATTAAGTTTTCAGATCCTGGTAAAAAGCTTCTAATAGACCTAAAGAATGAAGAGGGCTACCAGGTAGTCTCAGTTCAAGACGAAGGTCCCGGTATAAGTGAGGAAGAGCAGAAAAACCTATTTAACAGGTTCAAGACTTTGACTGCAAAACCGACCAGTAACGAGAAATCTACTGGTCTTGGCCTCTCGATCGTTAAGAAATTTGTCACAGCTATGGAAGGAGAAATCTTTTGTGAGAGTGAGCTGGGAAAGGGCACCACCTTCTTCCTGAAGTTCAAAGAAGCGTAGTTATCCGATCTCCACCTTGATTTGATCCGTCACCGGCTTACCTACGCAGGTAAGGACATAACCTTCATCCAGCTCCTCCTGAGAAAGCCCCTCCGCTTCATCGGTACTGATTTCGCCTTCTAAACATTTTCCACGACACGCTGTGCAGAGCCCACTCTGGCAGGAATATGGCATGTCAAGGCCTGCTTCCAGAGCTGTATCTAAAACCGAAGCTCCCTTTTTGACATTAACTAAATGCTCTTCTCCATCCAGTAAGATCGTTACTTCACTGCTTCCACCCTCCTCTTTACCAATTATTTCCTTGGGGGAAGTCTTTCCGGCTTCAAAACTCTCCATTCGAATCTGATCCTTAGAGAAGCCCGAACTCTCAAGGCTAGAAAGTGTAATATCCATCATAGGCTGTGGGCCACAGATATAGAATTCTGTTCGATCGTCGCAATTTGCCTCCTTACAAATCGCCGTGATCATGTCTGCCGTAGGTCTTCCGCTATAGTCAGCATCACCATTTTCCAAGATGTGAACAGCCCTAAATCGTTCGGGATGATCTTCCTCGAGTGTCCTGATCAACTCCTTGAAAATTATATACTCCTCACTTCGATTCGCATACGCCAATGTTACGTTGCTAGACGGTTCCTTTAAGAGTACGGAGCGAATGATAGAAATTAGTGGGGTTATACCACTGCCTCCTCCAAAGAAAACTGCGTTTCGCTCTTTTGTTTCATCATACCCGGTGGTGAACATCCCCATAGGCTCCATGATCTCTAGTTCATCACCTGCTCTTGTGCTGTCATTAAGGTGGTTAGACATGGCTCCACCCTCAACACGCTTAACTGTCACCGCTGGATACTCGTCTTCAAATGGAGTGGTACAAAGTGAATAGGCACGACGGACCTTGCTTCCATTAACCTGAGAGATAATTGTGATAAACTGTCCAGGTTCGTACTCAAACCGATCAGGTTTCTCAAATACCAAGTTCACTGCGTCCTTAGCTATATGAACCACTTCTTTAACTGTGAGTTTCAAGTATCTTTCGTCTACTTTTCCCTTTTTCTTTTTGAATAATCCGAACGCCATTTTTTGGTTTTTTGCGGCGCAAAGGTAATTCTCACCTTAGCACCAGACAAGTCAAGTGGACTACAGTCAATATGCACCTGTCAATAATTGTCAATGTTTGAAAGACTTTCTTCAAGTAAACAGGATAACGTACTTTTGCGTTCTCATTTTTCAATAAAAATATGGATTTCAACCCTCTGGAAGGTATTTCTCCTATTGATGGAAGATATAGAGACAAAGTTTCTATTCTCTCGAACTACTTTGCAGAAAAAGCCTTGATCCAATATCGTGTAAAGGTTGAGATTTTGTATTTCATCGCCTTATCAGAGTCTGGTATTCCTCAGTTATCTGGCTATAACCCGGGACAAAATTCAACCTTAAAAAAAATCTACGAAGAATTTTCACTGGAAGATGCTGAGGCAATCAAGGAGGTCGAAAAAACCACAAACCATGATGTGAAGGCCGTGGAATACTTTATAAAAGAAAAATTTGATTCGCTGGGCTTATCAGAATTCAAGGAATTCATTCATTTTGGTCTGACCTCCCAGGACATAAATAACACAGCAATTCCTCTTTCGCTAAAAGATGCAATGACGGAGGTGTTCACTCCAAAATTAGAAGAGTTCATTTCCAAGTTAGGGGAACTCTCTAAAAAATGGAAGGATATTCCAATGCTCGCGAAAACACATGGACAGCCTGCCTCCCCTACTCGATTGGGAAAAGAGTTTGGCGTTTTTGTTAGCAGATTAAAGGAGCAGTTACATACACTGACACAAGTTCCATTTGCTGCTAAATTTGGTGGGGCTACTGGGAATTTCAATGCACACACGGTTGCGTATCCAGACCACGACTGGCATACATTTGGCAACGACTTTGTCCATAAGTTCTTGGGTCTCAAAAGAAGTTATCCAACGACTCAAATAGAGCACTATGATCATTTGGCTGCTCTTTTTGACAGTATAAAACGGGTCAACACCATTCTCATTGACCTGAGCCGAGACATCTGGCAGTACATTTCCATGAATTACTTTACACAGACCATTGCGAAGGACGAGGTAGGTTCCTCAGCAATGCCACATAAAGTGAACCCCATCGACTTTGAGAATGCGGAAGGTAACTTTGGAATTGCCAATGCCTTGCTTGAACATTTAAGTACCAAACTACCTATCTCAAGATTGCAACGAGATTTGACAGATTCAACGGTGTTAAGAAACATAGGTGTTCCTATTGCTCACTCTTTCCTGGCTGTGCAATCATTAGAGAAAGGCCTTGCGAAGATAAACGTTAACGAGGCGGCCACCAGCGCAGATCTTAATGATAACTGGGCTGTAGTAGCCGAAGCTATTCAAACAATTTTAAGACGTGAAGGATATCCAAAACCCTTTGAGGCACTCAAATCGCTAACTCGAACGAACGAAGAAATAAATGAGGAGGCGATCAAAGGATTTATTGGTGGTCTTGATGTATCAGATCAGGTCAAAGAAGAGCTGAATCAGATTACACCATTCAACTATGTAGGTAGCTAGTTTGAACTCACTCCCGCTAATAGGTAGAGAACCGCCATACGGATAGCCACACCATTTTCCACCTGATCCAGGATGATTGAGTGTTCAGAATCTGCCACATCACTGGTAATTTCAATCCCCCGATTTATAGGACCGGGATGCATGATGGTGATTTCCTTATTTAGAGAATCAAGTAATTTCTTGTTCACTCCGAAGTACTGGGAATACTCTCTGAGTGAAGGGAAATAACTCATTTGTTGACGTTCCAATTGTATCCTGAGAATATTAGCCACATCACACCATTCTAACGCTTGTCTTATGTCGGTCTGAACTTCTACTCCCAACTCTTTGATGTGTTTAGGAAGTAATGTGGCTGGGCCGCAAACCATAACTTTGGCTCCCAGTATTTGAAGTGCATAAATATTTGAGAGAGCAACACGTGAATGGAGAATATCACCCACTATAACAACCTTTTTACCCTTGACCTTCCCAACCCGTTCCATAATTGAAAAAGCATCGAGCAAGGCCTGGGTTGGATGCTCATGGGTGCCGTCCCCAGCGTTGATAATGTTTGCATCAATGTGATTCGAAAGAAAATGAGGCGCTCCCGGGCTAGAATGTCGCATCACAACCATATCGACCTTCATTGCCAAGATATTGTTCACAGTATCCAGTAAAGTTTCCCCCTTTTTTACTGAACTACCGGAAGCGGAAAAATTCAAGACATCTGCGGAAAGGCGTTTTTCTGCTATTTCAAAGGAAAGCTTGGTTCGGGTTGAATTCTCGAAAAAGATATTTGCAATGGTTACATCTCTTAGCGAAGGCACCTTCTTTATAGGACGATTAATGACTTCTTTGAAATTTGATGCTGTTTGAAAAATGAGTTCTATGTCTTCTCGATCGAGATTTTTTATTCCAAGGAGATGTTTGGTTTTTAATTGGCTCATTCTTCCTTATTGATTAACCAGATATTGTCTTTCTTTCCTTGCTCTTTCAATTCAACCAATACTTTTTGAGATTGTATCGTATTGACCTTCCGGCCTACATAATTTGCTTGAATGGGGATGTGCCTGCTATATAGTCGATCTATCAATACTAGAAGCTCCACTTTTGAAGGTCTACCGAAGGCGTTGATGGCATCAAGTGCCGCTCTGACAGTGCGTCCGGTAAAAAGTACATCATCAACCAAAATCACGTTTTGATCCTCAATCGGAAAAGAAATCTTTGTTTGGTTCGCCTCGATCAATTCGTCCCGTCTTCTAAAATCATCTCTATGAAATGTGGTATCTAGTAACCCAAGTTTAACCTCTTGGATAGATAGATTTTCCAATTCTTTCTTAATTCTTTCAGCTAAAAATATACCACGAGGTTGCATGCCTACGATCACAGATTGGGAGAAATCTTCGTGAACTTCAATGAGCTGTTGACACAATCGGCTGATAGTGACTTTGAGTAGTTGACTATCGAAAAGCAGGCGCTTTTGCATGATGAAACTTCATGCAAAAATAAAGGTTATGATCTAATTGACTTCCCTGTCAAGATTAAATCGGATCTTGTTCAAATAGAAGACTTTCCTATTGACTTTTCCGGCCACTCCGTTTTCATTTTTAATGCTTTGGACGCCGTAGGCAAACAAAGTATTGCCATACCATCTTTCAACACCCTCGATTCTTGGATCCTTACTCTTGACTTCATCTGCTTCAAAAGATAGCTTAACGGGGTTGAAGGTTCTTCCTTCCACAATTTCACTGTGATCGACTACCTTGGATCGTATTTCATTTTCTTCGAGATACGTCAAAATAATCTTGCGCCCAGCTCCGGTCACCATCACATTTTCCTTTAACGAATAGCTCTGCGTATCCTCAATCTTGAAGGTGTGATCCCAAATAATATTACAGTTTGAATCGAATCCCACCACAACTGCGTGGGTGTACTTATAACCCAAGAAATCAGGATTGTAAGGCTGATATCCACGATAACTATTGTTGCTAAAACTCCGGGTTTGATATGGCAGAAATGATGTGCCGGTGTTTCCGTAGCTATATCTAGGATAGTATGCTTCGGCAATCATCACGTAATGATCATCTCTTTGCAAGATCTTATGCACGAGCAAACGGTAGTTGAACTTTTTAACTTTTCCTTTCTCTCTCTTTTTTTCAATCCGGTTCTTGATCCTGCTTTCACGCTTCGGTTTCAAGTGACTAAAGAAATTGTTCAAATCGGCAAAGGCATAGTACTTATTGAACTGCTGTGAGCCATTTATGAATTTGCTTAGGTAAAAACCCTGGCTGTAGAGCGCTGACTTCTTGGAGTGAGTTCCCGCTAAGTATTGAAGGCCATTAGCAAATGTTGTACTTGCACCATCCAGTAAACTCTTTTTCTCACCAGGATTTAACAAGTTGTCTTGTATCAGGTCTCCCCTTTCTGTAAAAGTCTTGACTCTCACTGTGAATTTCTTATTTCTCATCCTCTCCGACAGAATCACAGTGAAGAACTTGGATTCTTCATCCACCACAATATCCAGCATGTCATTTTTATTGTCATAAAAGCCCGGCACTACCTTCGGCTTCTTGATATTGATATTGTACGTAATCACGACGGGTCTAAAGTTAGCGTATCCTCCTATGAGCAAAGTTTCACCAACTGCCTCAAAATGCGAGATACTAACCGGAAAGACGGTTGTTATTTCGTAAACAGAGTTCTCTTCTGTCCTGGCATCCAATTGCAACACCACCAACTCTTCACTGCGGAATCTACTCTTGCTGTATAGCAAGTAGAATTTTCCGTCAGAATAGTCGTAACCTAAAAGGTTGCCGTCTGACGGAACCACTTCTTCTCGGGACCAAATCAGATTGAATGCAGTATCAACCATGTGTAGTTTCCAACTCCCTGACCCATCTAAGGAAGCTCCGGCAAGTTCTTCTACAACCAGGATGCCATGATAATCGCCCGGAACCACATAGAAATCGGAACGATCCCTCTCAACTTCAAATTCAATTCTGTGAGACTGGCTAAGAATGGCGCTTGTGTCCTTTTGGTTCTTTCTTTTTTGAGCAAAAAGAAGGATCGGAAATGACAAGATTAAGATTACGAATACTCTCATAGTATATGATAAACAACGATAAATTTGATCACCCTACTGCTCGCTAAGTTCAAGGATAATTCCATACTCCTCTTCTGTCACAGGCTGCACAGACAACCTTGAATGTGTGACAAGTTTCATTTGATCTAAGCGCCCATCCGCCTTTACTTCAGCAAGCGTAATGGGACGCTTCAATTTTCTCAAGGGCACGACATCCATTACATACCATCGATGGTCGTCCGTGGTTGGGTCAGGATAATATTCCTTGACAACCTCTGCTAGCCCCACAATCGCTTTCTCGGTCACGGAATGATAAAAGAAACATACATCACCAACCTTCATCTGCTTTATATTGTTTCTAGCCTTGAAGTTGCGTACTCCATCCCAGTGGTCGCGCCCCAATTTCACAAAATCGTCCCAGGAATAAGTTCCTGGTTCACTTTTTATCAGCCAGTAGTTCATATAGTTCAACGAATATTTAAAACTAACCAAAAAGCCAGTTGTTTCTATTTTTACCCGGCACCAAAAAAGAGCCTAAACAACTTTATCAACGCATGAAGATTCTGGTAGTTCAATTTTCTTCTTTAACTGATGTTGTTCTAGCCAGTCCTGTTGTTCGGATTCTTAAGAGCGATCTCCAGCACGACGTACATTTTACGACCAGACAGGAATTCACAAGCAGTCTTGTGGCAAATCCTTACCTCGATAAAATTCACTCGCTGGAGCGTTCCTTCAATCAACTGATCAGAGAACTTCGGCAGGAGAAATTTGATCTGGTCATTGATCTGCAAAACAGTACTAGGACCAAATACTTAAGGTTTAGGGTTGGTGGAAAGAGTTATTCGCTCAATCCCCTATCTTTTAAAAAATGGTTGCTGGTCAATTTTAAAATAGATCTCTTACCGAATTTACATTTAGTTGAAAGGTACCTTGAACTGATCGAACCACTTGGTGCCAAAATGGATAACCTAGGGCTCGATTATTTTATCCCGGAGAAGGACGAAGTGGAGCACAATTGGCTACCTGAGACTCATAAAAATGGGTATGCCGTTTTCGCCATCGAAGGAGCGCACAGCACCAATGGGTTACCGATAAATAGGATGATCGAGCTATGCGATCGCATAAACAAACCAATTATTCTTCTGGGTCGTGAACAGGATATGCAAATTGCAAACCAGGTTGAGCAGTTTTTTCAACGAGGATCCGATGAAGAAGAAAAAGAAATCGAAGAACTAAACAAAAAGAGTATTCTCTTTAATGCATGCGGAAAATTCTCCACGAACCAAGCTGCGTCGATCATTTCAGAAGCCACCTGGGTATTTACTCATGACTCGGTAATGATGCACATTGCCGCAGCATTTAAGAAGCCAATTTTTTCCATTTGGGGGAACACAATACCGTCTTTTGGTAAGTACCCTTATCGTACGCAGTTCACAATTTTCGAAAACAAAAGTCTTGAATGCCGACCATGCTCTGAGACAGGGTATGCAAAATGCCCCAAAGGCCACTTCAAATGTATGAATGACTTAACGTTTGATTTTTACCTGCCGGACTAGCCTTTGCGAGGCCGCTTTAGCTAATGTTAGGAAAGCGACGATTCTGAAAATCAATGGTTGAGATTTAAGATGATAGCTATAACTTTCATTAAACTTTAGATCAATGAAAAGCTTCCTAACCCTCACCTTGCTAATCCTTTTAGTTTCATGTGGTCAAGTGCAAGAACTGGCAACTGTCAATTGTCACATGCAATCTCCGGTGAATATTGTACCTGGTGAAGGAATTGGGTCATCGCATCAAGTCTTGGTACACTATGAAACCTCCAAAGAAAGAGTAGCCAACCTAGGTCATACCGTCGAGGTTGAGTATGATTCCGGTAGTTACGTGAGCTACGATGGAATGAACTACCAGTTCAAACAATTTCATTTCCACACACCATCTGAGCATATGGTTGCTGGGAGCTCTTATGACATGGAGATGCATATCGTGCACACCAATCAAAGAGAGGGAGCTGAAGATCCCGACTACCTAGTGATAGGAGTTCTTTTCATGGAAGGATCCGAAAGTGACTTCCTCAATACGTTTTTAGATGCAATTCCCGAGAAAGAGGGAGAGGTTTTTGAGTCCGACAAAAAAACGGTTAATGCTGCTGAAATGATTCCCGAAAAATTGGAAGATTTCTTCAACTATCGTGGCTCACTAACCACGCCTCCATTCACGGAAACGGTCAACTGGATTGTTTTAAAGGAGCCAAAAACCGCTTCTTCAAAACAAATTGAAGTAATGAAGTCCATTGAAGGAAATAATGCCCGGAGAGTTCAGTTTCTATATGACCGTGTGATTGAATCTATTAATTAGATTGAGGTTCCAAGATTGACCATATTGTGAAAACACTTTTTCTCGTACGACACGCAAAATCTTCGTGGTCTTTTAACCTACCAGATCACGATCGCCCTCTCGGAAAGAGAGGCAGAAGGGACGTGCTAAAAATGGGGAAGTACCTGGCAGAGCACCATCAGACCCCCGAAGTTTTGATCTCAAGTACAGCTAGTCGAGCATTTTACACCGCACTTCATATTTGCGATCAGTTCAGGATAGACGAGGGAAACATTCAACTAGACAAAAGACTGTTCCATGCGGGATCTCACGAGATCTTAGAGGTCGTGAAATCTGCACCAAGTTGCGAACGACTTGCCATTTTTGGTCATAACCCAGGCTTTACTGATTGTGCCAATTTACTGGCGAACACTTCGATCGACAATGTTCCCACCTGTGGAGTAGTAGTAATTACTTTTGACATTAAAGGATGGGAAGAGGTAGAATTTGGAAAAGGAAAGCATCGGTCCTTCCACATCCCAAAGGGAATTTGAAACAATTTCGGAAGCATCTTAATTCTTCTCCAGCCACCGTTTGGCAGCATTCCCGTGCGGATATAGTCTTTGAGACTGTTCATAGTTTGATCTGGCCATGGTCTTCTCTCCTATTGCATCGTGCGTTTTACCTAATTGATCATACATCCAGTATTCCGGGTAAAAACTTACCGCAGTCTTCATCACCTTATTTGCCTCATTACTTAGTTTGGCTTCCATCAGAGCTTCAGAAAACAAGTAGTATGTTATCGGCTTGATTATATACTTGTTCTCTTTGTTCAAGAAGTGCTTCAGCAACGACGTAAGTTGCTTAGGAGGATCTTCAAGAAACTCCTGGTCCTCGGAGTATATTTTCTTAACGGTATTTCGGATTTCGTTGATCCGATCTTTATCGATCCAAATGCCCCGCACCATTACCTCCATATCTTCCTTTAGGTGATCTAGGCCTTCCAGAGGGTTTGAATCCACAAGGAGTAGGTCTGCCCTTTTTCCAACCTCAATTGTTCCAAACTCGTGCTGCTTTCGCATTGCCTCAGCGGGATTGAAGGTTGCTGTTTGCAACGCTTCGTAGGAACTCATTCCCAGTCGGTTCATCAACTCTAACTCTCTATGCAGAATAAAACCTGGTACCATGAATAAATTGGATCCATTGTTATCAGTCCCGGCAATGTATTTTATTCCCTTGGTATGAAGTTGCTTGAATATGGATTTTGACAGGCGGAAGACCGAATCGCTCACATTACCAAAGACGGATTGAAAAGTCCTGCTTTCCGCCGTTTTTTTCCATTTTTCAATCGTCTCTCGTGGAACATACTTTGCCGCTTCAGAATTGTTCAAGAAATCATGCGCCGGTTTTCCTCTAAGACCGTCATTTACCAAGGATAAAGTTGGACAAAACCAAAAGTCCTGATCCTGGTATTCATCCAACACTTCCACATAATCTTCATCTGTCAGTTGAAGAGTTTTGTCAATAATAATTCCCTTGTAATGTTCCAATGTCCTAAATCCGGACTCTAGAGCTACCCGAAAAGAAACATCATGAGGAACATGACCAACCAAATCCATTTGTTGCTCCTTGCACTCCTTTGCTATTGCATTAAGGATGTTTTCGTTCATCACATTCCAAACCTTGATGAAATCGTATCCCAGCTCTTTATGCTCCCTTACCTTTTCTCTGGCTTCCTCCTGACCCTTGACAATCTCCGAAAAAAACCAAAGATCGCCTTGATTCAACATTTTCCCAGCTAAATAGATATTTGGAGCCAATATGCGGTTTTGCCGAACTTCTTCTCGGTACGATACCATCCAGGGGGAGGCCGCCATTTCTCTTACCGTTGTGACTCCGGTAGCTAAATTCAAAAGTTTATCCACATTGCTACTCCCCATGTGGACGTGTGCATCTACTAACCCTGGCAACAGGTACTTTCCATTGCTATCTACAAACTCAAGGTCCTTCATCCCTGGCAGGATGGTGACATTTTTACCAACTTTGATAATGATGCCGTCTGAGACGAGAACGTCCATATCTCGCAAAATTCTCTCCGATCTTGTGTCCACAACATGTACGTTGCGAAATAATGTGTTTGTAGGCTTTAGCTCTGACGAGACTCTTTTCCAGTAGTCATCAACATTTTTCTCCCTAACAAAGAGGTTCCATTTTGAAGGGTTTTCCTTGATAACCTGAATACTAGCATCTGTCAATTGTCCAAAACAATCTAAAAAGACGAAGGTTATAAGTAATGTAGCGGTTAAACGTCTCATACTTCGAAATTTCATCTAAAATCCCTTCTTTTGAAAATCCAGTTTATGTCCATTTGCAAATGGACAATAAACTATTAGGGATTTAGCCTTCGAAATTGGTCCGGAGTTAGTCCGGTCTCTTTTCTAAATAGCTTATAAAACTTAGAAATAGATGTAAAACCGGTTTCAAATGCTAATGCATCGATCGACACAAAACGATTAGCTGGATCTCTCAGATTTTGCTTGATATCCTTCATCCTATATTCCTTGATGATTTCCGGAAAAGTCTTGCCGTCGATTGCGTTTATAGATTTAGAGATCATGTAAGCTGGTATTTCCATTTGTTTGGCAACCTCAGAAATGGTAATCCTTTGAGTCCTATGAATTCTTTCTGTCCCCAACAATTCATGAAACTTATCTGAGATCTCTCGGTAAACATGGTAATCAACTATTCCTCCATTAGCACTGAATAATTTAGCATTGTTAAATCCAACAAACCCAAGTACGTAGATAAGAGATGCTGCTACGATGGAAGTGGCCATGTAGGTTTCAGAATTGTCAAAGATCAATTGCATTAACATGGTAACCCATATTGCCAAGACTGCTCCAATCACCACTCTTACCCAAGAAGCTCTATCTCGATTGTACGAATGTCTACGTTGTTTGAAAATATGGATTGCCATCACAATGTAGATCAAAATCTGAAAGATAATTGCTACATAGAAAAGGTAAATGACCAATTGATTTCGTGAAAAAGCAACCAACGTCATGCCCACTGGAAGTACAAAATGAATAAAGCTTACCTTGAACCGATTGATTTGTAAGAAGCTTAGTACATAGAAGTACAGCATGGGTCCAATTGTCCCCATGCTACCTAGGCCGAGAGCCAGAAGAAATGAAGATGTGTCAACAAAAACAACTGAAGTCAGCGACTTGAAAATTCGAAGAGCAAGCGCCAAAAGCAAAAAGGCTAGTAACAAATTAGCCAGCGATCGCTTACGTGGCTGCAGCAGGTAAGCACTGAAGAAAACGCTATTCAGTATTGCCAATGCACTGCTAATCGACATGAAATAGACCATACAATTATTCCGAGTTTTTCAAAACCTCCGATCGGAAATTCCAATGGTCTAAAAGGTACGAAATTCTGACTACAAAATGTATCTACTTAAATCTTTGTCCTGAACGAGTCCGTCCAATTTTTCCTGAACCAGCTTCTTATCAATTACGATCTTTGCATTGGGCCCTATCGTGTCCGGAATGTCGAATAAGATCTCGTTGAGCAAACGACTCATAACTGTGTGGAGTCTCCTTGCACCAATGTTTTCCACCTCTTCATTAATTTGAAAGGCCATTTCAGCAATCTCCTCTAGGGCATCTTGCTGAAATGTTAAATCAACATCTTCCGATGCTACGAGTGCCTCGTACTGCTTAGTCAGTGCATTTTTTGGCTCAGTGAGAATTTTTAGAAAGTCCTCTTTCGTCAGATTATCAAGCTCAACTCTAATTGGGAATCGACCCTGAAGTTCTGGGATCAAATCAGAAGGTTTGCTATAGTGGAATGCTCCTGCGGAAATGAACAGAATATGGTCTGTGTTGATCACCCCATACTTGGTATTAACAGCACTGCCTTCCACAATCGGCAAGAGATCTCGCTGGACACCCTCTCGACTGACATCGGGACCCTTACCTGAACCTGAACCTCCACTCGCGATCTTGTCAATCTCATCTATGAAGATGATGCCGGTGTTTTCCGCTTTGCTGATGGCCTCTTCTTTCACCTCATCCATATCAATCATCTTTGAGGCTTCTTCTTCAAGAAGGATTTTTCTGGCCTCAGCAATAGTGACTTTTCTCTTCTTTTTTTTCTTTGGCATCATGTTGCCAATCATTTCCTGCAAATTGATCATGGAGGCCTCATCCATACCCGCTCCTCCAATCATTCCCAGATTTCCAGTTGCATTTTGTGAAACATCGATCTCCACTTTTCGATCATCCATTTCACCGTTTTGGATTTTCTCTCTGAATCTAGCTCTCGTTTGCTCGTTTAACTCCACTTCATCCTCTGGTTCGTCGCTGCCCAGTTTTACTGCGTACGGATGCGGGCTTCCTTTTAAAGGTGGTATCAATGCATCCAAAATAATATTTTCAACTGCTTCCGCCGCTTTCTCTTTTACAGCTTCTTTCTTCGCTACCTTGACCATGCTCACCGCTTGCTCAACAAGGTCTCTCACCATACTTTCTACATCTCTACCAACATAACCAACCTCTGTAAATTTTGACGCCTCAACTTTCGTAAATGGAGCATCAGCAGTTTTAGCAAGTCGTCTGGCTATCTCTGTTTTCCCTACGCCAGTCGCCCCAATCAACAGGATGTTGTTGGGTACAATCTCGCCCTGAATCTCCTCCTTTACGTTCATTCGTCTCCATCGATTTCGCAAGGCGATAGCAACATTCCGCTTGGCATCATTTTGCCCAATAATATACTTGTCAAGCTCGGCTACAATTTCCTTCGGTGTCAAATTATCATTCATCTTTTCCATTCTCTCTTTATCTACGGTCGTGGTTTTCTATATTCTGTATTATTTACGTTCTGGAGCCCTGTAGCAACTAAGTACCAATCTATAATATACTCCCAAAGTTGTTAAGGTTCGTTTGAAAGCTGATAAAACTTGAACCTCCAGCTGCATGAAAGGTGCTCCTTGAATATCTCATTTGGATCCGTTTGATATGTAGCATGATTCCATATGAAAATCCGGCACCTCCGCTTACTTCATCAAGTTTTAACTCTTGTTTTCTCTTGTGACTATAGCCGACTAACAGTTGAAAGTTGTCGCTCAATACCAACTCGGCTCCAATATTCACACGCCGAAGCATTTTTTCGACTTGCTCATTGGACCGGCCTTCTCCTGAGGTTTCTTCCACAACATTGCTATCAACCAGATTATTGCTTGTAAGCGTGAATCTAAGCGGCATATGTTCTGGCTTGAACGTGGTTCCGATTTTTACGTCAAAAGGAATTGTGGTTGTGGTTAGCTCATTGAAATTTGAAATTCTACCTCCAATATTTGAGAAAGTCATGCCAATCGTCCAGTTGTCATTGGCCCTAAAAATCCCACCAACATCTCCCACCAATGCTGTTGATCCATAAGAATCGATAGAAGTATGCAGAACCTTTATAGTACCCCCGATCGTCACTGGCCCTAATTTGTGCGCCTTTCCAACCGTAATGGCATAATCTTGTGCATTAAACTCACCAAGCAAACTTCCGGTAGGATCAGTTCTTTCAAAAGATCCATAATCCAGGTAATGAAGGCCAACCACAACATTTCCAAATCCTTTCATCTCGATAGCATATGCTCCACTGAAGACGATCGCATCAGTGAAATATGGATTGATATTCAGAAAAATATCTCTTGAGGCAACAGAATCTATCGTAGCTGGATTCTCAAAAAATTGAGAAATATCGCCATCAGCAATCGAAACAGTGGACCCGGCAAGCGCTGCAGATCGAGCATTGGAACTAAGGTTTAGAATCTGATATCCGTGCTCACCTCCTACTTGCGAGAACGTGACCAACGGCAGAATCACCACTATTTGAAAAAGTAATTTCAAGCTTTGACTTCTTCTGGTAAAATGAATTGAATTGGATCGGATACCTTCTGCTTAGTTAGCGCGATTTCCAACACCTCAGGTACATATTCTACGAAATGGATTTTTAGTCCTTTCAGGTATTTCTCACTGATCTCCTCTAGGTCCTTTTGATTTTTGTGGCACATGATGATCTCCTTAATCCCTGCCCGTCTGGCTGCAAGGATCTTCTCTTTAATGCCGCCAACAGGCAAAACTTTACCTCTAAGTGTGATTTCCCCGGTCATAGCGATCTGTTTTTTCACTTTTCTTTGGGTAAAAACAGAAGCCAGCGACGTAAGCATCGTGATTCCCGCTGAAGGTCCATCTTTCGGAATTGCTCCAGCAGGTACATGCACATGAAGATCGTAGCTATCGAAAATGCGATGATCAATTTTTAGCGATTCGGCATGTGATCTTAAGTATGAAAGTGCCGCTACAGCAGACTCCTTCATAACATCGCCTAGCTGACCGGAGAGGGTCAGTTTTCCTTTTCCTCTGCTTAGGGATGATTCTATGAACAAGATATCTCCTCCCGCAGGAGTCCAGGCAAGGCCTGTTACAACACCAGGAATGGAGTTATCCTCATAGTTCTCTCTATCAAATATTTCCGGACCTAAGATTTCTCTGACCCGGGTTGAACTTATCTTCTTATCGTACTCATCTTCCATCGCCACCGATTTTGCAACGTTGCGAATCACGGAAGCAATTTTCCTCTCTAAATTTCTCACACCTGATTCTCTGGTGTAGGACTTTATCAATTTCTCAATCGCAGACTTATCGATGCTGATGTCTCCTGATTTCAAGCCGTGCTCCTTCCTTTGTTTGGGTATAAGATGCTTTTTCGCAATTTCTAATTTTTCCTCTATCGTGTATCCACTTATCTCGATGATCTCCATGCGATCTCTTAAGGCTGGTTGGATCGTTTCCAGAGAATTCGCGGTGGCAATAAAAAGCACCTTCGAAAGGTCGTAATCGACTTCAAGGTAATTGTCCTTGAAAGTTGCATTTTGTTCCGGATCAAGAACCTCAAGAAGTGCCGATGATGGATCACCACGAAAGTCCGAGTTGACTTTATCGATTTCGTCCAGGATAAATACGGGATTGGAGGACTTAGCCCGGTTTATGTTCTGAATCACCTTGCCTGGCATTGCACCGATGTATGTCTTTCTGTGCCCTCTTATTTCAGCTTCATCATGAACACCTCCCAAAGACATCCTGACATACTTTCTATCCAAAGCATCGGCAATGGACTTCCCTAGAGAGGTCTTACCTACACCAGGAGGGCCGTACAAACAAAGAATTGGTCCTTTCAGGTCTTTCTTCAGCTTTCTTACGGCTAAGTATTCAATGATACGCTCCTTTACCTTCTCCAATCCAAAATGGTCTCGGTCGAGGATCTTTTTTGCATGACTTAGGTCAAAGTTATCCTCAGTGACCTCATTCCATGGCAAATCCACCAAAAGCTCCGAGTAACTCATTGCAACCGGAAATTCGGCTGCTGCAGGATTCATCCTTGAGATTTTGTCTAGTTCTTTCTGAAAATGCTCAGCTACCTCTGCAGGCCAATCTTTTTCCAATCCCCTTAATCTGAGCGCTTCCACTTCCTGGTCAGGACCATCTTGACCTAACTCATCCTGCAGAATTCTAATTTGATTTCGCAAAAAATAGTCCCGCTGTTGCTGATCGATATCCGTATGTACTTTTTCCTGTATCTCATGCTTTAACTCCAGCATTTGCAGATCCTTCAGCATAAACTCAAGCAATAGCTCCGCTCGTTCTTGTGGATCACTTACTTCTAGAAGTCGTTGCTTATCTGTTACCTCCGCATTCACATTTGAAGAGAGGAAGTGAGTAAGAAATTGAAAGTTTTCAATATTATCAATAGCGACCTGGGCCTCCCTTGGGATTTCTGGGCTCAGGTTCATGATCTTTGCGGCGGTATCTTTTAAGGACTGTATGATGGCCTTTTGCTCCTTCGCATTGATTTTGATTGGATTGTCTTGGATCAAGCTGAAGTTTACCTGATGATGTGGCTCCTCTTGGACTTGCGCCTCAACCTTAAACCTACTTTGTCCCTGGATAATGATCGTCGTGTTACCATCCGGCAAGACAATCATTTTGAGAATCTTAGCGATAGTTCCGACATCAAACATGTCCTTGAATTTCGGATCTTCTATTTTATTGTTCTTCTGAGCAAGTACTCCCAATATCCTGTCACCTCGATAAGCACGCTTGACCAGACGAATAGATTTTGTACGCCCTACCGTAATTGGCAGCACGACGCCCGGAAACAGTACGGTATTCTTGATTGGTAAAACTGGTAAATTCTTTGGCAGTTTTTCTTCAGAAAGCTCCTGACCATCTTCTGGGGCAATGATTTGAATCAACTCTTCAGAATCACCAGAAGCAAAATTGGATAAAAGAAGAGAATGAGAATCTTTTTTGAACATATGGGTGCCAAAATGGCAGATTATCTTATAAAAACCCTATTCTAGGGGGTTATGCACTAAATGGTCAATCGGTATGCCAAAATGATTTCCATAGCAAATAGTATTAACTTTAATTCGTTAAAAAAACATTACTGACGAAACGACAGTATGCCTCAAAAATTTTCCGCCTTTGCGTGTGTCATTTTTATTTTCTCATGCTTTTGTATCCAAGCTCAAAACAAGAGAAAGGAAGTTCAAATACTAACTGATTCAATTCCAGATGATGTCGTTTTTAACGTCTATGATTTTGAGGGCATCAATAAATATGCTCTCTATTATAATAAGCAGAAGCTCGAACGGATCATAAAGCTGGATCAGGATCAACAATGGGAGGATCTTTTCAACGCACTAAAAGATTATGTGAAGAGATTTGGAATCCAGAATTTTTATAAAGACACGAAGCTCATTTGGCGTTTAGCCAAAATGACCGAATTGTTTGGCGATCCAGATGAGGCAAAAACCCTTTATCGAACAGTACTTCGCCATCATTACCAAGGTATTAGTATCAAAGAGATCGAGCTCTACTATGACTCTCTAAATAAGCAAGCTGCAGAGCAGTTTGTGCCGATCGACTACTACTACGAATTAGTTGAGCACAGAAAGCTGATAGATACCCTTCGGCCGCCGCGTGGTGTTCTTTTGAATATGGGAATGCTTGTAAATAGTTCGAGTGCTGATTATGGACCTGCACTGAACATAACGAACGATCTGCTGGTCTTTACCTCGAAGCGAAAGAAGATTGACGAAACTATCAGATTTCGGGAAGATGAGGATCTCTACTTTAGCAGAAAGGATCCATACGGAACCTGGTCTAAGGCAAAACCAATTGAGAAGTTGAACTCTCACTATATGGAGGGATCTCCGTGTATTAGCAGGGATGGAAAAACGTTGATATTTTCCAGATGTTTTACTCAGGAAGGTTTAGGTCATTGCGACCTCTATAGTGCCACTTTAGGTGAAGACAGTGTATGGAGCAAGCCCGTTAACATGGGCACTAACATCAATAGTGTGAGTTGGGATTCGCACCCTTCTCTATCACACAGCGGTGACACACTTTATTTTGCATCTGACAGGCTGGGCGGATTCGGACTGTCCGACATTTATTACTCCATCAGGGATTCTCGAGGAATTTGGCAACCTGCACAAAATATTGGCCCTGTAATCAACACACGTCACAGCGATTTTAGCCCATTTTTCCACCCGATCTTCAATGTCCTGTATTTTAGCTCTAATGGCCAGCTCTACAATTTTGGAGAATTTGACATCTACAAATCCTACAGCGTGGATGGATATTGGACGGAACCTCAGAACATTGGGCCGCTGGTGAACGGAAGAGGAAGTGAAACGTACTTTACAATCGATTCGGACTCTGAACTACTTTTCTATGCGAGATCTTCCACAAACGATCTAAGCAAACAGGACATCTACTCGTTTCCGCTGCCAATGTCGGCACAACCTCAGGCAACTACCACAGTAGCAGGAACACTAACAGACTCTCTGACCGGGGCACCTTTTCAAGGGATTGTCTCGATTATCGACCTGGATGAAGGACTAGAAGTAGCACCTAAATATCTTAATCCCGATGGCTCTTTCGAATTCGAGTTGATTGATCAAAGAAATTATTTGCTGATCTTACAAGGAGATGACTTTTTCAGAATCGAAGAAGTTTTTTTCCTGGATGGGCCAATTGAATTAAACCAAGTGACCGAACCTCTTGCTAGCAGAGTAAAATTTGAGTCCATTGAGTTCGACATTGGCCGTGCCGACCTGAAGACGGAAATGTATGCTGATCTCAACAAAATCGTGAATTTCCTTTACGACAACATTGAGTTTAAACTCAGAATTTCAGGTCACACAGATTCGCTTGGAAATCCTGAGCAAAATCTTGAGTTATCAAAACGGCGAGCACACAACATCAGAGATTATATTGTCATATTCGCCGGGATCGTTGAGGATCGTGTCATTGCCGAAGGGTATGGTGACACACAACCGATAGTCGATCAGGAACTCACAGAAGAGGACAGAGCACTAAATCGGCGCGTAGAATTCGAGATTTATAGAGAAGCAACCGTAACACCGGATGGGGGTGATTCTAATTAAATTCCTAAAAAAGACTGATAGTATCGTTAATGATTACGAAAGCCATAAGGCTCAGCAAAACAACCATTCCGACCTTTTGAGCTCCCTCTAAAAATTTGTCTGAGGGCTTTCTTCCGGAAACTATTTCCCAAGTCAAGAAAACCACATGGCCTCCATCAAGGGCTGGAATTGGCAGGAAATTCATAAAGGCCAAAACCATAGATAGAAGGCCAACCAGATACCAAAATCGACTCCAGTCCCATGTTCCACCAAACATGGTAGCAATCCGAATGGGCCCGGCCATTGATTTTCGGGCGGAAACTTCGCCTTTGACCATTTTGTTAATCCCCTGAATGTTCAGCCAAACAACAGAAAAAGCCCGCACCGTACCAACTCCCACTGCTTCTCCGAAGTTAAATTCTCGTGTAACAAATTTGGTTTCCAAATCCGCTCTAAATCCAATGGTTCCTTCCTCCGAAACTCTTATAGGAAATTGCAGTTCCCTCTGACCCCTCAGAACAGTGGCTTGAATAGTTGATAATTTAAGCGTATCGAGTGCTGATGTCAATTGATCAAAGTACTGAATCCTATCCCCATTAACACCGACTATTTTATCACCGGCAAGAAGTCCTGCGCTCTCAGCATTGCTTCCACTTGTGACTTCTCCTATTGAAAAAGTATTTCGAGGGGCAATGACCGGAGGTGCATTCTTTTCCGAAAGTCTCTCAACGAAATCATTAGGCATCTCTACGCGTACTGTTTCTCCCCCCCTATCGACAGTAAAGAAAATGTCAGAGCCCATGAGAACATCCGCCCCGATAATGTCAGAGAAGCGCTCGTAATCTCTACCATTAACATCTATGATCTTATCTCCTGTCTTAAAGCCAAGTTGTTCGCCAAGATCATATGCCACAATTCCATGTTTGTTTAGCTCCTCCTTTGGTAGGTAAGTCTCCCCCTCTGCAAAAGCGATAAATATGAAAATGATAATTCCGGTAATTACATTCACAATGATCCCACCAAGCATCACAATCAATCGTTGCCAGGCGGGTTTCGCTCTGAATTCGTAGGGTTTTGGTTCCTCACTGAGTGATTTCGTATCCAGAGACTCATCGATCATTCCCGTGATTTTCACGAAACCACCAAGTGGAATTGCTCCTATAGAATACTCTGTTTCACCTCTTTGCCTGGCCCATATTTTTGGTGGAAATCCAATTGAGAATTTCTCAACCCGCATACCAAAACTCTTAGCAGCGACCATGTGTCCCCACTCGTGCAGTCCAACCAAAATTGACAGCCCTAATAGAAGCTGTCCGACCATTATTAAAACCTCCATCTTATATTAATTCCTGAGCCAATGCTCTTGTTTCTTTATCTGATTCTACAAAATCCTCCAAAACCGGAGTGCGAATATAACTTACACGCTTCAAGCAGTTTTCAATTACATCCGAAATTTCGAGGAAACCTATCTTCTCCTCCAGGAATCCTTGAACAGCAATTTCGTTCGCAGCGTTCAAAATACATGGTTGATTTCCTCCATTTGAAGCTACTTCAAATGCCAAGCCAAGATTTCGAAACGTTTCAACATCCGGTTTTTCAAACGTCAGCTGTGGGTATTCCGAGAAGTCAAATCGTGGAAAGTCCGCTTTCAAACGACCAGGATAACCCAATGCAAATTGAATAGGCAAACGCATATCTGGTAACCCAAGTTGCGCTTTCATCGACCCATCTTCGAATTGAACCATAGAATGAATGATCGATTGAGGATGGACGATGACTTCTATTTGATCGAGTGAAACACCAAAAAGCCATTTCGCCTCAATTACTTCAAGTCCCTTATTCATCATTGTTGCTGAATCAATCGTGATTTTAGCACCCATATCCCAATTAGGATGTTTCAAAGCTTGGGCCTTCGTTACTTCAGAAAGCTGTCCCCTTGTTTTACCACGAAATGGCCCGCCTGATGCTGTTAATATCACCTTTTCTATGGGATTGTGAAATTCCCCAACAATGCACTGAAAAATCGCCGAATGTTCAGAGTCAACAGGAAGTATGTTGACTCCTTTTTCTCTAGCCAACTTGGTGACCAATTCTCCGGCAACCACTAACGTCTCCTTATTAGCCAGAGCGATTGTCTTACCATTTTCAATGGCCTTTAGTGTTGGTAGTAACCCGGCATATCCGACCAGTGCCGTAAGGACTATGTCGATTGTGTCCATCTCCATTACCGATGTGAGAGAATTCTCACCACTGTATACCTTAATGTGCAAGGGATCCAAGGACTTGTGAACCCGTTGGTAGTGTTGCTCATTGGCAATGACCACACAATTCGGCCTATACTTTATAGATTGCTGTATAAGAAGATCAGCGTTGTTTTGAGCTGATAAAACTTCAACCTCAAATTTGTCAGGGTGATTATCGATAACTTCCAGGGCTTGTGTGCCTATGGAACCTGTCGAACCCAAAATTGCTACTTTTCTAATCATTTGCTTAAGCTCCCAATTTTCACTTCCATCATCTCAACCATCCTAAAGCAACTTGGTTTAAAAATCCAATAAATACTCATTGCAGAATCTGCAAATTTAGTTTGAATCTTCGCAATTACTTTGAAATCAAATTTTAGCATTTTTTAACTTTCAGGTGGAATCAATCTTTATTGATTTGCTGTTTGAAGGATAAAAACTAGGATTTTATGAAACGTCTGTTAGTATTGTTCACAGTAGCGATTTTTGGTGGAGCAGTGGGAACTTTAATCACGCTGCATACAATGGGATCAAAAAGCGAAGTGGTTGAGCCACACGCACTTCCGATTTCATCCATGGATAGCAATCCAATAAGATCTGAAATCAGATCAGTGTCCACAGACATACCAATCCCAAATGAAAATTTCGTTCTCGCTTCCAAGAGAAGTACCTCTAGTGTAGTATTCATCCAAACGTTGAGCGAGTATGAATACAGAACCGGCGGCTGGATGGATTGGTTTTTTGAGCCGAGATCCTCCCAACAAGTTGGAAGTGGGTCTGGGGTGGTCTTTTCAAAAGACGGATACATTGTAACAAACAATCACGTAATAGATGAAGCAGATGAGATTACGGTTATCGCTGGGAAGAAAAGCTATCCTGCAACGCTAATAGGTCGGGACCCAAGTAGTGATCTGGCTGTCATCAAAGTCGAAACCGACGAACTTACTCCAATTGGAATTGGTAATTCACAAGATGTTCATGTAGGACAATGGGTACTGGCCGTGGGGAACCCCTTCAATCTGACCTCAACTGTTACAGCAGGTATTGTCAGTGCCAAAGGCAGAAACATCAACATTCTACGTGAAAAATTTCCAATTGAGAGTTTCATTCAGACTGATGCTGCTATCAATCCCGGAAACAGCGGCGGAGCTCTGGTTAACGCCGAAGGCGAGTTGATCGGTATCAACACTGCAATACTTTCAAGAACCGGCTCTTATGCGGGTTATGGGTTTGCGATCCCGGTTAACATTGTGCAAAAAGTATTTAATGATATTGTCAAGCACGGCGAAGTTCAAAAGGCCTTTGTCGGGGCTGAATTCATTGACATTGACAGCGACATTGCGAATCGACTAGAAATTGAAGACCTGGATGGTGTGATTGTTTCTGATGTCATTAGGTCCGGAGCAGCCGATAAGGCTGACCTTGAGAAGGGAGACGTGATCCGAAAAGTCAACCAAATCCAAATAGCGGACAAAGCGATCCTTGAAGAGCTTATAGCCAATAGTTATCCGGGAGACCAACTAAACCTGCTAGTCGAAAGAAATGGAAAATTGAGCACAAAAAAGTTAACGTTGACAAATCGGGAGGGTACCACCGGCATTTTAAAAAGAGACATTTATACATCTGATAGGCTTGAAGTCACATTTGAAAGTGTCTCCAAGGTAGAACGAGATCTTTTAGGAATAAGGAGCGGCGTCAAAGTCGTCGACTTTAGGAAAAACGGATTTTTTGCCGAGCTGTCGATACCCAAAGGTTTTATCATAACACAAGTAAACAGTCGAATGATAGATGAGCCCGAGGAATTGGCAAAAATCCTGGAGACAATAAGGGGTCGCTTTGATATTATTGGAATTAATGAACGTGGGAGAAAAGTGTACTATCCCTTTAGAAGATAGCAATGCAAAACCCTATTTGAGGCTTGCCATATACTCCTTTGCATCAGCTAGAGTCTCAAAAAGTTTCACATCGATAATTCCCATAATTCGCAGCATGGATGCAAATGTTCGTGCGAATCCACTAACTCCGACCGCACAATAGTCTCTGAGAAAGGGTTTGACTTCCCTAGCGAAATCACTCAAGGCTTCACCTGTGGCTCTGTTCATTTTTATCCTCTCTGCTAAATCAATTAATAAGATATCGCTCTCACCAGAATTAATTATTCTGTCCTTGGCTTTACTCAGGCGCTCAATTAACTCATCAAATTCAAGGCCACTGTAGTCTGCTATCCAAATTCTTGACCCTTTGAAGGTTTCTATACTTATGTGATCCATGCGAGTTTTACATCAGTAAAACCAAATAAAAACATCACATCCTCCGCCTGCTGTCAAGGACAGGTCTACTCACGATCTACACGATCACATGAACATAATTGGGAAGCAGCTTTCGTAAAGTAGCTTAGGCTAGCTGATCTGGGAGTTAAGCGGTCCTCATTTTAAGCTTCTTCTTAAGCTCGTCAACCGAGTACCTGAATTTGGCATCTGTATCGATCATATTATCCACCGATTGAAGTGCATGGATCACCGTACTATGATCACGACCTCCAAAATGATAGCCAATAGATTTGAGCGAGTGATTGGTGTAGTCCTTTGAGAAATACATTGCAACCTGACGGGCTATCACAATTTCCTTCTTTCTTGTCTTGGCCTTCAGATCATCCTGCTCCACATGAAAATAATCTGACACTGTTTTCTGGATGTAGTCGATGCCAACTTCGGAATCGATCTCCCTGACGATGTTCTTAAGAACCTTTTTAGCCAATTCCAAATCGACATCAACTTTGGTCAGGGAGGCGTGAGCTATAAGAGAAACTATGACTCCTTCTAATTCACGAATATTTGTATCAACGGTATAGGCAATATACTCCAAGACCTGGTCAGGAATTTGAATGTCATCCTCCTGAACTTTCTTTTGAATGATCGCCATCCTCATTTCAAAAGAGGGCTGCTGCAAATCAGCTGTTAATCCCCACTTGAATCTCGAAACCAACCGCTCTTGCAAACCCTTCAAATCTCGCGGAGCGCGATCACTTGTCATTACGATTTGCTTACCGGCCTGATGAAGGTGGTTGAAAATATGAAAGAATATTTCTTGGGTTTTTTCCTTGTCCTTCAAAAACTGAACATCATCCAGAATGAGAATGTCCACTTCTCGGTAGTAGGAAATGAAGCTCTGTACACTGTTGTTTTTTAGTGAGTCAATAAACTGGTTGGTAAATTTCTCAGAAGCAACGTAAATGATTTTCTTAGACGGATCCTTTGACTTGATTTCGTTTCCAATCGCCTGAACCAGGTGAGTTTTTCCAAGACCTACTCCTCCATAAATCATCAAAGGATTAAAAGAAGTGACTCCAGGTTTCTGTGCCACAGCAAACCCAGCCGAGCGAGCCAAACGATTGCAATCACCTTCAATGTAATTGTCAAAGAGGTATGTAGGATTAAGATTGCAATCCGCTTTCAATTCGTCCACGAAAGCAGGATCAAAGGACTTTTTGGTCGTTTCTACACTACCGTTATTACCCGAGAATTGAGGAACAGAAGTTCCGGCACCTTCCTCTTCAGCCTCTTTTACAACAACAGAATATTCCAATCTTGCATCTGGCCCTAATTCGGTAGCCATTGCCTGCTTTATGACATGAACATAATTCTCTTCTATCCATTCATAGAAAAACTGACTTGGAACTTGAATCGTTAGGACGTTACTCTCTGTCTTTAAGGGCTTTATGGGTTCAAACCACGTTTTGAAGCTTTGTGTAGGAATGCGTTCTGAGATATAATTAAGGCAGTTTTTCCATACTAAATCGTGCATTTCTGAGCTTTTTTTTCGTGGTTTATAATTAGGCTTGTAAGGTTGCCCTTCTTTAAGAAGGGGATCAAATATGATCCAAAAAAAATTCTTAAAAAAATGAATTTTGCTCTTGACTTTTTCTAAACCCCGAATCAAACAAATCAAGAGTGTTTTTAAGTTAAAATTCTTCGAAAAATACAATTTTTATTAACACCACTTTTTCTGCCTAATTTCGTATTTCACTTTAATAATTTTACTCAATCTTGAAAGAACTCGATCTTAACATTTTTCCTGAAGTCTCAAAAAACGAATGGATTGATTTGGCAAAAAATCAGCTGAGAGGAGACGACCCAATTGACAAATTAAGATGGACTTCAGATTTAAACTTAGACCTCAAACCATACTACGATCAATCTGATATTGAGGACCTTAACGATCAGATGAGTTTTTTTAAGAACTTAGAACCGTTTTATTGGAAATTATATGAAATCGTTCCCGTCATTGATGAACTTTCAGCAAACAATAGTGCACTCAGCGCGCTAGAGGGAGGCTGCGATGGAGTGATTTTCGACATAGAGCATCAGGTAGATTTCAACATTTTGCTGGATAACATTCTAACGGAAATTTGTGACGTCTCTATCCACAGTGCAGTGGTGCTGAACGATTACCCTGAGAGTGTGAATGGCTATGTGATTCCTAGCACCTCTTCAGCTGTTATTTCCTCACTTGATAAAAAGTCCCAGGTTGAAGGAGTAACTCACATCCTTCAAAATATTTCTGATGAGCAACACATATTGAGAAAAGCATCACCGGATTTTTTTCTAGAAATAGCGTCGATCCGGGCTTTAAGATATTTACTATTCACCCATCGAAAGATTGGCATAGATAAGGTTCAAATTCATACCTCTGTCGATGTTCATCCTAAAGCAGACCACCAATGGTTCCTTAATTCAACTGCGGGACTAGCAAGCATTTTGGGAGGGACAACTACAATAAATTTCTATACTGCCGAAGGAAATTCAAGGATCAGTCGAAATATTGGAAATATTGTCAGGGAGGAGTGTGGAATAGCTCAATATACGGATCAGTGCGGCGGGGCCTATTACATTGAGGCACTGACGCATAAGATTATTGGCGAGTGTGAAAACAATTTAAAAAGTTAAGGATGTCCAAACCATTTGTTCAGTCTGGATTTTCAGCAGGTAAGGCTCCCTTCCTTCGTGGTCCCTACGCTACGATGTATGCCTCCCGTCCATGGACGATCCGGCAATACGCAGGGTTTAGCACTGCAGAAGAATCAAATGCATTCTATAGGAGAAACTTAGCCGCAGGACAAAAAGGCCTATCAGTAGCCTTCGATCTTGCCACTCATAGAGGCTATGACAGTGACAATCCGCGGGTAAGAGGAGACGTTGGCAAAGCTGGAGTAGCAATCGATTCGGTAGAAGATATGAAGATTCTCTTCGATCAAATTCCTCTCGATCAGATGTCAGTGTCAATGACAATGAATGGCGCAGTAGTTCCAATACTAGCCTTTTTTGTCGTAGCAGCAGAGGAGCAGGGAGTTTCTCCGGAAATGCTAACTGGTACCATCCAGAATGACATTTTGAAGGAATTCATGGTTAGAAATACTTACATCTACCCTCCAGAACCTTCTATGCGGATTATTACAGATATCTTCCGCTACACGTCCCAAAACATGCCAAAATTCAACTCTATAAGCATAAGCGGGTATCACATGCATGAAGCTGGGGCTACTGCTGAATTGGAGCTAGCATTTACCTTGGCCGATGGACTTGAATATGTGAGGACAGGTATGAACGCAGGAATCGACATTGACCTTTTTGCTCCTCGACTTTCATTCTTCTGGGGCATTGGAATGAATTTCCTCACCGAGATAGCGAAGCTCAGGGCTGCCAGAGTGGTCTGGGCAAGACTCATAAAAAGCCTCAATCCCAAGAATGAAAAATCACTGGCACTGCGAACACACAGTCAAACTTCCGGATACAGTCTGACAGCTCAAGACCCTTTCAACAATATCGCCAGAACTACCATTGAAGCAATGGCCGCCGTGCTGGGACATACCCAATCTCTCCACACAAATGCGCTTGATGAAGCTATTGCTCTTCCCACAGATTTTTCAGCCAAAATTGCACGGAATACACAAATGTACCTTCAGGAAGAAACCAACATTACCAGGGTAGTCGATCCATTGGGTGGATCCAATCACATTGAAAAATTAACCGAAGATCTAATTCTTCAAAGCTGGAAAATAATTCAAGAAATTGAAGAGATGGGTGGTATGGCAAAGGCTATTGAAAAGGGCTATCCAAAAATGAAAATCGAAGAAGCATCCGCAATGAAGCAGGCAAGAATTGACTCTGGAGAAGAATCAATTGTAGGTGTCAACAAATATCTGGCAGAGGACGATACATCGATTGAAATTCTAGAGGTTGACAATGAGGTAGTTCGAGGAAAGCAAGTGGATAGAATCAATAAGATCAAAGAAACCCGAGATCAAATCGGGGTGGAGCATTCCTTAAGAGCTCTAGAAAAAGGAGCTCAAACCAATGAAAACCTCTTGGACTTGGCGATCGAAGCTGCAAGAAAAAGAGCTACGCTTGGCGAAATTTCCATGGCTATGGAAAATGTTTTCGGTAGATTTCAAGCTACAAATAGAGTTATTTCCGGCGTGTATTCATCAGCTATCAAGAACAACGAAGAATTTAAGAAAGCTTTGGCACTTTCCGATCGTTTTGAGGAATTTGATGGCAGAAGACCAAGAATCATGATTGCCAAAATGGGACAAGATGGGCACGATCGCGGCGCTAAGATCATTGCAACTTCGTTTGCAGATATTGGTTTTGATGTAGATATTGGTCCGTTATTCCAAACCCCTGAAGAGGTTGCCAGACAAGCGGCTGAAAATGATGTTCATGTGGTGGGAGCCTCATCGCTGGCTGGAGGACACAAGACATTGGTTCCCGAATTGATAGATGAGCTCAAAAAAATAGGTCGATCAGACATATTGGTAGTTACCGGTGGGATTATTCCCGAACCAGACCACCAAGCTTTGTATGACGCAGGTGTCTCAGATATCTTCGGTCCGGGCACAGTTATAGCTGTTGCCGCTCAAAAAATTCTTAACGCTTTGATGACGAAAGAGTCGTAGCAATTCAATAAATTTATTGTCCTCAAAATCCAATATTTAATGAAAAATTTACAATTTATCACCGCAGTTGTATGCTTTTTGATAGTGGTCACCGCCAATGCACAATATCAAAAAGCAATTGATAAGGCAGAAGAAAAGTACGAAGTTGGAAACTATTCTGGCGCCGCCTCTGACATCGCAAAAATGCTCAAAAAAGCCACCAAAAAGCTAGGTGGTAGCAATCCATACAATGCTATTGGCTTGATAAAAGAAGCCAAGATTAACGTGGGGCTTGGACAACTAACCGATGTGCTTGACCCGCTTCAACGAGGCATTACCATGAGTGAAGAAGTGAACGGCCGGGAGTCTGCCGAGCATGGATTTATCCTTGTGGAAGCAGCAGATGTTCTTATCACTTACGGGCATTTCAGACTTGCAGGAGAGTATCTAGAGCAAGCCGAAAATTCATTTGAGCTTTCAGGCTCTATGATTGAAGACATCCAGGCCAGTATCGATGTTCAGAAAGCAGAGGTACTAGCCGGAAAAGGCTTCTATAGTGATGCAGTCAAGCTTGTAGATAATCAATCTGACTATTATCTGCAGCGTGCCATGGCTGCAGAAGGAAGCAAGAAAAAACGTGAAGGAAGGACTTCTGAATTCGCCAAACTTATCATCGTGAAAGCGAATGCATTGCGAAAAATGGGTGATTATCTAAGAGCCGACTCAGCCTTTGTCTTCAACGACCGATGGATCGATGACAACATGAAAAAGAGTCATTTGCTTTGGGCTCAAAATGCCTTTCTCAACGCCAAACTATTGGAGGAAAGTGGGCTGGCCGTAGAAGCTCAAGTGAAGCTCTTCGAAGATGCCTATATCTGGGCAATACGGAGATACGAATTTTCCCATAACACTGTGATGACAATGCAAGCCAATCTAATGCGTGCATACTTCAGGACAGGAAAAAGGGGAAAGCTAAACATAACGACCGCAGACTTTAAGAAGGCACTGCGAGAATTTAAGAGGAACAGTATTCACAACCTCGCTGAGGAAAAAATGTCATTGGACTTTGATCTGGCCAACCAGAACGTAAGGAGACTTGAAGACAAGGTGAATAGATTACTGGGAGATGAATCCATTCCGAAAATGCACGGTGAGCGTGTTGAACTTCTGGAATTTGCTAAGAAAGTGGCTCTTCTTGCTGGTCGACACAAAAATACAGAGGGATATGACACTCAAATCTTGGCAATCAAGGAAGAACTCCTTGGTACCGATGCTCCGGACTACCATCTAACGAAAGTCAAGCTTGCTAACTACTATGTTGACTATACGGATAAGATTGATGAAGCCGAGCAGATCTATGAGGAGAGCTTCAGGGGAATTGTTGAAAAAGAGATCACGGATGGTCATGTTGACTACCTTGATATCCTCAATCACCTGGCAACCTTCTATGGAGAATCTGACAACTATGAGGAAGCCTCTAAGATCCTTGACCAGGCACTCCTGGCATCTCGAAAAAAATATGATAATCGTGATATAGAGTATGGAAGAGAGCTTGAGAAAATTGCAAACCTTCAGATAAGTATTGGTGTCTACGACAAAGCCACCGATAACTTGGAGGAAGCAATTGATATTATGACGGAGTCTAAAGTGGAGGAGTCTGGTGCCTACTTGGCAGGCGCACTTATAACAGAAGCGAAACTACTCTCGATAAAAGGCGAATTTGACGAAGCTGAGGACAACATCTATAACTCTGATCGCCTTCAAAATCGTAGCGTGCTTACTCTGGCAACTTCCGGATTGGATTACGAAGATGACTTAGGGGGTCTGTACCTAAACATCGGCAGATACACGGATGCTGAAAAAGTATTGTCAGAGTCCTTAAAGGAAAAAACCGCTCAATTTGGAGTTGCAAGCCGGCACCTGAACTCACCTTTAATACTAAATGCTAAACTCAACCTGATTAAAGGTGATTACACAGAGGCAGAACAACTGTCAAGAAAGGCAAACACGATAACAACCGGCATTTTTGGGGAGGAGTCTTCCAAAATCGTTCCCTCGATACTTCAGTTAGCTGACGTTTATGTCACCATAGGAGATTTTGAGAAAGCCGAAGCACTTTTGAAAAATGCGATCAGAATTCAAAAAAATAAGTTCGGACCTGAGCATATCGATGTCGCAAAGTCAACATCAAGATTAGCCCTTGTCTACTTCTTCCAGGAAAGACCTTTGACAGAAGTTCAAGGCCTTTTTCAAGAAGCTGAAAGAATCATTGGAAAAAAGCTAGGATCTTCAAATCCAACCTATGCCGAGATTTTGAAAAACATGGCCATCGCCAATATCGCAGCAGGTAATTACACGCTTGCATTTAGCTACCTCAGTCAGGCTGAAAGTATATGGTCCAAGAAGATTGGCAAGAGAAATAATATCAACGCAGCAAGTACGGCTGTTTTGAAGGGAGATATCTATTACAAGCAGAGAAACTACTCTGAGGCTGAGAAATTTTATGAGAACGCCAGGAAGCAGTATGAGAGAGTGTTCAACCAGACTCACCCGGAGTTTGTGAAAGTTCAGTCCAAGCTTAGCAAGACATACTTCATGCAGGCTAGATACAAAGATTCTCAGAATGAAATGGAAGAAGTGCTTGCCAACTACAAGAACTTCATCAGTGAGTATTTCCCGGCACTAAGTGAAAGAGAAAAAGCTAAGTTCTGGAATACGATCAAAGGTGACTATGAGTTTTACAATACACTCATAATCAGTCGAAACAGGAGTGTAAAATATATTGGCGAGCTGTATAACAACGCACTGCTGACGAAGGCGCTACTATTGAACTCTTCTATCAAGGTTCGACAAAGAATCATGAATAGTGGAGATGAGGAACTTGTCACTATGTATAGCAAGTGGATTGAACAAAAGGAACTTCTTACTGCCGCATTGTCTATGAGTACACAGGACTTGGCATCAAACGGAATTGATCCTGCGGCGCTTTCAAATGATGTGGAGCTCCTGGAGAAAAACATGAGCTTAAAGTCTGAGATTTTTGCTGAAAGCGCTGATAGCAAACCAATTGTCTGGGAAAATATCAAAGAGTCTCTTGGAGAAAATGAGGTTGCTATTGAGATGGTTCGATTCAGGCTTTTTGATCATAATTTCACCGACTCAGTAATGTATGCGTTGCTATATGTGAAAGGAGACAAAAGATCAGAACCCAAAATGATCTTGTTGGAAGATGGTGAAGAACTGGAGCAACGATATCTCAAAACATATAGAAATAGTATCAAATTCAAAATTGGTGACAAGTTCTCCTACGAGAAGTTCTGGGAGCCAATAGAGAGGGAGGTTGGCATTGTTTCCACCCTCTTCCTTTCCCCTGATGGTGTTTACAATCAAATCAATCTTGAGGCGATACCTACACCTGACGGCAGGTACGTATTGGATAACTCCAACATAGTTCTGGTAAGTAATACGAAGGATCTCTACCTGAGTAAAACCAAGACCAAACCCGTAGCAGAAAAAGAGGTGGCAATGATGTTTGGCAATCCTAAATTTTACGTGGATACGCAGCCTGGGGTCCCACTGCCAAGCTCAGGGTTGAGTCGGTCGACAGCTGAAGTGGTCTCCCCTCTTCCTGGTACCAAGAAGGAAATTCAGGAATTGGATGATCTGCTAGATAGAAAAGGATGGGAGACGCAGCTTTACACAGAGAATAATGCGACTGAAAACTCCATAAAAGAGGTTTCTAACCCCAAGATATTCCATGTTGCAACACACGGGTTCTTTCAAGACCAAAAGAAAGCCTCCAAACTTGATCAAGAGTTCAACGAGAGTGCGGCATACGACAATCCGCTTCTTAAAACTGGACTGCTACTAACAGGAGCTGGCGATATTCTGAATCAAACGCGGTATAACTATAATGTTAACAATGGTATTCTCACTGCATATGAAGCCATGAACCTAAACCTAGACGAAACCGACCTAGTTGTTCTTTCTGCCTGCGAAACAGGACTGGGAGAGCTTCAGGCAGGTGAAGGGGTTTTTGGACTTCAACGAGCATTTTTGGTGGCCGGAGCAAGAACGATCATTATGAGTCTTTTCAAAGTTAGTGATGAAGCTACTCAACAGTTGATGATCAAGTTTTACAGAAAATGGATTGAAACGGGAGATAAGCGTCAATCATTCATTGATGCGAAGAAGGAGATCCGGAACGAATACCGAGATCCCATCTACTGGGGACCTTTCGTTATGATAGGCTTGGATTAGGAATTCGATAGAAACAATAAGAAGGCTATGAAAAATCATAGCCTTTTTTTGTTCGTTATTCGAACACTCCTGCAATTCATTATATTGTTCATACAAATATGCACTTCAAGGTCAAGAAGCATTTCTTCGTCTACTCTGCCCACTTTGTGTTCCTTTTTCTTTTTACAAGAAGCATACCAAGTCGACTTTAGCGATCCCAGAGTATTAGATATAGTGAATGTACTTGGAGCAGTGGCTCTACTATTTCTTACGATCACCTTATTTTTCAATCCCTATTTTATTGTAATTGATGGCGATGAGATCAAGATTGCGAAAGGCTACTATGGTTATCATAAATTCAAGAGGTCGGAAATTCAATCTATTGAGGAAGTTGAAGGTTACTCATTTAAAATTCTTATTACACTTATGAACGGAAAGAAAATAGCAATGTCCTCTTTTGATATGCCTGAGAAAAGACGAGAAGAGTTCTTAACGATTTTGAGAGCTTAAACTTCAAGACAACTGGTGATCACTTTGAGTTAGAAACAATAAAAGGCCATGAAAAATCATAGCCTTTTCGTTCGTTGTTCGAACACTCTTGCAATTTTTTGGAGACCTTCAATCGATAGAATCCACTAGATCTTTCAAATTACCTTAAAAATATCCGCGCCCAACTATCGAATTAACTAAGTGTTTACAAAAAACCCGATTGCCAAGGCAATCGGGTTAGCTTCATACACTCAATGTTTTTACTCTTGATTTCTCTCTTCAAAGATTTTGATCCCGTTTCTTTCAAGGATATCCTTTCTTAGTTCTTCAAAATCTTGTACCTCCGGGCTAAGTTCAATTGCTTCCTGCATCTTGGTCAATGCGTCCAAAATCAAACCATTCTCTTCATAAAAGGACGCATAGATAACTTTTCCAAGCGGTCCTTCTTCCGAAACCTCAGCTTGTAAAGCTGTGAGTCCTTCTTGGTATTGTGAAGCATCTTCGCCCTTAAGCTTTTTGATGCCAATTGTACCTGAGGTAACTTCTAGGTTTTCCTTAGCCTTTACGGTTAGAATATACAATCCTTCATCGTTTTTAAGCTGTGGATCTGTAAAATCAAGATTCACAGCATTTCCCGCTACTTCCTTCATGTATATTTCCTCATCAAAAATGTTTTTTACAGTGACTACATATTCGTTTTGCTCAATCCCTTCCGGGCTATCCCAGGAAATGATGGCATTATCACTGATCACTTTGACTTCATTAGGTAACAGCACCTTGATGCTTGCGTCCCCTGCAAGAGCTCTTGAAACAGCTCCTGTTGCATTTAGTCGTGATCTGTAGTTTGTGTTTTGCTTCTCATTCATCTTGTTAGCAAGGAATGTGGCGTATCGGCTTGAAACACTTGCAGTCTTAGTGTTAACCTTTTTCTCAAGGTCAGACACTTTTTGAGCACCTGGTGTTCTAACTTCCAGGGTCTTTCCAGATCTGTGCATTAAACCGATGTAAGCACCTTGTGAAGCAATTAGTTCATCGCCGGCATTCAAAGTCGCTCCAGTTTTAAGGGCGACAGCAGCGGCAGCTCCGGCTCGCTTCACTGTGTTTTGGCCCTTGTTGGCAAGAACTCTAAAAACGTAGCCTTGACCAAACGCAGTTTCAACAGCAAAAACGAGCAATAGTGTGAGTGTAATCGAAACAACTTTTCTCATGATACTTCCAATTTGATTGGTATTTACAATTTATAAACGTGATACTCTAAATAATTCTTTACGCCCTTCTTTCGAAAGAGCATTTTTAACAACTCCATAATAGACTTCCAAACCATCACCAGATACCGCAATCGCAAACAAAAGGATCGTCAAATCCAATTTCAGATTATATAGATCAAGCGCATATATCATAATGTATGGCAGTCCTATTAATTCAACAACCTGAATAACCTTCGTGACACCATCGTACCACTTAGGTAATTTCTTGTAGATCCAAGAGAAGATCATAATATTCAGAAAAAGAACAAAGATGGTCAACACCCATATTTCCGTATCAGTCAAATAAAAGATGTAATCTTCGTTCAAGATCATAGAGACAATATTCGCGTGAACAACTCCTCCAAACATATCAGCCAGTGCTCTCCCGATGTAAACCTCATTCAATGGAGTAAAATACTTGTCCTGTAAGGATTCCCTATCCCCCAGGTAGTTACCCAGATAACAGAAAATAACTACTTTCCCTTCAATCATTTCCGGCACATAATTTCCAAGAAAAACGTCCTGAACATCTAGAGCTGCAAACTTTGTCCCAAATTTTGTTGCCCCATAATCCAAGACATTACCTCTATAGTTGATTATCTCCTCTTCTCTAGCCGTTTCAAGAAATCGATCAACCTTTTCAGGCGCAAAGTAAGAAGCAAGTCTTACAGCAAAAGCCTGTTGCTCCGTACCATCGGCCATTGTCAAAACCGGGGTAAATGTTCTGCACATTTTCAAATCCTCCTGTACTCCTGCATCAGTGACCAGATTTGCATGCGCTGAGTCCGAATTCCAGGTAAACCAAGGCCAGGAAGTTCTAATCGAGTCAAATTCATCCGTTTCCAGGTTATAGAAAAGTTGAGTAACTAAAACCAGATTTTCCACCCTACCAAAAGACTCCATCAGCATCATGTCCCCCAATGTATCCTCTTTTGGAAAATCAAAAAAGGTATCTACACCAATTACGGCTGGATTATGCTGACTAATTGAATCAACCATCATGGCAATACTTGCTCTTGATTCGAATGCGATATTTACTAACACAATATCCTGATCAGCGATTGGGTCATCCAACAGCTGTGAAAAATAGATGTCAGTAAACTCCATATCGGAAAAAGCATCTCCTATTGGATCCATTATGTCAAAGACCTTGAAGGCTGTGAGACTGCTAAACAGTCCCATTAAGCCCAAAATAAAAATCGTACCTAGGATTACGTCAAGCCAAAATCTCCTAAACATTGCTTTACTTTTAGTGGGTGAATTAGATTTATGCGATCAATATGCAAGTAATCATTTCTCCCCCATGTGACCAAATCCTAAATTAGAAGATTTAAATTTTTTCTTGAAATTAAACAATTTTAACATTAAATGAATGCCTAACGATTCAACTTTTCGGCGAACACCCAAAATTCATCTACAAGCCCTTGTAAATGATCTACTGGCTAAGAATAAGATTTCTCTGAGCAAGGCCATTACCATCGTTGAAAGCAAGCATCCTGAAGAGAAAAAAATAGCGTCTGAGCTTATAGATAAGATCCTTCCTTATACCGGTCAGAGCTTTAAAATTGGCATTACCGGAGTGCCAGGAGTAGGAAAAAGTACCTTCATCGAAGCTTTGGGAAAGCTACTAACTTCAAATGGAAAACGAGTCGCAGTCCTTTCAATTGATCCGACTAGTAGTCGAACAGGTGGCAGCATTCTTGGGGACAAAACAAGGATGCCTGAATTGGCGAACGATCCCAGTGCATATATCCGACCTACCGCTGCAGGAAAAAGTCTTGGAGGTGTAGCTTCGAATACCCGCGAGGCAATTATGCTGTGTGAAGCGGCAGGCTTCGAAATAATCCTGGTTGAAACTGTGGGTGTAGGTCAGAGTGAAACGATGGTCAAGGATATGGTGGACTATTTTCTACTCCTTTTGCTTGCCGGTGGAGGTGATGAGCTCCAAGGTATCAAACGAGGAATAATGGAATTAGCTGATCATATCCTAATCAATAAGGCCGATGGTAATAATCTGGATACCGCAAGAAGTGCGCGCGAGGAATTCAGAAATGCAATTCATCTTCTTCCACCACACGAATCTGACTGGGTAGTCCCAGTCGAGCTATGCTCATCACTTGAGAAAACTGGAATATCAGAGGCCTGGAAAACCATGGGGCAATACCAAAAACAAATGAAAGGAAGTGGGTGGATATACCTTAACAGAAAAAATCAATCCATCAGGTGGTTTCGTGAGCGAATAAGCACGTCGCTCCAAGAAGATTTCTATTCGAATCCCAAGATTAACGAAGAAATAAAAGAAAAGGAGGAGATGATCTCCTCCCAAAAAATTTCAGTGCGTAAAGCCGTTGACGAGTTGTTTAAAAATCGACACTAACAGCTACACTGTAGTTTCTACCTATTGTATTGAAACCGATAATAGCTGTATACTCTTCATCAAAAACATTATTAACTGCTCCTGAAACTGTTAATCGATCAAATGTGTATTGCGCCGACAGGTCGACCAGATCAAAGGCACTTGTCAACAAATCTTCGGTTGCAAACGTCGTTGAATTGAAAAATGGCTGGGTCCTTTCTCCAGTATGGGTGTAGCGTACTGCAACGTTCAAATATTTCGCCGGATCATAAGAGATCGCAACACCATATTTATGTTTAGGTATCCTGTAGAGCACCACATCTTCCTTCGTTGCTAGATATGTATAGTTGGCACTTACACCCAGGTTATCACCGAGTTTCATTTTTGAATCTGCCTCAAAACCTTGTGTCTTTATTTCATTCGATGTATTGAAGTATTCTCCACCAATAAAATTTCCACCTTCATCAAACAGCGATCTAAAATCAATTAATCCTTCATCATTCCTTCTGAAGTAGGCGATATTGAAAGTGATACGAGAAGAGTATATACTTGAGCCCAATTCAAAAGACTTTGATTCTTCCGGATCTAACGCCAAATTCCCAAAGGAGCCGTATAACTGGAATAAGGAAGGAGTAATGTAAGAAGTTGCGTAAGATCCCATTAACTTCAAATCTGTATCGCTACTGATTGTTACCAGATAAGACGGATTCATGTTGAAAACAAGCTTCGATCCATACTCACTGTGATTGTTCAGTCGAGAGCCAATCTGAACATTAAGTCCAGACTGATCATAAATAAAGGTGGCATATGGATCAACAGAATTAAAGTCCGTCTCCTCAATCGACGGCTGACTAAAAGACTGATCCTGATAATTAATTCCACCAATAAATTTAACTATCGAAGATAAGTTTTGATCTAAAACAACATCTGCCTGAATTGTGTTAGCATCATACTCATTAATGAATCGCTGCGTAGGATCGAGAAAATCGGGAGAGTTGAACAACCGATCTAACATACTATAGAAGATATCACCTTTCAAACTCCCGGAACCAATTTTCAACTTTGGAGATAATCCTAGGCGAAGTTGGTGATACTCTGATGTGTTATCCCCGTCCGAAAATGCACCTCCATCAAAATCTGTCTCGAAATCATCGACGGAGGCTGTAAACCCCAAATCAAAGGCTCCTGAGAGGCGATAGTCAATTTTGCCAAGGAAATTGTGTCCTTCAAACCCATCATCATCAAAATTACCAGTACTAAGCTGGTCTTGCGCCGAAGAGAAGCCATCTGTCTTCTTGTAGCTACCCGTAAACAAATAGGTCAAATCTCCACTTGTACCACTAGCTGAAAGGCTTGGTGTTAGCGTATTGAAGCTTCCATATCCAACTTTAGCATTTCCACTAAATGAGTCTGATGAGGGCTTCCTTAAGGTAATGTTAATGACACCCGCTGCAGCACCTGTTCCATACAACGTGCTTAACCCTCCTTTTAAAACCTCAATGGATTCTACCTGGTTTAGGTCAAGTAATCGTAAGTCGTAGGTTTGGTTGATACCTGAGGGATCATTAAAAGGCATACCATCAATCAAAATTAAAGTGCGTTTACTTGAGGCACCTCTAACGAAATAGCTGATATTGGTACCGATCGGGCCGAAATTTCCATCCATTTGAACTCCTGGTGTTACGTTCAGCAGGTCCGCTACACTTTTCCCTGGACTGCTCTCTATGTCCTTTCGCGTAATTTTAAAAATACTCTTGCCTGATTTTTCGATGGGAATTTCAGATTTTGTACCTGTGATCACCACCTCGTTCAATCTAATGGTTTTGAGGGAGTCCTGTGCCTTGACAGTCCAACCCAAGCAAATAATTGCAATGCTTAAAAAATAGTTTCTCATAGTTTTACTTGACTATGAGCCTCGTAGAAAGATTAGGAGTAAACCCCTTTCCTCTGCTTTCACCCGAAGCTTCGTTTTACTTAAATGCAGATGGCAGGTCTCCTGGCTTGTTCGATTTTGACTCCTTCCCACCCGACCCGATAGCTATCGGGATCGGAGCAGTGGATATACATCAAAACACTTTCCGAACTTACAGTTGCGGGGACAGCTCTCGACTTCCAACCCAATCGGGATGGGCACGAGATTCCCTTTTAATTCTTATCACCAAAGAGTTGATGAGCAAGAAACCAAATGCGTAGCAAAATTAACTAAGTTCAATTCTTGAAGGCTACTTTTGAGGCATGTTAAAAAACCCATGCTGGTTCTTTTTAATCCTTGTTGCATGTGACAGCACGACCAACAAAGGGGAATCACAGCGACTCATCGGTGAGGTGAAGTATGCAACCACGTTTCACTTCGAAGCTAACAACTCTGAGAAGTACCTGGTCGTATCCGAACCATGGCCCAAAGCTACGATTGCCAAAAAATATGCACTCGATAAGCCACTCACTAGGGTCGTTTGTACGTCCACATCCCATCTGCCTTTTTTCGAATTGCTAGGGGCAGGGGAGGTGGTGGTTGGATTTCCCAATTTCAACTACATAAGCTCTGAAGCGTTCAGAAAAAGAGCTGAGGAAGGCTTTCTGACAGACCTTGGACCTGATGGAAATCTGAATATGGAACTACTGCTAAGTCTTAAACCTGAGGCTGTAATCGCTTTTGATATGGGTGGGGAGGCGAATTCACTAGACAAGATCCAGGAATCCGGGATACCCGTAATTTACAATTCTGATTTTTTGGAGAAAAATCCGTTAGGGCGAGCTGAATGGATCAAATTCTTTGGGGCCATACTCGGCAAACAACAAAAAGCTGATTCTATATTCAACTTCATCGAACAAGAGTACAACAGGCTCAAAAAAATTGGAGAGAACTTTGAAATCAAACCAGCTGTATTGAGCGGAGTTGTTTATGGTGATACCTGGTTTTTACCTGGTGGGCAAAACTGGGCAGCCACTTTTTTCAACAATGCTGGAGGGCAGTATCTGTGGCAAGAGGACACAACCTCAGGTTGGCTTGAATTGAGCTTCGAAGCAGTCTATGAAGCAGGGTACGATGCAGACTTTTGGATTGGTACCTCCACGTTGAATTCAAGAGGAGAAATGTTTGGGCAAGACGAAAGGTATGGTTCTTTTGAGGCCTTTAAAAATGATAAGGTTTTCAACTACAGCAAAAGAATCGGTCCAAACGGAGGTTATGATTTTTTTGAATCAGGTTATTCAAGGCCGGACTTGGTACTAGCCGATTTGATCAAGATTTTGCATCCCAAATCTCTTCCTAGGTACGAAACGGTTTATTTTAAAAAATTAGAATGATTGAGTCCACCATTGATGAGTCAAGAAAAAAATGGGAAAGTGTTTTCATCATACTTGTGGTGGTTCTTGTTCTGTGTTTCTTATTAAACATTACACTGGGTTCAGTTAAGATCCCTTTCTCCTTTGTAATCAGCTACTTCACAGGTCAGGCGAACAATGAGGTTTGGATCAACATTCTGGAAAACTTCAGAATACCAAAAGCAATCACAGCAACCTTAGCTGGCAGTGCCTTGGCTATCAGTGGTCTGCAAATGCAAACCTTGTTTAGGAATCCACTAGCAGGTCCATTTATTCTTGGAATCAGTTCAGGTGCCAGTCTAGGCATCGCATTAGTCATCTTTCTTGGGATCTGGATTGGTAGCCTTTTGGAACTCTCTGGTGTCGGTAGAAGCTGGCTCCTTGTTGGAGCATCAGCAATTGGGTCTTTCTTCGTGTTGTCCGTTGTGCTGCTCGCTTCCTTTAGGGTCCGAAGTGGAGTTTCACTTTTGATCATTGGACTAATGTTTGGAGCTGCTACCTCCGCTATAGTCAGTATTTTGCAATATTTCAGTCAAGCAGAAAACATTCAGTCATACGTCATCTGGTCCTTTGGCAGCCTGGGGAGTCTTTCGTGGGGAGAGTTAACAGTTTTTATTCCGATTATACTTGTGGCACTAGTTTTTTCCTTGCTTTTAAGTAAAAATTTGAATGCCCTACTATTAGGAGAAGACTATGCGGAAACGATGGGTCTGAAGCTCAAAAGAGCCAGAATATCCATAATTGTATGCACTAGTATTCTTGCTGGGACTGTGACCGCCTTTTGTGGCCCTATCGCTTTTATTGGCCTTGCAATCCCACATATAGCGCGAATGCTATTCAACACCGGAAATCACCTGCAACTGACTCCCATGGTCGTACTCCTCGGGAGCATAGCTCTACTGGTCTTTGACGTGATTGCACAGCTACCTGGTTACCAAGAAACGCTACCGATCAACGCTATAACTTCCTTGTTTGGAGCGCCATTTGTCATTTGGCTCATTTTAAGGAAATCAAATATTAAGTATTCTTTTTAAAGTGGAACAGTTGCAAATAAAGAACCTTACAGTTGGGTTTTCGCCAGACAAGTTTCTGATCAAAGAAATTAATCTGGAGTTGAGGTCGGGTGACTTTGTTGCACTAGTAGGACAAAACGGTGTTGGTAAGTCAACGCTAATTAGAACTGTATGTGGCTTGCACGCTCCTTTAGGCGGGGAGATACTTTTAGATGAAACATCTATATCCAAGTATTCAGCCAATGAGTTGGCAAAAAAAATCGCGGTTGTATTGACTGGCAAACCAGAGTCGCTAAACTTGTCAGTCATTGAATTGATTGCACTGGGTCGACATCCGCACACCGGCTGGTTGGGAGTTCTGAATAATGCGGATAAGAAAATAATTGAAAGGGCATTGTCGCAGATGGAGATTAATTACATCGCGACTAAAAAGTTGTTTGAGCTGAGCGATGGCCAACTGCAAAAAGTAATGATTGCACGTGCTCTGGCACAGGACACTGATTTGATAATACTTGACGAACCTACCTCCCATCTAGATTTAAAAAATAAAATCGAAGTACTTGAACTTTTGAATAAAATTTCAAAATCAGGAAAGGGAATTCTTATTTCCACACACGAAATTCAACTTGCCGCTCAAGTTTGCAATCAATGTTGGTGTGTTGACTTTAGCAAACCATTATTGAAGGGTCCTCCTCTGGAGATGATCGATTCAGGGGTTATTCACGAGTACCTCCATTTACCCGATAAACTACAAATCATTTAGGGCATAAATTCAAAAAGGGACCCATGGAGAGTCCCTTTTTTGGATGGGATTGATCGTAACCTAACCTAACCGAAGACGACGATAATGTCGCCTACCCACCCGTTTCACCTAATCACCAAATATGTGGTACCGTATTATACAGATATTCTGTACTTTTTGTTCCACATTTTTTATGTCAAAGATTTGACATATCGATAATTAATACTTCTTCATACGGAAAAGTATCATTGATAAGAGCCTTTTACTGCTCAAAGAGTTGGAATTTATGTCACGATTTGGACCATGATCCATCATTTCCATCGTAAGTAAAAAACATACTAACGAGCATTTAGAACTTTCCGGAGAATTGTACTATCTGGTAATGAGAATTCGTTTGATCGTACTTCCTTCCCTAGAATCAACTCTAACGAAATAGATTCCAGATTCTATACTAGTAACTTTTACCGCAACCTCTGACGAGTTATCGATTCTAGTATTTCCAACAATGACCTTTCCGCTCACATCAGTCATTCGCCACGACACGTCACGCAGAGAGGGGTCTATGACGATATTGAAGTTTCCAGTGGTCGGATTAGGGTATATGGCCACTAATCCATCGTCGAGATCATTGACTCCTAATGCTGAAGTAACAGTAATAGTAAAGTCCTTTGCCAAAGACAAACCTCCATCGTCAGTCGCTAAAACTGTTATTTCATAGATTTCCTTTTCGCTAAAATCAAATTCGACACTACTCTGCAGTTCATTGTCTGCCAATTGAAAACTTGAGGCATCAGCACCAAGGAGTGCGAATGTGTGTGTTTCACCTACGTCGTCATCCTCTACAGTAAGCACTCCCACTGCAGTCCCAGCAGCCTGTCCTTCCTCGATCATGTCATTACTCAATATGATGTCTTTAGGTGCTTCAGGCGTAATATCAATCACCGAAATAGTGAAGTCCTGGGATACTGTTCGACTCGTGTTGTCTACTGCAACAATTGTTACTGAAAGGCTTGGCTGACTTTCAAAATCAAATGGTTTTGCACTTAACAATTGATCGCCGTCAATTTCGAAAGAAGATGCATCTGTACCTGAAATAGCAAGGGTGTGGGTATCTCCCAAATCATCATCTACTACTGAAATCGTAGCTATCAAGCTTCCTTCCGCAATATTCTCCTCTACGCTTGTCTCGGACAGAATGATCTCCGTGGGCGCCTCCGCTTCATCGGTAACTGATATGGTAAAATCAGTAATCACCGTGGTTGCTCCTTCAAAAGCACTAACTGATATCTCGTAAATTGACTGGTCTTCAAAATCAAATTCGGCTGCACTCAGTAAATCAGTGCCACTGCTTCCTCCTAATGAGAAACTTGAGGCGTCAGGACCAGAAAGGGAGTAGTCAAATTGATCATCATTCTCTGTACCACTAATAGACAGACTTCCAATCACTGTTCCAATACTCTGGTTTTCAGCTATTTCTGCACTACTTAATTCCAATACCAGTTCCACCTCAATGAAGAATAGACTTATAGGATTCCGGGTCAACGTCAGAGAAGGAGCAGAAGAATTGTTGATTTCACAAGTGTACGTACCATCATTATCCATACTAAAAGATGCAATTGTATAACTCGAGCCAGTTGCTCCGCTAATAGGGACATCGTCAAAAAACCATTGGTAAGTATTACCTGAAGTCAGGTCACTTACGTCCATCGTATACATATCTCCCTGCAACACTTCATCGTCGAACGAATCATCTATATCCTGCTGAGGACTATAGTTTGACAACCTAGAGACATTAGGTACAATATCTCCAAAATTCAGTGCATTGTTTTGCACTTGAAATGTGTTGAGAAGTGACAATCCCGAGAGATCTGGGAGGCTTGCAATTTCATTATCATGCATATTTAAATGGGTCAAATTACCAAGGCTTGACAACGATGCTGGAACATCTCCACTTAAATTGTTATTTCTCAAACCAATTCTGACCAGCCCAGTAATATCACCTAATTCGGAGGGTATCTCACCAGAAAGATTGTTGTTAGGAGCGCCAAAAATGGCTAAGCTTGACATACCTCCAATGGTCGAGGGAATTGACCCACTTAAATTGTTGTTACCCAGGTAAAGCTCAATCACATTGGTCAGATTCCCCACAGATCCTGGGATTTGGTCGTGTAGACTATTGTTTGCCAGTTGGACAATTATCAAAGAAGTTAGATCCCCAAATTCATCTGGCAGCGGTCCATTAAGATTGTTACCACTCAAATTAATTTCGCTGACTCTTTGATTACCATCCAGCGTGATTCCCGTCCATGCTGAAAGGTCTGGATTGGTCAACCAGTTACTATTGTTGAACCAATGTTCACCAAGAGTGGAAAAGTAGAGCGCTTCCAGAGCTGCATAGTCTGGATGTGAAGTCACACTTTGATCAAGCACAAGGAAGACTTGATTTAGTATAAGACTTGGTGCACCGGGATTTGATATCTCACAGCGATATTCGCCTGCATCTGCCGCACCAAAAGTAAAAGACAGAGTGGCGTTGGTCTCCCCTGAGAGCAGTACATCGTCTTTGTACCACTGATAAGTATTAGTACCATCATCACTCGTGACAACATTGAGGGTAACGTTTGATCCATCAGATGTGGAGATAACTTCCGTTCCAAGATCTGCTTGCGGCGCATATGAAGTGAGCACGCTGATGTTGGGAAGAACATCACCAAAATCAAGTAGATTATTTTGAACACTAAAAAAACTCAAAGGAAGGGCTGATAGGTCAGGGAGATCAACCACATTGTTTTGTCCGAGGTCCAAGACATCAAGTACGGAAAGAGCAGAAAATTCATTTGGGATTCCTTCCAGGAGGTTATCACTAAGGTCCACTGATGACAGATTGCTAAGGTTACCGAGTTCAGTAGGAACACTACCGCTTAACTGGTTGAAGTCTAAGTCAAGAATATTCAAATTAACCAAGTTACCTAACGAGCTAGGAATTTGACCCGTAAGTAGATTGATATCTAAGTCTAGAGATGTCAGTCCAGTAAGGTTTCCTATTGATGTAGGAATTTCTCCAGACAGCAGATTTCCATCAATATCTAATACGGTCAAATTCAAGAGATCGCCAATTTCCGAAGGTATCGAACCTGTCAATGAACAAAAATCGATGTCCAGTCTCTCAAGATTGACAAGGCCACCAATTGTGGATGGGATTTCTCCAGTCAAGCCTCCATTCGTACCCATCGCAAGACCAACAAGTTCCGTAAGATTGCCAATCTCCGGAGCTATTTCACCGACAAGGTTATTGTTGCCAAGATTTAACTCAATAACTCGACCTTCCGAGGAAAAAGTCACCCCAGACCAAGTTAGTGGCGACTCTTCCAGGTCCCATTCATTGTTCCAATGTTCACCTCCGGCACTCTCGTAAATGGCCATCAATGCGTCCAGATCCGATTGATTTAGATTGGAATCTGATATTTTAGTTAATGTAAACGTCACGTCCGGACTACCAACACCGCAACCATCTGTGATATCTTCTTTCAGTGTTAGAGTGAATGTTTCATCATTAGCAGGATCATACGTACCTGGAGTATCAGCAGTGCCTAAGAAGATTTCACTGCCACATAGGAGATCTGTTTCCTGGTTGTCCCCAAATATCACTGACCCATTATCCAGAACAAATGTGTATTCCAGCAGATTATCAAAATTGAGATGGGACAAATATTCGATAGCAAACTTTCGGGTATTCTGATCTACAACATCAATAAAAATTGTGGATTGGCCACTAGCACTAAATAGGGTTCCTCCACCTCCAAAAACTGCAGCAGGTCCCGAGGTTGTGGGTGCCACTTGTTCCATAAGGTAGAAACCTTGAAAACCGATATTGAACACTTCTTTTGAGAATGTGTCATTGCTCGGATTCTCATCGGCTGTCAAGTCTACTGTCGCTGAAACAGTATATGTGCCACTTTGTGAAAAATCGTACAAGTTAGGGAAGGTTATTTCAACGTACTCACCAGTATTGATTCCTGGATCAAGTGTAACGGCGATGGCATCATTTTCTACACCATTGACCGAATAGCTCAAATTGAATTCCGATACTGCTGTTGCTCCCTCGTTTTGCACAATTGCAGTCACAACTTCTGATCCCATCACACCGCCATTAGGTTCTGGAATGTCCATTACACTAAGGTCCGTATCAAAACCAAACCCGCTAATTGTAAATGCATCCATTGCTATACCCTGATCCACTACCGTGCCGTCAGAAGCAAAGATTAGTGCAAGTTGCACAAATGATTCACCAGCTAGAAAATTAAGTGAGGCGCTAGACACGAGATAGGTTCCACCAGTCGAGCCCGACCATCCTGGCAAATTACCGAGGGCAAAAATCGAACTATGATTATACCAATTCATAATACCTTCCTCCAAAGGCACAGGTTCATACCCTGATTGATTGTCGGTTCGGTAGCCCAAATGGGCACCGTCCCATCCGCCCTCAATACTATAGTTCAAGGCCATCGACATCTCAATATCAGTCAAATCGCTAAAATCAAATGCAGGACTTTCCAATATTGCTAGTTCATTTGAAATATAGTCTGCATCCAAGTCTGTTGCCCAGGCCTGTGAGCCGTCAAATGCCCCATTAAGATCCGTCTGTGATGGTGTCCCCAATTCCCAAGCCCCCTGTAACACGTTCCAGCCATGATCGGCCGTCTCAAAGCTCTCGAAGTATGGATAACTTGACAGCACTTCTACTGAAGATATGTTCCTTGTTAGTGTGTTATTGCTTGAATTCTCATCGCCTGTTTTCTCAACACTTACCGTAACAACATAGTCACCCTGAGCGGAAAAGTCATACGTCGAAGAAAAAGTATGTTCATATTTTTCCCCGGCCATGATGGTAGCGCTTACTGCATCTGTTGCTACCAAGTTGCCATCTACTGTCAAGGTCATCGTAAAATCACTTTGGTCATCGGTTCCGAGGTTAGAAACCTCCGCAACAACCTCTTCTGCATTTGAGAGCGACCCAGTTCCTGGCTGAAGCAAATCTGTAACTCCAAGATCGATAGCAGGTAATCCACTTACTTCAAAAGCCGCGCTAAAAACCCCATTTCCATGAGTTCCAGCAACAATGAGTCCATCATTTCTTGCGAATAGATGATCAACCACAACATCACCAATACCGGTTCCATCTTCTTGTGTCCAGACAGTCGAGCCAGCTGCCAAAGATGCAGTAGAGTAAAGCCCTGTACTGGTTCCGACAAAGTATCTATCGCTATTTCCCAGGATTTGCGCGTGCCGAACGGAAGGACCACTTCCACTTCCATCGCTATTTTCCTCAAGGTTTCCGCTGATATCTGTCCAGTCCTGTCCGCCATTGCTAGAATGGAAAACGCTAACGATGCTGTAGTTTGAAAAACAGACAACAATTTCATTTGGATTTAGCTGATTTACACCTATTCCCGAGATATAACCTGGAGGAAAATTAGATCCAGTTATGTTTGTGACAGTTTCACTCCCACCTGGGTTCTGCACCTTAAAAAGTTCGCCAGCACTTGTTCCTGCATACACTACGTCGCCCCCCGAGACACCAATCTCACTTACGATTCCCAATGCATTGAGGGAAATCGTCTTCCAACCTACGGTAGAAGATCCGGTTCTTGCTTGTGTATTCACATATAAGGTAGATGAGCCGGCGAGATAGAATAAATCATCATCTGTTGGATCTAGATAAAAAGGGACAATAAAAAGGCCCGCAGAATAGCCAGATGGAGTAAAGAAGGTGAAATTATCAGCTCCCGTATCATCCGCACTGGAGTAGTTGACTCTATAAATATTTCCAAACTGCGAAGAAACAAACCTCACCGTACCATCAGAATTAAAGGCACTATAGGCTCCATCGCCTCCAAAAGGGAAGCTCCAATCAGCTTCACCATCTGTGGTGGTAGTCAGCCAGGTGCCATTATCTTGAAAGCCAGCCATAATTTGATTTCCGGGACCGACCGAAATAGCATACACTTGAGTTGTCAGATATCCATTGTTTAAGGGAACCCAGTCTACTGCTTCCAGCGAACTCAAGGTAGTGGTAATATCTGAGGTAATTTGAACACCGCCATCGTTCCCGGACAAGGCAACATCGTTGGATAAAAAAACAAATGAGTGCTGATCCGGATGGTGATCGGGATATAGAGCATATGAATCATTGGAGGCAGTGTACCCGCCAATCCATGTGGTGTTAGAGGTGCTCGCAAAACCATCAGTGGATCTAAAAAGGTTCGTACCACCAATAATGACAAAATTTTCATCATCGGTCTTCACGGTTAGTAGTAGGTTGTAACTTCCCTGCGAATCAAAATTTCCTGTCTGCCCGCCTAGTTGCGGAACATTTGCGGATCGGTCTTCCCAGGTGTCGGTAGCCTCATCGAACCTCCAAATGCTATGACCAGATCCATTGTTGCCATCCTCTCCCAGTAGATATAGAATATTTTCATTAGAAGGAGCCAATGCCAGCTCCTTTCTCTCGCCAGCATTGAGCGAATAGCCAGAGCTTGGGGTTATGTTGGTCCAGTTGACACCATCAGCTGAACTGAATACACCTTGATCATCTATCACCGCATAAGCTAGTCCTGTACTACTAACAACTACGTCGCTCCATTGTGAACCTGAACCACCTGCTAATACTTCAGTGAAACTTGTGCCACCGTCTGTTGATTGATATATACCACCGACATTAGCTACAAGTACATTCCCATTGATGGGATTTACAACGATTTCATGGTTGTAATCAAAGTCCTGATCCCAGAACTCAGGAGTTTCCGTTGAAGTGGCTGACAACAGCGACCAAGTAGCACCATTATCTGTGGACTTATAAATACCATCTCCTCGATAAGGCGCTCCCGATCCACTAGCTGAGTTTCCTCTCCATTCGCCAGTTCCATAGTACCACGTGCCGGTTTGTCCCGATCTGATATCCTGTGCAATACAAGTCACACTTTGCAATTCATTACTTCCTGTGGTCTTGTTCCAACTAGTTCCTTGATCAGTTGATTTCCATATTCCACCGGACACTCCACCTGCAAGAATCGTATTTTCGGTAAGAACATCCACCGCCAAAGCTCTTGTTCTGCCACCTACATTGTGTGGCCCCCTGTTAGACCAATTTGTGAGAACGTCGCCAGGTGCGTACGATATGCCTCTCCCTCGCTTCTGACTTCTCATGAATTTCAATTCTCTAAGTCGGATATCATCCGGAACCTTGCCGGTTTTGGGATCCATGGTTTTAAGGATTTCAAAATCCAGCCGTGCTTGTGGATCATCCTTAGAGTGCTTGATTCGATCATCACTAGTGGAACTACCCGCAGGTTTTGGGGCTCTTTCAGAACTTAGTTGTTTAGCTGAACCATCTTTCCGACTTGCACCGGGCCCAGGTTTCAAAGTTTGAACTCCCTGCCGTTCGCCAGGACTCCTTTTTGTTATGGTTTTAGATTCCTTTTCCTTCAACCGTTGATCAGCGTGACGCTGATCATCCGATTGGCCTATTAGTGAAAAAGAAAGTGTAAATGCGATTACAAGGTGGACTATGCTTGTGATTTTCATAAACTTGGTAGATTTTAAATAAGTAATGTCATCAATTGATGATCATATGGCAATACCCAATCTTTGGTATTTTATTGATAATGTGTTTTGTTTAACTTCATTCTAGGACCTTCACTAATCTGACTTTCGCGCTGTTATTTTCCGCAACCTGCTTAATGTCTTCCACTATAATTCTGTAGGTTCTTTTGAGTTCCCAACTAGCATCGCTGTCAGAACTTAAAATTGTAATTTCGTCGCCTGCATTTATATATGCCGTAAACCCTGCACTTTGCTTGTCCATTTTGACCATCTTACCCAGCATAAGAATTTCTTCTGGTGATGTTTTGATCTCGGTCAACGAAACCTGAAGTATTGCCTGGTCAGGATTCAACTTCTCTCCAGTATCCGAATACGCTAGATCAACAGGAATATCGGGTTGATTGTCAGGTGTGGTGGCAGAGCTATTCTTTGCTTTGCACATGGGCAGGAACAATGCAACAGCTACTATGGCGATCAGTGGTAGGTGCTTCATACTTTTTATCGAAACTTTAAAGCTCACGAAATCACGTGATTATCACAATACCTAAAACGGGGTAATTGTCCTTGAGTGCTTTGTTTCCATAACCAAGATACTTGATCCAGGTTGGAAACCGATAAAAATCGAATAAAATAGTCAGCTTGATTTACATTTTAGCCCTTCTTAATTGTCGTCGGCTTGCCTTGTAATTTTAGGTCTATCTGATTTTATGTCAATCATTTGACATTCCTCCACTTCTCTTCGTAACTTGAATAGGCTCTCCCGTATACTTGAACTTGTATTTGAATACTATGCAGCATACTGTTATAATCGGAAATGGAATAGCAGGGATCACCGCCGCTCGACATATCCGAAAACTTTCAGATCATCGAATTACGGTGATCTCAGGGGAAACCGATCATTTTTTCTCAAGAACCGCGCTCATGTACATTTACATGGGCCACATGAACTTCGAGCATACCAAACCATATGAAGACTGGTTTTGGTCCAAAAACAAAATTGATTTGCTCAGGAGATGGGTAAAGTCAATTGACTTTGATGGGAAAAAAGTCATTCTTGAAAATGATGATTCGATAACATATAATCAGTTGGTTTTAGCAACTGGAAGTCAGTCCAATTTCTTCGGATGGCCCGGTCAGGATTTAGATGGAGTACAAGGTTTGTACAGTTATCAGGATCTTGAATTGATGGAAATCAATACGAAAAATGTGAAAAGTGCAGTAATCCTGGGAGGCGGGCTGATTGGTGTTGAAATGGCAGAAATGTTGCATTCAAGAGGCATACATGTGACCTATTTAATCAGAGAAAGTCATTTCTGGGGTAACATGCTCCCCAAGGAAGAAGGAACATTGATCGACAATCATCTGGCCGAACACGGAATAGACCTCCGAAGCAAAACTGAACTGGATGAAATTCTGGATGATGGAAATGGAAGAGTAAAAGGTATCAGAACAAAATCGGATGAAGTAATTGACTGTCAATTTGTAGGACTCACTGTTGGGGTTCATCCAAACATTGACTTAGCCAAGGACACAGCGATAGAGACAGATCGTGGCATTCTGGTTGACGAAAACCTACAAACAAACATTTCCGATGTTTATGCTATTGGTGACTGTGCCCAGCTGCGAAACCCACCCTCCCACCGCAGAGCGATTGAAGCTGTCTGGTATGTAGGAAGAATGATGGGGGAAACTGTGGCACACACAATTACCGGCAATACCATGACCTATCAGCCAGGTGTTTGGTTCAACTCCGCTAAATTCTTCGATATCGAATATCAGAATTATGGGACTGTTCTTCCAGAATGTCCAGAGGGATGTTCTGAGTTCTACTGGGAGTGCAGTGACAAAAAGAAATGCATCAAGGTCATCTACGAGACTAACAGCCTGCAGGTAAAGGGTGTTAACCTGTTCGGAATTCGGAATCGACATGAGGTTTGGGATCAATGGTTATCTGAGGAGAAAACACTTGATTTCATAATTGAGAACTTGCCGAAGGCAAATTTTGACCCTGAGTTTTTCACACACTGGGAAAGTGAGATTCAGGAAAAATTCAACGCTGAGTTCTCAGACCATAGTGTCTCTGTTCGCAAGAAAGGATTCCTTGAAAAAATATTTGCTTGATGAAGACTATTCAATTTACCGGACTTGCACTATTTATCGTGGGCTTTTCGCTCTTTATAGTAAGTTTCTTCATTCCAACATATCAAGTGACCGAACAAGTTGTCAGCGGCTTGGTAGAAGAAAGCAAACAATCAAGCTTTCTCGAAACTGGGGGCGAGATCATCAATAGGGACTATTCTTCAAACATTTCATTAATCAACGACCTGGATGGGTTGTTTGAAAAAGTAAACGCCAACCAACTCGATAAATACTCTTTGACAGACGCGGAGAAGTCACAAATTCAGAAAGTAAACTTCGAAGCTGGAAAATTCTCCCTGTCAAGTTTAAATGACATTTTTTCTAAAAATGATGAGGCTAGCGCCTTCAAACGAAAGGCATTCAGTGATTATGGAGGATGGATGGATGGTCGTGAATATGGCTCGGAAGCAGAGTTGAAAAGTCATGTCGATAATGTGACAGATAACATTCGAAAGTATGGAATTGTCAGCCAATTTGGCTTTGATAAATACCAGTCGAAGTATCTCAAATATGCGATCGTAAAGGCTAGCAGTCGTGGTCCAATTGATGCCAATTCCGCTCTATGGATATTTCTTACTTATGGGCTTTGTATCATTGGTGGCTTAGCTTACCTACTCCCTACCAAGACATTGGACGGCCCTGCTGGAATAAAAAACAACGGAATTTTTAAAAATGCAATGTCGAACAGAGGGTGGCTTGGAATCCTGACGGGAACTTTCCTTATCGTCTTCTATGTGTTGCTGTATTTCTATCCTGAGTACATGACTGCCTGGATTATCACGGTCGATCCTATCAGTCAACTTTTAAAAGGTTCGGATGCCGGTCGGTTTTTCCTTTATGGATTCATGTACACGTTGGCCATCCTGGTGATGGGTGTGCGGATGATCATAAAATATCGTCATAGTAAGTATCAAATTGCCAGGACCATCAGTGTGATGTTTTTTCAGACGGCCTTCGCTTTCTTGATTCCGGAAATTTTGCTAAGGCTTAATCAACCTTACTTTGATTTCAAAAACATCTGGCCGCTTGATTACGATTTTTTCTTCGAAAATGAGCTGAATACACTTATCCAAAATGGTGGACTAGGAATTTTCATGCTTGGCTGGGGCCTAGCATTAATCGCACTTGGCGTACCTGTTTTCGTATATTTTTTTGGAAAACGGTGGTATTGCAGCTGGGTCTGCGGATGTGGTGGGCTGGCTGAAACCCTGGGAGATCCATACCGACAACTTTCTGATAAGTCCCTAAAGGCATGGAAAATCGAAAGATGGTCGATCCATGGTGTTTTGGTTTTCGCCATCGTCATGACTGCTGGAGTGTTGTATACCTATTGGACTGGCTCCAGTCAACTTTTTGGTGTTGTGGATACCTATCAGATGCGGTCGGTATATGGAGCGTGGATAGGGGCAGGTTTTGCCGGGGTTGTGGGCACAGGTTTTTACCCTTTCATGGGTAATCGTGTTTGGTGTCGGTTTGGTTGTCCTTTGGCAGCGTATTTGGGATTGGTTCAAAAATTTAAGTCAAGATTCAGGATTACAACGAATGGCGGTCAATGCATTTCATGTGGGAATTGCTCCACTTACTGCGAAATGGGGATTGATGTACGTTGGTATGCGCAGAGGGGACAAAACATTATCAGATCTTCATGTGTTGGTTGTGGTGTATGCTCGGCAGTGTGTCCACGTGGTGTTCTAAACCTTGAAAACCGGGATGAAGATGGTCGTTTCAACCAGCCAATTTTATTAGGCAATGACAGTATCAAAGTTTCAAACTAGAAAGATGAAAAAGCTAAAATTCATTTTACCACTCTTGTTAATTGGATGTATTGGAGAAGATATTGAGTTGGATGAGGTAGATCCCGTGATTCAAATTGTGAATCCAATATCATCCTTACAAGTCAATACATTCTACCAATTCGAATACATGTTCCTGGATGATGTTGGAAGTCCACAAGATCCTTCAACCATAACATGGACAAGTTCAGATGAAACCCTGCTTACAGTAGATGACAATGGACTAGTCAGGGGATTGGACAATGGAACGGTGACTGTTTCGGTTAGCGCTATGCTTAACGAGTTGGAGGCAGACACCAGCATCACATTTGATATTACCGGGGATCCGACAGTGATGATGACGGAGAGGTCAGGGAGCGTGGCTACTACAACTTCGTACGTTCTTTCCGGAACTTTCGTCTTGAGCGAAAGTGGGAATGACCTAATGCTCAATTTCGGTTCTGACTATACCGCAGACATGGGCCTACCTGGTCTCTACATTTATCTATCCAACAACCCAAATTCCATTGGTGGAGCCCATGAAATTGGTGAGGTGAGTGTTTTCTCAGGAGCGCACAGCTACAACATACCAAACATAGGACTGTTCGACTATAATTACGTTTTATATTACTGCAAACCCTTCAACGTGAAGGTTGGTGACGGACTAATTAATTGAAAATGAAAAAAATCGCTGTACTTATAATCTTACTAACACCCATTCTTTCGTATGCCGGTGGCGGCTGGACAAAAAAGAAGGGCACTGGCTATTATAAACTAACTCAGTGGTGGGTGATCTCGGATAAACACTACACCTCAACCGGAGGCACCGACCCAAACGTGACCACAGGAATCTTCAATACGTCTCTATATGCTGAATATGGAATTACAGACAAGCTTACTGGAATGTTGTATTTCCCGTTCTTTAGCCGAACCTATCATAACGACATAGTTTCAGCTACCACGGGTCAGGTAACCACAGAAGGTCAATCACTCAACTCCATTGGCGACACCGATATTGGAGTTAAATACGGAATAAGCAAGCCAGGCAGTCAATTCGTTTTTGCAGGGAGTTTTTTCTTGGGAATACCACTTGGCAACGACTCTGGTGGGCCAGATGGCTCCTTACAGACTGGGGACGGAGAATTTAATCAGATGCTTCGCTTTGACTTGAGTAGGTCAGCAGCCTTTGGAAAAATTTCTGGTTATGCAAACGTATATGCTGGCCTAAATAATCGTACTAATAACTTCTCGGATGAATTCAGATTTGGAGGCGAGATTGGCGCATCAATCTTAAACAATAAACTTTGGTTCATCTACAGGTTAGACATTGTAGAGTCACTCCAGAATGGATTGTCTTCTGCAGAAGGCAGCCAAGGCGCTACCATTTTTGCCAACAATACAGAATTTGCCGCGTACAGCTACGAAGCTGCATTCTACGTCACTGATAAGTTGGGCTTCTCGGCATCCTATGCTTCTGCTTTCAGTGGACGGATAATCTTCGCAAACCCTTCGTATTCCGTAGGTGTGTTTCTGGACCTAAAGTAATTTGTCTACCATCTACTTCCCTGATCGTTCTTAACGAAAAGAAAGTAATAATGGGATCAAAAGGAGACAAACACAGTGAAGAAGCCCAACTCTCAGCTGAGCTTCTAGTCGAGAAATTGAATTCAATTGACGGTATAACCTCAAAAAAGATGTTTGGAGGTCATGGTATTTTCCATGATGGAAAAATGTTTGGGATTATAGATTCAAAAGGTAAGGCCTTTTTGAAAGCCGACGAGGAAAATGCGAGCTATTACCTTGAGAAAGGATCGATAAAACACAGCAAGATGCCTTACTATTCGATACCGGAGGGGGTCCTTAACACCACTTCAGATCTTATCAAACTTGCGAAAATCTCGATAGAGATTTCAAAGTAGGTCGGAACTACGCACTTGAGGCTGTAAAGAGCTCCATATCGAATATTTTTGAGCATATGATGTTCGAAAGATTCGAGCCTTCACTAGCGCTTAATGATAGGATCAAAGAGTTTTGGGTCTATGAAAACCCAGATCTAACCCCACAGCCTCAAAAAGTGATCCCAGATGGTTTCAGTGAAGTAATCATTCACTATGGAGATCTGTACCGTATCAATCTGAATGGATCTTGGGAGCAGCAGTCTCAGCTGCTATTCTCAAATCAAATCAGCAGGTATTTCCATCTGGAAAATACCGGAGCCTCGGCTATGATAGGCATGAAGATGTTCCCTGAGGCAGGCTACGAGCTCTTTGGCAAGGATATGTCCGGATTCACAGATCGGGTTGTTCCTTTGCAAGAACTGGCAGGACCTATCGATGCCTTGTCGGACCTTGCCTCAACAGGACATTCAACGAATGAGCGAATTTCGGTCCTGGAAAAGTGGGTTGAAATAATGTTATCAAAAAATGATCGCAACGTTGTTAATGTGAGACATGCTTGCCGGGAAATCTTTGATTCAAACGGCCTGATTGATGGCTCCAGCATCTCTGACATGCTCGGGATCAGCCTCCGACAGCTAGAACGACTTTTTAAGAAATCTACAGGTGTCACCATAAAATTCCTGTCGCGAATTGTTCGATTTAATTACATCTTTCAACTGATGAAGAACAAAGAAATGTCCTGGATTCAGCTGGCACTTGAATCCGGTTACTTTGACCAGTCACACTTCATCAAAGATTTCAAGGAATTCACTGGGGAAGAGCCTTCCAGTTACGGGTTTGATGAAAAAACGCTCGCTAACTTTTTTTTGAAAAAATAGTCCTGTCGATTTTTTACAATACATCCATAAAATCGAACACTAATCTTACTCAAAAAAAATGATTCGATATACAATTCTATTTCTTATGTCGTTTGCCTTTGAGTTGCAGGCGCAGGATGTGCAAAAACTGGACTGGTTGGTCGGAAAATGGGAGCGTGAAAATGTAAGAAAAGGCAGAACAGCCTTTGAAATTTGGGAATGGAATGATAATGGGTTAGCAGGAATGGGAATAACTATGCAAGGGTCTGATACGGTCTTTGTGGAAAAGCTTAATATAGTCGAAAAAGAAGGTAGCACCTACTACGTGGCTGATGTAAGTAGCAACTCCTCACCTACCTATTTTAAAATTACCACATTGGACAATACTAGCTTCGTGTCAGAGAATCCCGAGCATGATTTTCCCAAGAAAATTGCATATAAACTCGAAGGAATTAAAATGACTGCTACGATTTCAGGAGATGGGAAGGCAATCCCTTTTTTATTTAAGAAAGTAGATTGAATGGCTTTGTCATGGCTGAAACATCCAGTTATTTAGCGCCTTCCTACCTTTGCGCCCTTACAAAAAATCCTCTCTTTGGAAAAACCAGATGTAAGGGTCATAATCCCTGCTTTCAATGAACAAAATGCTGTTGGACTTGTAATCGATGAAATTCCCAGGGAATGGGTATCAGAGATTATCGTAGTTGACAATGGATCCACAGATGATACGTTCTCCCAAGCTGAGTCAAGAGGTGCGACAGCACTAAAAGAACCAGCCAGAGGCTATGGAAATGCCTGCCTCAAAGGGATGAGACATATTGCGGATTCTCCCTCTCAACCTGATATATTGGTATTTCTTGACGGAGATCATTCGGACTATCCGGATCAAATGGTCGATTTGATTCGGCCAATCATCGATGACCAAGTGGATATGACAATAGGCTCCAGGTCACTTGGGGTTAAAGAAAAGGGCTCAATGACCCCACAACAAATTTTCGGCAATTGGCTGGCAACCACATTGATCAAATTATTTTACGGAGTCAAGTATACCGATCTGGGACCTTTCAGGGCCATTCGATATGATAGCCTCATGACAATTGGTATGCAGGATCGCACTTATGGCTGGACAGTAGAGATGCAATTAAAGGCAGCTAAGTTAAATTTGCGAACACTTGATGTTCCTGTGAATTATCGTCAAAGAATAGGTGTCTCAAAGGTTAGTGGGACGGTCAAAGGAACATTGGGTGCAGGTTATAAAATCATATACACGATTTTCAAATATCTATAAATAGTGGAGTGGTTAATAATTAGTATTTACGGACTTACTCTTCTCATTATCTGTCTTTTCAGCTTAGGGCAATTCAACCTTGCGTGGCACTACTTGAAAGCTAAAAAGATCTGCGAAGATGAACTTGTTGAGCTATCAGACCACCCGATGGTCACTATTCAACTTCCTATTTTCAATGAAAAGTATGTTGTAGAGCGGCTGATAGACTCTGTGGCCTCCATTCACTATCCAAGGGAAAAGTTGGAGATCCAAATATTAGATGATTCAACGGATGAGACGCTGGAGATTGTGGCGGCCAAGGTGGATCACTATAAAAAGCTCGGATTGGACATTGCCCACATCAGACGTCCACATCGAGTTGGCTTTAAAGCCGGTGCGTTGCAATATGGAATGCAGCGCGCCAAAGGTGACTTCATGGCCATTTTTGATGCTGACTTTGTTCCTAAACCTGACTTTTTGCTAAGAACTCTACCAAGGTTTAAGAATGAAAAGGTAGGCATGGTGCAGTCCAAATGGACACATTTAAATACAGACTACGGTGCCCTGACGAAGATTCAGGCCTTTTGGCTCAATGCACACTTTACCGTAGAGCAAAAGGGCCGGGAACATGCAGGTAGCTTTATTAATTTCAATGGGACTGCAGGTGTTTGGAGAAAAGAATGTATCAATGATGCTGGCGGGTGGCAACATGATACGCTCACCGAAGATCTTGATCTTAGCTATCGAGCTCAGTTGAAAGGGTGGAGATTTGTCTATCGAGAGGAAATTGAGTCTCCAGCTGAGTTGCCGGTTCTAATCCCTGCAGTAAAATCTCAGCAATATCGTTGGAACAAAGGTGCTGCTGAAACAGCCAGAAAGACCCTTCGGAAGGTATTAACCTCTGATATCCCTGCCATTCATAAGATTAGAGCAGTCTTTCATTTGTTAAACAGCTCAGTCTTCCTTCTTCTTCTGATCGCTGCAGTGCTATCAATACCCATGCTCTATATCAAAGAGTACAACCCTAACCTTGGTCTCATCTTCGATTTCGGAAGCATATTCTTGATCGGTTTTTTAGCAATGGGATTCTTCTACTGGGTCTCCGCCAAGGCGACACACCCGGAATACACCTTCAGGTATTTCATGCTGAATTTTCCCATTTTCCTGGCGTTCTCAATGGGGATGGCTCTCCATAACTCGATCGCTGTTGTGGAAGGGTACCTGGGAATCAAGACACCATTTGTACGAACTCCAAAATTCAATGTCAAGTCTAAGGGTGATAGCTGGAAAGGCAACATTTACCTAAAAAAGGTCTTTACACCGGTAACTTTAATGGAGGGAATGCTGGCCATTTATTTTGCCTATGGAATATTTTCAGGACTAAAGCTTGAAGATTATGGACTCCTATTGTTTCATTTGATGCTGGCCATAGGGTTTACCTATGTGTTCCTGCTTTCTGTGAAACCAATCAGGCATGCGTAAGGAGCATCCGTTCGGATTTTACAGTTTCTTATTCGTTCTTTCATTATCGATTTTTTCAATAGGTAACCTAATAGCTCGGGATCAATCTCTGCTGCTACTAGCATCCTTCGTCAGTGCCTTTGTGGCATACTTATTTCTGCAAAAGGAAAAAAATGCATTCCAACTTCTGTTTGGTTTTGGTATATGCGTCCGCCTGCTGCTGTTCTTTTCACTACCTTCTCTCTCGGATGATATCTACCGTTTTATTTGGGACGGCACCTTGCTTTTGAACGGCATCCATCCTTTCGACAACCTTCCAGGATTTTACCTTGATCAAAACATTCCGGGAATTTCTAAGGAGCTTTTCAACAAACTCAACTCGCCAACATATTTTACGGTTTACCCGCCTATCAATCAGTTCATCTTTTGGTTTAGTGCCCTGATTGGCGGAGGCAACTGGTTGATATCAACGAATGTTATCAGAATAATCCTCTTGGCAGCTGATATTGGATCATTTTGGATGATCGTACAACTCCTTAGAAAGTACAATAAGTCCACCCATTTGGCTTTTTGGTTCTTCCTCAACCCTCTTGTAATTCTGGAATTCGTAGGCAATGCTCATTTCGATGGCTTAGTCCTTTTTTTCTTACTTGCGGGCATCAATTGGTTTCATGATTCAAAGAAGCTTTTGTCCGGAAGCTCATTTGGCCTGGCTATTGGCACGAAGCTGCTGCCTTTCATCTATACGCCCTTTTTACTACTAAAGGGATTCAAAACCGGTAAATGGGGCGTGGCAATTATAGCAGGCGTGGTTGGTATACTGACGATTCTTCCCATGTTTAGCTCCAGTTTCATCCGAGGAATGCAGAGTAGCCTAAACTTGTACTTTCAAAAATTTGAATTCAATGCCAGCATCTACTACATCGCACGTGAGATTGGCTTTTGGATCTATGGTTATAACAAAATTGCTGTGATTGGACCTCTTTTGTCCATCCTATCATTCCTGTCGATCCTAGGAGTTACGATCACTGCGGTAGTTAAAAAATGGAGCGTGCCCAAAACGTTTCTATTTGTATTATTTACCTATCTCCTATTTGCAACCACCGTCCATCCCTGGTATACTCTCTCTCTCTTAGCCTTTGGTGTTTTGTCCGGATACTATTTTCCTATTGTGTGGTCCCTTGTGATTTTTGTGACATACCTAGGTTATTCCAGCTCCGGATTTCACCTCCCATTGGGTTGGATTGGTATTGAATATCTGATTGTCTTAATAGCCGTAATTTTGGAGTTGAAATTTAAAAGATTACTAATTCCTCGGACGTGAAGAAACATCTACATGCACTCTCGTTCGTTCTGATTTTTGCTCTTCCCTCCTGCGGCCAGCAAACATTCGACGAGAAAATGAACAGTCTCTATAAAGGCACTGTTCCCTTAGTAAAGGCTTCCGAATTGAACAGTATGGCAGATGTCATTTTACTGGACACCCGATCACCGGAGGAATTTGCCATTAGCCATCTGAAAGGAGCTACTATGATCGACTATGAGAACTTTAAGAAAGCAGATGTAAAAAAAGTGGACAAAAATGCGGAGGTAATTGTTTACTGTTCCGTTGGATATAGAAGCGAACGAATAGGAGAGAAATTGCAGGAAATGGGCTTTACAAATGTCAAAAATCTCTACGGTGGTATTTTTGACTGGAAGAATCAAGGCCTGGAAGTGTTTAACAAAAACGAGCAACCAACGGATAGTGTGCACACCTACAATAAGGCATGGTCAAAATGGTTGTCTAATGGAGTAAAAGTATATGAGTGATAGTTTATTAATGATCTTCGTCAAAAACCTAATCCCGGGAATGGTGAAGACGCGGTTGGCAAGTGAGATCGGGATTGATGCGGCCCTTGATGTATACATGGAATTGGTCAGACATACGAATGAGGTGGCGGATAAAATCATAACCGATAAGACCGTTTTCTACTCCGAATATGTTGAAATTGAAGATTTGTGGGATACTGACAAGTACTCGCTAAAAGTCCAAAAAGGAAATAACCTTGGCGAAAGGATGCTGAATGCCTTCGATGAGGCCTTCGATTCATATAATAAGGTGGTGATCATTGGCAGCGATTGCTATGACCTTACTCCCCAGATAGTCGCCGGTGCATTTAAAGCACTTGATGAAAATGATCTAGTAGTTGGTCCTGCGAAGGACGGTGGGTACTACTTACTTGGTATGAAAGAGCACCTTCCACAGTTATTTCAGGGAAAAGAGTACAGCACTGACCAGGTCCTGAAAGAGCTTCTTGATGAAGCTGCAGAATCGCAACTGTCTGTTCATCAACTGGAAGAACTATATGACATTGATACGCTTCAGGACCTCAAAGATGCAGGGATCGAATTAGAAAGCTCAGAGGAAGACTTTGAGGGGATGGAGGGTGACGAAAGCTTTTAAAAGTACTGACCCAAACCAAGCACAAAGCCATTTACTTCCGGGTTCTGCAGGTTGATTCCATAGTCGATTCTTAAGATCGCGTTGAATATCTTCTTATGAATAAATCTTAATCCACCCCCTGCGAAAAGTGTCAGATTTTCACTTTGTGTGAAATCGGAGAAACCTCCACCCGGATTTCTCCAGGAACCCATATCAGAAAAGATTACACCCTGAATCGCAGTTTTGTTTTTATCTCTCAGCGTATGTCGATGTTCTACATTGAGAATAATGGCTCCTGTCCCTCGGTCTACCCGATTTCCAACACCCCTAATATTTAGATAACTATCCAGTACAAACGGTGCGAAGGGGCTTTCTTCGTTGCTGCTTAGTCCTACTCTCAATCTTGAAGCAAAGTTCCCTTTCTCTCCAATTCGTTCAAACCGCTTAAAGTCGTGAAAGAAGATATAGAATGCAGGATCTTGATCAAGTGACTGAACAGTCTGTCCATTTAGCTGTATATGCCAACCTTCGATATAATAGAAATGATAATTGGTTCTGTTCCAGGTAATGCTCACTTTTCCAAGGAGCTTGTTCTTATCCACCTCCTCAGGGGCTCCTTCAAAGGAGACGGGTCTTGATCGTTTGTAATTTTCAGTAAAAAAAGCTCCCCCAAACTCTATTTTATCAGTAAAATTCAGGTGTCTGATGCCAGTGGCACCAATCGTATAATTGGTGTACTCGTATTCCACCTCATTGTTTCCGAAGTAAAGAGGCTCAAGCGTTCCCCACTTGATCAAGTTCAAATTAACACCCCATGGAGAGTTCCTGATTCGGTCAAATGTAAGATGTGTTGCGAAAGAGCTTCGATCGTAGTATTGGTAGTATCCAATGAATTTGTTGCCCACACCACCAACGTTCACCTCTGTGGCTCCCACCTGGATCCAGAAATTCTCGCTAATGCCGCCAAAACTAAAAATGGGTAACAAAGTATGCAGCTCATCGCAGATAAGTGTGATTTTAACACCCTCTGGCAGGTGCTCAATGTTCACGGTCACATTGGCAAGGATTTCCAGATTCGTAAGCCTTTGCTTGTCCTGCTCAAGTGTTAGAGCATCATAAAGTGCACCTGTTTTTGACTGGATGAATTGTCTCAAATAGGCTTCCTTCGTTTTTCTTAAACCTTCTATCTCAACAGCGATAATTTCTCCGCTTTGTGCAAAAAGTGAGGTCAACACAAGGACGTACGATATGAAAAGTAGATTTCTAAGCATACCAAACACCCAAATTTATGGCTTATGCAGTTGCTTTTCCTTTTTTATCGACCAATGAGTGGTTAGGAAGTCTTTTTCACAACTATTCGTATCGTAGTGACTCGACAGGGTTTGCTGTAGATGCTCGCCAAACTTTGGAGAAAATGGAGCACAGAGCTATGACGACAGAAACCAGGCCTCCAAGGCCATATACCCACCAGGATATTTCTGTTCGGTAGGCAAAGTCCTTTTGCCATTCTCCAATTAGATAGTACGCGATCGGTGTAGAAACAAGAAAAGATATAGTGATCAGGATGACAAATTCTCTTGACAAAATAGATCCAATCTGAAAAATTGTGGCGCCTAGAACCTTGCGAATGCCCATCTCCTTAGATTTCTGAACGATTATAAATGATATCAGACCTATTAAGCCCAAGCAAGAGATAAAAATTGCCAGCCCCGTAGCTAATGACGTTAGTTTTGATGCCCTTCTCTCCGTATTGTAGAATTTCTCTACAATTTCATCCATGAATTGAATATTCATTGGAATACCTTCATACACTGAATCCCACGCTTCATTAAGCTTGTTGATACACGCCTCAATCTGACTGTTATCTGCTATTCTCACAGCGATGCAGTTATTTGATTCCTGGTACCTAAGCATCAACGGTTGAATGGGATGATGCATGGACCTAAAATGAAAGTCCTCCATCACTCCGGCAACAACAAAGTCTTTTTTGTTATACTCAAGCCTGGTACCGACAACATCACTTGGACTTTCAAAGCCAAGCTCCTCCATAAACGTCTGATTGATCAGCATTTCGTTTGCGGATTCGATGGGCTTTAAGTTATTCCCAGCCAACAGAGGTATTCGGTAAAAATGGATATAGCTGGTATCTCCGGATTTCTGATGGGGATTAAGCATCAACTCATTGTCGCCGTCCCTGTATTTTACGGTCGAAGTGGAATAGCCATTCATAACTGGAGGGTTTCCATTCATGCTTATCTTCTGAATTTCGGGAATGCTAGAGATCTCATTGATTAAAAGATTTCTCTTCTCCTCGGATTCGTACCAGGGAGCATAGAAGTACATTACCCCTTCCTCCTCAAAGCCGAGCTCTTTGTCTAACATGTATGAGATTTGGAAGACGACAGCAAGCGTACCCACGATCAAAAGCTGAGAAAACAAAAATTGAAATGAAATAAGTGCTTTTCTCAGTATAGAGCCTCTTATGTTGAAGGAGCGCAGATTAAATCCTGATTTGAGCGCTTTGATCGGTATAAAAGAAGATGTCACCCATGATGGATAGAAACCGGCCAAAACACCTACAACTAAGGCCAAACCGACCAGGAACAACCAAAAACTTGCCTCACTATAGCTAAGAGCCGCTCCGTCTGGAACGAATTCGTCAAATACGATCAGCCCATAATGTGCGAGCGGGATCGAGATAGTTAGTGCCAAGAATGAAATGAAAATACTCTCTGTCAAAAAACGTCCGATCAAATTAAGACGATTGCCTCCCATCACTTTACGAACTCCGACCTCTTTGGACTTATTTGTCGATTGAGCCGTTTCCAGGTTGACAAAATTGAAGACAGCGATCATAAGTAGAAATACGGCCACCACTGACAAAATTGTCAATGTTGGTTTGTGAACCGATGATCGTGATGAGTCAAAAATTCCGTGATCTTGATTATAGTGAAGGTCTGCCAGCGGTTGCAATGTGTAGTTTTGAACCCAATCCAATTTGGCATTCTTTTCACCCACGAATTTGTCAAGATTTTCTATTTGCCGAACCACATCCTCCATTTCTGTTTGAGCGTGAAGTTTGATGAAAAGTTGGGTTGAACTGTTTGTGCTTGTCCAATCATCGTTCCCAAATCTTTCCTTCAGCCATGAATTAGAAATAGTGGGAAAAGAAATAAACTCCGTGAAGGCAAAATCCGAGTTGTAGTCAGGCTCCTGTACAATACCAGAAACAAAAACCTTAAGCGAATCGCGATAGGTTATTTCGCGTCCTATTATATCTTGATAGTTCTCATCACCGAAATACTTATTCGCTTGTTTTGATGTCAGCACAACATTGAAAGGCTGCTGCAATGACTCTTTTTTGCCTACCAACCAATTGTATTGGTTGATGACGTCAAAGTAGGATTCATCGGCAAGGATTACACCATCCTGCTTTCCCATGTCTAACTTCCGATCCCCATCCATCAGATCAACTGTTGCTGTGAAATTGTGGAAGTTTGTGACCCCACCTAGCCCTGAAAAAGTTTCGCTGACATATTCTGGAATAGGGACCGCTACGCCACGGTTGGTAGCAGTGAATGATCCGCTGTACCTTGTTGTCATCCGATATATTCGGTCCGCATCGGGGATTTCTTTATTGAAATCAAGTTCAAATTGAACGATGGTGTAGATAGCGAGAAAAGAACTGATCCCAATCGCCAGCCCAGCTACGTTTATGATCGAGGTTGTCTTATGTTTCAACAAATTGCGCCACGTGATAAGCACATTGTGTCTTAGGAACATAAAAAACGTATTAACTAGTCCGATTTTTTTCATTTTTCTTCCTTTTAGTGCATATGATCGAAAGTTTCGTACCACCAACCACCAAAAGAAAACCTTGGAGTAGCGAACACCTCTGTGCTGAATGAACTCATTATACACCTCACACAGGTCTCCTTCTATTTCCTCAAGTCGTTTTTCGCTGCAGTAGAATCGCAGCAACCTTAAGGCCAGCTTTGGTGGAGGCGAAAATTCCTTCATGACAGGTTTTGTAAAGCAATTTCAGGTATCTGATTCCTCAGTTTGTTTCTGATTTCAGACGCTCTTGTAAGTGCAGCTTTGCCTGCCTTCGAAATGGTAAAAATTCGCTTTCGCTTGCCGCCCCGTATCTTACTCATCTCGCCCATTCTTGAATTGAGAAGTCCTTTTTCCTCCAGCCGGTACACAGCAGAATGAATAGAACTAATTGTAATCTTCCGTCCTGATTGCTTGGAAAGCTCTCTCTGTATGGCAACACTATAGGCATTGTCATACAATATGCCTACCGTTAGTAGAACCAACTCCTCAAATTCACCAAGGTTAGAGCCTTTCATTTTATTAATTTCGTAAATGTAAGTAAAATAAAATACCTTAAATATGCAAGCCGCACTCTGTCTTGGCATTGTTCAACCATCTCCCCTCACGTCCTTCTCCTTTGGCAGTGCAATGGGCGCATCCAATCGATCCATAGCCTTGATAGATTAATGGATTGAAAGGCAGTTCATAAATTGTAGCGTACATCTCCACTTCTTCGGATGTCATGTCTATGATCGGATGAAATTTCAGTAAATCAGGACGTGGTTCGAATATTTGCAACTTCTCCCGATTCGCATTTTGATACCTCATCAGTCCAGATAACCACACATCCTTTCCAGTACGTAACTTTTCTGTTGGGCCTACTTTGTTTATGAAGCAGCAAAGGTCAGGGTTATACTTCCAGGATTGGTTTTGCTGAGTAAACGCATAATGATTTATCGGACTCGAGGTGTCAATCACGTTTAAGCCTAACTGATTCGAAAGCTCCTCTTTATATCTGAGTGTTTCCTCAAACAGGTATCCTGTGTTGACAAAATAGACAGGTTGACCAGGCGCCACTTTGCTAATCATGTGCAACAAAATAGCCGAAGTAGCTCCGAAAGATGAGGTCACCAGAATCCTTTCAGAGTCAAAGTCATTGAATATCTTTTCCACTCGCTCAAGGCCACTTAAAAGTTCATATTTAGTATTTAAATGACTCAATTTCACATTTTGTAATACTTCCATTTTAATCCACTAGTGATTTTGTTAATTGATTTAAGGTTTTGACTTTCTCGTAAAAATCTCCATCTAGACGATCCCGGAATTTTTTCAGAGTATCCAAGAGCTCTTCCGTCTCCTCGGGTACTGTATCTTCCAGTAGTTGTCGGAATCGTTTTGCGAAGGTTGGAGATTTTCCATTTGTACTGATCCCTACCTTGAGATCTCCCTTTTTGACGGTTGAGCCGAGATAGAAATCACATAACCCCGGGGTATCAGCTACGTTTAGCAAAACGCCCAGTGCCGATGCATGAGCCCGAATATCCCTGTGGAGCAATTGATCATTTGTGGCCAGAATCGCAATATCTGAAGAAGCTAAATCCTCCATCCGGTATTTTCTTCGGATAAGTTCTACACTTTCAGCTTTTGCTGCCAGCGTCTTGATCTTATGAGAAATCTCAGGAGCAACGAGTCTGACCTTGGCACCCGCATCGTTCTTTAGCAGGGCTTCCAGTTTTTCCAGCCCTACATTTCCTCCACCTACAATTAGTGTTTTCACTTCCTGCAGCTTTAGAAAAATGGGAAATAAGGTGTTGCCCTTGCTCATGCGATCTTCTGTATTTTAAGGTCTGCATTCACATCTTCGAGGTTCGCCAAAGCTTCTGACGCACCTTCTCCAAAAATCAAGAGCGCCGGTGCAGCTGGTTTCGCTCGCTCAGCTCTAGCCACAATATCATTGACAGTACCTTTTACAACCGTCCCGGAGACCAGAGATCCATTGCTTACAACCGCCACAGGTAGATTTCCCCTTCCTGCCTCCTTATAAGCACCAACTATGAGTTCCAATTTTCCAAGCCCCATGAAAATAAGAGCCGTAGGGGCAGACTTTGCAGCTTTTACAACTTCCTGGCTCAATACTCCTTCAGAAGTTGTGGCAGTCAGGACCGTGAAACTTTGATTGACTCCACGACTGGTAAGAGGGATGCCATAGTATCCTGGAAGCATGACGCTGCTTATGCCAATAACGACCATAGTCTCCAGACCGAAACTCTGCGCATAACTCAACTCCTCAAAACCTCGAGCAAAAACGAAGGGATCACCACCTTTCAGTCTCACTACGTGTCCATAGCGTTTTGCCTTCTCCACTATCAGACGGTTGATCGTAGCCTGAGATACGCTCGCTTTTCCAGCTCTTTTTCCAACTGGAATATGAATTGCCTTAGGAGCATATTGCAGAAGAGTAGGATCAACCAGTGCGTCATAGAGCACCACATCCGCCTGCTGAAGAGCCTTTACTCCTTTTATAGTTATTAGATCAGGATCTCCAGGTCCAGCGCCAACTAAAGTTAATTTTGGATGTTGCTTTTCCATGATTTCACGCTTTGTAGTGACTACCAACAACTACTTTTTCGTCATGGAGTACCACCTGCTTTAACTTTCTGAATTCGACAATGACTCTTAAAAAATCGGCTGCCTGATCTACGTAGGTATTAGCAAAATCTTCGGTGGGTTCATACGTATTGATCTGCAAAACCAACTCATCATAGGGAGGGTTCAATTGGATATGACCTTCGTCATAAATCTTCTCCTGAAAATCTCTGATTATCCCTTCATGGGTATTGCATCGAATGTCTTCACCTAGCAAAATCGCTTTTGCTCCAATGACGAGTGAGTTGTAGGCTAAATAGATCGCATCAGACCATTTCTCTTCTTGAAGCGCATTTTTCGACTTGTTCAAATGTTCTTCCGAGTCCTGCAGAATGGTTCCGACCAAATCCAATATCACCCCCGCACATTCACCAACACCAATTTCAGGAAGGAAGTCCACGTGCTTTCCCCAATCCTGGAAGTCTTCGTTCTCAAAAGTGCTACTGTTGCCTAAATACTTTAGTAAATCGTAGAAGTAGATCTTTCCCTTCCTTTGAAAGAAATCATTAAAATATTCACCATCCAAAGAAGATGATTCATACTCATTGAGTAGGATCCTGACGACTTCCGGGATTCGCTTGGTAGGTACCTTGATGACTTTTTCGGCAACGAATCCTTTTCCCATCGGATCCACTCCACCTCCAAGCACGACCTGCATTGCAGGAGCAACTTTACCGTCAGACTTAATGCTACTGCCATGAAATCCAATGTTTGCGATCATGTGCTGCCCGCAGGAATTCATACATCCGCTTATCTTAATTTTTAAATGGGATTCACCTACTAAATGCGAGAATTCATCTCGGATCAGATCTTCAAGAACTAAGGCAATATGCGTGCTGTCCGTAACAGCCAAATTGCAAGTATCCGTGCCAGGACAAGCTGTAATGTCAGCCAAGGTGTCAAACCCCGGCTGGTTTAGCCCCAACAAGGACAGCTCGCTGTAGATGAATGCAAGGCTCTCTTCAGAAACGAATCTGAGTAAGATCCCCTGATTCACTGTAATTCGAATATCATTTGAGGCGTATTTCTCAGCTATGGTTGCGAGCGACCTGGCCAAAGTTGCAGAGACATTTCCCAATGGAATTCGAACGGTCACGCCATAGTAGCCTGATTGCTTCTGAGGGAAAGTGTTAGTCTCTCGCCACTCGTTAAACGATTCCTGATCCGACAATTTGATGGTTGAAACATTGTAGTGAACAGGGATTTCAGGATCCTCTACTCTCGACTCAATCTCGAGTGTTTTGTATGGGAGGGCAGTCTTTTCTTGATCCACCAAGTGCAGAAATTGATCCAGCCCAATGCCCTTTTTAGGATCTAGCAGGTACTTAAGCCTGGCTTTTTGCCTTTTTTCTCTTTCGCCGTACCGATCAAAGACCCGTAGCGCAGCTTCAATAAATGGAATAACCTGGTTGGCCGGCAAAAAATCGCAAGCAGTCTCAGCAATGAATGGCTGTGCGCCAAGACCCCCGCCTACCACCGCTTTAAATCCGCGGATGTTATTTTCCAATCTTGGTATGAATCCAAAGTCGTGGATGTAAGTAAATGCTGCATCTTTTTCGCTGGCGGAAAAAGCCATTTTGATTTTTCGCCCCATATCCTGGCATACAGGGTTTCTTAAAAAATATTTGAAGACAGCTTCAACGTAAGGCGAGACATCAAATGGTTCATTTGGATCTATACCTGCAAACGGGGATGCTGTGATGTTACGAACCGTATTACCACATGATTCCCGTGCAGTCAATCCCGCACCTTCCAACGTTTCCCAGATCTTTGGCGTATCGTCCAACTTGATGTAGTGAAGTTGGATGTTTTGCCGCGTCGTAAGGTGAAGTTTACCATTGGTAAACTGTTCGGAGAGATTTGCAATCACTCGAAGTTGATTCGGGGAAATTTTACCGTAAGGCAACTTGAGTCTGAACATTTGCACGTTTGCTTGCCGCTGACCATACACTCCCCTCGTCAGACGGAAGGCTTTAAAACGCTCCTCTGGTATTTCTCCATTCTTGAATCGCTCAATTTTGTCTTGAAGCTCGAGAACATCGACTTTCGATTCTTTACTTAATAATTCTGACATTTCTATTCTTTGTTTGTGACATAAAAAAACCTCGGCAGAATCCCACCGAGGTTGTTATTGATTTATTTGTAAATAACGTTATAATGGTGGGTGTGCGTTTGTTTCCATACAGCACATACAACAATATTTCTTACACATCGCTCTTCGTTTTTTCATGGTTCTTATTGCTCTGTTATATGACTTATTCTTTCATTTGGTTTCTTTTCTTTGCTTGCCTGTAGCGCCTGCTCAATATCCGCCAAAATGTCGTTTACATTTTCAAGACCAACCGAAATTCTCACCAGGGCTGGAGCAATCCCCACTTTTGCTCGTTCTTCCTCTGTCAACTTTCTGTGCGTAGTGGATGCTGGATGAGTAACGGTGCTCCGTGTATCTCCCAGATTGGCAGTCAGACTAAGCATTTTCAAATGGTCTAAAAAGGAAGTCGCCCGATCGAGCCCTCCCTTTACCACGAAGGTGACTATACCTCCACCGTACTTCATTTGCTTCTTAGCCAATTCATGTTGAGGATGGCTTTCTAAAAAAGGATACTTGACCTGCTCTAACTCATCGTGATTCTCCAGGTACTTGGCAATCTCCAATGCATTCTGACAATGTCTCTCCATTCGTACGGACAGTGTCTCCAAGCTTTTACTTAATAACCATGCATTGAATGGTGATAATGCCGGACCTGAGTTTCGGGCAAATGCACGAACTTCTTCAATCAGTTCTTTTTTGCCAACGATCGCACCACCTAATGATCTTCCCTGTCCGTCAATGTATTTTGTAGCTGAATGAGTTACTAGGTGTGCACCCCATTCTATAGGGTTCTGCAGATAGGGTGTGGCAAAGCAGTTATCCACGTTTAAGATAAGTTTGTGTTTCTCCGCTAGGCGACTGACTACCTCCAAATCCACAATATCCAAACCCGGATTCGACGGAGTTTCTATGAAGATCATTTTGGTATTAGGTTGAATCAGCGACTCCCATTTTTCCGGTCTGTGTAGATTGAAATAGGTATGGTCGATTCCCCATTTTGGAAAAAACTTAGTAAGCAGTTGGTGTGTTGATCCAAACAAGGCTCTTGACGCCAGGATGTGATCACCGGATGACAGTAATCCCGCCATGCTTGTGAACATGGCAGACATGCCAGTTGCGGTGGCTATGCCATCTTCCGCACCTTCCAACCGGCACAGCTTGGTGACGAACTCATCGGTATTTGGATTAGAATACCTTGAGTAAATACTCCCTGAGATCTCTTCATTGAACATGGCCCGAGCTTCCTCAGCGTCGGCGAACGTAAAAGAGCTAGTCAAAAAAAGTGGGACGGAATGCTCTCTGTAAAGAGCATTGTCCAATTGTGTTCGTATCGCTTCTGTTTCAAAATTCATTTTTATTTCAATTTCAATTCTCCAATTTCTTTGTGATTACAGGCTAGCCCTTCCAATCCTGACAAGATCTGAGTATACTCCCCGAGCCGTCACTTTCCCCCCAGCACCAGCTCCTTGAATTACGATCGGTTGTTCGCCGTAGTCTTTAGTGTTCAATTCGAAGATTGAATCGGTCCCCTTAATGTTTCCCATTAAAGAATCCCTTGAGACCTCGATCAGTGATACTTTGAGTTCACGCAGCTCCACGTCCAGGTCCCCGACATACCTAAGCACTTTTTTTTCCTTCAGGTTTTGTTGAATGGCTTTGTAGTGATCATCCAGGACTTCTCTTTCTTTTAGAAAGGAGTTGAGGTTTATCTTATCTCTGAGGGCTTCAGGAATGAGGTTTTGAACCTTTACATCCTCCAAATTTGACTTCAATCCAATCTCTCTGGATAGAATAATTAGCTTACGCGCCACATCCAATCCGCTTAGATCCTCTCTCGGATCTGCCTCGGTCAGTCCCTTTTTCCTCGCCTCTAGGAGTACATCAGAGAACGACCGATCTGTGTCAGAAAAAGTATTGAATAGATAGCTAAGTGAGCCACTAAAAATTCCTCTAATCCTTGTAATCGAATCTCCCGCGTCCTTCAATTGCTTTATTGTGTCAATCACGGGAAGCCCGGCGCCAACATTTGCTTCGTAGTAAAAAAGCTTCCCTTTTTTATCCAACAGCGCTCTGATTTGGTGATACTTTTCATAGGGTCCAGAGTTAAGTTTTTTGTTTGAAGCTACGATGTTGAATCCCTCCTTTAGAAAATCAGGATAGCGGTCTGTGACCTCTTGGGAAGCCGTATTATCAGCTATCACAACATTTTCAAGGTCCAATTCGCAGATTCTTTGTACAATCTCGTCGAGATCATTCCGGTGCTTACCGGAAGCAAGTTCTGCTCTCCAATTTCCTGTGACTCCAGATTTATCAAAGATGTAGTATCTTGAATCCGCTACTCCAAACACCTTCACCCTGACCTTTCGTCTGAGCTCGACTTCAAAACCTGTATCCAGGATCTGATCAACAAGATTAGAACCAACAGGTCCCTTGCCTAGACAAAAAACGTTTAGGGTAGTTATCTCCTTCTTATCCGGATCCATATCTTCCGATCTTAAAGCTTCCATTCGATTAATATTTTGTTAGGGATTGGTCAATCCTATCCGCCCAGGCCAAAATGCCTCCTTCTAGATTGTAAAGGTTCGTTTGTCCGGTTTTTTCTTGTATTGCAGCTATAGCAGTGGCACTTCTTTTTCCACTGCGGCAGTACACTACCACCTTACCACTCAGTTTCTCAAACTTTTGGAGGTTTTGGTGTACCTGTCCAAGGGGAATTAGATCACCTCCTATCGTAGCGATCTCTGTTTCATGAGGTTCACGTACATCTATCAGGTGAAAATCAAACTTCTCGGTGATCATGCGATTTAATTCCTCTACTGTTATGTCCTTAATCATTTTGTATGAAATCTAAAATGTGTGTTGCTATTTGTTTTGTTTCAATTAAAAAACCGTCATGTCCATAGTCCGATTGAACTTCCACGTACTTAGACTTCGGCAATCCATTCGCAATCTCCTTCTGTAAATAGGTTGGTAAGAGTTGATCCGTATCAATTCCAATTATCAGACTTGTGACATTGATCGTGGACAATGCATAAGCCACACCTCCTCGCTCCCTTCCCAGATTGTGCGTATCCAGACAGTTGAGCAGGTAGTAGTAGGAAAGTGCATCGAATCGATTTACCAGTTTCTGGGCCTGATAGTTAATGTAAGATGCTGCACGATGATCTGTGAGTTTATCTTCCACATCGGTCTGAGTTGTCATAAAGGCCTCACTTGTTCTGTAGCTTAGAAGACCGATTGCTCGTGCAGCTCTAAGACCATCATCCCCGCCAGTTATTACGCCGAATGTTGAATCGGCTTGTAAAGCCAGTCGTTGAGCCTGATGAATCGCAATTCCCCATGCTGATTCTTGAGCTGCGCATGCTATCAAGGCCATATGTTGGACATCACCTTGAAAAGTGTAGGCAAATTCCAATGCCTGGCTCCCACCAAAAGAGCCACCCATCAGCAAAAAGATCTTCTCAATCTTGAGGTGTTCAGCTAAAAGCAGCTGCGCGTTTACCACATCTCGAACAGTGAACGAAGGAAAATCCAGGTCTTGAGGAGCACTACTTCCATACGGAGAGCCAATCGTATTGACACAGATAATGAAGTGTCTTTCAGGGTTGAAAAGGTTGTTTTCTCCAAACAACCCTGTCCACCAATCATAGACGTTCGAATTAGCTGTAAGCGCATGGAATACCCAGATGACATTATCCCTGGCATCATTCAGCTCTCCAATCGTATGGTAGGTCAATTCCAGATCCTGAATGAAATCGCCTGACTCGAGGTGGAAATTCCCCCTCTTCTTCCAGCTCTTCTTTTTCGATATGACTTCTTGTTCTACTACCATTTTCAGTTTAATGACTCGTCTGGTGCTAACTCAATTTCTAACCCGTCCAATTCCTCAATCAGGTGAATCTGACAACCGAGACGGCTGTTTTCCCTCACATGGAATGCCACGGCAAGCATGTCTTCCTCAGCATCGCTTTTATCCACTAGAGGATGATCAGAAAGCACATAGCATTGACATGAAGCACAAAGTGCCATTCCACCACACGTTCCCTGGACCGGGAGTTCGTGTGCCTTGCACAGCTCCATCAGGTTGAGTGACATATCTGTTGGACCCTCCAGTACGTGTAGGTCTCCCGCCCTATCTTTTACCTTTATCTTGATCATATTGCTACTACCTCTTCCCTTTTTGCTTCTTTCTTCGATCCATCAAAACCTGTGATCCCATTGACTGTGGTGTACTTCATCACATGTTTTTTTCCGGGATTGATGAGCTCATATGCCGACTGTAAAGCCAATGTCGTCTCATGAAATCCACTCAGTATCAGTTTCAATTTTCCGGGATAAGTGTTCACGTCACCTACAGCGTAAACTCCCTGGATGTTGGTACTGTAATCCAATGCGTTATTGACCTTGATTGCATTCTTTTCGATTTCGAGTCCCCAATTGACAATAGGCCCTAGCTTGGGAAGCAAGCCGAACAGCGGTATGAAATAATCTGTGGGCAATTGCCGTTCAACATCTTCGCTCTTGACAATGACTCCTGTCAGTTTTCCATTGCCGTTCAATTTGTTCACCTCTGCCGAGGTAATGAGCGTTACTTTTCCGCCTTCCGCCAGATCGCGAACCTTGCGGACGGAATCAAGCGCACCACGAAATTCATTTCTTCGATGAATCAATGTTAGTTCCCGGGCGATATCAGCTAGGTGAATGGTCCAATCAAGCGCAGAATCACCACCACCACTAATCACAAGTTTTTTGTTGCGGTATTTTTCAGGATCTCGCACGAAATAATCGACACCCCGGTCCTCAAATTGGCCTAATTCCGGAATGGGTGGCTTTCGGGGTTCGAAAGAACCAAGTCCTCCTGCTATAATGACGACTTTTGATTGATGCAAGGTTCCTTCCTGGGTGGTTACCGTGAAATAACCATCATCACCCTTTTGTAGTGTTTCTGCTCTTTCGCCCAAGCTATAAGTCGGCTGGAAGGGTTCGATCTGCTTCAGAAGGTTGTCAACCAGATCTCCAGCTAAAATTTCAGGAAAAGCGGGAATATCAAAGATCGGTTTCTTAGGATAGATCTCAGCGCATTGACCTCCTGGATAAGGCAAAGAATCAATTAAATGGCATCTGAGATTGAGTAGTCCTGCTTCGAAAACCGTAAACAAGCCTACAGGACCTGCACCTATTATTAAAACATCTGTTTGTATCATTTTTATTTTCATTCAGTAGTTAAATCTTGATTTGGGTTATTCATCTCTTTCCTCTTATTGTAGTTGACTTGATCAGCTTATTGCAATCTTTTTCAGGATCTGAGTTTAATAGAAGAAGGCTTGATTCATATGTTTAAGGAAGTTCCCTTAACAATCAAACCAGTACCTGAAAAAACTAAATAGTGGGAATCAGATATTGTGTATTGTTAGCAACAACAACAATTGAACATCTGACAACAGAAATGATTAGCAATTCTCTTCCTGATGGAAAATAAAGATTGGGTCTTTACCTGGAAACAAAATTTGAATGTTTGCATGATCCTATAATTTATATTTCCCCGATTATTTACGGGTGTCAGGAATTGGCACCTTGCCATTTTGGTAGGTTGCCAGAGGGTCGTAGAGCCTGTCTCTCACCTCTTCTTTATAAATCAAATCTGCCTCGTGGAGAATTGATCGTTGCAAATATAGACGAAAGATTTAAAATACAAGTTTTGCGATTTTAACATTTGACGTAGGGGAGAGATGGGAAGTGTCGGAACGGTGTCAAATGGAAAATTTCGATATCATACTTAAAGACAGGCCACGCCCCTACTCTTGTTGCAAAAAAAAGCTCCTCATTTGAGGAGCTTTACATGGGACTTAACATCAATTCACTTTATGTATTTCCAAACGTTCCAGTCAGGTTACCTTGACTGAAACCAATCGGACCTGGCTGTGCATCTCGAAACTTTACGTCAAATGTCGTGACGATACAATTTAGAGCTTGATCTGCTGTATCTCCGGTGTACCCAATCACACAAACATAGGTCTTAGTCCCGGCCTGATTTTGCAAATACATAACTGATTCGGGATTAATGATATTTATATTGGTGGCTTTAGCGATAAATTGAAGCGGTCCCGCGGAAGTTTGTGAGTATTCCAACCCTCGAGATTGACCATCTACAATCAATTCAGTGAAACCATTCCCTGAATCTAATTGAACAGTGAAAAGATCATTTTCATCATTTACAAGAACATTAATATGTGCCATTTTTCATTGATTTAATGGATTTCCTACTCATATGGCTTTTCGGAAGTCGCCCCGTTTTTTAATGTGGACTCTGGACTCCACCAGTTTCTGATATCAGTAAGGTAAAATTCGAGAGAGGTTTGGGCTATTTCCAGAGGATAAGTGCCCCTTTTGAAAACCAAGTATAATTACCTGTTTTTACTTTTTTCACACATACATCTACCTGATTATAAGGACAGTATATGCTATTTTCTATTTTCGCACATTAATATTGTCTGAAAATAAAAACCTACCGTTATGAAAAAAACATTTAAAGTCTCCTTAAGCTGGCTTGCGATTTTATTGACAGCATGTCAAGCTACTACCAACGACAGCCAGCAATCGCCCGTAAGTACCAATCCAGATAATGGAGATACGGGAAAAACAATGTATGCTGTGTCGTTTACAAAAGCCAAAGAGAACATTACCCGCTATGACGACATATCAAAAGAGATCTTCACTAAAACACCGGTAAAGGCCTGGACAATAAGATCTGTTGATTTACTTGAAGCCATGGGTATGCCTGTTGAGAATCCAATTCAGGCAAAATTCAAGCATGTGAGAATGTACTTAGGTCTTAGTCAGGACAGCACATTCAAGTTGTATCTCACCCCAGTAGAAGGCGCTAAGCTCAGCAGCAAACCTCCAATTGCAGGTAAAGACGTGATTTTGAGCGGAGAATATGATGGATTGGGCGATGACGGAGAATACATGTTAGACTTTACCTCTCCTTGTCCAACAACATGTCCAGAAGGTGAAGGGGTGGTGGGACCCCGCTGATATGGATGAGGTCATTGCCTTCATTAACAAATACGCATCAGTTCCCGTACTGATAACCGCTGTATACAATGCATTTGTTTTTAAGAGGTTGGTCAATGAGTTGAAGATCTTTTCATTCTTTATTTTCCTATCTGGCCTTACAGAACTTGTCTCCAAAGTTCTATGGTTTCAAAAAATCAATAACTTCCCGTTGCTGCATTTTTATGTTGCCGCGGGATTTTTGATTATCTGCTGGTTTTATTCCTCTGTACTGCAGGAGTTTGTCAGTAAGAAAATAATCTGGGGTGGTGCGGCTCTCTTCACGGTCTTAACCGTGGTAAACTCCATTTTCTATCAAAGCATTTATTCCTTCAACTCAAACGCTCTTGTAGTTCAATCCATTCTCATCATCATTTTGTCCTTATCGACATTCATATTGTTTTTGAACGATATCGTCCGAGACAAGAGACCAAGTTTGATCAAAAGCCTAAACTGGATCAATTCAGGCCTATTTATCTACTACCTATCCAGCCTTCTGATCTTCTATTTTAGTAATTTCTTCACTGAAAATTTCCCAGTCCTATTAAACCAGTATACCTGGGCACTACACATGCTGTTTTCTACAACAATGTATGCTTGTTTTTTTATCGGCTTATGGAAAAATCCTCAAAAAGCACCATGATGGAGGCAATGCAGGACATGGATTTCCTGAGGGTTTTATTACCACTCGTAGTGATTGTCTTTATTATCGCCATTGGAGTGTTTTTGCTAAATCAGCATTTTCAGAAAAATCTGTTTAAGCAGAAATTGACTCAGGAGGAAATTAAGCGTTCACATCAGCAAGAATTGTTAAAGTCAAGTATCGGAGTACAAGAAACCGAAAGAAAGCGAATTGCTAGAGATCTGCATGACGAAATGGGCGCCTCCTTGTCGATTGCCAGGATGCAACTAGTCAGACTCCAGGAGGAACTAGTAGGAAGCGAAAAGTATATCTCATCCATACAAACTGTTTTGAAAATTGTTGAATCTTCGATAACCTCTGTTAGAGAAATAAGTCACAGGTTGATGCCTGTACAGCTGGAATCATTGGGGCTCGTTAAAACACTAACGTCCATTGTGGATCAAGTAAACGAAGGGACAGGTCCAAAGATTAAACTGAAAATATCTAGTTCAATCGGCAGAATGCCATGGAATATAGAACTTGGACTTTATCGTATTACGCTAGAATTTATCCAAAATACCATGAAACATGCCAATGCTACAGAAGTTCTGGTAAATCTCTCAAGATCAGCGCACAGTCAGGTGGAATTGACCTATCGTGACAATGGTGAAGGGATGAATGTAAAAGATTTTTCTGGCATCGGCCTAAGAAATGTAGAAGCCAGATCCAACGCTTTAGGAGGAACTATTGAAGTGTTCAATGGCGATGGATTTAATTCAAAGGTCGTGATTCCATTAAAGCAGTCAGATGATTATGAGTAAAAAGATACGTATCGGTTTGGTTGAAGATCAGCTGCTCTTTAGAGAGGGTCTGAAGTCGCTCCTTTCCTCGTGGGTAGACTTTGAAGTCGTGTTCGAATCTCAAGATGGCTTTTCGGTACTCGAAAAATTGCAAGCCACAACAAATGTTCCTGACGTTTTGCTTGTTGACTTATCACTTCCGGCAAAAGACGATAAAGAATTTGATGGAATTGCTGTGACTGATGCGGTTATACAAAATTATCCTGACATAAAGATTCTTATTCTTTCTGTGCATGACGATGAAAGCTTCATAGCCGAGCTTATTGAGCGTGGCGCTCATGGTTACCTTGTGAAAGACAGTGATCCCGACGAGGTTTACGATGCAATTGTGTCTGTTCATGAAAAGGGCTCTTACATAAATCATCGAACGCTGGTTGCAATCCAAAAAAGGATGAGTCAAAAAGATGGCAAACCAGAAATTTCCAAAATGTATCCAGGCCCTCTGACCAAACGCGAAATCGAGGTACTTCAGCTAGTCTGCCAACAAATGACAACTGAAGAAATCGCAGAAACACTCTTCATAAGTATGAAGACCGTCAATGGACACCGCAACAATCTACTTGGTAAGACTGGCTCAAGAAACGTCGCTGGACTTGTTCTGTACGCTCTGAAACATGAAATCGTCAGTCTTAGTTAACGAAGTTTCAGGCACATTTCTCTAGGCCGATGTGGTTTGTCACAACTTCATTAAACTTCTAATAATTTACAGCTGGATTTCGTGGCTAAGGTGACAAACCATTTATCATAATCATTGCCACATAAAGCAGGTTGCTAGGTCAGCATGCAACAATCTGAGACTTTTTAGCAAATAGAGTACATCTTTGAGTCCGATCAATTCTTATCGTCCTGGAATTTATTGTACCAGTGGGAGCCATCACAAAAAGGCTTGTTTTTGGAACCTCCACACCGACACATTGTGAAGTGCTCCTCTGATGCCCCTTCACCACGCTCTGTGTCAACTAGATCAGGGCCGCCTGATACAACATAAGGGCCATTCGGCGCAATGAAAATAGAAGGTTCGCCGGGTCGATTACGGTGCTCTTGATCCCTGATGGTGTAACTCAGAGCCCCAGACGGACATTTATTAATAGTCGCAATTATTTCTTCTGGACTCGCTGAATCAGGATGAATCCAAGGTTCTTCGTTTAAATGAAAGACCGCAGCAAGTCCGTCCGTGCACCGTCCGGCATGAGCACATATGCCTCTGTTATCATGAATAGTAATTTCCTTTCCACGGTAATTCTCTCTTTTATCTTCTACTCTTCCATCCAGCTTGTCCGATGAAAAACCATTTTTCTCATGTGTGCCATCACAAAATGGTTTATTGCCAGACCCACCACACCTGCACAGGGCCATCGTTTCTTTAGGTTCAACAGGTCCGCGGCGGTTGGCGAAGTTCTCTAAGCCTTTGACAAGATAAGGTCCATTCTTAAGCGGAGAAATGCTGGGTTTGTTTTTAGAATCCATTTTGATCTTAAGTTATCAGTACAATTCTACTTCTACGAAATGTGAATTCCATTCACCTATGTTAATGATCGTCATGTCTAAAAATATTTAAATTAAGTGGCGCGATGAATGCAGAAATCAAATATCCAAACTTCCATAAAGCATTAAATTCCAATGTCAAGCTTTCTGATGAGGAATATTTGGCGCTCGAAGAGCGATTGATAGTCAAGAGGCTGGCGAAAAAAGAATTTCTGTTGCAATCGGGTCAGGTCATTCGCTATTTGCCATTTATCAACGAGGGACTAATGGTAAACTTCCGAGCGGATGAAAACGGAAATCGTCATGTATTACAAATAAGATGCACAGGCTGGTGGATGGGCGATATATATAGTTTTTTCTCACATCAACCTTCCTTTCTAAACATCATCACCTATAAGCCGACGGAGTTGCTTCTACTCAATCATGAAACCTTTGATTTCATTACGAAGGAGTTTCCCATCTACGAACGTTACTTCCGAATTGCAATTCAAAAATCATATGTGGGCACTCTCACGCAGATCTACAATCTACATAGCACCACCGCGGAGGAGAGGTACCTTGACCTCATAAGAAACGTTCCGACGATCCTAGATGATATTCCGCATTATCTGATCGCCTCATACTTGAATATCAAGCCCCAGTCACTTAGTCGAATACGAAAAAAACATAAGGAAAATCTCAGGCACTCTTGATCTAGTTTGCAAATCTTAAGTACGAACCAAAACTCATAAAGTCATTGGTCATTAGCGATGCAGGTTCTTCAAACCTATCTTGTTATTTTACTACCAGCTTATGAAGAGGAATCCATAAGCTATTCATGTATTAAATAGCGCTATGGACAAAGGACATCCACTTACCCATCCAATAAAGGTATGCTCACTTTTTTTGCTGGTGATATTAGTCTGCGTGTTCCCCGGGGCTTCCTATGGACAAACTCAAGATGACAGCTACACCATTTCCGGAAAAGTGACAGATGCCTCGACTGGGGAGCCTTTACCCTTTTGTAATATATACTTCTCACAGTCACTGAAAGGCATTACATCAGATGTAAACGGAAACTTCAACTTGACCGAAATTCTCAAAGGTGAATATGACCTAGTTGCCTCTTTCATAGGATATAGAACATTTCAGAAACGAGTTGTAATCAACGATTCCAACATAGGAAATTTTAACATCAAGCTTAGCCCGGATATTCGATCATTGGAAGCGGTGGAGGTGGTCGGAAAACGAGACAAAGATTGGGAAAGGAAACTCAAGCAATTTGAACGGATCATCTTAGGTCAAACCAACTTCTCGAAGCAATGTGAAATCAAAAATCCCTGGGTAATTACATTCAAAGGTGACAAAAGCAATTTCAATGCTCACGCTAGTCAACCTATTGAAATAGAAAACAACGCTCTTGGTTTTAATGTGAAGCTCGACCTCAACCGGTTTCAGAAACTAAAAGAAGTCTTCGAATTCAATGGGTACTTTCATTTTGTCCAACAACAACCGAAAAGTGTTTTTGACTTAGAAAAATGGAAAGCTAACAGAGTGATTGCTTACAATGGTTCAATTCCACATTTTTTTAAGACCGCGATCAATGGAAACTGGAGAGAATCCGGCTATACAGTAGAATCAGTTAGCCCGGCATCAGGCAATCAAAAAATTAAGCCGGATTTACGTCCGAGGGGAAATGAATGGCTGTTTTACGGCAAAGGTCCGGTTCAAATCAATTACCACCTGGAGTATCATGAAGGTGAATCTCAGTCTTCGATGATTGCTAGTCGGGACAATCAACCTCTTAGACTAACTTCTCATGGAGTTCCAAAAGATCCTACAAGTTTTGCGATTTCCGGCTATCTGACTTTAGAAGGTGTCTCAACTCTGTTGCCGTTAGAATACTTGCGATTTGACGATGAGTTCTTCAAACAGCAAGTGACAACTGATACGGAGGTCACTGCCTCTTTCGACAAAGCTTTTGATGCTTATGAGAAGTGGAATCCCGAAAAACTCTTTGTCAGGACAGACAAGGAATCCTACTATGCTGGTGAAACCGTCTGGATGAGAACGTATCTGATGAATGCAATTAGTCATTTACCGGTAAATGTACCATCCTTGATCCATTTGCAACTTCTTAACATTGATGGTGAAACTCTCTTTCATCATCGGCTAAATTCAGTTAACGGCGGAGCTTCGGCCAACTTTAACCTTGTCGAGACTCTTACTGAGGGAGACTACCTGATCAGAGCATTCACTGATCGGATGTCTTCAAGAGATTTGGCTTCTAATTTTCGAAGGGTAATTCATGTGACCGGATTCACTGGAGATGTTCAAACAACCCCTGATTCAAAACCTAACCTTGAATTCTTCCCGGAGGGTGGGGATCTTATAGATGGAATTGAAACGACAATCGGTTTCAGATACAATCGCACTTTCTTCAATGGAACGCTCTTCGAGGACGAAAAAGAGCTTCTGCAACTAGTGCCCCAGAGCAATGGAATGGGTTTATTTCAGCTTAACCCCACGGTGGAAAAACGCTATTATGTTAAGGTTGAAGGAGTAGCTAAAGAATTCGATTTACCAAGAGTTCTTTCAGAGGGAGCTACCATCTCAACTGAGACTAACAGCAATGATCTTGACATCAGAGTCAAAGTTTCTGATGACTACAAAAAAGCCGATCTGTATTTACTGATTCATAACAAGGGACAAACCGTTTATTTTAAGAAGTTAAATAGCTCTCGCTCGGAAGTTCCAGTTGAAATTTACTGGGATGATCTAAAGCCAGGCATCAACCACCTTACACTTTTCGATTTTGGGAAGCGACCACTAGCAGAACGATTGGTTTATAAAGCAGGAAGCAACGAGCCAAGTATATCCGTTGATCTAGATAAAACGGACTATGCTAGCCGTGAAAAAGTAACATTTGAGATTTCGTCACTATTGGAAAGCAGTGATACCCTCTTCACCGATCTGTCCATCTCAGTACTTGATCTGGACCAAGCCAGTCAGGCTCCCGGTATTATCTCCTATGTAGATGTCATTTCCGATTTAGGTATTAACATACCTGCACAGGGTGCATTCCAATTTGAAGGTGACTTTGCCAAGTTTTCTGATCTATATATGCTCATCTACTCTTGGAGAAGATTTGCCTGGAAAGATTTTCTTACCAATTCATACGATTCTTTGGATTTTAGTCCTCCGGGAATTGCTATGGAGGGTTCTGTCTTGCGAGAAAATGGAAAGCCCTATAAGAACATAAATATCAACTTACTCAATCGAGCCACCGGTTCAGTTAATCTAGCCTCTGTTGAGTCAAATGGCTACTTCGTCTTCGAAAACTTGGATATCGAGACTTCAGATACGCTGGTTTTAAACTTGAATAATCCCAATGGTCGTGTGGTGAATCCCATTCTAAAAATAGATAGTGGCGTCAACAGAAGTGAGGATTATAGTTGGAATCATTTACTCGACTATAACCCGATTGACAATAGTAAGGATGAAGCCGATGAGCTAGCCTTTCAGCGGACTTTAACTTTGAATCTGGATGACTATCAATTGTTGGATGAAGTGGAAATAAGTTCGCGAAGATTAGATATTGACGTGGATCCTCGCATCGGTATTCTTGGAAAAGGTAACTACTCTGTAACAGCCAAGGAAGTCGTGGGTCACGAAACTTTCCATCATATCTACGACTATGTTCGCAGTGTTCCAGGAGTCAATGTGATAAGGTCGCCTGCAGGAAATAACTCTACTGTTAATCCACATATTCAACGGATTCTCATCAGAGGTCCCAAGACCTTCAACTCCACACAATGGGCACGCATACTGCTGAATAACGTCCCCGTAGATGACGAACAGGTAATGTCTATCAGTCCGTCCGAAATCGAATCCATTGAAGTTTACACGGGGACACGGGCAGCAGCTTTTGGTGCGAGAGGAGCGCAAGGGATCGTGGCATTTTTTACCAAGCGATCAGAGTCAACCGGTGAAGCAACATCTGATCAGTTCATAAAGTCCTTCACATATAAGAATGCTTTCTATACACCAAATACTTTTCAAAGTCCTGACTACAGTACTTTGAAAGTAGATGTCGACTACAAAGACCTTAGAAATACGGTTTACTGGAATCCCGATGTTTCGTTTTCAAACTTTGATAAAGCGGAACTCGAATTCTACACATCCGACCGTGCTACTGATTTACTTATCGATATTCAAGGAATCACCCAGAATGGAAAACTGATTCATGAACAGAAAATCATTTCGGTGAAGTGAAATTGGATTGGATGGTAGCTCCTACTTCGCCTCAATCAACTTCATTCAATGCTTAAGATCATTAAGTAAACGCAATCGGTCTCAGCTGTTCACCATGCTCCTCGCTCGAGCTGAATTCGAAGTACGACAGGGTTGTTGAGTAATTCCTTTTTGTTCATACCATCGGTATAGATTTTTTTAAACAGCTGCAACTGACTATTCGCAATGCAATACAGGTAATCTCCAACAATCACACCAGTTGTGGGCTGAGAAAAATTAGCATTATCGCTATCTAGTACCCTGAATTGGCCGATTTTTTGCAAACTTGGATCTAGCTTATATTGAGTGATAATGCGCTCTTTGTTCCAAGGCTGAATCGCCAGCAATGTGTTGTTGAAAAAGCACAAGCCATCAGCCGAAATTCGTTCCCCTTCCGGCAATTCAATAGTTTTTAGTGACTTATCTCCAAGATTAAGTCTGACAACATTTTTTCCCCCATAAACTGCAATAAACAAAAACTGCTGATCGGAACTGAAATCGATCCCATTGGGTGACATGGACTTCTCCAACTGGACAAATAGATTCAGTTCGTCGGTGGCTTGATCTATCTTGTAGATGCGTTTGGTTCTTGTATCCGTTATGTATACATCTCCATTTTTAGCTACTGCCAGGTCGTTCAAGAAATTCCTTTCCTCCTGATTACTTAACTCGTACATTCCCAACAACTCTCGTGTGTCAAGGTTGAATTTATGAACTCTTGATACACCCTCCCCGTTTGGGATAGGATTTATCATTGGCATCCCTGGTCCTGCATTTCCACTCAACGCCCATAATATCCGTCGTTCCTCATCTACACGCATACCAACCACACCTAACAATCCATGTTGTCCAGACTTAATAAAGTCCGTGCTTCTACCTTCCTTGTTCACCTGAACTATTTTTCTTTTAAATGTGCTGCTAACAAAGAATCGTTCACTTCGTAGATCGAAAGCTATGCCTTCCGGAACTAGGTCTGGTTCAGGAATTTCGAAGGCTACTTCTGTTCCCTGCGCCCGGGCGGAAGGAATTACGGTGTGGAGAACTAATAAGAGGCAACCAATAACTAAGCTGTTTTTTCTGCGGAGATTGTGTGTTTTCATTGTCATCTACAGTTCGTGATACGTTTGATATTCCTCGTCATTAAATCCACTACATATATCTCGGATTTGCCGGATTTGCTTGCGTGAAAGGCTATTCGAGTGCCGTCAGGGGCCCAGGCAGGAATTCCATAAACATCATAATCTTTCGTCAGTTGACGGGTTTTCTTTCCATCTAACCCTATGAGGTACAGCTCCCGCGTCCCTTCACGGACGGAACTAAAAGCGATCGTTTGGCCATCCGGAGAAAAGGAAGCTGCCCGATCATTAAATTCATTATCGGTAAGTTGTGTCAAGTTGGATCCATCGATATGCATTGTAAATAATTCACTGATACCTGCCCGATCACTGTGAAAAACAATTTTTCGACTGTCGGGAGCCCAATTTGGCACCTGATCATCGATGTCCATGTTTGTCAGTCTCTTTTCTTTGTGACCATCAGCTGAAATGAGGTAAAGGTTCCAGAAGTTCTTAGTAAAATCTTCCTCTCTCAGAACGGGCTTGAACTGATACAAAATGAACTTCCCATCTGGTGACCAACTGGGTACTCCGCTGAAGCCTCTCTTCTTCGTCAATTTCCGAAGGTTCGTACCATCAGCATCCATCACATATATGTCAGATTGAAACCGCTGATCAGGATTTCGTTGGGATTGAAAAACTATTCGTTCACCATCGGGTGACCAGTATGGGTGAGCATCTCTACCTGGACTATTCGTAAGTTGAATGACAGCAGAAGTCCTGAAGTTATAAACGAAAATCTCATGTATTTCTCCCCGTTTCCCATCAAAGACGATCTTTTCCCCATCAGGGGACCAGTGCGGATGGAAGTTGTCACAAGGATCTTGAGCCAGTAAAGATGTACATGTTAGCAAAATCACCAAACCGACAAAAACCTGTTGTCCTGGAGGTCTATTGCCCCTCATTGCTTCACCATTTGAAAATTCCCTTCTACGGTTACCTCGTCAGAAACCGTGACGCTACCTCCATTTACTCCAAAATCCATTCGATTTAATTTCCCAGTGATCTTAAACCCCGCTTTCACTGATCCATTTTGTCGAGTTATAGTCCCCAGATGGTTGACGTCTAGTACAATACTCTTTGTCACACCTTTCATCGTAAGTTCTCCGGACAGCTTATAAAATTTATTGCCTGTATTCTTCATTTCCTTACTTCGAAAAATGATTGTAGGAAATTCGATTGCATCAAAATAATCGTCCGCGCGAAGGTGCTTGTCTCGCCCAGCCACACCAGTATCAATACTTTTTGTGGTAGCTTGAAAAGTGATTTCAGCATCGGCAAAATCAGGACCTGCGCTCATCTCAACAGAGAAGTCAGTGAACTCACCGACAACTTCAGAAATTGCCATATGTACTACCTTGAAATGAAGGGTGGAATGATTGGGATCCAACCTCCATTCATCCTGAGCAATCAGGTTGGAAGATAGGCCCAGCAGGAGAATTGCTAGTATATGACTTACAGGTAGCTGTCTGATGGACTTCATTTTTTTAACCCTTTTGGTGCCCACAATTTTCCTGTTTGAAAATCACGTATAAAAAAATATTCTCCCTGGTACTACTTTGAGTCGACACTCGACTAAACTTCTGGGATAAGTGTCATTCGTCCGGTTAAATCGCACTGAGGCCGCTTGTCAGTTTTCTCCCAAACTTGTCCAGACATCTTAATTCTGCGGAGAATTTGAGAGGTTCTTTTCGAAAGAAAGTCCGTTTATTTACAGCATGTCGATTTCTATTACCAGAACTGTTGAACGACCTAAAAGGCAAGAAGTCGCTATATATCTCCTGGTCTGGATACTCTACTTACTCGCTCCGGCATACACTCCATCCAAAACCTCGACTGCGCTTGATTTAGGTTATTTTATTCAGGCATTCAATCATTTTGCAAGTATCAGTTTCATACTTTTTGTTCTTATCCCCGCCAGTTTGCATCAGGCAAAATATGCTGCCTTTACCCTATGGACAACCATCTTGATTCTGACAAGTACATTCATTGAGGAAATGGTTCTGGAACCCATTCTTTATCCGGAAGGAAGCGGAAGCGAGATAAACCTGTACGATGTTTGGCACTCCGTCACGCAATTCATTCCAACGGTTGTAATATTTATTGCTTTCAAAATGATCTGGGATGCAAAAGAAAGAGTGCGTAAGGTCGAAGAATTGAAAAAGGAGAAAGCATTGACTGAGCTTAATTTCCTCAAATCTCAACTTAACCCTCATCTCCTCTTCAACACGATCACAAGCATCTACTCAGAGGCTATGGATGAAAGTCCAAAAACTGCCAAAATGATTTTGAAACTTTCATCGCTGATGAGGTATTTGTTGAAAAAGTCAACATCCAAAGTCGTTCCACTTCAAGCAGAAGTGGAACAAGTGGACAACTTCATCAGCCTTCAAAAATTACGAACCTCAGATTACAGTGACATCTCATTTAAAGTCTCAGGGGATCTTTCCAACATTTCAGTAGCACCAGCACTTTTACTTTCTATCGTCGAAAATTGCTTTAAGCATAGTTTCAACTCCGAAAACCTTCGGATACATATTGATTTGATCGTCGAAGGTCAAAAACTGACGCTGGCTACCGAAAATAGCATTGGTAACACGGAGGGCGATTCCAACAAGATCGGAATGGAAAACATTAACAAGCAACTGGAACTACAATACCCCGACCTTCATCATCTCGACATAAATACCAGTGACGGAACGCATAATTTAAAACTTCAAATCAACTTGGAAAATGAAAGAGATTAGCTGCCTTGTTATTGAGGACGAAGTACCATCACAAAAAATAATATCCGACTACATTGGAAGACTGCCATTTTTGAAGCTGCAAGGAATATACGCAAATCCATTGCAAGCCATTGAATCGCTAAGTGACGATGACATTGACCTGGTTTTCCTTGATATTGCCCTGCCACAAATGTCAGGAATTGATTTTCTTAAGTCATTCAAAATGAGGCCCAGAGTGATCATGACGACGGGTTCAGATGAGTTCGCTCTTGAATCTTATGAATATGAAGTTCTGGACTACCTTCTGAAACCTTTTTCTTTTGAAAGATTCTTAAAAGCCATCTCTCGCCTATCGGGAGTTGCCACTCTTAAATCCAGAGAACAAACAACTGATAATGAAGTCGGCCATTTTTTATTGGTGAAGGATGGTAAGGACTATATTAAAATAATTTCCGAAGACATTCGATACATCAAGGCAGAGAAAGATTACACAAAAGTCATATGCGCCAATGAAAGTCATTTAATTCTTAAGACCATGTCACAATGGGAATCTGATTTACAAGGCCAGCCCTTTATCAGGATACATCGATCGTATATCATTAATGCCAAAAGGTTGGACAGAGTGGGCAGTGCACGGGTGAAGGTAGACAGCGAGTCGTTGCCGATAGGACGCAATTATCGAGTCAGCTTTAAAAAAGCACTTGAAAAATTCTATCAGCTGAATTTGGGAGAATCTGATTAGTAGAAAATAAAAAAGCCTCTGCTAACGAGTACACTGGAGTATTGTACCCGGTAGCAGGCATGTAAAAAGCATGAGGCATGGGATTCCGAACATTCAGAGTCTTTGAGTATCTCGTCACCAAAAAACAATCGTTTAGCTTGTCAGCGAACGGGCGAATCATTCACTTTTTATTAACGTTATCCGTTATCTTCGGTATAGGAACAGTTGCTACCATCACATATGGCCGCCTTCGAAGATGTGCTTAAAGGTGGAAAATGGCGGTTGTTGATGAGAAGATGGAGAAATTTGAAAAATGATTTAGAAGGATGAAAATACCTGAAATTGAAAAAACAATAAGGGAAAAGTATCAAGATGATCTTGATAGTACTGGAATTGAAATCACCTTTTTTAAAGATGAATTGACATTCAAAAAGGGTGGTGGCGTGGTACATGTTCTCTATAATGATTGTTTCGGATTTGAAAGAATTATTCGTCACTCAATGAAATCAGGACGTACTGAGAGGTTTGAATCATCCCGCTTGTCGTACGTCATCTATCCGTCCGGTGACGACAAGTACTTCGTTGGCTCACAAACAGATAGTAGCGGTGGTTCTGTCCAATGGAATACAAAGGCACTCATGGTAGTGCGTGATATACTCTACAAGGTTGCATCAATTAGAACTGAGGTCGAGGAAGAAATGGACAGCGATTCGGCTATAAGGCCAGACAGTGGCCCATCAACATTTGAAGAGCCTCACCTACTGGTAATCGTCGATCCAGGAGCTGCATCCAAAGAACAGATTGCCGACGTCCTTTCCGACCTCTCGATCCTATATGAAATGGAAGGCGGATCCGGCCTTTCCTACTCCTTTGATGAAGTAAAAATCCTGGATCACGAAGAGTAAGCACAATGTTTCCCTCAGACAAAGAAGAGCCTGAATTAATACACAAATACAAAGCTGAGCCTAAGAACAAGTTCAAGTCGGAGTTAAGACGATTCGGTAAGTGGCTAGGTAAAACAATACTATGGCTTGTAGGCAGAGGAGAAGATATGACCAACGCGAAGGTATTCAAGGAGCAATCTGAGGGGATGAAAAACATGGCAGAAGCCTATAAGAATATGGCAGATGCCAAAAAGACAATGGTCGAAACAGCTAAGATGGCTGACGAGCTCTCTGAGAGTAGGAAAACGGAACTAAACCTTGAGAGCGCATCGATGGAAGAGATCGAAGCCTTTAAGAAGCAACTGGAGCTGAAAATGGATCAGCTGAAGTACACAAAGGGCACCAATTTTATCTTCGAGAAAAAGAAGGACGATTTACCTTCTCTTATTGGTCAGCAAACGAGCTTGCCCAGCACTGAAGAAACGGATGAAGAATTTCAAGCACGGGCAGAGAAGGATCTTGAAGAATGGGAGAAATTGGGAGAAAAAGCAGGTGCACAGGATTACATCAGGAAGACACAAAAAGGACCAACATACGATCGACATCCCGAAGATCCCGAGTACACTGATGATCACAAGGGCGATCCACCAGGTGAGGAAAGCTAACACTCAACCCTTCCTCAACTCAGCTATGACGGATCATTCGACGACTAGACAAACTAGAAGAGCTTATATCATCAACAGAACAGAACATTGCGCTAAATTCGGAGATCGACCAAATCCGCTGGGAAGCGATTCAAAAAGAAATGCGAAAACTGCAGGAAGGGCAGCAACGGTTGATGAATACAGTGGAGGAAAACAATAAGAAGGTGATCAACTGCTGATGGGAAAGTAATCACCCTATAAAAGCCGTGTCGTTGTCAGATTTACCCATTTCGGTTTTTGCAAAATTTTCTGATTAAACATTTCACCCGAAAAGGTCCGAATTCTGCCTGCTGAATGTTGCAAATCCTTAGCAATATCTTGAAGTTCCTTTACCCTTACAACTTCATTCTCTGCCTTCAACTCACCTTTGGCGGTTATTTTGAGTCTAATTACTTCCCCAGTTTGATCTCGATATCCAAATGTCGAGTGAATAATTTTGTTTCTGCGATCCACCCGCCTCTCAGACTTTTTGAGAATTTTGTCCAGCTGTTTGATCAGATCGAGATCTTGACTTTTTCTCTTAAACAAAGCGCTGCACAGAAATCGAAGCCCTTTAATACTCAGTTCACAGGTGACTGCATGTCCAACACTTTGATCGTTCGGATCAATCATTGCCCAGATGAACATAGAAAGATCCATCTCAAGTTGGGCATAAGTGACACACACCTTTCCCAACTCTGCTTGGAACTCTACGGGAATGCCCGTCGAATAATCAATTTCTATATCGTCTTTCGTTTTGTTAGCTATCTCAGCTACTAGATCATCTGATACCCTCTTTTTCATGATAATTTCAAAGATCGCAAAAGATTGTCTTTCTACCTTAGCAAAAAACGGTTTCAATTATGGGAACAGACTTTGCCGATGACCAGACGTTCATTTCAATTCGTAAGAATTTCTTCCTTATAAGCATCCTACTATTTGCACTTGCATTGAGTAATCCAGCTTTGGACACTTTGACCATACTTAACGTTAAAATGGAGGCCTCCTCACGTCTTATCTACATTGGGCTCTGGGTTGCTTTTTTATACTATTTGTGGCGATACCTTCACAAGTTTGGAAGAAAATGGAGTGAATTTACTAGTGGATCACGTAACTTCTTCTTCCAACGAAACATAGAAAAAATACGTGAGCGAGCTAAACAGGATATAATAGCCCATACGGCACAACTCAACGAGTGTAGTCAGGACGATGTAAATTTCAAAGGTGGTGTCGATCTGCAATTCCATGATCACCAAATCAAAGCGATTTGGAATGAGGGTTCGATCACTGTCAAGGGTCAACGTCCTTACAATGAAAGAAAGAGTCCATGGTCATTCACGACCACTGGATTTGGGTATTTTAAATACCTAAGGACTACGCTTTTCAGTTACATCATAATTCGGGAAGAGTTTGCGATCCAGATCTTTCCCCTAGTTTTCGCATTGATTATGGTCGTGGTGGGCTTATCGTCTCCTGAATGGAGCGGCAATCCCCTTAATCCAATCCGAGACTTCTTTGGACTCTGCCCTCCTGATTGCTAAGCAAACTGTCCTGAAACTTCTCCATTCATGCTCATCGTTGCTGAACTTTCCTTATGGCGATTCGTAAAACATATCCTAGACGTGCAAACACTCAAACCAACTCCATTTCAAAACAAGGGCCGGTAACAACCATCTTGTTTCGAAAATCTCTAAAAGGCCCGGGAAATTCGGAACACATGTTAAACTTTAAAAAGTTGTACTCCAATGGAGATAAGATTCCTATGGAGGCGTGTGTTCGGATTCAAATTTCGCATCGACTGGCGATTGCTCGCAATCCTGGCATCACTTCTCCTCGTTTAATTGTTGGTTATAACACCGGAAACTTTCGGCCAAGTCTACTCTTTTGCATTGGTGAGGTGTTTTTTCCAAACGTTGGAAAAAATAAAGCCCCCGAAATATCAGAGGCTTTTGTACCAAAGGAGGGAGTCGAACCCTCACTCCCGAAGGAACACGAGTTTGAGTCGTGCGCGTCTACCAATTCCGCCACTTTGGCATTTTCTAAACCAAGAAAACAGGCACCGCCTGCCGGAGCCTTGGCGGAGGCAGGCAAAAGTATCTAATCGGAAAATAGATTGCAACAGGAGCTTATATTTGATCCATCTATTTATGGAGGAAAAAGAGATTAAGTACGCCGGTTTCTCGCAACGACTACTTGCCCACAACATTGACCTACTCCCGATCTTCGCACTGATGTTTGGATCTACATTTCTATTTCCCAAAGCAGGGTTTGATTGGTTGATTTTTTCGCTAATCTACTTTGGCTACCACATCGGCTTTGAACTCACGAACTGGCAGGCCACACCTGGTAAGCGTATTGCGAAAATTCACGTGGAGGTCGAGGACGAGAAATCGACGCTAAGAATTATTCTCAGGAACTTCCTGAAGATTTTTTCTTTGCTTCTTTTCTTCGCCGGGTTCGTATTCATCATTTTCAACGAGAGAAGCAAAGGGTTGCATGATTATCTGGCTCGTACGGTGGTAGTATTTGACGATTAGCTTATTTTTGCCAATTCCTAATTGGAATCTGAAAATATCCTATATTTCAGGTCTGATTCTTAGATTGTAATTTGACTTAAACGAGTATGAGCGACCAACTATCACCAATGAAAAGGTTCGAGAACTTTTTCGAAGGCTTTATGTTCTGGAGTAGGTGGGTACAAGCCCCCTTGTACACCGGACTAATTATAGCTTCATTCTTTTACCTCTATAAATTTTTCCAGGAACTTCTCCACATCATTAACCATACCGCATCCTTTCATGAAACGGAAATGATGCTCGGTATCCTGAGCCTTGTGGACATATCGATGGTGATGAACTTGGTAGTTATGGTTACAATAGGAGGGTACTCGATATTCACCAGCCGAATTGATGTGGACATGCACGACGACAAGCCACTTTGGTTGGAGAATCTTGATGCCGGCCAATTGAAAATTAAGCTTGCCACCTCACTCGCCTCTATCTCCGGGGTACAGCTTTTGAAAAAATTCATTGACTACCGAGAAGCTGTAGAAAAAACCAGTGAAGAGGGAATTGTCATTGAAATTGTCATTCACATGGTATTCATTACCTCCGCACTACTTCTTGCTCAAACAGAAAAAATCACGCACAGTTATGGTCACCATGGCGTTCAGCTAGATCACGACGATCACGAAGGGGAAGGTGAGGAAGAACAACAACATCATTAAGTGAGATTTAAAATACTAGAAAGGCTCCAGTTGGAGCCTTTTTTATTTCTACGCAGATCAATATTTCATAATGAACAACTATTTTTGTGGCCCCTCAGCGCACGTGGCGTCCTGATAGCTATCGGGAGGTAGACGCGCCAAAATTGGTCAATGGTAATTGACATTGTTAGTACCTGCCCGGGTGCTGAAACTGGTAGACAGGCATGGTTGAGGGCCATGTGTCCTTTAGGGCGTGCGGGTTCGACTCCCGCCTCGGGCACTTCACGGGCGACATCCTACGGATTCACCCAGACAACATCTGAGAACCAATTCTTCTCATCCTGAAATGAACGTACGATCTGGAAGCCTGTCTGCTCAGCCAACTCCTTTAGCTGAACTTCATCATACTTCTTGGAAATTTCCATGAAAATTGCTTCCCAGGCTCTGAAATGCACAAGCTCACCTGCCACGTGTACATCCTGTTCGATCGTACTAATTAAATAACTCCTACATTCACCCGTCTGAGGATTATAGTACGGGTAATGCATAAAGTTCTCTCGATTGAAATCGGCATCCAATTCTGAATTGATTCGATCCAGGAGGTTGAGGTTAAATTCCCTTGTGACTCCTTTTGAATCATTGTATGCTGAGAGTATTGCAGAAGGATCTTTCTTCAGATCGACGCCCATGAAAAGCATATCTGATGACTTCAAATGCCCTCTGAGGTTGGACAGGAAGGAAACAGCTTCTTCGTGAGAAAAATTGCCAATATTGGAGCCTAGGAAAAATACGATGTCCTTTTCAGGTCGTGATGAGATCTCTGACAAGGCATCAAAGTAATCTCCTTGATAGGATTCAATGTTCAGCTCCGGAAGTTCTTCGAAAAGGGAACGCTCAAGGATTTCAAGAACGTTGCCAGAAATGTCGACTGGGGTGTAGGTGAAATCCACACTGCAGTCCATAAAATGTTTGAGTAAAATCTTTGTCTTTAACCCATCCCCCGCTCCTAGCTCTATAATCCGAAAGGGTTCACCATTAGATATCGTCTCTAATATGCCTTGCTTGTGGCTGGTAAATATTTCAAGTTCTTTATTTGTCAAATAATACTCCTCCAAGTGCATGATCTGCTGAAAGAGCTCATCTCCTTTTGCATCATAGAAGTATTTTGACGGTAAGCTTTTGTTTGTGGCCAGCAGCCCTTTAAGAACTTCTTCTTCAAAAATCGAAAGCGAATCAACAACTGATTCCGTATGATTAGTGTCCATTCATTTTGTATGCTTCGCTAACCTGATCCCACTAAATAGCCATCTCAGATGCGGGTGAAAAAAATTTCTGTATGTTGCCCTAATGTGGTTTCGTGGAGTTCCAAAGGAACCTCCCCTAAGGACCATTTGATTTACCATAAATTTCCCATTGTACTCTCCTAAAGCACCCTCCGCAACCTTAAAAAATGGATAGGCCACATATGGACTGGATGTCCACTCCCATAGGTTACCAAAAAACCCATAATCCTCAGATTGAATCGGCTTAAACACATTAGATTCTACAAAGTTCGAAGTGTTACATATTTCAGGACTAAATCTTTTGCACGCTACCTCCCATTCTTGCTCAGTTGGTAGTCGGCAATTTTTCCAACGAGCAAACGCATCTGCTTCGTAATAAGAGACATGCGAAACAGGATCGTCCGGGTCCACCTTCTCATATCCACCCAAGGTATAGTGCCACCACTCCCCTTCTTCCTCAGCCCAATACCTCGGTTTTTTTATGCCCTCATTTTTGACCCAATCCCATGCTTCATGTAACCAGTACTGAAAAGAATCATATCCGTCGGCTTCCATGAATTCTATATACTCGGCATTGGTGACAAGACCAGACTCAATTTCGAAAGAATGAAGGAAGACCTGATGCTTACCCTTCTCATTATCAAAATGAAAGCTGTCACCATCATGTCCAATTTCATGCAACCCTTCTTCAATCCCAAGCCATTCCTTCGAGGGTACAACACTCTTTACTTTCCTGGAAATTCGGTAGACAGGATTCAGCGGGTTATCCCCTAATATCCTTTTGATGTCGTATAGGAATAGCTCCTGGTGCTGCTGTTCATGGTTAATACCAAGTTCCACAATCCTGAGCAGCTCCGAAGGCATCTGCTCTTTTTCCATGAAGGCAATGAGATACTCCTCCACATATTGTCGGTACCTGAATATTTCCTTAACTGTTGGACGGGTGAGTTGTCCTCTGTTGGCTCTTGTCCACCGTTCGCCAGCTGCTACATAGTAGCTGTTAAAGATGTAATTGAATTTCGGATGAAAAGGTTGATACCCCTTGAGATTAGGAACAAGAATGAAATTTTCAAAAAACCAGGTCGTATGGCCTAGATGCCACTTGATTGGACTGACATCGACGATCGGTTGAACCACGAAATCCTCCGTTTCCAGTGTCTCGCAAAGAAATTCCGTTTGAGCTCGAGTCTGCTTAAAAGCCTCTAGAACATCGCGACTAGTACTAATTGCTGATTCCAATCGTCTGGTTCTTTTTTCTTCAAGTTATACATCTTGACGAATCTAACGTTGTTTTTTAGACTTTAAGTTCAAAAAAAATCCCGTCCGTATAGGACGGGATACCAACTAACCAAAACTCAAACTACCACTATCTATAACCTTATGAATCACATAGTGGCAACATCCTTGCCAGAATTAGTTAAAGGATGTTAAAAAATGGAAAGTTGATCTGTCTTCTAATCATTTCTGTACACCACGCCCTCCTTCATTACGAAGTTTACCTTGCGCATAACAGATATGTCTCTTAACGGATCACCCGGAACCGCTACTATATCTGCAAACAACCCCCTCTTCAAGCTACCAAACTTATCGGACTGTTCCAAGACCATGGCATTGATGGAGGTGGCACTTATGATGGCCTCCATGGCCGGCATCCCTGCATCTACCATATACCCGAATTCTCGAGCATTTTCGCCATGCTTGAAGACCGCTGCATCAGTCCCAAAAGCAATGGGAACACCTTTCTTATAAGCTTTGGCGAACGTGCTTGTGATTTGTGGACCAATGACTCGAGCCTTTGCTGCCACTACAGCGGGAAAATAGCCCGGTTTCTTGGCGTTTTCTGCCACTTCCATGCCGGCAGTTATCGTAGGCACATAGTACGCATTCATTTTGATCATAAGATCCATGGTCTCTTCACTCATGTAGGTTCCATGCTCTATGGTTTTCACACCAGCTCTTACTGCACGCTGCATGCCCTCATCCCCATGCGCATGTGCCGCTACATGGAAACCAAAATCTTTACCGGTTGAAACGATTTCTGCAATTTCGTCCTCTTTGAAATGCGGTCCGGATCCATCTTTTGCAACACTCAGGACCCCACCAGTCGCAGTTATCTTAATAAGATCAGCTCCGTTTTTGTAACGCTGACGCACGGCCTTCCGCGCATCTTCCAGGCCATTGACAACTCCTTCTTTTGGACCAGGATCACCCATGAGATCTGCTCGGTAACCATTAGTCGGATCGGCATGACCTCCTGTTACTCCAAGACCTTTTTCCGCTGTAAATATTCGCGGGCCAACCACGTATCCTCTCGCAATCGCATTCCTTAGAGATACGTTTACTCCACTACCTCCAACATCTCTAACGGTTGTAAACCCTGCCATAAGAGTTCGTTTTGCAATATCCGTCGCAAACAAGGCTTTATCTGCCGGATTCTGAGTAAACTCCTTTATATATCGATCAGGACTTGTCTCGCCTTCAACATGAACATGCAGGTCGATCCAACCAGGCATTACCGTATGATTCTTCAGGTCAACAACCTTCTCACCGGAGTCGGCTGATTGATAACCTGAAACAATATCTATGATATTCTTTCCCTCTACAATTATTGTTTGCTCCTTAACAGCTTTTTTGGAGACACCATCAATGAGAGTGCCAGCGTGAATAAGTGTACGTTGAGCTGATGCGAGGTAGGTTATCAGGACTAGTAGTAAAGTAAATGTCAGTTTCTTCATGAGGTTAGGTTTTAGTTTGTAATTGGGTTTAGGCCATTAGTTTTTTGTATTTGATTCTCGTTGGCTCTTCATCACCTAATCGCTTCTTGCGATTTTCTTCGTAGTCAGAGAAATTTCCCTCGAACCAATACACCTGCGAGTCTCCCTCAAATGCAAGTATGTGAGTAGCGATACGATCCAAAAACCAGCGGTCGTGGGATATGACCACTGCGCATCCTCCAAAATTTTCAAGAGCTTCCTCCAGAGCTCGAAGTGTGTTGACATCTAAGTCATTTGTTGGCTCATCAAGCAAAATCAAATTCGCTCCTCTTTTTAATGTGAGAGCCAGGTGGACGCGATTACGTTCACCGCCTGAAAGCTTATCGACCGTCTTGCCTTGATCTGGACCAGTAAAATTGAATCTACTCACGTAAGCTCGAGCATTCATTTCCTTACCTCCCAGGTCTATAATTTCATTGCCTTCCGAAATAGTATCGTAGACCGTTTTGTTTGGATCTAACGTATCATGCTCCTGATCGACATAACTCATGACGACCGTTTCACCAACCTCAAAGCTTCCATTGTCGGGTTTTTCTTTGTCGGTAATTAACTTGAAGAGCGTTGACTTTCCAGCTCCGTTCGGACCGATCACACCGACAATACCCCCCTGCGGCAGGTTAAATGTCAGATTTTCGAAAAGCAGCTTTTCTCCATAAGCCTTTGACACACCATTTACTTCGATCACCTTAGCTCCCAGTCGAGGTCCGGGTGGAATGTATATTTCCAGATCTTTTTCTCTATCCTTCGCCTCCTGACTTAATAGTTTATCATATGCGTTAATCCGAGCCTTGGCCTTTGCTTGCCTCCCTTTGGGGCTCATTCTTACCCATTCCAACTCACGCTCCAAGGTCTTTTGTCGCTTTGACTCCTGTTTTTCTTCCTGAGCGAGTCGTTTTTGCTTTTGATCCAGCCAACTGGAGTAATTACCCTTCCAGGGAATTCCCTCTCCTCGATCCAGCTCCAATATCCAACCCGCTACATTGTCGAGAAAATAGCGATCGTGCGTAACAGCTATTACAGTCCCCTCATATTGCTTTAGATGTTGTTCCAACCACAGCACCGACTCAGCATCTAAATGGTTGGTGGGCTCATCAAGAAGAAGAACATCCGGTTGTTCTAGCAGCAGCCTGCATAGAGCCACTCTACGTTTTTCTCCCCCGGACAAGTTCTTAATGATTGCCTCTTCCGGTGGAGTGCGGAGTGCATCCATCGCCCTTTGCAACTTATGATCGATCTCCCAGGCCCCGGTGGCATCTAGCTTTTCCTGGATCTCGCCTTGGCGCTCAATGAGCTTGTTCATTTTATCCGGATCCTCTAGAATCTCCGGATCACTAAATTTCGCGTTTACTTCCTCGTACTCCTGCAGCAATGAATTGACTTCCTTCGCTCCCTCCCTGACCACTTCAATCACTGTTTTGTCAGGATCCAATTCAGGCTCCTGTTCCAACATTCCAACGGTAAATCCGGGAGAAAACACAACATCACCCTGAAATTCTTTATCTATACCTGCAATTATTCGAAGCAAAGAAGATTTACCTGCCCCATTTAGTCCAAGAACGCCTATTTTCGCTCCGTAGAAAAAAGACAGATATATATTCTTAAGTACTTGTTTTTGGGGAGGATAAATCTTGTTTACCCCCGACATCGAGAAGATGATCTTTTCGTCTGACATGCTTAAGTTTGATTAGTAATCGAATATAGCACCCATTTAGAAATTACACTTCCTGTTGAAAGAATCTGAGGTACCTTTTGGTTATGAAAAAGACGGAAAACTGTTTCTGTCATCATGGTCTAGCCATCCTGATCGCGAAATTGGGGAGGTGAGAGACAATGACATTTCTACATCAGCTCAGTTTTTTCTTGACAGATATGAAGAACTCAAAAAGAAAATTGAGGAAGTCACTGCAAAAATCGATACTACAGAAAACAAGGGCTCTTTTTTGATGAAGCTATTGCATCTAAAAGAACTACTTCCAAAACATGATGGATTAGGAGATTACGAAACGCTCTTCGAACTACTTGTCAAATACGAAAACCTGGTCACCGACATCATTCAAAAAAACAGAAAGCGGAATTCAGAAATAAAAGCAGCTCTCATCGATGAAGCCAGAAGCGCCGTGGAAGCCATCAATTGGAAAGAAGGAACTGAGAAGGTAAATGATTTGAAGACGAGGTGGATAAAAACAGGTAATGCTGAGGAGGGTAAAAACGAGCAACTTGAAGAGACCTTCTGGGAGTTGATAAAAGGGTTTTTCGATCGCAAGAAAAACTTCTATGAAGACAAACAAAAACTGATCGATCACAGAAAAAAGCAATATGAAGAGTTAGTTGCTGAGGCCGAAAAAACCAATCAACTCTATGGACGAAAACGATTTGATCGAGTTAAGGAACTGAAAGACCAATGGAAAACAGTAGGTGGCGTTCCAAACGAAATTTTCTCTCCGTTAATCGAGCAATTTAATTCTCATCTAAAGCCACCATCGCAACCATCAAACACCGACTACTCAGGGATAATGAAATCATTGGCAGATGTTAAAAGCGGCCTATCCCCATTTGATAAGAAAGAGTTGGATCGGGTCAAAAAAAATGTCTTTCGTGACAAAGGCAAGAACCCCGACAAGAGCAAAGTGCTTGAACTCATTCAGCTCCTAGTTGAGAGAGATTTCATTAATAAGCTCACGACTAAAAGATTCCCAAATTTTTCAAGCATCGATCGGGACAAGAAAAAAAGCATTCGAACCGGAATAATTAGAGATTTGATCACCCGAGATAAAGAGGAACTCAAGATCTACGAGGAAAATTCCTCAAATTTCACTTCGACCGATGGAAAGATGAGTCGGATTGTTGAGGGAAAATTGAAAGCTCAAAAAAGGAAAATCTCAGTTAAAGAAACACTTCTGGAATGGGTCGAAAACGACGACTTCTAACTTTTTTGGAAACTTTTCTTTTTTGAATAGTGTATGAGTTTTATCTTTCTGATGAGAGGAAAACAATTAAGAATTTGATTTTTGCATAATAAATTTATATTTGCGCGCATTATAAAAAGGGACATTAAATTGTAAGGTAGATATGTACTGGACACTAGAACTTGCATCTTATTTGGAAGACGCTCCTTGGCCTGCCTCCAAGGATGAATTGATTGATTTTTCTATCAGATCCGGAGCACCGCTTGAAGTTGTAGAAAACCTGCAAGAGCTGGAGGATGATGGTCAACCATTCGAGAACATTGAGGAGATTTGGCCCGACTATCCGACAAAAGAAGACTTCTTCTTTAATGAGGATGAATATTGATTTTTTTAGAAAATTTGATAACAACTCCATCTAGTCAGATGGAGTTTTTTATTTTAAATCCACAGCGGTTGTGATCTTAATGTTTGCGTAGTCTCCTTCTACCAATCGCACTTTTTTCCCAGCCATTTCAAAAACGGTGGCATCATCGGAAAACGACCCGCTAATTTGATTATAAGCTTCTTTCAGTTCAGAAACTCTAAATGTCTGCGGCGTCTGCACCAAAACGTATTCCTCTCTATCCCTTGACTCTGAATCCTCTGCACCCTTTTTCTTTCGTATCGAGTCCTTTAATTCAACCGCCGCAACGCCACTGCCATGCTCTTCCGCTGAGCTAAAACACCTGGCAACTATTTCCGATCTAACATAAGGACGAACCGCATCATGAATTGCGACGAGTCCGTCCTTTTCGATCAGTTCAAGTCCTGCCCTAACGGAATCTGTTCTAGTTTCTCCTCCGCTAATTACCTGAATATCTGAATGATTCAGATACTCCCGTTGAATTTCAATCCAAGTTTGCAGGTGATCTTTAGGTAAAACCAAAATGATTTCAACATCGGATAACGCGAGAAACTTATCAATGGTGTGAACCAAAATTGGCTTGCCATCTAGTTCTAAAAACTGCTTGGGTTGTTCGGCTTTCATACGTGTGCCCTTTCCTCCCCCTACAATAATGGCATATCTGTTCATCTAGTAGTTAATAATTACGATTTTTTGTAACACCTCACTATAGGCATTCAGTACAACCAATTTTATTCTTAAAAAAACACAAAAACATAGGAATAATACTGATTCTTAACATTAATATATACTGCATTGTGTGTATACGATTGAAATAATACTATTTTCGTCCTTGATTATTAACCAAAAAAAGTAGTTATGAAGAAAACTTTACTTTTATCTTATGTTTTAACGTTCGTATTTGCGTTAAGTGCAATTGCGCAGCAAACGGTTTCCGGAAGGGTCACCGATGACGCTGGCGAGGGCCTTCCAGGTGTGAACGTTGTGATTAAGGGCACCACTGAAGGTGCAACTACGGACATTGACGGAAATTTCCGATTGTCTGTGTCCGGTCCTGAAACCGTATTGGTTTTTTCATTCGTTGGAATGGATCCACAGGAAATTACCGTGGGCTCGAGGACGGTTATTGATGTTCAGATGGCATCAAGTGCAACAGAGCTAGCTGAGCTTGTTGTGGTTGGGTATGGTACTCAGTCCAAGAGGTTCATGACTGACAATGTTGCTAAGCTAAAGTCTGAGGACATATCAGGGGTGCCAATCCCAAGTTTCCAAAATGCACTTTCAGGTAAGGCAGCTGGTGTGAGAGTGACCCAGCAAAACGGAAAAGTTGAAGCGGGAATTAGTGTAAATATCAGGGGTACTTCTAGTGTCTCAGCGGGTCAGCAGCCACTATTTGTTTTGGATGGAGTGCCGTTAATCAACGACAATGAATCTCAAAACACATCCGCTGTAAACCCACTGCTTTCGATCCCAGCAAGTGATATCGAAAGTATTGACATTTTGAAAGATGCCTCTTCTGCAGCGATTTACGGTGCGAGAGGAGCCAACGGTGTCGTACTTATCACGACAAAAAGGGGCCAAGAAGGAAAAGCAAGGTTCTCACTAAACGTTTCTTCTGGTATCAGTCGCCCGACCAATGATAGAGACTGGCTAAATTCTGAGCAATACAAGGAGCTATTCCTTGAGGCTGGAGATAATGCAAGCTGGACGGACAGATCATTTGTGGAAGCTAGATTCGACCGATACTCCAACAATACTTGGGGCACTGCTGATGAGTTTGATACTGATTGGGAGGATGTCGCATTCCAGGATGGTCACGTGAGAGATATTGATTTCTCTGTTTCTGGAGGAAACAACGGATCCACCTACTACCTTGGTGCTTCCTATAACGAAACAAAGGGAATTATTCGAAGCAACGAATTGGAAAGATTTAGTGGTCGTGCAAATATTTCACAAAAAGTGAATGACAAGTTCACCACTGGAATCAATTTCAATTTCTCTCGTGTTACAATCGATCGAGTGGCAAATGACAATGCTTTTGTTACTCCTCTGCAGGCAATCGCCCAATCTCCACTTTCTCCGACACACTTCGGACCTTCTGATCTTGCTAATGGCGAATCAGGGCCGTTTACTCGGACGGTTTACGCCAACTTCCTTCTTCAAGACGAATTTGGTTCATACGAAACCGTAGTGACTCGTAGTATTGGAAAATTGTATGGTCAGTATGAATTCACTGACTGGATCAAATTCAACTCAGATTTTTCCTATGATATTTTCAATCAAACGGAGGATAGATGGGATGGAAGTCGGGTACCTTTCCAGTCTACGGATGGACAAGCCTATGCATCAAACGTGTTATCCACAAACTACATCTGGTCAAACTACGCTACGTTCGATCAGGTATTTGATGAGCACGCTTTGAATGTAGTAGTTGGTACAGAGTACAATCAAGGGAACAGAAGGTTCACAGATGTTACTGCTACTAATTTCCCATCAGATGATCTTCAGACAGTAAACAGTGGAGCAAATATCACTGATGGTGGTGGTGAAACTACTGCTTATTCATTTGTGGGATATTTTGCAAGAGCCCAATACTCTTATCAAGACAAATACATTCTTAAGGCAAGTATTAGGCGAGATGGTTCTTCAAGGTTTGGAACAGATTCACGATTCGGTACTTTCCCAGCAGTGTCTGTGGGATGGATTCTTTCTGAAGAAAGCTTTCTTGATGGTGTTGACGCAATTTCATTCCTGAAGTTTAGAGCTAGCTACGGTGAGCTCGGTAACGCGGAGCTTGGCAACTTTCCTTCGAAAGGACTGTTTCAGGGAGTTTCGTATAACCAAAGACCAGGACTTGCTCCTACTCAGCCAGGAAATAACACCCTAAGCTGGGAGTCTTCAAAACAGACAGATATAGGAATTGAATTTGGATTGTTCAATGGACGAGTAAGTGGTGAAATTGACTACTACAAAAAGGATACAGACGATCTATTGTTCGAAGTTCCTCTTGTTCCATCATCTGGTGCTTTAGAGATCAACAGAAACACTGGTAGCATGGAAAACAAAGGGATCGAGATCATTCTAAATGGAGACGTTATCCAAAGTGGGGATTTCAGTTGGAACCTGGGTTTGAACTTTGCATCCAATAAGAACAAGGTGATTTCTGTTCCGGAAGGAAATGACATTGTTTCAGGAAGAAACATCATCCGCGAAGGTGAGGTTCTGCAGTCGCTTTACATGATTGAGTATGCCGGCGTTGATCCTGCTAATGGTGATGCCCTTTACTATCTCAACACAGAGAACACTGACGGATCTGTCGACAGAGGAACAACAAATGATCCTAACGCTGCAACGCGAATCATTGCGGGATCACCTGTACCAGATGTCATTGGTGGTTTAACAAGTTCAGTGAAATATAAAAATTTCGATTTTTCATTCACGTTCCAGGGAGAATGGGGTGCTAGCATCTACAACGCAGGTGGACGATTCCAATCAGCGAATGCCGACTGGTTTGACAACCAAACTGTAGATCAAATGAATAGATGGCAGAATCCTGGGGACATCACCGATGTACCTCAAGCCAGACTTGGAGAAGGTAATGGATCAGGTCATTCGACTCGATGGTTGCAGGAATCTGATTTTATCAGACTGAGAAATGTAACGTTGGCTTACAGCCTTCCACGAGATTTGATTGATGCTGCTGGCCTAACATCTGTTAGAGTATATGCAACAGCTATTAACCTGTTGACATTCACAGACTATGATGGGTACGATCCTGAAGCCAGATCAGATGCGGCTGCAAGAACTGTGACCCCTAGTCCGGGAATAGATTTCTACTCTGCACCTGCTGCAAGGACTATCACACTTGGTGCAAGTATTAACTTTTAAAGTAAGGAAATAATGAAGAAGAATATATATATACTTATTGCATCTGTCCTCGTGATCTGGAGTTGTGAAGACAGATTGGAAATTGAGCCCGCTCAAAGCATTTCTGTAGAAGCTGCTCTCTCTTCCGAAGCAAATATCAAGGGTATCCTAATAGGTGCTTATGACGAAGCAGGTCAGGATGACTCGTATGGAGGTCAGCTCCAGGTCATTTCTGATCTAATGGGTGCTACCAATCAATTGACCTGGCAAGGAACTTTCATACAGCCAAGGGAATACTTCCAAAAATCGGTACTTGTAAGTAACACCTGGGCTGAACAAATGTGGCGTAATGGCTATGAAACAATCAACCAGGTCAACCTGGTGATCGATAACATTGCCAGTATTGAAGATCCTGCTGAAGCAGACCGAGTAGAAGGCGAAGCTCGATTCCTGAGAGCTTTAAACTACTTTGATCTTGTTAGACACTTCGGTGCTCAATGGCAAGCAGGAGGAGCCAATAGTGGTCCTGGTGTTCCTTTGCATCTTACTGGTATTGTTGATTACTCAGCAGATCTTAGCATTGCCAGATCCACAGTAGCTGAGATATATGCTCAAGTAATCAGTGACTTGACTTCAGCCATGGGTCTCCTTTCAGCAACAAATGGTGAATTTGCAGACGCGTTTTCTGCTGAGGCACTGCTTGCACGAGTGTACCTGCAGCAAGGAAACTTTGCTGGTGCTCGTGATGCGGCGAATAATGTGATTGCCAATAGCGGACATTCACTTGCTGCAACTTTTGCAGGAGCTTTCAATAATGATGCAGATGGTGTGGAAGATGTATTTGCATTTCAGGTGACTAACCAAACTGGTGAAAATGATCTTGTAGTTTACTATGCAGATCAACCGACTGGTGGTCGACAAGGAGACATTGCTGTAGCAGCTGGTTACACTGCGTTGTTCGACGATCCTGTAAATGATGTTCGTGCATCATATACATATGTTAGTGTTGATAATGGTTTGGATCTGACTTTAAAATACTCCAATCAATTTGCTAACATTTCGGTCATTCGACTTGCAGAAATGTATTTGATTAGGGCTGAAGCCAATCTTGAAGAGGGAACCACCACTGGTGATACTCCTCTTAATGATATAAACGCTATCAGAACTCGTTCTGGAGCGCCGGCACTTGCCTCAGTTGATGTAGCGGCAGTTCTAAATGAGCGTCAATTGGAGTTAGGATTTGAAGGATTCCTGATTCATGATTTGAAGCGAACAGGAACAGCAGTAGGAGCCATTGCTGCAGATGATCCATCACTTATTTCTCCAATTCCACAGGATGAAATGGATACGAATCCGCTGATGGTACAAAACACTGGCTATACTAACTAAGAGTTAGCTATTTGAAATCTAAAAACACCTCACAAATTGTGAGGTGTTTTTTTTTGTCCAGTCTGATAATCATTCCCTGTTTTTACCTCATTTTCACTTTCTTGAATTGCCTATTGTCACAGGTAGAACAAGACTCAAACTTAAGCAGCTTGGATAAGCTACCTTGAAGAAAGTCAACTGGAGGGTAAAGGAGTTAAAAGATCTGATCAAATGATCAACATGGCATCTCCATAGCTGAAAAACCGGTATTTCTCTTTGATAGCAACTTTATAGGCTTCGTTGATCAACTCGTAACCTCCAAAAGCAGAAGCCATCATCAGCAAGGTAGATTCAGGTAGATGGAAATTAGTGATCAACGCATCACAGATCTTGAAGTCGTACGGAGGGAAAATAAACTTATCCGTCCATCCAGAATTTTCCTTAAGAAGTCCGTTAGCTGAAACCGAAGATTCCAACGTCTTCATTGCTGTGGTTCCCACTGCACAGATCTTGGTCTTTTCATCCAACGCTCTGTTTACTCTACTTGAGGTCGCCTCTTCTACCCAATAGTTTTCGGAGTCCATCTTGTGCTTGGTAAGATCCTCTACGTCCACTGGCCTAAAGGTTCCAAGGCCTACATGAAGCGTGATTGTTGCTATATCAACGCCAACCAGTTCCAGTTTTTTCATCAACTGAGGGGTAAAATGTAAACCTGCTGTCGGGGCTGCAACAGCACCAATTTTGTTGGCATAGATGGTCTGAAACCGCTCCCTATCTTCTGGCTCCGCGGATCTTTTAATTTCCTTTGGAAGTGGCGTTTCTCCCAACGCGTCGATCATGCTGTAGAATTGTTCGCGATCACCATCAAACAGAAATCGGATCGTTCTTCCTCGACTTGTAGTATTATCAACTACCTCAGCCACTAGCTCTCCATCTCCAAAATATAGTTTATTTCCTACACGAATCTTTCTGGCAGGGTCCACCAGCACGTCCCACAATTTCATTTCCTGGTTGAGCTCCCTCAACAAAAAAACTTCGATTTTAGCACCCGTCTTTTCTTTGTTTCCGTATAACCTTGCTGGAAATACCTTGGTGTCGTTGATGACAAAAACATCACCCTCACCAAAGTAATCCACGACATCTTTGAAAATCTTGTGTTCTATTTCTCCGCTATCCTTATGTACAACCATAAGGCGAGACTCGTCTCTGTTTTCGTTTGGATGTAAGGCGATGTGACTAGATGGAAGATCAAACTTGAATTCCGATAATTTCATTCCCATAGGAAAGCAGGTATTTATTTAATAAGGAGCGCAAAATTAGCAAATATGTTTGATTAAATTTGATTAAAACATAACCCATTCTATAGTGTTAATACTCAAGTTGATATTGGAAAGTTTTCGATTTGCCTGGAATGCTCTTCGAATGAACCTTCTTCGAACAACGCTCTCACTGCTAGGAGTCACGATTGGCATATTCGCCATTATCGCCGTATTCACACTTGTTGATTCGCTGGAAAAAAACATTAAAGAGAGTTTAAGTTTTCTGGATGCTAGTAATCTTGATATTCGGCGATTCCCGTACGATTTTGGCCCGAATATTCCATGGTGGGAATACCTGAAAAGACCATATACCAATTATGAGGAATACGAATTCTTAAAAGAGAACTTGAAGAACGATTTGGGCATTACCATTTTTGCTGTAACGGGTGGTCAGACCATCAAAATGGAAAGCAACAGCTACAACGATGCCACTCTTTTCGGAATAGCTTACACCCACCAGGACGTCTACGACATGGCCTCCGAAATAGAATTTGGAAGATACTACACAGAGCAAGAGGCAGCGAGTGGAAAAAATGTCGCATTAGTGGGATTCAAAATAGCTGATAAGCTGTCACCTCGAAATAGCATTTTAGGGAAAACCATAAAGATCAAGGGCCTGAAATTCACGGTGATTGGCGTGTTGGAGGAAGAAGGGGAATCAATTTTTGGTGACTCTGGCAATGACGAGCAGATCTATGTCCCATATCATGCTTTTAAAAAAATGTTCTATTCAGGTCGAAACAGAGGAGTTGAGACATTGGTTAGCGTAAAAGGAAGGCCAGATGATATTGGTTTGGTTGAGCTTGAAGCGGAAATCACAGGATTGTTGAGGACAGTCAGAGGACTTAGACCTAAGCAAAAGAATGACTTCTCGGTCAATCGCCAGGATGCAATCATGAACATTATAGGCTCGACCTTTGATGTAATTGGGGTCGCTGGGTGGGCGATTGGGGGGTTTTCAATACTCGTCGGAGGATTTGGAATTGCCAACATTATGTTTGTCTCAGTTCGAGAGAGAACAAACATTATTGGTATACAAAAGTCACTGGGTGCTAAGAACTACTTCATTCTTTTCCAATTTCTTTTTGAAGCCGTGTTTCTAAGCTTGATAGGTGGTGGCGTTGGAATTGGAATGGTTTACCTCCTATCACTCATTAGTCTTGGTAATCTCGATCTGGTGCTCACCTTCGGGAATATTGTGCTCGGTTTTGGAGTAGCCGGAATTATTGGTGTAGTTTCTGGTATTGTTCCAGCACTAATGGCCGCTCGTCTGGACCCGGTAATTGCTATTAGAACACAATAAGATTTTGCGATTGTAAGATTTTTACGACTGCCGTGTAGGTAGTAAAAATTTGAACCAATCGTAAATCTCGAAATCAATAAATCGATAGATTAGGCTTCTCCATTCAATTTTGCTTTGATGGCCTTCTCCAATTCCTCCATCAGCTCCGGATTGTCTTCAATAAGCTGCTTGACAGCATCGCGCCCTTGACCCAGTTTGTTTCCATTGTATGAGAACCAGGAACCCGACTTTTGAATCACGTCCAATTCAACTCCAATATCTACAATTTCACCGCTCTTACTGATTCCTCTCCCATACATGATGTCAAACTCAACGACCTTGAAAGGCGGGGCCACCTTATTTTTAACCACCTTTACACGTGTCCTATTGCCCATTACATTATCAGCAGATTCCTTTATTTGCCCTATTCTTCTAATGTCCAATCGAATGGAAGCATAGAATTTCAGTGCATTTCCACCAGTAGTTGTCTCGGGGTTTCCAAACATCACCCCGATCTTTTCCCTCAGCTGATTGATGAAAATACAGGAGCATCCTGTTTTGCTTATTGTACCAGTAAGTTTCCTGAGCGCCTGAGACATGAGTCGCGCTTGCAATCCCATCTTGCTGTCTCCCATCTCACCTTCTAATTCTCCTCTTGGAACCAATGCGGCTACAGAATCAACCACGATAATATCAATAGCTCCCGACCGAATTAAATGCTCCGTTATTTCCAGTGCCTGCTCGCCGTTATCAGGCTGTGAGATTAGAAGGTTTTCGGTATCAATACCCAATTTTTCTGCATATGCTTTATCAAACGCATGTTCTGCATCGATAAAAGCGGCAAGACCTCCTTGCTTTTGAGCCTCCGCAATGCAATGCATGGACAATGTAGTTTTTCCTGACGATTCGGGGCCATAGACTTCGATTATCCTGCCTCGTGGAATCCCGCCCACACCCAAAGCCATGTCAAGACTCAATGAACCCGTGGATATCACCGGGACATCCGCCACGGTTGTATCGTTAAGCTTCATTATCGTACCTTTTCCGTAGGTTTTCTCTAGCTTATCAATGGTAATCTGTAGCGCTTTTAATTTTTCATCTGAGTCTGACATACTATTCGATTCAAGGTTTTAATCCTCGCAAAAATAGTAGTTATGAACAGAAGAAAATCGATTTTAGCTAAAAATATTAGTAAAATTTTTTAGGCACCATTTACCTGATTTTCCTTCCTTGAGTGTAAAGCGTATATCATGTAAGCACCTAAGGCGGTCCCAATTGGGAATTCGAAAAGCATCAAAACAGCCGGGACCATAGCAAATTTCTTCCCCCACTCTTTTTCACCTACCAGTCCTACTCCGGTGGTAATAAAGAGCGCCGCTAGAATTCCATAGAATACTGGAAAAAAGTAGAGGATCCTCTGCGGATTGCGGATATGAACAAAGAATATTTCGATCCTGTCAAAATCAAGCCAAAAATCAGACTCTTCAAAAGCCTCCAGGAAGAAAAACGAAAACACTGAGAATGGGACAAGGATTAGGCCCAATGCTAACATGATTTTCCCGATGATTTTAAGATTTTGATCGTGATCTTTTAAATCCATGACATAAAGGTAATGTAAGTTACTATGCAATACAAGGTAACTTACGATAAACAATAAATAAAGTTGTAGAATGATCCGGAAAATCCTTCTTGCACTATTTGTCGTCGTCCTTGGGCTATCAATCTTCTATTGGGACCTCCTGACTTATGGAATAGCACAAGCTAAAGGTCAAATACGAATTGTACGGGAGGCTAGAGATATTGATAAGGTACTTGATGATACAGAATTCCCCGATTCGCTCAAGGCGAAGATTCGAATCATTCAAGAGGTTAGACAATTTGCGATAGACTCAATTGGCTTAAAGGATTCTAAGAATTATACCACTCTATATGATCAAAAGGGTAAAACCTCGTTATGGAATTTATCGGCGTGCGAACCCTATAGCTTCACTCCCAAAACATGGTCATTTCCTTTCTTGGGATCATTCCCGTACAAAGGTTTCTTCAATCTCGAGGAAGCCAAAAAAGAACAAGATCTTCTTAGATCCCAAAACTACGATGCGCGCATCAGGACGGTCAGCGGTTGGTCTACATTGGGTTGGTTCTCCGATCCAATCTTATCGAATATGCTGAACCGATCAGAAGGAGGATTGGCCGATCTCATCATCCATGAACTCACGCATTCAACTTTGTTCATAAAGGACGATATAGAATTCAATGAAAACCTCGCCTCTTTTATTGGCGAGCTGGGAGCGGTCAAATTTCTGGAATCAAAATATGGAAAAGGCTCATTTGAACTAGAGGATTATCTGATGCAAAACGAAGACGGCCTGAACTTCACCCGGCAAATGCTTCTCTCAACTCAGATACTTGACAGCCTGTATTCCACTTTTAAGGATTCTGACCCTGACTCACTCAAAGAAAGTAGAAAAAAGGAGCTAATAAGAGACATCGTCACTTCGCTTGACACTGCTCATTTCCATAACCAGAGATACTATCGGATTTTTGAAAACAGTCACCCTAACAACGCATATTTCATGTCCTTTCTAAGGTATCATTCCTCCGAAGATTCACTGTCTAAAATATTTAACACTATCTACGCTGGGGACTTGAAACTCTTTGTAAAAGGAATGGTAGATTATCACTCAGATTGACCACATTTTAACAAATTGTTACGTTTTTAACATAGCGTTGATTTCTCCCTAATTTTAAATAATCTTGAACTTAATCCAGTTAGGCAAATACTGGTGACTAAATTTGTTTTCAAGTGCTGGCAAATTCCGGCAAAAAATGGCAAAAACCGACCAAAAAATACTTCTTATTGACGATGAGGAAGATATCCTCGAGCTCCTCAAGTACAACTTATCTAAAGAAGGCTACGACGTAAAAACTGCCAATGATGGCATGAAAGGGGTCGAGGTAGCAAAGTCCTTCGTTCCGGACCTAATTCTCTTAGACATCATGATGCCAAAGCAAGATGGCGTTGAAACCTGTCGGCAAATAAGGGAGCTTCCCGAGCTTGCAAATTGCTATGTAATCTTTCTAACTGCGAGATCGGAGGAATACTCTGAAGTTGCTGCCTTTGACATGGGTGCAGACGACTACATCACAAAGCCTATCAAACCGAGGGCACTCATGAGCCGGATCAACGCCCTTTTTAGAAGAGAGAAAAAACAGAAAAAAGAGTCGAATCAAATCACTTTTGGTGACCTGATCGTTGACAGAACCAGTTACACAGTCACCATCGATGATAATAAGATCAATCTTCCAAAAAAAGAATTTGAATTGCTCTATTTTCTTGCTGAAAATCCCGGCAAAGTCTTCAATCGCGATGAGCTACTAAGAAATATCTGGGGAACGGATGTTTACGTCCTTGCACGTACAGTCGATGTCCATATTCGAAAGGTCAGGGAGAAAATTGGAGATGGCTATATATCTACGGTTAAGGGCGTAGGATATAAATTTGAGATAAACTAATAACCCTTCTACATGCAGTTTAATCCAAAAGCAATTGCGTTGCTTCTATCGGCATGCGTCGCTGCTATTACGACTGCATTCATCTCACTTGTTCCTGATGTTCCAATCAACGGACTGTTAATAGCCTCAGTCCTTTCATTCCTCTCCTCCTATATCCTGGTTAGGATCTTTCTTGAATTCTTCTTCTTCAGGCAAATAGATGAGATACGAAACAACCTAAAACAGATAAAGGATGGTAAATTTCACCTCAAAAAATCCGCTGAAAATCCGCTGAAAAAAATCAATAGTGAGATCTCAGACTACGTTAAAAGCAAGCAGGAAGAAATCGATCGATTGAAGGAACTCGAAAATTTCAGAAGGGAGTTCATCGCCGATGTTTCTCATGAATTAAAAACACCTATTTTCGCGGCCCAGGGTTTTGTGCACACCCTGCTCGATGGAGCCATACATGACAAGGAAGTCAGAAAAAAGTTTTTAAAAAAAGCAGCCAGGAGTCTGGATGGACTGGATCTTCTTGTCCAAGACCTTTTAACAATCTCCCAGATAGAATCTGGAGACATAAGAATGCACTTTGAGAATTTCGACATGTTGGCATTATGTCAGGAAATCTTAGATCAGCTTGAGTCAAGGGCTGAAAAGAATGAAATTGATCTTAAGCTTCCTAAAAAGCATTCAGAACCGATCATTGTTAGAGGTGATTATAGAAGAATTTATCAGGTAATGATGAATTTGGTTTCCAACGCAATCAAATACACACGAAAAGGCGGAAAAGTAAGAGTCAAATTCAAGGAAGTTGACGGGAAAATCAGGACCATTGTACAAGATAATGGGAGAGGAATTCCTAAGGAGCATTTAAGTAGGATCTTCGAGCGATTCTATCGTGTGGAAAAGAGTCGATCGAGAGAAAAAGGTGGAACGGGCCTAGGTCTATCTATTGTCAAGCATATTCTGGATGGTCACGATTCCGAGATTTTTGTTGAAAGCAAATTCAAAATTGGATCCAAGTTCTATTTTGATTTAGAAAAAGCCACTTTCATAGAACACGTAGAGGAAGTTAATGATGAAGAAGAGTTCGCATAGATCTTTAAAAAGTATAGACTTCAGCGAGCTCATTTTACATAGGAACGATGACTTCACTGTTCTAAACAAACCTCCACATTTATCAAGCCTGGAGGATAGAAATGATCCTACCAATCTTCTGAAGTTGGCTAAAAATGTCAATCAAGAAGCCCAGGTATGCCATCGATTAGACAAGGAAACTTCCGGCCTGATTGTGATCGCAAATCACCAGGATGCTTACAAGCACTTTGCCGGATTACTCGAAAACAGACAAGTCAAGAAGGTATACCACGCTGTACTTACAGGACTCCACAAATTTCAGGATTTTGAAGCTGAGGAACCCTTGTTCAGTACCACTAATAAATCCAGGGTTGATTTTAGAAATGGCAAACCCTCACTGACGCTGATCGAGACAATGGAGCTGTTTAAAAAACACACGTTTGTAAGGTGCTTCCCTGTTACAGGCCGGATGCATCAGATCCGTGCTCATCTTGCACATCATCAGGCTCCAATTGTTCATGATAAAGACTACGGTGGAGAAGCAGCCTATCTATCACAGCTAAAGCGAAATTTTAATCAAAAGAAATGGGAGGAAGAGAAGCCAATCATAAATCGTGTGGCTCTTCATTCATTTAACATAGCCTTCAAACAAATGGATGGCTCCACTTTAGATTTAGAAGCCCCTTACCCAAGAGATTTTGAGGTTTTACTCAAGCAGCTTAGAAAATTTAATTAGGACAGTCCTATTTGATTTCTAAAATGAAAATTATACTTTTGTGTCCCTTTTCGAAAGAGGAGGATTTTGATACGAAAAAATCGACAGAAAATTGGATACTAACAGCTACAAAACTGTATCACTAAACAAAGCAACTGTAGAGAAGAACTGGCTCATCGTAGATGCTGATTCTCAGGTACTTGGAAGAATGGCAAGTGAGGTTGCAAAGTTGATCAGAGGCAAACACAAGCCTGGGTATACTCCACATGTGGATTGCGGTGACAATGTAATCGTCATCAATGCAGACAAAGTGAGATTGACCGGGAACAAATGGACAGACAAGCAATATGTTCGTCACACAGGATATCCCGGTGGTCAAAGAACTGAAACACCCAACCAGGTGAAAGCTAAATCTTCAACCATTTTGGTGGAAAAAGCTGTTAGAGGAATGCTTCCTATCAACAGGCTGGGAAGACAGCTTTTCAAAAATCTACACGTCTATGAAGGTGCTGAGCACCCTCATGAAGCTCAAAAACCAAAAGAAGTAAAATTTTAGATCTGAATGGACAGAATTAACACGTTAGGAAGGAGAAAGACATCAGTAGCGCGCATCTATATGAGCAGCGGAAAAGGTGAAATCAAGGTGAATAGCCGAGAGCTCACCGAGTACTTTCCTTCAGAAATTCTTCAAACAATTGTAAAGCAGCCTCTGGTAAAAGTTGAGCAAGACGGCAATTTCGATATCCAGGTTAATGTGATGGGAGGCGGTCCCTCTGGTCAGGCAGAGGCGGTAAGACTTGCAATCGCCCGAGCATTGACAGAAGCTGACCCCGAATTCAGAGGTCCACTGAAGTCCGAAGGATTCTTAACCAGAGATTCAAGAATGGTTGAGCGTAAAAAATACGGACGAAGAAAAGCTAGAAGAAGATTCCAGTTCAGTAAACGATAAGATTGAGCAAAAGCCAGAATGAAAAAATTAGAACATAAAGATTTATTGGATGCAGGTGTACACTTTGGGCACCTAACCAGGAAATGGAACCCTGCCATGGCACCTTTCATTTTCATGGAAAAAAATGGTATCCATATTATCGATCTTCACAAAACACTCACTTGCCTTGATGACGCTGTTCAATCACTTCAAGCGATTGTTCGATCAGGTCGAAAAGTAATGTTTGTGGCAACCAAGAAGCAGGCAAAAGAGGTAGTGGAAACCGAAGCGCAAAAGCTAAAAATGCCATATGTGACTGAAAGATGGCTTGGCGGTATGCTCACTAACTTCTCTACCATCAGAAAATCATTGAAGAAAATGACTTCAATGGAAAAAATGATGAAAGAGGAATCTTATGCCAACCTCGCAAAGAGGGAGCGACTGATGATGACTCGTGAAAAGGATAAACTGAGAAAGGTTCTTGGCGGAATTGCTGACCTTAACAGACTTCCTGCAGCACTCTTTGTTATCGACATCAAAAGAGAGCACATCGCAATAGCGGAGGCTCAAAAATTGAATATCCCTGTTTTTGGAATCGTAGATACCAATTCAGATCCAAACAAAATTGATTACCCGATTCCCGGAAACGATGATGCATTCAAATCCATTCAGCTGATTACTCAGTACGTAGGTGCAGCGTTGGAAGAAGCATTGGCTGAAAGGAAAAAGGATAAGGAAGAGCAAGCTGCCGCTGAGGAAGAAGCTGCAAAAAAAGCGGTTGACGAGAAACCGGAAGTGACAGAGTAAACTCGAAAAGAAATCTTGATTTTGAAGATTGAACATTGTCCCTGACGGTGTTCAATTTTTATTTAACAGCATTGAAACACAAAAAAAACATTTTAATAAGATGGCGATCACAGCACAAGACGTAAACAAACTTCGACAAATGACCGGTGCAGGCATGATGGACTGCAAAAAGGCACTGACTGAAGCAGGAGGAGACTTTGACAAAGCAATTGAATTGCTTAGGAAAAAGGGTCAGAAGGTTTCTGCATCTCGAGCAGACCGAGAAACCTCTGAAGGAGTGGTATTTGCTAAGACGAACGAATCAGGAACAGAAGGAGCGCTAGTTGCTTTCACGTGCGAAACAGATTTCGTAGCTAAGAATGAAGAATTTGTAGCACTTGGAAATCAAATTGCAGAGCTGGCTTTTGCACAAAAACCTGCAAACACTGAAGCACTGAACGCGATGAGCCTTGGTGATCTAACAGTCGGAGAAAAGATCGTTGAACTGACTGGAAAAATTGGGGAGAAACTTGAAGTCAAAGCGTTCGAGTTACTTTCGGGCGAAGCAATAGTTCCTTACATCCACTCAAATTCCAAGTTAGGTGTTTTAGTGGCGCTCCAGAATGCGAATGGAACAGATGTCGCTGAAGCAGGCAAAGATGTAGCTATGCAAATCGCAGCAATGAATCCTGTTGCAGTAGATAAGGATGGAGTTGACGCTTCTATTGTTGAGAAAGAAGTTGAGATTGGAAAGGACCAAGCCAGGCAAGAAGGAAAGCCAGAGGAATTGGTAGAGAAGATCGCGTTGGGTAAGCTCAACAAGTTTTTCAAGGAAAACACGCTCTTAAGTCAGGCGTTTGTCAAAGACAATTCTAAATCAATATCTCAGTATCTGGACGGAGTTTCGAAAGGACTTACCGTCTCAGAATTTAAGAGAGTAATGATCGGTTAAGATTTTTACGTATATCAACAAAAGCCAGGATTTCTATTCTGGCTTTTTTATTTCTGTCAAAATTCTGGGTCCTAGTTTCTTCTTTTCTCTAACTATCTCTTCAACAGGTCTATTTTGAATTTTACTTTCCAGCCACGAAATAATATCCAAATAAAGGGTTGGTCTGCGCTCGTACGGATCTTCGAGAATTTCAATCAACTCCTCGCGCAGAGATTTAAAATTAGGAATGAGTCGCTTCCTATCCATGTAAACGGATTTCTTCAGGAATCCAAAAATTGCCGATTGCACTTTTTGATAGTCCTTTAATTTCAAAAGAAACCGATAAGTTGATTTGATTTGAAAATCAATTAGGTCGTCATTTCCGAGCTCATAGTGAGCGATCAGGTTCAATATTCGAGCAAAACACTGAATGTCTTCCTTCAGTGCAAGATTTGGATGATTGATGATAAAATTCAAATGCCGAACAGCCCCGTGAAAATCTGCGCTTCCAAATTTTAAGCTGGCCATTTTGTAGTGAAAAACCATCACCCGATGGATGTCCAGTTTTCCTTCATTTTCTTTGATCCGCCCTTCGAAATCTTTGCAATACTTGGCGCCATCACTAAATCTACCTTCGATAAAAAACTGATTGAGTTTGGCTGTCTCTGAATAAATAAAAGCTAGTGTAAGTTGGTTCTCATTGAAGCCTTCGTGGTTAGCCAAGATGAACTCGTTAAGTTTTTTTAGGCCCTCATTAAATCTTTCACTGTCATCACAATAGAAAAGCGCGGCAAGCGCATTGTGTAGCCCACGCATGTACATCTCCGGCTCATTCCGCATCAATGTCTGATTTCTCTCATAAAATCCACACCACTTTTTGGTATACCGGTAGCACTGCACAAAGTCTTGCGTGATATAGTAAAACCAGACGTAACATTGGTAAGCATGAATCACTTCAGATTCACTTTCCTCAGGCATGTTTTCATGAAAATAACTATGTATTTTAATGTACTCGTGCTCATTCTTGGTGTGGCCGAATTTCAGGTAATAGTCATACAAGCTTAGTGCCAAGTCAGACCACGAACCCTGAAAATAGAATTTTCCCCGTAGCCTTTTAGATTCCTCAATCAACTCCTCTGCTCTCCTGGAATGACTTCTTGTAACATATCTTGACTCTATCTGCTTTTCTAACTCAATAATCTCGAGTCTGAGAATATCAACCTGGTGCTCCTCAGCCAGCTGCTTGGCCTTATGTAACTGTCCCAGGCTTTGACGATACAGTCCTTTGATATGAAGGACATCAGCGTAACTAATCAATTCCTTTATCCGGATCTTGGGATCATTGTGGTGCAATAACCTCAGGCTTCCAAGCAAGAGCTCATACAGATGAGCCTTTTGATTGGACAACGTGTTTGGCTTTAGTTTGGGAAAAGCTCGTGTGATTTTTCTCTCGTCATACTGTTTTTGTCTGTCAAGTACATCGAACAGCTGGATAGTAAGTGGCTCTTTTTCCGAAATGTTCCTGCTAGCATAGATCTTAAAATGCCTTTTTTCTGACTTAGTTAGCCGCTTAATGAGGTTAAACAGTTGATATGATAATTGCTTGGACAAGTGTTTTCTACGTTGATTAAGACTTTGAATATCTGCTAGTTACAATTAAAAAACTCGATTTGAAATGATGTAAGTCGCCTATTATTTGTTTTCGGTCGGCATTGCCTCCTATCCATTTTTGTAAAAGGTTGTAAAAATACACCGATCCGGATATGAACAAACTTCATGTTTTTGATACGACCCTTCGTGATGGCGAACAAGTCCCCGGCTGTCAATTAAAAAGTGAGGAGAAACTTGAGCTGGCATATCAGCTCGAAAGCCTGGGTGTCGATATCATTGAAGCCGGATTCCCTGTCTCAAGTCCGGAAGACTTTAAGTCGGTCTCTTTGCTTGCAGCAGAAATCAAGGAATCGACCATCTGCGGACTGACGAGGGCAGTAATAGAAGACATTGATGTGGCTGGACAGGCTCTGAAACATGCAGTTAATCCAAGAATCCACACAGGAATTGGTACATCAGAATCTCACATAAAGTACAAGCTCAATTCAACACAAGACGAAATTATAAAACGTGGCGTCCAGGCAGTCAAATATGCTAGGGACAAAGCAGCTGAAGTTGAATTTTACGCAGAAGATGCCGGTAGAACAGACAATGAATTCCTAGCTCGTATCGTCGAGGCGGTGATTGATGCCGGAGCAGATGTAATAAACATTCCAGACACGACAGGTTACTGTCTTCCTGATCAATTTGGAGAAAAAATAGCTTATCTGGTAAACAACGTACCAAATGTAGACAAGGCGATCTTGTCCACACATTGTCACAACGACCTTGGCTTGGCGACAGCCAACACCATCTCAGGTGTGATGGCAGGAGCTCGCCAGGTGGAGTGCACGATCAACGGGATTGGAGAGCGAGCTGGAAACACCTCTCTGGAGGAAGTGGTGATGATTATTAATCAACATAATCATATTGGAGTAGAACATCGGATAGATACCAGGCAAATCACCTCGGTAAGCAAGAGTGTATCCAAAATGATGAACATGCCTGTTCAGCCAAACAAAGCAATCGTTGGCTCCAATGCTTTCGCTCATTCGTCAGGAATTCATCAAGATGGTGTAATCAAGAAGCGTGAGACGTACGAGATCATTAATCCTGAGGAAGTCGGTGCTGCCGGCTCAGAAATCATTCTAACCGCCAGAAGTGGTCGTGCAGCTTTGAATTATCATGCTAAAAAACTAGGCTATGAGCTGGAGCCTGAGGCATTGAAAGTCGCTTACAAAGAATTTTTAGTAGTCGCAGACAAAGTGAAAAATGTAGAAGCATCTCATCTGCATGAGATTTTTCAAAACACTAAGATCTACGCCTGATGTCAAAGACGCTATTCGATAATATTTGGGAGAGACACGTAGTTAAGAATATCGCGGAAGAACTTGATGTGCTCTACATCGACCAGCACTTCATCCATGAAGTCACGAGTCCTCAGGCGTTTGACGGGGTACGGAAAAGGGGTGTTGGCGTGTTTCGACCAGAAAAATGCTTGGCAACCGCTGATCATAATGTACCTACGGTCAATCAATCCGAACCCATCAAGGATCCTCAATCTGCAATCCAGGTTGCCTCACTTGAAAAGAACTGTGAAGAATTTGGAATTGAACTCTACAGTGTAGGGCACGAAAATCAGGGCATCGTTCACATCATCGGCCCGGACTTAGGCATAACACAACCTGGGATGACAATTGTTTGTGGTGATAGCCACACGTCTACCCATGGCGCTTTCGGAACCATAGCATTTGGGATCGGGACATCTCAAGTAGAGCAAGTTCTGGCTTCACAGTGTCTAGTCCTCAACAGGCCACGGACGATGAAGATTGAGATAAATGGATCATTGAATCTTGGTGTCACAGCGAAGGACGTAATACTCTACATCATTTCTCAACTTGGCACGGAAGGAGCCACTGGCTATTTTGTGGAATATGCAGGTGAAGTTTTCGAAAACTTCTCGATGGATGAAAGAATGACTGTCTGCAATATGAGTATTGAGATGGGCGCAAGGGGTGGAATGGTCGGTGTCGATCAAACGACAATCGACTATGTCAAAGAGAGGGTTCCCATTTCAGAAGAAGAAATTGATAAGTGGCTATCATTAAACTCCGATGAGGACTCTGTCTTTGATCGAGTAACCGCCTTCGATGGAAAGGACATTTCTCCTATGGTTACCTGCGGAACGGCGCCAGATACAGGAATAAACTTGAATGCCAAAATAGGCTCCTCAAAACACCTTTCAGCAAAAGCACTCAAATACATGCAATTTGATGAGGCAGCGCTCATTGCTGACCAAAAAATCGATTATGTGTTCATTGGTAGCTGCACTAACGGAAGAATTGAAGATCTAAGAGCCGTGGCCAAAATGGTAGATGGCAAGAGTAAGGCCGACCATGTTACGGTCTGGGTCGTGCCTGGTTCAATGAAGGTGCGAGCCCAGGCAATAGAGGAGGGCTTGGACAAGATCTTTCTTGCTGCCGGATTTGAATTTCGTGAGCCAGGATGCTCGGCCTGCCTTGCGATGAATGAGGACAAGATTCCAGCAGGATCACTTTGTGTTTCCACCTCTAATCGAAATTTCGAAGGACGTCAAGGTCCAGGATCCAGAACAATATTAGCCTCGCCATTGACAGCAACAGCATCTGCCATCACCGGAAGAGTGACTGATCCCACACAAATTATGGAGTTCGCATGAAAGTAAAGTCAATCGCTATACCACTCCCAATCGACAATATCGATACAGATCAGATCATCCCTGCCAGATTTCTCAAACAGGTCGACAAGAAGGGCTATGGGAAAAATCTATTTTACAACTGGCGTTTCAATGAGGACGGAGACGTAAAGGAAAGTTTCGAGCTAAACAAGCCAGAAAGAAAAGGCGCCGAAATCCTGGTAGCGGGTAATAATTTCGGATGCGGGTCTAGCAGGGAGCACGCAGCTTGGGCCATTGCGGACTATGGAATCAAGGTGGTGATATCCTCCCAGTTCGCAGACATATTCAAAGGCAACGCCTTCAACAACGGTATTTTGCCTATCGAGGTAAATCCTACAGTTCTGCAGTCCATCTTGGACATTGCTTCAAAAGAACCTGAGTGTCGAATCGAAGTAGACCTTAAATCACAAAAACTCAAAGTTCCTAGCATAGAGCTGGTATCACATTTTGATATCTCTCCTTTCAAGAAGGAGTGTTTGCTGAAAGGGGTTGATGAGACCGAATATCTGATAAATCTTAGAAACGAAATCGAAGTATACGAGAGAAAAGTTGTAGCCGAATGAAAAAGAACATTACCATATTGCCAGGAGATGGTATCGGACCGGAGGTAATAGACCAGGCAATCAAAGTGATTGAGGCTGTCAACTCCGTTTTTGATCATGATTTCAAGTTAGAGAAGGCTTTGATGGGTGCCATAAGTATTGATGTCACAGGTGAAGCGATCACTTCGACTACACTTCAACAATGTGAGAATAGTGACGCGGTTCTTCTTGGTGCTATCGGTGACCCAAAGTATGATAACAATCCCGATTCCAAGGTCCGACCCGAGCAGGGTCTCCTAAAACTTCGTAAGAGTCTGGAGCTCTTTTCAAACATCCGTCCAATTACTACTTACGACATCTTAAAAGGAGTATCTCCACTTAAAGAGCGTCTACTGGAGGATGTCGACCTGGTGATCTACCGTGAGCTCACTGGTGGTATCTATTTTGGTGAAAAAACAAGATCGGAGGACGGAAATTCTGCTTCGGATTTGTGTTCCTATTCTTCCTATGAGATTTCGCGAATTGCGTATCAGGCATTTGAAGCTGCAGCTAACCGAAGAAAAAAACTCACACTAGTTGACAAAGCAAATGTGTTAGAGACCTCCAGGCTTTGGAGGAAGGTAGTGCAGGATATCAGTGAGGAATATCCGGAAGTGAAAGTGGATTATATGTTCGTCGACAACGCTGCTATGCAGGTAATGGTCGAGCCCTCCAGCTTTGATGTGATCCTAACGGAGAATATGTTTGGTGATATCATCTCAGATTTGGCCAGCGTTATCACGGGCTCGCTAGGAATGCTTGCGTCAGCCTCTGTTGGGAACAAGACGGCATTGTTCGAACCAATTCACGGCTCCTATCCGCAGGCCAAAGGGTTGGACATAGCAAATCCGATGGCTACCATCCTTTCAGTAGCGATGATGTATGACCATTTTAAACTTTTTGAAGAAGCACAACTTATTAGAAATGGAGTCAATTGGGCAATCGAAAATAAGGTAGTAACACAGGACATTGCAGGAGACGGGGATGCTCAACCGTGCTCAAAAGTAGGCGACCTGATCGCATGTTTTCTGGAAGAGCAAGGAAACGTGGAAATGAAAAACGATTCAATTAACATGTCTTTAAACACTATTATATAAGCAACAAGAAACCCAAGAAACAACTAGAGTAGAATTCTCATAATTATCTCAGTTGCGTTAAACAATGTGGTCCCTTCTCCTACATGGAGAAGGGATTTTTTAGAAACCTAAAATTCATTGTGCTGATTAAATCAAAATTGATATAGCTTTGAAAAAGCAAGAACCAAATCAGGAACTAAAACCAAAGAATGAAAGAAATACTGTCAAATATCGTCTTGGTCATTAACGTCATTATTATTCCTAACATGAGTTGAGAAGGATATTTGATAGCAAAATATTGAAACCCTTCTCAACACGAGAAGGGTTTTTTTATGCCCAAAATTCAAAATGGAAGAATTAAATAAACATAGCAAGGCAGTCACTCAGGACCCCACACAACCAGCGGCCCAAGCGATGCTTCATGCGATCGGTTTGTCAGAAGAGGACTTCAAAAAACCGTTCGTTGGAGTAGCGAGTACGGGCTACGAAGGCAATCCGTGTAACATGCATCTCAACAATCTGGCGGAGCATGTTAAGTCTGGTGTCAATGATTCTCAAGGCGTAGGCCTCATTTTCAACACAATTGGTGTCAGTGATGGTATCTCAATGGGGACACCCGGAATGAGATACTCACTCCCTTCGCGTGACATCATTGCTGATTCAATGGAAACGGTCGTTCAGGCCATGAGCTATGATGGGCTGGTGACAGTGGTGGGTTGTGACAAGAATATGCCCGGTGCACTGATGGCAATGCTGCGTCTAAATAGACCATCCGTGTTGGTGTATGGTGGGACAATTGCTTCAGGCTGCCTCAACGACAAAAAATTAGATGTCGTTTCCGCCTTCGAGGCTTGGGGTGAAAAAGTGGCCGGTAAGATTGACGAAACTCAATACAAGCAGGTCATCCAAAATGCCTGCCCCGGTGCGGGGGCCTGTGGCGGTATGTATACAGCAAATACAATGGCCTCCGCTATTGAGGCGATGGGGATGGCTCTTCCCTACAATTCATCCAATCCCGCAGTAGGCCAGGAGAAAATTAACGAGTGTGCTGATGCAGGAAAGGCCGCAATGAACCTGTTGCAACGAGGAATAAAACCATCAGATATCGTCACGAAGAAGTCACTTGAAAATGCCATAACGATGGTGACAGTACTTGGTGGCTCCACAAATGCAGTGTTGCATTTCTTGGCGATAGCAGATGCGGCAGGCCTTGAATTCACGCTAAAGGATTTTCAAAGAATAAGTGATGAAACTCCATTCCTCGCCGACTTGAAACCCAGTGGGCAGTTCCTGATGGAGGACATCCACGAAATAGGGGGAGTTCCAGCCGTAATGAAATTCTTGCTCGAGAATAAAATGCTGCACGGCGACTGCCTCACAGTCACAGGTAAAACAGTAGGAGAAAATTTAGCTTCCGTCCCGCCGCTGAAGAAAGATCAACAAGTGGTTAGGGATATTTCTGACCCCATAAAATCGACTGGGCACATCACTATTTTGCATGGAAATGTGGCATCAGAGGGAGCGGTTGCTAAAATAACAGGCAAAGAGGGGCTGCTTTTCAGAGGGAAGGCAAAAGTCTTCGATGGTGAGTTTGAGGCGAATGATGGGATCAAAAATGGCCAAATTGAAAAGGGTGATGTCGTTGTCATCCGCTACGTAGGGCCCAAGGGAGGCCCTGGAATGCCTGAGATGTTAAAACCAACAGCTGCAATTATGGGTGTTGGACTGGGAAAAGAGGTTGCTCTCATCACAGATGGACGCTTCTCGGGAGGCACGCATGGTTTTGTGGTTGGGCACATCACGCCCGAGGCACAGGTGGGAGGCAACATTGCTTTACTTCAAAATGGAGATACCATAACTATCGATGCCTCGAAGAAAACTATTGAAGTAGAACTAAGTGATGAGGAGCTGGTCATTCGAAAATCACAATGGTCTCAGCCGGAGCTGAAGGTTCAAAGTGGATCTCTTTATAAATACGCAAAACTAGTTTCATCAGCATCCAGTGGATGTGTAACAGATAAATAGCATGGAAGCTCTTGTAGAAATAGAAGAAGAAAAGAAAGTTATAACAGGTTCAGAGGCGGTTTTGAAAAGCCTTCTGAAGGAAAATGTAGATACCATTTTTGGATATCCTGGTGGAGCAATTATGCCTGTCTATGATGCACTTTACAAGTATGAAGACGAGCTGACTCACGTCTTGACAAGACATGAGCAGGGAGCAGTACATGCTGCACAGGGTTATGCCAGGTCTTCAGGAAAAGTTGGTGTTTGCCTGGCTACATCGGGCCCGGGAGCCACTAACCTGATCACAGGAATAGCGGACGCTCAGATTGACTCAACTCCACTTGTTTGTATCACCGGTCAGGTGGCAAGCCATCTTCTTGGAAGTGATGCTTTTCAAGAAACGGATATCATTGGTATTTCCATGCCTGTTACCAAATGGAATTTTCAGGTGACAAGTGCTGAGGAAATTCCTTATGCCATCTCAAGAGCTTTTTACATCGCCTCGTCAGGTCGACCTGGTCCTGTCCTCATAGACATTACAAAAAATGCACAGCAGGAGCTGATGGATTTTGCCTACAGTCCCTGTGAAAAAATCAGAAGCTACCAGCCTTATCCTGATGTGGATAGAGATAAAATCATTGAGGCGTCCAAACTAATTAACAGGGCAAAAAAACCACTTGTACTAGTTGGACAGGGAGTAGCCCTCTCTGGAGCTGAAAAAGAATTCAAAGCTTTTGTTGAGAAAGCAGGATTGCCTGTTGCCTCTACGCTATTAGGGCTTTCAGTACTGTCAGTAAACCATCCACTGTATGTCGGATTCACCGGAATGCATGGCAATTACGGACCCAACCTCAAGACCAATGAATGCGACCTGTTAGTTGCCATCGGAATGCGTTTTGATGATCGAGTAACCGGTGATGTTGAGACCTACGCGAAGCAAGCAAAAGTCATACACATTGAATTAGATCCTGCTGAAATAGATAAGAATGTAAAATCCGATGTAGCAATAAACGCCGATGCGAAACAAACACTTCAGCTGCTCACTCCACTTGTAGAAGTAAGAAACCATCAGGGCTGGCTGAAAGAATTTCAGGACTGTGATGTGACTGAGAATGAAAAGGTCAAGTCAAAAGCGCTCTTTCCAATCGAGGGTGAGCTGAAGATGCCAGAGGTTATTCATCGCATTTCAGAGATCACTGATGGAAAGTCAATTGTTGTAACAGATGTCGGTCAACATCAGATGGTAGCAAGCAGATATTATCAATTCAATCAGGAGAAAAGTAATATCACTTCTGGAGGGTTAGGTACGATGGGGTTTTGTTTACCTGCGGCTGTTGGGGCGAAATTGGGCGCTCCACAGCGTCAGGTTATAGGTATCATTGGAGATGGCGGGTTTCAAATGACCGTGCAGGAGTTGGGTACGATCATGCAATACAATATCGACATCAAAATCCTGATCCTCAATAACAACTTTTTGGGCATGGTTCGTCAATGGCAAGAATTATTCTTTGAACGAAGATATTCCTTTACTGAAATGGCAAATCCGGATTTCGTCGCCCTGGCAAAGAGCTACAACATATCCGCTCAGAGAGTATCCGAAAGGGAGGATTTAGATCTGGCTATACAAAATTGGCTCTCAAACAATGGGCCATCACTTCTAGAGGTTGTGGTAGAAAAAGAAGAAAATGTGTTTCCAATGGTCCCGGCAGGAAGCAGTGTCTCGAACGTCAGACTTGAATGAATGGAGATGGAACAAGTAGCCAAGGAATATACCTTATCGGTCTTGACAGAAGACAAACCCGGACTGCTGAATAGGCTCACAATCATTTTCAGCAGGCGAAAGATTAATATCAACAGCTTGAATGTCTCTAGCACAGAGGTTCAGGGCGTTTCCAGGTATACGCTTGTTGTGACCGAAACAAAGGAACATTTAGAAAAGGTGGTAAAGCAGATACGAAAGCTTGTAGACGTTTTGGGAGCTTTCGTTTACGATGAAGATCAGATTTTCTACCAGGAAATTGCACTTTACAAGGTTTCTGTAAGTGCATTTGAACAGAACGGAATGATTGAAAAATTGGTGCGTAATAATGGCGCAAGAATTATCGCTTTGGACAAGCATCACATCATCATAGAAAAGACAGGGACTAAAGTTGAGACTCATGAACTGTATTCGGAGCTGGAACCTTTTGGAATCCTGGAATTTGTCAGGTCCGGCCGGGTGGCAATTTCTAAGTCAAAAAGAAAAACAGAAGCATTTATAAAAGAGCTGGAGAGCTCACGATCTAATAAACTCAGCATTAAAGACTTTTAACAGACTAATATTTTAAAAATGGCAAAGATAGATTTTGGCGGAACGCTGGAAGAAGTAGTAACAAGAGACGAATTTCCTCTTGTAAAAGCACAAGAAACATTGAAAGATGAAACGGTTGCTGTAATTGGTTATGGAGTTCAGGGGCCAGGACAGGCACTGAACCTGCGAGACAATGGAATCAACGTCATCGTGGGGCAAAGAAAAGGTGGTAAATCCTGGGAAAAAGCTCAGAATGATGGCTTTGTTGAAGGCAAGGACCTATTCGAAATCGAAGAAGCGTGTGAAAAAGGAACCATCATTCAGTATCTGCTTTCAGATGCAGGACAAATTGAACAATGGCCAGTGGTTAAAAAATATTTGACTGCAGGAAAAGCCTTGTACTTTTCACATGGATTTGGCATCACCTACAGCGATCAAACTGGCATTGTACCACCACAAGAAGTAGACGTAATCTTGGTAGCGCCAAAAGGATCAGGAACCTCCCTTAGAAGGCTCTTTGTGGCAGGCAAAGGACTAAACTCTTCCTTCGCCATCCACCAGGATTCCACTGGGAAAGCACGCGATCGTGTGATTGCTCTAGGAATTGGTGTGGGTTCAGGCTATCTCTTCGAGACTGACTTTAAGAGAGAAGTCTACAGTGATCTAACAGGAGAACGAGGTAGCTTAATGGGAGCAATACAAGGGTTGTTTGCTGCTCAATACGACCTTCTAAGAAAGAAAGGACATTCGCCTTCGGAGGCCTTCAATGAAACAGTAGAAGAGGCTACTCAATCGCTGTATCCTCTTGTATCAGAAAATGGAATGGACTGGATGTATGCTAACTGCTCCACAACCGCCCAAAGAGGTGCACTTGATTGGTGGAAAAAATTCAGAGATGCGGTAGCTCCTGTTTTCGAAGATCTCTACAACAGCGTTTCCACCGGCAATGAGGCGAAAATCACAATAGAAGCCAACGAAAAATCAAATTACCGTGAAGGACTTGAAAGAGAACTGAGCGAGCTCAAAGAATCTGAGATGTGGCAAGCGGGGGCCGCTGTGAGAAGATTAAGGCCTGAAAACAAATAGCGTGGAGACGGAAAAGCTCTACTTTCCATCTGTTGAAGACGTGAATCACGCTGCTACAACCATTAAGGACGTAGCAAACTTGACACCCTTGGTACACAGTTTGAACTTCTCTGATCAATTCAATGCAAAAGTATTGTTAAAAAGAGAGGATCTTCAACTGGTGCGCTCCTATAAAATTAGAGGTGCATTTAATAAGATGTCCTCACTGTCTAAGGAACAGCTGTCTAAAGGAGTAGTCTGTGCTAGTGCCGGAAATCACGCTCAAGGAGTGGCCTTCTCTTGCAGAATGCTGGAGGTAAAAGGTACCATCTTCATGCCTGTCCCCACTCCTAAACAAAAAATTGAGCAGGTAAAGATGTTTGGGAAGGCTTACGTTGACGTTCAACTCTTTGGTGACAGTTTTGATGATGCCCATCGAGAGGCAGAAATGTATTGCTACAATAGCGGAGCCTCCTTCATACACCCATTTGATGATCCTAAAGTAATTGAAGGCCAGGCTACGATCGGGCTTGAAATACTGGAACAAGCCACAGAACCCATTGACATCCTCTTCATCCCTGTCGGCGGTGGTGGTCTTGCTTCTGGTATTGGCCCGATCTTTAAGACACTTTCCCCTCAGACAAAACTTATTGGGGTAGAGCCTGAAGGGGCGCCCGCCATGCTTACATCCCTCAAAAATGGTGTTAACACCTCATTGGATCAGATCGATAAATTTGTTGATGGTGCCGCAGTAAAACGTGTCGGTAACGTTAATTTTCAGATTTGCAGGGAAGTCCTGGACCGCGTGGTCACTGTATCGGAAGGGAAGGTTTGTGAGACCATTATGAAGCTTTACAATAAGGATGCTATTGTCGCAGAACCTGCAGGTGCCCTTACATTGGCTGCATTGGATGATTTTTTACCAGAGATCTCAGGAAAAAATGTTGTTTGCATCCTTAGTGGAGGCAACAATGACATAACACGTACAGAAGAAATAAAGGAACGTGCTCTTCTCTATCGTGGACTCAAGCATTACTTCATCGTAAACTTTCCGCAAAGAGCTGGAGCGCTAAAGGAATTTGCAAGTGATATCCTAGGGCCTACGGATGACATCACACATTTTGAGTACACCAAAAAGAATTCCAGGGAAACAGGATCAGCGGTGGTTGGCATTGAATTGAAGAAACAGGACGATTTAGAAAATTTGGTGAAAAGGATGAAAAATAGAAATTTTTTTGGTCAGTACTTGAATGATCAAAATGATCTGTTACAAATTCTCATTTAGTATACTTAAAGTATTACTTTAATAAGTTAATTGCCTAGACAGATTTAGGGATAAAGTGAATGTCAAAAAAAGGAATGATTTCGTCTTTTTACAGTATGGAATTTCAATTATTAGCAAAGTATGCCTTCTTTTTGAGATGGGGATCGTTGATACTTGGTATTATCGCTCTCTTTGTGATGGCCGGTTAGCACCAAAACGGCCTTATTCACCCTCTACTACCGCCTCATGATTTCTCAGTTTAATGTTGGGATCCTCAACATAGACGGAATCTTGAATAATCAACCTATCTCCCAACAGTTGTGATAAATCTGGCTGACCAGCCTTTACCCAACAACTCAACCAATAATCTCCTACCATTTTAATAGAGGCTCTCATTCTACGTTCAACCATTCCATTCAACTTACGATGATAATCGGCAGAAAAATCGTAGGAGTAGGTTCTAACGGTCCTATTGCCCCATTCTTCATATCCAAACTTTTTTGAATCCGGATATTTCTTGGTCAATTGATCTTCAAACATTAAAACTGAATCCAACGCCTGATGTGCATTCACCACCGCATCCCATACATATAGCTGAAGATTTTCAACGTACCTAGCCTGACCCGTCAAGAGGTCATAGTCATCAAAAAAAAGTTCGGGCAACCTGGATTCCCAGAAGCCGTGAATTCCATATTGTCCGGTAAGCTGGCCATTATAATTCTCCGTTGTATGGAGTGGCACATTCGCATCGGCAATGTAATGCCCGATATCTGCGGAGAGCTGTAAAATCTTCTCAACATCTTTGTTCTTAAAGGCATCGATCAACCACAAGCTGACACGATTGATATGATATGGAACGATCCCGTAGGCTTGTAGCGTATCCTCTGTATATTTTTCGACTGCTGACTTCCAGTATCGGGGCATTTTATATAATGCTGAATCACCATACACATCCAGATCGATATAGTGCCGAGGCGCTTCATTCTTAACAGCATATCTCCTCTTGTCTGGGTTAACGGCCTTTTCAGTTAAATACTGAATGTGATATTTGTAAAAACCAACCATTTCCGGAGGTAAAGTGAAGACCGCCAGTCGATTGATCTTCTGATGTGCGAAGAATCCCCAACCCTCCCCCAAAATAGGAATCATAAGAAGGAATAAGATCAGTATCATTCGCATACAGCCAAATTAGCGAAAAACAATTCAATGGTTTGACGCTGAAGATCTTCCAAGAAAATTCAACAAACACATTTTCATTTCTAGCTAAAACATCTATCTTTGCCGTCCGAAATTTTCAGAACAGAAAAAGCGTTATGGCAAACCATAAATCTGCGTTAAAAAGAATTAGAAGCAACGAGGCAAAAAGGCTGAGAAACAAGTACCAGCACAAGACCGCACGTACGTTTATCAAAAGATTGAAAGAAACCACCAATAAGAAAAATGGTGAGGAACTTTTGGTACAGGTGGTGGGCATGATCGATAAGCTTGCCAAGAATAATATCATACACAAAAACAAAGCTGGTCATCTGAAGTCAAAATTGACAAAGCACGTAGCGAGCCTCTAAGACGAATTAAGAAACTACAACTAGTATACCCCGTGCACTGAATGTACGGGGTTTTTTATTTTACAACTCAAATCCCTTAAAATTCTGGTAACAAACTTTCCCTGCCTCTATCGTCGGGACAGCAGGTCCCTATCTGTTTTGTGATGAATAAAGTTCGAATGACAATCAAAAAATGGGCGGAAGAAGATCGCCCAAGGGAAAAATTGCTTCTCAAGGGGAAAGCAGCTTTGTCAGAAGCTGAGTTGATCGCCGTTTTAATTGGTTCAGGAAACAAGGAGCAAACAGCTGTTGAGCTTGCCCAATATATGCTCAAGCAGTGCAGCAACGATCTCAATAGCCTGGCTAGACTATCGGTTAAAGATCTTCAAAAGTTTAAGGGTATTGGAGAAGCAAAGGCTATTTCAATAGTTAGCGCTTTGGAAATTGGACGAAGACGGAAAAATTCTAATCATCTGGAATCGAGTAAAATTCAGTCCGCTCAGGACACTTTCGATTTTATACATGGCGATTTAATGGATTTAAATCATGAAGAGTTTTGGATCATATTATTGAAACGAAACAACGAAATAATTCTCAAGCAGCAAGTCTTTCGCGGTGGAGTCTCAGGTACTGTTGTAGATCCAAAGATCATTTTTAAAAAAGCTATCGAAGAAACTGCCAGTGGTTTGATCCTGGTGCACAACCATCCAAGTGGCAACCTACAGCCAAGCAGAGAAGATAAGATTCTAACAAGGAAAGTCAAGGAAGGCGGTAAGTCCCTTGATATCAATCTGCTGGATCATATGATTGTTGCTAACAATTCTTTTTACAGTTTTGCAGATGAAAATCTGTTATAGATGAAAAAGGCAATTTTGGTCCTTATTCCCGTTATGCTTTTGGTTTTCGTCCTCTTGCAATCAGGAGGCTCAGCAGACGAATATGTACAACACATAAATCAATTTAGGGAAGATAAGCACGACTTTTTCAGAAATTCTGAAGCTAGTCCATTTGTTCAAAAAAACATTGATTACGTTCCTGTCACTCACTTCGATCCAAACCCGGATTTCAAAGTGAGAGCAAAACTTGAACGCCTCACTTCAAGGGAAACTGTTTCCATTTCCAATAGCGATGGAACATCCACAAAATATCTAAAATTCGCACGAGCCAATTTTAAACTAATGGGATCTGAACATTCGCTCATTATTCTAAAGCCCTTGGGATTCGGCAATCAATATCTTACCGCTTTTTTGGACGAAACCAGCGCTATATCAACATATGGAGGTGGTCGCTACCTCGATCTGGAAATCGGTAAATCAGATCAGATTGAAATCGACTTTAACAAGGCATACAATCCGTATTGTGCGTATGTCGAAGACTACCTCTGTCCGCTTCCTCCAAGGGAGAATTTCCTGGAAGTAGCTATTGAGGCTGGAGAAAAAGACTATAAGACTGAATAGTCATTATTCGACTCATTATTTTTGCCGACCGACAATTTCGCATAGATGAAAATTTCATACAATTGGTTAAAAGAGTACATTGAGTTTGAGCAAAACCCTGAAGAGATTGGTGAAATACTTACGCAGACAGGTCTTGAAGTTGAGGGCATTGAAAGAGTTGAAAAAATTCCTGGTGGACTTGCCGGAATTGTTGTCGGGGAAGTCTTATCATGCGAACCTCATCCCAACGCTGATAAACTGAAAGTCACTAAAGTAGACATTGGAGCAGATTCACCTTCAGATATTGTTTGCGGTGCACCTAACGTTTCCAAAGGCCAAAAAGTATTGGTTGCCACAGTCAATTCAACCATCCATCCTACAAAAGGCGAGCCCTTCAAAATAAAAAAAGCAAAGATTCGTGGTGAGGTTTCCGAAGGAATGATCTGCGCAGAGGATGAAATTGGCCTGGGTACAGAGCACGACGGAATCATGGTGCTTGATACAGATTTGCCAAATGGAACGCCGGCCATCGAATTGTTCGAAACAGGTGAAGATCATATTTTTGAAATCGGCTTAACACCAAACAGAGGTGATGCAACATCCCACATGGGAACAGCACGAGATCTCAAGGCCTTTTTCAAAAAAGAACTGACGCTACCAACTGTGGATGATCTCAAAACAAATAAAGAGAATCCAATAAAAGTTACCGTTGAAGACTATGAAGCCTGCCCTAGATTTTCCGGCATCTACATCACAGGAATTGAAGTAAAGCAATCACCGGACTGGCTTCAATGGAAACTGAGATCGATAGGGCTTGAGCCAATCAACAATATCGTGGATATATCTAATTATGTACTGCATTCAATTGGTCAACCCAATCACATGTATGATGCCGATGAAATTAAAGGCAATGAAATCATAGTTAAAAGACTCCCCCACAAAACCAAGTTCACCACGCTAGACGAAAAGGAACGCGAGCTGAGCGACAAAGATCTAATGGTTTGCAATGGCGAGAGTGAGGGAATGTGTATTGCAGGAGTTTTCGGAGGTCAAAAATCCGGGGTCAAGGATTCTACCAAGAACATTTTTGTGGAAAGTGCCTATTGGCATCCGGACGGAATACGCTCAACAGCTCAATATCATGGTCTGTCAACGGATGCCTCTTTCAGATACGAGCGTGGCGCCGATCCGGAAATGACAATTCCGGCTGTCAAGTTGGCAACCGCCCTGATCCTAGAGCATGCAGGTGGTGAGGTGTCTTCTAACATAGTGGATATCTATCCAAACAAAATTGAACCAAAAGAAATTGACATTAGCTTTCAAAATTTCCATTGGCTCATTGGTAAGGAACTTTCTCGTGACCGCATTCTCGAAATCCTCAACTGGCTAGACATCAAGACTGAGAATATCACGAAGACAGGATTCAAAGCAATTGTTCCATCCTATCGCAGTGACGTGACTCGTCCTGCAGATCTGGTTGAGGAAGTCCTTCGCATTTACGGGTTCAATGAGATCGAATTGGACACTGAATTTTCCACAGATTACCTGGCCGAGTTTAACACACACGAACCATATCGAATTCAGGAAGATCTTTCAAGGTTCTTAGCGGGAAAAGGTTTCTCTGAGATTTTGACGAACTCTCTAACTAATCCAGAGTACCACAAAAAATTTCCATTGGGTTCAGAGCCAGTCGCGATGTTAAATCCTTCTAGTGAAGATTTGGCAGTGTTAAAAACTTCCCCGATCTACACAGCTTTGGAATCAATCGCATACAATATCAATAGAAAAAGTTCAAACCTGAAATTCTTTGAGTTCGGTCGTACCTACGGTAAGGAGGGGGCGGGATTTGATGAGGCAGAGTGGTTGTCTATCTACATTACCGGAAATACCATGGACAGCAATTGGATGGATCGGGAACGAAAAGTGAGTTTCCATGACCTCAGCAACACAATCCAATCTTTACTCAAGTATGCGGGAATAAGAAAACTTACTTCCGAACCTAGCCATACTTCACAATACTCGTACGAACTGACGTTCAAGAAGAATGGGAAAGCCTTAGGTACGATCGGAAGGCTGGATGACCACTTAATTCGTATCTTCGGCATTAAGCAGGAGGTATTTTGCGCACAGCTCAATTGGAAGGCAATTCAGGAAATGTACAAATCTGATATTGCTTTTGAAGAAATTGCAAAGTACCCAGAAGTCAAAAGAGATCTCTCGTTGGTTATTGACAAAAAGATTTCCTATGCTGAAATTGAAAATCTTGCTTTCAAACAAGAAAAAAAATTACTGAATAGAATCAACTTGTTTAGTATCTACGAGGGGGAAAAAATAGAAAAAGGAAAAAAAGCTTATGCAATTAGTTTTTTTCTTCAAGATAAATTTAAAACTTTAACGGACAAACAAATTGATCGAGCCATGAATGGTCTCATGAGTTTGTACGAAAGAGAATTGGGAGCCGTCATAAGAAAATAATGCCGAACGAGCAATTGTACAGAGAGATCCAAACCCTAGAAAGGAAAATTGAGCTAATACTCAGCGACAACCAGAAACTAAGGGAAGATCTATCACAGGCTCACAACGAGAATCAGGTTTTGAAAAGTAAAGTTGAAAGTCAGATGACCAACATTAGTAACTTTCAAAATCAGATGAAAATAAGTAAACTTGTTAATAACATGGTAGTCGGCGGAGGGGATTCAGAGGAGCTGAAAGTGAAGTTGGATGGCTATATTAAGGAGATTGATAAATGTATTGCCCATTTGGCAGAATAATATGATACCGAATGGCTGAATTGTCGATAAAAATCAGAATTGGGAACCGAGAGTATCCCATGAAAGTGAAGGCGGAAGATGAAGAGAGAATTAGAAGGGCTGGGAAGATGTTGAACGAAAAAATAAAGCACTACCAAAATCAGTTTGGTATTGATGATACCCAAGACCTGGTTGCAATGGTGGCTTTTGATTGTTTAGTTGAAAAAATAAAAAGTGAAGAAGCTTCAGAATCCTCTGATGACTTTGCACTAAGGGAAATAACAAAGCTCAATCAACTAATTACCGACTCGCTTTAGATCCTTAGATAGCTCCATTCTACCCTGTTATTTGTCAACCAAATAACGAAAAGATGGATTCAAATACACTACTTATCATTGCCGCTGTAGTATCCCTCCTACTTGGATTAATTATTGGTCGTATCTTAAAGGGAAAGAGCGCTGGTAAAAAAGTAAAGGAGGCAGAGGAGCAAAGTAAGATCATTCTCAAAGAGGCCGAAGTAAAAGCGGAGAACCTCAAAAACGAGCGGATCCTTGAAGGCAAAGAGAATGTACTCAAAATGAAAACGGAATTTGAGGAGGAAGCCAACCGTAAGAAAAACATCATCATTACCAATGAGCAAAAGCTCAAGCAAAAGGAGGCCAACCTTAACAAACAGATCGAGCAAAACAAACGTACAGAAAGGGATCTCGATAATCTAAAGGAGACACTTGCCAATCAAATGGAGATTGCTCGTCAACGTAAGGATGAATTTGAAAAGTTAAAAAATCAACAAGTCGCAATACTTGAAAAGGCAGCGAACTTGTCTGCCGAAGAAGCTAAAAGTCAGATCATCGAAACGTTAAAAGATGAAGCTAGAACCGATGCTTCGGCTCATATAAAGGAAATCGTTGAAGAAGCCAAGATGACTGCTGCTAAGGAGGCAAAAAAAGTTGTCATTCAGGCCATCCAACGGACAGCTACTGAACATGCCATCGAGAACACGGTATCCGTTTTCAACATTGAAAGTGATGATATTAAAGGAAAAATCATTGGTCGCGAAGGAAGAAATATTAGAACACTGGAAGCCGCCACAGGTGTCGAGATCATCGTTGACGATACACCCGAAGCAATCATCATTTCAGGCTTCGATCCTGTAAGAAGAGAGATTGCAAGACTGTCTCTGCACCGGTTGGTGCAAGATGGGAGAATTCACCCTGCTAGGATTGAGGAAATTGTTGCTAAAACATCTAAAAACATCAACGAGGAAATCGTGGAAATTGGTGAACGGACAGTAATCGATCTCGGAATCCATGGTGTACATCCTGAATTGATAAAGATGATCGGTCGTATGAAGTTCAGATCTTCCTATGGTCAGAATCTGCTGCAGCATTCACGAGAGGTCGCAAATTTGTGCGCGACACTATCTTCCGAACTGGGGCTCAATCCGAAATTGGCCAAGCGCGCTGGGCTGTTGCATGACATAGGAAAGGTTTGGCCCGACGAGCCAGAAAAGCCGCACGCGATCATAGGCATGGAGCTGGCTCAGAAATACAAGGAGAATCCTGAGGTCTGCAATGCGATCGGAGCACACCACGACGAGATTGAGATGACTTCTTTGATTTCGCCGATCGTTCAGGCGTGCGATGCGATATCCGGAAGTCGACCAGGAGCGCGGCGTGAAATCATGGAGCAATACCTCAAGAGACTAAAAGATCTCGAAAGTGTTGCTCATAGCTTTGATGGTGTAAATAAGTGCTATGCCATCCAAGCTGGCAGAGAACTAAGAGTCCTCGTTGACGCGGAAAATGTTGATGACAAGCAAGCCAGCGAACTCTCATTTAACATTTCTCAGAAAATTGAAAAAGACATGCAGTATCCTGGTCAAATTAAGGTGACTGTAATAAGGGAAACCAGGGCCGTGGCTTTTGCAAAATAAAAAACTGCTGATATGAAAACCTTATTGACTTTTTTCTTCACTTTTTTTCTCATTGCTATATCCTCATGTGGAAGTGATGATTCGACCGAAATGGTCGTGAACGAATTATTCTTCGACGGCACCAGTTTCATAGGCGGGAATGCTATCGCCGTAGATGTGGGAAGAGCAGAGGATCATTATGAATTCTCCTTCGCTATCTCTGATGGTGACATAAATTACAATTCAAGCTCTGGTAGTTTTCAATTTTCAACAAGTTCACAATTTTTCCTATCATTTGGTGCTGCGGCTTCCGGTGATCAATTCAGCACTGGGGAGTTTGAGTTTAGATCTGTGATTGATCAAGCTCCAGATGGCAACTTCTTTTTTAGTGGAACGTTTGTCGATATTGAAAATTCAAGCACCCTCTCAGCTACAGGTGGCACAGTCACCATTACTGGAACGAGTCCAAACTACACCATGGTTTTCGATGTCACATTTACAGGCGGTCGAAATCTCACTGGTGCCTTCGTTGGGACATTTGAATTGGAAGAAGGATGATAGTTCTCAATCAAATTTCAATAATCCGTTCAAAGACCCTACTTTTGAGCGATTTTCGAGAAATGAATATCACACAGACGATAAAAATCAAGAAACAAACCTGGACTTAACTGCCTCAGGGGAGAATAATTATCAATTCAAGCCGGGGCAGTAGCTTCGGCTTTTTTAATTGTATTTAGATAAATGGACAACAAGCAAATTACTAACCTACAAAAAGCTGTAAGAGAATTTGGCTCGCCGCTTTACATTTACGACGCCTCAAAAATTCAGGAAAACTACAAACAGTTCACGGAAGCTTTTAAGGTTGAAAAACTTAAAGTGCATTATGCATGCAAGGCGCTCAACAACTTAACCATCTTAAGGCTTTTCAAAGCCATGGGATCAGGATTGGATTGCGTTTCCATTCAGGAAGTCCAACTAGGGCTCACGGCGGGATTTTCACCGGATGACATTCTTTTCACTCCAAACAACATCTCTACTGAAGAGTATGAAGAAGCCATCAAACTCGGGGTGAAAATCAATGTTGACAACCTAATTACGCTTGAATATGTAGGCATGAACCACCCAAATCTACCCGTTTACATCAGGGTGAATCCCCACTTGATGGCTGGAGGAAACCAGAAAATCTCTGTTGGTCACATTGACTCAAAATTTGGTATTTCGATCCATCAAATTCCCCATGTTGAGCGGATTGCGAAAAAATTCAACATTAATGTCATGGGCGTTCACGTCCACACCGGATCAGATATCCTGGATCCTGAGATATTCATTAAGGCTGCGGAGTTAGTATTTAGCGTTGTCGAAAAATTCGATTCAGTGACTCACATCGATTTCGGAAGTGGATTTAAAGTGGCTTATAAAGAAGGTGATTTGCATACGGATATCAGCTCCTTTGGAAAAAAATTCAGCCAATCTTTTAATGACTTTTGTGAAAAACAAAAGAGGCAATACACGCTGGAATTTGAGCCAGGAAAATACATGGTGAGCAATGCAGGCTACTTTGTTGCAAGGACAAACGTGGTGAAGCAGACCACTTCATGCACATTCATTGGCCTAGATACAGGATTCAACCACTTTATCAGACCAATGTTCTACAATGCTCACCATGAGATTGAGAACATTTCTAATCCTACTGGAGACAAGAAGATTTACAACGTCGTTGGATATGTGTGCGAAACAGATTCCTTCGCCTTGGATCGGATCATTCCCGAGGTGAGAAAAGGAGATCTCTTACTTTTTCGGAATGCCGGAGCATATTGTGCGACGATGGCCTCCAACTACAACTCAAGACCACGGCCAGCGGAAGCGCTGATTCACGAAGGAAAGCTTCACTTGATAAGAAGACGAGAAACCCTGGAGGATATTTTAGCAACGCAAGTTGAGGTTGAGATTGAGTTTTAGCTAGGTTTAGTTCAACCATTTTCATCCAATAGGTTCTGATTTCGACCATGTAACCTGAATGTATACTCTCTGTCCGTCAGACTCCGGCAACATTACGAAAATCGAGGAAATCCCAAGAGTTGGGCCGGAAAGTACTATTGCCATCATCTTGTCTGGTGGGAGCGGCATCAGTTCGTAGGACATGCAATTGAAAGGGAGAAGGAGATCAAGAAATGGCGCAGAGAAAAGAAAATAAGTTGATAGAATCCATAAATCCGGATTGGCAATTTCTAAATCAAAGGGTGGAAGAATAGATTTCTCCCATCATCGAAATGACATAAGCACCCAATGGCCTTGTAAGATCATTGATTCTCAAATTCATGCTTAAGCAACCATTGCTTTCTGTGAATGCCGCCACCATAGCCTACAGCACTTCCGTCAGATCCAATGATCCGATGGCAAGGTATTATGATTGAAATTCGATTTTCCCCATTAGCTCTGGCCACAGCTCGCACAGCTTTCACATTTCCTACCACATTCGATTGCTGCTTATATGATCTAGTCACCCCGTAGGGAATCTCAACTAGTGCATTCCAGGCTTTCATTTGAAACTCAGTTCCAGGAACAACCAAGGGCAGGTCAAACTCCTTTCTACTACCCTCAAAGTACTCATCCAGTTGATCCTTAACTCGATCGATCATTGGATGCTTTCCAGTTACCATCTCAGCGTTCAATCGCTTTTTGAGAATATCGATTTGCGTCTCTAGCATTTTTCGATCGGTGAACTCAAGTAAGCATAACCCATCGTCCGTTACTCCTACCATTACGGGGCCCAAGGGAGTCGGGATTCTGTTCATTGTTATAAGGTCCCCTTTTGTTCCGGGTGAAAAACCAGTCATATTTTTATATGTTTCAGAAAATCCACTCAAAGACTCATATCCATTTGAAAAAGCAGCTGAAGTAACGCTATCGCCTTCTTTAATTTTCAAAAAAGCCTGATTAATTCTGCTCATTCGGAGATAAGCCTGAAATGTAATTCCATGCTGCTTCTTAAAAAAACGACGTATTCTTGACGGACTATAACCCATTTTAGTTAACTCATAGTCTTTCCATTTTTTCTCAGGATGACTTTCCACTTCTTGTAACAATGGCACAAGCCAGTCAGGATTTTCACCAAAAGCTTTCGTAGGTCTGCAAATCTTACAAGCCCTATAACCATTTCTCAATGCATCACTCACATCCTTGAAAAATTCAACGTTCTGCTTCTTTGGTTTCCTGGCTGAACATGTTGGCCTGCAGAAAATGCCTGTTGTCTTGACTCCAACAATAAAAATTCCCTCATAATGTGAGTCTTTGGCTAGCAATGCTTGATACATTTCGTTGACCGTCGGTAGGGAGATCATGCGCTGAACTGTCTTTATGATAACTAAATGTCAAAATTATGGTGTTTAAGATCGGAATATCAACCGAAAAATGAACACCCTTTTTTTATTTGCGTAAGCACACACTATTAAAAATGAGAGTACTTGTCGTCGTTTTCCTTGCATTTGCAATTAGCTGCGATAGCGATGAGCAGCCAATTCCTGCAGGACCAATAACACTGGGAGCAGCTGATATCCACTTTGTGTCCACTGAAGATGGTGAGAATTATGTCAAAGGTGAACTGATGGGAAATGTCAGTTTACAATACCAGGATGGTGTCACAACCATGGAAGTTTCAGTTTCCAATATGGTACCTAATACAACGCATGCGATGCACTTACACCTTGGTACTTTGGAGGTTCCTGATCGACACTGGAATCAAAATGTATTCACCGCCTTTTGCAATGTTGAAAGTATGGGAAACGTTTGGGCCAAGCCTTTTGCAGGCGACGTAGGAAACATCTCTGTTGATGAAAATGGTAAGGGAACTTTCATGATTCAAACTGACCTATGGTCACTCGGCGCAGATACGGATTCTGACATTGAAAACACCGTACTGTTCATACATGAAAACGAAGAGGACTTTCTAAACGAATGCGACCCTAATCATGGTCACAATCATGGTCATGTAAATGCGAAGATTGCAGGCGGAACTATAATATTGGGAGAGACTCTAAGTCCCTAAAAATAAAAAAGCCCGTCATTTCAGACAGGCTATCGGTCCCTACTATCAGCGGTAATTATATTTTGCATACACCAGCGATATCCTAATTATTAATTAGAACAATTCAAACCTAAAGTGAATTATCTTCACTTTCAAAACCATTCGATGGATTCGCAGATTGTTAAGACAAACACCCAAAAAATTAAGAGGATGGCTTCTGAGCTGGGTTTTGATTTCTGTGGTATAGCCAAAGCTGAGCATCTGTCAGGGGAAGCATTGAAACTTGAAGAATGGCTGAAGCGGGGATATCAAGGAAAGATGGGCTACCTCGAAAATCATTTTGAAAAAAGACTTGATCCAACCAAGCTAGTCCCTGGAGCAAAATCAGTAGTGTCTCTTGTGTACAATTACTATCCAACCAAATCGCATCAGTCACCCGGTTTACCAAGGATAGCGAAATATGCTTACGGACAGGATTATCACTTCATAGTCAAAGAAAAGCTTAGGGATTTTATGCACTTGATCGCCGAGGAGATTGGTGATGTGCAAGGAAGAGTCTTTGTTGATTCCGCTCCCGTTCATGAGCGAGCCTGGGCCGCGAAAAGCGGAATTGGTTGGATTGGTAAAAATTCCCTTTTGTTAAATCGCGAGATGGGTAGTTTTTTCTTCCTGGCTGAGATTATTTCGGACCTCGAGCTTGAGGCGGACGGACCTATGAAAGACTATTGTGGAACCTGCACGGCGTGTCAAGATGCCTGCCCCACAAATGCAATTCCTGAGCCTTATGTGGTGGATGGCAGTCGCTGCATTTCGTATCTTACTATTGAACTTAAAGATGAGATCCCGCATGAGTTCAAAAAGGACATGGAAGGATGGGTTTTTGGGTGCGATATCTGTCAAGATGTTTGCCCATGGAATCGTTTTTCCAAGCCTCATCACGAACCAAAGTTCGAACCTCAAGGATGGGAAAAATTCTCTACTGTCGACTGGGAGGAAATGACTAAAGAGGTGTTCCAGAAGGTCTTCAAGCAGTCAGCGGTAAAACGAACAAAATTTGAAGGACTAAGACGAAATCTCTCATTTATTAAACCGGACTAGCCCATTGCCAAAAACATGTGTTTTATTTTTTGCAGGCGTTCGCGAGACATAACGAACTCTGATTTATTCGCATCGTTCATCCTTAAAACGTATTTGTCATTTTCCCAAAAGGAATAATTCTGGACAAACTCCATATTGACGAGCGTCCCGCGATTAATTCGCACAAACTTATTCGGATCCAATTTGTCCTCCAGTTCAGTTATATTCTCCTTAAGCCTGTATTTTTCTAATTCTGTTTTCGCAAAACTTTTACGGTCAGATCGCTCTATCCAAAAGATTTTGTCAACATCCAAAAACATCTCGCCCCATTCATCGGCAGCCCACAATCGGCTTTTGAGCTTGGGTTTTTTCGCTTCTCTCAAATCCAGTTTTGTTTTTCCTAACTGTTGATTGTACTGCACGATCAAATTTGCGTTGATGATTCCGTACCCATAGAGAAGTACAGGCAGAAGGTAGACTACATAGAGCGTACTGCTATAGAAATAGCTCTCGAAATAAACATCCCAGCTGATGTTGGAAAAGTTATGGTAAAGAAATCGGGCCGTCAGCGTAAATGGCGCAAAGAAGAAAAATGCCACTAGCAAGACCGGCAAAAATTTAAGCTGGTAAATGATTAGTTCCTTGATGGCAAGTCGTACTTCAAAGAGCCTCAATCGTTCCGCATAAAACCTGATTAGCTGGAAGATGATGGAAGCACTTATCAGCTCCAGCAGTATTTGATCAACGATCAGGAATTGGATTGCGTTTGAAAATGAGAAATGGTCACTTCTAATCCACCCTAAATTCTCCGGATGTAGGTACACAATGAAATTGTATACCAGCACGACAGTAATCGTAGTGATCAAAACAGCTCTTCTACTTCCCAGCAACTTATAGTTTAGTTCCAACCACATTTTTTGTCTCAGATTTCAGACATGAATTTAGGCATTTCAGACAATTAGCCACGGGATTCAATCACTGGAAATACCTGATTTCAGTACGCCAATCCCGGATTTCAGACATAATTGGCATCTGTATACCGTCCGATTCGTGTGCTTTGAAAAAAAGCAAAATTCACATGAAAACAATCATTAATGCCTGCCTGATATCTATTTCTTTCTTGTGTCAGGCACAGAAAATTGAAGTCTTGATCATTGGGACCGTTCATCATTTCGAAGAGGAATACAAATCCCTTCAGAATTTTGAAAAAGTCCAAAGAGACATCGTTTCTTACGATCCGGACATTATATGTATCGAAGCGATCCCAACGGATGACACCTTAAGTCTTAGGGAAATCCTCCCAAGAAACATGAAGCGCGCAGATAGTTTAAAAAGAGAATTGGCAAGTGGAAAATACAACAGCATCTCAACCCAGCGCCAACTTCAAGGAGCCCACTATTTCTCTCGATATGACTTCTGGAACGCATATTTCCATTGGGATTCTCTTGGAAAAAGTGATCAGACTCCTGGGCCTTTTTCACGATATCACAGAAGCCTCGGAAATTCTGAATATGGAAACATTGTTTTTCCAGCAGCCAGACGATTAGGAATTGAAGAGTTTCAAAACATCGACTACCGCTACGGCGAAATGGTGTTCCTTGAAAACAACAATAAGGTCACGAAAAAGCTTCTCCTCAATCTAAAATTCAAGCCTTTAGGGTCGTATGTGAAAATCCAGAAGAGATACAAGAAAGCCAACAAGGCCGGTTCGCTAATAGAATTTGTGAACAGTCGGGAATTTCAAGGTTCATTTTCCAGCCTCATCGATGAGCTACCATCCATCTTGCCAAAATCAACTGAAGCTAAATCCGTCAAAGAAGCATGGCACAAGAGAAACAAGATAATGGCAGAACGCATTTATCAGGCTGCCATCAGCAATAAGGCTGAGCGAGCACTACTAACTGTAGGAGCCGCGCATGTCAGCCATATCAAACATTATCTCGAGCAGCAGGGATGTTCAGTGATCACATACGGAGAAGTATTAGAACAGCAATCAAAACTTAACTAGCCATGGAAGAGATCATGCAATCAAACACCTTTTTCATTGTCCCGCTTACGTTGGCATATGGTAGCATTTGTGGGCTGTGGTTTTTGCTAAGTGCAAATGTCAATTTATGGTCGTTAGAACCCATCAAGCAGTCCAAGAGACCTTGGATCGATTTTGCACTTGCTCTACTCGCAGCTGTTGCTATATTGGGCATCGGCCAATTGTATTCGGGCGGTTTTCTCCTTCCAAACTCACAAAGCGAAACCGCTGACAGATTGATCTGGGTAGTGAACAACTTCATTATCTTCTCTCCCATCGCTATCGTTCTCCTATCACGGAAACAATCACTATCGACACTACTCTTGTCTCCAACTCAAATACATCTCAAGCTGCTATTTGGAATAATTTCGTCGGTAGTTGGCATAGTAATCTTCTTGAGCTTGAGAGGAGAGATGAGTCGGATAGTTACAATATTGACCGAAGCAATTCAAGGTAAGTCACTTTCCTACTTTCCAGCCGTTTTTTTCGAGAATATGGCTTTGGCCTTTGTTTTTGTTCGTCTTAAGTGGGCTGTTGGAATTAAATGGGCAATCATTATTCCGTCCATACTTTTTGCTATCGCACATATCCCTGGATCGATCGCTGAGGGTGATGCATGGAGCCATATCATTACATTCTTTTTTCTCACCGGTAGCCTCACAACCTTTATTCTATACACGGCTTACCGGTCGAGAGACATCATTTGGTTAGGTATCGTTCACTATATGATGGACATCGTTATAAAGGCGTTTTGAGACATAGGAGGTTAGGAGTTGCGCAAGAATTCTGTAGGAGTGAATCCTGTATGTTTCCTGAAAAACTTGTAAAAGGTGGTTTTAGATCTGAAGCCTGCTTCTTTGGCCACTCCCTCTAAAGTAAGTTGGTCTGACAAGCCATCCTTGAGCAAACGTTTTGCCTCCTCTACACGCATTTGATTAACTAATCCATAGAAAGTCGTATTAAGCCCATCATTAAGAATGCTTGAAACCTGGATCTCAGTTAAGTCCATTTTTTTCGAAAGATCACTGCGGCCAAGGTCTGGATTCAGGTACATCTGATCGTCCTTGAGTAACGCGATAAGTCTCTTAGACAGATCATTTTCTTTATGATTGGCCTCCACTGAGGGGAGAAGTTTGATGCTGTACATGTTCGGGGTGACTAGACTCTTGAAGCCAAGGAAGAGGAAAAATGCGAGATCAATTACCCTAAATGTGAATTGCAACTCAAATGTTAAGAGCGCAGGCTTGAACAAGTCAATAGCAAACATCACAATCCAGCGGATGAGAACAAAAATGAGAAAGTAGAAAGCATGCTTATAAAAAACGTAAGTTGTTCCCTTTTTATAAGAGAGGTTTTTTGTGATCTGGTAAATCTGAATGAGGCAAAAAATGCTAAATACTAATCCAAAACCTTCGTAAATGAAAAATTCTGGCCCGCGATTAAGTGGGAACACATATGTGCCAATGGTAACTGAAACATAGATCCATTTTGCAAGCTGAAATACAACATCCAGTATTCCGGGAAGCAAGTAAAGCTTGTCAATTCTTGAGAGCTGTTCCGATGTTGATTTTATGGATTTAGCAAAGTAATAAGCTAGAGCTGGTAAAAAATACAGGCTGGGTATCCATGGGATGGATGTGTTCAGTTGGTAGCCAATTTCTGGAAAAATCATCCAGTTGAATAGATACAGTGTATATCCGAGGATGAATAGCCCAAGATATTTTGTTGGCAACCGAAATCTTGGAGGAAGATTTGATAGCGAAAAGAGCAGGATTGCTCCGTTAACGGTTCCAAATAATATAACTATTTGAGGTAAGCTAAGTGTCATGTTAGCGGGGCTGTCTTTTTAATTGTCATCTCTTAGTCCACCTAAATTTAGCTGAACAGCCTTACGTTGCTATCCCTTGAGGACTAGTAGACTTTAGCAGAATAAAAATAAAGTCCATGAAGTTCTCTTACTCACTTTTAATCATTCTCATATCCCTTGGAAGAATAGTTGCACAGGAAACTCTGACTTCTGCACACCTTGAGCCAAATACCTTCCGATTTACACTTGGTCCAGACAATAAGATTACTGGAGAAGCAAAAGAGCAATTACTTGAATTAATTGGTCAAAATCAGTTCGTGGGTATTGCTGAGGTTCACCAATCTCAGCAGCTTAGTTTTTTCACCACTGGACTTGTTGAACTCCTGAAGGAAAGAGGATTTGATCATTTGGCATTGGAAATTGGTCCCTACTCTGCCAACATGTTGCAGAGCATTACCCTTCAATCTGGGGCCCAACGTGGAATCAAGGAGTTAAACCGAAAATATGGAAAAAATGCATTTGCAAAAGTTCCAATAATGTTCGCAGACAAAGTGGAAGATGCTATGTTTATTGATCGTGCATCTCAGCTTGGTTACCAATTCTGGGGATTAGATCAGGAATTTGGACACTCATATGAAATGCTCGTCGACCTCATATATGATCAAGCCATTTCTCCTGATTCGGAATTGAAAGCACTGTACGCTGAATGCAAAAAGCTTATCAGGAAAAATATATCCAAAAACAAAGTTTCGGGAATGGGAAAAAATTGTTGGCTCCTTCAACACAGTTCAATAGACAATTTCTTCAGAAAATTTGAAGGGAATGTCAAAGCCACACGCATTATCAGAGAACTCAAATCCAGCTGGGATATTTATTGCAGGTATGAAAACGGACAGCCAAGCAATCAGATCAGGGCAAATTATATGAAAAGAAATTTCGATAGCCTTTATTCAGTAGCAAATAAAAAAGAGACGGCTAAGGTCCTCGTGAAGCTGGGAGGTGTTCATCTTACTCATGGGTTGTCTCCCTTCAAAGTAGATGATGTGGGAAAATACCTACATGAAAAAAGTCTTGAAAATGGAACAGGGTTTCTAAGTATCCGGCATCTGGTGGCCTACAAAAACGGCAAGAGTAACATTGGAAAATCGGGATGGAAAGGAGTCACCATGTTTCTCGAACTAGGACGAATGGACGAATGGACCATTATCGATCTTAGGCCTTTTCGTGAAAAAGTTAGAAGCGGTGAGTTGGTAACCAACGACAAGTACGAATTCGAACTAACAAGCTATGACTTGCTACTTATTCCACCCAATGACAAAACTGCTCAAATTAACTACTGACATATGATTGAATAGTAGCTACTTTCGCTGGGTGACTATTCTCTATTACATAGACATTCTTGGGACAATGGTTTTTGCCATCAGCGGGGCGCTTACAGCAGTGGACAAAAAACTGGATTTCTTCGGGGTTTCTGCAGTAGCATTTATCACCGCACTCGGTGGTGGGACGCTACGTGATGTCCTTATCGGAAGCACGCCAGTCGGATGGATGAACGACCTGACGTACCTGGTCATGATTGTCACCGGGATCATCATTTCTGTTGTTTTTAGAAAAATCGTTCAAAATCTAAGACGGACCTTTTTTCTTTTTGATACCGTCGGTATTGCTGCGTTCACCGTACTTGGTCTTCAGAAGGCACTAACCATTGGAATTGATCCTGTCATTGCAGTTATGATGGGAATGGTGTCAGCGGTCTTTGGTGGTGTGATAAGGGATATCGTTTGCAATGAGATTCCGCTAATTTTTCGAAAAGAACTGTATGCACTCATCTGTCTGTCAGGAGGTTTTCTTTACGTCACACTGAAGTTCTACTCCCTACATCCCAATGCAATTATTCTTATCACTTTTTCCTTCATTGTGGTGGTGCGTGTGCTCGCAGTAAGATTCAGATGGAAATTACCGGACATCAAATAAACCTTTTCTGCAACTCCAAAAAATCTATTTTTGCCAGCAGATTAACATTTAACCAGATGAAGAATATCATTTTTTTACTTCTAACCACCGTTCTATTTTCAAATTGTAGCAACCCCAAAGAAGACTCCATGGCGAATCCATTTTACCAGGATTATGACACTCCATACGGTGTTCCTCCTTTTGAACAAATAAAAGATGAACACTACATGAAAGCCTTTGAAGATGGGATGGCCAAGCAAATCGAGGAAGTAGCGGCAATTGCCAACAATCCTGATGAACCAACTTTTGAAAACACCATCGAAGCCTTTGAAAAGTCGGGCGAACTCCTTACCAAGGTTAGTAACGTCTTTTTCAATCTCTCGTCTGCGCATACAAACGATTCCATTAAGGGATTGTCCAGAACTGTGAGTCCGTTACTGTCAGCACATGGAGACAATATTTTTCTTAATGACAAATTCTATCAGAGAGTAAAAGACCTCTACGATCGTCAAGAATCCCTTGATCTAAACGTAGAGCAGGCTAAACTTCTTGGAAATTACTACAGGGGATTCGTGAGAGCAGGAGCTGGGTTGGATGAAGAACAAAAAACTCAAATGAGAGAGATCAATGAGAGAATATCGTCTCTCGCGGTAAAGTTCGGTGAAAACGTCCTGGAAGAAACCAATGCATTTGAGATGTTGGTCGAAGACGAAAATGAACTGGCAGGTCTTTCTGAAAACCTAAAAAAAGCTGCGTCGGAAGCCGCCACCAACAGAGGTTACGTAGAAAAATATTTATTCACCCCGCACAAGCCAAGCTTGATCCCATTTATCACTTATTCTTCGAATAGGGATCTACGCATGAAATTGAAGAAAGCTTACATCAATCAGGGAGATAATGACAATGAATTCGACAACAAGGAGATCGCCAAGGAGCTGGCAAATCTTAGACTCCAAAAAGCCAACTTGCTCGGATATGAAACATGGTCTCATTTTGTTCTTGATGAGCGAATGTTGAATTCTCCTGAAAAGGTCTACAATCTTCTTGGTAAAGTTTGGCCGGCTGCTTTAGAAAGAGCCAAGCAAGAGCGAGATATGATGACCGAGATGGCTAGAGCAGAAGGTCAGGATATCGAGATTGGTCCCTGGGACTGGTGGTACTACGCTGAAAAAATCAAAATGAAGGAGTACAATCTTGATGAGGAAGAGGTGAGGCCGTACTTGAAGGTTGATAATGTGATTAACGGAACATTCATCCTGGCCAACAAACTGTTCGGATTGACCTTCGAAGAACAAGACAACATTCCAAAGTACCACCCTGATGTAAGGACGTACACGGTAAAAAATGAGAAGGGTGAGTTAATCGGTGTTTATCTCTCTGATTGGTTTTATCGAGATAGCAAACGTGGTGGTGCCTGGATGAATACATTCCGCAATCAGAGTAACATGAATGGAGAAACTGTTATTCCAATTGTGACGAACGTTGGGAACTTCACTCAGCCAACTGGCGACACTCCTTCACTCCTTTCTCAGGACGAGGCAAACACGCTGTTTCATGAATTTGGCCATGCACTGCACGGCTTGCTTTCTGAGTGCACCTATCCATCGATCTCCGGAACTTCTACGCCCAGGGATTTCGTTGAGTTTCCCTCCCAGGTGTTGGAAAATTGGGTTTTCGAACCGGAAATGCTGGCACTTTACGCCTTTCACTATGAAACTGGTGAGGTTATGCCTAATGAACTCGTTCAAAAAATCAGGAACGCCGGCAAGTTCAATCAAGGTTTCGCAACAGTAGAATATATAGCAGCCTCCTACCTCGATATGAGTTATCATACGATTACTGAGCCAATCAGCGGTGATATGAGAGCATTCGAGAAAGCGGCAATGGACGAAATCGGATTGATTGATGCTATTGTTCCACGATATCGTACCGGATATTTTCGACATGCATTTTCCAGTCCTGTTGGGTACTCTTCCGGATATTACAGTTATCTAAATTCTGAGGTTATGGATGCAGATGCTTTCGGAGCATTTAAAGAGCAAGGACTATTTAACAAGGAAATAGCTAGTGCCTACAAAGAACATATCCTTTCGAAAGGCGGCACCATGGAAGCTATGGACATGTATGTGAATTTCAGAGGAAGAGAGCCTGAGTTCGAAGCAATTCTTCAGCGGCGAGGATTCAACTGACAACAAATAACTTCCAGAAGACAAACCTCTATCTTTTAGATGATAGAGGTTTTTTTATGTACCGCTCAAGTAAAATCAGGTTCTTAATTAAAATTCATTTTTTATGTTGGCGCACCAAAAAAAACAAACGATAAAATTATGACGAGGACTTTGACATTGCTGTTAGCAGTCATTTTTACGGTTGGGATTGCTGTAGAGACAACTGCGCAAAAGAAGAAAAAGAACAAAGGTGACGCGACTGAGGTACCAGAAAAGCCAAAGAAGAAAAATGGTCTGAAGGCCTATTCGGAAGTAATAACCAACGAAGCAATTACTGATGAGGGTTTGATCACCTCCCACATGGTAGGAGATGACTATTTCTTTGAGATTCCCTCGAACCTGCTAGAGAAAGAAATTCTAATCGTTTCCAGAATCTCAGGTCACGTCAAAAACCTGAATTTTGGTGGAGCCGGAATGAAATCCAGACCGCAGCAGGTCATTCGATTTCAGAAAAAAGGCAGTAAAGTCCTAATGAGATCGGTTTCATACAATAATGTAGCGGATGAAAACGAACCGATCTACACCTCTGTAAAAAACAACAATTTCGAGCCAATTATTAGGACGTTCGACCTTGAGACGATGAAAGACGACTCGTCCGCATATGTTATAAAAATCAACAGCTTTTTCGGTGACGATATTCCGATGATCGGTGCTTTAAGAGATGCAGAAAGAAAGCGTTTCAAAATTAAGGGAGTCGACAAATCGAGGTCTTTGATTATGTCGGTAAAGTCATTCCCGCAAAATGTCGAAGTACGACATGTGCTAACCTACAGAGGAGATGAACTTCCTGACAATCGCCTAACCGGAACCCTATCCATTGAAATGAATCAATCCATGATTTTGCTTCCTGACGAACCTATGGTGCCAAGATATCATGACGAACGAGTTGGATTTATCTCGTTGCGCCAAATAGACTACAGCGCCGATGAACAAAAAGCTGCCACGAGGAGATTCATTACAAGATGGAGGTTAGAACCAAGCGACTGGGATGCCTACAATCGGGGTGAAGCCGTTGAGCCGCTAAAACCGATTGTTTATTACATCGATCCCGCGACACCAGAGAAGTGGAGGAAGTACATTAAGCAAGGAGTTGAAGACTGGCAAACCGCATTTGAAAAGGCTGGACTTAAAAATGCCATCATCGCAAAGGATCCACCATCCAAGGAAGAAGATCCCGAATGGAGTCCGGAAGATGTGAGATATTCGGTTATACGATACATCGCCACTGACATTCAAAATGCGCAAGGTCCACACGTGCATGACCCACGAACCGGAGAAATCTTAGAGAGTGATATTCTTTGGTATCACAATGTGATGAACCTTTTAAGAAATTGGTATTTTATACAGACAGCTGCCGTAAATCCTGAAGCACGAAAGGTGAAGTTCGACGATGAACTTATGGGTGAACTCATTCGTTTTGTTTCGGCACACGAGGTTGGTCATACCCTTGGTTATCCGCACAATATGGGATCTTCTCCCGCTTATTCAGTGGCTCAGCTTAGAGACAAAGCTTTTACAGATACCCATGGTGTAGCTCCATCAATCATGGATTATGCACGTTTCAATTATGTAGCACAACCTGAAGATGGTATCACAAATTTCTTTCCAAGGATTGGCGAATATGACGAATGGGCGATCCAGTATGGCTACAAACCAATCACAAACGTGAATTCACCCGAAGACGAGGAAGATATCCTTAACAGCTGGATTAAAGAAAAAGCAAGCAATCCACTGTATAGGTATGGTCGCAGCAGATTTCCACCTGTTGATCCGACAGCTCAGACAGAGGATATTGGCGATGATTCCATGGTAGCAAGTGAGCTTGGGATTCGTAACCTGAAAAGAATTCTTGAGCAATTGATGGAGTGGGCCACAGAAGATGGCAAAAACTATGACGATCTTGGAGAACTCTATAATAATGTTGTTAATCAATTTAACCGATATACAGGCCACGTTGTATCTAATGTCGGAGGAATAGAGGAGTATTATAAAACAGCTGACCAAGACGGAAGTGTTTACATCCATACATCGAAGGATAAACAGCAGAGAGCAGTTGCATTTCTAAACGAACAGCTTTTTGCAACTCCTTCATGGCTGATTGATGCAGACATTCTAAGTAGAATCCAGCAAGACGGCCTGGTGGAGCGAATCAGAGGGATACAGGTAAGAATTTTGAACCGACTCACTAACGAAGACATGCTGATGCGAATGATTGAAAATGAGGCGCTGAACGGAGATGATTCCTACACCATTACCTCGCTATTCACTTCTATGCGACAAGGCGTCTGGGGAGAAATCTACAATGGTCGTAGAATAGATACGTACAGAAGAAACCTTCAAAAAGAACACATCGATCGACTTGGTGAGCTGATAAATACTGAAGAAGAAAAATTCGCCAACTCTGACATTCCATCTATCGCAATGGCTACTTTGTCAAGGTTGGAACGTGACGTCAGAAATGGGCTTAGCAGACAATCAGATACTGCTTCCAGATTCCACCTTCAGGATATTCAGAAAAGAATTGATGCAATTTTAAATCCGAAGTAATATATTGTCATCCTGATTGGTGGTCAAAGTGACCTGATCAGGATGACGTTCTTTTTAAAATCACTGCAATGAAGAAAATACAGGTTCTCCTACTCCTCCTGATTGCTGCAAATGTGACGTTTGCACAAGATCAAACAACGTTCATTCTAGTTCGACATGCAGAAAAAGCAGACGACGGAACTAGAAATCCGCCACTCAATGACAAGGGAAAACAACGGGCACTGAATCTCGCTTCATTACTAGAAAATCAAAGCATCACAGCGCTATACTCGACTCCCTATAAAAGGACCAGAGAGACCTTACAACCTCTTGCAGATAAAAAAGGACTAGAAACCAAAGATTACGAACCACGAGCTGGGGAGGAGTGGTTGGCCACACTCTATGAAAATCATAACAACGGCACCATTGTAATTGCTGGTCATTCCAATACGATACCATTCTTAGCTAACAAATTGCTCGGAAGTGAGACTTTTAGTCAGTTTGATGAGAAAGAGTACTCCAATTTGATTGTGATCGTGGGCACTGAAGTAGGAAAGGGCAAATTGGTACGTATTAGTTTCTAGCTACCTGCTTCCTGAGTACAGTTCATAGTGACAATAGTCACACTCAAGAGGACCATTATATAGCGTATATTTTTTGGAATAATTAAGCCCTATTTTCTTCAGAGCTGGTTTATTTGAACTTATAATCCAAGCATCATATCCGGAAAAATCTCTCTTGAATGAATCGCCCATTGAAGTATAAAATGCGTTGATGTCATCTTCGCCAATACGCTCTCCATATGGAGGGTTTGATACTATCGTCCCAGCTTCTGCCAAAGGTTTAAAGTCTCTAAAGTCCATTTCCTTGATTCTAACTTCCCGTCTTAGACCAATTTTTCCGAGGGACTTCCTAGCCATGCCAACTGCCTGCGGATCGATATCAAGCCCTACTAAATCAATGGATGGTTTTCTCATCTTAGATTGCTCCTCGTTTTTCACACGATTCCAAAGAACAGGACTAAATTCAGGCCAGCTTCGGAATCCAAAATCTCTCCTGTTGATATTAGGAGCCATGTTCATTGCAATCATCGCAGCTTCAACCAGAATTGTTCCGCTTCCACACATCGGATCAATCAGAGCCTTGCTCTTGTCCCAATTGGAAAGCTTAACCATTCCTGCCGCCAGTACTTCGTTCATAGGAGCCCTGTGTCCATCTTCCCTATAACCCCTTTGGTTCAATGGTGCACCCGAACTGTCCATTGAAATGGTGAATTGATCATTCGCGCAATGAAGGTTGAACAACACATCGGGAAGATCGGTGTTTATCGAAGGTCGCCTCCTGTACTTGTTCCTGAACTGATCAACTATTGCATCTTTTGCTTTCAGAGCAACGAATTTTGAGTGCTTAAATAGCTCTGAGAATACTACATTGTCGATGGCAAAAGTCTGATCAACATCTAGAAACATGGACCAATCAAATTCCATCATCCTATCATAAAGTTCCTTCTCGTTTTTGGCTTTGAATGAGTGGATGGGAACCAGTATTTTCAATGCCGTCCTAAGGGCCAGGTTGGCACGATAAAGAAATTCCGGATTTCCCTCACACTTTATTCCTCTTGTGATTTTCTCAATATTTGTCCCCCCCAGCTGCTCGATCTCCTTTGCGAGCATTTCCTCAAAACCATAAAGTGTCTTGATCGTCAATTTCATCACTGCAAATCTACATGAACTTATGAGTGAGGACTAAAATTCTTCAACGGCTCGCTTTGCCGGTGGTAGCGTAAAAGTACTGCCTTCTTCCTTTGAGCTCTTAACCCAGATGTTACAGTCATTTTTCATCACAAATTCGCGACAAAGTACTAGACCAAGGCCAGAACCTGGCTTCCCCTATACTCCCTGAGTGGCGACTCCTTGCACTGCCTTATTTACTTTGATTATCGTTGAATACTCAATATCCGCTTCAAAACAACTTTCAATCAAATCAAATGAATATCTTAGTATGATACCCAATGCAACCTATCTCGATCTATATAGCCCGACGACTTCTGTTCCTTTCATTTCTGCTGTTTGGAAAAGTCCTGCTAGGACAACCTGTTCAAAATGGACAGGCTAATCTCTTGGATAGAGATTTCAATTCATCTTCCACAGTTTCGCTAAATGGTGAATGGAAATTCTATCCCAAGGAATTCATTTCACCAGACTCCATGCCTGATGTAAATGCATCCATGTTGATCGATGTGCCAACCAGGTGGGATCAATCTGGACTATCAGCCTTTGGTTACGGTTCCTATCAGTTGACAATACTTAAAAAAACTCAAGAACCACTGGCCCTTCGTATTCCTGACCTGTTCAGTGCTTACCGTTTGTTCGTCAACGGTCAGTTGCTTGCAAATATGGGTACTCCGGGAGTGGATGCAGAATCTGAAGCCCCAGGGAGGCTTTTCAAACTTGTTTCTCTTGCTCACCTGCAAGCAGACACCCTTAATGTGGTCATTCATATCTCCAATTTTGTCCATAGCAAGGGCGGGATAGGTGCGCCAATCCAAATTGGAAGGCTTGATGACCTCATTCAGGTTAAATTCATCAACGACGTGTACGATGTATTCATGGCCGGCTGTCTGGTTATGGGTGCCTTTATATTTCTGGGGATGTACTTCTATGGCAGGCAAAAAAAGATGGCATTCTATTTTGCCCTTTTTTGTCTCGTTTACGCATATCGCATAATAGGTTGGGGGAATTACGTCTTACATGATTTAATCAACATGCCTTACCACGTTGGCATGGTCATCGAATATTCGACGCTTTATTTGACCGTCTACTTCTTTGCGGCCTACCTAAAGAATTTGTTTCCCGAGGACACTCCGAAGCTATTGGCAAAAATTTTCATGTACTTGTCACTTTTATGGGCTGGACTCACACTGCTACCTGTACATATTTTCACTGCTATAAATGATCCATTCCTTGTGATCCTACTTTTCGGAATGGTGTTTATTAGCTTTGTCTACATAAAAGCTCTGATAAGAGGTCGTGGAGGAGCTAGATATTCTATCTACAGCACGATGGGAATTATAGTGGTTTTTGTAATGAAAACTTCTGCCTATCTCAATCTTGTGGAGGAAATTTTGTGGGTTTCTATGTTGGGTCAGCTCGTTTTTTTCTTATTCCAATCACTCATTTTGTCCAAACATTTCACATCGTCCTGGCGCCAAGCTAAGGAAGAGGCTGAAAGTGCTATGAAAGTAAGATCAGATTTTCTTTCGGTGATGAGTCACGAAATTCGAACTCCCTTAAATACGGTTATTGGTACCACCTACCACCTTCTGGACGAAAATCCAAGGAAAGAGCAAGTTCAGGAGTTGAACAATCTAAAGAATGCCTCGGAATATCTTCTTACTTTAATAAATAATGTGCTGGACTACAGTAAGATAGATGCGGGGAAGTTAGAATTCGATGAAACAAACACGCAGCTAAAGCGCTACTGTACAGACATTTTCAATGTGTTCAAACCAATTGCAAGCCAAAAAGGAGTTGAGCTAGAGTTGGAATATGACGAAGGTCTCCCAGAGGTAGTGAAACTGGACAAGGCCAGAGTTAATCAAATTCTGACCAACCTGATTGGAAACGCAATAAAATTTACCGAGAAAGGAAGTGTAACACTTACAATCTCGATGGAAGAACGAGTTGACAAAAGAGTAAAGGTACTTTTTGAAATCAAGGATACGGGTATTGGAGTTAGCAGTGATCTTAAGGACAGAATATTTAAATCATTCCAGCAGGCAAACACTTCGATAACAAGAAAATATGGTGGCACAGGACTTGGACTATCTATTACAAAACAACTCGTTGAGATGATGGGTTCTGAGATCCACTTAAAAAGTGAAAAAGGTCAAGGTTCTGTTTTCTACTTCACATTGTCTCTGAGGATTGGAAACAAGGTTCTGGAAAAACTACAAGAAACGGAAGCGTTTGATCTCTCGGGATACTATGTCTTGTTAGTGGAAGACAATCATATGAATGTACTAATAGCTAAGCGCCTGTTAGAAAAGTGGAACATGAAGGTAGATTTGGCCGAGAACGGCCTCAAAGCGATCGAAAAGGTTGAGGAAAACAACTATGATATAGTCCTGATGGACTTACAAATGCCAGAAATGGATGGATATGAAGCTACAAGAATAATACGCAAGAAAGGTTTTAAACTACCAATAATTGCCCTTACTGCATCAGCAATGTATGAGAAATCCTCAAAGCTTGAGTCAACAGGTCTGGATGGGTTGGTCACAAAGCCATTTAATCCAAAAGACCTTTACAAGGCTATTTCCAACAAACTGGAAAAGAAGGCAATCCTCCCCTAACAATCGACCGCCTCCGAGTTCTCCCAATATCTTATGCAACAGGCTCTAACTCCCTTCTGGTCTTATCTTTAGAATCATTGTCTCGTTTGCAACATCGTTAAAGTTGTCCGCTGTGGTGCCAGATGGTGAAGACCACAAGCCGCCTTTTATCTTCACCCAAACACGATCATTTTCTTTGTCTTGCCACCATTTCTCACCAGAGGAGGCAATTACTTCTTCCAAGGAAGTTAGCTCTTCGTAGACCTGGTAGTTGTTCAAGTTAGATCTCTGTTGCAAAAAAACAACAGGATCTATTGATCCGTCAAATTCAATGCCAACGACAATCAGATCTTCCGGTTCCAACATACTCTCCACATCCATTTGAAAGTCACTTGGTGGATCAGTGGTCCCGTTGGCCTCAGAGTCTGGAAAAGTGAGCTCGTATATCCCATTCTTCACCCCTGCCCAATCTCTCATATGTTGCAATGACCAATCTTGATCAGCACTCTCTACTCGCCAGTCTGCTATCTGATCAAGGTTCTCATCGAGCCTTCTCACATATATTTCCATCAGATCAAAGTAATACCTGTTTTGAGGAAGGTTGTCACCCTCGCCATGCAGGACGAAAGCCAAAAAACCATAGAAAGGTCCCGCAACGCTCACGCCTCCGACAACATCAGTTCCGGGGTCAATAACGATAATCTCCTTTCCACTTGTTAGAAAGGGATCGTCGTAGACAAGGTAATTCTCCTCCGGGCCCCAATATCCATGAGGATCCCATATAGCACTTGCAAGTGTGAAGTAGTCTTCCTCAGATTTTATCTTTACACCTGGGTGTGAATCTATTAACAAGTTGTTTGGGTTTCTGATCTGGCCATTGTCCACAGGACGGACATAGTAGTCATCTGACGCAAAAACCCCTGCCCTATCATATTTGTCTACTCCGAAATTAACCACGACATTATCCCTCATACTAAAGGCACTATGGTACGTGGCAAAAGCCACCGGGGCAGCTGACGAAAAAAATTGAAAATCTGCAATTGCAGGGCGTCCTGTCCCATTCATCAAATGATTCAGACTAGTTCCTACGACAAGACTTCTTTCTATCACCCCATCCGCTCCTGACCCAGCAAAGAATCTGCCGCAGTTATCAGCGGAAACCACTTCATAAATATCTGTCCAGACCCCGCGATCCCATGCTCCATTATCCATGTTTTTCCACGTCTTGTACCTTGAAAGCGTAAATCTTCTAAGGGCATCAAATGGATAACCATCCGTTCTACCATCGGTGGTAGACCAGTATTGCATCGGAAAAACATTACCATCATTATCGATTTCCGCATCATCAAGGTGTATCCCATCCAATCGATTTGAATGGGCGGTGTTATTGTCAAATACACCAAAAAGTAAGCGATTGGGCCTGATGAGCGAGCCGTCAGAATGGAGAACTTCCTGGCTCAAACCCCACGGTCTTTGGGGGAAAGCAAGCCAGAAACCAAAGGTACGACAATCCGCTGCGGTGTTGTCGGCAACAATATTATCAGGATTACTAATCCAAAAGCCGGATGAACCGAGTGCTCCGACTTCATGTTGCTTCAATTCTGTACCGTATGCTGGATTTCTAACATGCAGGACCAGATTTCCTTTGATCGTATTTCTGCGCTCCACAGCATCCTCGGTAAATATTCCATGACCCCGAACGTCAAAAACAATGTTGTTAGCCACCTCCACTCCATTGGTGCCATGAATAACGACTCCCCGGTTGGCAGATGAGTTGATTGTGCTGTTTCGAAAATATTGTCCTGTAGCGTCGGCCAGAGTTTCTGTGCCTTCGTAGCTTAACATGTGCCAATGAAACGGATATCTTCTTTCTCTGCCTCTTTGACCTGAACGAACAAATTCTACTCCATCGATATGGGCAGCAGCCGATGGCATGATCATCGTGTGAACACCAAAACCTTCATCATTCCAGAGATTATCATCTGGTGACCGAATCACGATATTCCTGGTCATGTTCCCCACCTCAGCTCGCTCGTCTAGAACCAAAGGAGTTGTGGTGGTCTCGGTGTCAGGGACTGGAGGAGTTACAAGGTTCGATGACTCCAGACTCATTCCGGCACTAGTTGCATATTGAAGTAAGCCCCAACGATGGGCATTTAGCCCTTCAGACAGTGTGAGTTGCTCGCCAGCGACAGCAGTAAGGGAAACACGTTGAGTTACAGATTCATCATTGAACCCTGCTTCATAGAAATCTGTTGGAGCGATCACAATCTCGTCTCCCACTTTCCATTCAACCGATTCTATGAGTTCCAAAGTAGTTGCTCCCGCCTCTGCATGAGCATCAATTTTAGTCCAGATTACTTCAGACACTGCTCCATGTAAATCCAGGCTCCCATCCATAACCATGATTCCCCTGGTTCCCATACCCATAATGTCAGCCTCAGTATCTGAATCATTTAGTGTTATGATGGCCTTGTGTGCGAATGGAGCGGTCAGTGATCCTACCTGAAGGGTACCACCACCATTCACAACAATCCATTCGCTAGTTAATTCGAGATCTTTTCTATCGAATTCAAGTGTCCCCATTATTGTCAGCCCTCCTAAGGCGGGAGGGCTTTCATCAAGCAGAATATATTTTTCAGCGGCAATGGTCACCTCTTCACCTGCAACCGGCTTAGAGCCTTCCCATGTATCCGGGTTGGACCAAAGCTCAACGTTGTTGACATTGATTACCGTTATCACCTCTGAGTAATGTGATTCATCACATCCCACTTCGTCAATTTTTGCTCTGAAATAACTGGGAAGTTCATGGACGGCCACCATATATGAGTTAGAGGTAGCACCTGAAATATTTTCCCAATCGGTACCATTCAAAGAAGATTGCCACTGTATTGTTCCCCTGTAAGAGTCCGCTTCGAGTTCGACAATATCAGAAGGCTGAATTGGAATCGTTTGTTGCGCTTCAACAGAAGCACACAAGTGAAATAATACTAAAAACAAAATAGCAGCTCTCATCTAATTTGGATTTTCATTTTATGGATTCTATCCTCTTTAAGGATATTTATGATGTAAACACCACTTTTGAAATTGGAAGCCTCCACTTCCAACTGATTATCATCCAGATGGTCCTGCCAGACAACAATACCTTTTAGATCATGTATTTGAACCATAGCATCAGTAAGGTCTGACTGTATTGTGAATGAGGTTGTGTTGACCGGATTGGGGAAAACCTTGATGTGTTCAGTCTCCTCCAGTCCTGAGACAATTGGGCAACCTGGGGCTTGATTCACAGCAACAACTACTGAGTGGGTCGTTTGCGCCTGAGAATGAATGAAAGCAAGGCACAAAAGAAATGTTACAATATACTTTGGCATATGATTGAATTTTAGCGTGGGCAAAAATCCTTTATCACACATAACAAGCTTGTAAGATTGGTGTCTACATCTGGTCTACACGTGTAGATCCAATAGTGTAAGTGGCCAAAAAAAGATGAATTGGAGTTTGCGTCTAAGTCCCTACCGTCTCAATCCCATTCGGGATTGAGACTTGAGGGCTTTATACATCCAAGGGAAGTAAGAAAAGTGTATGAGTCACCAGCTTAATAAACCACATGACTACTCCGCCTTGTCAGCATATAATCTGCTCAAATCGCACCTCCGTGCCGGATAGATTTTCGCATGTTTTAGTCCAAGTTTTGGTTTTCACCTTTTAACCAAGTAAGATCTCAAATCTACGAGCACTTAAATTCGGACAGGTTTTTTTAGGCTCTACAGGCGGTATACAGGAGGGTAAAAATTGAGTCAGGGATTATTTCCAAAGGTCATTATCACTCATCAAGATAGGTTACGATTGGTTTTACAGCAATAAAAAAACCCCTCATGTGAGGGGTTCAATTATATATCCAGGGTAAAATCAGATAAGCTACTTCTTATCCTCTTCTACCTCTTCGAATTCAACATCGGAAACATCGTCACCACCAGCTGCGGGTTCTTCACCAGTTCCTGCATCGGCGCCAGCAGCTCCACCCTGTGCTTCTTGTTGTGCTGCATATATCTCCTGAGAAGCCGCCTGCCAGGCATTGTTTAGAGCTTCCATTGCTGTATCTATTTCAGCTACATCCTGTTTCCCGTGTGCTTCTTTCAGCTTAGTCAATGCTCCTTCAATTGCAGATTTATTTCCGTCAGAAAGCTTGTCACCAAACTCACTCATCTGCTTCTCAGTCTGGAAGATCAAAGAATCAGCTTGATTGATCTTCTCAACCTTATCCTTTGCTTCCTTATCTGCTTCAGCATTTGCCTCCGCTTCTTGTTTCATTTTTTCAATTTCCTCATCAGTTAAGCCTGATGAAGCCTCGATTCGAATTTTCTGCTCCTTACCTGTTCCTTTATCTTTTGCTGACACGTTAAGGATACCATTTGCATCAATGTCAAATGTTACTTCCACTTGCGGAACGCCTCTCGGTGCCGGTGGTATTCCATCCAAGTGGAATTTACCAATCGACTTGTTGTCTTTCGCCATTGGGCGCTCACCCTGCAGCACGTGGATCTCAACGGATGGCTGATTATCTGCAGCTGTTGAGAAAGTTTCAGACTTCTTCGTTGGAATGGTTGTATTTGACTCAATTAACTTGGTAAATACCCCACCCAATGTTTCAATCCCCAGTGAAAGAGGAGTAACATCAAGAAGTAGCACGTCTTTTACTTCTCCGGTCAAAACACCACCTTGAATCGAAGCTCCGATCGCTACCACCTCATCAGGGTTAACTCCTTTTGACGGTTTTTTACCGAAAAATTTCTCAACTTCCTCCTGGATCTTAGGAATTCGTGTAGAACCACCAACAAGAATAACCTCATCAATATCTCCCTTTGATAGTCCTGCATCTTTCAACGCTACCTCAACCGGTTTCATTGATCTCTTCACCAAAGTATCTGCTAATTGCTCAAACTTTGCTCGACTCAAAGATCTCACCAAGTGCTTAGGTACACCATCCACTGGCATAATGTACGGAAGGTTGATTTCTGCATTAGATGAACTGGAAAGTTCAATCTTCGCCTTTTCGGCAGCTTCTTTTAGTCGTTGAAGCGCCATTGGATCTTTTCTGAGATCAATCCCTTCATCTGCGTTAAACTCATCCGCCAACCAGTCGATGATCACTCCGTCAAAATCGTCACCCCCTAAATGTACATCTCCGTTGGTTGACTTCACCTCAAATACACCATCACCCAATTCGAGGATTGAAATATCGAATGTACCACCTCCAAGGTCGTACACTGCGATCTTCATGTCTTTGTTTTTCTTATCGAGTCCGTAAGCCAAAGCAGCCGCAGTCGGCTCATTAATGATTCTCTTCACATCCAATCCTGCAATTTGACCAGCCTCCTTAGTAGCTTGTCTTTCTGCATCGTTGAAATAAGCAGGTACTGTAACTACCGCTTCCTTTACCTCTTGTCCTAGAAAATCTTCAGCAGTTGATTTCATTTTCTGAAGAATCATCGCGGACAGTTCTTGTGGCGTGTAGGTTCTGTCACCAATTTTCACTCGAACAGTGTCATTACTTCCTGATTCAACATCGTAAGAAATATTCTTCATTTCTGCCTTCACTTCCGAAAACTTCTTCCCCATGAATCTCTTCACTGAGCTGATCGTATTTTGTGGGTTGGTGATCGCCTGTCTTTTAGCAGGATCACCCACTTTTCTCTCTCCTTTCCCTCCATCGAGAAAAGCTACGATCGAAGGAGTCGTTCTCCTTCCTTCACTATTCTGGATCACTACCGGCTCATTTCCTTCCATCACAGCCACACATGAGTTAGTAGTTCCTAAATCGATACCTATGATTTTACCCATTTCTTTTGGTCTATTTTATCTGATTAAATTCTTTGCTTCTTTCCATTTATCAATGGATGTGCCAAAACATAAAATGTGACAGAATGTCAGATCGTGCTATGATTCAGCCTAAAGCCTTAACACCACTGACATGTCCTTTCATTTATGTAAACTTCCTGTAGACCATCTCTGCTCATGTCCAGAGAATCCAGGTTCTACATTTGATTAGCTAGGGCTGTTTCATATTAAAAACTAACTGTCATGACTAAACCCTCTATCAAGCACGCATTTTCCTTGTTACTTACTATACTCCTTATCGATGGAGTTTGCCAGGGTGGTAAGTATAAGAATGGTTTTAACATTCAAACATTTGGAGTTCCCATCATGCCGGATCAGTTCAGGATTAGGCTTCCCACAGAAGAAGTGATTGAGGAAATCCAACTATTTCAACTACCATATCAGACAGAGATCATTGATCTGAGAAGTCTGAAAAAATACACGGACTTCGAGATACCTGCCTCGGTGACAATTGTACCTCCTGTACTTTCAGCCTTTGGGCAAGTAACGGTGCTTGTGGGATTGTTCGGAAATATTGATGATCCACAGATGCTTGTCATCCTGGCAGGAAACTACGATAGCGATGAGGTCTTTTTCTTCATTGATCACAATCGCGACTGGAACCTAGATAATGATAATGGTCCAATTCCGATGCAAAGGGGAGATCAACCTCTAGAAGTATCGATAACATCTTCGGTATTTAGCTATAAAATACTCCTTGAGCTACCTCAGCAAAAGGTCCCTCCACGCAGAGCAAAGAAGAGAACCACTAATTCTATTGTCGTTGGTTCCGTCGCTGGTATCGGAATTGGTGGTCTGAGCTACTCCAACACCATCTATCAATACGAGGTCAGGTCAACTGAAAAGAATATCGGACTCTCCCTGAGCTACTACTCAGAAAAGATCGTTGTTGGTGTAGACGCGATTATCCAAAATCACTACCATTACACCTCATATGCCTTCAGGTTCAGGGGAGTAGGCAGTATAAACGAAGATTCACATCCACCTAATAAATTGCAAGTTGGCATTTCAGGTGCTTATCGAATTCAATTTGGAGATCACACTGAATTCCATCCCACATTCAAGTTTGGCCTGGCTCAATACATTAATCCTGAATACAAGCAAAATAAGTACTCCGATTTATCGTATCCTCTACCTGTGGACACCTTCTATGAGTTGGGAGCAAGACTGGAGTTCGATGTTGGCACACGAAGTATTTTCTTTTTCGGTCTTGGGGTCAATAATCAGCGATGGCGACCTAAAGGCCTAGCACAATCCGAAAACTTTAAGTCCAAACTATTATTTGCCAATTTCAGTGTTGGGTACAAGTTTGCTTTGATCAATTTCAACAAGTGATGTTCTACTTATCATATCGCTGCTTGATTACACGAACGATGAGCATCAAAGCGAACACAACCACGATCGCTCCAATCAACCAGTTCCTTGCATCCTGATGTGTAACACTTGTATCTCCGGAATCAATGACCTGATAAATCAGGAAACCAATGATGAAGTACATTGCATAGCGAACTGGTCTTCTCATGAAGTGAAGTTAAGTAAAGACTAAACTAATTCAAGTATGAATCAAGTCCATCACAGCATTTAGGTAAGTACAAAGTCCCAACCAAGTCCAAAAAGTTTACAAAACAATAGTGATCATTTGTCACACAATTGCATTTTCCATAGTAAGATTGTAGTTGTTTATAGCCAAAATTTAAGATGTCCCTGACCAAACGTCCGCTTAAGCTATTTCCCGCAGCACTTTGTTTGTTGGGAGCAGTAGTGAGCTTCAGCCAGGATGTTTTACCCACGTCAAGTTTTAATGGCCCGCTCAATGGTGTTGCAATGATGCCTGAAGAGTTCAGAGTGAATTTGGGGGCTACCCAAACAGAGAATGTCGAATTTTACCACCTCACCTACAAGACCTCCACTTTAGATCTTAGACTTTTAAAAAAATATACCAGATTTAACGTTCCCGAATCGATTGTTGTAACACCTCCGGATCTCTCAGCCTTCGATCATACCGTCGTTCTGGTAGGCTTATTTGGAGACCCGCAAGACCCAAATATTATCATTTGGTTAGGTGGAAACTATCATTATAAGAACATTACTTTTTTCCTCGATTACGATCAAGACAGAGACTTCACCAATGACGAGCCACCACTTAAGGTCAAAGAAGGCACTCAGCCGATTAACGTAGTTCTTGAGACGGAACGCGGTGAACAGGACTTGTGGCTAAGTGTTCCTAAGGCCAATACAGGGTTGAAAAAAGAGAAAAGAAGAATCTTAAACAAGTTTACCCTTGGTGTTACGGCAGGTGCAGGCAGCGGAGAGTTAACTTATACGGATAGTAATCTGGCCACATATCACGATTACTATGTAAATATTTCTGAAAAGCATTTTGGAGCTAATGTTTCCTACTATTCACGTTATCTGATTGTCGGTATCAACGCCTCCTATCAAAACCACCACTTCTACGCATCGTACGATCTTGAACCTGGTGGGACTACAGCTACCTCCATCAATGTGAACAGGGATCTTCATAGCCCCAACAAGTTACAACTCGGTTTACTCACAGCAGCCAGAATTCCGCTGAGTAGATTCATTGAATTCCAGCCCAGTATCAAAATTGGCTCTGCTCACTACACCAATCCCGAATACAAAAAGAATAAATTTAAAGACGAAGCATATGCCTTGAATTCTAGTCGGTTTATTGAATTTGGTGCACGCGTTGAATTTACAGTTGGAATCGAGAATGCTTTTTTTGTCGAATTTGTGAAAAACAAACAGGATTGGGCACCTGAAGTCCTGGCAGATAGCAATACCTTCGATTCGGACATGAACATCACAAAGTTTGTGGTCGGATACAATGTTTCGCTTTTCAAAAAACGGGGGTTGAGGGACTAATTCCTCAACTAGCAGCCCCTTGGTTTAATAAATTCTTCCCGTTCCATGTGTGACAGCCTATTCCTAGGGATTTAATAATTTTATCCAGCTAACCAGAGGTTTCTTATGGATAAGATCAAGCAACTGTTATTCGATCTGATACCTGTTGCAATAGGGGTATTTTTAGCACTTTGGCTTAGCCAGCTTAATACCTCCATTTCACTTAAGAAAGAGAAGGAGCAAGCATTGCGGGCTGTTGCAAATGAAGTCCATAGAAACACCGACTTACTGCTGACACGATTTCCATATCATTTAAGAATGTATGATAGCCTGAGTACGCAAGCAAAAAGGAACGTTGTTATGCTGGAGGGCAGGCAAAGTATGTCCGTCTCATTCATCGCCACTTTCAACAATGGGTTTACAAATGGTTTGGGGACCTATCCCAGCTTGAGTAACACTGCCTGGAATTCAGTTCTAGGAAGTGATATTATGTCGCTCATAAGGTATGAGCTAAGAAAGAGCCTTTTTGAAAGTTACTCTAATCTCAAAGTGCTTGCTCAAACGCAAGAAAGTACCTTAAGCAATATGCTTGTTTTCAACGGTAATTGTTTTGATGGCACATCAAAGCCATCTGACCTTCTGAACTTTAGTGGTAGATTGCTGGATTTGCTGATTCAAGAAAAGCATCAGATAACCACTAATTTGGAGATTTTGAAGTCTCTCGAATCTTATCTGGGGGAAGACATGAAGGAATTACCATCTCAAGAGAAGATTGAGGAAATAACAGATATGGCAGATGTCTTCTAGGTTGATGCTATTCCGCTAATTTTGCGCTTCAAATAATTTCTGATGACACTTGAACAGGAGATAGAACGAAGGAGAACCTTTGGTATCATCGCCCACCCTGATGCGGGAAAAACCACGCTTACTGAAAAACTACTGCTCTTCGGGGGAGCTATACAGACGGCAGGAGCTGTTAAGTCAAACAAAATAGATATGGGCACCCGATCCGATTGGATGGACATTGAGAAACAACGTGGTATTTCAGTAGCCACATCTGTGATGGGTTTCGACTACAAGAATCTAAAGATCAACATTCTTGATACGCCTGGACACGAAGATTTTGCCGAGGATACCTACCGAACACTTACAGCTGTGGACAGTGTCATAATGGTGATTGATTGTGTGAAAGGTGTGGAGAAGCAAACAGAGAAGTTGATGGACGTCTGTAGAATGCGAAATACACCCGTCATATGCTTCATTAACAAACTAGATCGTGAAGGGAGAGACGCATTTGAATTACTGGACGAGATTGAAGAAAAACTAGATATCAAGGTACGTCCAATGAGCTGGCCGATTGGAATGGGTAAAACGCTACGAGGTGTATTCAATATTCACGAGAACAATCTGAATCTTTATGAGCCAAACAAACAAAAAAAGGTCGATGAAGTTGTACAGATTGAAGGTGTTGAAGATCCAAATCTATCCAACTACCTGCCTGATTCAGCAATCGATACCTTAAAAGAGGAAGTAGAATTAGTGAATGGGGTTTACGATGAGTTTGATTCAAAAGCGTATCTAAACGGTGATATGGCACCGGTATTCTTCGGAAGCGCCGTGAACAATTTTGGGATACGTGAACTGCTGGATTGTTTTACAGAGATCGCACCTCAACCATACTCAAGAGAAACAGAGCAGCGCGAAATTCTACCTACGGAAAGCAAATTTTCAGGATTCATTTTCAAGATCCATGCTAATATGGATCCGAAACACAGAAACAGGATCGCATTTGTGAGGGTATGTTCGGGAAAGTTCCAACGAGGCAGTAACTATTTCAATGTAAGGCAAAATAAGAACTTCCGTTTCTCCAACGCAACGGCTTTTATGGCGCAGCAAAAAGAGACGGTGGAGGAAGCATTCCCGGGCGACATTGTGGGTCTATACGATACTGGGAACCTTAAAATTGGCGACACGCTTAGTGAGGGAGAAAAAGGAATCTACAAGGGCATTCCATCCTTTTCGCCTGAGCTTTTCAGAGAGGTCATCAACATGGACGCGATGAAGTCCAAGCAGCTTGAAAAAGGACTTCATCAACTAATGGATGAAGGTGTGGCACAGCTTTTCACTTTTGAAATGGGAGCAAGAAAAGTCGTTGGGACCGTGGGAGCACTTCAGTTCGAAGTTCTTCAATACCGGTTACTAAATGAGTATGGAGCGAATGCCAAATTTGAGGCAGTGAATATTTACAAAGCTTGCTGGATCAGTGGTGGTGATGATAAGCTTGATGCTTTCGTAAAGGATAAGTACCGGCATATTGCCAGAGATAAAGAAGGTAAGCTGGTGTTTATGGCTGAGACGAAAGCCTGGTTGCAAATGGTCCAGGAAAATTTTCCTGACGTTCAATTTCACTTCATAAGTGAGTTTTGAACAAACGTACCATCAATCCCTAATTTTGCAACCTGCATAGAAAAAACTGACGTAATTTGATATTTGATAAGAATGGATAGACCGCTAGTAGCCTATGAGGACAACCATCTTTTGATTGTTGAGAAACCGGCAGGATGGCTCGTTCAGAGAGACGAAACCGGTGATCGAACATTGACAGACTGGGCGACAGCCTATATTCGAAAAAAGTATAAAAAGCCTGGAAATGTCTTTTGTCAACCTTGCCATCGCCTGGATAGGCCTGTAAGTGGTTTGATCGTTTTCGCACGAACATCGAAGGGACTTGAGCGGATGAACCGACTTTTCAGGGATGACGAAATCACCAAGACTTATCTGACGATCGTAGATGGAACGCCTTCTAAGGATGCGGACACTTTGGTACATTGGCTGGAAAAGGATGAGAGGAAGAATCTTACGAGAGCATACGGTAAGCAAAAAGGAAAGTCAAAACGCTCTGAACTTAGTTATCAGCTGATCGCTTCACACGGCAGAGTTTCACTCCTCAGGGTGCAACCCAAGACCGGAAGACCGCATCAGATTAGAGTGCAAATGAAATCACTGAATTGCCCAATAAAAGGTGATTTAAAATACGGATACAGTAAGCCCAATCAGGACAAAAGCATAGATTTGCATGCCTTTAGACTGGACTTTGTTCATCCAGTTAAAAAAGAACCAGTTTCAATTATTTCAAAACCAAAATGGCCGGACTTTGAGGCTTTTATAGATGAGTTGGATTAAGAAAATGCAGGACAAGTGGGCTTTAAAAAACATTTGGCAGGTGATTCTTGTTCTGGTCGTATTTGCCCTTACTGGGTTTACTGTCTTATTTATTAAAGGACCCATACTGGACTTAATCAGCGGTGGTGCAGAGCGAGAGTGGTGGATGACTGTGCTGTACTTCATGCTTATCCTACCTATCTACAATATTATTTTGCTCTGTTACGGATTCATTTTTGGCCAATTTGATTTCTTCTGGAAATACGAGCTGAAAATGTTGAGACGTTTTGGGTTCAAAAAAAATGATCAGCAAAAATGAGGCAATCAGGCTTCTAAATGGATATGGCAAAAGCCATTCTCCATTCATCTTCTACTGCGATTTTTTAGGCGAACAATGGAAAATTGAAAAAACCGGTGTCTCGAATTCAGCCACATTCAAGTTTGAGGTTTCAACCACCAACTATCATCAACCACAAATAGAACGTAAAGACCCTGCGGTTAAGAAGATCCCAACTTCCTTTTCCAATTTTAAAAAAGCCTTCGATCAAGTTGTTCATGAGATTAAGATTGGAAATTCGTTTTTGACTAATCTGACCTTTAGAACGCCGATTGAGATTAATCTGACATTGGAAGAGCTATTTCGATCTTCAAGTGCCAAGTATAAAGTCTACGAGCCGGACCAATTTGTAGTTTTCTCTCCTGAAACGTTCGTCAAGACCAAAAATGATTGGATCTACAGCTATCCAATGAAGGGAACAATCGATGCAAGTATAGAAGGTGCAAGAGAGGTGATTCTGAGAGATCCAAAGGAAATCGCGGAACATGTCACCATTGTCGATCTCATTCGAAATGATCTAAGCCGTGTATCGAGCAAGGTTTCGGTATCAAGATTCAGATATGTTGAAGAGATAGAGACCAGGGAAAAAAATCTACTGCAGGTTAGTTCAGAAGTGAAAGGAAAACTAAGTGAAAACTGGGAAGAACATCTAGGTGAAATCCTTTGTTCGCTTCTCCCAGCCGGGTCCATTTCCGGTGCTCCAAAGCCTGAAACCTTAAATATCATCAAAGCAGTTGAGAATTACGATCGCGGCTTTTACACGGGAGTTTGCGGATACTTCGATGGCGAAAATCTCGATACCGGCGTAATGATTCGGTTCATCGAAAAGGAAAAAGACCAGTTCTACTACTGTAGTGGCGGAGGCATAACCTCCTTTAGCGATCCACGCAAAGAGTACCAGGAAATGGTAGACAAGATCTATCTGCCTACTAGTTGATTAGAAAGCATTGTCTATTTTTAAATAGCCTAACCTTTTGATCATGAAGAAATATCTTATTGCCTTGATCGTGCTACAAGCCTGTAGCAATCCAACATCAGATTCAGGGACTTCTGCCACGTCGCAATTGAAAAAGAACATCTTTGACGCAGGAGGCGTGTTTGCAAGCAATCAATTTGATGGTGCCCGACTAAATGATTTTGTTCGATTGAGTGAATCGAACTTCCAGGCAACAGTAAGTCCTGAGAACATTCCGGTCAATGCCAGCGCCTGGTTTGCTTTTCAAATTTGGAGCAATGAAAAGAAGACCATTGAGCTCTCCGTGAAGTATACGCATCATAAGCATCGATATATACCCAAGCTCAGTACAGATGGAAGGCAATGGTTTTCATACGAAGATCAAGTTGAGCTCAACTCGGACAGCACGATTGCAACCTTTTCATTGAAATTAAATGATGAACCACTATGGGTTGCGGCCCAGGAAGTCATTTCTTCACAGAAAACTTATGACTGGGTTGATAAGCATGTAGCCGCTAAAAGTTTTTTAACTAAAAAATCAGTTGGCAAGACTGCTTTAAATAGGGACGTTTATGTTGTCTCGTCAGAAAGAGAAGAAACATCACAGTCGGTTATGCTCATTGCGCGACAACACCCACCTGAAGTTCCAGGCGGTTCGATTGCATTTAAGGCTTTTTTTGAGGAAGTCATGTCAAATGGCATTATTGCCGATGATTTCAGGGAAAAGTTCAACATTTACGTGTTCCCGCTCCTCAATCCTGACGGAGCTGATCTGGGTAATTGGAGGCATAACGCAAAGGGAGTTGATCTCAATCGGGACTGGATAGACTTCACGCAACCGGAGACTCAGGTTGCGAGAGATTTTGCTAAAGACAAGGTAGCGGAAGGCAAGATAATCACCTTTGGAGTCGACTTTCACACCTCTTACAATGGCCCTTACCTGCTTATCCTTGATTCCACCAACGAGGCAGCGAGTAAGACCAGGATCATTCCGAGATGGATCGAAAGTATTGACGTTGATTCCCTTGAGATGGGTGACTATCGAAGAAGGAGTCAAGAATTACCCTACTGCTACAACTGGTTTTTCAACAGTTTTGGGTCGGAAGCAGTCACCTACGAAGAGGGTGACGAAATCGATCGTGAAACAATAAGATTGCGTGCCAGATTGTATGCAAATAGATGGATGGAAAGTATGCTGGATAGCCTGTGAATATCATAATCTGAGTGAGACTCTAGCTACAGCATCAGAGGATCTAAAGATCTTGACTATACGTAGAGTATGATATCATCGATACTTGATCTAATTTTAATCAGACCTAACCAATCTTAAGTTGACTTGCGATTTATTGAGAGCATATGTTTTCAAAATGGTAAATACCAAAATCTTGACTTGCACCAGGAGAGATTGAATAACACGTGTTTTCATTTCTTTGGTGAAGCCCTTCACGACCTGGAAGGACTTCTTCCCGAATTTGACGATAATAGAAAATATAAGGTGCGATTCACCTATGACAATTCGAGCCATGACTGTGAGGCTTTACCATACGTAAAGCTTCCAATCCAATCCCTGCAATTGGTTGACACGACATGGTTCGACTATTCTTTCAAGTACGAAGATCGTTCTGTACTGCAAGAATTGGTCGGGTCGTCAAAGGCTGACGAAATCATTATTTCCATTGATGGGCTGGTGACGGACTGTTCCTATGCTAACCTCATCTTTTGGAACGGTAAAGAATGGTTAACACCTGAGAGGCCGCTGTTGGAAGGAGTAAAACGTACACTTCTACTTCGGAAAGGAATCATCAAAAAAGCGCCCATTCCGAGTGACGGACTTGACGCTTTTGAAAAGGTATCGTTGATCAATGCGATGCTAGATCCCGGGGAACTTGAAGTTCCAATTGCTAAAGTACTAGAAGGCCAACCCAAATCTTAGGGCTGGAAATGCCTGTTTAAAGCCATCAGTAAAAATCAATTCAGGTGTAAGGCTTGTTTTTGAAGCTCTCCTGTTAAAAAGGGTCATCTTAAAGGTATCACCCTTGAATAGAGTACCGTTTTGTTTTACCAAATAACCAAATCCAAGCCCATACTCCCGGTTGGTACCTCTGAACATGGTCCAATATGCACTTAAAAAGCCGTTCAAATTCAAATCAAAATCTCCTTCAGTTTGCTCTTCCAGGACATAGTGCAAATTGTATTGTAGTCCGACTTTGGTTCGTGGTTTGCCATATCGATCGCTAAAATTGAAGGAAATATCATAGCTGACATCCGGAATGAACCGGTCACGATAGAAGCCAACACCTACACCTCCTCTGAATTCAATAAAATCTGCTGGGTTTGAATGGTTTATCTTATTCACTCTGAACACACCCAATTCAATACTACCTTCTCCATTGTATACAACACGTTTTGTATTAGCTTTTTCCATTTCAGTGTCCCATATGGATTCAACATTGATTTCCTTTATCTCATCCAGCTCACCGATTGAGTTTAGAGAGAACAAAACTCTTACCCTCGGTTGAACCACCTCAAAGACTATCCGGTACGAAGCATCTTGTCTCATCCCATCTTTACCTATCCAAAAAATATCGGATTCCTCTAATGCTGCTACCTCAATTTTTGCTTTCTCTTCACCACTGATTGTTACCTTTCTATAGGAAATTCGAACGCCCTCCTTTTTAGAAGAGGCTTGTAATGAGGACTCCATGATACCCAGAATCGACCTCCAAAGCTCATTGTTTAATTCAGGTTTTTCCTTATGAATATCGCGAAAAGCGAAGGTCAGTACATTTCGGCTATCCGTGGTGACAACTAAAGTGTCCGGATACTGATTGACTACTTTCTCCTGTGCCTGAGCTCCCATCAGCCATAAAAGACTGATAACGGCAGTTAAAATTTTACTTGTTCTTTGCATTTAATTTAATCTTTAATTCACCATTACTTATCTGTAAATTTTCGGAAGAGGGATACAGTTGAGCTCTAACTGTAACCTTTCTTCCTGTTTCAGTTCCGGGCTCACCTAGACTCGCCTGAATGACTGAAATATCTTTATTGCTAAATGTGTTTCGTATAAATCTCCGTGGTTGTGGTAAGTTCAGTGGTGTGGCGTTCACCAATTCGGCGGAGGTCTGCAAAGCAGCTATGTTAGGAGCAACAGTCACACGATCAAGGACTATGATTTGTGTTCTCGCCCTTTTAGATTCCTTCACCACAGGTAATTCTATTTGTGTTTCCTGAGCCAGAGGCACCATGTCAGGAACTGACTTCTCAACTAAAGCTTGAGGTGACTTTGTTTGCTTTAGAAAACTTAGTGGAAACAGGAGGACTAAAAATGCCACACTTGCAGCGATCAGAAACCGCCTGCTGGTATGCTGGTTTTCCAATCTAGATTCGAGTTGGTCCCAAATTTTGGCGCTGTCAACAGAGATTCCCAACTCGGCCGCTTGAATTTCATCCAGTTTATTTGACAATATTTTAGGTTCCATATCCACTGTTTTTTTCCTCTAAAATTTCTTTTAGTAATTTCTTGGCCTTGTGCAATTGAGATTTAGAAGTCCCAATTGAAATGCCCAGTTGATCACCGATTTCCTTGTGCGTGTATCCCTCCACTTCATACATATTGAAGACTGTTCGATATCCAATCGGTATCATCTTTATGATCTTCAGAAGATCTCCAGCCTGCAGTTTTTCTAAGGGAGAGATGTCTATTTCGGTATCTATCTCCTCATTAATTGAAAGAAGTTGTACCTCCTTGTTTTTCCTAAGCCGCATCAAGGATTCATTGATCATAATCTTTTTCACCCATCCAAAAAATGTGATCTCATTTATATAGGTGAACCTCTTTAGCGCCTTAAACATTTTATAAAACCCTTCCAGCATGACCTCCTCTGCGTCCTCCCTGCTAGTTAGATATCTCAAACAAACTCCCATCATTTGAATATTCAGTTTTTCAAACAATAGGCGTTGTGCCTTCTGATCTCCAGCCTTGCATTTCTCTATTAGTTCGTTGGTGTTCACTAAGTACATTTGAAAGGCTAAATGTGAGTTTGATCTAAATGGTTGCCTGGTACAAAACAAAAAAAGAACCAATAATAGGTTCTTTCCTTTATTTCTGACCCTGATGACTACCTACGCATCGTTCTGAAGCTAAAACCGCTCCGCTGGTTAAATGCGGAAAGTCTATAGGTAAAGCTCAACATATAGTACGTTCCGATGGAAGCAATCCGTTCTTCCTCAATGAAATTAAAATTAGTGGTTCGATTTATTCCCTGATTCTGATTTAAAATGTCAAATACAGAAACTTTGAGTTCGCCCCGGTCATTTTTAAGAATGTTTTTTTGAATAGAAGCTTCCCAAAGTTGAATCTCCTGATTTTCGGTAAAGGAGGCACTTTCAAAGATCTGGTAGTCGAAATTGCTACTGACAGACCACTTTTTAAGAAAATAAACAGTCACATCAAGATAGTACGTCTGATTTGTGAAATCTTGGTTAGAAACCTCCTGCGACCCCTCGGTCTTTCCTGTTGTATAATTAGTTCCAACATTCCAATCAAGTATCTTCTTCTTCAGATTTTCAAAGCTCACGCTTAATGTGTTGTTCGTGTTCGTTGTTTCTGACGTCACATCATTGATAATAGTAAATCCTTCGTTTACTGCTACCCTGTTACTGACCCTGAACCTCGTCTTGGCAAATTTGATCGGTCGGCTAAAGGATGTATAGTTGCTGATTGTAACCGAGTTGTCCGCATTTACAGGTCGTGATAACTGTGAAAAGTTGGTGTTGTCAACCGTTCTGCTCGTTACGATATTATCCAAAGTATAGGACACATCCACAAAGCTGAAGAATGATGTAGAAGTGAATTGATCGAAGTAACGGAAGTTGATACGAGCTGAATGAATATATTCCGCATCCAGCGCGGGATTACCTTCATATATATTTAGGGGATTTGAGTTGTCTGCGACAGGCTGTAGTTGAGTTATGGATGGGACATTCAATCGGGTTCTGTAATTCAAACTCAAACCAATGCTAGTAGAAAAATCATAGTTGATCCTTAAAAATGGAAGCGTCCGGTTAAAGTCCTTTGATATTGATGAGTTGGCTACTTCAGGTTCTTCTCCATCCAGGGTACTAAATTGATAGTTAGCACCTGCTGTGATTCGAAAATCATTTGTTGCATAATTGAAGCTAAGCCCTGTTCTGTTGTAATCATATCTTCGTTCGAAGAGAGAGCTCAATGTTCCATTAAAAATCCTGGATCCACCATTTACATCATAAAAATCCTTGTCATTCTCGCCGCTAGTGAGATTTCTTTCATATCTAAATTCCAGGTACTTGCTCTTTCCTATAGGTTCAGTGTATGAGATTTCTGCACCAAAGGTCCGTGATCTATTGTCAGATAGTTGTTCCTGGTTGGTTGCCAAAGCGCCTGGGTTTACAAGCGTATTGAGCAAATAGTCCGAATCATTTATCTGGTTGGAAAATCGCAGTTCTGTGATAAAAGTCCTTCCAATCTTGCTAAACCTTCGGCGATACATAAAGCTGCTACTTAGATTGAAACCTCCTCCTATGGAATTGTAGTCACTCAAACTGGTGCTTGAGCCAAGATCAGAGGAGTTAATGGTATTAGTGACATTGGTCACATCGCCATCCTGAAATCCAATTGTGTTTCGAATTTGTATATCCTGGGACTTGTTGATCTCATGTTTGACATTTAAGGTGACGTTGTGGTTCTTACCCACACTTGACGTGTTTGAGCTTTCGTCTGTATCAAATGCCTCATCATTAACAAAGTTGGTCCTATCTGTAGATCTGTTTGTGACGTTCTCAATACGGGAAAATGTATAGCTCGATCTTAGCTCGGTTTTATTGTTGAAATCTCTATTGAAATTTAGTCCTCCTGCACTAGTTGTCACAAAGCCATCACTCAGACCGTTAGAAATAGGAAGGCCGTTGTTTCCTCCAATTGAAATTCTCCCGGAACCTCCGCTTAAATTACCAAGTCCACCCATAAAGGAGATGTAATCGGAAAGGGAAAACCCCTGCTCATTGATGTTGTTCTGTTTTCCAATAAATGAAAACTGATTGTCCTCCCTGAATTGATTGATGTTAGCGGATAGTTGATTTCTGTCATCTGTACCATAGCCGCCACCCACTGACCCAAACGTGCCCGTCTTACGATCTTCCTTCAACGTCAGATTTATCGTCTTGGTCTCATTGCCATCGTCAATGCCAGAAAACTGGGTAAACTCGGATTTTTGGTCAAATACCTGCACTTTGTTTACAGCGTCAGCCGGAAGGTTTTTAGTTGCCATTTGCGGATCGTCCCCAAAGAATTCTTTACCGTCCACAAGCACCTTGTTGACAGTCTCTCCCTGCGATCTTACCGTCCCGTCACGCTCAACTTCGACCCCAGGGAGTTTTTTCAGAAGATCCTCCACCACTGCGTTCGGTTTAGTTTCAAACGCTGCTGCATTGTATTCAATGGTATCTTTTTTCATCGTGATGGGAATCGCCTCACCTTCAACGACCACCTCATCCAATACATCCGGCTCCAGGTTTATAGTGCCAAGGTCAATGTCCTGATCTGATACGGTCAGCGCTTGGTCAAACCCTTTCAGTCCGACAAAATTTATTCTCAGCAGGTAATCTCCCTTCGGTACTCTTTTGATCTCGAAAACCCCGTTCGCGTCTGACATTGCAAAGGAGGCAAGAACAGAATCCTGGGCTTGCAACAACATGACCGTTGCTGAAAAGAGAGACTCGCCATCAGCATCTTTCACCTCTCCCCGTATGGTTTGAGCTTGTCCCACGCCCACCATTAAAACAAACAAAATGAGTAAGACCTTTTTCATGAAGCCAGCCGTCTAGTTTCGAATGATGAATGTTCCACCACGACCACCACTCATCTCTTGCATTTCTGCCATTTTCTCATCGCGAATCTTGATAAACTCCTTGCGTGTAACTTTTTTACCTTTTTGAGGCGCTACGATGGCTTCATCCGTTGTCAATTCCCTTAAATCAACATCTGTTACTTTGATTGTTCTCCGCCCCTCGTTGATATCAACAGAAAGAACCATACCAGGTAGTCCGCGGTATTGAGCCGGGCCCAGCGATATTGGAATTTGAGGAGTGAACCATGCTGTAACTGGGATAGTATCGCGCATATACGTGGCCTTCATGCACTGGTAGCCTGAAATCATCTGTGTCTCGCCGGTAATTTTCCATTCAATTTCTTCCTCGCCACTGATAAGGAAGACTCTTCCCGCGAATTCAGTTTTGTCTATCGAAGATCCATCTTCGAGGTTAGTATAAGATTCATTGTCCGGAGCACCACGCATCCTGAACTGGACTCTTGCACCGCCAGTGGCTACTTCCCGATTTATGTCTTCTTCTTCGTCCAGCACCTTGTAAATCGATTCTTTTTCATTGAAAAACAATTGATTCTTAGATTTTCTTTCAGGTGGAATCATGCCTTTCATTTCTGGAGGAAGCCTGCTAAGGTCTATCCGCATAATGGACTCATAGGTTATTACGCCTTCCTTATTTTGGCCAAAACAAAATGGGGTTATCGCACTTAGTAAAATGATAATTACAGATTTCATGGTACTTTATTTAGTTGGATAATTAGGAGATTTCTGAAATCCCTCTTCGTTGATAAACAAATAAACTGGAATCGATTCGAGAGGTATGTTAACTGCGGTTAAATAATGTTAACTACCCCTTTTGCAAGCTCTCAAGGACGTTGCTGACTTTTAGCTTACCTCGAAAATGAGGTCGAAAGTTGAAATAATCAGTGATTTGTGCAAAAATGAATCACTATGAAAAAAGTAATTGCACAATGTGTACTTGTAGGCTTTAGTTTCGTCTGTTTTCCTCAGTCGGACGGAACTATTATAGAGAAGGAGAGGATCAAGACACTGGAAGGTTTGATCGAATATGTGAAAAAAACAGAGAAGTGGGACAGTGTCTATTTCGATGATTCGAGGTTCGAATATTTTGAAAAAGTCGAAGTTTATGGGATAACCTATCTAAGTGATGGATTGAAGGTGAAAGGGTTTTTGTTACAGCCTAAGAAAAAAGGACGATACCCTTCGATTGTTTACAACCGCGGCGGTAGTCTCGAGTTTGGGTCCCTAACCCACTATGTTTCTTCCATTGGATTAGGTGAATTGGCAAGGCTTGCTAACGAAGGATTTGTGATTGCTGCCAGTCAATATAGAGGAAATGGTGGCGGAGAAGGAGCTGAGGAATATGGCGGTAGCGATATAAATGATGTGATCAATCTAATACCATTGCTTGCAGCACAACCTAAATCGGACACCTCCAGACTTGGCATGTTTGGTTGGAGCAGAGGTGGAATGACTTCTTTTTTGACTTTGAAACGTGGACAAAGATTTAAGGCAGTCGCTGTAGGCGGTCCATCGACGAACCTGGTACAAAGTATTATTGATCGTCCCGAATTGGACGAATGGTGGAGCAAGTTCATCCCGGACTATAACACTGACAAAAAGCAGTTAATTCTGAAAAAGAGATCTGCCGTGTACTGGGTTGATCAATTGCCAAAAGACACTCCAATTCTAGTATTACAAGGAACAATGGATGAGGCAGTAAGCGCCTCAGAAAATGTCAAGTTCGTGAGCGAGATGCAAAAGAACGAGATGAATTACCGATTCGTCATGTATGAAGGTGGCAATCACAGCTTATCAACGCATCGTGACGAAGCATTCGGTCAGATTTCAGGATGGTTTAAACGATTCTTGTAAGTCGCCATAAAAAAAGCCATCTCGTGGTACGAGATGGCTTCTTTTCAAATTTCGTCAGGCCTAATCCACAATCTTCTCAACTAAAACGTTGACCTTGTTGTGCAACACCTCTACTACTCCGCCATCAACCAACATGTGCACTTCTTTCTGTTTTTCCTGCTTATATTTAATGTCTCCCTTCGCAAGTGTAGTTACGATGGGAGCATGATCATTCAAAATTTGAAATGAACCATCGCTACCCGGAAAAGTAGCACTGACTACCTCACCTTCAAAGATCTTTTCTTCGGGAGTAACAATCTCTAAAAACATAATTAAGCGTTTGCTTCAGCCATCAATTTCTCACCCTTTTCAACAGCCTCTTCGATCGTACCTACAAGGTTAAATGCTGCTTCAGGGAGATGATCAAGCTCTCCATCCATGATCATATTGAATCCCTTAATGGTGTCTTTGATATCTACCAACGCACCTGGAAGACCGGTAAATGCCTCAGCCACGTGGAACGGTTGTGAAAGGAATCTCTGAACCCTTCTCGCTCTGTGTACTACTTCCTTGTCTTCATCTGATAGTTCATCCATACCGAGAATCGCGATGATATCCTGAAGTTCTTTGTATCGCTGAAGAATCTCTTTAACTCGCTGTGCTGTATTGTAGTGATCATCACCAAGGATATCTGCACTCAAAATTCTTGAAGTTGAATCCAGGGGATCTACCGCAGGATAGATACCTAGCTCAGCAATTTTCCTTGAAAGTACGGTTGTTGCATCCAAGTGGGAGAAAGTAGTAGCTGGCGCTGGGTCAGTCAAGTCATCTGCTGGTACATAAACCGCCTGTACAGAAGTAATGGAACCTCTTTTTGTAGAGGTAATTCTTTCCTGCATCAATCCCATCTCTGTTGCAAGCGTGGGCTGGTATCCTACCGCTGAAGGCATTCTTCCAAGAAGTGCTGACACCTCAGATCCTGCCTGAGTAAATCGGAAGATGTTATCTACGAAGAATAGGATGTCTTTTCCTTTCCCTTCACCATCACCATCCCTAAAATGTTCTGCAACCGTCAGTCCTGAAAGTGCTACCCGAGCTCTGGCACCAGGAGGCTCATTCATTTGACCAAATATGAAGGTTGCTTTGGAATCTTTTAGTTTTTCATTGTCAACTTTTGACAGGTCCCATCCACCGGCTTCCATCGATTTCTTGAATTCTTCGCCATAGTCAATAATTCCTGCCTCTATCATCTCACGTAAAAGGTCGTTTCCTTCACGGGTACGCTCCCCTACGCCTGCAAATACAGAAAGTCCACCATGACCCTTGGCAATATTGTTTATCAACTCCTGGATCAATACGGTTTTACCAACACCGGCACCACCAAACAATCCAATTTTGCCTCCTTTAGCGTACGGCTCGATCAAATCTATTACTTTGATTCCCGTAAAGAGAACCTCAGTAGCAGTAGAAAGTTCTTCGAATTTTGGCGCTTGCCTGTGGATAGGTAATCCACTCTTTTTATCAATTTGATCCATCCCATCAATCGCCTCACCAACTACATTGAATAGCCTTCCTCGGATTGCATCTCCAGTTGGCATTTTTATAGGCGAGCCAGTATCAATAACCTCTGTTCCCCTTTTTACACCATCAGTACTATCCATCGCAATCGTTCGTACTGACTCCTCTCCCAGGTGTTGTTGAACTTCTAAAACAATCTCGGTCTTATCGGGTCTAACGAGTGTTAAAGCATCCATAATATTAGGAAGTTTGGCATCTTCCGCTGTGAAGCTAACGTCAACCACAGGGCCGATTACCTGGGTCACTTTTCCTTTATTCGCCATTCGTCTATGATTTATAAAAAGGGTCTTTGAATTTTGGTGCGAAATTACAGGAAAAATCTTGAAGGAAAAAGGCAGATCGACCTATGATTTCAGATAAATTCTGAAAGTTGTTCCCCGATTCAATTCAGACTCTTTTACGAAAATTCTTCCCTCATGGTATTGTTCAACAATTCGCTTCACAAGCGTCAATCCAAGACCCCAGCCACGTTTTTTGGTAGTAAAACCAGGGCGAAATACATCATTAATCTTTGACTTTGGGATTCCCTTACCAGAATCCTTAACGTCGATAGCTATTTGACCTTCATTGGCCATTAGTATCTGAATTTTGATATCTCCTTTTCCATCCATAGCATCTGCAGCATTCTTGCACAGATTTTCAATCACCCAAGCAAAAAGTGAAGTGTTGATCCAACCAATGATATTCTTATTTGGAAAAGAAGTTGTTGATATGTTGATTTTAGAAGACAATCTCTTTTGTAAATAGGACACAATCTCTTCGATCGTTTCAGTGATGTTTCTCTCCTCTAGCTGGGGTTCGCTACCGATACTTGAAAAACGATCGGTAATCGTCTTGAGTCTGTCTACATCCTTGTCAAATTCCAGAAGCGTCTCTTTTTGGTCAGGATATACTCCTTTAAAGTACTCAGACCAAGCCATTAGTGAGGAGAGTGGAGTTCCAAGTTGGTGCGCGGTCTCCTTAGCCAGACCCACCCATACCATGTTTTGCTCAGACCTTCTCAGGTAATTCATCACGAGGAATGTGATCACTCCAAAAATCGCAATCACAGAAAGTTGAATGTAGGGGTAGTACTGGAGTTGACTTAATAGGAATGAATTCTTATAGTAAATGTATTTGTATCCGTAGATGGTGTCCAGGCCTGCTAAAGTCACTAAGATGGGATCATGTTGCTCCTTCATTCGATCAATTTCCTGGTTCAAAAATTGATTTCGTTCTTCCTGGTCCAGGATCTCATCTGCCTTGCTAATGTTTCGATAATCTTCGGGAATACCATCTTCACTGGTCAAAATGACCGGGATGGTATGATTGGCTTTCACAATTTCATCAAGGACAAGCAGAAAATTGTCGCCGCTTTCGTTTGCCAGAAACTCCAGAGAACTGGCGTAAATGTCGATCTGCCTTCGTTCTCTTTCCCGAATTTGATCTACAAGGCTATTTGTATACAGAATGGAAGCAATGCTGATTAAAATGGCTACTGCGAGAATGATCCACTTTAGGTGCGGTCTTAGAGGAACAATGGCGGTAACACCTTTTAATTGCTTTTTCAACGAATATCCTTTCGTTAAAAATAACGAGGATCGCTGGAATTCGTCCTCAGGTGTCGTTCTGATTTTGTTTCAGGACCTTCCATTTGACCCAATTGGAAGATCCTGAAACAAATCAAGACAACTGTCACATTATAATGATCACCACTAGTTTTTCATCATGAACCACTTGGCAAGCACCTTGTAGTTCACCTTCGTTCCATGCATGAGAATGCCTATCCGATAGATGCGGCTTGCAAGCCATATGGTGAAAATGAATCCCGCAACAAGCAAAACCATAGAAAGCCCAAGCTCCCATAACGGCACTCCAAACGGCACTCGCATCATCATAACTACGGGTGAAGTAAAAGGTATCATTGACATCCAAAAGGCAAAGGTTCCATGAGGCTCAATCAACACCGCGCCCAAGGATGCAATGGCTGCTATCAGTGGTATGGTGATTGGCAACATGAATTGCTGTGCATCGGCATCACTATCCACTGCTGAGCCAACTGCAGCAAATAGGGCGCTATAAAGAAGGTATCCGCATATAAAGTAAAAGATAAACGCTCCTAATGTCAGTGGAATGTTAATTGAGTTTATCGATCTCATTACATCTTCCATCGGATTCTCAACTGAAGCTTCAACTTCTGCTGATTGTTCTATGGCATCTGTCATCTGTCGAGAAGCTTCCATTCTTGCCGAAAAAACATTAATACCTACAGAGCCCAAAACAGACGTCAAAACAATCCACATCGCAAGCTGAGTAAAGCCCACAGCAGCAATTCCAATAACCTTGCCCATCATCAGATGAAACGGCCTGACGGAGGAGATTATGACCTCCACTATTCTACTCGTTTTTTCCTCGATGACTCCACGCATACATTGCGCTCCGTAAATGAAGATGAACATGTAAATCATGAAAGCCGCTACATAACCAACTCCGGTTGCTGTTCCGGAACTGCTGTCCTTCTCCTCTCCAGAAGAGGAGAGATTAATGGAATGAATTGAGACATTGGATTCTAATCCATCAAGAATTTCTTGAGTGAGACCAGATCTTAGGAGCTTGATGCTTTCTATCTCGTTCTCAATTTTACGCTCTATTGAACGTACCAAATTTATGCTTGGGTTACCTGGAGCGTAGAAAGAAACTCCTTCCGGATCATCGAGGTTTGAAAGTTCCGGAATGTAAATAAGCCCGTCTATTATTCCATTTTCGACATGCTTCTTTGCAGAGTCCAAGTGTGAATCTATGTAGACGTAAGTCTCATCGTCATCGTCGACAAATAATTCAGGAAACAATCCACTTTCGTCGAGAACTTCGATATTCTTATTTTCCCCTCCTTGATCAGACAGCCAAAAGATCAAGGCAAAAATTCCAACAAATAGAAGTGGCGCCAGGAAAGTCATGATAATGAAAGACTTCTTTTTGACTCGAGTTAAGTACTCCCGGGCTATTATCAGACCAATATTATTCATGATTTCCTCCTTTTACTTGAGAGATAAAAATTTCATTTACACTAGGAATTCGCTCAACGAAAGAATGAATTTCGACTTCTGATATCAGCGATTTCAGCAACTCGTTAGGGTCTTCCAATTTCGTTTTTATAATGGAACTGGTAAGACCTCTTTCAGTGGTATCACTTGAAATGATTTCAAAGGCTGGATTGCCTGCAAGATTGCCAGTGTACTCAAGAATGAAAGTACCATCCCTGAATTTTTCCTTGATATCTAATTTTTTTCCATCAAGGATTTTTTGAGACTGATTGATCAATGCAATATGGTCACATAATTCCTCGACAGACTCCATGCGGTGGGTTGAGAAGATAATAGTTGCGCCCTTATCTCTTAATTCCAGAATTTCATTTTTTATAATGTCAGCATTTACTGGGTCAAACCCTGAAAATGGCTCATCCAGAATAAGGAGATCTGGTTCATGCAATACTGTGGCAATAAACTGAACCTTCTGAGCCATTCCCTTGGATAAGTCTTCTATTGTCTTGTTCCACCAATCAGAAAGTTCAAGCCGCTCCAACCAAGACTTAATCCTTTTGACTGCTTCCCCTCTGTTCAATCCTTTCAACCGTGCCAAGTAGAGCAATTGCTCACCTACCTTCATCTTTTTGTAGAGCCCTCGTTCCTCGGGCAGGTAACCAATTCTTCGTACGAGCTCAGTGGTCATTCTCTCACCTTTTAGGGTTACGTGACCTAGATCTTGTTCGATGATCATCGTGATAATTCGAATCAGGGTGGTTTTCCCAGCTCCATTTGGCCCCAGAAGCCCAAAAATGCTTTTTTCGGGTATCTCCAAGCTGACATCGTTTAGCGCCTGATGCTCACTATAAGACTTATGGATATTTTCAACAGATAATAGACTCAATGCTTTTTCCTTTTAATTAAAAATGCTTTCTCTTTTAATTATGACATTAGTCCACGAAACTATGAAATTATTACAATGCACCTCAATTTTTTCTGCTAGCTGGATTTTGAACCTATTTTAGTGGCTCATTCACCTTCTAACCGGAGTGCAACTAAGAAGAAAGCTATATTCGATCTGGGTCATCCTTGTCATGGTTATCCTGTTTTTCGTTCTTATCATCCCGCTAATTCTCTGCATACCTTTCCAAAGAACTCACTTTCTAGCATTGAGACTCAACATCGTCTGGGCCTGGTGCTTCTTCCGACTTGCTTTCATTCCAACGAAAAGGGAATGGCGATTTGAGCTTGACCGGAAGCAGCAGTATATCCTATGCGCAAATCACTTTTCCTACCTGGATATTCCTAGTCTCGGCTTATTTCCTAAGCCTTTCAAATTTGTCGGGAAGAGTCAACTGAGTAAAATTCCCTTGTTCGGGATCATGTACAACAACCTGCATATAACTGTCAACAGGTCTAGTTACAAAAGCCGGGCAATAAGCCTTAGAAAGGCACGAAGGGCTATTGAAAATGGATTCAATCTCGGATTTTTTCCAGAAGGAGGTATTCGTGTCAAAGAGTTTCCCAATCTTGTCAACTTCCAGGATGGAGCATTCCGACTTGCAGCGGAAAATAATTTACCTGTGGTTCCAATCACACTTGTAGACAACTATACTATTCTCTTTGATGATGAACTCCTGAACATGAAAAGAAGAACATGTCGCATCGTGTATCATGAACCGATCAAGGCCAAGAATGCTTCTGAAGAAGAAATAAAAAAACTTAAATCCACTGTTCATCGTGTGATTCAAGACGAATTGACAACATGCCACTATAATGTATCCGCTAAAAAAGAAACAGTGGTTTAAGAGATGATAGAGAACAGAGTTAAAAAAAGCATTCAGATCCTATTTTTTGTTTGTCTGGTAGTTATGCTAGGGTTGTATTCGAAGGGATATGAAAATTCTATTGGATGGGAGGTCACAACTTCGGCAGAGGTTCTTGAATATCCAGCAATCAAAATAGAAGGTCAATTGCTTGACTTTACGATTACAGGTGAAAAATATCTTCTTACCGAAAGTTATACAGGAGGCCCAATTGTAAGAAATAGAACGGCCGATACCTTGCTGACTTCACTGGGGTGGATAGGTTTATGTTTAGCATTGACTGCAGCCTCATTCTTAAAAAGATACGGATTCCTGCTCTCGTTGGCCCTATTCACACTTTTCATAAATAGGCTCAATCTGGGAGATGTAGGTCTCTTCGAAATTCATCACCGCATGGTCATGCTCATTCCGTTTCTTGGATTTGTCGGCCCACTCTTCTTCTTTCATGAGTATCGACCTAAAACAAAATTTCTCACTCGTTTTCTGTCACTTCTTCTTGTCACTGTGGCTTTGGTGGCATTCGGCATTCAGGAATCAGCTGTATTTGTAGATCATTTTGTCGGACACTCCTTGTTCAGTTTTTCAATTGCGGGATTGCTATTTCTATTCATCCTAGCAGAGGAGAACATTTTTGGGATCTTATTTCTGGTCACCAGAGTCAAGGGTGGCAAAAGTAATTTTCAGCACTTCATTGTTCTTTCTCTGTTTTATCTACTTAATCTGATCCTGTATTATCTAAATAAATCAGGAATTGTACCAAACTCTTTCTCCTTTTTTGATCCTTTCTTGCTTCTAGCAGTTTCCTGTGTGGTGGCTAGTTGGACTTTAAAGTTCAAGACAGATCACTATCATAATTATGCCCCGCCGGAATTTGTGAAAGTTCTCTCTTACGGGTTAGGTATTGTGCTGTTTGCCATGCTTGGTCTTGCATTTTTCAGAGGTAATGATGCGATCTACGAAAGTTTTCATTATTTCATCCTCTATTTCCATATTGGATTTGGGGTGTTCTTTTTTATCTACCTAATCATCAACTTCATCGATGCATTTCTGCAAGGCTTTTCGGTGTATAAAATTTCCTACAAAGAGCAGCATTTTCCTTATGTTTCCGCTAGACTAGGGGGCTTGGCTGCTATCCTTGGGTTCTATTTTCTTTCTACTCAGGAACCTTACGAACTATTAAAATCAGGCTACTACTCTAATCTAGGCAATCTTGAGGAGACCTACGGCAATCCTGATCTTGCGGATCAGTATTATCAGCAAGCCAGTTTCTTGGGTTACAATACTCACCACCCAAACTATCAGTTGGCTTGGAACTACTCAAAAAAGGGAAATAAGTATTTGACTAAAACCTATTTTGAGAAAGCAGCTTCGCGGTTCCCTTCTCCTTTCGCGTTTATTAACTATGCTAACCTGGACATGGAAGTTAATCCAGTTGAGGTTCAGGCTACGCTGAAACGAGCCCAGCAGATGTTTGGTGGTGGAGAGGTGGTCAACAACTATGGTATTTTGCAGATACAAAATGAGGAGTGGATAAAAGCAATTGAGAGTTTTGAGAATGCCACATCGAGCACCTCTTGGAATCAGGCCCCTCTTCTTAATAAATGGGCAGCTTTGTATAAGCTGAGAAGTTATGATTCGGTCCGGCTCTCATTGGAGTATGAAGCTGGCAATCACGGTGTTAAAAGCAATATCCTAACGACGAGTTTTGATCGCTCATTCCAATTTGACTTTGACGATTTTGACGAAGTGCCCATATTGCATCGGCAGGCATACCTTCTTAATTCCGCTCCTTTTTTCGCTGACGACACACTCGCTTCACTCGCCACAAGGGAAATTGAAAATTCTACGAACGCTAACTATAGCAATCGTCTTAGAAAAGCACTTGCCATTCACTATTACAAAAAAGGTGACATAAATAAGGCGTTTCGGACGATGGATTTCCTGCAGGCAAATTCCTATCGACACCAAAAAGGGCAATATTTAAACGAAATAGGTCAAATGGCTATTGGCCAGAAAGCCTATGCGTTGGCGCTTGATCTTTTTGAACAGTCAGCAGAAAGTAACTACCTGCCCGCAGAAATACACCGACTCGAAGCCTTGGCAGCACTTGATCGGAAAGATGAAATACAGACATTGTTACTGTCAACTGTACAAAAAGATCCAGGATATACACGTCTGGCCAATGAAATCCTTAGCAATCTGGATGGGGCACAATTTAAGAAACCCCGATTTACTTCAAGCTCATCCGAAATTGGTCAAATAGAGGATGATGCTCTAATTACCTTGGCCTCAAAAAATGCCTTTGAAGAAAAAATTGTTATCCAGGCAGCAAAAATCTTAGATGAAAGAAAAAATGTAGAGAGTTATAATATCCTCCAGGAAGCAATAGAAATCAATCCCTACTCCGTCGATCTACTCAAAACATATGCTTTGATCGCCCTTAAGCAAAATTTCAGTGGTTATGCGGAAGCGGTCCTTCCACGAATCGCCGCATTAGTAGACAGTCAGGCATATGAGCAGTTCACTGCGGAATTCTATCGTCTTAAGAATGATCTTGAAAATGAAGTTTGGGAGTGAGCCAACAAAAAAGGCCTTTCAAATGAAGGCCTTTCATTATTGCTTTATAAGATCTTAGTTAGAGAACTTGAACAGAATGTTCTGAATCATCTTCTGTCTTACTGCTCTACCTCTTTGTTTTCCAGGTTTCCACTTAGGGGAATTCTTAAGTACCCTAACTGCTTCTTCATCACATCCCGCTCCAATACCTTTCACAACATGAATATCAGTAAGTGTTCCATCTCGTTCCACCACAAACTGGACGAATACCCTTCCTTCAATTCCCATTCGCTGAGCTTGTCTCGGATACTTCATTTCTTTCTTCAGGTAACCATAAAACGCTTCCAAACCTCCGGGGAACCCAGCAGGCTCTTCAACAATTGTAAAGATTTCGTCTACGTCCTCTTCTTCAGGAGCTTCCTCGAATATGATCTCCTCAACAACAGTCTCTTCGGTAACCTCAACATCTAGCTCGACTTCAATTTCCTCTTCAATTTCCTCTTCGTCAGGAACTTCAATAATTTCAGGAAGCTTGATCTTCGGTGGAGGTGGAGGTGGTTGTTCGGTTGGTGGAATTTCGAGGATATCCTCAAAGTCATCTTCCACTTGTCCGAGATCGAGCAGACCAGCATCATCATATGACCTCCACTCAAACGCAACGATCGTTAGTAACAAACTCCCGCATAGTCCAATATTGAGAAAAAGGCTTGATTTCTTCGCCAAATCGGCTTTTGGATTTTTTTTCGCTTCCATATTTCCTTCTTTTTTAGAAGTTGAACATCAAATATATGCCCCTTGCAAAAGAATTACTAATCAGGACATTCAGTTTACTCCTTTTTTTAACAAAAAACATTCCAAAATTCCTAGCCCCCAACTTCACTCTTATAATCTTCCGCTGAAAGTAAGTCATCCGCATCACCGGTGATCTTTACCTTCACCATCCACCCCTCACCGTAAGGGTCGGAGTTCACACTTTCAGGGTTAGATTCCAATCCCGAATTCACCTCGATCACTTCACCACTTACCGGCATAAACAAATCAGAGACTGTTTTGACAGCTTCAACTGTTCCGAATACTTCGCCGGATGAAAGACTTTCGCCCTCTGTCTCAATTTCTACATAGACGATGTCTCCCAGTTCTCCCTGGGCAAAGTCGGTAATTCCAATAGTGGCAATGTCGCCGTCTACCTTTACCCACTCGTGATCTTTTGTGTACTGTAAATCGCCAGGAATATTCATTCTCGCTTTAGTTTTTTAATTAGAGGTTGCCAAAAATAATGCGAAGAATTTATCTAACGGAATAGTTAATGTTATTTCTCAAAACCTACGCTGTGGTCACTATTGGGAAAGACCAAATCTTAGCTGTATTCCAAAAGCTGAGGTTGCCCTTCGGAAAGAACTAAGCACCTTCGGTTCAGTGACATTCCGCTCAAAATACATGCTCAAATCCAGTTGATCGTTCAGCTTGTAGGTAAATGTCGGCCGCATCTGAAAGGTTCTACTCCCATTTGTGATAACATCCTCATCATCTATTTTTCGCTGCACAGTCCGTGAGTCTCTGATGGATGCGGAAATTCTTATTGTAAGATCATTTTCCAATGTGACCGTTCTTCCCTGAAATCTCCAAGGAAATTTAAACCCAGTGGCCGTATAGCCAAAGTCAAGGGTTATGTCATTGTTGTTCGTCTCAGTCACTTGTGCGTTAGACATGTTCAAAGCAAGACTCCTGCTCTTCCTAAACTCAATTCTTGTCGAGATGTTATTGACTGTCCGAACATTGATCCCAACTAGTGGAACAAACTGTTCAGATATCATTGCTTGATTGATCAAATAAACGGGCACCAACCGACCAGCCGAATCTTGAGCAAAAGGATAGTCCAACAGGTCATTTTGAAGCCCTATCAGGTTATCGTCGTAAATTAGGTTATTAAACCCGGACACTGAGTAGGTCGAATTATATCCATGAGAGATGGTAATTGAAGAGAAGACCTCTTGCAGGGCTGGAATCTTAGACAGGCCTGTAAAGTCTACCCTCCAGTTGGGAAGAGGGATTTTGGGAAACGGAGTCAGTTCAATATCCTCCGCACTCTGTCCGCTGTATGCTGAGATAAATGCGGGAATCAGAACATCTTGAGCTAAAGTGTCATATACCAATCCATTGTTGACTGCATTTGGATTGCCTTCATTCAACCTACCTCTTATAATGCCCAAATTTCTCTCGAATTGTGCAAACGCATCTGAAAAGTTGTCCTCGGTTTCTTTTTCAAAGGCAGTATTAATCGACAAGAATGTGGATGAGTAGTTCCCTGTCCTAGTAGGAGATAGTGTTTCAAAACCTCCAGTCGTACCATTAAATCGGAAGATCTCCTGGTAACTGTTGGTTAATCCGCGATTCCATGAAAGTTGAATTTTCAAACTATTGAATGGCTCAAAATCTGCACGTACATCGACATCTGTGCCAAAGGTCTGCTGAAACGGCGAATTCAAGTTTTCATTTTCTATGAGCCAGCCATTTTGAGCTGCTTTCGTCCGAATACCAGGATCCTGACTCCCCAAAATAAAATCAAATCCTGGAGCATTCCATCCACTATCTAAGCCAAGTAAAAACGGTGTTTGCCTGAATCCAGGTAAAGATGTGGATTCCCTTATGTTGTAAGAACCATTTACCGACTTCAGCATTGTGACAAATTTTAGAAAGCTATCCACAATGTTTCCATCACCCGCAGGTTTAGGTGTATTGGCGTTCTTCAAAAAAGTCGCTTTGCTATACAGCTTACTCAAGTCAAGGCTTGAATTGATACCCCTATCTCTCTGGTTGCTGATGAAATTTCCGAAAAACAACGAGTCAGGTCCCACCGTTTGACCGTCCGGCTGAATAATCGACCCCGCGATCCACCCATACCCAACAGCATATCGCACGTCAGCAGAAATCCAATCAGTCAATGGGAACTTGTCTAGTGGAAATTTGTAGTTCGCGGAAATGCTCTGATCAAAATTTTTCATCCTCCCTAGATTGAGGATCTGATCCCAGATAAATCTTCGTTCCTCTTTTGTTGAAATATCGCCTTCGATAAATTCCTCCGGCTCATCAATTACGGCATTCGCAGTTGCGGTGTAAGAGAGGCCAAGGCTCTTGGTGACATCCCAACGAAGTGAATAGTTCCTAACGAAGGTGAAGAGTCTTTCATACACCGGATCAACTCCATCGATTGTCAACTCATTGTTATAGTACTGGGTTGCCCTGAAATCCCTACGCAGATTTCCCGAAAAAGTGAAGTTACTAGGGATTGGTGATAGATTTACGTCCTTAATTAATGCCAAGTATGGACTACTCAAGAACTCCGAATTCTTAAAAGGCTCAATGCTAAACGAAGATGGTGAGTAGTTGTAATTAACTCCTCCGGAAACTGATTTGCTAATAAAACTTTGTGTATTTGAATTGCTTCGTACCTGGTCACTATAAGCGTAGTTAAAAGAGAAATTCTCGATATCGTAAATCCGTTTTGGTGAATCAGGATTTACTTTCTGCTTTCTGACGTTGGTGAAGTTGATACTCCTACGGACTGTTCGATCCTCCACAATCCGACGATATGCATCCCTTTCAGCTTCTGAACCCAATGTCTCCAAAGATGCTTCCAGCGGCACATCCGGATCGAGGGGGTCAAATTGTGGCGTAATGGTCGTTTTCTCGTAGCTCACGAACATGGGCACAACAAGGCCGGTTTTTTGAGGCAGTAGAAATTTATCAACGTTGATGTTTGCAGATATATCGAACTGCCTGGTTTCTTCTCTTGTACGCTCCGAAATTCGTTGCTGAACAGTCCCGAATCCAATCGAGGTATATCTTGTTGATGCCGAAATTGTTCCAAGATCAGCGAGCTGTGTGCTGAGCCTGGCATTTGCTGCCCAACCCGCATTGCGATCAAAGTCTGTTACCCTAAGCTCATTTGCCCAAACACAAACTGACTTAGGTAAACCATCATCTATCGATATATTTTCCGCAGTTCTTCCGGGATTGCGAACACCGAGCATTAGAATTTTAATCGCTGAAATATCGGGATTTCCTTTTATGGTCAGGTTATACTTCCCGTCATTAGAAAGCAGCCTAAAGGGTAGATCTTGAGGTAGCCTAGCTCTGTTTCGAGCCGATTTTGTTCCAATCAGCTCGTTTATCGATATGTCGATTTCGTTTTCGAGTGGCCAAACAAGCCTTCTTATTCCGGCGTCAGCAGTGCTTACACCCTGCGGGGTTATCTTTAAAGGGACTTCCACCTCATAATAGTTCTCATCTTCATCAGTACCGAGCCTGATAAAACCCGTCAGTTCATCATCGGAAATCTGATCACCCATATATGCCTCTGCGTGTAAAAACATCTTCATTCGACCGTAGTTGATGAGGTCATAATTGACATTCTTATAAACTGCACGTGCATCTTTATCATCTAAATCCTCTACACATACCTGCAGCGACTGCTCGTTGATTCGCCTATTGTTTACAGTTGTATTGTCGATATCACGATCTAAGCCCGGAGGCAATACATATGGCGATCCGCCATTTGCAGTGCTGTTTTCCTCAATGCTGACAACTGACACTTGGAAATCTGAAGAATTGGTGTTGGGAACTTCATTCAAGCCTTCTTCACGAAGTGACTTTGCCGACTTCAACCACTGACTACCGACAAGTTGCAATTTTGCCATACGAAGTACGACAGGCTGGCTAAATCCAGTCAGGTACATTCTAATGTATTTGATGTTCTCAAAGGAAGGAGTTCCGATTGGGGTTCCTACATCTTGAATGGGAATTCGATATAAATACCAGGTTGCTTCATTGGCGGTAATTTCATCAATGATGTACTGCTCTCCAGCTCTTAGCTGTCCAGGTCTTAGGGGCAAACGGTATTCAAAGTACTCTTCCAGATCAGAAATGGTATTGTCGTTATTGATATCCTCATTGTCTGGCAATGTGGTAGAAGCTGGGATAAAATCCTGATTACTGTCTGCTGATATTGGCGAATTCCCTTCCATTCCGTTCCAACTTTTGTAGCGCTGAACAATTTTCGCATCCAAAGCATCGTAGGATTCATCTAGAATGTAGGTGAAGTTGTCCGCTGAGGGATCTTCTTGCCCACCAAATGGATTCCCTGGGATTCGTCCTTCGTCCTCATCTCGCAACCCATCTAGTCCAACATCTTGATTATCACGTGCACCAGGCGTATTTGCAAAGAAGTTGGTGAGGTACTGTTCGGTGGTAATTTGTCCCCAGGTTGAAATCGCTGCATCAGGTATTGGCTCCCCATCCGTAGGAAGACCGTTTTCAAAGGCATGACGATCGTCCGGAGCAACATCCTCAGAGACGCTTCCAAGGTTAAATATCAATTCTCCACCTGTCGTGTTGTTCGTATTGAAAATTCCATCCTTTACGACTCCCCTATCTCCTTCAATAAACGGATCCATGAGCCAAAATTCAAGATATTGAATATTGGTAGCCTGAAAATTCACTTCATTTGTGATTGCTCTCGTCACGCCCCCCCAGTTCTGATCCGGAGGATTGCTGGCAAATGCAGCGTTGTAGTTATACTGTCCTCTTTCTGAAGGAAAATAGGCAATATCAAAAAGTGGTTCATTTAACTGCACTTGCAGTGGATCTCGCTGTGGGAAAATTTCCTGCGGAAGGACTGGCCGCTCGTAGTGATTCTCGAGATCGCTATCAGAAATATTTGAAGGACGAGCATTTCCAAATGATCGATAGAAAATACTATTGTCTACTGTGTACCAGGCAATTTTTGCCTTGTTGTTATTAAAATCCAGACCTGAGGAGGAACTTTCGTCAAATACTCTCGGCGTTGACGCTAACTGCCATGACTGCCACCCACCTATATTGATTGGCGTCACGGCATTTTCAAAATCATCAATGTAAGAAGTTCCTTCCCCGTTCACGATATTACTTGTCCCCGGGATCAGTTGAGCAAATTCGGCATTGAAAATCACATTCGATCGTTCCTTCGTGCTCACCAACGGTAACGCATCAACCATTTTCGTTAAAAACCTTGACTCTTGCTGAAAGTTGATATCAAAGCCGTACTTGGTGTTTCGTGTGGGCTCACTTCCAACGGCGAATCGGCTAATTCCTCCAGGACGCTCGTTCAGATGTAAAACAGTACCACCGATGTTGAAATTTTCACTGAACCTGTAGTCAAATCTTGCACCTGTCAGGGTTCTGGTCTGGAAATTGAACAGGTCTGCTTTTTCATAGGAAATATTTAGTTGCTTTCCGGAATTCAGAATCCCGTCATTTAGTATGCGCACCACCCCAAGGTTGTAGTCAACATTGTAATCGAGACCCTCAGTTAGTAAGGTTCCACCCGCGGTTACGACGACCGATCCTTCAGCAATATTGATTCCTGGAAGCGCAACCTCACTTGAAGACCCAGCAGTTAATTTCCCGGTTATTACAAATTTGTTTTTGGTAGCATCTCGTTCCGCTACAGCCTTCGTGTTGGAATAAAGTTCGTCATAGACGTACTTTTCTATAAGACCTCCTTCTGTTTCAGGATCGAATTGCGCTTCCAATCTACTTCCAAAGGGCTCAAGTACTGGAAAAATCACGTTACCATTTCGCGTGTCGATGGTCACACCTTCGATAAAATCAAAATTTGCATCAGGCTGTCGATCATTGTTCTGGTTAAGCTGATCTAGACCAAAAACTTCAATAAGGGGTTTGTCTTTCAGCGGTCGACCATTGGTTAGTTTCAGACCCTCATGCAAGGATGGGTTATCTTGACCAGTAACATCATCCCGATAAATAACTCTTAATTGAAAACCTTCCCTTGAAACCTGGGCAGAATTGAGGTTGTAGATATTCTTCATCATCAAGTCCCAGGTTGGTAACTCGGTTGCTATCTGATTGGGTCGAAGCATTTTTAGATAGATGACTTCATCGTCCCCTCGATTCGAATAGTCTGACTGTATTTCGCCTACCTGGTAAATCGGTCCGTTAAAGGAATATTGATAAGAAACAGCCAATACCTCATCACTTTGAAGCCTTCTCAATAGTGTGATATATCCAAGCTCCTTGTTGACCGTATATTCTGTTTCATCCAGCTTTCTGGCCGTTGTCACTTTCACATAATCCGTGGAGCTTTGGAAGTTTGGAAACTTCGCCTCCAAGTCGGCATCAACAGCATCAACATTGAATTCATTCAACTGATTAAACAGACTGTTCGCCCTGTTACTTGCGGGCCTCCCAGGCGGTTGATCAGGCGCTGCCTGCACGTCAGGGCTGAAAATCCTTTGACCTTCTCCCAAGTCCATCAGAGCCACAATGTTCCTGGTTGTCCTAGTTTCATTGTTTCGGTTTAACACATATACTTCCACCCTGTTAATATTGACTCCAGACGTAATCTGGGGCACAGTGGCGAGCCACCGCTCGTAGTTATCCCGGAAGAACTGACCTAGAAAGAAATGTCGGTTTTCATCATAATCAGACCCTTGAATATCAAACTCTCTTCCTTGAAATCCACTTTCAATAGTGAGCGTCTCATTTCTTCCCCGCTGTTGAGATGCAACAGCCGTGACCCACAGCCTTCCAAACTGAAGTTCAGTCTTCACCCCGAAAAGTGATTGAGCACCGGTGATCAGCGAATTGCTGACCGGCATGCTAACGTTTCCTATTTCGATCTTTTTGATGATATCCTCCTCATAGCCGGTGTATTCAACTTTCATGTTGTTTTGAAAATCGAATGTGTTATTGTTATCAAAATTTGCAGTGATGGCAAGCTTCTCTCCGACCTTCCCAACAACATTCATACTGATTTGCTGATCAAAATTAAACCCCCCATTTCTCTGCTGTCTCCTTGGTATGGCCGGGTTATCTAAGCGTTGAAAACGAGCACCAAAATCCAGGTTCACAAACCCGTTTGGCTGAATATCGACATAACTGCCACCAAAGATTCGGTCAAACACGGGACTTATGTATAATCGAGGAATCAAGCTTCTACCACTCACTGCACTTTCACCGTCAAGTCCAATGGATCTTTCTTTAAAGTACTCTTTGTTCAACTGCGAATTATTGTATTCATTAAATTCTTGGAAGGTCATGGTAGTAGCAGGTCGAAAATCCAGATTTCCTATATTCTCGAAAACCGAGTAGCTGATCCCTGGATTGTCTGACAAGGTGTCCGGATTGAACTGGACTTGAAGATCCAATTGGGATGGATCGCTTAGAAAAAGAGGAGATCTGGACGTACGGTTTGCAAAAGGATCGCCAAATCGATAAGTGGGTTGAAAAGTCGGCTGCCTTGACGGTTCGTATGGTTGCAGAGTATCGGAGGCTGTCGTGTCTTGCGGAATTTGCTGAAAAAGTAGTATTTCTGCTCCAGCTTGAGTGACAAGGCCAAGAAGTGAACAAAGAACCAGTATATAGGACTGAATTTTCAAAGAATCTCTACTCGATTAGGTTATGCCCTTTTGAGTGCCTGCTTGATCAATTCTTCCAATCTTATGTCTTCCCCATATTCCCTCATAATCGCGTTGATCGTTTTATCCGCCGCAGACTTATTAATTCCCAAAGTGGTTAAGGCAGATAACGCCTCATTTTTCAAGGTATTATCAATTTGTGGCGCAATTTCTACTGTTTTGTCCAAAAGACCCTCTTTTTTCATCTTATCCTTCAATTCCAGGACAATTCGCTGAGCCGTTTTGCCTCCTATGCCTTTTACTCGCTGTATAGTAGCAACATCCTCCTGAGCAATTGCTGCTTGCAGCTCAATGGCATCTAAAGAAGACAATATCATAAGTGCTGTGCTGGGACCAACCCCATTTATTGACAATAAGTCCAGGAACCGTTTCTTTTCCGATTTTTCATAAAATCCGAAAAGCGTGTGCGAATCTTCTTTAACATGCAAATAAGTCTGAATGAGCAGATCCTCTTTGTCCTTTATATGGGAGTAAGTGTTTAGGCTAATCTTTACTTCATAACCAACTCCACCCACATCTACGATAACATGCGTGGGATCTTTGTAGGCGAGTTTTCCTTTTAGGTAGGTAATCATGCGCCAAATCTATTTAATCTAACGGATTAGAAGAATTTGAAATCCAAAGGTCATTCTGAACCCTGGTAAAATACCTCCAAAAGGGTAAAGGGATAGATGAATCATCTAAAAATTGTTGATCAGTATTTCTGCGATCTAACTGTTTAATTTGAGCACTATCGAAGATTGCCAGGACATTTCATTCTGTGTCACTTTCAAAAGGGAAAAAGCTATTTTAGTGCAAAAATTCAGGAGCTGCGAAACATACACTTGAATTGGTCAACCTCCAAAATCTATGAAAGATCATAATAAACACAAGTTCAAAGGGATTTTTACAGGTTTTTTCCATCAACTACTGCAAGTAGATCTCATTCGATACGCGATTTCAAGATTACGCTTCATCTATTTTGTCAATCTTCGTAGACGTCTGAAGACTCTTGACAAAGTTTCAGATGGTGTTGCCAAAAACACAATCATGCACAACTTGAAGGGGTTGTCTGACTATGCCGCAGTGAGACCTTTGGCATTGATAAAACCTCTGAGTGTTATTGAAACACTTTCAAAGGATTCCACAATCCTAAGCATAGGTCCCAGAACCGAAGGAGAGCTCCTAAGCCTTGTGGGGTACGGTTTTTTACCAAAAAACATAAGAGGACTGGATCTGATTACCTACTCTCCATGGGTGGATATCGGCGATATGCATCAAATGCCCTACGACGACGACTCTTTCGATGTAGTAATGGCTGGTTGGGTGATCGCCTACAGTCACACCCCAGAAGTTGCGGCCAAAGAAATGGTGAGAGTAGTTAAGAATGGTGGAATTATATCTATCGGAGTTCAGCATACTGGAGAACAAAAGAAAGAAGAGATATTACCATATGTTTCAGGTGCTGGAAGGGAAACTGATCGAGTCGATCAGATCACTCAATATTTTGGGGATTGCATAAAACACATCTATTTTCATCATGAAATTGAACAAGAAAGAATGAGTAAAAAGGGTAGTATTTTGGTAACATTTTCAGTCAAAAAGTAGTGTTATGATACTTGTATATCGCTTAGTTTACTTTCTTGGTCTCATAGAGTATTCGCTATTCAGATCCACCAATAAGTACTCCTACATTGCCTTCAGAAAGCTTCACGGATTGACAAACGGAGGTATAAACAAGTCCTATTCCAAGAAGATTTCTCTTAAAAAAGGAAAGTATAAGTTTCCGGATATTACAACTGGAATTATAGGCAACGTAGATTCGGGGAGGCTTGATAAAATAATCTCAGACATAGAAGAGAAAGGATACACAATTTTCGATGAGAAGCTTCCGGAAGACGTATGTCAAAGGATTCTGGATTACTCGATGGAAATACCATCAAAAGTCGTAGGAGAACAAAGTGATCAAACTGGTGTTAAATACGACCCCAACAATCCAATTGCACCGATATACCGATTCCAAGAGGAAGATGTTCTGAGACACAATGACATAAAGGACATTTTCTATGATGTAAACTTCATTCGCATTGCTCAGGAGTACCTCGGTTGTAAACCGCTTAACAATTCAATTATCATGTGGTGGAGTAGCTTGTATGGCAAGTCGGCAAGTAGCAGGGCAGCGCAACTCTATCACTTCGACATGGATCATCCAAAATTCATCAAGTTCTTTATCTACCTCACGGATGTAGACACAAATTCTGGGCCTCACTGCTATGTCAGAGGAACACATAAAAATAAGCCTAAGAGCTTGGCAAAAGACAAGAGATACAGCGATTCTGAGATCCAGCAGCACTATGAACCTTCAGAGATTATCGAAATCGATGGGTCAAGAGGAACAGTTGTTGCGGTCGATACCTCTGGTATTCATAAAGGCAAACTTCCTATTGATCGTGACCGACTTATCGTTCAAATAGAGTTTACCAACAGCTTTTTTGGACAAAAAGTCAGTAGACCAAGTATTTCCGAAAAGCCAGGAGCTGATTATCCTCAACACGGGGACTTTTATAAAGAAGTTTATACAAGGTTGCAAGTTAGTTAGGAGTCCATCAAGGTGCTCGTAGACGATTGTATTTTGTTCTATCTTGCCGTGAAGGTCACTCTACCTCACGCAAGAAAAGCATCAGAAAGTAGAAATGGCAGACCATTTGCATATCAGGTTGAATTGCTCCCTTCTGCTTCAAGTAGCTGAACAAAAAATCTTCCAAGCTTTTGCGAAGGTCAGACGCTGACACATTCCCAAGAAGGTTTTTGAGTTCAGAAAGTAACTGCCGATCTCGATCAGTTATGTCCATAGCTAAATGCAAACTAGTCATTGGTTGTGATATATCATAACCAATTGGGTTGATTATTTTTGGACCTTGGTCACCACATGAAAGACGAGAAGTTCTTAAGACGGCTTGGATATAGAATCAAGGAGATTAGGCGAGCAAAAAACATGAGCCAGGTAGATGTTTGCTCTAAATTAAATATGGACAAAACTTATTTATCCGCAATAGAGAACGGCAAACAAAACCCCTCCTTCCTTACTTTGAAACATATCCTGGAAGCTATGGGCGTAGACTCAATGATGTTGATCGACTTCTAATTCCGGTAGGCTAGAAAAGTCGTAATATCATCAACCGATCAAAGTTTCTCGCGATCGGTTACCCCGGCGTCAACTACCGCAATGGTCACCATGTTGAAAATCTCCCGAACAGAACTGCCCAACTGTAATACCTGGACCGATTTGTTCATCCCCATAAGAATTGGGCCAATCACCTCTGCTCCACCAATCTCCATCATCGTTTTGTACGCTATGTTACCAGATTGGAGGTCGGGGAAAATGAGTGTGTTCACCTTATGCCCCACTAGGTCGCTAAATGGATACAGTTTTTCCAGCAGCTTACCATTCAAGGCAATGTTGGCCTGAATATCCCCATCGATAACCAGATCGGGCCAGCGCTCCTTCGCAAGTTGCACCGCTTTTGAAACCTTTTCAGGCACTTCTCCTTTTGCGGACCCAAAGTTTGAATATGATAGAGCTGCAATTTTTGGATTGGTATCAAAAAACTTTACAGACCGGTTTGCTAGGCCAATAATCTCAACTAACTCCTCGGCTGTCGGGTCGACATTGACACTTGTATCAGCAAGGAAAAAATTCCCTTTCGCTGTGTTTACAATGTACATACCCGCTACCTTCTTGACTCCTTGTTCTGTGCCTACAATCTGAAGTGCAGGTAATACCGTTTTTGGATAATCGTTAGAAAGGCCGGAAATCAACACATCTGCTTCACCACGCTCTACCATCATCATTCCAAAATACGTGCGACTTGTCATGGCTTTGCGAGCCAGATGCATCGTCATTCCTTTTCTTCGGCGCATGAGAGAGTATTGCTCTGCAAACTCTTCAACCTTATGCGGATGTTCGTGTGGGTCAATGATCTCGCATTCGCAAATGGCGTCCAGATCATTCTCCTTGATCAGCTGATCAATAACTTTCCTTCGACCCATCAAGATAGGTGTCCCAATACCAGTATCGAGCGTCATCTGAGCGGCTTTAAGAATATTCACATGATCTGCCTCTGCGAAAACAATCTTTTTCGGATTCTGCTTTGCTCGGTTGACTAGTCTTGACACCAAACGTTGGTCAAGTCCAACACGTTCCATCAGCTCTTCTTCGTACTTCTTCCAATCCGTTATTTCCTTCCTGGCGACCTCCGATTTGATAGCAGCTTTTGCAACCGCAGGAGAAATAGTGGTAATCAATCGGGGATCCACCGGTTTCGGGATGAGATAGTCCTTGCCAAACTTGATGTTCTTGGCTCCATAAGCCTTAAGAACCATGTCCGGAACCTGCTCCTTGGCCAGATCAGCAATTGACTGTACTGCTGCAAGTTTCATTTCCTCATTTATCTCAGTAGAGCGAACATCCAGTGCTCCACGGAAAATGTATGGGAAGCCGAGCACATTGTTTACCTGGTTGGGATGGTCTGAGCGACCAGTGGCCATAACCACATCCTTCCTAGTTTTCATAGCCAGCTCGTAAGCAATTTCAGGATCCGGGTTAGCCAATGCAAAGACGATTGGGTCTTTCGCCATTGACGTCAGCATCTCAGGAGTGACAATATTGGCTATAGAGAGTCCCAAGAACATATCAGCTCCTTTCAGAGCATCTGCGATAGTGTCACATTCAGTGTCAGCTACATAACGTGCCTTTACTTCGTCCAGAAGTTTGCGGTTTTTATTAAGGATGCCCTTGCTATCCGCCATCAAAATGTTCCCCTTCTTGGCTCCGAGGCTTACATATAAATCGGTACAAGCGATCGCTGCTGCTCCAGCTCCGCTCACAACGATTTTAATATCCTGGATTTTCTTTCCAACAATCTCCAGAGCGTTGATCAAAGCTGCACTGGAAATAATTGCGGTACCATGCTGATCATCGTGCATGATCGGAATGTTCATTTCTTGACGAAGTGTCTGCTCAATTTTGAAGCTCTCTGGAGCTTTAATATCTTCTAAATTGATTCCCCCGAAAGTTGGTTCAAGCGACTTAACAATTTGTATGAATTTGTCCGGATCCTCTTCGGCTATCTCTATATCAAAAACATCAATACCGGCAAATTTCTTAAACAGAACTCCTTTTCCCTCCATGACCGGTTTAGAAGCCTCAGGTCCGATATTTCCCAAACCAAGCACAGCTGTCCCGTTGGAAATGACCCCAACCAGATTTCCTTTGGCTGTATATCTGTATACATCCTCCGGATTGTCTGCTATAGCTAAGCATGGTTCAGCTACTCCTGGAGAGTAGGCTAGGGCGAGATCATGTTGGCTGCTGACCGACTTAGTCGGCTTCACCTCAATTTTACCTGGCGGTTTGTTTTCGTGGTACTCGAGTGACTCTTTTCGTCGAATTTTGGAACTCATCAATTTGTTTTGGATAGAGGGTCAAAGGTCTGTAACTAATATTCAATATACAATTGGTTTACAGAAAGAGTTGGGAGTGTTCAGTCAATCCTGTTTTGAATTAATGGTAAATGTTTTATTACTTGTCACTCTTTACAACATGAGCAAATTGAAAGTAAACCGTCCAAATAGTAGTTTCCTTCTATTCTTTTTCGCACAACTTCTATCGACTGTCTCAGGTTCCCAAAGTATTGATGAAAAATTCAAGGAATACCACGAGCTTTATCCTAATGAAAAGGTCTACTTACACATTAGCAAGCCTCATTTCCGGCTTGGGGAAACAGTCTGGTTCAAAGCTTACATAGTAGATGGGTCCTCACATCGACCTGATTCCAAGAGTGATGTAATCACTGTTGACTTGATTGATCCTAGTGGAAAAATTATGTCTCAGCGCATTTTAAATAAAACACATAATCGGATGGACGGTGATTTTGATCTGGACATATCATTTGAGCCGGGGGCATATACCATCCGTGCCTACACTAACTGGATGCGAAATTTTGATCACGACTATTTTTATTCCTCCACATTCCACGTCTTCCGCGGAAACGGATTAACCATATTTGACAGGTCAAATAACCAAGCAAAGGACCTTGACCTGGCATTCTTCCCGGAGGGAGGAGATTTGATTGGTGGTATGGAAAGTAACGTTGGAGTAAAAAGCATCGATCGATGGGGGAAGGGAATTGAAGTTCAAGGTACTGTGGTAGACTCGTCAAACAGGGAAGTCGCATCATTCAAAACCAATGCACTAGGCTTTGCTTTTTTTACGATCAGACCTCAAATCAGTCAGCAATACAAAGTAAGGGTAAGTACGAGTGGAGATGATTATGCTTTTGATTTACCTCGCGTGTTAGAAAAAGGATTTGGCCTTCATTTGCAAAACACATTTGAGTCTGACTCGATCAGCATACATTTAAAGAGTGTTGGTGTGGATCTTAAAGATTGCTCTGTGCTACTTCATCAACGGGGAATCATTCGGCAGTCCACAACTATCCAAGATAATTCGCCTTCATTCTCAATGAATTTGAGTAAAAGCGAATTAGATCCAGGTGTTTATCATTTTACTGTATTTGACCCTGGAGATCAACCTGTGGCAGAAAGATTGTTTGCAGTGAACCTTAGTAACTACGATCCATTGGCGAAACTTGAAAAAGATAGTACTTACAAATCCGGAACTGATGCTGAAGCTGTGATTCGGACGAGGGAGGCCATTTCGGGCTCAGTCTCTCTTTCGGTGACCAGAGCGAACGGACCATATTATTCCACTGATCAAAACATTGAAAACTACCTACTGTTAGGTTCTGATCTAAAAGGTCATATTGAAAAACCTTCTGGCTACCTAAAAACAAATCGTGAATCACATGAAAGCCTTGACCTATTGATGCTTACACAGGGTTGGAAGCGATTCACATGGAATGAGGTCCTGTCCGACAGCGTAAAATCAATCGAATATGAAGCAGATGTAAATGGACTGGTTTACTCTGGAAGAATATCTAACTTTTATAATCGGAAAAAAGCTTCAGAAAGTATTGTTTCTATGTCAACAATTACCTCTAGTACGTCCTTTGAGACGAAAACCGATGGTCAAGGTAGATTCAAATTCACAAATTTGAACTTCCCTGATTCCATTGAGCTTGTTTTCGAAGCTTCGCGAAAGGTTAACAAGAAGGGTAAAATGAAGAAAGACACCTACATAAAATTTGACAAGAGAAAATCTCCAGATATCCCTCAAATTCGACTTTCTGCGGATCTTTCGTCTACTACGATTGAGGACTTACTCAAAGAAGTGGACACGGCTGATTTTACGCTCTTAGATGAGGTTGTGGTTAGTGCCAGGAAAGAGACGAAAACCGTAAGAGATCCATTCGCAAAGGCAAAAACGATTTATTTGAAACCGTCTATTAGAATTGTGGCGGATTCGGTTTTCAAATACAGTGTGGGTGTAAAAAGTGTGGCCGGGTTTTTAAGAAATGTGCCCGGGCTTGCCGTTATTGGCTCAGGTCCTTCAGCAAAAGTCAGGCTGCAAGGTTTAGGCAAACAGCAACGGATCGTTGCCACAAATGAAAATATGGCTCCACTCTACTTAATCGACGGAGTACCGGCAAGCGAACCATCTATCTTTAGCCTAAACCAATTTGATGTTAGCTATATAGACGTTCTGCGAGGAGCTGAAGCTTCCCTCTACGGAACCAGGGCTTCCAATGGTATCATAGCGATTTATTTGCGTTCCGCAGAATTGGCCAAGACTGTTCCCCGACCCGGGTTCTTACTAGTTCAGTTCCCAGGCTACTACAGGGCAAAGAAGTTCGAGTTTACTGACATCATGAAATCTAACCTGTCGAAAGATCCATTGGGTATAACCGTTCATTGGAATCCTTCCATTCAATTAAGAAGTGGAGCGGGACATTTCAAATTTAACTTGCCGGACGAACCAGGAAATTACTTTGTCCGACTTGAGGGACTGGCTAATGATGGTTCGCCACTTTTTCTTGAAGAAGCTATTCTCGTTGAGTAGAAGTCTTTTTTAAATCACTCGGGGTCTTGAATGTACCCAAAATCGCCTCAAGCTCTCTAATGAAGTTCTTCTTCTTTGTGCCTGGAGAATAAACGTAGCCTTCAATGTAGTACACCATTCCGTTAGGGTCATCTACGATCGTGTAGCTCAAAAATGGTCCTCCTCCTGAGTTATCACTAATCCTCCATAAACTTCTGGCCTCAACAGCAAAATTGCCATTGAAAGAAACTCTCTCGGTAAAAACGTTGATAATCTCCTGCCTAGCTATGTACTTGGACGGTTTTTCACTGTCCCGCAAATAGGTCATTGTGATCCTATCTCTAAAAGATCCTATATTATTAAACATACCACGATCTCTATAAGGCTCGTAGTAGATAAACACACTTTGCTCTGTCTGCTCTCCAAGTTTTCTAAACCACACGAAGTTCTTAAGATCTTTGGCTCGATCCCAACCGTATGGAATGGATAGTTTGACCCCATGGTTTTCGGTGAGTTGCTTCTCCAACCCTTTTTCCCTGCTTGTGAATAGTTTTCGTTGTACAATCTTCTTTGCTGAGCCTTCGAAAAACTCTCGGATTTGAGCCCTGTTGTATCGTACTTTTTGAGCTAGAAAATCTTCAGTAGCTCCGAACAGGAACATTACGTTTTGTCCCTTAGCAAATTCATCCTTCCGGATTCTCATAAAGATAGAAGTATCCCGTTTGATTTGATTAAGTGCCTGGGAGGTGAAATATCTTTGAATAGCCCTACTGTCTGCTGTTCTGCTGTCCAGGGTAGTTACAAAAATCATGTTGGTCGCAGACTTCAAAGTAGTATTAAGTCTTCGCGGGCTGACCTTACTAACATTGAAAAGTGGTTCATCCTGCGGTAGTCCAAGCATCGGCGTCAAAAAGGTCTTTTTAATTTCCAAGCCAAGACCGACCGTATCTGCCCACTGGATAGAGTCAATGACAAGTATGATCTCATCAGGCTCCCCACGTGCATTCTTTTGAAATTCCGACCTGACACTTTTGTTGGACTCTCCACATCCAAAGAGAAGAAGTATCAGTAAAGCTAAAATCGACTTAGGCATATTAACTTATAAGAAGTTCAACAAACTTATCCATACAGAGGTTAAGAATTACTTAAGCGGGATTACTAGAGATTGGCCAGGCTTGATCATATTTGACGCAAGTTTGTTGACCGATTTGAGCTTCTCAATTGTAGTATTATTTTCTTTGCTAATACTCCACAACGAATCCCCTGAACGAACTTTGTAGATTTGCTGCCCATCCTTCACAACTACCTTATCTTCATTTTTTACCGCCTCAGGTAAATCAACTGTATACAATTTTTTTGTCTGCTCATTGTAGTTAGGAAGCACCCAAATATTAAGTCTCTGTCCAATTCTGATCATACTCCCCCTTATCCCATTCCAAGCTCTAAGATCAGAGATTCTTACATGATATTTCCTAGCAATGGTTCCCAAAACATCACCGCTACGAACTCTGTAAACGAGTTTTTTTCTTCCATAGGTACTGCCCGGAGTATTTCTAGCTAAATATTCTAATTCCTTCTTACCGACTTTGGATGCGGTGTCGTACAACTGCTTGCGATTAGATACCACTTCAGCTTTTAAGTCATCGGGAATTCGGAGGGCAAAATTGCGAGTTCCTTCAGGCAGAGCTCCTCTTTTAATTTGTGGATTTAGCTTGAGTAGGTCCTCCAGGCATGCACCGACCTGGTTACCAAAAGTTTCCAGGTGAAAATACTGACTTACCAGAACGGTGTCCCATAAGGGCGTGAATTCCTGTGGAGCATCCTCGAAGTTATGTAAATCAAGATGGTTGAATAGATAAGTTATTGCTACAAATTGAGGTACGTATGATCGAGTCTCCCTTGGAAGATACCTATATATCTCCCAAAATTTTCTTTTGTATCCGCTTCGGCGAATAGCTTTTCTAACGTTTCCAGGTCCACAGTTATAAGCAGCTAGTGCCAGCTCCCAGCTATCGAACATCCTGTACAGATCTTTGAGGTGTCTACAAGCTGCATCTGTCGCCTCGTATGGATCCATTCGCTCATCTATATACCACCCATTCCTTAAGCCATACATCTTTCCTGTGGAAGAGATGAATTGCCACAGGCCTACCGCATTTGCTCTCGAAATGGCGTTTGGTCTTAAACCAGATTCCACAATGGACAGATACTTCAGTTCATCCGGTAAGCCATGCTTTTCCAATGTCTCAGAAAATATCGGAAAGAAAAGTTCTTTTCTACGAATAATATCACGTGTGTATTCCCTGTTCCGCACCGAGAAATAATCCACGAATGCCATCACTCGCTGGTTGAAGTTCAACGGAATTTCTCCTTCAATACATTGGATTCGATCAGCAACTTCTTCGTATGTATTGTCCGGAATAAAGTCATATACGAGCTCCTCTTCCTGCGCCCATAGGCACACAGATATGCCGAGGGACAACACACAGGTTATTTTCCGGAAAAAAATTGAGAGCATAAAATCAGGTGGGTGATTAACGAAACAAACTTAAGATTTGGGCTCTTCCTTGACTCCTTCGTCAATTTCGTTCTTTATTTCCTTAGTAGCATCCTTAAACTCCCTTATCCCTTTTCCCATGCCACGTGCTATTTCAGGAATTTTCTTAGCACCAAAGAATACTAAAATAAAGAGTGCGATTATCAGCATTTCCCAACCACCGGGCATCCATAATAGTACTGTCTGCATTGCTTTAGTTATTTAGAACATCAAAGATAGGTATTTAAAAACGGACATTTACAGCGGTTTGTTAACTATTATTTCAACGCAAGCCACTTTTCAGGATCCAATTTGGTCCTTTCCTTCCACACCTGGAACTCTAATTCGGAAATGCCATCCTTGTTTGTGTACACCTCGCCAATTACATCATCCGTACTAACACGTTGTCCTTTTGTCACATTGACCGATTTAAGTCTTGCATACACAGTGTAGTAGTCCCCGTGTCTCACAATGACAATATTATGCATGCTTTCGATAACAGCTATTTGGGTTACGACACCGTCGAATACTACCTTCACCTTTGTGTCCTTTTCTGTCTGTATCCCAACACCATCATTAATAATCGTAATTCTCTTCAGGACAGGATGCTGCTGCTTACCAAATTTGGAAGTTATAAATCCGGAACTGACAGGCCAGGCCATCTTGTTTTTGTTGGATTCAAACAACCTTGAAAGTTCAGCCTCACTTGCTGAAACCGCCGTGGAAACAGATCTGGATTTTTCCACTTCAGATTCAACAATACTAGCAATCAGTGTATTTAGCTTCTCTATTGCTTTCTTTCTGTCATTCACTTCTTTTCGAAGTTGACGTTCTCTTTTGCTGAGCTGAGCAATAAGAGCTGACTGTTTTTGTTTGGAATTGGCTAGTTTCCTGCTTTCACGAATCTGTTGGTTCAGCAAAATCTGCTGTTCGGATCGTTTTGCTTGAACCTGGCTTCTTTGGGTGCTTAACTCCTTTGTTACCTCATCAATCTGTTCAGCTTGTAACCGTCTTGCCTCACCGTATTGCTCAAGGTATTTCAGCCGCTGAATCAGTTGATTGAAATTTTTAGCAGAGAAGAGAAACATAAGCCGACTATTTCCCTTATTTGATTTATAGGAAGCATAGATCTGCTCTGAGTACTCTTCTTTCAGATTTTTAAGGTCATTTTGAAGTGCTGCAACGACAATGCTCAAATCGGAAATTTCGACATCCAGAATCTTAATTTCCGAAGCAATGGAGTTGATCAGCGATTGTCGTGCTTTAATCTGCTGATTTAGTGCCTGAAGCTGGCCGAGAGTAACTTGTTTTTGAGACGCCGTCTCTTCCAGGATCCGTTCTGCTTCCGCAATCCTTTTTAAATTTTCCTTTTTCTCCTTTTCTAGCTCACTCTTAGTTTTTTGAGCGATGGAGTGAAGGGGAGTAAATAATACTAGTATCAGAAATAGACCAATGACCTTATTTCCTGCCATACCTACTAGGAACTTTGAAAGGGAACGATAGCGGGATTTGTTCGATAACAAATTTATTATAGGAAATGTCGATTTCAGTATTGGGTCTAAGTTCTGATTCATAGTCAATCACGGCAGATATTTCATTTGGAAATACCTCCTTATCCACCACCACAAAATCACGGTAATTTACGGAAATTGTGTTTTTCGTTGAATCATCAACGACCTCCACTTTTTCGAGTTTGTGTGATTTCGCCCCAATGAAATTGCTGAAGTTGTACTGTCCTTTTTTTGATTGGTATGAGAAATAGGAATCAGTTTTTTCAAGTCTTTGATTTTGATAAGGCTCCGAGAGATTGCCAAGAATAACAGATTGAATCAGATCGAAACTGAAATCGAATCCATATTGATGTGAAAGTTCATTAAAAGTATACTCGTAATACTCCTTGTTGACCTTATCCAGAACAAATACATGGTTCCTATCAACGAGAACTCTTGCCACTTCTAGTCCAAGACCTGGAGTAACCGAAACCCAAATGATACTGTCTTTTCTTATCCGGAAATTCGCTGTCGCGGAAACTTTTTTGTTGTCGTGATCAAATTTGAATTTGGCCTTAGATGTTAGATATTCAAATTGTGGATCAATAATTTCCAATTTTTCTCTGTTACCAGACAAAAGAGCTGTGTTTCTCTTGCAAGATGCAAGAAAAAGAAATCCTATTAGTAAGTAAAAAAAGAGCTTATTCATACAGCTTTCGATCAGCTATTTTTTTGTCAATATTTTCTGACGCACCCCCTAAAGAACGGGCTTTTTCCCACTGAGAAATAGCACTTTCGATGTCTCCCAACTGGAATAGTACATCTCCATAGTGTTCGACTATCGTGCCGTCTTCTTCTAGCGAAGCAGCTTTCTCCAAAAATTTCCTAGATTCCTTGAACTGACCATTTGTGTAGAGCACCCAACCATGAGTATCCAGATATGTCGGATTTTCAGGGTGCCCCTCTACCAGCTTCGTGGACATTTCCAAAGCCTTATCAAGATCCTTCTTTCGCAAAGACAGAAAGTAGCTGTAGTTGTTGAGCACATGATCGTTATCATGCTTATTTTCCAGCGCCTTGTCATAAGATCGATCAGATTTCTCATGATCCTCCAGACCATTGAATGCATCTCCCAGTTGTCCATAAAATACTGTAAGTAGATCTGGATCTATGGTATATTTTCTACCCTGCTCCAAGGCCCGTATTGACTTTTTGTAATCTTTTTTTATTAAATAACCAGTGCCAGCAAAATAGTATAGCATTGCCTGATTTGGAAAGTACTCCAATGCTCTTTCCGCGTGAACAACGACACTGTCATAGTTGTTCAGCTCTGCTTCTACGGTGATGATGTTTTGCCACACTGAAAAATTCGCTGGACTTATTTGAATGGCTCTCAGGTAATAGTCAACGGATGCTTGCATGTCACCATTCTGATAGAGAAGATCACCTACAAATGCTTGCGCCTTATATTCATCCGGATTGCCGTCAGCCAGATTTTTAGAAATTGCACTGATTCTTTCTTTTTCCTCTGGACTGGTTGACATTGAAAGATAGTTAGTCAGAATTTGGAATTTTGTTTGAAAATCCAGAGCACTAGTTTCAAAAGCCTCCTCCAGCAGTTCGAATGCCATTCCTTTCTCACCTGACATCCAGGCCAATTCACTCTTTAAAAGCGTGATTCTAGAGGTGGATGACTTTTCTTCTTCGTAAATTTCAATCTCCCTGCTCGCCTGCTCGCCTCGATTATTTTGTATAAGAAAATCGATCAGTTCTATTCTATAGGCATTCTCATTAGGATAAGCATCTATCAACTTTTTGTATTCAGCGATCACTCCGTCCAGATCTTTGTTTTTCATCAGGATTCGCTGACGTTCCCTTACAATTTCAAGCTTAACGCCCAATTGTTCCTCAATCCTGTCGAATGTCTTGAACATATCCTCAACCTTTCCAAGGTTTTGATAAAGCTCTGCTAACTCGTACAGGGTTGACTCGTCGGATGGATACTGCAGCAGTATTTTCTCATAGGTTTTGGTAGCATCCACAAAATATCCAACACTTTGATAGAGTCTCGCTAAAGCAAGCTGATAGTATTTATTGTTAGGTTGTAGTTCAATAGCTCGCAGGCTATAGGGTATTGCTTTTTGGCCTTCCTTACTCTTTGTTAAAACCTCCGCGATTTTGAAGTTAACCGCTGCACTTTGCGAGTTCATCTCAAGTGCTTTCATGAAGCTTTCCAGGGCCTTAGCATAGTTCTCAAGTATCAGCTGTTTTTCTGCTTCTACGATCACGACTTCAAACTGAACGGAGTCCTCCTGGCTTTGTGGAATAACATGAAGCTCTCTCGATTTCTTCTTTTGAGAAAAAGCAGAGATCGAAATGATCAAGATTGAAAAAACTAATACTGATGTCCGCATTACCATTCGCAATAGTCACCCAAACTAACCGATTTTGGATCGCCCGTCAGTTTAACGAAGTTTCCAATCATCGAGTTAGCAAAATTAACGCCTTCTAGCTTAGTGTTATTTTGTATTAATGACTCGGAAATAGATGAATTTGTTACTTCGCAGTTGGAACCTATCGACACATTCGGTCCTACCCTTGAATTTTTCACTATGGTATTGCTTCCAATAAACACTGGCTGCAAAATCTCACAGTTCTCAACCTTTGCGGAGTCATCAATAAGATTTTCACCTGAAAGAAAACCAAGATACCTGGAATTAGATTCAACGGTTATGGCTTTGTTTCCACAATCCAGCCAATCATTTACAACACCGATCTTAAAATTCACCCCCTTATCCTTCATGCTTTCCAAAGCCATTGTCAGCTGAAATTCGCCGCCACCCCGGATATTGTGCTCGATTAGGTAATTGATTTCATTTCGGAGATCCTCACCCTTTTTAAAGTAGTAGATTCCAATGATGGCCTGGTCTGAAACAAATTCCTCGGGTTTTTCTATGAAATCCGTGATGACTCCATCAGCTGAGGTTTTCACCACACCAAAAGCACTCGGATCATCTACTTTCTTCGTCCAAATGATTCCATCATCTTCAGGATTTAGACTGAAGTCTGCTCTGAAAAGGGTATCTGCAAACGCGACCGTCACTTTGCCTTCCAATAGTTCATTTGCGCAGGCTATAGCATGTGCAGTTCCTTCAGCCGTTTCCTGTATAAAAAAGGAAGCTTCTGCACCCACTCCCACCGCAATTTCTTTAAGTTGATCTTCTACGCTTTCTCCAAAATCACCAATGACGAACCCGATCCTGTCAATCGATTCAGGCATCACTCTGGCAATATCCTCCACCAGTCGCTGCACAATTGGCTTGCCAGCAACAGGAATAAGAGGTTTAGGTGTCGTGAGGGTATGGGGCCGAAGACGTTTGCCTACTCCGGCCATTGGGATTATTAAATTCATGGATAGTTAGCTATCGGTTGTTTTCCGTTGCTCTTGGACTTATAAATGCTCGTCTTTCTAAAAGAAGCGCCAAAGTTAGGAAGATTAAAACGATCAAAATAGCGCCTACAATAGATTCTTGAAGTTGATTGAGGGATACAATTCCGATTCCTGCCAAACCAATGTAGAACAAGATTTTAGGCACATTGTACGGCACAGGATAGTGTTTTCTTCCCCAAAAGAATGAGATGACCACCATAGTCAAATACGATGAGAAGGTTGCGAAAGCACTTCCCATATAGCCAAAGACCGGTATTAAGGTCCAATTAAGAAAAAAGGTAATAATTGCACCTATGGTGGTGATCACAGCGCCGTACCTGGTTTTATCTGTTAATTTGTACCAAAGAGACAGATTATAGAAAATTCCTAGAAACATACCACCGCCAAGGAGAAAGGGTACCGCGTCCAATGCTTGCAGATAGCTCGTTTGTCTAAGAAAAATTGGTCCAATGTATGGAAGAGACACAGTAACAGCTAACCAGCTGAAAGAAGTAAAAATTACAAACCAAGTCATGATCTTGCTGAATAGCTCAAGCGAGTCCTTGTCCGAAGCTCTTGCGAAGAAAAAGGGTTCAAATGCATACCTAAATGCCTGTACTGCAAGTGTCATAAAAATAGATAGTTTGTAGCATGCGCCAAAAATCCCAAGTATCTCAAGGTTGTCATACCCTTGATAAAAATCTTCCGGAAGTCGATATTTCAGAAGAGCTCTGCTCAACATTTCGTTCGTTACCCCAGCAAACCCAATGATCAAGATTGGCCAGGCATACTGCATCATGCTCTTCCATTCCTTTAAGTGAATGGTCAATCTTGTCTTCACCCAGGTAGGAATGAAAAAAATCAGGTAAACCGCATTTGCGATAAGATTGGACAGAAAGACGTAACCAACTCCCAGTTCGGCATTGTATATAGAAACCAGAAAATGCTCAGATTTGTCGGCAAGAAACCAGGGACAGAAAACAAGAAAAAAGAGGTTCAATCCAATATTAAGCGAAATATTTGAGAGTTTGAAAGTGGCAAAAACAAAGGCCTTTCCATCTTGTCTGAGTTTTGCAAATGGAATGGCAACAATGGCATCAATCGCAAGAATCAATGCGAGCCATCTAATGAAGTTACCCTGCTGCGGGTAGTTAAGTATAGCCGCAATTTCTCCTGAACAAAGGAAAATACCACCTGAGAAAAAGAAAGATGAAATCAGTATGCTCGTAAACGCGATGTTAAAGGCATTTTGACCATTAGATTTAGAGGCAAACCTGAAGTAGGCGGTCTCCAAGCCATAGATGTAAAAAATGTTTAGGAAGGCCACGTAAGCATATAGCTCGGTCACAATTCCATACTCGCCTGGAGCGAAGACAGAAGTATAGAGCGGGACAAGTAGATAATTAAGTGTTCTTCCCAGAACACTACTTAATCCATAAACTGCGGTTTGACTTGCTAGCTTTTTGAGCAAAGACAAAGTTCACTCCCCTTTAAAATTGGCTGGACGCTTACTCAAAAAGGCATCGACTCCCTCTTTAAAATCCTCGGTTGCAAAGCATCTGGCAAAAGAGTTTGCCTCTGTTTGATAGCCATTTGACCCAGCTTCAAAGTTAGCATTCACAGAATCAACAACTAGTCCAATTGCAACTGGAGCCTTCGTTGCAATCTTCGATAGAATCTCATTTGCCTTTTTGGTTGCGGCCTCAATATCCTCCTCTACATGGTTAACAAGCCCAAATTCCAGCGCTGTTTCCGCTGAGAGCATGTCGGCGCTCATCAAATATTCAAAAGCCCTACCTTTTCCGATCAATTGAGTCAAACGCTGCGTACCTCCATACCCGGGAATTAGACCTAGATTCACTTCAGGTTGACCGAATTTAGCTGACCTAGTCGCCACTCGCATATGTGCCGCCATGGCAAGCTCACAGCCTCCACCAAGTGCAAAGCCATTTATAACTGCAACTACAGGTGTGTGACAATCCTCTATGGATTGGAAAATCTCCTGACCTTCCTCTGCATATTTTCGTGCGTTTAGCTCATTCAATCCTGAAAACTCACTTATGTCCGCACCCGCAACAAAAGCTTTCTCCCCAGCACCTTTCAAAATAACACCTCTCACTTCTTTTGGGTTATCCTGTACATAGTTAAAAGCTTCCCCTATTTCGCGCATCGTCTCTTGATTGAGCGCATTCATCTTACTTTCACGATTGATCGTAATCGTGAGAATTCCTTCATTCAGCTCCAAAAGAAGATTATTGTAGGTTTCCATGGTTGGTTAGTTAAATCGTGCGGAAAGAAAAGCAAAATTGCTTTAATCAAAAACCATTTCCCGCTTTAAGTGCCTGAGCATTGTATCCACCATTTTAGTCAGATTAAAGTCGTTTTTCCAACCCCAATCCGTCCTGGCAACAGTGTCATCGATGCTGGCAGGCCAGCTTTCGGCTATTTTCTGCCTAAAATCAGGTGAATACGTTGTGATAAAATCGGGATAGTACTTCTGAATTTCCTCGGTAATTTGTGACGGGGAGAAACTCATTGCTGCCACATTGTAGCTACTTCTTACTTTGACATTTTCTGCTGGTGTTTCCATCAAGTCAATGGTTGCTTTAACCGCATCATCCATATACATCATAGGCAATATTGTGTTCTCACTCAGAAAACATTCAAATGAATCTCCCGTGATGGCCTTATGAAAAATGTCAACGGCGTAATCGGTGGTGCCACCGCCGGGCAAAGCCCTGTAGCCAATCAGTCCCGGATACCTCAGACTTCTCACATCAACCCCGTACTTTTTATGATAATACTCGCACCAGCGCTCGCCAGCAAGCTTGCTTATTCCATAAACGGTATTAGGATCCATGACCGTGTCTTGTTGAGTGTTTTGGTTTGGAGTACTCGGTCCAAAAACTGCGATAGAACTAGGCCAATAGATCTTCTGCAACATTTCCCTTCCAGCTTCCAGAATTGTCATAAGACTTTCCATGTTCAGGTGCCAGGCGAACTGTGGGTCTTGCTCACCCTTAGCAGATAATACAGCAGCAAGGTGATAAACCTCCTTTATTTCATATTTCTTGAGAAGTATATGAAATTGAGTCTTGTCCAGAATATCCAGCTTTTCAAATGGCCCATCAGCAATGAGGCTAACAGGTTCCCTGAGATCTGTTGCTATTATATTGTCGTTCCCCTTTAGCTCTCTCAGCTTGATCGTCAATTCCGTTCCAAGCTGACCGCAAGCACCGACAATAAGGATTTTACTCATAGAGGTAATAATGTTGGGCTGCAAAATTAAGTAGTCTCAGGAATTCCACTTCAGTTAAATTTGCCTCTAATGGGCAATGAACCAACTTCAACACAAGATTTTAGGGAGTATTTGAAAACGAAAAAAATTGATCCAGAAAAATTTGAAGAAGGAGACAAAGCGCAATACGATCAATTCAAAAATCTATTTAATCAGATTCATCCTTCTAGCTTTACACAACAAAAGCTTTTTCTAATCAACAAGATTCGTCGAAAATATATCCTTGAAGAGGTAAAGGAAGAAGTACAACCCACAAGTCCAAAAAAATTAAAACCCAAAGTTTTACCCAAACCCAAATTAAGTTAGTATGTATACATCGCTGAAAGCTAAGCTAGATGATGAAATTGCCGGAATTCATGAAGCAGGTCTTTACAAAAAAGAACGAGTAATAGCTTCTCCTCAGGCTGCTGATATTCAATTGAATGACGGCTCTGACGTGATTAATTTCTGCGCAAACAACTATCTAGGTCTTTCTTCGCATCCCAAGGTAATTGAAGCGGCTAAACAAGCCATTGACACACACGGGTATGGCATGTCCTCCGTCAGGTTCATTTGCGGAACTCAAGATATCCATAAAGAGCTTGAACAAAAGATTTCGGAATTTCTTGGCATGGAAGACACTATTCTGTATGCAGCTGCATTTGATGCCAATGGGGGTGTCTTCGAGCCATTATTTGGGCCTGAAGATGCAATTATCTCCGACGCTCTAAATCATGCCTCTATTATCGATGGTGTCAGATTGTGTAAAGCCCAGCGTTACCGTTACAATAACAATGATATGAATGACCTTGAGGCCAAACTCAAGGAGGCTGGTGGTGCAAAATGCAAGATCATTGTTACTGACGGGGTCTTTTCGATGGATGGTAACATTGCTCAACTAGACAAGATTTGTGATTTAGCTGAAAAGTATGATGCTGTGGTCATGACTGATGAGTGCCATTCGACAGGATTTATGGGAAAAACTGGTCGCGGAGTTCACGAGTTCAGAAACTGTATGGATCGTGTAGATATCATCACCGGAACACTTGGTAAAGCCTTAGGTGGAGCCTCCGGCGGATTTACCTCGGGAAGAAAAGAGATTATAGATATCCTTCGCCAACGTTCACGTCCATACCTGTTTTCTAACACAGTGGCACCATCCATTGTCGGTGCCTCGATAGCAGTGATCGATATGTTAAGTGAGACCACTGAATTACGTGACAAGTTGGAGAAAAACACCAAGTATTTTAGAGAGAAAATGACGGGGGCAGGTTTTGATATCAAGCCTGGTGAGCATCCGATTGTTCCAATCATGCTTTATGATGCTGTTCTCTCCCAACAAATGGCTGCTAAATTACTCGAGAAAGGAATCTACGTTATCGGTTTCTATTTCCCGGTTGTACCGAAAGGACAGGCAAGGATCAGAGTGCAGATCTCGGCAGTTCATGATCAGCGTCACCTTGATAAGGCTATTGAAGCGTTTACGGAGGTGGGTAAGGAGCTAGGTGTCATTTAAGAAAAAAGGCGACTCCCTCGGAGTCGCCCTAAACTCCCACCCCTTTCCCGAAGTTATCGGGATCGGGACGAGGCTGCCTTAGTTTGCCTTGTAGAATTTGGTTCTAGCAATACTTCCTTTTTGGGATACCTCAATTAGGTACAAACCGCTTTTAAAATTCTGAAGGTTTACTGCGCCTTTCACTTCACTTTTCTCAAGTATCAGATTGCCATTCATGTTGAATATCCTAACATCAACATATTTTCCGCTTTCTATAATAAGGTAATCTCTGACCGGATTTGGGTAGAGTTTTATCGATAGCTCATCTTCAGAGCCCAGCACTACCTCGAGAACTTCAAAACTTTCCATCTCCTCCGTGGCATGATGATTGTCATCCCCTGCCTGACTTACAGTCACCTCAACTGTGCCGGTAGACCCATCTAGTGTGATGGTCTGACCACTAATTGCAGCAGGTCCTGTCACAGCATATGTCAATGGCAGATTGCTGTTAATCTCAGCTTCCACATCAAATGGATCGTCATCTATGGTCTTATCATCTATTGCTGTGATTATGATTGTTTGACTTGCTTTATTGACAGTCAGCGTCTGTTCTAAGTTGAGGGCTTCAAGATAATTATTGTCTCCAGGCTGCGATGCAGTGATGATCGTAGATCCAGCCCCAACTATCGTCACATCGGACCCTTCAATGGTGGCTACCGACGCATCCGAACTGGCATAAGAGATTGCAAGTCCAGATGTGGCGGTAGCGGATAGGCTAAAAAGAGCATCTCCGAACATTTTTTCCGGAATTGACCCGAACGTTATTGTCTGACTTGCCTTATCCACTGTCAATATCTGCTCGACATCTGTAGCAGCATGAAAATCATCATCGCCGGGCTGGGCCGCAGTGATAGTTGTTGTTCCAGCTCCAACTATAGTGACTTCCGAACCGGCGATTGTAGCTACCGATGCATCCGAGCTGCTATAAGTAACCGCAAGCCCGGATGAGGCGGTAGCTGACAGGCTGAAAAGACCATCTCCAAATGTTTTTTGCGGAATCGGCTCAAATGTGATCGTCTGTGACTGTTTCGCTGCATTTACAACTAACATTTGCGTTACATTGCTTGCAGCATCGTAGTTAGTGTTACCACTCTGGGATGCCGTTATGATAGAGGATCCTTCGCCTGTGATTGTGACCGTGTTCCCACTGATCGAAGCTACTGCCACGTCTGAGCTTGCGTAACTGACAGTTAATCCTGATGATGATGTTGCATTCAGAGAAAAGTCAGCATCCCCAACCGACTTAGCAGGAATGCCTTCAAAGGTTATTGTCTGACTTGCCTTACCCACCGTCAATACCTGCTCTACATCTGAGGCGGCATGAAAGTCATCATCGCCGGACTGGGACGCAGTGATAGTTGCCGTTCCAGCTCCAACGATAGTGACTTCTGAACCTGCAATAGTAGCCACCGATGCATCCGAGCTGTTGTATGTTACCGCAAGCCCGGATGTGGCGGTAGCAGAGAGGCTGAAAAGACCATCTCCAAATGTCTTTTCTGGTATCGGTTCAAATGTGATTGTCTGGGACTGTTTTGCTGAGTTTACAACTAAAACCTGTACTACATCGCTTGCAGGATTGTAATTGGCGTTGCCGCCCTGGGATGCTGTTATGGTTGAGGACCCTTCGCCCACGACCGTAACGGTGCTCCCGCTGATCGAGGCTACTGCCACGTCGGAGCTCGTGTAGCTTATGGTCAATCCCGAAGATGCAGTCGCATCCAGTGAAAAATCAGGATCTCCGACAGTCTTAGCAGGAATACTTTCAAAGGTTATTGTCTGATCAGCTTTGTTAACGGTGAGAACCTGGCTAACTTCAGCTGCTGCGTGGTAATCTTCGTTTCCTGATTGCGTGGCACCAATAGTTGTGGAACCGGCACCTACTATAGTCAAGGTATTGGCGTCTACGGTTGCCACCGATTCATCGGAACTCGTGTAAGAAATGCCCAATCCGGATGACGACTCAGCGCTTAACACGAAATCTTCATCTCCAAAAGTCTTTGTATCAATAGGATCAAATGAAATGGTTTGGTCCAACTTATCAACGTCAAAAGACAATGTACTTGAAACAGCTTCATAGTTTGAATTACCATCGTTAGATGCTGAAATGGTTGCAGTACCAGCAGAAGCGATAGAGACCACGTATTCATCTGTTGTTCCTTGCTGCTCAACACTGACTACTCCATTAGTTGTCACGTCTAAGCCAAGACCTGTGGAATTTGAAATATGTATAGAAAAGTCTTCGTCATCCAATTTCACACCACTGACTTCCAGAGGATCGAAGGTGATTACCTGACCAGCCTTGTTTACGACAAGGGTTTGCGTAATCGAAGTGGCAGCATTGAAATTTGCATCCCCCGCTTGATTTGCGGTAATATTTGTAGAACCTGCACCTGCAATAGTCAACAAATTGCCATCTACGCTCGCAACAAAACTGTTCTCAATTTCAAATGAAACTGTCAATCCTGATGTTGCTGTAGCGGTCAATTCAAATGCATCATCGCCAAATGTTTTAGCTACCAGGGTGCCAAAATCAATTGTCTGATCAGCTTTGTTGACGGTCAAAGTTCTATCAACCGAAGTAGCGGGATTGTATTGCGAATCCCCACCCTGACTAGCTGTGATTATTGTGGTTCCCGCTCCGACAATTGTGACTTCATCGCCTGAAATAGTAGCCACTGATTCATCTGAACTAGCAAATGCTACTGGCAGTCCACTCGATGCACTAGCTGTCAATGTGAAAGGACCATCACCATACGTTTTTGTTTCATCTGCTCCCAGATCAAATGTGATCGTCTGATCATCAAGAACATCATCCATCACGGTAAACGAGATTGACTCAGAGGCAGGAGCATAATCATCATCTCCTCCTTGCTCCGCGAGCACTGTAATGATACCAGCATCATTAAACGTAACATCATAATTACCTGGCGTTCCAGACTCAGCAACACTCGCATTTCCATTCGAAATAGAAACGGTCAAGGGCAATCCTGAATCGACAGAAATTCCAAGGGAGAAGGATCCTGAGGAAAGGTTTTGATCTGGAACAGGATCAGGATCGAAGGTGATGACTTGAGCAGCTTTCCCGACGCTTAACACCTGTTCAACAGGATCTGCTGCGTTATAGTTGTCATCGCCATCTTGACGAGCAGTGATGGTGGTACTACCAGTCCCAATAATAGTTATCGTATTCCCGGATACTGTTGCAACATCGTGATCGCTGCTAGTAAAGTACACATTAAGGCCGCTACTTGCAGACGCGGAAAGTGTGAAGTCAGGATCACCAACTTCCTTAACTGCATCCGCGCCGAGAGAAAACGTAATCGTTTGATCCTGTTTAGTGCTCGTTGTGACTGAGATTACATTGGAATTAGGAGTGGCTCCAGATACGTTAACAGCTCTGACCCTGTAGTAGTACACTGTACTCTCCAAAAGGCCGTCAACAACCTGAGATGTACCTGACACCTCCAGATCTTCAAAACCTGTCAGGAAACTGCCAAAACCAGGGTCATCAGAAACGTCCAGACGATATGAATCTACTCTGTCAACGGCTTCCCACTTGGCGGTAAACTTATTGGAGAAGATAGATTGGGCATCTATGGCAGTTGGTGTTTCGGGTAAGGTCACAGTTGAGACCGTTACAGAGTTTCCAGAGCTACCTCCTACGTTCACTGCTCGAACTCTCCAGTAATAGTCATCCGCGTCTACCAGTCCAGTCACCGCGTGGCTAGTGCCCAATACCTCCTGATCTTCTACTAAGGGGGTGGAAAAAGAAGCGGCATTGTCAATATCAATTCGGTAGCTATCAGCGTCAGCGACTGGATCCCATGAGGCAGTAAATCCATCGTTTGTTATTAAAGTGGTCATTAGATTACTCGGAGCATCCGGCACATCGGGAGGCGAAGTAATGGTCCAACCGCTATTATTTCCATTATCGAAACTATTGATCGCATTGAATGTAGCTCCGCTCGCATGACTATCAGTAAGTTCTACCCAGGAAACATTTATCGTTGTCCCGCTTGAGCTATGTATTCTATGTGCCGTACCGGCATTCAAGGAGCGAAAAGTGATGTGCTCACTATTGGTACCGTCAGCCATCAACGTATTTACATTGATTGTTGCCACGCCTGAGCCGATATCGATAAAGACAATTTCGGCACCTGCATTGACAGTCCAATCGTCTATGTTCACATCCGCATCGTCATGGTAAAAATCGAAGGTTTCCCCATTGAAGACAAGATCTCCAATAGTTACAGCGGAGTTAGTAACTGATTCAAAACTGAGGCTGCTTGAGGAAAGTGATCCTGACAGGTACTGCATTTGCTGGATCGTCAACGTTGACCCCGACAAATCAAGAGATATATTGTCATCTAACTGAAAAATTGAAGATGTAAGACCAGCGTTTTGTGCGGTAACGGTGGCATTGTCTTCGATTTCGAAGAAGACAACATCAATCTGTTGATTATTTGCAATCAACGTAGCATCTTGATTGACCGTCAAATTATCGAAGTGAGTCATGTCGGTGACAGTGTATGTCCCACTAGATGCAAATTCAACATTGCCGAGACCAGCTGCTCCATTCGAGGTAATGGATTCACTCCCTGTTGATTTCAAATGGATGGTACCGGCATCCATCACTACACCATCTCCCAATATCACGGATCCGAAAACATTAACGGTACCCAGGTCGAAGGATGGACTGTTTGTGGCCGAGGACATATTCACATCGTGAAAGCTTATTTCGCCACTATCAGAAACCTCTTGATCATCCGAGGAGAAGGAGTTGGCATCAAAGTAGACATCGTCAATTGAGCCTGGTAAATCGGTATGTACTGTCGATCCACCGCTCGAAGTTGCCCAGTGCGAGAGGTCAGACCAGTCGCCACCGTCTCCTATCCAGTAGTAATCTTGACCGGTAGGGGCAGTGATGTTCCAGCCAGTGTTGTTTCCATTATCGAGACTGTTAACGGCATTAAAGGTGGCGCCTCCTGTGGCCTGCATGTCTTGCAAACTGATATAAGATAAATCAACCGTTCCGCTTGATTTGCTGATTATTGCTTGCTCACCTACGTTGTCTGAATGAAATGTTATGTTCTGGAACTTGCTACCATCTGCTACCAGGTTTGTAACTGTTTGGGTTTTACCTCCCTCGAATTGAATGGTTGCTCCCGCGATAACACTTAGTGATTCGAAGGAATTGCTTCCGTCTAATCTAACCGTCTGATGTGGATTCTCTATCGATACTGCAGGAAAAGCGTTATCTGATCCGTCGAATTCAGCAAACGTATTGAATTGATTAAACCGAATTAAAGTAATCTCAACATTTGATCCGAAATTTAAGTTTGACGATGAACTTCTCCAATCCTCTATGGTTATGGTTGCATCGTCACCGGTATTAAGCGTAGAATTCCCCAAGATTGTTAAACCCCACGCGTAGAGTGGCTTGCCATTAAGGTTCAATGTCGCATTCCCCTGTGTGAAAATCGTACTCTTTGTTGTCAAATGATCTTGGATCGTCCAGCTCCCATCTCCCTCAAAATCGATTCTTCCCCCACCAGCATCCTCTTCTTTTCTAACCTCTGGGTCACTTCCCATACTAAAAGTCTCTGCTTCGTCGGATAGCAGCGATAGGGAAACTCCCAGATCCACAAGGTTCGAAAATGCTACAGATCCGTAAATTCCAATTTTACTAGGTCCATTCGTTTCTAATAGCACATCATTTGTGATTCCAGTCCAATTGATATCATGACAAAGCGCCTGAACATCTACTGTGACCACTTCATCATCAGCACCAAATGAATTAGCATCGAAAATGACGTTGTCGTATCTCGTGGGTAGCTCTCCATAAAAAGTGCTTCCACCACTTGTAGTGGCCCAATGGTTCAAATCACTCCAGTTTCCGGTACCCCCCACCCAGAAGTAGTCTTGTTCCACTGGGGCACTAATGTTCCATCCCGTATTGTTTCCTTCATCAAGTGATTCATAAGCTTCAAATGGTTGATCTCCGGTGGCAACAATATCCTTTATACTTAAATAGTGTGCCTCAACAGGCACCCCCCCGGAAGCTAGGGTTAATGTCGCCTGACTTCCCTCGCTATCCGAAGAGATGGTAATAGGGTCGGCTCCAGTGCCAACCGCCTCTAACTCGCCAAAACTTTGAGTTTCACCAGCTTCAAACTCAACACTAGCTCCAGGTGCGATGGTGATCTTATTAAAAGTGTTAGAGGCAGTAATGGTTGTAGTTCCTTCAGGGATTTCAAGGTTGTGAAATGTATCAGTACCGCCACCATACAGGGATTGGCTACCACAACAGCCATTTAGTTTAATAGTTGAAGTACCGGAATTAAGAGTATATCCAGAGCCGAACCTGGACTCCCACCACCACATTTCCAATGTGGCGCTTCCAAGGTCCAAGGTTGAGGAGCCGCGTAAGTCCACATCCCAGAATGTGGAGATGAATTGATCGGTGAAAAATACAGAACCGTCATGAATCTCAATAGTTCTGGTGTGCGCATCACCAGTGAAAGTCCACTCACCAGTTCCCTGAAATTTGAAATCGCAATATTGCCCCAGGTCCACTCCTGCTGGATCAACCGTCTCACCTGTATCATCCGAGTAGAATAATATCTCTCTCAGATTATACTCAGCATCATCACTAAGTATCATTGAGCCATAGAGGTTTAATTCTACACCTGAATTCATTAGAAGCTCAGGGCTGTTCATCACACCCATCCAATCCATATCATGGCAATTTGCATTAACATCCATCGTAACAGTTTGATCGGTGGCACTAAAAGAGTTTGCATCAAAGAAGACGTTATCAACTAAGGTTGGTGCCTGCGAATGAAAAGTCGAGCCTCCGCTTGAGGTAGCCCAATGGTTGGCGAAATCACTCCAATTACCTTCGTTTCCAACCCAGTAGTAATCTACACCGGTTGGTTCCGTGATGGTCCAACCACTGTTGTTTCCATCATCATAAGAATTCGTGGCATTAAAACTTGCTCCCCCTGTAGCAATGATATCCTTCAACCTTACGAAGGTCAGGTCAACCGTGCCACTGGATTGACTCAGTGTCGCTTGATCCCCATCTGAATCAGAAGCAATTTCAATTAAATTAGAAGCGGAACCATCTGCCACCAGTTCGTTGAACGTTTGCGTATCTCCATTCCCGAACTCAACGTTGGCACCCTCTTCGATGGTGATCCTGTTAAAAGTATTTGATCCCACCACCAGCGCATCATCTGCAAGCTCAAGATTGTAAAACGTCTCTCCATTTCCATGAAAACTGTCAGGGTCGCAGCAATTGTCGCTCCCGTCCAATCGAATGGTAGACGTTCCAACATTTAATGTATATGGAGAAGCGCCTTGAGAATACCACTGCGTCAAATCCAGTGTAGAAGCCGAGAGGTTCATTACAAGTGAACCGCCATTTCCAACAACTGAAATGTATGGGCCAATCACATCATATCCATTGAAATTGATGGTGCCATTGAAAAATGACATGAGGAAGAGTTTTAGGTCACTCTCCAACGTCCATTCACCTGAACCAGAAAAGCTGAAGGAAGTATTTGCACCCGTGCTTAGCCCAGCTGTGTTAATCGTATTCCCAGCATCGTCAGCTTTGAAAATAAAGGTTCGGACATTGTAGGAGGCACCGACATCGAAAGTTAATGATCCGTAAACAGATAGATCATTACCAATTGTTGATGAAAATGCCGGATTGTTCGTTACGCCAGTCCAGTCAATATTGTGACAGTCATGATCCCCGTCTACCGTCACCGTTTGATCGGTGGTCGTAAACGAATTTGCATCGAAGTAAACGTTGTCAGTGGATGTTGGGGCTTGTGAATGAAATGTAGTTCCTCCACTTGAGGTAGCCCAATGAGTTGAATAGTCGCTCCAGTTTCCGCCGTTACCAACCCAATAGTAGTCCTGTGCCGCAAGGCCTAAAGCAATAAAAGAGAATAGTGGTGTGATTAGAATTTTCATGGCAGCTATAGTTTGATCTGAATTCTGAAATTCTATCAAACTGGAATAGCTTACTAAGGACTTCTAGTGAACTGCGGAAATAGTATAGTGGATGACTGTTAAAGTATAGGCAGGTCTTTCACAAGAGCGTCCCGATAAGTCCTACCAATGGGTAGTTTGGTTTGATCGATAAAAACGTAACCTTCTGAAATGCTGTTCACCTTCTGAAAGTTGACAAGATAGGATTTGTGGCTCCGGATAAACCCCTTTCCAATGAGTTTTTCTTCAACACTCTTTAATGTATGAGTTACAACAAATTTTCTATCCAATGTGTAAATGTTGGTGTAGTTATTATCGCTTTCAGCGTACAATATGTCGACAGTCTCAATCGCTTTAAGTTCACCTTTATCTCTCACGAAGAATTTGTCTGACTCCGAAACTTGGCGATCATCATTTTTTACCAGCGCTAATGTGATGTTTGCTACCAGGTCCCCTTCATCATAGGGTTTAACAATATATCCACTGGGTCCAGTCTCCTTCGCCCTTTCCAATGTTTTGCGGTCGTAGTAGGAAGTGAGAAAAACTCTGGGAATCTCATATTGCTTCTTGATCTGGTGCGCTAACCAGATTCCATCTCGATCTCCTTCAATATTAATATCAAGCAGCACAAGATCTACATTGTTTTGCTCAAGATGATCTAGGGCATCTAAGGAGTTATCCTCAATGGAACTGATTTGGTATCCGTTTTTTTCTAAGATCATCGCTATATCGTCAGCAATAATCGGTTCATCCTCAATAATGAGAATAGTGGCAGCCTTATTCACTCTATTAAGTTAAGCAACCAGCTGTTAATTTTTGATCTTTGGGGAAGACTTTAGTGTTACTGACCGAATACAACAACATTGCAAAGAATTCAGACAAGTTGATAATTCTTGATTCTCATTAATATTTCCGTTCCGGCTTGTGATTTAATATCAATGTCTGCTTTAAGCTTTTTGGAAAGAGATTTGACCATCTTCCACCCATATGAGTTGTTTTTTTCCAAAGCTGTTTCATCAAAACCGGGACCACTATCTTTTATTGACAGATCCAATGTTTTGTGATTTTCATGCAGGCTAAGCTCAACACTCCCCTCCCCATCGGGAAAGGCGTGCTTGAAGGCATTGCTTATGAGTTCATTAAGTATTAGTCCTAGAGGAATCAATGTATCAATGTCGAGTTTGAGCTTTTGAATATCAAAATGCGTTTTAATTTGTTCTTCATCAACCCCAAAGGACCTTTGAAGCGTCCCTGACAAATTTTGAATGTAATCGTCTACCGCAATACCACTCAGGTTGTCGGTTAGGTACAATTTTTCATGAATCAGTGCCATCGACCTGACTCGATTTTGACCCTCCTTCACTGCATCGATCGCTACTTCATCTTCGAGAGAACCAGCCTGGAGATTTAGCAAGCTGCTAATAATCTGGAGGTTGTTTTTCACTCGATGATGTATCTCTTTTAATAAAATTTCGCGCTCGGACAACGATTTTTTCTTTTGCCGAAAAAGAGAATAAAACATTATCGCAAGACACACAACCAACAATGCTCCGACTATCAACGCATTTCTTTCTCTCGTCGCTTTCTCAATCCTTAACTGTGTCAAATTGTTTTCAAGGCTTAATCGAGTGATTTCTTTCTCTCTTTTCTCTTTCTCATACAATTGCTCTAACTCCGTTGTTTTTTCTGCTACCTCATTGTCCACCATCGTCTCCCTGATTTTAAAGGCCATCTCAAATGCCTTAAGTGATTTGAGATTTTGATTCGTGGCTCTGAAATAATCTGCAAGTGTCAAATAGTGATCCAGCTGAATGTCCAATTCTGACTCACCGACTGACTCAGCAACAATATCCAGATATTTCTTGGCTCTGGCATAAGCACCTCTTTTAACATAAAAACCTCCAAGCTGCTGGAAAATGTGAGTTCTGAAGGCATAGGGCTCATTTTCACCTAATAGTTTTTCAGCTTCTTCGTATAAACTTAAAGATTCATCCAGATGGCCAGTGGCCGCATATATCTTTCCAAGACTCACCAGTTCAAACAGGTATGCACCTTGATTATCATGTTCTTTGGCTAGCTTGATCACTTCTTCTGATGCTTCCTTTGCTTTTTCAAACTCCTCCATAAATTGGTACACCGAACTAAGATTGGTTAACGTACTCATGACTCCCGCTATATCATTTCGACGACGCTTAATTTCTAATGACTTTAGGTAGGAATCCCGAGCAAGTTCATGCTTCTTCGTTTTCCGGTAGATAAGTCCCATATTGTTATAAAGTATGCCGAGATTTCGATCATCGCCGATCTCAACATACACAGGTTCAGCTTCCAGGTATTTATCAATGGCTTTTTCCATCTCGCCGGAATAGTAGTGAACGACACCGATATTGAAATTAGAGACAGCAACACCTTTTTTGTATCCGATTTCTTCAGCCAGGGCCCAAGCTTTGGTGTAATAAAAAATAGCACTGTCAAACGTGTACTGATAATCGTGAGCAAGGCCTTTGGCAACTTGCGCTTGATATTCCAGGATTTGATTTCCAGATTTTTTCGCGATCACATCCATTTTCCTGGCGTGCCACATGGATGAGTCAAAATTGTAGGCAGCCCATTGATAACAAAGCTCGTAATGGTACGAAACTTTGATACTGTCGTCTTGGGCTGCTCTAGCCTCAAAAATGAGCGAGTCCAATAAAGATTGGTTTTGAGCAACAGTGTAAAAACAGGCAATCGAAAAGAATAGCAGCGTGGCAGGGCGAAACATAGTATTAAGTTAATCAAACCACGTCAAAGTGTAATTCTCACAAAGGCCTTATCTTACAGTTAAGAACCACAAAAAAACCTCATAGATGAAGTCCACGATCAAAGCAATTTTATGCCTTTTATCCGTCGTAGCTTTTAGTGCTTGCTCAGAGGCAGACGATCCACAACCGGAGATTGAAAGTCAAGCCACCGAAGCTGAGGCTGAATTTTCAGATACCTATGGTGGAGACGTAGAGGGCTAAGTTTTACGAACTTGTTGGAACAACCTGAGGATCTTTTTCGAGCCCTTCTTCCTTCTCTGTCTCTTCCTTCTTCTCAGTCTCTTTCTTCACCTCCTTAGGCTCGTGCAGGTACCTGTTGATCTGCTTTCTCAATTCCTGGGAGGAGATGTTGTGTGAAACCTCGCCGTTTTGCATGCTGGAAATTTGACCTGTTTCCTCTGAAACAGCGATAATGAAGGTCTCGGTATTTTCAGACATTCCAAGTCCAGCCCGGTGTCGTAACCCATATTGGGCTGGTATATCATCACGCTCAGTCACTGGCAAGATGCATCGAGCCGCCACAATCCTGTTTTTGTAGATTATAACTGCTCCATCGTGCAGCGGGCTGTACTTGTTAAAAATCGCAAGCAACAATCTCTTCGAAACGATTGAGTCCATTGCATCACCTGACTCCGCATAGAATTTCAGGGGTGAGTCAACGGATAGCACAATCAGAGCACCAGTGCTTGAACCAGCAAGTGACTTAACCGCCTCAGTAATTGGAGTAATATTAGCTCTCTGAGTACGGCCGTTCTGCGTCCAGAACTTTACGTTCTTCCACCAATTTCCATCCTCTGAAAACCCGGTTCTTCCGACCATCAGCAAAAACTTTCGAATTTCTTGTTGAAATAAGATGATTGCTGCCAAGACTCCCACACCCATGAACTGGCCAAGAATGGTACTCAGAAGCTCCATCTGAAGTGCGTTGACGACTAAATAGATAAGATAGAGGAAAAGGAAGCCAACAAACACCTTAATAGCTACACTGCCACGCATCAATTTGTAGACCTGAGACAATAGGATTGTGACTAGAAGAATATCAAAAATATCCTTGAGCCCGATATCTAAAAACCCTATTTGAAATCCAAAGATCACGACAATTGATTAACCAGTTTTACTACTTCAACAGCCTCCCTAATATCATGTACACGAAGGATGCTTGCACCCTTAAACAAAGCTACAGTATTTAACGTCGTTGTACCATTTAACGATTCATCAGCGGTAATATTTAGTGATCGATAAATCATGGATTTTCTGGACAAGCCAACCAACATTGGTTTACCTAAATATCTGAAGTAGTCGAGGACGTTAAGCAGTTGAAAATTTTGCTCGATGGTTTTCGCAAATCCAAATCCAGGATCCACAATTAGGTCGTGAATTCCATGCTGTTTACATTGTTCGATTGTGCGAGAAAAGAAGGAAGCAACATCGGCTATGAGATCGTCATAGTCGGTAAGTTCCTTCATGGTTTGTGGTGTTCCGCGCATATGCATCCCGATGTAAGGAACATCGAGATCGCCTACGGTTTCTAACATCCCACTGTCAAGAGCGCCCGATGAGATGTCATTAACCATTACAGCTCCGGCATTTATGGCCTCACGAGCCACCCTTGCGCGAAAGGTATCCACTGAAATAGCTGCGTCAGGATTTTCAGTAAGGATTAAGTTTATTGCATTTACAACTCTATCCAGCTCTTCCTCTACGCCGACGTCCTCAGCACCTGGCCTGGAAGAATAACCACCAACATCTAGAAAATCCGCTCCATCTTCGAGCATTTGCATGGCCTTTTTTAAAAGATCATCGTCTGATATAGCTCTACTTCCCTCAAAAAAAGAGTCAGGTGTTACGTTGATTATGCCCATCACCTTTGGCGTTGAAAGATCCAAAATTTCTCCACGGATTTTGATAGTATGTTTGGTATTCAATGGGTTAGTTTTGTGGCTTTAGTTCAAAATAACAGTCGACGATTCGACGCTTACTATTCAAATGTAGTTATGGACTAAACGAAAGACATGGACTGACGCAATGAATATCGAAACCGAGCAGCAATATTTAGATATCATCTCTGAGTGTAAGGATATTTTCGCTAAGAAAACAAAAGACTACGGGACTGCCTGGAGAATTTTGAGGCTCCCATCAATTACAGACCAGATCCTCATCAAAGCCCAGAGAATCAGATCGATACAAGAAAAGGGCGAACAAAAAGTTGGTGAGGATATCGCTAACGAATTCAAGGGAATTATCAACTATTGTATCATCGCACTTATCCAGATGAAGCTAAATGGTACCGACGAAACAGAGATTCCATTTTCAACGCTAGAACCCATGTATGATGGAGCTTCCAAAGAAACATTGTCACTTCTGGCGGACAAAAATCATGATTACGACGAAGCTTGGCGAGAGATGAGAGTGAGTTCTATGACGGATATCATCCTTATGAAGCTCATGCGAGTGAAACAAATCGAAGACAATGCCGGTAAAACATTGATCTCGGAAGGGGTTGACGCGAACTATCAGGACATGATCAACTACTCTGTTTTTTGTCTTATTAAACTTATGGAAGAACAATGAACATAATCAAGGAATTTGCAAGGTATGCGGTCGGTGCTCTTTTTATCTTTTCAGGACTGATCAAGGTGAATGATCCTGCAGGTACGGCAATAAAGTTAGAAGAGTATTTCCAGGTATTTGCTTATGATATTGCACCTTTTTTTGAATGGTTTGTTCCAGCAGCGCTCTTTCTTAGTGTCTTTCTTAGTGTGTTAGAAGTGGTCTTGGGAATTGCACTGGTGCTCGGCTACCGAGTCAAGATAACTGCCTGGATATTGCTGGGAATGATCGTTTTCTTCACCTTTCTGACTTTTTATTCGGCTTACTTCAACAAAGTGACCGATTGTGGTTGTTTTGGTGATGCGATAAAACTCACACCGTGGCAGTCCTTCTACAAAGACATCATCTTGTTGGCGTTGATTGTTGTCATATTCCTCAAAAGAGGTGAATATACATCCTGGCTAAAACCGATGATTCGGGAGATAACTGTGGGCGGCATTGCTGTTGTCATGATTGGCATTGCGATCTATGCAATTATGCATTTGCCCTTCATCGATTTTAGAGCTTATAAAATTGGAGGCCACATTCCAAGTCTTATGAAAGCCTCTGAACCGTTGAGAACTGAGTACACTGTTGAAAAAGACGGTAAACAGTACAAGTTCGAAAAGTATCCAACCGAGCCCGGATATACTTTTGTTAAATCCAGAACCCTGAATCCATGGGCTGAACCTAAGATTACTGACTTAAGTGTTTGGAACGATGACGGTGATTTTACAGACGATTTGCTAACTGGTAACAAGTTGCTGATCATCATCCACGATGTTGAAAAAACTTCCATCAAAGAAATCGACCGACTGAGGAATCTCACTTTACTCAATTCAGGCTTTGAAACCTGGATCCTAACCTCGTCCGGTTCGGCAGCTTTTGAAGCATTCCGACACAAACATCAACTGGGAGCTCCCTACTTTTTTGCAGATGCTACCGTTTTGAAAACCATCGTTCGATCCAATCCCGGAGTGTGGCTGGTAAAGGATGGGACTGTTGTTGAAAAATGGCACTACAACGATACGCCGCTATCGGATGATGTAGCCGAGCTGTTGAATAGATGAGCACCAGGATTTTCTTGGTTGGCTTGCCGGCTTCAGGCAAATCATCTTTTGCAAAAAAGCTAGCTGAAGAAATTGGACTACCCTTTCTGGACCTTGACAATGAGATCGTTGCATCTTCTGGCTGTTCCATACCCGAAATTTTTAAAAGCCAAGGGGAAGATCATTTTCGAGTGTTGGAAAGAGATCAATTAAGAAAAGTGATTGCAGAAAATGATCAATTCGTTTTAGCAACAGGAGGTGGCACCCCCTGTTTTTTCGATAACATGGACAACATGAATGCCAATGGGACGACCATTTATCTCAATGCTTCGTTGGAAAAGATCAAAGGGCGATTGAAGGACGATGAAACAAGGCCTCTCATGAAGAAATACGACATCACGGCCCTACATAAAAAAAGGAAACCGTGGTATGAATTAGCTCATCACACGGTTTCAAGCTACGCTCAAGTAAGAAGTCTTTTTTCTAAAAAGTAAGCCCGAAAGTCACAGATACGGAAGTATTCTGAACATCCGTCTCGACAATGGGTTGATCATTGGCGATCTCATAGGGGGAGTACAAAGATTTTGTTTCACTATTTACGACCGCAAAATCAAGGAAGTAGTCACGTGTTCGATATCCAAATCCAAATGTCAAATTCGTGCGATCCTGCAAGTCGGAGTTTTTGTAAGGACTAGGGAACAGAGCATAGCCCGCTCTGAGTCTGAAGTTATCGATTCTGTACTCCCCACCGACACGTATGTTCATTACAGATGTATAGATATCTTCAATTACATCATTATCCGCAGATTCAAGAAAATCAGTTGAATTGATACTAGCATTGGAATAGTCTACGAACTCGACATCTCCAGAAAGAAATCCACTTTTCCCAATAAACAGAGCCGATCCTACCGAAATTTTAGACGGTGTCCTCAGTTTGTATTCGGAGACGAATAGGTCGCTTCTATACGGATCAATGGTGCCAAGATCAATGGTTGTCTCACCTCCTCCTTCGTCCGTTTCAGTCACTTCAGTTCCACCTTTCCAGTTGGCATCTACATCGAAGAATCCTTCTTCATCTAGCGAAATAAATGATGGTGAGGTATAGTTAATTCCTATCGTTAGAAACTCAACAGGTCTGACGATAGTACCGAAATTGAAATCGATTCCTGCACCTCTTACTTCAAGATCGTCAAGAATTGAAATGCTATTAATAAATGGTGCTGGCTCAAACTGGTTTTCCAGGTAATTTCTTCGCAGTTGGTAGTTCAGTATCTGAATACCCATTCCACCCCCGAAATAAAGTCGATCATCATAATTACCTCCCCAGGCGATATTCAGCTGATAATGAGACCCTGACTCTTTTATGGTCTCTGACTGGACTGGAAATCCAGTAATGAAGGAGTCATAGCCATTGATATTGTCATCCGCATCAAATGTCGGGTTGATTAAATATTGATCGTAAGCTCCGGCTTCAAAACCACCAAGATCGCCTGGTTGAGTCTGCCCGACATTGTCCAAGAACGAGTCCAGAATGGAGTTATGGTCATTCGCTCCTACATAATTTCGGACAAGATGAAACCCATTAAGTCGGTTGAGTGAAATTCCCAAAGATCCTCCTTTGAACTTGTCATTGGTGTAATCTCCTTTTGTGAAGTTGACAACCGTTCCGATATTCGAGAAGTTGAGGTTATTCTTAAATGACTCTTCAACAGATCCGGAAAAGCCCTGATCAGGAATGGTAAACTCTGATTTTGAAGTGATGAAATCTAATGATGGAGTTACCGTAAAAACACTTCGATTAAAGAAGCCAAGTCCTGCCGGGTTAGATGAAATTGAGCTTAAATCACCACCCAACGCAACAGAGGCACCCCCTATTCCCTGGATTCTTGCAGTACTTCCATACAAGGTATTTGTTTGGCTAAATATCAGTGCATCCTTGTAATATCCAAATGGTCCCTGTTGGGCATTAGATATAACGGAATGTAATATTAAACCAAGTATGAGTGTCTTTTTCATGAGTTTTGATATTTTGACCTTTTTAGTTGCCTCTTGATCGACTTGATCTAGAACTGGATCGTCCGGATGATCTACTTGAAGAACCTCTGGAGCCAGATGATCTTACGGAACCTGAGCTTCTTGAAGAACCGGAAGATCTAAAAGATCCTGAGCTACTTCTACTCCTCGAGGAACTAGATGATCCGAATGAACTTGAACTGCCTCTGCTTCTAGATGGGCTAGAAGATCTGAATGAACCCGAGTTGCTTCGACTCCTGGAACCTGATCTGATTGATCCGGAGCTGCTTCTGCTTCCGGAGCTAGAACGGACTGACCCTGAGCTGCTCCTACTTCTCGATGAGGCAGATCTTATACTTCCCGAACTATTTCTGGAAGAACGTGATGAACTCACTGATCCTGCTCTGTTTCTAGTGGAGCTAGATCGATCGGAACTCCTGGTGTAAGACCCGTTCCTGCTGGAATTACTTCTTGTTGCATCAGAGATATTGCCACTTCTGCGTGAACTTGTTACAGTCCGTCCATTCGCACTGGAGATTCTCGCACTTCTTCTGGATTGCTCCAGGTATCTGGCTTGAGTTGAGCTATAGTCTCTTGTATCATTTACTGAATTGGCGACAGAGACATTTCTAACATTGCTAGTTCGACCGGAAGATGATACCGTCCCACCACGTGAATTTCTAGGTCCTCTTGTAACATTCCTGCCTATCCTTTCTCCCCTATAATATCTATCTCCGTAGTAGCCACCATAGAAACCTCTGGCAAATGTCCCTCGATAATAAGGAGGGCACCAGAAATTGTTCCAACCAAACCCGCCAAACCAGGGATCATTCCAACCCCAACCAAATCCTCCAGTCCACGGGTTGTTCCATCCCCACCCAAACCCTGCATAGTAAGGATCCCAGAAAGGATCGTATCCCCATCCAAAGGATGCTCTCCACCCAAGTCCCCAGCCAAAAGAAAGGCCAAAGCTCGAACCGAATCTCCATGGATTGCGAAATCTTCGCCATGTGGCATTATATGCCCATGGATCATTATAGTAGTAGTTATTTACTACAACAGGTTCTTCTACATATCCATCATCGTAATATTCTTGCTGATACGTTTCCCCTGGATTAGAATAATTAGCATTCGTTTCTACCAGATTCGCATCAGGTGCTTCATCCAATTTCTTGTACTTGTCGATAGCTTCCTGGCTAACTTCATTGGCGGTATAGTTTTCTGCTAGTTCATTGTTTTGCGCTATCTGTCTGCTTAAAAATGAAGACGAATTCTCTGATGCAGATTGAACTTCTTCCTTGACAACAGGCTTTAGTTTTTTTCGATCCTTCTTAGAGAAATACATATCATCGTATTCTTGAGCATGGGTCAAAAAAGTGGCTGTGATCAGGGCTGTTAAAATGAAGAGTTTGCTGTAAGTTCTCATAATCACCAGATTTTAGTTATTAAACCATTCTGAAGGACGATCGGTTACAAGCCTGAACTTATATTTGCCGTCTTTTAGAATTATATAACTGCATGAATGCAAACACTATACCAAAACCTAAAATGAGTGGTATTATTTAAAAAATCCTACTTTAAGATAGTTCAGGAAATAGTGCATTGCGAGTATTTGATGAAAAAATTGACTGATAAAAATGGCTAAAGCAATTCCATCTCGTTCTGAAGACTATTCACTTTGGTACAATGAGCTTGTGAAAAAAGCCGGGTTGGCTGAAAATTCACAGGTTCGTGGGTGTATGGTAATCAAACCGTATGGTTTTGCCATATGGGAAAAAATGCAACAGACCCTGGATCAGATGTTCAAGGATACCGGTCATGAGAATGCATATTTCCCGCTTTTCATCCCTAAGTCATTTCTAAGCAGGGAGGCAGATCACGTTGAGGGTTTTGCAAAGGAATGTGCAGTTGTAACGCATTACCGGCTAAAGACGGACGAAAGTAAAAAAGGCGTGGTTGTTGACCCAAATGCACGTCTTGAAGAAGAGCTTATTGTTAGACCCACTTCAGAAACCGTGATTTGGGATTCCTACAAAAACTGGATTCAATCATATCGAGACCTACCTCTGAAGATAAATCAATGGGCAAATGTTGTTCGTTGGGAGTTGAGAACACGCCTTTTTCTGCGAACGGCAGAATTCCTTTGGCAAGAGGGACACACTGCACACGCCACCAAGCAAGAAGCCGTCGAGGAGACAGAGCTAATGCTCAATGTCTATGCTGATTTTGTAGAAAACTTTATGGCCGTACCGGTGATAAAGGGAGTAAAAACTCCAAGCGAGCGATTTGCGGGTGCTGTAGATACGTACTGCATTGAAGCGATTATGCAGGACAGAAAAGCTCTTCAGGCTGGAACTTCCCATTTCCTCGGACAGAATTTTGCTAAAGCATTTGACGTGAAATTCGCTGCAAAAGATGGTAAAGAGGATTTTGTCTGGGGTACCTCATGGGGAGTAAGCACACGGTTGATGGGAGCCTTAATCATGGCCCATTCAGATGATGATGGCCTGGTCCTTCCACCAAAGCTTGCACCAATACAGGTCGTCATTGTTCCTATATATAAAACGGAGGAGGAGTTTTCCAAAATCACTGAAGTAGTTAGTGGTCTCACCGCAGATTTGAAGGCCAGAGGCATTTCCTCAAAATATGATGACCGAGATACGCAAAAACCGGGCTGGAAATTTGCTGAGTATGAATTGAAGGGCGTTCCCGCAAGAATTGCTATTGGACCAAGGGATTTGGAGAACGGTACAGTTGAGATCGCAAGGCGTGATACCAAGGAAAAATCAACAATTGAACTTGGGGATGCCGTTAGCTACATCGCGGATCTGATGGAAGAAATGCAGACTTCTATTTATGAAAAAGCCTTGAACTTTAGAAGTGAAAATACTTACGAAGCTGATTCATATGAGGAGTTCAAGGAGTTGGTGGAAAAGGGATTTGTATATGCGCACTGGGATGGGACTGACGAAACAGAAGAGAAAATAAAAGAAGAGACCAAGGCCACTATAAGATGCATTCCATTGGATCAGAAAAAAGAAGATGGAAAATGTATCTTTACAGGTAAGCCTTCGTCAGGAAGAGTTCTCTTTGCCAGGGCTTACTAGCTATTAAACTATTTGCAGACATTGGATTGGATCACTGTCATCGGCCTCATCTTGTTTGGTATCATCTTATTGATCGTTGAGATCATTTTTGTGCCAGGCACTACAATCGTAGGAATATTGGGAGTCATTTTTGGAGCCTATGGAATCTACCTCGGGTACGATTACTTCGGAGCAGGGACCGGAACAGTTATTTTGATCTCTTCAGTTGCTGTTAGCCTGGTGGCCTTGGTGGTCGCATTCAAAGGAAAATCATGGGAACGTTTATCTCTCAAGGAAACCAACACAGGCAAATTCAACGAAAATTACCTTGAAGGTCTCCAGATTGGCGACAGAGGAAAAACTATTTCTGCTCTCAAGCCAATTGGAAAGGCTCTCTTCAGGGATCACGAAAAGGAATATGAGGTCAGATCCAATGGAGGGTATATAAATGAGAGCATTGAAGTCGAGATCTCGCGAATAGAATCGAATAAAATTTTTGTACAACCGATAAAAAATTAGAACTATGGGCAGTAGCATGATGCTTATCCTACTTGTGTTTGGAGGTATTATTCTCTTTTTTGTTTTCTTATACTTTGTTCCTGTTAACCTGTGGATTACAGCAATATTTTCTAACGTTCGGGTAAGTCTGATTGAGCTCATTTTAATGCGAATCAGGAAAGTTCCGCCTTCCATTGTTGTTAACTCGTTGATCACCGCGACAAAGGCAGGCCTGACAATTCAAGAAGATGATGGTGAAACGAAGCGGCAGTTAAAAACCCAGGAGCTCGAAACACACTATCTGGCAGGTGGAAATGTGCCACTTGTAATCAAGGCACTCATCTCAGCTGATAAGGCAAACATTAATCTAACTTTTAAGCAGGCTACTGCAATTGATTTGGCCGGACGAGACGTGTTTGAAGCGGTACAAATTTCAGTAAACCCTAAAGTAATCAATACACCTTCTGTTGCTGCAGTAGCTGCGGATGGAATTCAGCTTGTGGCCAAGGCAAGAGTGACAATTCGAGCAAACATCCAGCAACTAGTTGGAGGAGCCGGTGAGGAGACTATTCTTGCACGGGTTGGTGAGGGTATTGTCACCTCTGTTGGATCTGCAGGAACACATAAAGAAGTTCTTGAAAATCCAGATAAGATCTCAAAACTGGTACTTCAAAGAGGGCTAGATGCCGGAACTGCCTTTGAAATTCTCTCCATTGATATTGCTGATGTCGATGTAGGCGCTAATATTGGAGCAAAACTTCAAACAGATCAGGCATCAGCAGACTTGAAAGTTGCAGAGGCAAAAGCAGAGGAGCGAAGAGCAATGGCTGTTGCCGAAGAACAGGAAATGGTTGCTAAAGCACAGGAGGCGCGCGCGAAAGTAATTCTAGCGGAGGCCGAAGTTCCCAAGGCAATAGCAGAAGCCTTCAGAGGTGGAAATTTGGGAATTATGGATTACTATAAGTTTCAAAACATTGAAGCCGACACCGATATGAGAACCTCGATAGCAGGTTCTGGTAAAAAAGGTGGTAAGAAGAAAGATTGATCTTTCAAGTAAGAACTAAGGAGAAGCCCTGAGAGATCGGGGCTTTTTTTGTAGCGTATTTCAGCATTGAAACTGTGTCAGTTCCAAAAAGATTAGCCTCGGTTAATCATCCTGAACTTGTTTCAGGATCTTCTGAAGTTCCAAAAATGAAGACCCTGAAATAAATTCAGGGTGACTTCCCTTGTTGAATTCTCCATCGCACTAGTCTGCCCAGGTGAAATCGCCTTCTTTATCGATTGCCTGCTTGATGTGCGCCAAGTGATGGGTAGAATGCCATGCATACAATCCTATCATCCAGCTTAACGTGAAACTCTTTTCATATTCCGGATGGAAGAAGGTGCGGTTCCAATCATCTGCTATCAAATCACGTAGAAGGATATTCATTCGCGAGTGGAGTCCCTCCAAAATTGTAAGAGACGTTGAAACTTCCGGGTTGTTCGCGTCGGGCAAATCTGCCCATGAGGCCTCATCAAAGGGACGAACGGTCGGATTTTCTTCTGTCATAATCAATTTAAAGCGCGAGAAGCAGTTCATATGGCTGTCTGCGAGGTGATGAACCACTTGCTTAATCGTCCAACCCTTGGGGCGATATGCCCAATCCAGGCACTCGTAGGAAAGGTTCTCAACGATTTTACGGAGGCCTTTCGGTAATTCTTCAAGCGTATCCATCCATTTCGTGATCACAGCTTGATCTATGACTTCCGGTACCTGGTATTTACCTACCGGATATTTAAGTTTTTCTAGTTCCACAGTTGGTGTCGATTTGTCTCGAAATTACTTCTTCTTTTTGAAGATCGGGACTGTACTGCAGGGTTCTCCATACATTAGACTGGAGACTTTCGGAAGAAGTGCATTTGTGACCTGTGTGTATGCATACTCTTTGTTTGAAACTGCACCGCATCCCTTGATGACCACCTTTGCATTCTCAAGATCCTGACTTTGTATACACTTCTGAACGGCTTGATCGATCAGGTTTTTTTCGACTTCATTTTCATCACCAAAGACAACTAAGTTCGCAAAGTCTTTCAATGAAGAAGCAAGCAGCATGTATGCCCAAACCGGAACGATTGCATCACTTGAGCAAATGAGGCCAACGTTTTTGTTTTCATATACCACCCAATTGTTGGACCTTATGAAATCCCGGAAATCTTTTTCCTTCAAAATCAAGCCTTGAAACAGAACCTCCTTGATATCAAAAAGGCATTTTTCACCTTTATGAACGAATTCATCAAGATCTATGGAGATTAGAGGGCTCTTGGAAACCCTGTTTACTATTTCTTCCATTTTACAGTAACTGCTTCTTTGGAGTAGTAGTTCGCCATTCTTTCAAATAATTTGGCTCAAAATACGCAACATCTTCAAATTTCGACTGTTCAAATTTTGTGCAGGCTAGTTCTCCCATATTTTTTGCATCAGGAACAATTTCATCTATAAAGATCAAATTGTCTTGCTTTGATATCTCTTTGAACTTCGGCATCCCGTTACCAAAAATGTAGGTTGGCTGATCTATTTCGCTAAAAGCACCTTCATCAAGAATCCTTGCCTGGAGGTGCCAAATCTCGTTCAGTTCTTGATCTACCAGTTTGGTGTACACTTCCATACGTCGAGCATCCAACATCGGACATAAGTTGTGTTCTCCTTTAAATTTTCCAGACACAGCTGCTATCAAAATGTCCAATGTATCGACCGAAATCAGAGGAATGTTGGAGGCGAAGCAAAAGCCTTTAGCCGTTGTTGTTCCAATCCGGAGGCCGGTGTATGAGCCCGGACCAGCAGAAATTGCAACCGCCTCAAGATCGTCGAATGAAAGATCCTGCTCCTGCAAAACCTCCCCTGCAATGCCTGGCAGCAGTGAAGAGTGAGATTTCTCAACTTGGTGGGTTTGATTATTTAGTAGACGACCTGAATCATGCAGTGCAACAGAGCAAACATCTGTGGATGTCTCTATGCTTAAGATAAGTGCCAAACTAGTTTCTGTTCAGCAATTCAGCATATCGCTCCTCATCTCTCAACACATTTACTGCCTCCAAAATATCAGGGTCTTTGTTAAATGTGGATTCAATCAAACCTCGCTGAAGAAAAAACCTGCTGGCTATCTCCTGCTCCAACAACATCTTTATTTCTTCCTTGAAGGTGATCAAATCCTGGTCCTTATCATGTAGCGAGGCTTTCTTGAGCTGATCAAGCTGGCCTTTGAGTCTGTCGTACTTTTTCTCGGCTTTAGCAGTCTCGATCAATTTGTCTATGTTCTTCTCCAGACCTGTTGTATAATCAAAATCTTTACCCTCCAACCATTTGACGAAATCGTCATACTCAGCATCTGAAAGCCTCAGGTTTCGCGGGTCCTCCGTTTCCCGTCCCTGATTGTTGTAGTAGTATTCCGTTGCAAAGAAAAAGATGTGATCTTTTTTCAAAAGACTATAGGTAATAGGGGCAAAATCAAAATCTTCGACTTCAACATCGGGGTCAATGCCACCACCATCATATACGAGTCTGCCATTTGTAGTTCTGAATTCTGTTTTCAAAGAATCCGGGATTTTGCCCACACTTCCATCCGGATTTCTGCTGCTATAATCAATAGCTTGAATACACCTTCCTGTGGGGGTATAATATTTTGCTGTAGTGATCTTGACTACCGCATCGTAAGAAAGTGGCCGTTCCACTTGAACCAACCCTTTGCCGTATGTTTTTCTTCCTACCAAGACCCCTCGATCGTAATCCTGGACAACACCCGAAACAATCTCTGAGGCTGATGCACTTCCATTATCAGTTAGAACAACAAGAGGAATGTCCGTGTCAACGGGATCGTTGAGTGAGTTGTAGGTCCAGTCATTTGCTCTTACTTTCCCCTTTTGTACGACGATTTTCCTATCCTTTTCTATGAAGACGTTTGAAACGTTTACAGCTTCATGTAACAGTCCGCCGGGGTTTCCTCGCAAGTCAAGAATGATTCCCTTTGCACCCTCCTCTAACAAATCCAACGTCTTAATACCTACCTGACGACCAACATTTTGGGTAAAGTTTGTCAACCGCACATAGCCAATATCATCTGTAACCATGCCTGCATAGGGAACACTTTCAACTGCGATTTTTTCTCGCTTCAACGTCACATCAAACATCTCCTCTTGTCCATATCGCTTGATAGTCAGCACAATGTCAGATCTTGACTGACCTTTTAACAAATAGCTAATCTCATCCGAGGACTTCCCCTCCAACGCGATTCCACCAATTTTGTGAATCTCATCGCCTGCCTTCAATCCCGCTTCATGCGCGGCAAATCCCTCATACGGCATAATGACCATTTGGACCCCATTTCTTCGCTCAACCACCGCCCCGATACCGGAATATTCTCCGGTGGTCATCATTCTGTAGGTTTCAATATCGTCTGCCGCTATGTAGTTGGTATAAGGATCCAGAGACCCAAGCATCTCATCAATCCCCTTTTTGATGAGCGTACTGGGATTTACCTCATCCACGTAGTGGGTATTTACTTCCTTGAAGAGCGTGGCGAAAATGTCCAAGTTTTTGAAAATCTCGAAATATCTGTCGGTATCTGTAAACTTTGCAGCTACAGATACTAGCAGGATCAATGAAAGTGGGACAATTAGTAATTTCTTGCGCATGTCTATTTCTTATTCTCTACAACAGTATCCAAACGTTCAAGACACTTAATTAGTTGGTCTTGAACTTCATTAAAGGTCAAAATGTTCTTTGAAAGATAAATGAAAGCGATGGAAAAGAATTCATTTCGTTCTGGTTTAAGAATCAATTCCTTGTTTAACCTGTAAGCTTCCCTAATCCTTCTTTTAAGGAGGTTTCTATCAACTGCTCGTTTGAACGTCTTTTTAGGGACGGATATCAAAACCTGGTGACAAGGTTCTTCAGAGGCTTTGTACTTTACCTGGAAGGCATCCAAATAAAAAGAGGAACCTTTCCTAAACAGTCCCTCTATTTTTTTCTTTCCTGTTAGCTTTTCCTCTTTGGAAAAACCATATTTTGACTGGCCCATGGGCCTGAAAGTTAGCTTATTTCTTATGCAGCTCGTCAGAGACAGTCAATCTCTTTCTGCCCTTGGCTCTTCTGCGAGCAAGCACGCTCTGGCCATTCGCACTTTCCATTCTTTTTCTAAAACCGTGCTTATTTGTTTTTTTTCTTACTGAAGGTTGAAATGTCCTTTTCATCTGTTTTCTCTTTCGTCCTGAAAAACGGAGGGCAAAGATAGAAAAATCCTTGCCCTCTGTGCAAATTTTGGTGAACTATATTTCTCTATTCCACCTTAAATGTATCTGCTGGTAATTCCTGGTTGATCAATACCTCTGACACATTTGCTTCAATGTTCTGCGGGCCAACCTTCTGAATCAGCTTATGAAAAATCATGAGCCCATCGACCTCTTTATAATCTAAATAATCGACTGTTTGGGTAAATGAGCCTTGCGGTGTTTCGATCACCTTGCTAAATCTGACTTTCAAACCGGATTCGGCATCAAAGTACAGTGTATAGGCACTGCCCTTTGACAAAGTCACGTCAACGCCATAGGCATCTTTTCCACCGATCTGCTCTACTCCAGCAAGCCTGGTCGATGCGCCACTTGCTGATAGTTCAAATTCAGTAAAAAGTCCATTGGCAAAAGCAAGCTCTTCTTTCTGCTCATCCTTCAGCGGAACTTTGTTACCCATTTGAGCAGTCGAAGCATCCGTTCCATTCGATATTGCAGACATTGCTACCATAGGGCCCATGGCGAGAGTCATTTTGGATTTACGGCCTTTGGCCATTATCAACGTCATGGCGATTTGTTGCCCCATCATCTCTGCAGACATATTTAGTGTGGCGTTTTCAAACTTGGAAATTGCTTCCTCACCGCCGACGGCCTCCTTGTATTTGTTAAAGACGCTCTCAACTGTTAAGCCTTCCGGCAGCTTGGCTAACGCCGGATCTACTTCATTTCCATAAATGTCGTAGTGCTTCAACTCCCCGAATTTCCCCATTTTATCGGCCATCTCACTCGACTTTCCAACGGTCACAATGAATGAGTTTTCTGGTTTAATGTATCGATTGGCCATTTCTTTCACATCTTTCTTCGATACACCCTGAACGTTCTTCACATAGTTGTTATAGTAGTTTTCGTCAAGGTCATATCGTTCCTGATTTACGGCGAAAGATGCAATCGTCTGGGGTCTTTCCAGCGATCTACCGAAGCTGCCGATGATCACATTCTTCGCCTTTTGCAATTCATCGTCTCCAACATCTTCATTTCTAATTTTTGTCATTTCATAGAGAAATTCAACGACTGAACTGTCTGTCACATCCGTGCGAACTGATGCACTGGCGTTAAAATTTCCTACTAACTCATCGGATGAAATTGAAGAATAAGCTCCGTAGGTAAAGCCTTTATCTTCCCTAATATTCATGAATAACCTCGAAGCACTGCTGCCACCAAGTACCTGATTCATCACACGAGCTTTTATAAACTCTGGAGATCCGGGCTTCAAATCAATTGGGTAGTTGATATTGAGCACCGTCTGAACAGAGTTGGATCTGTTAACCACCGCAACTTTGTTGCCCTCAGGCGCTGTTGGCTGGTCATAATTTATAGTTGGTACTTCGCCTCTCTCCCAACTTCCGAATCTTGATTTGGCTATTTTCTTTGCATCCTTCGCAGTGATGTCCCCAACAATTGCAAGGTAAGCTATGTTTGGACGGAAATACGTATTGTAGTAGTCCCTGATGTCCTGCATAGTAATATTTGCCACGTGCTCCTCCAGCTGTATTTCCCCATATGGGTGATCGGAACCATAAAGGAGTTTGGACCTCACATTTGAAGAGATTGCATTTGGATTTTCCTCGCTAGACTTGATGCCAGAGATTGTTTGTTTCTTGATTTTCTCTAGCTCTTCCTCAGGGAATGAAGGATTGTACAGCACATCCGTCATGAGATCAAGCAACTTATCCTGATGTTTGGTTAGGGACGATCCAAAAACTGAGGTTGAAGAGGCTGAAAGATTTGCGCCAATGAAATCCACTTCTTCGTCAAGTTGCGCTTTCGTCCGACTAGTTGTTCCACTTCTCATCAATTGTCCAACCATTGAAAGGTATCCCACCTTTTCCTTTTCAAGTAATGGATCTCTGTCCAGAATGAGCGAGAAAGCTACTCGAGGAATTTTATTGTTTTCAACCACAATTACTTTTAGCCCATTTTTGAGCTCAAACTTCTCGTATTCCCCTATCTTAATCTCTTTTGCAGGTGCCGGCTCTGGTTTCTTAGATCTATCTATTTGTGATAGCGCTGCGAAGGAGATCAACAAAAGCGCTATAAATGTGTAATGCTTTTTCATTTTCTTAAATGTTATTGAGGTTTAGGTAACCAGTGCAGAACCACCCTGTTATTATCACCGAGATACTTTTTGGCGACGTTCTGAACATCCTGTGGCGTGACAGCTAAAAATTTCTCAAGTTCCGTGTTGATCAAATTCGTATTCCCTCTGATCAGGTAATAGTTTGCCAATGATCCAGCAATTCCGGCCATTGAAGAATTTCCGCTTATAAAATTGTTTTCTACTTGATTTAGAACTTTCTGAAACTCTTTTTCAGGAACTATTTCATTTTTAATCCGATCAATTTCGCCTTGCATGGCATCACTTACTTCTATGAGGCTTACACCCGCATTGGCTACACCGAAGGCAATTGAAATACCCGGATCTTCACTTGCTAAATCAAAAGCTCCGGCGAAAACGGCTAATTGAGTTTCATCAACAAGCTTTTTATTCATCCTTGAGCTTTGACCGTTTGCTAAAATCAAGTTCAGCATATTCATAGCATAATAATCATCCGTTCCGATTGCAGGGATATGATAGGCCATTACCAGGGCTGGAAGTTGGACGTTATCATAAACCGTATCCACTACTTCCATTTTTTGCTTTGGCTCCACTATATTCTGTCGCACTATCTCTGGGCCCTTGTCAAATTCTCCAAAATAGAGCTCCACCAACCGCTTGGTTTCCTCAATCTGGATGTCGCCAGCAATTGAAAGTACTGCATTGTTAGGGACGTAGAATTTGTTTTTAAAGGCTTCAAAATCAGCAACTGTCGCCCTGTCCAGATCTTCCATCGAACCGATCACGGGCCACCTATAGTTGTGTTCCTTAAAAGATCTGACCAGTATTTCTTCAATCAATGTTCCATATGGTTGATTGTCGTTTCGAAGCCTTCTTTCCTCCTTCACAACCTCGCGTTGGGTTTCCACCACTCCGGTATCCACAATCATGTTGAACATTCGCTCGGACTCTAACCACAGTCCTAACTCTAACTGATTTGAGGGAAGAAGTTCAAAATAGTAGGTTCGATCAAAATTTGTAGTAGCATTTCGAGTGCCTCCCGCTTCTGACACATAGTCGGTAAATCCTCCAACTGGAATGTTGACCGATTTCCTGGAAGCCACATGCTCAAAGAAATGCGCAAATCCGGTTTTACCAACTTCTTCGTCTTTAGAACCAACGTGGTAGGCTGATGAAACAGCTACGATTGGTGTGGAATTGTCCTGGTGCAATATGACATGCAGCCCATTCTGTAAGTCATACTCTTCAAACTCTATCTTCCTTTCCTGGGCATGAGTGGCCAGAACGGAGATAGAAAAAAGTAGAATAAAGATTTTTCTCATTGATTTAAGGGTTACGTTTCACTTTTAATCAGTCAAATCAAAGGTCTTATTGAGACAGTTGATTCTTGATTTCAGCTATGTGAGTTTCATTTAGTCTTGGACCAAATTTGCCAACAACTGTTGAACTAGCCAAGCTAGCAAGTTTTCCAGCTTCGACAAACGAGTGACCGTGGTTTATTCCGTACAAAAATGCCCCGGCGAACATGTCACCTGCTCCGGTAGAGTCCACCGCTTTAACTGGAAACGGTTCTATTTTCGAGAATGTTTCTCCATCGTATGTCACAGCACCCTCAGCACCTAGCGTCACTACGAATTGCTTAGCATATTTTTTAAGTTCTTCTTTTATAGTCTCCAATCCTTCCAGGCCGGTGAATAGCTCACCTTCGTGAATGTTGCAAAACAATAGGTCGACCCCATTTCCAACTACCTGGCGCATTTGATCGCCAAAGTACTTGACCATAGATGGATCTGAAAATGTAAGACTTACTTTCACATTACTCTCCTCTGCCATTTTTTTAGCTTCCAACATCGCTTGCAATCCAGTTTCGGAGGAAACTAGGAATCCTTCCATGAAGAGGTAATTGGAATCCCTGATCGCCTCGACATTCAGTTCTTGCGGCGAAAAATCGGTGGTAATTCCAAGAAAAGTGTTCATGGTCCTTTCTGCGTCTGGCGTAATCATTACAAGACACTTACCTGTGGTTCCATCCAGTAAGTTCGAAGCGTTAAGATTGGAATCGATTCCGTACTCATTCAAATCATTGACAAAAAGATGTCCGTCCTCATCATTTGCCACTTTGCAGGTATAGAAGCCGCTTCCTCCAAAGTCACTTACTCCAAAAATGGTATTAGCAGCTGAACCCCCACCCTGCTTTTTCCTTATTCCATCTCCAGCTAGCGCCACCAGTTCTTTTTGTTTTTCATTGTCCACCAAGGTCATTAGTCCTTTTTCCACATTGTTTTTTGCGAAAAATTCATCAGTTACTTCAATTTCATAATCAACCAATGCGTTGCCAATGGCGCATACGTCGTACTTTTTACTCATTTATCTGTGCTTAGTAGGTTTATCAATCGATCAGGGTAGTCGGTAATAATTCCATCCACTCCCCAGGCGATCAGCTCAACCATTGTTTCGGTCTCATTCACCGTCCAGGGTATTACCCTGATCTTGTCTGCTTGCATTTCTGCGATACTTTCACGCGAAAGTAACTGATAATAGCAGGAATATATATCGGGAATGAAGCCAAGGGAGTCCAGGTTGTGCTTCCACGGCAGCTCATTTTCTATCAGCACCGCGAGCTCAACTTCAGGATATTTCTTCTTAAAATATTGTAATGTGCGAAAATCAAATGACTGAATAGTCACTCGGTCCAGAATCTTTCTTCTTGCCAATTCTTCGAAAACAAGATTGGAAAATACACCTATGGCTGGGTGAAAGACATGATCTGTTTCAACTCTGGTCTTCAGTTCAATATTGAAATGGACTGGTGAAATGCTGTTTGCAGTCACGTACCAATCGACGGTGTCCAGTACATCAGTGAATCTAGGTTTGAAAACTTGAATCTTCATTTGATCCGGGAATCTAGGATGCGGAAGGCTGCCACAATCATACTTCACAATTTCATCGTAGCGCATCTGATAGAGATTTCCCCGACTTCTTTCACTGATTCTATTGCCAACGGTATCTTCACAGATCTCTGACGAGAAATAAGGCTCGTGACTTAAGACCAAAATGGAATCTGCTGTGAAAGAAAGATCCATTTCAAGGGTTGTGACGCCTAGGTCTATTGCTTTCAAAAACCCCGGAATGGAATTTTCAGGCATCAACCCACGAGCACCTCTGTGTCCCTGGATATCGAACTGATCCTTGGAACTACAAAAGCATAAAACACTTGGAAGAATACAGATTCGTAGCAGGTTCCGGAAGTTCACTTGTAAAGTCAATAAAAAGTGTCACTAAGAAATAAAAAAACCTTTCAAATGAAAGGTTTTTAAAATTAAGTTTTGGAGTTCTTTATTCTTGTCCCACTACTACCCAGTTATCGTCCGCCCTTCTCTTGTATCCCTCATGATCCGTATTCCACTCTTCCTTCAAACTGCCTGTCAGAGAAGTCATCCAATCGTCATAAAAAAGAAGAAGTTTCCCATCCTGAATTTGCCACATGGTTGGATCCGGCTCCATCTTAGTGGAGCTTTCAGCAACAGCGTAGGCGCACCATCCTCCATATGCAGGGATATACTTTTCCGGATCAGAATCGAATAGATCCTTGTTACCAGCACTTGAAAATTGATAGGTGATCCCGTTAACCGTTGATGTAACAGATGCATCACCTGGCATGGCCTCTGATTGTACGAAATAAGAGACTGGATCATATCCTCCGACAGCCACACCATTGGTTACAAAAACTTTCCCTTTTGGTTCTTCAGAGGAGCCACAGGCAGAAATCAATAAGATGAGGAGTAAGTAATGTGTTTTCATTGAATTTAGGTTTCGAATCTGAAACCAAAAATTGACAAATAAGTTCGATTGTATTGAAATCATTGACACACGCGTCGTTCTGAGGACAAATTGAAATTAGGGAAGAATCGGGATCACTTAAGCGTAAACCTGTATCCGACATTTAATTTGGCCATCACCGAACTTGATTCAAAGTTCTCATGAGGAGTATCCGCCAGGAATCCCTCAGGTTCCCATTTTTGCTCATTTCTGGCAAATTCCACAAAAACCGCTCTCTCAATGCCGGTGGTAAATTCCACTCTGACACCCACTTCATAAAACGGGCTGGTCCTTAGTGGATAAATCTGATCTTCCTGATGAACAAATCGATTGTATGTTGGATTGAAGTAACTGGTCAATCCTGTTCTGAAAGTCGTGTGAATATCTATGGCTCGGCTGATTTTTAGCTTCAAGGAGCCAAATACTCCCAACTGAACTCTATTATTGGAATGTTCGTCAAGATTGACGTGATGATCTGTATTGTCATCATACAACCAAATGAAATCAATCAGTCTTCTATAAAAGGGTTCTCCCTTGACCACATCAAGATGGGTGGTGAAGTAATAGTGATTTTGAAAAGAAGCGCTGACTCCTACGTTGAACAGCCTTGTATCATAGGATAGTGTAGCTGTTAGATTTTTTTCGGTAATCTTCACAAAATAGCTAGTGGGGTATCCAATCACAAGGTCATCATATTGGTAGTTAATATCTCCAGTGCCGACACCCATTGACAATCCAACTGCAAATCGATTTGCTATCCGCACTTTGTATTTCTCTATTCTACGTACCTCTACCTCTGGAACTGTCAACAAAAGTTTTCTATTCTGATTGTTTTGCGCCAACATCACTTCTACTGGATCAGCACCGGCCTTTATTCTAACTGGTCCCTCGTCGTTAACAAAATTTCTGTCCTGATCGTAGTCGAGAAAAAAAGTAATATTTCGATAGTTATAGTTCCCGGCCAGCCATAAAACCATATTTGAGGCATCGTTGCCTACTAGACCCACGAGAACTACTACATGATCAAAGCTTGAAAGATCCGGAGGGACAATCACTACCGAATCGGGAATTTCCTGCTTTACCATCGGTTTTAGTTTCCTAAGATCAACAGTTGAAGTTCGGTATTGCAATTGGTAGAAGCTCATGTCCCGATGAATATCCTTAGCTCCAAGGTTAACTCGAAATTGCTCAGGCATAATAGGAATCTGACTTGCAACTTCAAATGCAAGACAAGTAAAAAAGATTATGAATATGAGCTTTCGGATCCCCATTTTTGAAGAGACGGCTTTATTCAAATTTAACAAATCCGAGGCGGAGATAAAACTCACCAGAATTACGCAACTAAGGGGCTACAAAGAAAAAAGACAGCCGCCAGAGGACGATCTTTTTAGTTGACCTCGGGACCTAATGGTCTCGAATTCCCGCGACTCCTCTCCCTGACAATGTGCCTAGCAATTTGATTTTTTTGTATTGATCTTATTAGACTGAAATTTGCTTTCCTCCTTCGTTGGCGTGGTTACTTGAGTTGACACAGTCCTTTCCATAATCTCCACATACAGTTGTTCGAAGTATCCTTGAGGCACCTCGAATGGACTAATTCTTCTCATCTCAAACAGGTCAATTGATGTCATTGATGCTAAAGTATAGATGTAAAGCAAACGGTAATCAGTTAGAAATGACCCTAAAATTATTGTGAAGCTGTCAAAATCACAGGTGAATTTCAGTCTTTGCCTACCCCTTTGCGATTTACCGCTTAGTTTCAAACTTCACTCAATCGTGTCCGCGTCAACTTTGCAATTGTATCAAGTCCACTAGGTCTTCGAGTTTCAAATAGTTTGATCACCAGTCGGCATGAAACAAAAAATCCACCCTGCATTCACAAGATGGATTCTGATCGACGTGGGACCTACTGGATTCGAACCAGTGACCCCCTGCTTGTAAGGCAGGTGCTCTGAACCAACTGAGCTAAGATCCCAACTAAAAAATCACCTCAGCAAAAGCCTGGGTGATAAAAAAACACCTCGCAATTTGCTTCGGCGTTCAAAAAGGTTTGCAAATGTAGCACCCTTTTGGATATGCGCAAATCCTATTGCTATAAAAATCAACTAGGAATGGGAAATTAAAGTGTGAGATCGACGAAAGTCGATCGCACACATCTCCACTAGGCTTGCTCGATCATTCTTCCATTGATTGGTATCCAGGTGTTCCCGTCAAACATGAGCGTCAAGCTCGCATCGTTATTATCCAGGGTACCCTTCCAGATAGACACCGTATACATGACCGAATTTATGGTAACACCTGTTGTTCCCGAGCTTCCTCTAAACGTATGACCGTTTAGGAGAAACCATACATCGTTCGTAAATACAGAATTCGCGGTAACAGTAATTCTATCGCCAGCTGTTGCGTTGGTGGGCAAGGTTACCACGATGTCAGAGTTACTACCGCTGGGCCCAAAATCCTGCGAAATAAAGTAATTGCCAGGATTATCCGGAATCGTGGTGTTGTCAGAAGTACTTACAAGAATAGTTGGTTGGGCTTGATTAATCCACTCAACATTGCCGCTTCCGTCGGTACTCAATATTTGCCCGCTGGCTCCATCAGAATTTGGTAATGTGAACGAACTACTACCATTTGTAAGTGTTAGTTCTCCCTTCAAGGTGGTATTTCCATTCTTGAGCATTACAAGTGCGTCGCTTCTGGCTGATGTACCTGTGCCATTTCCGATTGCAAAAAGCCTATCAGCTGAATTGTACGATGTTGAGCTCATCGCAGAAACATTTGTACCATAGATCCCCACAGCAACTTCGCCAAAAGAGTTGGCAAACAATTCCCTTCCACCGGGAATGGAAGACCAAAGACCTGCACTAGTGTTGTTGGTGCCACCGCCAATAAATGAATTGGCCCCAGAAGCTACATTTTGCCAGCCCCCAACTACAATACTTCGACCAGCTGTCGCAGAGTTTTCATCTCCCCCTCCTATGAAAGTACTACTTCCACTCGCTGTATTTTGAACTCCCCCAACAATTGCTGCTTCAAAGCCCGCGTAGTTTTGCTCACCTCCGCCAACGAAACTTTTTTCGAAGGCCGTGTTATTTAATCCACCAGCGATTGTTGTGTATGGCTGAGTGACAGAGTTGTTGATTCCTCCTCCAATTGCCGAATAGTTGCCACTAGCTGTGTTGTTGTTCCCCAAAGCGACTGAACCTGTACCCCTAGAGTCCCATTCAGTATCTGTGACTGTTCCTGCCCGGAAAGAGCCAGTGCTTTTCTCAAAAAACATTCTAGAGTCATGGTCGGTGTCTGTATCATCGTCCATCGAAGGACTGCCAAATACGAAACTATCTAGTGTCAGGTTTCCACCAGCATTGGACGTGATATTGGTTGAGGTTGAAAAGATCAATGTGGGCTGATTCGTGAGATCATTGTAGTCTCCGCTGAAATCATCTGTGGCGTCTGTGTCAAGATTACCGGGAACATCTGCCAGATCATCAAAGGATCCACTGAAATCATCGGTAGCATCCATGTCTAGATTAACGGGTACATCACTCAAACTATTAAATGAGCCATCAAAATCATCTGTCGAATCGGTGTCAAGGTTGCCCGGAACATCTGCCAGGTCATCAAAGGAGCCACTGAAATCATCGGTAGCATCGGTGTCTAGATTAACCGGCACATCGCTCAAGCTAGTAAATGAACCATCAAAGTCATCCGTGGAATCGGTATCCAGGTTAACTGGAACATCCGACAGGTCATTAAAAGAACCGCTGAAATCATCGGTAGCATCGGTATCTAAATTAACAGGCACATCGCTCAAACTATTAAAAGAGCCATCAAAATCATCTGTCGAATCGGTGTCAAGGTTGCCCGGAACATCTGCCAGATCATCAAAAGAACCACTGAAATCATCGCTAGCGTCGGTATCTAAATTAACAGGCACATTACTCAAACTGGTGAATGAACCATCAAAGTCGTCGGTTGAATCTGTGTCAAGATTGATTGGTACATCTACCAAGTCATTAAAAGAACCGCTGAAATCATCGTTAGCATCAGTGTCTAAATTGACTGGCACGTCACTTAGGCTGGTAAATGAGCCATCAAAGTCGTCGGTCGAATCGGTGTCAAGATTGACTGGTACATCTGCCAGGTCATTGAAAGAACCGCTGAAATCATCGCTGGCATCAGTATCTAGATTGGCAGGAACATTACTTAAACTGGTAAATGAGCCGTCAAAGTCATCGGTTGAATCGGTGTCAAGATTGATTGGTACATCTGCCAAATCATTGAAAGAACCGCTGAAATCATCGGTAGCGTCGGTGTCTAAATTGACTGGCACATCACTTAGGCTA